>NZ_FMUR01000034.1 GCF_900101605.1 Butyrivibrio hungatei
TCATAACTTCCAATGTTTTTACCACTCAATGACCAAAATAATTTCAGCCGGAATTGAACTCCAATCCCGGTTTCTGTTTATTGTTTTACGTTAGACCAGAAACAATCAAGCAGATATGGAAGATTAGCATTAAGCATCCTGACATGACTTGAATAACTATAAATGACTCCCGGCTGATCAAGACCTTCGGAATGAGCAACGCAAACAAAACCGTCCCCTTCATAACCTATATACGTATGAACTGCTTTTGTTTTACCAGCTTCATTCTTCGTAACTATATTCACGAGTGTAAGACCATCTCCTATATCATATAGATCGACTTTACGCTCTGAAGGTTTATATTTATTCATCCTCAGATGACCCTCCTTTTATGAATGCCATGATCTCTTCGTAAGAATGCTCGCTCTTGATCACTGCAGCCATAAGCTCATCCTTCCTCATTTCATTACGGAGTTTTATCAGTTCTGCAAGAGCCTCCTTTTCAGCTTCATACCTAAGTTTTGCCTTTTCCATCACAGCCTTTTGTTGTTCGATCTTTGCATCCAATGAGCTTGTTGATACCTTCTTTCGTCCTCGTGCCATGTCAGTCCTCCCTCTTAAATCTTTACCTTATGTATCTTTGGATTCAGCCAGTCGCTGATTTCCTTTGATTTTCGTTTTATATAATTAGCATCAATACCAAACGCTTTCAGTATCGTCTTCTGTGTTGCAGTTACTGCATGGTCAAGTCTGTATACTCCATCGGCCTGTCTTATCATCTCTATCTTCTCAAGTTCCCTTATGGCTGCCGGTACATTCATGTAATTAGGCTTTTCCAACATTTCTTCCTCTGCATCCTTGAGTTTTGTGTATATACGGTTACGGATGATAAGTGCCACAAATGCTATCAGCATCTTTCCCTCAAGAGCATCGCCTGTATATACTCTGAGACTTCTGTTTCCAAGAAAACTCTTGTCAGCTTTGAACAGTTTCTCGGAAGCGTCCCTGCTCTTATATAGTTCCAGTGCCTCTTTGGCGGTCATCTTGTCAGATGTGATAATGCAGAAATATCCGCACATCTTTAGTTCAGCCTCTATTACATCAGTTTTTTCTATCGCACAGACAAAGCACTGGTCTTCCTGACCTTCATGGAAGTATTCAAGGCTGTAATACTTCTCAAAACTCTTATCTATTACTACCGGCTGACCTTCAAGCCTTGCAAGATATGCAGCCATCCTGTCCAGACGGGATTCTAAAGCCTCACGCTCTGATGCTGCTTTTCCATAACTGTAATAGATATGGAGATACCTATTCTTCTCATCAGAATAAAATATAGGAGTCTCAACCGTTGTACCACTTACCTGATATCTGCGGATAGAGTATTCCCTTTTATCCTCAAAAGTTCCCTTGACCTTTTTGATAGCCTCATTAGTGAAGGACTTCATTCCCTTTACCATGATCACAAAATCATATCCGCATTTATCCATGTACCTTATGTTTTCTCTGCTGAAATATCCCCGGTCAAGAATAAATCCGGCGTTCTTATATCCATAAGCAACTGCCTTATCAAGCATCATCTGAAGCTGTGATATATCAACTATGCTCCCCGGATATGTTTCATAGAAAAGCGGTTCCCTGTTATTGCTGTCGTAGGCAATAGAGTAATTGATTATAGGAAGTCCCTTGTCATCCTTGGCATGTCCGAACTCAGCCAAGTCTATATCACCAGCCTGACAATTCTTGTTGGTGGAATCATAAGATATGTAGATCTTATCCTTATGCTTTTTGATAGAGTTCCACTCATTCTGGAATCCAACGCTATCATCTACGGTTATCTCACTGGTAAACTTTGAGACGGTTGAGTCGCTATATATCTTATAGTTCGGGGTAAACAATGGATGATTGTATGCATAATCAGGATAGTACTGACCAGCATTATTCTCAGTTATTATGTAATAAGCAGCCAGATCAAGGAATAATCCAGAGCCACGTTCATCGTTGTATATGCCAGAGATGATCTTATCAACCATGCTCTCCATCACCAGTTTCTCAATAACAAGGAACGAACCAATGCGAAGACAGCTACTCCTATCATCACGCCCTTGATCCTTTGGAAGCTTCGCGTCTGGGAAATAGGTTAGATAGTTGGGATTAGGATACATCATTGTCGGATCATCCTCGCACTGTTTGCCTATAGTGGTCCGCTTTGGGATGTTATATTTCTTATCCGGTTTGTACACCCGTTCATACTCGTAGTTGATGTAGACAACTCCCTTGATTGTCCTGGTGTAAATCTTGCCCTTTTCTGCCGGAATCTTCACCTTGAAATCATAGTACATTGACCATATATCTCCCTGATAATAAGTATGTATACCTACTCAATTATTATAACAAGAAAAGCCCGAAAAATCAACAGATATGCTGAATTTTCCGGACTTTTATGCCTAAATTTTCAATTGAGTTTCAAAATCTATTGGAAGTTAAGA
>NZ_FMUR01000033.1 GCF_900101605.1 Butyrivibrio hungatei
CTGTAAACGCTATTATAAAAGTTGACCAGTTTCATCCATTTCGCTAGTGAAAAAGTTTACCACCTTGAGTTAAGTCCTTTATGATTTTTAGTGTATGAAAAAATCATGAAGGGAGAAAGGTGATGATAGTCGAAATGGATCTCTACTACCAAATCCGCAGCCGCTATAACGACGGCGAATCCATACGGTCCATTGCCAGAAAGCTGGGTATATCCCGGCAGACCGTTAAAAAGTATTGCAGAGGCGATACGCATCCTGATGAACGGAAACCATATCATCGGGACTCTGAGGTGGTTACTCAGGAAGTGATTGATTTTGCCCGTGCCTGTCTTGAAGAAGATAAGAAAGAAAATCTCTCAAAACAATGGCACACTGCCAAGCGCATTTATGACCGTCTTGTTTTCGAAAAGGGCTTCAGAGGTGCTGAATCAACAATCAGAAAACTGGTTAAAACGCTCAGAGCAGAAATGGACATCTCGCCACAGGCTGACATTCCACTTGAGTACGACCCTGGTGATGCCGGCCAGATTGACTGGGGCGAAGCCACTGCATACATTAACGGGCAGAAAACCAAAGTCCAGTTCTTCTGTGGAAGACTCTGTAACAGCTGTGCTATCTTTGTTCAGGCTTACTACTCACAGAACACGGAATCATTTCTCGAAGCCCAACAAAAGATGTTTGATTTCTTTGGCGGTGTTCCTTTAAGGCTTATCTTCGATAATGCCAAGGTTGCTGTTAAAGAAGGCTTCGGAAAGCATGCCAAAGCAACTGATGGATACAAAGCATTTGCTGCCCATTATGCCTTTAAAACTGAATTCTGTAACATAGCAAGTGGAAACGAAAAAGGACTTGTTGAAAACCTGGTTGGTTTCGCAAGAAAGAACTTTATGGTGCCAGTGCCAAGAGTAAAGAGCATCGACGAATTAAACGCCCAGCTCCTTGCCTCCTGTACTGACTATATGAACACCCATAAGGTTACCACTAAATCAGTTTCAGTTAAAGAGGCTTATGAAGTTGAAAGGTACTATCTCCATTCCGTTCCTACTTACAGGTTTGATACCAGCAAGACTGAGACTCCTTCTGTTGGTGATTACTCAACAGTAAGATTTGATAAGAACAACTACTCAGTACCTGTTAAATATCTTAGGAAGGATGTTACTGTAAAAGGCTATGCCAATACAGTGCATATCTATCACAAAGGCGTTCTCATAGCAACTCATGACCGCGCCTATGGAAAGAACAAAACTGAATATCATCTTGAGCATTACATTGATCTTCTGGAACGTAAGCCAAGGGCTGTGTTCCAGGCTAAACCTGTAAGAGCAACTGTTGACAAGGAACTCCTTGACTGGGGCAAGATGCTTCCCGGTGGTAACAAGGAGATGGTCAAGCTCCTTAGGCTCTGCGTTGATCATGGCGTCGATAAGGTACTCGATATCAAGCGCAGTCTCCCGCCAGGTATTGTACCTACGGTAGATATAGTCCGTAGCCAACTGCGGGAAACACCAGAGTCCAACATCATACATTTCAAGCGTGATGTCAACGTAATCTCTACAGACCTGTCAACTTATGACAAGAAATGCGGGGTAATGCCAAGATGAATGAAGTTAATAAACAAACAATAGAACTATATGCTAAACAACTACGTGTACCAAGCTTTAACAGGTACCCAGATGTCATAAAACAACTCAATAAGGATCAGGGCTATGATGACTTCCTTGTCGCTCTTATGAAGCAGGAACTCGAAGCCCGCACGGAAAGTAACAGACAACGAAAAATCAAATCTGCAAACTTTCCATACCTGAAGACCATTGATGAACTGGACTTCAGCAGATTTGAACATCTCACAGAAGCATTTATAAATGAACTGGCTTCATGCGATTTTGTTGATAACCGCCAGAACATAGTAATGATAGGCAATCCTGGCACCGGAAAGACACATCTTTCAATAGCTCTTGGTATAAAAGCATGTATGCAGGGAATGAACGTCAAGTTCTTTACTGCAGCCAACTTATCCAATGAACTCATAGAAGCTCAAGATAATCACAAGCTTATCCGTCTTGAGAAGCAGATATCAAAAGCAGATCTCCTTATAATCGACGAGCTCAGCTATCTGACATTCAACAGACATCAGTCAGAATTACTGTTCAAGGTAATAGCTGACAGAGCTGAAAGAAAAAGCATCATAGTATCAACAAATTTAAGCTTTTCAGAGTGGACCACCATGTTTGAGAATACAACAATGGTAACAGCTCTGATTGACCGACTTACCTTCAGATCTCATGTGCTCAACATGAACTCAGAGCATCCTTATCGTGCCGAACATGCCGCTAAGGTTACCGCCTCAAAGAGAGGAGGTAAGAAATATGCAGAAAGTTAAGAAAGCTTCCTACAACCAGCTAAAGGAAGTGCTCGAGGAAATGTATGATCACATACATAGCCAGGATCAGGATATCAAGTATCTTTCCAATGAGAATCAATACTTGAGCGATTATATCAAATGGAAGGGGCTTACAGAGGATTTTGAATACTTCAAAGCTCATGCCCATAAGGTTCGTCTTGATGAGGACCTGCCATTCGAAAACTATGTATTATAACTAAAGTAACTCGGGGAATGCTGCTATTGCGGTGTTCCCCATAACAAGAAACTTGGTGGTAAACTTTTTCGGTAGCGTTAGTGGTAAACTTTTTCAGTATCGCTACTGGTAAACTTATTCACCAGCGAAAAATGGTCAAATGGTAAAGTTTTTCGCTAGCGAAGTGGTAAACTAATTCGGTAGCGAGTGGTAAACTTTTTCATTGACGTTTACA
>NZ_FMUR01000032.1 GCF_900101605.1 Butyrivibrio hungatei
CATTCTACATTTGAAAAAGCATTAACCTGCTTCAACATAATTGCTTTCCTCCTTATTCTTTTTTAGTGAACAAAATCATGTGACCAATCATCGCAAAGTATACACGGCCAGTTGCATTCTACATTTGAAAAAGTATTTACCTGCTTTAACATAGTTGCTTTTCTCCCTTCTGTTTTTTTATTAAGCGCTTATTTATTTGCTGATGTATTACATCGTTTACATTTACTATTTTAGTTTCTGTTTTATATAAAAAATGACTTTCAAACAACTTGATTTCAAAAAGGAATTCCCTGTTTTAATTCTCTTATATTATTCAGTTTGTTACGAATATAATGCAGTTCACTCCCGCTTTCCGCATTCCATATAGTCTAATCTCCACGTCTTTAGACCAATGGTTCGTTGCACCTATTTGCGCATCGATCGCATCCCTTTAAACAAAAAAGAGAGCAGTTCTTCAGAATGCAACTCATAGTTGTCATCCCAAAAACTGCTCTCTTTCAAATATAACAATAACTGTTCTTTTAATAACCAAAATCCCAAGGCATAACTCTGCTCCTCCATATTTTATAATATATAACCCGTACTTCATTCAACTGATAACTATATATTACAAAAAATAATTCATAATATCGCTTATCGGAATAAACGGTATTATTTTAGGAGCGAACTGCATTCTTACGCAGTCAACATTATCGTTGTTCTAGCCGTAAACACTTTATCTTTGCAACTAAGCTGTAATTTACCGGAATAATCCTTTGTTACTCGTTCGATATTTGAAAGTCCAAATCCATGTACTTCCTTATTATCTTTGGTTGTATCTATTCGATTTTCACGAATCACAACATCCTGCACACAAGAATTTTTTACTGATAAAATCCATACACTCTTCTTAAGTATTGACTGAATATCAATTTTCCTTTCTCCATCAACCAACTTTGCCGCTTCTATAGCATTATCAAGTAAATTAGAAATTAGTATTACCAAACTCACGTCTTCAATCCTATTTGCAGGAATATTTCCTGTCACTGTCATAGAAATATTGTTCTGGACTGCCACTTTGAATTTAGACTCAAGCAATGCATCTGCAATAAAATTTCCTGTGTCAAATAATTTTACATTGCTTTTTTCTACAGCACCCTGCATCTTATCAATATACTCAACCGCCTGTGTATTTTTCCCTTCCGATACTAGAGAACGTAACGTAATGAGAAGATTCTTAACATCATGCCTAAATCTTCTAAGCTCTGTATTCTTCTCATTCATCTCAATATATGAATCTTTAATCTGTTTCATAGGTTCTTTTAAATTACCTATCATAGCATTCATAGATGTGTTCTGATTACGAACCATTATTGCATGAATAATAAGTGCCATGAGAAAAATATATGTAACAATACAAACTTTTTTTATATAACTAGTTGCTAAACTCGATTTAAATATACTTGCTTCAAGTATTGCAAAAGACATATCTAACCCGAAAAGAAGCATATACTCTATTATAGTGAGCTTGGTAAAATATACTTTTATAAAATTCACTCGTTTTAAAATAATTAAAACAAAAAGTATGCAAAAAACCAGCACTTCAGTTATCATTACAGAAAAATCCACATTCATAGCCTTATATGTTTCATCAAAAATATTCCCGGTAAACAAAACATGAATATTTTGAGCAATACAATCTATAATATTTCCATAAAATAATACAATTGCCAAATATGTCTTTTTGTATCCATATTTTGCCCACAAAAATGGCACAATACGCACAAGGTACAACATCCAAATAACATAATGGAATACTCGTGGTCCATAATTTATCATAGGTCTGTATAAATAATTGATTAAAAAATAAATACCTACACAGATTCCTTTAGCTTTCTTCCATCTTGAACTCGGAAAAACAAAAAAATATTCAAAGGCCATGTAATAATTTGCAAGCCCAATCACTCCTCGCACAGTATATATCGCCATCATTACCATAAAACTATGCATCATGCCATCTGTCCCCTCATACTCCCGCTTTCACAAGATAATCTGTATAGATATTGTTGAACTCCTTATACTTAAGCCTGCTGATAAGCAACTTATCTCCTGTACTCATGGTAACTTCATCGTGACTATAGGAATCAACCTGAGCAAGATTTATAAGAAATGATTTATAACATCTGTAGAACTTTTCCGGTGAAAGACGTCCCTCGATGGCGCCAAGAGTCATATGACACTCCATATCTTCTCGGCCGTCACAAAAATGTAAAATACAGTTTTTTCCCATACCTTCAACATATGAGATTATGCTTTCCTTGAAAAAATAGTTTTCTCCATCCATACGGATCTTAAGAACACTATCCTCTTCCAATGTCTTCATGAAAGCATCCATAACTTCATTAAATTTCTCATTATCAATTGGTTTTATTAAAAATCTGAATGTGCCCACTTCAAAAGTGTCAAACACGATAGACGGGTAACTGCTCGCAAATACAATGGTCGAATTCTTATCATATTCACGGATTTTTTTTGCAATATTAAGTCCGTTTGTCCCTTTATTTTCAAATTCGTAATCCATAAAGATCAAATCGTACTTTTCTCTCGAGCAAACAAGCCGCTCCCCTACCTCATACTCATCTAATGAGTAATCAAGATCTTTTTTTACAGAATACTCCAAAATCCTTTTCTTGATTTCACTTCGCATAAACCCTGAATCATCACAAACTGCTATCCTAACCATGCCTAATCTCCTCGCCTCTTAGTTTGTAAATCACCCATACCCAACAGCCATATTCTATTATGCCAAAAAACCCCTTTACTATCAAACAAATTAAAAGAGCATCCCATTTAAGAATGCTCCTTAAAATCTGATGTTTTATTTTGTTCTGTTGCTGTTTCCCTTAAGTATCGGGCTTATGTGCTTATATAGCGCAAACGTTATCACGCTGTCCACAATGCCCTTTACGAGGTTGAACGGTGCGACCGCAAGCAAGCAAAATGTCGTAACATTGCTTATCGCAGGATTTATCGCGGCTCCCATCTCCACGAATGAACTTATATCGCAGCCGTAGATAACTGCATATGCAGGGAGAAGGAAAAATGCGTTAAGAAGTGAACCTACCAGTGTAATGAAGGCCGTTCCGACGATGCAGCTTATAAGCGCAACCTTTCTTGACTTATGAAGTCTGTAGATAATCGTTGCGGGAAGTACAAAAGAAGTACCGACAACGAAGTTTGCTATCTCACCTACGAATCCCGAGCTTGTTCCCTTAATGACCAGCTTTAACAATATTTTGATAAACTCAACCATTACGCCCGCAAAAGGTCCTGCTGCGAAACCTCCGACAAGTGCCGGCATGTCACTAAAGTCAAATTTATAAAAAGAAGGCGCAAACGGAAGCGGGAACTCCAGAAGCATAAGAACAAAAGATACCGCGGAAAAAACTCCGATAATAGCCATCTTTCGGACACTCAAAAGTTTTTGATCCATCTTTCCTTCTTTTCTTGCCGCAGCCTTTTCAACCGCAAGTGTAATAACAAACGCAAAAGCAACCAATATTATAAGCGCAGCAAAATACTGCCAGCTCTGTGCAATAGTATCTAAAATGCTCTGTTTCTCGTTCATTAGTTCCGATCCTTCCTACCTTATCCGCTTCTTGAAAAAACGTATTTTGTATAAAAAAATTGTAAAAAATTCAAAATTATGTTATTCTCAATGTTCTTTCTTGTCAAGAATGTTTGACAAAAAAACAGTTGCGTAACTATAATAAATTATCATTATTTTGATGTATTTTTGTTTTTAATGAGGGGATAATGAAAAGAATTCTTACACGCAAGCTCGTACCCGGTATGGTGCTTGCAAATGATGTACACACTTATAATTCAAGTTTGAAGCTTCTTGACAAAGGTACTGTCCTTGAGGACAAAGACATTGCCAGGTTGGCTTTCTATTCAATCATCGATGTTCTTATCGAAGATGAGCTCGTCGAACTCGAAAATGAGTTTGTCGACATAACCAACGATGAAGGACTCACTTATTCTGAGCGTATCAAACAATCACCTGAGTTTAAAGAATTTAAACACAGCTTTGAGGAATGTGCTGAGAAATTTGAGCACACTATAAAGGATATTATCGAGAATAACAGAGATCTTGTTTTTGATGATATGATGGCTCCCATCTATGGCCTTCTTGAAAAAGGAAGATCGTCAGCCAATATCTTTGATATGCTTCACAATCTAAGATCATATGATGATGCAACATTTACACACAGCATCAACGTTGCTCTGATTTCAAACATCCTTGCCCAGTGGCTTAAATGGGATGAATCGGAAGTTGAGATTGCTACTCAGTCAGGTCTTTTCCATGACATCGGCAAGCTCCTTATTCCGGATGAAATAATCAGAAAGCCCGATAAGCTCACAGAAGACGAATATACGCTTATGCAGACTCATCCGCAGCGCGGATATGAGATAATAAAGAATCTTAACATCAGTCAGCATATTAAGAATGCGACCCTTATGCATCACGAGAGATGCGACGGATCGGGATATCCGCTTAAGATCCGCGGACCTCAGATTGATAAATTCGGTAAGCTTGTCGCCATTGCGGACGTATATGATGCAATGACAAGTGCCCGCTATTACCGCGGTCCTCTTTGTCCTTTCATTGCTATATCAATGTTCGAAGAGGAAGGTTACCAGAAGTACGATCCCGAAATGATAATCGCATTCTTGCAAAACATAGTTAACACCTACCTTCTTAACACTGTCCGCCTCAGTACAGGTGAAGTCGGCGAGATAATCTTCATCAACAAGATGCACCTCTCCCGCCCCACTGTTAAAGTCGGTAATGACTATATCGACCTTACGAAATGTCCGGACGTTTATATCAAGGAAATCATCTGACAACGTTTAATCCGATATGTTTAAAAAGACGGTCAATCACACGATCAATGTCATTAAGTTAACATTGGGATAATGCTTTGGATGAGAGAAACGGGAATGAAGATGATAACCTTCATTCCCGTTTCTTCCTTTTTAGGCATAACAAACAGGCGGATCTAAAATCCACCTACTAATCATGTTTTATTTTGATTATTTATGCTACTCTATATAAGAAACTATGAAATACTTTTCCTGTCAGTATTCGTTTACGATGCCTATTAGGTCTAACTGGAATTATATTTCTAGCTATTATAGTTTCTAAATTAGGTGATGTCGTTTTTTCACGCAAGAATAGTCTGCAGACATGAGCAGCAACGGTAAAGTTCGCTTTGTATGTATATTTTCTTTGCTTTTTTTCAATGACTACGTGCGAGGTAATCATTTCCGCAAAGTTATACATTATCAGATGTGCGTATATTTCTTGCTGAATACACATCACCTTTTTTGAATGAAAATCTAGCATTCCAATAGTATATTTTAAATCTCTAAATGAAGTTTCTATCCCCCATCTGGCTGCATATAACTTTTTTAAATTTGTTGGCGTATATTCCTTAGCGTCCAAGTTAGTAATTACGGTTTCATATGTGTCTTCAGTAATCTTGAATCGTACGATTCTAAATTTAAGCTCATAAAAGGCTACTGAATCCTTTTTCCTTAGCTTTGTTGGGAGATAATCAAACGGATGTGAATGTGCAATCAATTTGTAGTGATTCTTGTCCTTCAAAAATAATTCCTTCATTTCCTTTGTTTGTTTACGCGTAAGTTTTAAATCAATATTTACATCAAATTCTTCTTCATCAGGTAGGTCTAATCCATTCTTAATTCCTCGTGTACCATCCTTAATCCTTATGAGATAATACCAACCTTTTTCTTGGATATGTGCCATACTGTGATAAGATTCGTATCCTCTATCAGCAATTACTAATGCTTTGGGAATAGGCGATCTATCTACCATCTCTTGCAATGCAGAGTGCTCATTTGCATCATGCTTTCCTTGAAGTACTACATCAGTATATAAATGATTTTCTAGATTATAGAGTGCATTTAAATGCAACAAATTGTAGGGCTTTTGTCCATTAACACTGGGATAATAAGATTTTTTATCTTCAGAATTAGTTGGAATTTGAATATCAGAACCATCAACTGCAAGAATAGTTAAATCAGAATGCGAATGATTTTGTAGTTTATTTGTAAACCCTTTAAAGATGTCTCTAAAAAATTCGGGCTTAATCTTTTGTCTTTGCTGAACAAAAGCCGAGGCAGATGGCAATGAACTGACATCATGGAAGATATCAATCATCTCATTGGTTATACTCTTGCTTTCCATCTCGATGATAGCTCTGACTATTTTTTCGAATGGAAGCTTACGATTCCTAGTGAAATCTACTTTGGGATTAACAACATAATCCAACATGTTTTGAGTAGTGGTAGTGATTTCAGATAATAAAAGCTTTTTAATATGTTTTGGTTTCATATGTGACCTCCTTGCAATCAAGTTTTCCTTAATTACAAGGGCCGCTTTCGCTACCTTTAAAACATCAGTAGCGAAAGCGGCCACACATTTACGATAATCTGTCAATACCTTTTAAGAAAAAAAGACCCCTATGTCATTTCTGACATAGAGATCTTTTGGGCTGTCATCTTAACTTAATGACATTG
>NZ_FMUR01000031.1 GCF_900101605.1 Butyrivibrio hungatei
TTTTTTCTTGGCATAATGAGTTCCTCCTCTTGTATTATATGCTATTTAAAGGATTAACTCATTTTAAAATGTACTAATTAGATGCTAACACTAATCTTCAAAAGAATGGATGAGATTCAGGAAAGACTGGAGCACGAAAGAAGACAGAGAAAGAAACTTGCAGAGCAATTGATAGAACGATAAAGTAGCAAGACAAAGCGCGGGTAGGATATAGAGAGTCTCGGAGAAGAATTCCTTAAGACGGATTTCCCGGAGAAGAACGCCAAGGCATACATACTGCGTAGTCCGCGGCGACAGGGACGATGTGACCTGGGAAAAAGAGCTTAAGGAAAACCTCTCGGTTCTCTACAGCAAAGCGCATGAACTCGGCGGCCTTGTAAGCGGTGAGCACGGTATCGGCCTCAGCAAGCAGAAATACCTGCTGGAGACCACACCTGCGGTTAACATTGCTCTTATGAGGAATATAAAGAAGGCCTTTGACCAGAAGCTTATATTGAATCCGGGAATGTCGTATGGCGCTTGATCACTGCGCCTTCTTAGCGGCAAGTTAACTGTTTTTGCTGATACTATAGTATTTCTATTGGGACACAAATACGTTTTAATATTGACGATATAGCGTTAAAAATATACAATAAATATGGCTGTTTTCTTAAACAAATCATCACAATATATGCTTTAAAATGTAACTTTTGCACCTGAGAAAGGCGGAGTTGTAGATTTTTTGACACTTCTAAATGGTAATAAGCAAAGAGTTTTAGTAGGTGATGTTACCGAATCAGGCAAGTCTGTAATAACACTAAGGAGGAAAAACGCTTATGATAAGTCATAAAGCATTTAATCTGCAGCAGTTAATTGACAGAGCTTATAAACCCGAGGACTGGATGAATCATTTAAACGATGATTTGCTTAAATTCTGGAATAAACCCGAGATTACTGATATAAAAGATTCTTTGTTTCCAACTTATATTACAAATGATGGTCATGTGCTTCCGGCTTCAAAACAGGATTGGCCAAAAGAGTTTGTAGAAGCAAAAAAATCTTCTGACACTTCAGGTTTGGTTGACGAAGATAATAATTACGTAAGAGCACACTCGAGATTAACCTATGCATTTGGCATTGCATATCATATGACGGGTAAGACTGAATATCTTGATATTTGCAAAAAAGGTGCTATGGAATTAATGAATGCTATGGATGGAAACTACGGCATGCACGTTACTCAGAATAGTACTACCAAAGAATGGGATTCTGATTACAGGAAACGTACCAGTCAGGATCTTGCGTACGGACTTACAGGTCTTGGAATGTATTACTTTTTGACACATGATAAAAGTGTTATGTTTAAGATTTTTCAGCTCCATGACTATATTTTTAACGTATATATGGATGAGAAAAGAGGGTATTTAACGTGGCTTCCAAGATTTTTGAAAGATAATCCAGAAGTTCAGATAGTAGCTCAATTAGATCAGCTATATGCATACATGTTGATGATAACTCCAGCACTTCCAATGCCTTATGCACAGAAGTGGCGTGATGATATGAAGCAGATTACAGATATTCTTATTACGCAGTTCTATAGCGAACAATATGGATTTTTCTGGGGTGTTGACAGTGATGCCATGAGTATGAATCTGGGAACTGATCATACAGATTTTGGTCACTCAGTAAAGACATTCTGGGTTATTTTAAAAGTTGGCGAACTTCTAAATAACGTGGAGTATATTAACTTTGCAAGACCTAAGATACATAGAATATTGCTGGATGCATATATAGAAAAAAATGGTTCCTGGGCAAGGCGTTTTGACCAGAATGGAAATCTTGATATAGATAAAGAGTGGTGGATTTTGGCAGAACTAGACCAGGCTGCAGAAATACTTTCTATTCATGATCCGTCTTATTATAGATTTTTGAATAACACGCACAAGTACTGGTTTGATGTAATGACCGATCACGAGCATGGAGAAATCTGGCATATGGTAGATGGAGCAACAGATAAGCCGGTAATAAACTATCCTAAAGCTCATAACTGGAAAACGTCACTTCATAGTTTCGAACATACGCTTTTTGGCTACATGACAGCAAGTAGAGTCAAGAACGAGAGTTTTTCACTCTTTTACGCAATACCTGAATGGGAGAAATCAAGGTGCAGAGAATTACAGCCCTATATGTTTAGAGCTAAAGTGTTAGATGTTGAGAATGAGGGAACAATAGATACCTTAACAGATGGAAATAGTAATTATAAAGTAACGTTTACATCGCTTCACTAATAATATTCAAAGGCCTAAATTATTATTGGAAAATATAATGATTTAGGTCTTTTTTTTGAATTATAATGAAAAAGAATTCCAGTTTATCGACATCTTTCAAACTTTAATAATAAACGTTACATAGAGCAGTTATCAGATAGCTGCTTTTCTTTATTTTGCAAAAATTTAAATATTGTTGATTTGCGAAATTCGCAGACGGAATTAAAATATGATTTGTCTTGATTTTAGGCACTAAAGGTGCTATTTTTAATTTGTAACATAAAATACGTTACAAATTAAAAAAAGAGGTTTATATATGAAAGAATTTATAGAGAAGAGCATTGGGATGGAAGTAGATATTAAAGACATAGACTATAATGGAAGACTTCCAATGATCTATTCTTCATTATATGATTTCAAGATTGCGAGTATGCATAATATAGAGTGGCTAATAGCAATTCCAAAAGAAAAAATCAATTTGGCTCAATTACGAAAGAACCATAGGCAAATTGAAAAACTTTTGGATTTGCGTTGTGCTTTGTATATAAAGAATACCAGCACTTACTCTAAGAATGCAATGATAGCAGATGGAATTCCTTTTATTGTAGAAGATAAGGAAATATATCTTCCATTTTTAGGTATCCTTCTTAATTCTGCTCGTGAAAGAACTATAAAGCCAGTTCAAAGAATATCATTTTTAACTCAAAAACTGATTCTTACAGCAATTTATGAAAGATGGAATGGGGTTACAGTTACAAAAGCGGCAGAACAACTAGACATTACAAAAATGTCTGCCTCTAGGTGTTTTGACGAGATAGATTTTTTTGATATGCCAATTCTTGGAACCAAGGGCAAGTCACGTGTCATTAATGTACCGGATGATATAAAGGAACTGTGGAGTAGTATTGAAGTTTACATGAGAAATCCGGTGATTAATAGCTTTTATATTAATGATAATTTGAATCTTCCTGTTTTTGGTGGAATGTCAGCGCTTGCTGAATATTCGATGATATCTGATAATAAATATCCGACTTATGTTGTGGCAAAGAAAGATATAAAAGATTTGGCACTGAAGGATAGGTTGGTTGATATAAAAAAAGACGAACCTGGCTGTATTATACAGGAGGTAGGTTACGTGGTTTCTTTTGACAAAGGTGGTGCTATTGATCCATTATCACTTTTATTATCATTGTCAGATGATGAAAAAAAAGATGAAAGAATCGAGATTTCTATAAGAGAAATGTTGGAGGAATATGTATGGTAGCGGGGTTGCTGAAATTTAAAGAGTACTTCAAAGACTAAGGCGTATTTGGACTTGAGTTCACGAAAAGCACAAGGAGAAAAGGTGGACTCTGCGGATATTAAAAAGCATAAGAAAGATGTTTTGAGATTGGCGGTTGAGATGGTTTTGAATCCTGTATCGGATTTGCCAGAATCTGTCATGGAGGATATGCATCATTTCATTAATAATCTTCGAGAAGATGAATTTGACCAGAATAGTTTGAAGACGTATAGAGTTACAAGTGATCAGGTGGTGAGTAGCTTGGTAAGTGTTTTCGAAGCTTAAGGCCCAATAAGTACGTATTTTGGGGACAATGAAATTTATAAATCGTAGTTTTTAGGGGGATTACTATGCCACATATTGAAATACAGTGTTTTTCCGGTAGAACAGAAGAGCAGAAAAAGAAGTGCGCAGAGAGAATAGCAGATGTTGTTGCAGAAACATTGGGCTGTAAGATGTCTAGTGTGTCTGTTGCAATTACGGATGTGCCTGAAGAAGAGTGGAAAGAAAAAGTTTGGGATAAACATATTGCTCCGGAATTGGATAATCTTTATAAGAAGCCGGGGTATACATGTGAGTAAGGTGGAAGTGGAATTATGATGTTGGAGAGAGCATGAACAAGCAAGAGATAATTAGTATATTAAATAATTTTCCTTATCTTTATATATATTACTCGAAAAAAATCTTCTTACAATAGGGACAAAGTAAGTTATATCTGAACATAAAGTTTTTTAAGATTTTACTTGAAAACAATTTTTAATTACATTAGCCTTTTCTTAGGACGTCCGAATCTTACCTAAGAGGAGGCTATTCATTTGGGATAAAGGGGATTTGAGTGGAAAAATAGAATAAATAAACGGGGATTTGCGTGTAAAATAAGTTCACTCAAATGGGGATTTGCGTTATACTCAAATCAGAAAGGTGGATTTTTACATGAAAGATGCTGTATTTAAGAGAAAAATATATGATGAAATACTTGAATGGAAAGAGAAACGTAGCAATAAATATGCGCTTCTTATAAAAGGGGCAAGACGTGTTGGCAAATCCACTATAGCAGAAGAATTTGCTAAAAATGAGTTTAAGTCATATATCTTGCTGGATTTTGCTCATGCGAGTAAAGAGATAATGGCATTATTTGATGATACTTATAATTTGGACTTTTTCTTTTTGCAGTTACAGCAGTTAACCAGAACGAGGCTTTATGAGAAGGAATCAGTAATTATATTTGATGAAGTCCAATTACTTCCCAAAGCAAGACAGGCAATTAAGTATCTAGTGGCTGATGGAAGATATAAATATATTGAAACAGGTTCCTTAATCTCGATAAAGAAGAATACTAAAGATATTTTGATCCCGAGTGAGGAACACAAAATATCTATGTATCCTATGGATTTTGAGGAGTTCCTGTGGGCAATAGGTGATGAAATCACTGCTGAGACTATTAAGACTCTTTTGAAAAATAAAAATGCAGCCGGTAATTCTATGCATAGGGATCTGATGAGAAAATTTAGATTATATATGCTTATTGGTGGTATGCCACAGGCGATTGAGACATATTTGGAAACGAATAATCTACAGGCAGTGGATGAAGCAAAAAGAGAGATTGTAGACCTTTATGAAGAAGATTTCACGAAAATCGATAGTTCGGGTTTGGCTGGAGATATATATGATGCTATACCAGCCAATTTAAGCGGGAATGCATCTAGATATATATTGGCTAGTGCGAGAGAAGGTACTAGAGCTGATCAAGTTGTTGATCTGCTACCAGATATGTTGAGCTCATACACAGTTAACATTGCTTATCATGCTAATAATCCTGGCGTGGGGATGGCTTTGGAAAAAGATTCAGGGCGATACAAACTTTTTACATCTGATGTAGGACTATTCGTAACTCTTGCATTTAAGGATAAGAATTACACTGAAAATGTTATATATAATAAGTTGCTTTCAGATAAGCTAGAGGCTAATTTGGGTTACGTATATGAAAATGTAGTTGCGCAAATGCTTAAGGTAAAAGGTAATAATCTGTTTTATTACACTATGGAGAGTGAAACATCAAACCATTTATACGAGATTGATTTTCTTACATCGGTCGGTGATAAAATATGTCCAATAGAAGTTAAGTATGGAAATTATAGAGCGCATAAGTCTTTGGATGTTTTCTGCGATAAGTTTAGCAGACGTGTAAAAGATAAGTATGTTGTTCATACAAAGGACTATAAATGGGAGAATGGTATAAATTATATTCCGGTGTATATGGTTCCATTTTTATAAGTTATTCAATAGGTAAGCATGAAATACGTAGGATTATTAGTGCGACGCAAATGCAACGCAAAAAAATACGTTGCATTTGCGTGGGGAGGTGAGATATGAGCAACCTTATTAAAATTGATAATGAATATAAAGACTGGATTACAGAAGTATCAAAACGTTTCAGACAGACTCAGCTAAAAGCTGCTGTGAAAACTAATAGTGATATGCTCAGGTTCTATTGGTCTCTTGGTAGGGATATTGTTGGATTGGGCGAAAAAAATAATTATGGATCTGGCTTTTATAAAACAATTAGTGAGGATCTTAAAGATATCTTTCCAGATATTAAATCGTTTTCGCCTACAAATCTTAAATATATGAGATATTTTTATGAGATGTATCCAGAAATATTAAATCGTCCTCAACTTGGGGACGATTCTGAAAATGAATTAAATCGTCCCCAGGCTGGGGACGATTTGGAAAATGCAATATTTTTTATTCCTTGGGGGCATAACAAAGTTATCATAGATAAGTGTAAAGGAGATTCCGCAAAGGCACTGTTCTATGTGAAGAAAACATTGGAAAACAATTGGTCAAGGGATGTACTCTTGAACTTCCTTGATACTGATCTATATGAGAGGCAAGGTAAGGCGGTAACAAATTTTGCATTAACATTACCGGCAGAGCAGAGTGATCTTGCGCAGGCTATGACGAAGGATCCATATAGATTTGATTTCTTAACATTGAGAGAAAAGTATGATGAGAAAGAGCTTAAGGATGCGCTTATAAACAAGGCCGAGAAGTTCCTTATGGAACTTGGTACAGGCTTTGCATATATGGGGCGAGAAGTCAGGATTGAAGTAGGTGATACTGAGAAGTTTATTGATATGCTCTTTTACAACACCAAGCGACACTGCTATGTAGTTTTGGAAGTGAAAACGGGCAAGTTTGATTCTTCATATGCTGGACAGCTTGGCACATATGTTGTAGCAGTAAATCACCAGATTAAGTCAGAAGAAGATAATCCAACTGTTGGCTTGTTGATATGTAAAGATCTTGACTGTAAACGCTATTATAAAAGTTGACCAGTTTCATCCATTTCGCTAGTGAAAAAGTTTACCACCTTGAGTTAAGTCCTTTATGATTTTTAGTGTATGAAAAAATCATGAAGGGAGAAAGGTGATGATAGTCGAAATGGATCTCTACTACCAAATCCGCAGCCGCTATAACGACGGCGAATCCATACGGTCCATTGCCAGAAAGCTGGGTATATCCCGGCAGACCGTTAAAAAGTATTGCAGAGGCGATACGCATCCTGATGAACGGAAACCATATCATCGGGACTCTGAGGTGGTTACTCAGGAAGTGATTGATTTTGCCCGT
>NZ_FMUR01000028.1 GCF_900101605.1 Butyrivibrio hungatei
CGGTATTAACAGTCGTTTCCAGCTGTTATCCCCCAGTATGAGGCAGGTTGCCCACGCGTTACTCACCCGTCCGCCACTAAGAATTTACAAGAATCTGCCGAAGCTTCATCAGCGTAAATTCTCCGTTCGACTTGCATGTGTTAGGCACGCCGCCAGCGTTCATCCTGAGCCAGGATCGAACTCTCACGTTTAAAAGTTTAATCCGGCTAAGAACTTAAGCTTGGCTTTTCGTTCTGTCCGTTAATTTACATTTTTCTGAATTATTCTCTTTGGAATCTTTCAGGGTTGCATTACTGTTTATTTGTCAAGGTACTTATAGTATAATTATGACCCTTACTGATTGCGTAAGGCAACGCAGAAGGAGGGATTTGAACCCTCGCGCCGCTATTAACGACCTGCACCCTTTCCAGGGGTGTCTCTTCAACCACTTGAGTACTTCTGCAAAATAGTTGATTAACAACAAGTATGTTATTAACAGCGTGTTCATAATTTAAGCGGAGCGAAAGGGATTCGAACCCTTGTGGCGTTGCCGCCAAACGGTTTTCAAGACCGCCTCGTTATGACCGCTTCGATATCGCTCCGAATATACTGTTAAAGATTATCTCTTCTGAGATAATGCTCTGTGTGAGTTGCTTTCGCATCTCGCCGCAGCGCAAGAATTATATTAACAAAGGGGTCCTATCATGTCAACCCTATTTTTCAATTTTTTTTCTAATTTTTTTCACTTTACGTCAAATCGAGTTTTTCTATTGCATAAAATTGTCAGAATTTTCTGAGCAATTCGCTTATTTACTGGTTTTCACGCCCGTCAATATGATCGGGTTTTTTATACCACTCAGACAAGATTTTTATAAATTTCGATCAGTTTCTGCAGATTTTTTTCCAAAGAATATTTTTCTTTTGCAGTTTTAATTCCTCCGCAAGACAATCTTTTTGCATATTCTTTGTCATCTGTCACTCGCTCAATTGCATTTTTTAGCCCCGCAACATCTTTCGGTTTAATTAGGATTCCCGAAATTCCGTCTTCAATCGCCTCAGGAATTCCACCGACATCAGTTGAGATAACAGCGCATCCGTGAAGCATCCCTTCAATAACCGAAAGGGGAAATCCTTCAAAATACGATGGTAATACAAGAATCCCGCACTTCTCAAGAAGCTCGTCTTTCTGCGATCCCATGATCCAGCCAAGCGCTTTCACATACGAAGATCGTTTTTCCACTTCGCTTCTATATGCGTCTTCTTCATAAATACCACCAAGATAAAGAGTAACCTCCGGCCTCTTATCGTGAATCTCATCCATTGCTGCAAGAAGCTCACTTATCCCCTTATTCCTGCATATTCTTCCCAAAAACAGAATCTTCGAATAATCTTTTTCGACCTCACTTCCATCTACATTGCGTGTGCTTACCCCATTTGGAAGAATCTGTATCTTCTCTTTGTCTACGATTGTTCCAAAAAAATCATAAAGCTTATTCGTAAGCACCAGAAGAACATCGGCCATACCGAAAATATTTCTCACCTGTTCTTTGCGCTTTTCATCAAGCGATTCATAGTATTCGTCAATATTTCCGCCGTGCTGATGTATAACGATCTTCTTGCCGCAGCGCTTCGCGCATTTGATAAAAAGAGCTTTCCTCCAAAAGCTGTTATCCGACGCAACATTCACATGGACAATGTCATATTTTCCCACGCACATGCAAAAACGCACATAAGAAAGCCCTGCCACCAACAACTTTTTAAGCTTAGAGCCTTCCTTCATCGTCCCTATATATCTTAAATCGACCTTTTTATCCAGTCCCACGTGATAGTAGCCGTTTACAAGCCCCGAAATCCCGCCATGCACGCTTCGATCGGGGCCTATCATCAATACTTTTATCTTTTCTTTATCCACTTCACTTTATCCCCAGAATTGCCTCTGCCGCAGGAATATCCTCCGGTGTCGTGATCTTTATATTGTTGTATGAACCCTCGACAAGCTTAACTTTGCGGTCGGTAAAGTATTCGACAACCATAGCGTCATCAGTGATATTGACGCCTTTTGCGATAAGCTCTTCCTCCTCACGGTCAAGCCTCATGTAGAGCTCTTTTATGAGTTTAAAAGAAAAAGTCTGCGGCGTCTGGATCATCCAGGTTCTGTCCCTGTTGGGCGTAGAAACCGCAAATCCGTCTTCATCACAGATCTTGATAGTGTCTTTTACAGGCATGCCGACAACGCAAGCTCCGTAATCTCTTGCTCCGTCAAGCGCTCTCAATATAATTTCTTTGGTCAAAAAAGGTCTTGCCCCATCGTGAATAAAGGCATAGTCATACTCGCCCTCAGCTGCCATAAGCCCCAAACGAACACTGTGATAACGATAAAGCCCTCCCTCAACTATAGCGACCACTTTATCAAACCCAAATTTTTCAACAATCTCACTGCGGACAAATTCTACATCTCCGCGTGATACAACAAGAACAATATCATCCACGGGACTCTCTTCAAAAGCCTTCAATGAATAATAGATAAGCGGCTTTCCGCCTATATCAAGATACTGTTTTTTTACATCACTTTTCATCCTGCTTCCGCTACCGGCAGCAAGCACAACAGCCACAGTTTTCATGGCAACTCCAATCTTTATCTGTTCTTATCCGCATGATACCTTCTCTCCCTGTCTCCAAGCGGAAGATTGGGTACAGCGTTAAGGTCAAGCCCGAAAGTCTTGCCCTGCATAAATTCATAATAACCCGCAGCCCCTATCATTGCGGCATTGTCAGTGCACAGCACCGGCGAGGGTCTGCAAAATCTTATATTATTTGCCGCACATTCTTTTTCCAAAAGGTCTCTCAGCGCAGTGTTGGACGCAACTCCACCCGCGATGGCAAGGCAGTCCATGCCATATTCCTTGCACGCTCTTATCGCATGTTCCGCAAGCACCTCAACGACCGCCTTCTGGAAAGAAGCGGCAACATCGTTTGCATTAAGCTCCTGCCCCTGCATCTTAGCTTGATTAATATAATTCAAGACAGAAGATTTCAATCCGCTAAAAGAGAAATCATAGTCCGCACCTGCAATCTTAGCCTGAGGGAAAGTAAATGCCTCGGGATTTCCCTCTTTTGCCGCCTTATCAATCTTGGGACCGCCCGGATATCCAAGTCCTATAGCTCTTGCCACTTTGTCAAAAGCTTCTCCGGCCGCATCATCTCTGGTCTGTCCGATTATCTCATACTTTCCGTAATCTCTTACGATAACAAGGTGTGAATGTCCTCCGGATACCACGAGACATGCAAATGGAGGCATTAAATCCTTATTTTCGATATAATTTGCACATATATGCCCCTCGATATGATGAACGCCTATAAGGGGCTTTTTCTTTGCATATGCGATAGCCTTAGCTTCAGAAACTCCCACCAAAAGAGCTCCCACGAGCCCGGGCCCGTAAGTAACTGCAACCGCATCTATATCATCAAGAGTAAGCCCTGCTTCGGAAAGAGCAACGCGCACACATCCGTTTATCTTTTCAACATGCTTTCTTGACGCGATCTCAGGCACAACTCCGCCATAGACCGTGTGAAGCGCGATCTGTGAAGAAATAATGTTCGAAAGCACTTCTCTTCCGTTTCTTACAACAGCCGCAGCCGTCTCATCACAGGAACTTTCAATCGCAAGAATAGTTACATCCTTAGCACCGTTTCCGCTGTTTTCTGAATGTTCCCCGTTTTCTTTTATTGACATAAAGATGACGCCGTCATCCTCTACATTCTTGTTTATCTCCATAACTTACCTTTTGGCAGATCACCTGCTCAGATTACTTCCAAATTTTTTGAGAGCTTCAGCTTCCTTCATCCTGTTTGAACTTGTGAGGAAATTGTAATCATCCTTACTCGTAAGCCGCTCCACATCTGTAGGAACGGTCACGTCTCCCGGGTGAAAAAGAATCTCCATCTCATCATTTTTTCTTTTTTCAAGAATATCAGCAGCGCTCTTGACGCACAGTTTGACATTGTCATAAAACATGTGCCCGGAGAGCATCACACCCATAAATAGCTTATCTTCCACTCCAAGCTTATCCAAAAGAGCTTTATGCTTTATTTTATTTCTGACAACAAGCGAATTTAAGATCACTACTTTAACAAAATTTACAAGCCCGATTCCTTTGAGTTTCAAAAGATTCTTCGCATAAACAGCAGGCTCCTCATACGGAAATCTTATGTACGAAACTTTAAGCTTATTGCTTTTTATGACATCCATAAGCGCATCAAAAATAACAGGGATCATATGATAATGCACATGCCCGTCAATTCTGAATACGCCATCATTCATATATGCCTCGCACGCTCTGAGCTGCGTCTCGATTTCCCTTCTTATCTGCCTGTAATATGCTTTACGCAAAAAAGGAATATAACTTGCCAGCAGCAATCTAATAAAACCGCAGTCAAAATTCCCTTTGTCATTTACGAGCATATCAGCTCTGTTTCCGCTTATAGGCTTTCCTTCAACAAAATTAAGGTGCACGGTGACAAAAAGTTTTTCCCTGATGTCACGTATTTCTTCCATGCACTCCTTTAAATAAGGGCTGTTTGGCATGATACTTATGCCGTTAAGCGCCCCTTTGTGATAACATTCCATAATATGACGGCTCTGCTCAGGAAAAAGCCCGTAGTCGTCCGCATGATATTCTATCAAAAATCTTCCTCCGATTTACTGCTTTGTATTTACATCCCAGCCCAGTATTTTCCACCTTTTATCATCATCCTGACGGAGAATAAACTGGTAATAATTGGCAACCGTAGACGTACCCTTTCTGAGTGAAAAAAGACACTGCACATTGCACATTTTCTTTCCGGATACCGTAACCACCTCAGGCTCGGTATTCTGTACCAGATAATTGGAAATTGAATAATCTCCCTCTTTTCTTTCAGAAATCTCATTCTTCATAGATCTGGAAAAATCCACCTGCTTCTCAAGAAGTTCGTCATCCATTATCCCCTTAAGTACGTACAGCATCTTATCCTGCTGCCCCTCAGTGTACTCCTCTTTATACAGAACCTGCATGGTCTTTGCATACAAATCGACAACCATCCTCGGATTCGCCGGATAGTTCTTTTCAAGATTGGTAGTTGTGATCTCGTCAACCGCTGTCAGGTTGTACTGTTCTTCCTCCGGACTCTTTTTACTTCCCACGAACATAAAATACAATCCCACCACGACGACCGCTCCAAGCGCCAATAATACGATTGATTTCATAATTGCTGACTTTACGCTGTTGTTCTCCATGTCCCCTCCGTTTTGAAAAAAGATTCAGCCTGCAGATTATTCTTCAAACCTAAGCGTCAGACTTCTGCCATCCTTCGACGCAACTGTGTTTGCAAATATCTTTCTCGTCTCTCCTATGAACTCCTGAGGATTAACAAGCGACGGACTGTAGTGTGTAAGCCACATCTCTTTTACCTCCGCCTTCTTGGCAAGTCTTGCAGCCTCATAGAAAGTCATATGTTTGTGCTCTTTCGCCTTTACAAGCTTATCGGGCTCTCCGTACATGCCCTCGCATATAAAAAGATCTGAATCCTTAGCGTTATTGACAATACTGTCGGTAGGTCTCGTATCCGTAACATAGGTAAGCTTAATGCCCTTCCTTGCTTCTCCCAAAACCATATCCGGCGTATAAACGGTACCATCTTCAAGCTCTATTGTTTCGCCCTTCTGAAGACCATTCCAATACCTTCTGTCAATTCCCGCAGCCATAGCCGCATCTACATTAAATTTTCCCTGCCTTCTCAGGTTCATGGTATATCCGTAGCAGGGAATATTGTGATTAACCTTAAACGCAGAGAGTGTAAATCCCGGCATTCCCTCGGGTTCAAAAGACATCTCGCTGTCCGTTATCTCTTTGAATTTAATCTCAAACGGAAGCTCAGGCGCTATCACCCTGAGTGAATTCACAACTCTCTCAAGTCCTTTGGGTCCAACCATCAAAAGCGGCTCTGTCCTCTCCGCATTTCCCATAGTAAGAAGTAGCCCCGGAAGGCCGCTGATATGATCCGCATGATAATGTGTAAAACAGATAATATCTATCGGTTTGGAACTGAGCCCTTTTTTCTTAAGTGCGATCTGAGTTGCCTCGCCCGAATCTATAAGTATACATTTTCCGTTATATCTCACATACAAAGACGTGAGCAAACGATTGGGAAGTGGCATCATTCCGCCTGTTCCCAACAAACAAACATCTATCATAAAAACTATTTCCTTTTCCAGTAAATAACCGCATCATCCTTGGGCTCATCATAAAATCCGGGTCTCACGCCCTCATTTACGAAACCAAGTCTCTCATATAGTCCTATCGCAGGAGTATTCTTCGCACGAACTTCGAGCGTATAGTCTTTTATCCCTATTCCGTGGCCCCTTTCAAGAAGCTGCTTAAGCATCTTGTAGGCAACGCCCTCTCTTCTGCAATCTCCCGAAACAGACACATTTGTTATCTCACCTTCGCCCGAGATATTCTGCACACCGCACAGACCGACAACTCTTCCTGCCTTCTCGGCAACAAGATAGATCGTATCGTCTCTTGTAAGCGCATCAAGAAGCTGTTTCTGCGTCCACGCCTCTTTTCCGAGATTAGTCTTTTCAAGATTGTAAGCATCCTCGATATCCTCGGCGCTCATCTCCCTGATCCTGACAATTCCCGGATTATTCCTGCTTGCAGCTTTTTTTTCGGCAAGTTTGGCTTTGGATTCTGCGCCGCTCTTATCCTTCTCAAGAGCTTCACGCTCAGCTTGGGAAAGCCTTAAATAATCGGGTGCAAAATCATCAGCATTGACAGTTCTTCCCTCACTCGCATAGACACCCGCAAGCGCTGCTACAGCCGCCGCATTCTGCCTGTTTTGGAAAAAAGGTGCCAGCGAATACGGAACCTTCAAAAGTTCCTCAAGCTTGTCATGATATACCGGAACGCCGTCGCCCAAGAGCACAACAGGCTTCCCTATCTCGTTTATCCTATCCGCGATATCCTCAACAGAAGTCGCAAACTGCTCATGTATAACCTGCATGTCAAAAGACCTCTCAAGGCTTTTTCCCTCATAGGTCTTTGGCACAAACGTGTACAATCCCGTATATACCTGATTTCTTCTTGCGTCCATCATGGGACATATTATTTTTTCAACTCCGTAGAGATTATAGGCAATTCCATCAACAGTGGGTACCGGAATTATCGGCTTATCAAGCGCGAGCGCAAGTCCTTTAGCCGTTGCACTTCCGATCCTGAGTCCCGTAAAAGAGCCCGGCCCTTCAGCCACCGCAATGGCATCGATTGTCGAAAGATCGAGATTTATCTTTTTGCATATGTCATCAAGCATAGGCATCAAGATCTCAGAATGTGTAGTTTTATATTGCACCGAGAACTGGGAAACAAGCATATCTCCGTCAGAAACCGCAACGGCTCCCACAAGTCCCGATGTATCGATAGAAAGTATTTTCATATAACTC
Source organism: Butyrivibrio hungatei (assembly GCF_900101605.1). Classification (GTDB taxonomy): domain Bacteria; phylum Bacillota; class Clostridia; order Lachnospirales; family Lachnospiraceae; genus Butyrivibrio; species Butyrivibrio hungatei_B. Next base: position 7,460 of record NZ_FMUR01000028.1, read on the forward strand.
ACTTTTTATTAAATTTATTTTTTTGTCATTGTAATAAGGCGATAGTCAAAGCCTTTTTCAAGGTTCTTCTCAATAACTATCTCCGTATAATGCTCGGGAAGTATCTCCTCTATGAGGTTCGCCCACTCGATAAAGCAGATTCCGTCCCCGTAAAAATAGTCCTCGTAGCCGATCTCATCCATCTCACTGACATCACCGATCCGATACACATCGAAATGGTAAAAAGGAATCCTTCCCTCGTCATAAACCTGCAAAACAGTAAATGTCGGGCTGCTGACAGGCCCCGTAATTCCAAGCCCTTCGGCAACTCCCTGCGTAAGAACGGTCTTTCCGACGCCCAGATCACCCACAAGGGTATACACCATTCCCGGTGTAGCGCTCTCGCCAATCCTCTTGCCGATCTCAAACGTCTCCTTAGCACTATTTGTCTCGTGTCTGGTAACTATATCCATACAAACCTCGCATATTTCAAACTTTGCCTCTTTAACTATATCACAAAGTATGTTTTTTCAAAATATAGCACTAACTGGGACAAAAAAAATAGACCGGGAAAAAATATTTCTTTTCCCGATCTATCGTTCACTTCTGAATCTGTAATATTCTGAATTTTATTGCCGATAAGATAAAGAACACCAATGCCGTGCCTATACATACCGACATTGCAAGTACGTAATTTAATGACTGCAAGCTCACAAAAGCCTTAAAATAATACATCACTTCATATTGGGCAATTTTCGGAGATACAGAACTCAAAATACATCCGACCACTAAAACGATTACTGCCACTCCGACCATAGAGCCGCTATTTTTTATAAATATAGAAACAAAAAGAACAACCATTGACCATCCCGCAAGAGCAAGATAAGTATTTGCATATATAAGCGCATTTTGGAAAAGAGACGCTACTACCGAATCACTTCCCCAAAACATGACCGCTACAATATTCGACGCAATAAATGTAACCGCCACAAGAGCCAAAGAGCCAATAAGAACAACCACAGCTTTTGCTGTGATCAATTTTACACGCGATTGTCCGCATAAAAGTGGAAGTTTCAAACTGCCACTGTTCGCCTCATCAGTAAAAAGAAATGTCACAAAAAGAGTCGCAAGTACCGGTAAAACAATATCAGCAATCATTCCAAGAACCTGCACAGGAAAATTTCCGCCAATCATTGCATCAATATCCTCTTTTTCAAGCAGTCCTTTTACTTGTATAGAGTAAACCAACATTCCAAAAGCAATACTTGTAGCAACCAAGATCAAAAGAAAAATCCCAAGCCTTTTCCCCTTCCAGAGCTTATACAATTCATTCCTGACGTTCTTCATTATGCCTGCCTCCTGTACATGCTGTAGTAACTATCTTCAAGACCTTCCTCAAGTTCACTTATATCTCCACTAAAAAGAATTTTTCCCTCATTGATCATGACAACCTTATTGCATATTTTTTCTATATCATGCAAAAGGTGCGAAGAAATAAGGATAGCCACATCATCCTCTTTGGCAAGCTTCTCAAGCATTTCGTAAATATCTTTCATTCCATATGGATCAAGTCCGTTTGTAGGCTCATCAAGGATCAGCAATTCCGGATTGTTAAGGAGTGCTCTTCCCAGCCCCAATCTCTGGCGCATACCTGTGGAATATGTTTTCACCTTCTTATCGATATGTTCCGACAGTCCGACAAATTCAACTATCTGCTTGACTTTTTCAGCCGATACATCGTCATAAAGCTTTGCGATAAGCATCAGATTATCATATCCCGTCAGATACTCATAAAATGCAGATGACTCGGTTGCGAACCCGATCTTTTCAACAAATTTCTTTCCTTCACCGATCACTATCTCACCGGAATCTTTGCTGATAAGATTCATTATCATCTTCATCGTCGTTGATTTTCCGGCACCATTTGGTCCAATCAGACCGACTATATCTCCCTTCTCAACTTCCAAAGAGATATTATCGACAACTTTTCTCCCATTGTAACTTTTGTTCAAACCTGCAATTTGTAGCACTTTGCTCATAAGTCACTCCCCTTTTCTCTTTTTCTCTTCTCAATTACAAAACACTTTGCAAAAAAAATCTCAAATTGGCAAATCACAATATTTTGTCTATACAATTCATCTCCTTCCCACATTATGTGTTTACTATTCAATATTCTATTTGACACAAAAACTTATTTCAATAAAATTCTTTTATCACAATGTTATTCTAAATAGAAAAACAATCGTGAAAATCATCCCTCCACGATTGCATTTCTGTTAAACCTCATCTTTTAATGCTTATCTATTGCATCATATAATATACATCCGCAATGAAAAAATCAGCATCCACATCTTCTTCACGCAATTTACCAAAAACCTTAAAATCACAATTCCCTGCTCTTGTTTTATTGATTTCTTTCAGAAGCTCCTCATATTCCACCAATCCTCCCTCAAAACGAATTCTTGCAGCAGAATCAATTCTTAAGCTAAGCGATTCACTTGAATCCTGTTCATGTTTTTTAACATCATCAATCGGATAGTAAATCTGATATTTACCATCAACGCATTCAATAACTGTTCCTTTTTTCAATTTCTTTAACCGTCTGCTAAACTCATTTTTATCTACAAGAAGACCTGCTACACATTCTTCTTTAAACTCCATATATAGTTCAACATTGTTCATAACGAATAATGTAATCCTCCTTTTCGCATCAATTCCTCATGTGTATCAGATTCTTCAATATTTCCATTACATATTGCATAAATCTCTTTTTGTATTAAGCCCGTGCGGAATTACTATGATTTTTACAATTCTAAATTCTCTATGTACCTACCACCTACAACAAAATAAAAGGCCGCAGTCACCATCGCAAATGCAAGATAATAGATAGTCATGACTATAAAATTATCAATCTGGCTTATAATCATCTGATAAATTAGAAGTCCAATCATTGCTGATACAACAATACTTGAAGTAGTTTTCTTCTTTATGCATACCGTTACCGGTATAAATAAATATCCAATTATCGCCAATGTATTTATTGCTACACAGCATATCCATTGAATAGTATTCTCTTGTGTCAATCCGCCATTAATAAGACCAGAATGCCTATCTACTCCAATCAAAAAAGCAAAACAGCATATTTGTGTTAATAACTGTCCGACTACCGCTATCATTACTATCAAAGAAAACTTTGCAAAAATTATTTTTTTTCGTGGTATACCATAAGTAAACATTAGTAATATTGTTCTTTGTACATACTCATCATTTAATACTTTCATTATTACTAACGCTGAAAAAATAATATAAAAATCCGCTATAAGACCTGACATCATTTTTATGATCGCAAATCCACTGGTTTCATGATCCTGGTTCACTCCAAAAATAGACGTCCATGTAAGAAATACCAATATTATAGTCATTACAATGTATGACCCAAAATAGGACATAGCTTTATTCTTTTTAAATTCTATTTTTATCAAATTAAACAAACTCATATTTACCCTCTCGTCACTGTATCCAAAAAATAGTCTTCTAATGAGCAGTTATTCTCATATATCTCTTGTATTCTCAAATTATTGTCCAGTAGTATTCTTATCGCCTCTGTAACATCTATTTCTTCATATACCTTTAATTCATTTTTTTCTTCTATTTTTACATTTCTAATTCCACTATTCTCCAATACTTTTTTTGCTTTCCCATTATCATCTGTTTCAATTCTTAAGTGCTTTTTTGTTACTTCCTTTAGCTCGTCCATTGACATCTCTTTAACCATGTGCTTATCGCTGATTATGCCAATATAATCCGCCATCATCTCCATCTCCGACAATATATGGCTGGAGATCAATATAGTTGTCCCATATTCTCTGTTTATGGTTTTAAACAACTCACGCATTTCCTTTATTCCTTCCGGATCAAGTGCATTTATTGGCTCATCCAATATTAATAATTCCGGCTTCTGCAAAATAGCTCTTCCGATTGCCAATCTTTGTCTCATTCCCAGCGAATACTCACGCACTCTCTTATGCCTGGCAGACGACAGATCAACCAAATCAAAAATTTCATTAATCCTATTTTTATCCGTAAATTGTAAAAAATCAGCGTGAATACATAAATTTTCCTCACCTGTTAAATGCTCATAAAAATAAGGATATTCAATGATAGAACCTATTTTATTTAATTTTTTTATATCCAACTTATCAGAATCAAAAATTCTGATTTCACCATGATCATACTTTATCAACCCTAAGAGAATTTTAAGCAATGTACTTTTGCCTGCTCCATTAAGGCCTATCAGACCGTATATCGAACCTTTTGGTATGCTTATATCAAGCGAATCCAAGGCCCTGAAACTACCATAATTCTTTGTTACAGCTTTCCCCTGTATAACCAGTTCTTTCATCTATCCAAGCTCCTTTTCCTTTGAGTACGCCAAACTAATATATAGCGGAACTAGCTTCGAATACAAATATTTCATTTTTTCACAGAATGTATTATCCGGAATATCTATATCTTTATTCTCTTCATCGTTTTCATATGCACATCCACCCAGGCACAAATTGCTCAGCCAACAATTTTTACAACGTTCGTCGCTTGTTCGTTCTTTGTTTAGTATTTCTTTTTTATCTACATCTCCCATGCAGAATTTTTCACTTCCGACAAATCTATGGCATGGATAAATATTTCCGTCAATATTCACCGCTATAGAATTTCTAAATGCTCCACATCCCTTTGTATTCCTTCCTGCATTTTTGATTTTAGTGAAGTTCATATACAAATCTACCATTTTCTTTGCCTTCGCAAAATCTTTATTTTGCATAAGTGACACAAAATAATCAACGTATTTTTTATATTGATCAAACTCTAAATTTTTATCTTCGTCTTTCAACATGTTTTTGGCCACCGCCAATGGTATCCCTGTAAATCCCAAGTCATCTAAAGTATCAAAAACATTTATATAATCCAGATTTCCCGAGGATAATGTTGCTCGAGCAGTAAGCTTCCCTTCTTTTCTCATATTCGCAGTCTTACGCATTATCATGTCATAAGTAGGTTTTTTATTAATAAAATATCGCCTTTTATCATGTTGTTCCTTAGCTCCGTCAATGCTTATTTGTACATTAAACTTCTTGTCTTTAATGTAGTTTTCGAATTCTTCTGTTATTAAAGTTCCGTTAGTAGTCATAGTGAAAACAAATTCTTTATTTTCTATGCTGGAACAATACTCAACAACTTTCTTTATCAAATCGAAATTCATTAAAGGCTCACCACCCATAAATGCTACCAATAATTTATTTGAAGGACTCTTTTCTACAAGCAAGTCAATTGCTTTTTTTGCAACTTCGAATTTCATTATTCCCGGCTTATGATTGAACTCCCCGCCTTCTCCATAGCAATATTCGCATCTCAAATTGCACATCTGCGAAACCATAAGTGTAACAGAATTAACATTCTTATTTATGTCAAACGCTCTACATTTTTCATGTTTTTTTTCATCAATAATTATTTCAGCATTTAACGCATTGGCTATGAACTCTCGTGTTTCTTCTTGCGTGTAACCACAAGACTCAAGATCACATTCCTCATTTTTATATGCATTTGATTCCAAATACGCTTTCAATATTCCATCATATTCAAAGATTCCACTATTTTTTATATTGTAATAATATTCCTTATCTTCTACATTAAAAATCTTATATGGCGATACAATTGTAGTCATTTTATTTTCCATTTTAGCTCTCCTCTAAAATCTGTGTCCGCATCCACTATCATGTGGAGGCGGACACAAGCCAAAAACATTTTTTAGTGCATATAATCAAAAGGGCCCTCATCACACATATAGCATGGCCAGTTATATTCTACATTTGAAAAAACATTAACCTGCTTCAACATAATTGCTTTCCTCCTTATT
>NZ_FMUR01000027.1 GCF_900101605.1 Butyrivibrio hungatei
TGAGAATCAATACTTGAGCGATTATATCAAATGGAAGGGGCTTACAGAGGATTTTGAATACTTCAAAGCTCATGCCCATAAGGTTCGTCTTGATGAGGACCTGCCATTCGAAAACTATGTATTATAACTAAAGTAACTCGGGGAATGCTGCTATTGCGGTGTTCCCCATAACAAGAAACTTGGTGGTAAACTTTTTCGGTAGCGTTAGTGGTAAACTTTTTCAGTATCGCTACTGGTAAACTTATTCACCAGCGAAAAATGGTCAAATGGTAAAGTTTTTCGCTAGCGAAGTGGTAAACTAATTCGGTAGCGAGTGGTAAACTTTTTCATTGACGTTTACAGATAGCTTTATTCCTACATTTAAGAAGCTTGCAGAAATATTGAAAACAAAGATTGATGAAGTAGGCGAAGGATTTTGAGTAAAGCTACGAAAATTGAAAACCCACGTTTGAAATGTTATAATATGACTAATTCCGAATCATAATCGGAATTAGTCGTTTTTTCTTTTATGAGGATAATCTATGGAATACATTCACAGACATGTTGAGAGCATACTGCTCAAGTCAGAAAAACTGTATAAAGCAATCTTGGTAACAGGGGCACGGCAGACAGGCAAGTCTACGCTTATAAGAAATGTTTTTCCCGATAGGAAGATGCTGACTTTTGACGATCAGTTTCTGGAAGATCAGGCAAATGACGATCCCAATACATTCCTTGCGCTCAATGAGCCGCCTATTTTCATGGATGAGGTTCAGAGGGTTCCCAATCTTTTTAGGTATCTCAAGATGGAATGCGACAAGGATGATGTAAAGGGAAAGTACTTATTGTCTGGATCGCAGCCGTTTAAGCTTATGGATCTGGTGTCGGATTCTTTGTCGGGAAGAGTTTCTATAATAGAGCTTGCTCCTTTATCTTTGCGTGAGATAGAAAGGGATTCTTTTGCGGAGCCTTTTATTCCCACTGAAGAATATGTAAGAGCAAGAAATAAGTCGGCGAAGCCTGCGCCGGATATTTGGAACAAGATACACAGAGGCGGATATCCGGAACTTCAGAATCCCGATATGGACTGGCAGATGTTTTTTGCAAACTATGTAAAGACTTATCTGGAGCGAGATGTAAGGGAATTATCGGCCGTGCAGGATTTGGATTCGTTTAGAAGATTTATGATTGCATGCGCATCAAGAACGGGAGAAATTCTGAATTATTCCAATATTGCCGATGAAGTGGGAAAAGACGCCGATACTATCAAAAAATGGATCTCGATATTGGAGGCGTCGGGAATTGTTTATATTTTGGAGCCGTATAAGGCATCAGCTTTAAAGAGGGCAATCAAGTCACCAAAACTGTACTTCAGAGATACGGGACTTGCCGCATATCTTACAAGATGGCTTACCCCTGAAACAATGGCGAATGGTGCTATGAGCGGAGCTTTTTTTGAGACATATGTAATTTCTGAGATATTAAAGTCGTATTCAAATGCAGGATTTGACTACAGATATTACGTATCTTATTACAGAGGCAAGGATAAAAAAGATAATAAGGAATCGGAGATTGATTTTATTATCGAACAGAATGGCACTCTTTATCCTATTGAGATAAAGAAGAACAGCAAGGTTACTGCTGAGATGACAAGTGCGTTTACAATCCTTGATAAAATTGAAGAGAAAAAGCGCGGAATGGGCGCGGTTATCTGTACATGCCCTGCACCCGGAAAGCTTCGGGATAATATATGGCAACTTCCGGTCTGGTTTGTGTAAAAGATCTTGGAAAGGCCGGTATCGATTATTTCAAAAATGACAGAGTCTGATTTTATGGAGCTATTAGGATGAATACTCCGTGAGTATAGCTATGAGCTAACCGGCGTCGAAGTCGACAAGATTAAAAAGGTTTAACGGACAATGAAATATCTTTTGAGTTTTAAACTAAGCGGTGAGCGGCTTGAAGAAAGCTGTCCGCATATTTATCCGTACAGCGTGTTTAGAGGCAAGGACCCGGAACCGTTTGTCTTTTCGGATATTACGGTGCTGTATGGAAATAACGGTTCGGGAAAGTCGACGATACTCAATATCATTGCGAACAAGCTCGAGTTAAAAGGAAGGGAGCATGTGACTGCAAATGGTTTGGGGCGTATCGATTATACATTGAAATATAACAATGAGTGTGCTTACGATCTTGGCGTAGATGAGAATTCAGGCTTATCTTTTCATGAAATTCCAAGAAATAGTATGTATATAAAGAGTGAAGATATTCTCTATGAGATCAAGAAGATTCAGCAAAGGGATGTACTGTCAAGCGATATGCTCTATTACAATATGAAGCAGGGAAAAAATCGTAAGGAGGCAGAGCGGTATCTTTCTTCAGCTGAAGGGAAAAAGCGTTTGGTTGAAAAAATATTTGCTCAGGAAAAATATTCAAACGGTGAGACGGCGCTGCAGATATTAAATGATCTTATTACCCCGGATGCGTTGTTTCTTCTTGATGAGCCTGAAGTATCTCTTTCGCCCGCCAACCAGGTGACGATGGCGGAAGAAATCAACAAGATGGCAAGGTTTCTTGGATGCCAGTTTATCATCGCTACGCATTCACCGTTTCTTTTGGGTACTCTTAATGCCAAGATATATAATCTTGATACATGTGATTACAGAGTCAGCAAGTGGTACGATCTCGAGAACGTTAGGTACTTCTATGATTTTTTTCAGAAAAGAAAAGATTTTTTGAATAATAGGTAGCTACTGTAAATGGTATTCTTGCATTTATGAATACTGAGTGTTAAAATTTTATCATATGGCTTTTGGATATTTTAATCTAAGATAAATATTTTTGGAGGTTTTTAAAATGAGTAAGAATTTTGATGACATTTTGGCAAAGCTTAAGACAGCTGAGAAAAAGAAGATGTCTGTTGCCGTAGCGCAGGACACACACGTTCTTGAGGCTGTTAAGGTTGCTAAGGAGAGAGGAATCGTTGATTCTATCCTCGTTGGTGACAAGGATGAAATCGAGAAGAAGGCAGCAGAGGTTGGAATGAACCTTGCAGACTACGAGATCATCGATGTTAAGGATACCATCGAGGCAGCTCGTACAGCAGTTTCTCTTGTACACGACGGAAAGGCTGACATTTACATGAAGGGTGCTTTGGAGTCAAGAGATTTCCTTAAGAGCGTTCTTGATAAAGAAGTTGGTCTTCGCACAGGTCGTCCTCTTTCACACGTTTGCGTGTTTGAGATTCCCGGAATCGATCGTCTTCTTTTCCTTACAGACGTTGCATTTATGCCATATCCCACACTTGAGGATAAAAAAGTCATCATTGAATATACAGTAGATGTAGCAAGAGCTTGCGGTGTTGATTGCCCTAAGGTTGCTCCTCTTGCAGCAGTAGAAGTAGTTAACCCTAAAATGCCCGTTACGGTTGAGGCAGCAGAGCTTACAAAGATGAACGAAGCAGGCGAGATTAAGAACTGCATCGTTGACGGACCTCTTTCAATGGATCTTGCTATCGATCCCGAGGCTGCTCAGCACAAGGCAGGCGCTCTTGACAGAAAAATCGTCGGTGATGCCGACATCCTTCTTTTCCCTGATATCCACGCAGGAAACCTTACATACAAGACAATCGTTCGTCTTGCAAAGGTTAAAAACGGTAACATCCTTACAGGAACACAGGCACCGGTTATCCTTACATCAAGATCTGACAGTGTTGAGGTAAAGGTTAACTCAATCGCACTCGCAGCAGTTGTTGCCAATAAATAAGCTGAGAGAACTTGATGAGGTTTTTTTCGAATCTAGTTCGAACGTCTTCCGGCGAGGGCGAAGCCCGAGAGCGGAAGTTCCTTATAAAAAAATATGTGAAAGGAAAAAACTATGATAAAGAGTTTAATTATAAATCCCGGTTCAACTTCTACAAAAGTCGGCATCTTCGAGGATGAGACACTTGTAAAAGAGGAAACATTAAGACACAGCACTGAAGAAATCAATCAGTATGCAACAATCATCGATCAGAAAGATTTTCGTAAGAATATCATTCTTGATTTCCTTAAAAAAGAAAACATCGACATCAAATCTTTCAACGTAATCGTAGGAAGAGGCGGACTCTTAAGACCTATTCCGGGCGGAACATACGAGTGTACAGATGCACTTCTTGCAGACCTCAAGGTTGGTGTTCAGGGACAGCACGCATCTAACCTCGGCGGTATCCTTGCAAGAGAGATCGGTGACGAGATCGGTGTTCCTTCATACATCGTTGATCCCGTTGTTGTAGATGAGATGGAGCCTGTTGCACGTATCTCAGGTATTCCTGAAGTTGAGCGTGTTTCAATCGATCATCCTCTTAACCAGAAGGCTGTTGCCAGAAGATATGCAAAAGAGATCGGTAAAAAATATGATGAGATCAGCGTTATCGTAGTTCACATGGGTGGCGGTACATCAACAGGCGTTCATAAGAACGGCAAGATGGTTGACGTATTCGCAGCACTTAACGGTGACGGTGCATTCTCACCTGAGAGAGCTAACGGTATTCCTGCTAAGGCACTCGTTGATCTTTGTTTCTCAGGCAAGTTCACATATGATGAGATGAAAAAGAAAATCGTTGGTGGCGGCGGACTTAACGCTTACCTTGGAACCAACGATATGAGAGAAGTAAACAAGATGTGCGAAGAGGGCGATGAGAAGGCTAATCTTATCCGTGACGCATTCATCTATCAGATCTGCAAGAACATCGGCGCATGCGCTACAGTTCTTAAGGGTAAGGTTGATCAGATCATCCTTACAGGCGGTATCGCATACGGTCAGGTTATCACAGATAAGATTAAGGAAAGTGTTGATTGGATCGCTCCTGTAACCGTATATCCCGGAGAAGACGAGCTCCTTGCACTTGCACAGGGCGCTATCCGTGTTATGAACGGCGAAGAGGAAGCAAAGAAATATTGATAATAAAGTGAGCGAAAGCTCAGTTTTATAACAAAGAAAATCCCCTGATGTTGTGAGCATCGGGGGATTTTTTTGTTGCAAAAATATATAATTATTTTTTTATTGGTACAATTGCGAGCTTGTACCCTAGCGGAACCAATACTTTAAGTAGACTATCGATTTGTGGAGAGTGTACAGCTTTTTCCATTCGAGCGATGACAGGTTGTTTTACGTTACATTTGTCTGCAAGCTCTGATTGAGATAAGCCTTGCTCTTCGCGTATAGTGACCATTGTTCGAAGCAGGTCTTTTTCAAGTTCAATTATTTTTTCTTCTTCGGGAGTGATATTAAGTTCTTGTCTAAATTCCTTCCAATTACTCATTTACATTGTACCTCCGCATATAATAAAAAATGATTTCAAACATATTGTCTCCTTTGATGCTATAACAAATTTGATATAAGAATCAATAACAAATTTGCTATAAATGTTTTGTTCGATTTTTCAACTTATTACTCCTTTCTTGGAAAATTATAGATTTGGCGAATCGCCATGGCGTCGACATAGAATTGTCATTGAAAGACTGCCGACTTTATCCATGGTAGCAGATAAATCTTAAGAAATACCGTCGAATTTTCTTAAGATTTCTTGTAGATGAATAAATGGTCATTTTTTACATTGACGCAAAGGATAAGTTAACTATAATAATTAATGAACGCAGACAATGGTGTCGCAAACACTATTGCCTGCGCTTTTTTGTTTTATTAGAAAATACTCCGTTATGTGAGTATCTATCAGAGTAATTATGTTTTAACAGGTGATTTTATGAAAGACGGATTTATTAAAGTGGCGGCGATCACGCCCAAATTACGAGTGGCCGATGTTCAATATAACATTGGTGAGATTAAGAAATGGATCAAAGAAGCTGAAAAAGAAAGTGCAAAGATAATTGTGTTTCCGGAGCTGTGCATAACAGGGTACAGCTGTCAGGATCTCTTTTTACAGGACGAATTGTTGGAAGGGGCAAAATCTGCGCTCATAGATATAACAAAGTACACAGAAGATATTGATGCGATGGTCTTCGTCGGACTTCCGCTCGCGATAGAAGGAAAGCTCTATAACGTCGCGGCGGCAATAAACAGGGGGAAGATTCTTGGAATTGTGCCCAAGATACACCTTCCGAATTACAACGAATTCTATGAGGCAAGGCATTTTTATTCGGGAAAAGAGCTGAGTACAGTGATAAGTATCGGCGATAGCGAAGTTCCTGCGGGCAGCAGGATTATTTTTGTATGCGATGAAATGCCGGGACTAAGAATTGCTGCGGAAATATGTGAGGACCTGTGGGTTCCGAATCCGCCAAGCACAGAGCATTGCCTCGCAGGTGCGACGATGATCGTAAATCTGTCGGCATCGAATGAAATAATTGGCAAGAGCAGATACAGAAGAAATCTTGTCAGCAGCCGGGCCGCAAGTCTTGTCTGCGCGTATGTCTATGCTTCGGCAGGCCCTGGCGAATCGACGCAGGATGTGGTGTTTTCGGGACACAACATCATGTCTGAGAACGGAAGCATCATTGCTGAGTCGGAGCTCTTTTCCGAAGGGATGATAATTTCAGAGTTTGACATGAAAACTATCGAAGCGGACAGAAGGCGCATGACGACGTACAGCGCAAAACAAACGGATGATTACAAGAAGATCTCTTTTAATATAACAAGTGAAAAGACAAGTCTCACAAGATACATCGCTCCAAAGCCATTTGTACCTTCGGCCAAAACAGAGAGAAACGAGCGCTGCGAGGAAATACTGACAATCCAGGCGATGGGACTTAAAAAGAGGCTTGAACATATCGGATGCAAAAATGTTGTTATCGGCATCTCGGGAGGGCTTGATTCTACGCTGGCTCTTCTTGTAATTGTAAAAGCTTTTGATTATCTCAAACTTGATCATAATGGAATTGTCGCAGTCACCATGCCGGGATTTGGAACGACGGACAGGACTTATGACAATGCGCTCAGCCTCATAAAGGAGACGGGAGCGACGCTTAGAGAGATCAATATCGGTGAAGCGGTCAAAAGACATTTTGCAGACATTGCTCACGATCCCGAAAACCACGATGTGACCTACGAGAACAGTCAGGCGAGGGAGCGCACGCAGATTCTTATGGACATTGCAAATCAGGTAAACGGAATAGTCATAGGAACGGGAGACCTGTCTGAGCTTGCCCTTGGCTGGGCGACATATAACGGTGATCACATGTCCATGTATGCGGTAAATGCATCGGTTCCAAAGACTTTGGTCCGCCATCTTGTGGATTATTATGCTGATACATGCAGTGATGAGAAGTTAAGCGAAGTGCTGCGTGATATTTTGGATACGCCGGTATCGCCCGAGCTTTTACCGCCTGAGGACGGCAAAATCTCGCAGAAAACGGAAGACCTTGTGGGACCTTACGAGCTTCATGATTTCTTTTTGTATCATATGTTAAGGCTTGTGCAGAACCCTGCAAAGATTTATCGTCTTGCAGGCATAGCCTTTGCGGGAAGCTATTCTTCTGAAGAAATTCTGAAATGGGAGAAGGTTTTTTACAAAAGATTTTTTGCCCAGCACTTTAAGAGGAGCTGTCTGCCTGACGGCCCTAAAGTCGGTTCCGTTGCGGTGTCGCCAAGAGGAGACCTCAGGATGCCGAGCGATGCTTGTGCAAATTTGTGGATAAAAGAGCTTAATAAATTAGAATAGGTGGATTAAATGGAGATTTTTGACATTATAGGTCCCGTTATGGTCGGACCTTCAAGTTCGCACACAGCGGGCGCGGTGCGAATAGGGTATGTTGCGGGGAAGCTTCTTGGCGAGGAGATCAAAGAGGCAGAGATATTGCTATACGGTTCGTTCAAAGATACCGGAAAAGGCCATGGTACTGATAAGGCGCTTGTTGCGGGACTTCTTGGAATGAGGCCGGATGATTACCGGATATCTGAGAGCTTTAATATTGCAAAAGAGAAAAATATAAAGATAACATTTGGCGAAGCGAGGCTTGTTGATGCGCATCCCAATTCTGTAGAGCTTGTGCTTCACGGTGTGAACGGCGCATCTATAGACATCATTGCACAGTCAATAGGCGGCGGTAAGATCAACATTGCACAGATAGACGGCATAGATACGAACTTTTCGGGTGAATATCCGACGCTTATCGTTCATAACCTCGATCAGCCGGGGCATGTGTCTGAAGTAACTTCGATGCTGTCGCATAAGCTTGTGAATATAGCAACTATGCAACTTTACCGCTCGTTTAGAGGCGGAAGGGCTGTTATGGTCGTTGAGTGCGATCAGAAAATTCCCGATGACGGCTTAAAGTGGCTCACCAAGATAGAGGGAGTTCTGAAAGTGACGTATTTTGAAGGTGCGTAAGGAGATTGTTATGTATAAATCTATTGAAGATATATTAAGTCAGGCAAAAGAGAAAGATAAAGAATTCTGGGAAATTGTCCTTGAAACAGACATGGAGAGCAGGTGCGTAAGTATGGAGGAATCCATGCGGACAATGGAGCAGATGCTTGAAGCAATGGAGTACGCCGATTCAAAGTACGACGGTAATCTGAGGTCGCAGAGCAAAATTAGCGGCGGTGATGGAAAGCTGCTGGAAGAATATAATCTTTCGGGGAAAAACATATGCGGAGATTTTCTTGGAAAAGTCATGGAGCGCGCGATCAAGATGGGCGAATCCAATGCGTGCATGAGACGTATAGTTGCCGCTCCGACAGCGGGATCGTGCGGAGTTGTGCCGGCTGTGCTTCTAAGCTATAAAGATTATTTTGACGTGCCAAAAGACAAACTGATTCACGCTCTCTATGTTGCGGCGGGAATCGGCAAAGTTATCGGTGAAAACGCGAGTATCTCGGGAGCTTACGGTGGATGTCAGGCTGAGATCGGAACGGCTTCGGCGATGGCATCGGGGGCGCTTGTTTACCTGCAAGGCGGCGATGATGAAGCCATTGCAAATGCAGCCGCGTTTTCTCTTAAGAATATGCTGGGGCTTACCTGTGATCCTGTGGGAGGACTTGTGGAAGTTCCCTGTATAAAAAGAAACTCTCACGGAGCTGTAAATGCGGCTGCGTCTGCACAGCTTGCTCTTGCAGGGATAAAGAGCGCTATTTCGCCTGATGATGTCATAGATAGCATGAGACGAATCGGAAATGAGATGCCTGCAGATGTTAAAGAGACGGGAAAGGGAGGATTGGCTGTAACTGAGTCGGCGAAAAAAATGCTGGTAAAATGAGCTTTTTTCGCCGGCCGGAAATGAAAATGAATACGGAAATTATCGGGAAATAAACACGTTGACGGGCAGTGCCATAAATGATAGTCTGTCGTTGTGCGATTGGCTTATAAGTAGGGGAAAATTATTAAACAGGGGAATTTTTTGTTGGAGGAAAAAGAGATGAGAAAAGCGGGTCGCAAAGCGCTTTCTTTAGTGCTGTCTGTCTACATGGCACTATCTGTTGGTGCGTCCGATCTTTCTATTGCATCTTATGCAGCGGAAGAGCCGGCGAAAACCAATCATTTATGGACCAAAGTCGATCTTGATAAGATATCGGCTGATGATTCCATAGCAATTACAATGACTAACGATACGGGGACATATGTGCTTTCCAATGCACTGTCTACAAATTCAGGTCCCAAGGTAAAGGTTGCCACGGTTGACGGTGATACTCTTAGTATTTCTGAGGGTAATGACAGCGACTACGCTTGGAAGATCACCAAAAACACTGTTGAAGTAAGTTCCAAGGATATGGATAAGAGTAATACTGCACCTGATGAGGTTGAAAAGAATACTCTTGATTCATCTTCGGAAAGTGATGCGAACAAGGATAATTCCGATAAGAAAGCAGACAATCAGGATACTTCAAAAAGTGAAAATCCTCAGGGCGAAAAAGTTGAAGCAGGTGACAAAGATAAAGAAGCAGATGCCGAAAAAACGAAATCAAAAACTGAGACCGACAGCAACAAGCCTGTAGAAGAAAAGAAGGCAACAGGCGCAGGTACAGCTGAGAAGTCTGAGACACAGGTTCCTGCAAATGCAGATAAAACAAATTCTGATAAAACTGTTTCAGACAAAGACGGCACGAAAAAAGAGGCTGCTGCATCTAACGGAACTGCTACAGGTACCGAAGCATCTACAGCTGCAACAAGCCAGGCAGATGCAGAGAAAGATGCCAAGACATCAGAATCTGAAGAAAAAAATAAAGATAAAGAAAATACATCTGTAAAAGAAGAATACTATACCATTTCGGCCGGCAATAAATTCTTATATATCATCGCAAACAATAACGGTGTCAGGATCAACGATTCCAAGCCAAAGGATGATGTCGGTGCCAAGTGGAAGACTGATGATGGATATCTTTGCGCTGCTGATTCAAACGGCGATGTAAGATATTTCGGAGTTTTTGAAAACAAAGATTTTAGATCATACAAAAAGAGTAACGGTGCGATTCACAATAATATAAAAGGCCAGACTCTTGCCTTCTACAAGCTCACGGATAAGGCAGCGGCAGAAGGCCTTCTTGCTCCCACAGCGTCCGTAAAGAGCGGCGAAGCTGTTGAAAGCGGCACTGAGATTACACTCTCATGTGCTACAACAGGAGCAAAGATCTATTTTAATACAAACGGAACAGAGAATTTCTCTGAATACAAGGAACCCATCAAGATAACAGAGGATACCACTATTTACGCATATTCCACCAAGGACAATGCCGACAGTGAGAAAGTATCTTTTGCATATACGGTGAAAAAAGGAAGTAAGTTCACAGAAAACACAGTGGCAAAGCTCCTTACAAGAGAGTTCTATGACGGAGACGTTGTTGTCGTATACTACCCGGCTGATAAGAAACTTATGACAGCCAAAGAGATGACCACACTTCTTGGCGCCAAAACAGGCAAATTTGACTGCGAAGATGCGACTCCTTCAGAAAATAAAACTATAGATATCAAGGACAAGAACGCACTTGTTCTCAAGGTTTCCGTTGATGAAAACGGAAAGAGCACACTTAAGACCGAAGATGGAAAATATCTGACTGCAACGGTTGAGAAAAATGGCACAAAGACAAACTGCGCTCTTAAACTTGCAGATTCAGCCGAGGAATACAGCACATGGACATTGCAAAACGTCGGTGATGCTGCAGACGGCAAGTTCATCCTTGTAAATGACAAGGCCAAGAGCGAATCTTACAAGGTTGCACTTGAGTGTTATAAAAATGCGTTTTCAAGCTACGGTATCGGCTCTGATACATCAGCTTTTGAAGTAAATTTCTACGCACTCGAAGAAGGTGAAAAGGTTGAAAAGACAGAGAGCGATAAGAATACGGAACTTATAGTCGCGCAGTGGGCAGGAAATGCCAACTACGATGAAGCGGGAATCGCGGACAAAAAAGTTATAAACGGCGATCTTTATTCTACCAATGACATGCTTGATGAGAACGCCAAGTACAGTGTTGTTGTGGGCGGCGAAAAAGTTAAGCCTTACACATCGGCAAAGTCAAGCACAACAGGCTCAACAAGCTATTACATGGGTGCTACAGGTGTAGTAAACAATACCGATTACATCCAGATGGAATTCCCCACTCTTGGATATGCAGACATGAAGCTCAGTTTCCGTATGCGTTCGTCAAATACGGCAGTGGGAGCTTATCAGCTTCAGTATTCTGCAACAGGTGAGGATGGAAGCTTCAAGAATTTCAGTGAAGGTTCATATTCATATAAATATACAACATACAGAGACAACAAACCTTCAGAGGTAAGTGGCAGTAAGCAGATTTCTGACGGTATTGCCAAGACTTCTCTTGCGCCTACCAACTATGTGGAATTTAGCTTTAAGATTCCCGACGGTGCCAATAACAAAGAAAAGATATACGTAAGACTTGTTCCTGCGACAACTCTTTCTGCAAAGGGTGATAAAGATGCGGGAAAAGACGGAACAAACAGAATTGATACCGTCATAGTATCAGGACATCCCGTGGTATCAGATAAGATCTGCGGCCATGTTATCGCAGATCCTGCAAGCGGCGAAATTGAAAAAGGCGCTAAGATAGCTCTTTTGACAGGAACCGAAGGTGCGGACATTTATTATTCGATAAACGGTGCGGAAGAAGTTAAGTATGATGCCGGCAATAAGATCGCAGTATCGGAGCTTCCCGCTATAATTCGTGCCCGTGCGGTTAAAGAGGGATTAAAAGACAGCGTAACCTGCGTTTATCAGTATACTCAGGCACAGGTTGCCACAGTTAAGGCTACTCCAAACGGCGGAGCAATAGCGGCAAATCAGAAGATCACATTGTCTACAAAGACAGAAAACGCAAAGATTTTCTACAGATACATGACAGACGAAGAAATCGAGAAAAATGTTGTTGAATCTGTAGAACAGCAGAATGCGGAAGAAGGCAGTGAGCCCGACGCAGCACAGGAAGAAGCCCATGATGACTGGGTAGAATATACACAGCCGTTTGAGGCAAAAGAGCTCCCTGCGCAGATTCAGGTAAAGGCTGTAAAAGAGGGATACTCAGACAGCGTGGTTTCAACGCTTAAATATACAAAGCGTACAAATGAGAGAGAAAATATATACTTCGGTCAGGTCCATGCACATACCAACATTTCAGACGGTGCGGGATCATTGGAGGATGCGCTTTCTCATGCATCAAAGGTTGATAACCTCGATTTCATCATTATCACCGATCACTCCAACTCGATTGATAATGAAGGAAATTCAAAGATCACGGAAAACGTTGATACAAGCGAAAATGATGAGTGGACTTATGCTCATAATCTTGTAAAGAAGTATTCAACAGACGATTTCACCTGTGCTTACGGCTATGAGATGACCTGGTCAAACGGACTCGGACACATGAATACCTTTAACACAAAGGGATTCCAGAGTCGTACACAGAAAGATTTTTCAACATATTCAACGGCGCTTAATAACTACTATGCAGCTCTTAGAACTGCGCCTGATTCTATCAGTCAGTTCAATCACCCGGGAACGACCTTCGGTGATTTCCAGGATTTTGCATATTACTCGGAAGAAAACGATGCGCTCATTACAATGATAGAGGTTGGTAACGGTGAAGGTGCGATAGGATCTTCAGGTTACTTCCCTTCATACGAGTATTACACCAGAGCTCTTGATAAGGGCTGGCACGTGGCTCCCACAAACAACCAGGATAACCACAAGGGACTTTGGGGCGATGCCAACACTGCACGTACTGTAATGCTTGCAGATACCAACAGCGAAGAAGCAATATACGATGCAATGAGAAATTATCGTATATATGCAACTGAGGACAATGACCTTTCAATCTACTACACACTTGATAACAACGTTATGGGTAGTATTCTTGATAAGGATACTGTAGGTGAAACGGTTGAGATCAAGGCTGACATCAAGGATCCTACGGACTCTGCGATCGGTAAGGTAGAAGTAGTCGTAAACGGCGGTCAGGTGATCGCTTCACAGAACGTTGACAAGAGCGAGGCAACGGTTACATTTACAGTTCCCTCTGCATATTCTTACTACTACCTCAAGATTTCCGAGCAGGATAAAGACATTGCGGTAACAGCTCCTGTATGGGTAGGCAGTGTCGAGGCTTGCGGAATCAACAATGCATATACAGAGACGGTACTTCCTGTAGCGGGAGAGTCTCTTGATATCAACGTTGACCTTTTCAACAACGAAAAGACACCTCTTGAGATTAAGGATATCGAGATTGAACTCAGCGATGTGGATGGCAAAAAAGTACCTGTTTCCAAAGTGACAGGCGCAGAGGCTAAGGTATCAGAGGTTGCTTCAAACGGCACCGCATCATATAAAACAAGCTATGTATACAACGAGGCGGGGCAGGTGACATATGAGGTTACCGTTCATGCTATGCTTGGTGGTATTGAGAAGATTTATAAAGATAAGTTTGCCGTAAATTATGCGGTTCCCAAGATGGTCTCAAATGTGATCATTGACGGTACTCACTATAATGATTACGTTTCGGGCTATTACACAGGAAATGTGAATGCGTTCATAAATCTTTGTGCTAAGAAAAATATACGAGCAACTGTGGTTAAGGACAATATCACAAGTGACATGTTAAAAGACTGTAAGTTACTTGTTTTGTCAGCTCCCGGAAAGAATAATAAAGAACCTAGCAAGGTTTCACATTACAGTGATGACTTTATCAAGATGGTAAAAGAATATGTGGCAGGCGGCGGATCAGTGATCGTATGCGGTCTTGCTGATTATTCCGATACCAAAGACTGCCAGACTGCAACAGAGCAGAATAAGATCCTTGAAGCAATCGGCGCAACCATTCGTATGGGCTCCGATGAAGTGTGCGATGATAAGAATAACGGCGGACAGGTTTACAGAATGTATCCTACCGTATTCAACAAAGAATCCGCTCTTCTTGCAGGAATAAAGGAAGGCCAGAAGTACAGCCAGTATTCGGGATGTTCTGTGGATATTTCAGGTGCAAAGGCTACAAACTTTGTTGATGAGGCAGAGTGGCTTGTAAACGGATTTGAAACCACATATTCAGTTGATTGCAAAGACGGAGCAGGAAACTCTAATGGCGGTGCTTTGCCGAACGGCGTTAAAGGAGTAAAGCTTGATAATGACGGAAAGGTGACATTTATCGCACGTCAGAAGACAAAAGCAGGCGGTCAGATCATAGTTTCGGGTGGCGTATTCCTCTCAGACTTTGAAGTAAAAGCTGAAATGGACAACAATGATTCACTTCCTTTTGCAAACCATACGATCGTAAATAACATTATTGACGGCGCTACGGTTGAGCTTGAGACTACAACTATCGCAAAAGCCAGACAGGGCAAGATGAACGAAGTCTTCGCAGTTGAAGGCTATGTGACATCGGGAACAGAAAATCAGGACACAACATTCTTTGATACCATCTACATTCAGGATGAGACGGGCGGAATGGACATATTCCCTTATGCTACACCCGGACTTAAGATTGGTACCAAGATGCGCATTGTCGGCTATCTCGCACAGTATCAGGGCGACCTTGAGCTCAAAGTTCTTTCTGCAAAAGAGCTCAAAGCAGATCCTAAAGTATGGGAACCTAAAGCAGTTGATACCAAGACCGCAATGGATTACGATAAGCTTGGAGGTCAGCTCCTTAAGACAACAGGTGATGTGACAAGGGTTGATTACAACGCCGACGGAACGGTTGCCGAGTTCTGGTTAAAAGATTCATCGGGAGCCGAGGCGGCTATCTTCATCGACGGATATATAAGATCCGGCTCAACAGGTAAGAATACTGTCGGAGATTTCGTAAAGAAAGGTGCCAAAGTTACCGCCGCAGGTGTGCTCTATAAGCATCCTGAAGGAAAATCGGATGTATCAGTACCGGTACTCAGGGTTCGCAACTGCGACGATATTGTACTTGCAGGTAAGGCAGATAACACAAAGAAGGGTGATAAAGCCGGCGATAAAAAGACTGATGATAAGAAGTCAGACGCAGTGAAGGACAATAAGGGAACAGGCGATAAGAAGACCGATTCGGCAAAAGACAACAAGGCAACGGGCGACAAGAAGACCGATTCGGTAAAAGACAACAAGGCAACCGATAATAAAAAGAAAGATTCCGCAAAGGATAACAAGAAATCCGATAACAAAAATTCTGACACTGTGAAGGACAACAAAGGAAAAGACAATAAGCAGACTGATAACAAAAAGTCTGGATCGGTGAAGGCTAACAAGGGAACTGACAATAAGAAAGCCGATAACAAGAAGTCGGAATCCGTAAAAGACAATAAGAATACGGATAACAAAAAGACAGATAACAAAAAGTCAGAGTCCGTAAACGGCAAAAAGAAATCAGACAATACGAAGAAAGACAATTCTGTACTCGGAGCTAAAAAGAAGCAATCCGATAATAAAGCTGCAGATTCAAACAAGAAGGATTCTTCGGATAACAGCACAGAGGCAAAGTCTACAGATGCAGACAACAGCAGCACCGAAAATGAGGATAACAAGGATTCTGCACAGACTGCAGATTCTCAGACCGACAACGGTGCAGAGCAGGATAAACAGGAAGATAACGGCAAGAAAAAAGAGTTTAAGCTACCCGAGCTGCCCAACATACCTAAAAAGTTTGTGGCAATAGGAGCCGGTGCGGTTGGCGTTGTGGCGCTGGTTATCTTTGTGATAAGCCATATTGCAGCAGGCGTTTCTGCGGGAGCTGCAGCAGGAGCTTCGGCCGCAGCAGGTGCAGCCGCTGCATCAGGTGGAAAACTTGCGGGATTGTTATCAAAATTAAGACATTTATTTGGAAAAAAATAATATGAAAAAAGAGCTGATAATAAAAGCTGTATCAGTCCTTGTATTCATAGCCTTAAGCATTGGCGTAGTTATCTATGCCAATGCGGACAGGCCTAAATACACTGTAACAGAGAACTCCGGAGTTGAATATGAGACTGCCAGAGTTCTTTCTGTAATAGAGGACAATACGGTTATTGATGAGAGTGTTGAAAATCAAAAGAAGGGCAGCAGCGAGCTTAAGGTTAAAATCCTAACAGGCCGCTATAAAGGTGACATTTGCAAAGTCACAAACTATTTCAGTGCCCTTTATAACGTGGATGTAAAAGAAGGTGATACTGTCAGTGTAAGGATAGATACATCAGCGGAACATACGTATACCGTAAGTGTCTATAACTACAATCGTATTCCGCTTACAATCGGACTTGTAGCTGTATTTTTTGCTGTGCTTGTTCTCATGGGAGGAAAGCAGGGATTAAAAGCCTTTATAGGACTTGTTTACACGGTATTTATTATCCTGTTTGTGCTACTTCCGCTTGTTTACAAGGGCTTTTCTGCAATCCCCGTGACGATTGCGGTTATATTTGTAACCTCTGCGGTATGCTTTTTGCTTATCGGAGGAACCGGTAAAAAGACTGTCTCGGCAGCCTTGGGATCGCTTGCGGGAGTGCTCATAGCTGCCATACTCGGAGCTGTATCCGCAAAGCTTGGCGGCGTTACGACATTTCAGACGGATGAGGCTGAGGCACTTCTTCTTGTGAAATCAACAAGTAATCTAAAGATGTCAGGTCTTTTTATCAGTGGGATACTGATCGCTGCGATGGGTGCGGTTATGGATATAGCGATGTCAATTTCATCGGCTGTAGAAGAGATTAAACTTGCAAATGAAAAAGCGGGTTTTGCAGAACTCTTTAGATCGGGAATGAAGATTGGAAGAGACGCCATGGGCACAATGGCCAATACGCTTGTACTTGCCTATGTCGGCGGCGCACTTAATATGATGATCCTTATATATTCCTATGGAGTGTCTTTTATCCAGTTAATAAATACAGATTTTGTGGCTGTTGAGCTTATCAGAGCAATCGCAGGCTCTGTTGGTATTATATCAACCGTTCCGTGTGTTGCAGCCATTGGTGCGTATTTGTATGGCCATAAGAATAACAAATAGCCAATATCATGATCGGCATTTGAAAGAATTGTGTATATGCAATAAAATGATGACATAATAACGTAAGGAGACGGAACATTTATGTATAAGACAATGATAGCTTCTGCATTATTTTTTGGACTGCTCACGATAGCATATTTGCAACAGAAAAGAAATGTTCCCAAAAAGATTGTCTTTTTGTTCGCTGTACTGGAATTGATAATGTGTTTATGCACTTCACTCTTAACGAATTTTGTGCTTACAAAAGGACAATATATCAGGCTTAACAGTAGCGGTGCCGCGCTGGGTATGCTTTTGGGAGCATATATATTTACAAGGATAACTCCCAAATATAAAGAAGTATTTTTTGAATCCTTTGTGGTAGCCCTTCCGTTGATGTACGGAGTGGCAAAAATAGGATGTGCTTTCGCGGGATGTTGCGAAGGGCTTCCGTATAACGGATTTATGCGTGTCCATACCGACAAGGGAAATCTATTTCCGATTCAAAAGTTAGAGTCTGCAGTTTTTCTGCTTCTTTTTGCATTTTCCATTGTTTTATATTTCAAAAAGCGTTTTAATCCGCTGGTTGCTTCGAGCATATATGCTATAGCTAAGATTGCTTTAGATTTTCTCAGATACGCGCATCTTTATCATGTCATAACAGCTACGCAGGTAATGTGCGTAGTTATCGTTGTACTTTTTATTTTCTTAAACAGAAGACAAGCAAAAACAACAAAACTCTATTCCGATGAATGATCGGAATAGAGTATCAATGATAATCTGTATGCCACAGGGGGAGCGTTGTCAATCGCTGTATCTGATTGTTCAAAATTTCAATGTAATATCTTTTATGAGATAGAGAGATCCTGCAATGCAGAGAACTTCTGTCTCGTCTTTACATAGGTCTTCAAATGGATAATCTTTTTCCAAAACAGTTGCTTTAACGCCGCGGCTTTCTATCATCTTGGCGAGGTCGTCGGGAACCATAGTTCTTGGATTGGGAACACTTGTGACGTAGCACTTATCTGCAATCGGCATCAGTTCATCGAGGATGATATCAACTTCTTTGTCGGCGAGGATTCCAAGAAGGAATGTGATTTTTTTACCCGGGAAGTATTCTTCAAGGGATGAACGAAGAACTGCCGCGCCCTGTCTGTTGTGGCCACCGTCTATTATGATATACGGATTTTCTTTTACGACAGTGAAACGTCCGAACCATTCGGTATTAGCGATTCCTCGGGATATGTCGGTTTCGGAAATTCTAAATCCTTTCTGAGCCAGTTTCCTTGCGGCGTAGATTGCTTGGGCTGCGTTGCCTATCTGGTAGGTGCCCAGAAGCTTTGTGCTGTAAGTTACTCCGTCTACGTTAAAATGCTGTCCCTGCAAACTTCGTTCAATCGGGACGGGCTCAGTGAAGTATGCCAAAGAAACAGCTTTTTTTGCGCAAAAATCTTCAAGAACTTTGCTGACTTCTCGTTCCTGAAATGGAGTGATGACAGAGGTACCGTGCTTGATTATTCCGGCTTTCTCGGTTGCAATCTCAGTCAGTGTGTTACCAAGGATCGACATGTGGTCGTAGCTTATCGGAGTAATGAGAGTAACAAGCGGCGCGGGAATTACGTTTGTCGTATCCACGCGGCCTCCCATGCTGACTTCCATGACGATGATGTCACAGTTTTTTTCACTGAAATAAATAAAAGACATGACGGTAAGAATCTCATATTCGCTGGGAAATATGTTCTCGGTGGCAAGCTCGTCATATGCAGGCTTTATCTGTGAAAAGAGCCTTGCAAAATCCTCATCCGAAATTTCAGTATTGTTTATCTTAAAGAGTTCATTGTAGTGGTATAAAAAGGGTGAGGCGAAGGTGCCGACTCTTAAGCCTGCTTCGATAAGAATCGAGGTGAGATAGGCAACTGTTGAGCCTTTGCCGTTTGTGCCTGCGACGTGAACATAGCGCTGCCCGATCTGGGGATTTCCCAGTTTTCTGAGAAGAGCAAGCTCGGCGTCCAGAGAAAACATGTCTTTTATGGGGGTATTATTATTTTTAGGCGGTTCAAAGTGAGGCAATTTCTCGAAAAAAGAAATTGCCTCTGAATAATTATACTCGTGCATAAGTCTTAATCCTGCCAAATGCTTCCAAAACAATGTAAAGCATTAAAATATTGATGGGGAGCATTACAAGTTCTTTGGGAAGTCTTGCTACAAGTGTCACAAAGAAGCCTTTTTTGATATACATCATGTCAAGCCAGTAGGTATTCATGATGATGCCGACGATAAGTGTGTGAACGGCTTCAGCCGCAACAATTCTGGCAAGCGTAGGTTTCTTGTTGTATAGAATAAAGCCGAAGATCAGGCCGCTTACGATTCCGCTTATAGTAAATCCGGGAAAGAAAGGACCGGTAGGCTTTACAAGATATCCTCCGATATCGGTAAGTGCTCCGACGATAGCGGCAATACCAGGGCCGAGCGACATACCTGCGATGCCGATTGGGAGTGAGCCGAATCTGATCTCGATGATCTGGTTGATGGGAATTTTGAGAAATCCCAGTACGATACCCAGAGCCGTTAACATGGCGGCCAGAGTAAGTGTGTTTGTGTCACGTAATTTTTTCATAAAAAATACACCTCCTCGCAGCTTCCTTTTGTCTACACGAGAGGTGTTATACACTTCACTATGTAGCAGCGGGATGCGACCATAAAACCGCGGATTACCCTTCGTCCGAATGACAACTCCCTGTTCACCCGGCACTTGACGCTTTACAGTCTACTCTGCATTCTTTTTAATTTTGTCTGTATTATAGGGTGAATGAAAAAGAATATCAAGCATAAATATACATAAACATTTATAGGAATAGCAGCCTGTTACATGCATTTTTTACTAAAAACATGTTATATGCGGGGGGTGTGCATTGTGTGGGAATTATGATATATTCTTAACTTCCAATAGATTTTGAAACTCAATTGAAAATTTAGGCATAAAAGTCCGGAAAATTCAGCATATCTGTTGATTTTTCGGGCTTTTC
>NZ_FMUR01000026.1 GCF_900101605.1 Butyrivibrio hungatei
AAAATCAATCACTTCCTGAGTAACCACCTCAGAGTCCCGATGATATGGTTTCCGTTCATCAGGATGCGTATCGCCTCTGCAATACTTTTTAACGGTCTGCCGGGATATACCCAGCTTTCTGGCAATGGACCGTATGGATTCGCCGTCGTTATAGCGGCTGCGGATTTGGTAGTAGAGATCCATTTCGACTATCATCACCTTTCTCCCTTCATGATTTTTTCATACACTAAAAATCATAAAGGACTTAACTCAAGGTGGTAAACTTTTTCACTAGCGAAATGGATGAAACTGGTCAACTTTTATAATAGCGTTTACAGCTATCCCTGATCATAACTATAAGCTCATCTATCGCCTTATCATCATATATATGAATGTTCTCATTTCTTTTACTCAACATTAAAAGCCACACTTCAGAGTCTTTAATAAATCCATTGGCATAACCCAACTTCAAAATTTCTCTGGGCGATCCGATTTCTGCACCACTGACACCATGAAGTCGCATTACTGCCTGTAATGCCTTCCACGAAAGCTCAAAAGTCAGATTAAACTGGCCAATCACTCCCATTCTATATATTTCATCATTATACGCATTACTAAAATTCGCTTTCTCCAGCACACTTAAGCAATCGACGAAATTATCATACTTTTTCATATATTACCACTCCATCTTTTCTAAGTTCTTCCTTGAGTTCTTCTGTTATTCTATCATCATATTTCACTATATCAAAAGAAAGCAGTGAGTACGCCATTTCCTGAATATCTGATAAAAAGCCGTCAAAATCACCACCCTCAACAGCAAGATCAACATCACTTTGATCATAATGTGTCCCTCTCGCTCTTGAGCCAAACAGTATTATTTTTTCAACATTGTTTTTTATGGCAAAAGACCTTATGTCCTTCATAAGTCTGCCCGGGATGTTTATATTCTGCATAGATCTTCCTCTATATCAAACATATTTCAGAGCTATATGCACGTAATCCTTAATATTATAAATAGTTTTATCCTCATTGATAATTCTAACTTTAAAATCTCCGCAATTGTCAAAAGGCATATAATATCTTAAATTCACAGAAATATCTTCTTGTCTTCCTATCTCCAAAAGCCACTTGGCACAGTCTTCACCACAGCTGGTAGCATTAAACATAAGATCAGGTTTTTTATAAATACAAATAAGTGTCTGCAGGCTGCCCGATAATCTTTCCGGCGGAATCGGGCCAAGTACATCACTCTCAATCAACTGCCCACCCTTATAATGCGATTTATCTATATCTTCCATCATCTCAGCAACAAGCGGATCTCCAAACCACTCTTCCCGAAAGTTGAATCTGAACCACGATGGTCCATGCATCGCTCCTTCTGTTTCTCCAAAATAAATATTCAACATATATATTTGTCCTCAGTAAAAAGTTTAATTAACGCCTGTATAATCTGCTTACCAACTAACTAGTATTTTGGCATTTTCACATTTACTATCAAATAGTTTTCCCAAATCCATTCCCAAAATAAATATTGGATAAATGAAAACCGAATTTGTCATCGCCTCATCTATTCCCATAACTAAAAAACACATAACTGTAATTGAAACTATAATACAAGCACTCTTTTCTCTATATTTCGAAAGAGATCTTGACATACAAAAAAAGCCATATAAAAATGCTACTAACAGAATAACTCCACCTAGAATAAGAATATTTAAAATCCAATTATGAGCATGTGAAGCCCATCTCAAATTAGAAAACTTAACAAATTCATCTCCTTGTAAGAAGCCATATCCTCCTAAAGGGCGTTCTTTAATCCGCTTGATAATGATTTTCCATAATCTATATCTTCCCATAAATGAATTCTTTTTACCCACTATATTCAATAACGAAAATACAAAATTGGGGATTTTTACAAAGAAAAGAACTGCAATAAATAATAAATAGAATATAAGCACAGTTTTTTCATTTATAATTCTATAAATACGTGGAACAAAAATACTCAAAATCAAAAAAAATGTCCATATCATTACAGTAACAACTCCATTGGCAGATTTTACCAAAAAAGCCGATATAATAGTAATTATAAGAATAAAATAATTATATACAGTAATTCTTTCATACTTGATGATTGAATTAACAAATGAAATACAAATTATGGGTAACAACAATCTTATCATCGGATTCTTGTACCCAAGAAACCAATTTTGTGTATATATCTCAGATTTATATAAACCTCCAGGGAAAGCTAAAACTGTAAGCAGATTTATATAAATATATAGATGCACTGCATTAAACGCATTTAGAAATGTAGCCAATGCAATATCACCATATACTGCAAATACCAAACATAGTGCAAATGAATAAATGTTTTCTTTAAGAAACGACATTATGTTTCCGCTATTATATAGTGTTGAAACAAATATAATACCATAGTAAGAAATCAACCAAATAATTTTAGACGTCAGCTTAAGATATATGGCAATAATCAGAAAAAAAAGCAAAATCATTACGCATATGAAATTATATATATTATCTACCACTTCTATTTCATTGAAATATGGCGGTTTAAATAGAATCAGCAATATCGCTGAAATCAATACAGGGGACTCTAAAAGATTATTCCTTTCGTCATGTATTCTTTTTAATTGCACCTTAATACACCTTTCCACATCAACATATATGTTTTTCATTTAATATTCTTCTAGTAAAGAAAGCAATAGACAATACAAATATATAAATAATAAACCCCAAAAATATCTTGCTAAAAAGCCAAAGTATTGATGCTTTATTTTTTATATTCACAATAACAGTAAACATAACTATACCAGATAAAAGATAAGGTATTGTATCAATCAGATGCTTGCTCAAATTCGTTTCTTTATACACCACCCTCGCTTGCAATAAACAAACAATTATTTCTGTAGCTAACGTTCCAATTGCTGCTCCTAACGATCCCATTCTCGGAATCAATAACATATTAACAATCAAATTTATCAACGCACCTAAAAAAAGAGAAACAACATAAACAGAATCTCTTTTCCTAGGAAGGAGATACTGTGTCCTAAGTACATTTGCAAATGCTACAAAAATACAACTCGGAAGAATTATATAAAAAATACTAATACACTTTTCAAAACCTTTACCATAGAACAATGGTACAAACTCTTTTGCCACTGCCATTATTCCAAAACATATAGAAGTTGTAACAAACACGGCAAATTCAATAGACTTCATAAACAAACTATCAACTTCATCTTTTCGCGCCTTATCTACAATCATGTTAGACATTCTTGGTAGCATTATTGTTCCTAATGCCGTTATTAAAGCCAATGGAACTTGAATTACTCCCTCACAGCTATGATAATACCCCAGCTCCACATCTGTTGATAACTTTCCAAGCATTATCTTATCCATAGTTTTGTATATGCTAATTGCAATTGTTGGAAGAAAAAGAAGAAGATTCGGTCGAATATGTGAAATTATTTCTTTCTTTGATACTCTTACAAAACCAACATATTTCATTGCTTTTGGCAAAGTTATAACCTGGCATAGTGTCACTCCCAAAGCATAAATCAAAGCATATTTCCATATATCTTCTGCATTTTTTACAAAAATCATAATTCCTGCAGCTGTTATCACCTTTACTATGGCATCTCTAATAGAAGCTAATTTGAATTTTTCTAATCCATATAAAAGCCAATCCAATTCAATAATGGCCGATAAAACCATCAATGAAAACACCCATGCCAGCCTTCTATCTTTCGCAACCAGTAAACAATATAAAAAATATATACTTAAAACCAATAATCCCATAAATAATTGAAATGAGTAAATAGCCCAAAAATTATTCGATAACGCTTTCTTATCATCCTTAACCATAGCAATTGTTCTATTTCCATAATTAAGCAATCCCAGCTTAATAAAAATGCAAAAATAATTTGAAACAGAATAATAAAATGCAAATCTCCCCATTCCTCTTGCATGAAGAACTCTTGTTAAATAAGGTGTAGTGATAATTGGTACCAAAATATTAGCAATCTGATAAATGACATTATATAAATAATTCATTCTAATCGTAGACTTATTATTCATTTTCTACCAAAACCTTTACAATAAAATCAATTAGTTCTAATCCCCATTTCTTTGTATATATTCAAAATGTTTTTGGTACAAACCCGTTGATTAAACTTTTTCTCAGCCATAAGCCTTAACTCATCTCTGTTTTCATAATGATTATCCATACACTTTCCCATTTTATCAGCCAAGCAAATAAAATCCCCAAAATCATAATACATAGCATTATCACCTATTATTTCTTTAGTTCCGCCATAATTTGTCGCAATTACTTGCATTTCCGCATACATATACTCCACTGTAACTCTTCCAAACGCTTCACATTTTGATGACATTATGCCAACATCCATTCCACAAAGAAAATCACTAATATCTTCCACATATCCAGTAAAAGTAACATACTCACCTAAATCATTTGAAAATACATACTCCATTAACTTATTGACATATCTATCTTTTCCTTCGCCAACTATATACAAATGGAATCCATCCCTTTTGCTTTTTATCAGTTCAACTACCGCTTTTAAAACCTGATATTGCCCCTTTTGTTCTGTAATCCGGCCTATCACGCAAAAATTGCACCCCAAATGTTTCTTCCGTTTTACAGAAAAATTCTTCACTCCGTTATATACAACTGATATATCCAAAACTGGATACTTTTTCTTATAGCTTGCCCTTAAATATTCAGAGATAGCAATGATTCTATTTGCGCTTGAATACAATTCACCAATTTTTTTACTTGGCACCATATATTTCAAATTATAATCTTCTTCCCCAAACTCCCTTAAATGCCATACGCATGGAATTTTCATTCTTTTTGAAATAACAACCCCTAAATCCGCAACACTTGAATTACTATGAATTACATCTGGTGATATTTTTTTTACATAACAACAGCTTAATTCTATACAAATAGGATTCCATATCACTCTTAGTAGCTTTTTAAGAGTAATAAATCTCTGACCTTGCCAGTAAATATATGGAATACACTTAACATGTATTCCTTTTTTCCGAGCTACATCTACAACTTTTCCTTTTTGAGGACATATAATATAAACAT
The DNA here is from genome assembly GCF_900101605.1 of Butyrivibrio hungatei. Taxonomy (GTDB): domain Bacteria; phylum Bacillota; class Clostridia; order Lachnospirales; family Lachnospiraceae; genus Butyrivibrio; species Butyrivibrio hungatei_B. The sequence continues at coordinate 5,117 of NZ_FMUR01000026.1, forward strand.
CAATGTCATACTGCTCAATAAACATTTCAGCCAAGCCCAACATCGAAAGATTAGCTCCATATAAGTCCGAATAATGTGTAATAAATACTATTTTCATTTTTTTGCCTACTAATGTATATTTTTTATCTTTTGAATCCAATAGTTGATTCCAAAAAAACATTTATAAAACAATCTATTATCTTTAATCACACATATAAAAAAATATCTAACCCATCTTCTTATTCTTTTTTTTCTAGAAATTCCAAGTTTTTTATGTATCTTTTCTCGTTCAATAGCTAATGCAATATTATTTTTTTGTGATACTCCATCTGTGCTAAAATAAGCAACATCTACATCTACATATTTAAAAATTCTATTATCAAGATACATCCTGAAAAATTGATCAAAATCAGCCAAGCGCTTATATTCTTCATTAAATCCATATTTTTTTATAATACTTTTTCTTACAAAAGCGGCCTGATGACATATAGGAAACTTATAATATATAGCCGAAACAGGTGCACCTTTCCTAATAACTTTTTTACCATCAGAACAAAGTATTATATTGCCATAAACACAATCAGTTTCATCATATATATGTTTTTCTGCAAATATCCTTTGGAACACAACTCCATCACACAATCTATCATCCGCATTTAAAAAATATAACCATTGTCCACTAGCAAGTTCACTTCCTTTATTCATTGCATCATATATTCCACTATCAGGTCCAGACACATGTTTTAATCTAACTCCCTTTAAATCAAATTGTCTTTTGTACTCATCAATAATAATATTTGTTTTATCATTACACTCTCCAACAATACATATGTACTCAATATTTCTATATGTTTGGCTAAGCACTGAATCTATTGTTGCCCGAATTGTCTTTTCTGCATTTTTGGCAACAGTAATAACACTTATAAGTTCATCATTCATAAAAACGCCTTTAATATATTTTTTGAAACACACCACATTCTGCACTGTGTTTACCCAATGTCAAATCTCAAAATTTTTTATTCTTTATTAACCAGAGTCCCGGTACCCATATTCTTTTCTTTAAAGAGCTTTGAACATTACAGATTGACCAGCAATTCAACTTACAATTCCTACATCTATTGTTAATTTCCTCAGCTTCACTGCTAGCTAAAATTGCATCCCACGTCTGCTCTTTAATATTTCCCATCACCCATGCCACGGGCGTCATATTACATGGCAAAACATTCCCGTTACACTCAATTGTAAACGAGCTTATCCCCGCATCACACTTTACCGACATTGGTTTCCCATCAATATAGTCTATACTTTTATCATTAAAAAAAGCTCTTGCCCAATCCTTCTTCCTTTTAGACTTAATTTGCATACACACGAGCTTTTTTAATTCATCTTTTAATCTATCTCTATCTTTTATAGCATTATCATCTTTACTAAAATAAAATGAGTTATGTATAATTCCTACTCCAAAATCCACACCTTTATTCAATGCGAACTTATACATTTCTATAAGTTCATCAACATTATTTTCCTGTAATGTAAAACTAATTCCCAAATCCACAATGCCAAGTTTCTTAAGTGCATCCAAGCTATCTATTGCTCTGTCATAAATATCTATTCGTCTTATAGAATTATGTACTTCTTTTCTTCCATCGACTGATATTCGAATTGCTAAAGAAGGATACTTTTTACAAAGATCCACAATCCTATCTGTAAAAAAACCATTCGTATTTATCATTAACCTTTTAGTTTTTCTTGAAAGGATTCCTACAATATCTTCCAAATCCGTACGCATAAACGGCTCACCACCTGTAATCTGGATGAATCTAGACGCCGGTATTTTCTCTATATCTTCCAGAGTAATTTCATTTTTTACACATGATGGATTTTTATATGAACTACACATTATGCATTTAGCATTACATCTATGAGTAACAACTAATGTAATGTCATAATTTTTATATTTCTTACTCATATACTTTCTCACATTTTTCACACATTTTATTTATCGAATACTTATTCTTAATTAATTGATTTGCTTCTTTGCCATAGTAATCACTATCCAATAATAAGCTACATGCATTCTCAGCATCATCGAAAACAGTCCCTGTCTCTCCATCTTTTATAAGCTCATTATTTCCTTCCACATCAGAAACAACACACTTCTTTCCCATGTACATAGCTTCCATAAGCGCTATAGGGAGACCTTCCCACAAGCTGGTAGACAGATAGCAATCGTAGTTCTTCGCTCTCTTTATAACATCTCTCCTGCTTAACAGCCCCGTCACCTCGATGTTTGTACTTGTAAGAAGGTTTTTATCCTCACCTTCTCCAATCCACACAAACTTGTAATCAGGCAGATTAGAAGCAATTTCATTAAACAGCTTGGGATTCTTTTGAGGTCCTATTCTGCCAGCCGTATAAACAGTATACTTATGTTCTTTTTCTTCTTTTAATTCTTCCTCAGCCAGTGCTTTATCCACAAATTCTGTATCCAATCCGTTTTCTATCAATACAGCTTTTGTGGAAATCTTTTTTGCAACTTCATATTCATACTTTCCACAAGCTATAATTCCATCGCACATCTTGGCCAGCGTCTTTTCCATTGTTTTTAAGATAAAACGCTTAATGTTATTTTGATCTTTTCTCAAAAAGCAGAATCCATGCGGTGTATAGTATTTAGTCACTTTACATCCAAGTAGTCCGACTCTTGCGTCAATGCCTGCTTTCGTTGAATGGATATGTATTATATCCGGCTTCTCATCCTTTACACATCGTCTAATCTCTTTTATCGCTGATAGATCATCTTTTAATGAAATCTTGAGCTTTAATGATGGCAAATAGATAAGCTTCACTCTCGAATCAAAAATCTCATTTAAATTCTTAGGAACATCATCCCTATCACCATAAATAACAACGAATCTGTACTTGTCACACAATCCGTTGCAAATACCTGATATCACCGGAAGCACTCCGCCTGAAAGAACTTCCGTTACATGTAGTATTGTCTTCATCTGTATCCTCAATACATTCAAAAAACTACTCTTATTGCTTTCCTATATTTTCTCTCCATTTTTCAACCTGATTCCTATCCTGTATCTGCTCAGCCGGAGGAATCGTTCTGTATTCATCGGTTCCTTCGTCGCAGTAATTACATGCAAGAAAACCTTTGCGTTGATTTAATTCATAAATCTGTTTTCGCAATTCGTTTTTATCCGATGCGCAGGTAAAGTCAACATAGTCTTTTGGTGGATTCGGAATTCCAAGAAGTGTTCCAAATGATGCTCTTGGACAAAAATATAATTTTCCATTCTGAAAACTTCGACATATTCCCGCACATCTTTTCAACTGAGTTTTTATATCCGCTGCAACCTTGCCTCTGAAATGCAAATCACCGGCGCTAAACCAGTTCTTATCCGCCATACTTCGAATTACACATTTTATCCCACGCTCCATGCATGCTTTCTGTAATTCATTTTTCTTATACGAAATATCTCCGTAATCACTAATCTGAACTGTCAATCTGGAATTTCTCAAAGTATCCAATACTTTATCTGATGGAACCAACGTTCCGTTTGTGACAACATCAACAGTCTTTACCTTATTACACGCCAATGCCTTACTGATTATTTTGTCCAACTCTTTATATACAAAAGGCTCTCCACCCAGTATTCGAAATATTTGAATCGTATCAACACATTCAAACAGTCTGTCCATATATGTAAGCAACTTATCAACTTCGTAGTCTTTTGGATGTTCAAAATATGGCATCATAAAACTACAATCTTTACATTTAAGTGTGCATCTTTGAGTAACAGGAATTTCCACATGATATAAATAAACTTGATTAAAGATTTTATATTCAACGCGGCAAAACAAGCGATATAAAGGAAAAAAGCTTGCTTTTAGCTTCTCTCTGTTTATACCTATCTTTTTCCCTTTTTCCGCAACAAAAAAAATAGCTTCCTGAAAAACTTTTTTCATCTCCCCAAACCCATACAATCAGCATTAACTGCATATTTTTTCACTGTTATTATAACCTATATATAGTATTTTGTCATAGAAAAAGACGCAGATTTTGTACCCATTCTTACACCAATCTGCGCCCTTGATATTTCTTTTTTCATACTACAAAAAATCTTAAGATTTTTCGACGGTATTTCTTAAGATTTATCTGATATCATAAGAGAAGTCGGCAGTCTTTCAACGACAATTCCAAGCCGATGACATGGCAAATCTGCCAATTCTATTTTTTCTATGAAAGGAAATTTCTAAATGTCTAAATCAAAAGACAACTCTCAAAAACTCACCTACGAAACTGCGACAGGCGAAATCGAATTTACGCTTATGAGCGACATGATGTTCCATTACGTCATGCAGCAATCCGAAAAAGCATTAACAGGTCTTGTTTGTGCCCTAAAAGGAATATCCCCCGATCATGTAAAGAACATCCTCGTTGAAAATCCAATCGACCTTAACAGCGCAGGTAAAGAAACAATCATGGATATAAAGCTCACTCTCAACAACAATGAGATTCTCAATATCGAGCTCCAGGTATATCCCGATAAATATTGGATCTCACGCTCAATAATCTACCTGTGCCGGGCATACGACAACATCGGTAGCGGCGACAATTATTCCCTCGTAAAGCCTACTACTTTATTCTGCATCACCGATCAGGAACTCATCCCCAATGCAGAAGCAGAGTTCTATGCAAAATACCGCCTTATCAATATCAAAAATCACCATCTGTATACTGATAAATTCGGCATAAATATGCTACAATTAAACCACACAGACCTTGCAACACAAGAAGATGTCCGTAATAATCTTGTGTACTGGGCGGATCTTTTTAGAGCAACCACTTGGGAAGAATTTAAAAATCTTGCCAAGAATCATCCTGATATCGAGGAGGTGGGAAATTTGATCTTCGAACTTAATTATGACAATCAGGCTAAAGAGCTTCTTGAAGGCCAGCGCCGTTACAGAGAACAAATGAATTCTCAGTATACAGCCGGCTATACTGATGCAGAAGAAAAATATGAAACTGAGATTGTAAAATTACAATCAGAACTTAAAACATTACAAGCAGAGCTTGAAAAATACAAAAACGCAAACAGATGATATTCCGGGCTGAATTGTTCCTTTCAATTCAGTCCTTTTCATTAAAAAAAGCGCAGCTTTAGTACCTACTCATGTACCAAATCCGCGCCCTTAATATTTCTTTTCCCCATCACTCTTCCGTAAACTCGAACAACTCCTCAACGGTAGTGCCAAATACCTTGGCAATGTCCATCGCAAGCTTAAGTGACGGGTTATATTTACCGTTCTCAAGATGGACGATTGTTTCGCGTCTTGCACCAACCATCTCTACGAGCTCACTTTGCTTGTAACCTGCTTTTTCGCGATATTCTTTTACCTTAGCGATAAGTGCCATAGGCTTACTCTCCTTTTATAAACCTAAGCAAGAAGTCCATTATCCCAATAATCGTGAAACCACGCTCGTCGCGTGTCTCCTTTATCGGTTTGTTGACCACAATGACTTTCTGAATTTGATCGTTGAGCAAGATATACGGTCTTATCTCTCTTTCCTTGGTCGTTTCATTGGAAATATCCGCTGTCACCTGGATGTAATATGAGCGGATGCCCTTTGTTGCATAGAAATCCACTTCATTGTTCTTTCTAACGGATTTCCCAGCTTTATTCTTTTCAACTGTATCGAAGGTACCGACATTTACAGAATATCCATTATAGCGTAGCTCATTATATACGATGTTTTCCAACATCTGACCTTCATCGGGAAATGCAAAATTTAATCTGGCATTTCTAAGCCCTGTATCTGCAAAGTAATACTTTCTCAGTGCTCCGATTTCTTTTCTTCCCTTAATGTCAAACCTACGAGCCTCTCTAAGAATAAAGGCATCTATAAAGTAACCTATGTAGTTCTCAATTGTAGACTTGTCTATTTTCGATTTCCGAACACTTAGAAATGTATTTGCTATTTTTTCGGAATTAAGCAGCTCACCGGTCAAAGAACTTATGATATTGCAGAGTTCTTCAAGTTCCTCTCCTCTCTTTAATCTGTTTCTTTCAAGAATATCTCTAAAATATGTTGTCTCAAATAATCCCTTCAGATACTCTTTTTTATCATCATCCTTTTTCAAAACAGCAAGCGGCATGCCGCCATACTGCATGTATTCGTACAGCGCTTCTGTTTCATATCCTCCCACATAGGCATAGAATTCCTCAAATGAAAGTGGTGCCAGATTGATGTTCGTCGCCTTATCTCTAAACTCAGTCACTATGTCCGAAGAAAGCATTTTTGAGTTGGAGCCGGTCACATAAAGATCAATATTTTTTTCGCGAGACAACCCCAAAACCACATCCACGAACGATACCGTATCTGTGTCTTTCTTTTTGGCAGGAACATGCTTGCCATCGGTCAGATTCGGGTTCTTTATCGTATATACTTTCTGGATCTCATCCACAAATACAAAATGCATTTCTGAATCTGTGCAGATTCCCCGAACATATTCGCCAAGCTTTATCGGATCTCTGTACTCTATGTTCCTATCGTCATCAAGCTCAATAACATGAATATGAGAATAGTCAACGCCCTCATCAAGCAAATAGCCTTTATAAATTTCTTTCAGTAAAAAAGATTTTCCGCATCGTCTGATTCCGGTAATAACCTTGGGAAAACCATTTTCTCTTGCTTCAAGTAATTGATTTAAATATTTATCTCTTTTTATCATTTTATTCTCCAAAAGTGTAGAATTCTACATTTTTTCTTGTTAAATTTTAACATGCGATTACATTTTAATCAACAAAAGTGTAGAATTCTACATTTTTTCTCAATAAAAAGAGACGCAGATTTTGTACCTATTCAATCTGCGCCCTTAAACATCTCTATTCTCTTTTACCTTATCAGAATCCTTCCATCCTGCGCTTCTTCCTGAGGATGATCCTCTTCTCTGCGCCTTCCCACTCGGCCCTTTCGTTTGCTGTTCTGATATTCAGACCGTAAGGGACAATTGCGGGTGTGTCGTCATCGTCGATGCACACTTCGGTGAGATATGCCCTGTTAAGGACGTGTCTCATGCCGTTTCGCCTGTCTTCTACATAGGTGTCAACTCGTATCTCCATCGAAGTCCTGCCGACATATGTTATCTTGCCGATGATGACGATTATATCATCGAGCTTTGCGCCCTGTTTGAACTGCATGTTGTCGACAGCCGCCGTAATAACCGGATTTCCGGAATGCCTTATCGCTACCGTACGCGCAACTTCATCTATCCACGACATCAATTTGCCGCCAAAAAGCCTTTTTTCGCTATTAATATCACTGTACTCAACTACCTTGGTCCACTCTGTGACCGAATCTTCTACATTCTTCTTATCTATCTGATGATCTACATGAAAAACTTTACCCATACGCCCTTTCCTCCTAGATTTTTTGTTACTATTAATTTTACCTCAAAAGCCCCGTCGTTTCTATCATATTTTGACACGCACACACTGTCGCTGATAAGATAGTTTACAGAATTCAATTTGATTCAGAAGGGAAAAGAGATGTCACAACCCAAGATCAGTGTAATCATACCGGTTTACAACACCGCAAAATATTTGGATGAATGCCTTGAAAGCGTACTTTCACAGACTTTCACGGAGTTTGAAGCAATACTTGTCGACGACGGCTCCACAGACGGCATAAGTCCCGCAAAGTGTGACGAATATGCTTCAAAAGACGATCGTGTCATCGCAGTCCACAAAGCCAACGGCGGTCTCATATCCGCCTGGACTGAAGGGGTTAAAAGAGCCCGCGCAGACTATCTTTGTTTCATCGACAGTGACGACTGGATTGATACCGATATGTTTGAGAAACTCTATGCCCTCACCGATCCTTCTTTTTCCGACAGCGAGATAATCTCAGGAAACTATATTGTTGAGAAAAATAATGAGAGAAGAAAAGAAACTCAGGGGCTTGCACCCGGCGTATACACAGGAGACTCCCTTGATAAGATAAAAGAGAACCTTCTTGGAAACGAAGTTCGTCCCGTTACCATGTCAAGATGCATGAAGCTCACATCCAGAAAGCTTCTTCTTGATAACATCAAGTATTGCAACACCTCGATTGTAATGGCCGAAGACGTAAATATAATGCTTCCCACCATCTGCGACGCCAAAAGGCTTGTTATAGCAAAAGACAGCTATTTTTATCACTACAGACTTATCAGCGATTCAATGGCACACGGCCACAGCCAAAAGCTCTTGTCAAACCTTGAGCTCAACGACAAGACTTTCAAGGAAATCCTTAGGGATAAAAAAATATCTACCGCCGAAATACAGGTAAACCGTGAATTTGTAATAATGCTCTTTGTTGCCATGAAGATTGAGCTTCGCCACAGAGCTCCAAATGTAACGGAAAGAGTACGCGCCATTTTCCTGCGGGATGATATACGCAAAAAAATAATGTCCACACATGTAGACATTTCTTCAAAAGCAAACAAACTCTTATATTTTTGCATGAAGCACCCGATTTTCCCTGTAGTTCAGGCTACGCGCTTTATACTTCTATCCTATGACAAAAGAACCAACTAAACTCGCCAAGTGTCCTGCAGAACAAAGAGTTGCAAAGCAACTCTTTGCGCGCCGATGCGCGCAAGCTTTAGCTTGCATAATACTTCTGCGCATCGGTCGCATCCATAGCGGAGCGTTTTTTGTTTGATAGGAAGCTATCAAACAAAAAAGCTGCCACTTTAGTACCAAATACTATTAGTGACAGCTTTGATTTTTATTATTCTTTTTTGTCCGAAAATCTCAGTATGCTCCGTCCTGCCCGAACACCGCAGGAAAGGTTCTGATGATGAGCTCTATATCTTTCTTTATACTCATGTCCTGAATATACTTAAGATCGAGTTCTACCCATTGCTCCCATTTTATCTTGGCTCTTCCGCATACCTGCCAGTAACAGGTAAGTCCCGGCTTAACGACAAGCCTCTGCTTCTCATATGCATTGCAAGCTTCCATCTGCTCATAGAGAATAGGTCTCGGCCCCACAACACTCATATCGCCCTTTATGATATTAAAGAGCTGAGGAAGTTCATCGATTGAATATCTTCTGATAAACTTGCCAACATGAGTAATCCTCGGATCGTCCTTAATCTTAAAAGCATGTCCCGTCTGCTCGTTCTGTTCCTGCATCTTCTCGAACAGATCCTCAGCATTTTTGTACATACTTCTAAATTTATAAATCTTAAAGCTCTGCATATCTTTACCGGCTCTCTGCTGGGTAAAGAAAATAGGGCCTCCGTCTTCAACAAAAATAGCAATCGCAGTTATGAGAAAAACCGGAGACAATAAAACCAGCGCTACGAATGCAGCAACCACATCAAAAGCTCTTTTGACCCACTTGTAGATATTGGCCTTGTGATCGTAAATCTCCCAATAATTCAGCTCAATAATCTTCCTGCCTCTGATATTTACGACTCTGTCAGCCGTAACCACATTCGTTCTCGCCATATCGTCCCCTCTCGTGACTATGTTTATAAGGAACAATTACCATCAGTATATGTACCCAATTGATGTATCGGCATTTAGGCATAATTATTTTAGAGAAAATTTGAGTATTTTTTAAATAATTTTAGCACAGTGATCGTTGTTACCTTTATCATCAATAAGTTTATTATAAACTAAATAAATCACATTGTCACAAGAAAGCGCAGAAATATCTGCTATTTTATAAAAGTTTAATCATATTTTTTTGCAAATATACAGAAGATGCGTAGAACTTCCAAGTAATTCTCTTTTCTCCGAAAATGCAAGATACCACTTTTTAAGCGACTCAAAGTCTTCATCCGAAATCTCAAATTCAGGATTCATCTCCATAGAAAGAATAAATCCGTCAACGCCTGTTGTCGTGATATGTTCAGTTTTCTTCCCGGTAAAAAGACCTTCAAACTCCGTGACGTCATAGCCTGTAAACATCTGCTCTTTGAAATGCCTTATCTTGTAGTCTTCCGTGAAGTTCTCTTTTTCTCCGTTCTTCCAGTTGCCGTCCAGATGGTTTGCGTACATAAATGCAAAGACTGAAATAAAAGCAAACATTATAGTTCCGCCGGGCTTAGTAACTCTTATCGCCTCATCTATAGCTTTATCCACATCCTCCCTGTCATACAGATGATACATAGGTCCCAGTACCAGCGTCACATCAAAGCTGTCACCTTCAAGCCCCGTAAGCTTAGTCGCATCGCCCAGCATTGGATGAATATTTGTGATTCCCTCGCTGTTTTTCTTTAATATCTCAATGTTCTTCTCAACAAGATCTACAGCGGTTACGTCAAATCCTTCCTTTGCAAGAGCTATTGAATATCTTCCCGTTGCCGCGCCGACTTCAAGAATCTTAAAATTCTTATCTTTATCCGCGAATTTATGGATGTAGTGCATTGTTGTCGCATACTCAAGCTGTCCGTGCCTTGATTTATCAAGTCTGCCATCCTCATCCGTCTGATCGTAATAATCACATACAATTTTTTCCCTGCTGTCAGACTCGCTTATCGCATTTATCCTTATATAATACTCCTTATCATCCTCATGGTGGATATAAGCGCCATTGTTAAGCTGAACCTGTAAGCTTGCGGGATTGTCTTTGTTTACAGAAAGATAAGCCTCATGAATTCCGATTTCTCTAGCCTTTCCAAGTGTCATTTTAAGTCCTGCGGTAGCATATCCGTGTCCCCTGTACTTCCTGGATATTCCATAGCCGATGTGCCCGGGACCGTTTCTTAGAAAGTCATTTAAGTAATGCCTTAAATTAAATACACCGACATACTCCCCGTCAACCGAAAGTACAAAAGATGTATCAGGTACAAATCCCTCAGGAAGCCCTTTTCCCATTGACCAATTTCTTTTCATCTCGATCCACTCTAAGAACTTGTCATAATCATAACCGTAAACGCTGTTGATAAAGCCGTTCTCGTCCTCATCAAAAGTCATATACAGCTCATACGTTTTCCTGTAATCCGAATCCTGCACTCTTATTAGTTCCATGAATTTCTCCTCTCAAATTTTAATATGACGTTCCGCTCTCGCTTTCGCTCGCCGGAACTAAGTAGTACACTACGGTTCGAAAAAATAACCTAGTGATTACTTAAAAAGAGCCCCATCAAACATCTATCGTTTGATGAGGCTCTCAATATCCCTGCAATTTTAGTTTTTTCAGATATGGCATATCCGAATGTCCTCATCAAATATAACACTAATAGTCCCCTGATTATTATTCACGGGATTTGGATTGGCATTAGTATTATTATTGATGAGCATAAATTCTCTCATATCCATGTCTTCTTTCTGAAAATTATTAGTTCCGATTATAATTGTCGAACATTTATGTGTCAACAAAAAACTTCGATCTCATAAAAATTTCTAATTCGCTTTTTTCTCAAAATAGACCGTACTATTCCCTTAAAGTCAGCATTTATCGGAGCTCCGGCTTAGATTATATTTATCTCATAACAAATCAATCACGTACATCCGCTAAACAAAATCAATTAAAAAAGCGATGTACCTGCGACTGAGCAATCTCAGTCAGAATGGAGGAGAACTATGACAGCTATTATTGGCGCTTCTGTTACAGCTTTGGTTGTAATACTTATTTTTGCAATGGGTTATGTGAAGGCTCCTCCGGATCAGGCATTTATCATTTCCGGTCTTCGCAAAGAACCCAGAATCCTTATAGGAAGAGCCGGGGTTAAGATTCCTTTTTTTGAAAGAGTCGATAAACTCTACCTCGGACAGATGACCGTAGATATAAAAACTGAACAATCCGTTCCTACAAACGACTTTATCAACGTTGACGTGGACGCTGTTGCAAAGGTTCGTATCGCAACAGACAGGATCATCAACATCGGTACTGAGGACTCACCTGTAAAGGTAAAAGGAATCCTTCTTGCTTCAAAGAACTTCCTTAACAAGGCTCCCGCGCAGATCGCACAGGAACTTAAAGATTCCCTTCAGGGTAACATGCGTGAGATCATCGGTACTCTCGATCTTCGCACGATCAACACCGACAGAGATTCATTCTCAGATCAGGTTATGCTCAAAGCTTCAAAGGACATGGATAAGCTCGGTATCGAGATCATATCCTGCAACATCCAGAACGTAACCGATGAGAACGGCCTTATCAGAGATCTCGGTGCCGACAATACCGCACGCATCAAGAAGGACGCTGCTATCGCAAAGGCACAGGCCGACAGAGACGTGGCAATCGCTCAGGCTGAAGCAGACAGAGCATCCAACGATGCGAAAGTTGCCGCTCAGACCGAGATTGCGCAGAAGAACAACGAACTTGACATTAAAAAAGCCGCTCTTAAGAAGCAGGCCGATACAGCACAGGCTGAAGCCGATGCCGCATATGAGATTCAGAATCAGGAACAGCAAAAGACAATCCAGGCAGCAACAGTTAATGCTGAGATTGCCAAGGTTGAGCGCGAAGCTGAACTTAAGCAGAAAGAAGTTCTTGTAAAACAGCAGGAACTTGCCGCTGAGATTGAGAAAAAAGCTGATGCCGACAAGTATCGTGCAGAGAAAGACGCTGAAGCTAAGCTCATCCAGAGACAGCGCGAAGCTGAAGCCCGTAAGTACGAACAGGAAAAAGAAGCTGAGGCTCAGAAAGCAAAAGCTGAAGCAATGAAGTATGCTGCCGAGCAGGAAGCTGCAGGTATCAAAGCCAAGTACGACGCAGAAGCCGCAGGTATCGCCGCAAAAGGTAGAGCCGAAGCCGAAAGCATCAAAGCTCAAGGTCTTGCCGAAGCCGAAGCAATGGAGAAAAAAGCCGAAGCATACAAGAAGTACAACGGAGCTGCTATGGCTGAAATGATGATCAAGATAATGCCTCAGATGGCTGCTGAGATTGCTAAGCCTCTTTCACAGATTGACAAGATCAACATCTACGGAACAGGCGACGGATCAAACGGCGCAAGCCAGATTTCCGGCAACATGCCCATCGTAATGAAGCAGGTATTTGATACAATGTCAGAAGCAACAGGCGTTGATTTCTCAGAGATCATGAAAGCCGGCACATATGATGCCAAAGTCAACAAGAACGTAAACATCACCGGACTTAACGATGTCGAAATTAAGGCAACACCTAAGAAAGACACCGATAAGTAATATATAACCGATAGGAATTTTCCTATCAGAAAAAATGGGCAGGTTATGTCATATACATAATCTGCCCATAAATCTATATGTTCTATTTTCTTAAAAATCAATCTACCATGAGAGTTTTCATTACACTCAGAGATTTCGTTGCTTTTTATTGTTGTTGATTGAGTTTCTTGGTGTTTATATCTGCTAAGCTTCTTTTATACACCTCCATGTATCCAGAAGCTTTTCAATGCTCCAAGCTGCATTTGCAGGGCTCGTCGAGGGCAGGCACACGGCTTTTCTGTTTATACTTTTCTCAATATACTTCTTATAGTATTTCTCAGCGGTTTTCCCATTGACATAAATAGCCTTGATCTGCGCATTATCAAGGATGGTCGAAAGATCATTTGGCCGAACATTTTTTATTGTTGAATCAGATGATCCTTCGATATCGCACCCGGCTATCACATCCCAAACTGCTATATGATTCCTTAGCAAAAGGGCTTTCTTTTCCTCTATTGTCTTGGGTTCCTCCTCTTCAAACACTCTTGAAACAACTTTCCAAAATCGATTCTGCTTGTGCCCGTAAAAGAATCCTTCTTCTCTTGATTTAACAGACGGAAAGCTCCCCAGAATAAGAATTGTTGAATGCTTGTCATATATTGGTGCAATCGGATGCATCACCATAATTTATGATTCCTCTTTTCTATCCATAAAGGATATACTCACTTTTTTATAAATTCTTTTATAGAATCTATGAGATCTACTTTATTGAAATCAGAAGTATAAATATGGTTGTGACAAAGCACAGAATTGAATGATATATTCATTCTTTATACCTTCCATATTTATATCGTTAAAATTATAAAAATAATTAGAAATAATTTAAAACAAAATATAAAAAAAGCCGCAAATACAGATATTAACTCAATCCTCCTTTTGTACCAAATTTCTACCCCTTTCGCGTTATGAATGATGCGCATATTTAACCAAAAAGCTTATCTGCTACTTTCTCAAGCTCTTTTCGTTCCTGTGAATTGTCGTATCCACTTTCTTTATCATCTATTCCTTTAACAATATCCATAGAAAAAAGTCCATCGTGATTACAGTAAAAGTAAATTTTCCTCACACCACGGATTTTGAACCTGGCTTCCGCCTTTCCTTCAGGATAAAGCTTAACCAGCTGAATTTCATCTATTCCCGTTGCTGCAACGAAAGAAATAAAATGTTCTTTGGTCATAGAGTGATCAATTCTCACATAATACTCATCATCAGAGCGTTCAATAAATATCATATGATGCTCATCCGATGGTTCATCTGACAAAGGATAAAGCTGTATCCCATGGCATCCGATAACACACTCTCCCATGCTGTGGATCACATTTCCACAAATCGGACAGACATAGAATTTGGAACGCATCATATTTGCTGACACATTGGCATTGTGTATTGGATTTCCTGATATAAGTTCTGTGACCGAGATTCTGAAAGCAATGGCAATTGGCTCAAGTAAAGTAATATCCGGATAACCTTTGCCGGTCTCCCACTTTGAAATGGTTTTATCTGTGACACCAAGTTTTTCCGCAAGCTGTAATTGTGTCATCATATTTTTTTCGCGCAGTGCCTTAATAACAGCTCCTGTAACATATTGGTTCATATTTTTCTCACCTCCATGCTCAGATTGTAAATCAGAAAGCTGACTTTTTGCACCTACGGAAAGTAGACTTTAAAATGCATCCCAGCCTCAGTCTTTTTCATAATTACAAATTCATAATAATCCAGTCAATATTAGTTGTCTTTATCTTGATTATTTTCAGATATAAAGACACCTATTTTCACATATGTACAACTTTTGCTAGATGGACTTAAATATACCAACATTCTTTTTTACCAGATCAAGCCTTGTCTCTCCGGGCTTCTGTCCAGCACCGGCTGTCACCACAATAACATAAGCATCAGAGAATTAAAACTAGGAAAAGACATTTCAAAGCACATATGCAAAAACAAAGTATTGACATACCATATATACCGTAGTAATATACTACGACACACATAGTATGACAGATATAGTAAAGGAATGGAGAAAAAATCATGAATATATTAAAAATGATAGGTAAAGTTCTTGCAATGCTTCTTGGAGTCGTGATTGTTCTTTTATCGCTCACATCTATTTACTACAGGTTTAAAGTTCATAACATAATGAACCAGTTGAAAAAAAACGGATATTGTAATTTGGTATCCGCAGGAGACTATAAACTAAACACATTAAAAGTTGGAAACGAAAACGGTAAGCACAAAATAGTATGCTGTTCGGGATTGTATGACGGTACCATGAATTTTTCCTGGAGAAAAATGACAAAAAGTATCGAAGAGGATAACCAGCTTATCTTTATAGACAGAGCCGGCTATGGATTCAGTGAGGACACAAAAACTGATCGTACCGTAGAACAGATCGTGGAAGATTATAGAACGGTTCTCAAAAATATGGGAGAAGAAGGTCCTTATATTTTGCTTGCCCACTCAATCAGTGGACTTTATGTCTCTTATTGGCAGAACAAATATCCAGATGAGATTGAAAGTGTAATAATTATGGACGGAACGCTTTACATTGACGAAGAAAGAGAAAACTATTCAAATAATCGATCACGCATATTTTATGCAGCAGAAAAAGTAGGTCTTCAATCCATAATAATGAAAAATGTTTATGGAGCCCTTGCTGATATTGATAATATGACCGGTAAAGAACTTGATATGAATGTCTATATGTTTTCAAAAACAACCGGCACTCATGCAATTATGTCTGAATCAAATTTAATATACCAAAATGCAAAAAATGTTATAGATAATTTGAAACCAAACGATATTCCAAAAATATATATTGATGCTTCAAATGCCTTCGATGAAAACCCTGAAAAAAAAGAAAAAAAATGGATTCCATATGAAGAAAAAATTGGAAATTGTGAGCTTGTTCCTTTATATGGTAAACATGCAATATACATGGATCGTACAGAAGAATGCGCAAAAATCATAAAAGACCATATTGATAGTCTAAAATAACTCAAAAAAATAAGTGTCTTCAGAATATATGTACCCTCTTTACCAGTTCATCCATTAAAGAGGGTATATATATCACTGGACTAATCATATCCTGATGCATCTCAAGCCTTCATTATGCCACCATGAAAAAAGCATTCATAAACTCTTATATTATTACAATAGATTTCCTCATCCCCTTGAAACCAACGAATATCTCCGGTTACATTACACTCGTATGTGTACTCGCCGGATTGATAATACTCCAGTCCTCTGTAAGACATTTTTTTATCCACCTTCCGAAGGCAGTCTAAAGTCAATCAACTTATTTAAATCATTATCTTCCTCATCCTCAAAACTTATCATGCACTCCTGATCTCGAACAAGATAATCTACTGTAACATTGAATAAATTACTAATCTGAATGAGATTACTTATATCAGGATACACCTGACCTGACTCCCATTTCGCAACAGCTTGTCTTGAAACATCCAGTTTTTCAGCAAGTTCCTCCTGCGTCATACCTTTGCTCTTATTTTATTATAACAACAAAAAAAGAAGCATCTCTGCTTCTCTCTAATGCCGGCGACCGGGATCGAACTTCCGTTCATCTCGTAAAGCCACAAAGAAAGGAGCTTCGCCGCCACGCCATTTTTAATGGAACTCTTTATGGAACTCTTTCTAATTGGTAGTGTTATGCAGAAAAAATGAATAATCAACCCTATTATTTTATCCAAATGAAAAAGAGACCCTGTGTAATTCAGAATCTCTTTTGACTAACTATTTTATTAAAATAGCTTGGTAATATAAAGGCAACTATATTATTTAGTTATGCAAGACTATCAAATATAGGCTTGTCTTCCAAATAGTCCGGTAAATCTCTCAATTCTTTAATTTCTTTTTGAGCATTTTTTACAGCACTATTATAAATTGCATAAAATTCATCCTTTTTCTTCAATTCCGCAGGAGTCATCTGGTATCCCCATCCGACACTGTTTCCAACCATTAGTTTCACTCCGCCTCTTTCAATAACTGCTCCGTATCCACCTGTTGTCAGAATTGGACATGTAAGCGTAGCTCCACCTGCAAGTGAAAAACTTTTATCTGACAAATTTTGAGATTTGTCCGCATGCTCTAAAAAATAGAGTAATGACATTTCCCCAGCTCCATGCTTTATTCCTTTTGTATTTTTGCTCTGAGATTTAATAGCCTTCTCTGCTTGCTGATATAATCCCTTCCTATCAGGAGAAACTTCCGATACATAATCTGCTTGAAGCTTTATAACTGCTTGATTTAACTGTTCTGTTTCTTTTCCGTTATTAGCATGGGCTACTCTATTTGCAAGATCTTTTATTTCAGATACCAACTGTTCCTTTGTTTTTTTGCATCTTCCTGCTGATGGAATATATGTCCAATTTGGAGTCCCATTACTCATTGTTATAGCCGTTTTATTATTAGAATTTCCAACTCCTAATAGTGAACTACTTCGCATATTTATCTCTCCCCCAACCGGATATAGTTCTTGTTCTTGTAGCGGTATCAGAACCATTTAATGACCTTGGCAATTTAGCTCTAACACTCAGTGTATCAACTATAATAGTTCCATCTGTTTGCTCATATTCATAACTTCCAATGTTTTTACCACTCAATGACCAAAATAATTTCAGCCGGAATTGAACTCCAATCCCGGTTTCTGTTTATTGTTTTACGTTAGACCAGAAACAATCAAGCAGATATGGAAGATTAGCATTAAGCATCCTGACATGACTTGAATAACTATAAATGACTCCCGGCTGATCAAGACCTTCGGAATGAGCAACGCAAACAAAACCGTCCCCTTCATAACCTATATACGTATGAACTGCTTTTGTTTTACCAGCTTCATTCTTCGTAACTATATTCACGAGTGTAAGACCATCTCCTATATCATATAGATCGACTTTACGCTCTGAAGGTTTATATTTAT
>NZ_FMUR01000025.1 GCF_900101605.1 Butyrivibrio hungatei
CAAGACTTTATCCGCTTACCAGAGCTATTTCAAAGCAGATAATGCCGGTATATGACAAGCCGATGATCTACTATCCGCTTTCAACTCTTATGCTTGCAGGTATAAGAGATGTACTTATAATTTCAACTCCGAGAGACCTTCCTATATTTGAGGATCTTTTTGGAACAGGTGAGCAGCTTGGAATGAATTTCAGCTATGCTGTTCAGGATCAGCCAAGGGGACTTGCCGATGCATTTATCATCGGTGCGGACTTTATCGGCAGCGACTCTGTTGCACTTGTTCTTGGAGACAATATTTTCTACGGACAGAGCTTTTCAAAACTTCTTCGTGATGTGGCAGCAAGAGAAAAAGGTGCCACAATCTTCGGATATTATGTAAGAGATCCCAGAGCTTACGGAGTTGTTGAGTTTGATGAGAACGGAAAGGCTATAAGCATTGAAGAGAAGCCTGAGAATCCCAAGAGTAACTATGCGGTTCCGGGGCTCTACTTCTACGACAACGATGTTGTTGATATAGCAAGAAATGTAAAGCCTTCAGCCCGTGGCGAGATTGAGATAACAAGCATAAACAATGAATATTTAAGAAGAGGAACTCTTCACGTTGAGACAATGGGAAGAGGATTTGCATGGCTTGATACAGGTAATCACGATTCACTTCTTGATGCCGCTGATTTCGTATGCGCATTCCAGAAGAGACAGGGACTTTATGTATCATGTATTGAAGAGATTGCTTATAAGCGCGGCTTTATTAACAAGGAACAGCTTCTTAAGCTTGCTGAGCCTCTTATGAAGACCGACTACGGCAAATATCTGGTTGAGGTTGCAAACGGACTTTGATCGGATATTAGGATAAGAATCTGAGGTTGCAGATGGACTATAAAGTATTCAGGACGGCGGTGCTTGCTATTGTCAGTACGCTAATTTTGGTGCTGGTCATAGTCTATGCGACAAATGCCGACAAAATTAAAGAAATTTTCGGTAAGGGAGGAGCTTCCGATACGGAAGCTTCTGCCGATACTTCTTCAAGTAGTGATTTTGGCATGTACGGAGAACAGATAGGGGATAATACTCAGGCCTTTTTGTTTGAAGAAGGTTTTTTTGATGCAAATGAGGATATACCTTCGGTTGTTGTTACAAAGAAGGGTGAGAACAGATCTTCAGCAGGGAATTCTACCGAATCCTCTACCGAGGCTTTTAACAGAGCTTCTAATGAAAGTTCTGACGGAGCTTCTTCCGATGCCACGGATGAAGAATTTAATGATTATATAGAACCCGCAGCAATTGTAGGTTCAAACTGAAATGGAGAAAAGAAATGGGTAAGATTAGCGTTGAAACTTGTGATATAGAGGGACTTAAGGTTATAACTCCAACTGTTTTCGGAGATGCCAGAGGTTATTTTGTTGAGACTTATAACAAGAATGATTTTGTGGAAGCCGGTATTGACGTTGAATTTGTACAGGATAATCAGTCTGCAAGTAAGCAGGGTGTTTTGAGAGGTCTTCACTTCCAGAAAAATTATCCTCAGGATAAGCTTGTTCGTTGCATTAACGGAGAAGTATTTGATGTTGCAGTTGATCTTAGAAGGAATTCTGCTACATTCGGAAAGTGGTTCGGTGTTGTTTTATCTGCCGAGAATAAAAAGCAGTTCTTTATTCCCAAGGGATTCGCACACGGATTTTATGTCCTTTCCGAGTATGCCGAATTTGCTTATAAATGCTCAGATTTTTATCATCCAAATGATGAAGGCGGACTTAAGTGGAACGATCCCGATATTGGAGTAGAGTGGCCACTTATAGACGGCGTAGAACTCAACCTTTCCGATAAGGACACCAAATGGGGAGGAATAAAAGAGTTTTGAATAAAAGAATGAAAATCGGAAAACCCCCCAAGAAAAAATTCTTGGGCGTTTTCTATGTATTGGCGTTTGTAATTGCGCTGATAATTGTTTTACATAGCAATCCTCTTGCAGACCAACAAACAGAGATGCTTAAAAAAATATGCGGATGCATTTTGTTAGGTGTCGGATGTATTCTGGTCTATTTTTGGTATGACAAACTTACGGTTTTGCCTGTTGAACTTTGGAACAGCAGAAAACTTATCGCAAGACTTTCCGTTAATGATTTCAAAAAGAGATATGCGGGATCTTCTTGGGGTGCTTTATGGGCTGCCATTCAGCCGGTTGTTACGGTTATTCTTTACAGTATTATTTTTGGCAAACTCTTTCCGACTGCTCCTCATATTCTTCCTGACGGAAGAGAAGTTCAGCATGTGCTTTACCTCACAGCGGGGCTGGTGCCGTGGTTCTTCTTTGTAGAAGCGCTTAATAACGGAACTACAGCACTTCTTGAATATAACTATCTTGTAAAAAAAGTTCTTTTTAAAATAAGCATTCTTCCTATTATCAAAATAATTGCAGCAATGTTTATTCATATATTCTTTTTGGGTGTGCTTCTTGTGATGGCCTGGTGTATGGGATATGAGCCGAGTATTTATTGGATCCAGCTCATTTATTACATCGGATGTGAATTTATACTGGTGTTGTCGATCAGTTACGCAACCTGCGCTCTCGTTGTCTTTTTCAGAGACCTCCTTCAGATCATCAGTATTATAATTCAGCTTTTGCAGTGGTATACACCTATTCTTTGGGATTTAAACAACGATATTATAAATCGTGTCAGAGATCATTTTGTTAATGACCTGCATCTGACGATAGAGGAAATAAGGCTATATGAGGATCTGATAAAGGTATTTGTTAAGCTTAATCCTATGACATATATTGTGGAAGGCTACAGAAGTTCAATCTACGGTGAAACATGGTTTTTTGAGCATTTTTATTCATCAACATATTTCTGGCTGTGTGTAATAGTGCTTTTCTGTATAGGAACAGTTCTATTTAAGCGCCTTAAGCCGCATTTCGCAGATGTACTTTGAGTATGACAAACGCATAACAGAGATGTGTTATGGGGAACAATCCATAGATTATGGGGATTTTTTAAATGAAGAATGATATAGCGATTGAGGTAAAAAACCTCACTAAATCATATACGCTTTACGAAAAGCCGTCGGACAGGATCAAAGATTCGCTCGGCCTTGCCAAGAGGAAAAAATTTAAGGAAAAGATTGCCTTGAACAACGTAAATCTTACGGTTAAAAAGGGCGAGACTGTCGGAATCATCGGAACAAACGGTTCCGGAAAATCTACGATCCTTAAGATAATAACAGGTGTTCTTACTCCGACATCGGGCGAAGTAAACGTAAACGGCCATATTTCAGCTCTTTTGGAGCTTGGAGCCGGTTTTAACATGGAATATAACGGAATCGACAACATCTACTTAAACGGTATGATGATCGGCTTTTCCGAAGAAGAAATAGAAAAGAGGATGGACGCGATCCTTGAGTTTGCGGACATCGGAGATTATGTATATCAGCCGGTGAAGACTTATTCAAGCGGTATGTTTGTAAGACTTGCTTTTGCCGTTGCGATAAACATCGATCCGGAGATACTTATAGTTGATGAGGCGCTTTCCGTAGGAGACGTATTTTTCCAGGCAAAGTGTTATCATAAGTTTGAGGAATTTAAGAAAAAAGGTAAGACAATCCTCTTTGTGTCACACGACCTTTCAAGTATCAGTAAATACTGTGACAGAGCGGTGCTTCTAAATCAAGGTGTACTTCTCGGTGAGGGAACTCCAAAGAAGATGATAGACATCTACAAGCAGGTTCTTGTAGGTCAGTATCCGCTTCCAAGCAGCGACGGCGAGAATCTTCTCTACGATGACGATATCAGAGAGGCTGCCGCCAAAGCAGACAAAAAAGCTGATGCAAAAATTAAAAAAAGCAGTTCCGAAAAATCCGAAAGTGCCGATAAGGCAGGCAAAAGAAAAGACGGAAAGAAATCATTCAGCGAATGGGCTGCCGAGGAAGAAGCGGGTGCAAATCCCGATACGCTCGAATATGGCGATGGAGCGGCAACCATTTATGAGTATTTTGCTACCGATTCAAACGGAGTAAGGTCGAATTCAATAATAAAGGGAACTGAATTTACCGTACACATGAAGGTCAGGTTTAATAAGGATGTTGCGGCACCTATTTTTGCACTCACCTTCAAGAATATTATGGGAATTGAGATTACGGGTACCAATTCCATGGTTGAGAAAGCTTTTTTGGAACCTGTAAAAGCAGGTGATGAGAAAGAGATAACCTTTACTCAGAAGATGTCTTTACAGGGCGGTGAGTATCTTTTGAGCTTTGGTGTTACAGGATTTGAACAGAATGATTTTACTGTATACCACAGGCTTTATGATGCTCTTAACATTACTGTCGTATCTGATAAGAATACGGTTGGATATTACGACATGAACACAACATGTAAAGTGAGAGATATAGATGCAGGAACAGATTAAGATTGGCAATGTCACACTTAATTTCAAACATTATTCCGGAGTCGATCTGTACAGCGACGGTGCTGTAGAGAACGATCTTCTTGAGATTGTAAAAAATCATAAAAAAGAAGAATTTCAGGAGATCATAGAGAAAAAAGCAAGCTGGCCGATTCTCTATCATCTTTCCGAGCAGAGAGCCAATATCGTTGAGTGGATTCCCATGGATCCAAATGCGAAGGTTCTTGAAGTCGGATCGGGATGCGGAGCAATAACGGGAATGCTTTCAAAGAAAGCTGCAAGTGTTGTTTCATGCGATCTTTCAAGGAGAAGATCTGAGATCAATGCCTACAGGAACAGAGAATGCGGAAACGTGACCATTCACGTCGGAAACTTCAGAGACGTTGAGCCCGATCTTGACAAGGATTTTGATTATATTTTCCTTATCGGCGTGTTTGAGTACGGACAGGGATATATCGGAACGGATAACCCTTACGAGAAGTTTTTGCGTATGCTCAACAGGCACCTTAAGAAGGGCGGAAGAATCGTAATCGCAATCGAGAACCGCCTCGGACTTAAGTATTTTGCGGGATGTTCAGAGGACCATCTCGGAACATATTTTAAGGGAATCGAAGGCTATACCGCCGACAGTGTTGCGAAGACTTTTACCAGAAACGGTCTTATAAATATATTTAAAAAATGCGGAATGAATGATTATCATTTCTATTATCCGTATCCTGATTATAAGCTTATGACAATGATCCACTCCGATTCTTATTTCCCTAAGTTCGGAGAACTTCAGGACAATGTCAGAAACTTTGACAGGGACAGAATGGTTCTCTTTAATGAGAAGCACGCTTATGAGGATCTTGTTAAAGACGGAATGTATCCTGATTTTGCAAACTCTTTTGAAGTAATACTGGGACCCGGATTTGATACCGTATACAGTAAGTACAGCAATGACAGAGTCGATGAGTTTAAGATAAGAACAGATATCGCCATAAGCAGAACGGGAAGAAAAGTTATTAAGAAATTCCCGCTAACGGCGGCTGCAAGAGAGCATGTTTTCGGCCTCAGGGATGCTTACCTCGGACTTCAGGAGAAGTTTAGAGGCGGTGATTTCGAGATAAACGACTGCCAGATAGATGAGAATGAAGGCTGCGCCGTATTTTCTTTTGTAAACGGCGTTCCGCTTGCATCACTCCTTGATCAGTGCATTGACAGGGATGATATGGATGCCTTCGACGCACTTATAAATGAGTACATCAAGAGACTCAATTATAAGACTGATTATCCTGTGTCCGATTATGACCTTATCTTTTCCAATATTATGGTAAACGGACCTATCTGGACTATAATTGATTATGAGTGGACATACGGAAAATGTATTCCGCCCAAGGAGCAGGTGTGGAGAGCACTTTATTGCTACAGGCTCGAAGACAGGAAGAGAGAGAAGTTTGATCCGAAGCCTGTCTATGAGAGACTTGGGTTAAAAGAAAAAGAGATGAAGGTTCTTCTTGATGAAGAATATGCATTCCAGAAATATGTTACGGGAAACAGAAAATCTCTCGTTGAAATCTGGAAAGATATAGGAAGAAAAGTCATTGTTCCAAAGGAACTCTCAAAGTCCGCGGATGCGGCAAGAGCTGCAGACTGCATACAGGTTTACTTTGACGAGGGAGCCGGCTACTCGGAGGATGATTCGATATTCCCCGAGGAGCAGTATGATGACAAGAACGAGATAAGTCTCGATATTCAGGTGGATTCAAGGTGTAAGGTGTTAAGACTCGATCCTGCATTTGCACCCTGCATGGTTACCGTGATCGAGGCGGCATGGAATGGATTGTCAATTGAAGACGGCTCGGCAGATATTACGCTGAGACCTGTAAACGGCGAGTGGATCACTGATGATTCCTTTATGTTTAATACAGACGATCCGAATATTGAGTTCGATCTTACGTCGAGCGAACTTGGCGTAAAGGAAAACAATCATCTCACGGTGAAAATTCTTACTACGATGGTTCCCAAAAACGCCGCGGATGCCATTATAAATTCCGTTAATCTTCAGCAGGCCGCCGAGCCAAAGGAAAAAGTGGGGATAATAAAGAAAATCGGAAGAAAGATTGTTGAAAAGCGTGAGGCACGTTATTACAGAGACGAGGAGTAAAAACGGGGAATGCTTAAGGGGTTAGTTAAAAGTACTCTTGCGACAAAAAGAATAGCTAAATACAACAGAATGGTCAATGCCAAGGCATCAGCTTATGACAAGTGGCAGAAGACTATCGAGAAGAACCCTGTTATCCAGGCGGAAGCGCCCGTTCAGTATGAGACGGGAGAAAACGGAGAACTTATACCGCACAAGCTTCCCGAGCCTAAGGTAAAGGTTGTTCCGTATGCAAAAGTATGGGAGATGACTGACGCCAAGAATGATGAAAACACCGTATATATTTTTGTAAGTCCCAAGGGAAAACTTACGAAAAGAGCCGGTGAAGTAATAAAGCAGTATTTTATAGCACATCCCGAGCATAACGTTGTTTATGCGGATGAGGATGAGATCGGAAGCGGCGGAAAGTTTATTCATCCTTTCTTTAAGCCCGACTGGTCACCCGATTCGTATTTAAATGCATTTTATATAGGCAGTCTTTTTGCATGCAGATCGAAGACTGTACATGATGCCATTCCTGAATATGACAATGCTGTCAAAATGCTCGGAGGAACGGCAAACAAGAAAAATTCACCTGAGCAGGTGGGGCTTGAAGCGTCACTTCTGTCAGCCGATGTTCTCTTTTGCATGCTTGCTATTCATGAGAGAGCTTTTGCAAAGAGGACGGGAACAGAGCTTCCAATAGGACATATAAGAGAGGTTTTGTTTCACAGAAATGCGGGGCAGGATGTCTTTTACGGAAGGAGTTTCCATAACTCAAGACACATGCTATTAAAGCCGGTGACGGTGAGTATTATTATTCCGTCAAAAGATCACCCGGAGGTTTTTCAGCAGTGTCTCAATTCGATAATTGAGACGACAAAGGATGCCGGAATAACATATGACATTGTTGTCATAGACAACGGAAGCTCTGCGTCGAACAGAGTAAAGTACGGTGTGTATGCATCGAGAGCACCAAGAAAAAACGGACTTACCAAGATAAATTATATATACAAGCTTCAGGAGTTTAATTTCTCGGCTATGTGCAATCAGGGCGCGAGAAGTTCGACGGGAGAGTATCTTCTTTTCCTTAATGACGATATAGAGGCGGTAAAGGAAGGATGGCTTACCGAGCTTATTTCTCAGGCTCAGTTAAAGCATGTCGGAGCAGTGGGTGCAAAACTCATTTATCCAAAGACAGATCTTATCCAGCATGCCGGAATTGCCAATGTAAGAAGAGGCCCTGTTCATAAGCTTCAGAAGATGCATGACAATAAGAGTCATTACTTTGGCTATAACAGAGGAATCCACAATATGATAGGTGTGACGGCCGCTTGTCTTCTTATCAGCAGGCGAAAGTTCAATGATGTGGGAGGATTCCCCGAGGAACTTAAAGTGGCTTTCAACGATGTTGATTTCTGCTATAGTATTTTTGAAAAGGGTTATTACAACGTTTGTTGCAATCATACTTATCTTTTGCACCATGAGTCTCTTACAAGGGGACTTGATAATCTTGACCCGAAGAAGATGGAACGACTTGCATCCGAGGGCGAGATACTTATGAAGAGACATTCACATCTGTATAATAAGGATCCTTTTTACAGCCCGCATCTTACGGAGGATGAGACGATATCGGCCATCATTCCGCGAGAGGACTATACGCCTGTTGAGGATATTCCTTATATGTCACCTGTTCTTCATGAGAAGGGCATTAAGGGTGCGAGAGAAGATCAGTGTCTCAGAGTCGGATGCGAGTACAATGCTTCCATGGACAACTGGCTTTACGGCGTGAACACGGCTGAGAATCTTGAGGGGTATTATCTCAAGGGATACAGTTTTGTCATCGGATCTGATAATGCGATTTATGATAAAAAACTTCTCCTCAGACTTGTGGAGAGATACGAGGACGGAGCAGGGCCTGTGGGACCTGAAGTTTACAGCTTTACGCCATATATATGGTACAGGCCGGACATCAGGGTAAGGCTTCAGGACCAGGTCAATGTGGACCTTACGGGATATAAGCTCAAGATTAAAAAGGGTGAATTGAAACCCGGATTCTATCAGATCGGAATGCTTGCGATTGACAGAACGAGCAGGCTAAAACTCATTAACTGGGTACCGAATATATTACATGTGAAGAATTGAATGTAAAGAATTGATTGGAAGTTTTTATGTCAGAAAAAGATTTTGATTTTAAAGCAGCATATGAAAAAGAGAAATTAAAGAGCGCCGATCTTGCATCAAGGATAGCTGAGCTTGAAGATAAGAACAGCGAACTTGAATTCAAGCTTTCAAGGATCAAGAACAATCCTATCTGGAAGGCAAGTACGCCCGCAAGAAATGCCATGCATTTTACCATAAGGCAGATTGACAGGGTGAGAAATCAGGGCTCTGTAAAGGGAGTTATAGCAAAGCTAAAGTACAAGCAGATAGAGAAAAAAGCTATGACGCACTACGGTACGGAGAGTTTTCCTACTCCGGAAGTAAGAAAAGAGCAGGAAGAAGCAGTTTTTGCGAAGATGCCGAAGATTTCAATCCTGGTGCCTCTTTATAACACTCCCGAGAAGTTCCTTAGAGATATGATCGAATCCGTGCTTGTACAGACTTATTCAAACTGGCAGCTGTGTCTTGCCGACGGATCCGATGATGAACATGTAGGACTTGTATCTCAGATTGTAAATGAGTACATGAAAGAAGAAAGAGCTTTGGACAAGGAAGGAAATTGCAAGATTTCCTACAAGAAGCTTGAGAAGAACGAAGGAATTTCGGGAAATACAAACCACTGCCTTGAACTTGCAGAGGGTGAGTATGTCGGTCTTTTCGATCACGATGATATCCTTCATCCCGAAGTTCTCTACTGGTATGTCAAAGCAATAAATGAAGAAAATGCGGATTATATCTATTGTGATGAGACTACCTTTAAAGGCGATGACATCAACAAGATGATAACCATGCACTTTAAGCCCGATTATGCTATCGATAACTTAAGGGCAAACAATTATATCTGTCATTTCAGTGTGTTTAAGAGAACTCTTCTTGAGGGAACGGAGCTTTTCAGAACAAAGTTTGACGGAAGTCAGGATCATGATATGATACTCAGACTCACGGATAAAGCTGAGCATATCGTGCATATTCCAAAGCTTCTTTACTATTGGAGATCTCATGCGGGAAGCGTTGCATCGGATATAAGCGCAAAACCCTATGCGATAGAGGCTGCAAAGGGAGCGGTGGCAGATCATTTAAGACGCCACGGCTACGATCACTTTAAGATCACAAGTACCAGAGCTTTTGAGACTATTTTCAAGATAAGCTACGAGGTTGTGGGAACACCGAAGGTTAGCATTGTTATTCCCAACTGCGAGCACGCAGAGGACCTTAGAAGGTGCATTGATTCAATATATGAAAAGTCCGTATATGATAACTATGAGATAATAGTTGTCGAGAACGGAAGTAAGGGCTCCGAGATAAAGGGCTATTATGATGAACTTAAGTCGGGAGCTCTTAAGGATATTGTCAAGGTTGTAGATTTCTACGAGGACAAGAGTAACTTAAATCCTGACGGTTCAAAGCCGAAATTTAATTATTCCAAGGTTGTAAACTATGGTGTCAAAGCGTCGGACGGAGAGTATATCATTCTTCTTAACAACGACACCAAGGTTATAACCGTAAACTGGATAGAAGAACTTTTGATGTACGCTCAGAGAGCGGATGTCGGCGCGGTAGGCGGTAAGCTTTACTTCCCTGACAGAAAGATACAGCACGCCGGAGTTGTGCTTAAGCTCGGTGCTCACAGAACAGCGGGGCATTCACATTACGGACAGGCGGGTATGAACCTCGGATACATGGGCAGACTTTGCTATGCACAGGATGTCAGTGCCGTAACGGGTGCGTGTCTTATGGTTTCACGAAAGAAGTACGACGAAGTCGGAGGACTTGACGAGACTTTTGAAGTGAGCCTTAACGACGTTGATTTTTGCCTTAAACTCAGAGAAAAAGGGTATCTTAACGTATTTACTCCTTTTGCTGAGATGTTTCATTATGAATCTCTTTCAAGAGGCCTTGACCTTGAGGGAGAGAATGCAAAGCGCTACGAAGACGAGTCGGAGCACTTTAGAACAAAGTGGAAGGAAGTTCTTGATAAGGGAGATCCTTATTACAATCCGAATTTTTCTCTGGACAGAAGCGATTACAGTCTGAATGTTGAGGGGTATTCGAGTTTAAGGGACAAGTAAAGCGTGACGGATACAATCATGCTATAATAAACCAGTAGTTTTATCCTAAGGAGGGAAGAAAAAATGAGTGAAGCATCAAAACAGCTTGAATATTGGCTCAATGATTCATATTTTGATGACGAGACTAAAAAGGAATTAATGGCTATCAGGAATGATGAGGCCGAAGTTGAAGATAGATTTTACAGAGAGCTTGAGTTCGGTACCGGCGGACTTAGAGGTGTTATCGGCGCCGGAACAAACAGAATGAACAAGTATGTTGTAAGAAAAGCTACACAGGGACTTGCGAATTATATCAAAAAGAACGGCGGACCTAACGCAGCTAAGAAGGGTGTAGCAATTTCTTTTGACTGCAGAAGATTCTCACCCGAGTTTGCCGATGAGACGGCTCTTTGTCTTGCAGCAAACGGAATCAAGGCTTATGTAAGTGATATCTTACGTCCCACACCCGAACTTTCTTTTGCACTCAGAGAGTTTGGATGTATCGCGGGTGTAATGGTAACAGCTTCTCACAATCCTCCGGAATACAACGGATACAAGGTATATTGGGAAGACGGCGCACAGATCACACCTCCTCATGACAACGGAATAATTGCCGAGGTTATGGCTATCAAGGATTATCATGAAGTTAAGACAATGTCAAAAGAAGATGCCATAGCACAGGGACTTTATGTTTCATTTGGAACCGAGATAGACGACAAATATATGGTTGAGCTTAAAAAGCAGATCATTCATCAGGATGTTATCGATGAGATGGCTGATAAGTTCAGTATTGTATATACACCTTTCCACGGAACAGGCAATCTTCCTGTAAGAAGAGTTTTGAAAGAACTTGGCTTTAAGAATGTATATGTTGTTCCCGAACAGGAAGCTCCGGACCCGGATTTCACAACTTTGGAATATCCCAATCCGGAAGATCCAAAAGCATTTAAGCTTGCGCTTGAACTTGCAAAAGAGAAGGATGCGGATATCGTTCTTGCAACCGATCCCGATGCAGACCGTCTCGGAATTTATGCAAAGGATCTTAAGACTGGCGAATATGTAGGATTTACAGGTAATATGTCAGGTATGCTTATCGGTGAGTATATCTTAAGAGAGCGCACAAATACAAAGACAATGCCGGCAAATCCTGCTTTTGTAACAACTATTGTTACAACGAATATGGCAAAACATGTTGCTGAGAAGTACGGACTTTATTATACTGAGGTTCTTACAGGATTTAAGTATATCGGTGAGCAGATCAAGATCTACGAAGAGAACAACCAGTCTCACAACTATGTATTTGGTCTTGAGGAGTCTTACGGATGTCTTGCGGGAACACATGCAAGAGATAAGGATGCTATCGTTGCCGTTATGTGCCTCTGCGAGCTTGCAGCTTTTTATAAAAAGCAGGGCAAGAGCGTATGGGATGCAATGATCGATATGTATGAAGAATACGGCTATTACAAAGAAGGTCAGTATTCCATCACAATGAAGGGTAAGGAAGGCGCTGAGCAGATTGCGGCTATAATGGATAAGCTCAGAAAGAATCCTCCCAAGACATTTGGAAACTGGAAGGTTGAAGAATTCAGAGATTACAAGACCGGAAAGGTTGTTGATATGGAGAGCGGAAAAGAGTCCGAGACTGGACTTCCGACTTCAAATGTATTGTATTTTGCACTTAACAATGATTCATGGTGCTGTGCAAGACCTTCGGGAACAGAGCCCAAGATTAAGTTCTACATGGGGGTTAAAGGAAAGAACCTGGAAGATGCCGAGAAGCTTCAGAATGAGCTTACCGAGGCGGTAAAAAATGCGATAAAGTAAGTTGAGCTGAGAAAACCTGCTGAGGTTCTTTCGAAGTTATAAAAAACAAATAAGTAAGGTACTAAGAATTATGGGAATCAAAAATGCGGTCATAAAAACAATAACATATGCTAAGCGCAATGGTGTTGAGGCCGCATTTTTTGCTGCCCTTGAAAAATCTTCGTTACGTGCTGCGGAAAAATACGAATATCATCCTCTCTCCGAAGATGTTCTTAAGGAACAGAATCTTGAGTACAGACGTTTTGCGGAGGAAGGCGAGACGGTGAACTTCAGTATTGTTGTTCCTATGTACAACACGCCTTCCGAGTTTCTTAAAGAGATGATCGAATCCGTTATAGCACAGAGCTATGCAAATTGGGAGCTGGTACTTGCGGATGCATCACCGGAGCCTCTGACCGTTGCGGAGGAATATGCGAAGAGCGACCCGAGGATAAAGTACTTTCATCTTGATAAAAATGCGGGAATATCTGAGAATACGAACAGGGCAATTGAATTTGCAAGAGGAGATTATATAGGTCTTTTGGACCACGACGATCTTCTTACTCCCGATGCTCTTTATGAGGTCTTTAGAGTCATTAAAAAGAGCATGAAGCAAAATCATCTGTCCGGATATAAAAACTGTCCTATAAGGCTTATATATTCAGATGAGGATAAGTTTGAGGACGATAATGGTAAGAGGCGCTTTTACGAGCATCATGCAAAGCCCTCTTTTAATATGGACTATCTTTTTTCTAATAATTATATCTGTCACTTTACGGTTGTGAGAGGGGATATAATAAAGAGATTGAAACTAAGGTCAAAGTTTGACGGTGCGCAGGATTTTGATCTGGTTTTGAGAACAAGTTGTGAAGCGGCACTTTCGATGGATATGGCTTCGGGGCAGATGGCGCATATCGGTAAGGTTCTTTACCACTGGAGATGCCACAGTGAATCTACGGCGGCAAATCCCGCAAGTAAGATGTATGCTTATGAAGCAGGACTTCGTGCGATAGAGTCGGCGCTTAATGATGCAAAGATAGATGCAGAAGTTTCCAATCTTCCGCATTTGGGATTTTACAGGGTAGATTATAAGCCTGATATCTTAACATGCAGAAAAGATATAGGCTGTGTGGGTGGAAAGCTCGTAGATGACAAGAAAAAAATCGCGGGCGGAATATATGAGAAAGACAAAACAGCTCTTTATAAAGGGCTTTTGATCGGATATAGCGGCGGACTGCAGCATAGAGCGGTAGTTCAGCAGGATTGCTATGCCGTTGATATAAGGTGCATGGCAATAAGACCTGAATTTGTCAGTGCCTATGAAGAGATTACAGGCCGGAAATATAAGGATACATTTAATGATACAGGCGCAGACGACAGGTTTGCAGGGCTTTCCGAGGATGAAATCGTTGAGCTCAGCCTTCGTGTGTGCGATGAAGTAAGAAAGCGCGGTCTTCGAATCATGTGGGATCCGCAGGTTGTTAAAAGGATATGATCGCTATGGAAACAGTTACGGTGGTAATACCCAATTATAACGGAAAAAAATATCTTGATGACTGCCTTAGAAGTCTTAAGAAGCAGACGTACAGAGATTTTCATGTTATCATTGTGGATAATGGCTCCACGGACGGAAGTGTGGAATATATCAGAAATAACCATTCAGATGTGGAAGTGATCGCTCTTAATGAAAACACCGGATTTGCCAATGCCGTGAATGTGGGCATAAAGGCGTCGGACTCCGAGTATGTTTTTTTACTCAATGATGATACCGTATGCGAAGAGAATGTGATCGAGTCGCTGGTTAAGACCATGAACAGGGGGAAAAAGCTCTTTAGTGTTCAGGCAAAGCTCCTTCAACTTAAGAATCCGGAGCTTATTGATGATAGCGGTGACTATTATTGTGCTCTCGGATGGGCGTTTTCACCCGGGAGAGATAAAAAGAGCGGTTTTCTTACAAAGCAGACAGTCATAACATCTGCTTGCGCAGGTGCTGCGATGTACAGGCGTGCTTTATTTGAAGAAATAGGATATTTTGACGAAAAACATTTTTGCTATCTTGAGGACGTTGATATAGGATACAGGGCAAGAGTAAAGGGATATCTTAATGTTTGCGATCCCGAAGCTGTTGTATATCATGCCGGAAGCGGAACTTCTGGCTCAAGATACAACTCTTTTAAGGTTGAACTTACAGCGGGTAATAACTTATACTTTATCTATAAGAATATGCCGGCTTTGCAGATAATAATAAATTTGCCGCTTATTGTGGCCGGGATAATTATTAAGCATGTCTTCTATGTGCGTAAAGGATTGGGAATGAGCCATGTAAGGGGAATCATGGCCGGTTTTTCCAAAATCTTGAAAAATGCGGACAGAAGACAGAAGTTTGGAAAGAAGGAGTTTCTTGCATGCGCAGGCCTTCAGCTTGAACTGTGGATTAATATTGCAAGAAGATTTGGGGCAACAAGAGTATGATCAAGGACAATCAGGTACATTTGAACAGAGCGCATGTTATAGTGGACGGGCTGATAATAGCCGGTTCATATATTGTGTCTTATTTTATTATCAAGAATCCGAGTATAGGACAGTATTCGCAGGAAGAATATTTTAAATATCTTATTTATGTTGTTCCTGCCTTTTTGTTTCTGTATTACATGATGCAGCTCTATACATCAAGACGGGCACTTAAATTATGGGATGAATTTATTGATATATTTGAGGCAAATGTTCTCGGTGTGTTGGGATTGTATGTACTTTTGTTCTGGATAAGTAAGGAACACTATTCCAGAAAGCTTACTGTTATCTTTTTTGCGATAAATGTTGCTTCGACGACGATAGCGCACGGACTTCTGAGGAAGTTTCTTCAGTTTATCAGGAAAAAAGGATATAACATAAAGCATATTTTGCTTGTCGGATATTCGAGGGCAGCAGAAGGTTATATCAGCAGAATCCTCGACAATCCTCAGTGGGGCTATGTGATCGCGGGTGTTCTGGATGATTTTGTACCGATCGGAACAAGCTATCACGGAATTGAGGTTATCGGAAATACCGATAAGCTTGCAAGTTATCTGGAAAATAATCAATTTGATGAGATTACTATCACGCTTCCTTTGAATGATTATGACAGACTTGAGGAATTTGTTGCACAGTGTGAAAAATCGGGAGTTCACACAAAGTTCATTCCCGATTATTCATCTCTTTTTCCAAGTAATCCGTATACGGAAGATGTGCAGGGAATACCTGTTATCAATATCAGATACGTACCTCTTACAAATTCATTTAACAGGCTTGCAAAGAGGATGGTGGATATAATCGGTTCTTTGATCGGAATTATTTTGTGTTCGCCGGTGATGTTTGTTGTGGCTTTCCTTATAAAGAGTACGGACAACGGGCCTATACTCTTTAAGCAGGAAAGAGTGGGACTTAACGGCAAAACATTCAATATGTATAAATTCAGGAGCATGAGAGTTCAGACCGAATCTGAAGAGAAAAAGGGCTGGACCACAAAGGACGATCCGAGAGTTACAACGATAGGTAAGTTTATCAGAAAGACAAGTATTGATGAACTTCCACAGCTTTTTAACATATTGATCGGTCAGATGAGCATAGTCGGACCAAGACCTGAAAGGCCGCAGTTTGTTGAGAAATTTAAAGAGGAAATCCCTCGATATATGGTAAAACATCAGGTAAGACCCGGACTTACCGGATGGGCTCAGATAAACGGTTACAGAGGTGATACTTCCATCAGGAAAAGAATTGAATATGACCTTTATTACATCGAAAATTGGTCAATGATGTTTGATTTTAAAATAATTATCGGAACGATAAGGTACGGAATTGTCAATAAGAATGCGTATTGAGCGTATAGACTTGTATATTTTTCACTTTTGTGGCAAAATGTATTGGGTATACGCTAACTTTTTTACGCAAATGTTAAAAAGTGTTACAGAGAAATAATGTTAAAAAACGACCAATTTGTTGGGACGACAAGAAGTGGAGAGGTAATATGGCTAATCGTGATGATGAATATTATGACAGAGGCGGTCGCAGACCTTCTCAGAGAGATGATAGATACAGAGATGATATGAAATCTTCGGGAAGAGGCAGAGATTCCAGACCAAGACGTGATTATGATGATTACGACGAAAGACCTGCCAGAAGAAGAGAACCTGAAGGAAGAGGTGCCGGATACGGTGCTCCCAGAAGAGGCGGTCAGCCCGGAAGACCCGGTGCACCCAGAAACGGTAAGAAAAACAATAAAGCGTTAATACTCCTTGTAAGTGAGATCGCAGTAGCATTGTTGCTTTTGGTCGCTGCATACAATATCTTCTTTAAGATGGGAGCAACAAAAGTAGGAAGAGTTAATCTTGATGAATCAGAGATTAATGACAGTATCAGTGATGCAGCTGCAGACAGTGAGCACATGAAAGGATATACAAACATTGCTCTTTTTGGTGTTGACTCAAGAAAGGGACAGCTTGATAAGAAGACAAGAACTGACTCTATCATAATCTGTTCTATCAACAATGATACCGGTGAGATCAAACTTTGCTCAGTATATCGTGATACATGGCTCAATCTCAGTGATGATTCTTATGACAAGTGTAATGCCGCATATGTATACGGCGGTCCCGAACAGGCAATCAAGATGCTCAATATGAACCTTGACATGGATATTAAGCACTGTTATACGATCGGATTCAGAGGATTGACGGATGTTGTTGATGCTTTGGGCGGTGTAGAGATTGATGTTCCCGATAATGTTGTTAAGCATCTTAATAACTACGAGAATACAATGGCTCAGGAACTTAAGATGGAATATAAACCTGTAGAGAAGGCAGGATTGCAGAAACTTACAGGTCTTCAGGCTACAGCTTACTGCCGAGTAAGATATACCGCAAATGGTGATATCGACCGTGCCGCAAGACAGAGAGAAGTAATTCAGGCATGCCTTGAAGAGGCAAAAAAGAGAAGCCCTGCGGAGCTTGAAGAGGTTGCAGAAAAAATATTTAAGGAATCATATACAACACTTAATTTTGATGAAATAGTCAAACTCCTTAAGAATGTTCCTAAGTATGAGATTGTAGATCAGTCAGGTTTCCCTAATCAGGATATGATCAATCCAAATGCCAGAGTTGGAAAGAAGAGTGTTGTAGCGCCTGTTGATCTTGAAAGTAACGTTAAGTGGCTTCATGGATTCCTCTTTAATGATACTGAGTATGCTGTATCTGAAGATGTTAAGAAGTACAGCCAGAAGATCAGTGCGGATACCGGTACAGGTAAGAGCAATTAATCAATCTTCCGGATATTAAGAAATATAGTAAGAAGACTAGCGCAGTTACAGGAAAGTAAGGCGATTTTTAGCAGAATATAATAGAAGGGCCGGGTTCTGTATGAGCTCAGCCCTTTTTTCTGACATAGGAAGTTTCGTCGAAATTCCTTTGACGGAAGTATCGGTAACGCTTTGATTGGGACTGATTATTTAATATAATTGAGGTAGAGATGTATAAAGTTGATGTGATAATACCAACGTATAGGCCGGATAAATCTCTTTTGGAACTGATTGATAATCTTGAAAAGCAATCTGTAAGACCTGAACATATTATCATAATGAATACTGAAGAACAGTATTGGAATGATTTTGTGAATAAGGCAGGTGCTAATCCGGCTGATAAATACGACAATATTATCGTTGAACATGTGAGCAAAAAAGAATTTGACCACGGAGAGACCAGAAACCGCGGAGTAATGCTTTCTTCCGCAGATTTTTTTCTTATGATGACACAGGATGCATTTCCAAGGGATAAGGCACTTATAGCTTCTCTTGCGAAGTCGCTTGATGAGGATGTTGCGGCAGCATATGCAAGACAGTATCCGAGACCTGATTGTAATCTTGCGGAGAGATATTCAAGAAAATTCAACTATCCGAACGAGTTTATCAGAAAAACTCAGGCGGATGTAAGCAGATTGGGAATAAAGACTTATTTTTGCTCAAATGTATGTGCCAT
The DNA here is from genome assembly GCF_900101605.1 of Butyrivibrio hungatei. Classification (GTDB taxonomy): domain Bacteria; phylum Bacillota; class Clostridia; order Lachnospirales; family Lachnospiraceae; genus Butyrivibrio; species Butyrivibrio hungatei_B. The sequence continues at coordinate 18,541 of NZ_FMUR01000025.1, forward strand.
GTACAGGCGCGATATATACGATAAGATAGGTGGATTTACGCATAAGACTATCTTTAACGAGGATATGGTATATGCGGGAAATGCATGCCAGAAGGGATATGCTATATGCTATGTTCCCGAAGCGGGAGTGGTTCATTCACATAACTACACCTGTATGCAACAATTCCACAGAAATTTTGACCTTGGAGTATCACAGACGGATCATCCCGAGATATTCGGCAATATAAGTTCCGAGTCAGAGGGAAAGAAGATGGTCGGACAGACTGTCAATCATTTCAGACATATAGGAAAGGGATACCTTATACCGCATTATATAATTATGTGTGGTTTCAGATGGCTGGGTTACAAGCTTGGCAGAAATTATCAGAAATTGCCACAGCGTTTGGTGACAGCGTTTTCGATGAACAAGGAATATTGGGTGTAAATAATGGAATTAGATCTTTCAGGAAGCAATATTAAAATATCCGATGACATGCATACATGGGAGGAGGTTAACCTTCTTTATAATGCTGCGCTGAAACAGATACAGACCAAGATTGAAATCCTCAATGAGGAATTTCAGGAGGTTCACAGATATAATCCTATTGAGCACGTTAAGGCCAGAGTTAAAGGGGCTGAGAGCATTGTCAAAAAGCTTAAGAGAAACGGATACGAATCTACCATTGAGAATATGGTGCGCTATGTGAATGATATAGCAGGTATTCGTATAATATGCTCTTTTACATCCGATATTTACAGAATAGCTGAGATGATCAGCAGCCAGAAGGATATTCAGGTGCTGACCATTAAGGACTATATCATGAATCCCAAGGACAGCGGATACAGAAGCTATCATATGATCGTTTCACTTCCTGTTTATCTTTCGGACAGGATAGTAAACGTGAAAGTTGAGATTCAGATAAGAACAGTTGCAATGGATTTTTGGGCTTCACTTGAGCACAAGATTCAATATAAATTTGAGGGGAAGGCACCGGTGCATATAAATACCGAGCTTTATGAGTGCGCCAAGATGGTGGCCGATCTGGATGCCAGAATGTTGTCCCTTAATGATGAGATTCAGGCAATTGAGAATACTACCGCAAATTAACGGTAGTAGAGGCATTTGGGGGTAAATGTCTTAAAAAGCCGTATTAATGAGGAGTGGCCAGACACATCGCTGCGCCCGGCCTATTATGAAAAAATCTATCTAAATTTTAAATTAAGTTCGTCGTTGTTTTGCTCTGAAAATACTATACAAGTTAAATATGAACAAAGTATGAACGGCCAATGAACAAATGGTAAAAGTACACAATAATAAACTTTTTGATATTACAATCTTGTCTAATTTGCATAATGGATGATAAGCTATATTGTATGCAGATTAGGGGAGTAACGCATTTATGAGGAGGGAACCTTATGGAGAACTTTATGGACAAACTTGCTGAAAAGTTTAGCCCACAGGACATAATAAAAGCCAACTCCCAGGCGGAGATGGCAGAAGCCCAGAGAATCAAGAAGGAAGCCGAACACTACAGGAAAGAAATCGAAGAATTGCGCAGGGATGCTGCAGATTACAGCAGGCAGCTTGAACAGCTTGAGGAATTGATAGAAGCTTCAAGGGATTATGCGGAAGAGTTTGATAAAGTTTTCAATAAAATAGATGAGAGCAATACCAAGACTCATGATGTCGGTGTACAGATATACAGAAATGTTCAGGCGATTGTGGATAAAAATCGCGAAAAAGTCGAGGAAGAGATGACTGAGATCAACAAGAAGATGGAAACGGTTCTTGATATCGTTGAATATAAAAATAATGCGGTTGGTCCGCTACTTATAATTATATTACTTATTGTTGTGGCAGATCTTTTGTTTAATGTTTTAAGGATATTCGGAGTACTTTAACCAGCTTATATAGAAAGACTTTTATGCGATGAATTTAAGAGATACGGTATTTAAAAAGAAGATTAAAATATGGTTTTTGGAATCGACGGTGATAATTATCTTTTTGTGGATTTTGTTCATGCCAAACATGACTAATTACCAAAAGAATGAAAATAATTACTTCACGATAAAGATAAACGGTCAGGAAGTTGGTAAAGTGGGTTCACGAAACGATGCCTATGAAGCTTACAGATACGCCAGAAGAGCAATCGCAAAGGGGAATGACGATCTTACTCTTACTATGGCAGATCTTTCTATCGAAGGCGAGAGTAAGATGTGGGGTGTTGTAGAATCACCTGAGAAAATAGCAGCCAAGATGGCCGCAGTTCTCAATCAGAGTAAGATTGATTCGATCCAGAAGACATATTCTGTTAAAATAAATAAGTTTTCTTTGAATCTGGCAAGCATTGATGAGGTAAAGAATCTTTTGGAACGTGTTATTTCTATGTACGATGAGAAGGACATGTTTGATGTGAATCTTGAACTTGATTCTACCAGAGAAGTAAACGTGCTGATGCCCAAGGTTCAGAGTAAGGAAGAGATTCAGGAAGAAGAGGGCACGCTAAAGCCGCTCCTTTCAAATATCGGCGTAAATAAAGTTATAAGAGATGCGGCAGATGCTGCGGATATAAAAAGCGATTATAAGGATTTCAATGATTTCAAATATGGACTGGTTAAAATTGATTTTAACGATAAGATAGAGATTGTTGAAAGTTATCTTCCGTCCTATAAATTGGCAAATCCCGATACGGCTTTCACCGATCTTACGGGAGATAAGGAAAAAGAAGAAACATATGAAGTACAGACGGGTGACAGTTTATATAGTATAGCCGTTCATCATAACCTGACTGTCGATCAGCTTGTTGAGATGAATCCTGATAAGCTTCAGGATGCGGCTTCAACAATAAGAGATCACGACAACTTGACGGTTGTGGTTCCGAGACATGAGCTTTCTGTAAGATATGTCATGGAAGAGCTTCGTAAACATGAGAGTTATCAGGCACCCATATCAAAAATTACAAATAAAAAGTGGTTTACGACCGAGCAGAAGGTTGTTCAGGAAGCGGTTCCCGGAGTTCGTGATGCGGTTCTTCTTACAACTTATGTGGATAACCGAGTGGAAGGCACTCCTGAAGTTGAAAAAGTTGTAAAGACCAAAGAAGCCGTTCCTAAGGTTATTGAAATCGGAACAATTGAGCCGCCTTCATATATCAAGCCTATATCCGGAGGAAGATTGTCTTCAGGATTTGGTCCGAGAAAAAGACCTACCAAGGGTGCCAGCACCGTCCATAAAGGTGTGGACTGGGCAACGCCGGTAGGAACTACTGTCGTTGCATCCGCAGCCGGAACTGTAACAAGAGCCGGTTGGGGAAGTGGATACGGTTACTGCGTATATATCAAGCACAATGACGGAAGAGAAACAAGATATGGTCATCTTTCTAAGGTTGCATGCTCTGTAGGACAGAAAGTAAATCAGGGAGATAAGATTGCATTGTCAGGAAATACCGGTGTTTCATCGGGACCTCATGTACATTTTGAAATTCGTGTCAATGATAAACCTGTTAACCCATTGGAATATATTAATTAAAATGGTATAATTATTAATAATTTATTAGCGAAATGCGTAAAAACCTGCTCATTTTGTTGAAAAAACACGGTACCATGGGGGCTCTGCTTGTTTTGACACAGTGTTGGTATTGTGCTATTAATATTAGATGTCGAGTGTAATTAGGTTGGTGCTACATTTGTGGTTAGATTACCCGGCAGGGAAAGGTTATATATGGAAAAGTATATTATTAAAGGCGGAAATCCGCTTGTAGGTGAGGTGGAGATAGGAGGAGCCAAAAACGCTGCGCTTGCGATTTTGGCAGCTTCAACTATGACGGATGAGGTCGTACATATAGAAAATATGCCTGATGAGTCGGACACTAATGTTATGTTACAGGCTATTGAGAGTATCGGAGCGATTGTTAAGAGAACAGGTAGACATTCCGTTAAGATATGTGCTTCACAGATCCACGACTATGTTATAGAGAATGATTATATCAAAAAGATAAGGGCATCATATTATCTTTTGGGAGCACTCCTTGGTAAGTACAAGAAGGCAGGAGTTGCACTCCCCGGAGGATGTAATATCGGACTCAGACCTATAGACCAGCATATAAAGGGATTTAATGCTCTCGGAGCATCGGTAAACATTGAGCACGGGATTATTGCCGCACATGCTGATAAGCTTACAGGTAATCACATCTATCTTGATGTTGTAAGTGTCGGAGCTACCATCAATATAATGATGGCTGCTGTAATGGCAGAGGGACTGACTGTTATTGAGAATGCCGCCAAAGAGCCTCATGTAGTTGATTTTGCAAACTTCCTTAACAGTATGGGCGCAAATATAAAAGGCGCAGGTACCGATGTTATAAGAATTCAGGGAGTTGAGAAACTTCACGGTACAGAATATGCCATTATTCCCGATCAGATTGAAGCGGGAACATTTATGCTTGCTGCAGCTGCAACAAGGGGTGACATTACTATAAAAAATGTTATTCCCAAGCATCTTGAATCAATAAGTGCCAAGCTTATTGAGATGGGATGTCAGGTTCATGAATCTGATGATGCAGTACGTGTAGTTGCGACAAAGAGACTTCAGAATACACATGTTAAGACTCTTCCTTATCCCGGATTTCCTACGGATATGCAGCCTCAGATGACGGTTGCACTTGGACTTGCAAGTGGAATCAGTGTTGTTACGGAGAGTATTTTCGAGAACAGATTTAAATATGTTGATGAACTCACCAGAATGGGTGCCAGCATTAAAGTTGAAGGCAGCTCAGCAATAGTAGAGGGAGTTAATAAATATACGGGGGCAACAGTTTCGGCTCCTGATTTAAGAGCAGGCGCGGCGCTTGTAATAGCGGCACTTACTGCAGACGGTATTTCCACAGTTGAGGATATTAAGTATATCGAACGTGGATATGAAGACTTCGATAAGAAGCTTCGTGAACTCGGAGCACATATCGAGAAAGTTGAGAGTGACAGAGAAATACAGAAATTCAGACTTAGAAATGCATAAAGAAAACAAATCTTTTTGAAAATAATTAAGACGGTCAATCGTGTGATCAATGTCATTAAGTTAAGATGACAGCCCAAAAGATCTCTATGTCAGAAATGACATAGGGGTCTTTTTTTCTTAAAAGGTATTGACAGATTATCGTAAATGTGTGGCCGCTTTCGCTACTGATGTTTTAAAGGTAGCGAAAGCGGCCCTTGTAATTAAGGAAAACTTGATTGCAAGGAGGTCACATATGAAACCAAAACACATTAAAAAGCTTTTATTATCTGAAATCACTACCACTACTCAAAACATGTTGGATTATGTTGTTAATCCCAAAGTAGATTTCACTAGGAATCGTAAGCTTCCATTCGAAAAAATAGTCAGAGCTATCATCGAGATGGAAAGCAAGAGTATAACCAATGAGATGATTGATATCTTCCATGATGTCAGTTCATTGCCATCTGCCTCGGCTTTTGTTCAGCAAAGACAAAAGATTAAGCCCGAATTTTTTAG
>NZ_FMUR01000024.1 GCF_900101605.1 Butyrivibrio hungatei
AATTCACGTTTAAGACGGGCTATTTCCTTGGCTTCGTCAGATGAGTAGTTACCTGATCCTCTGGTAGGGATATCACCATCATTATCTTTGAACTGGGTTTCCCACCTTGCTAAGGTACTGGTACCTATTCCGAGATTCTTAGCACATTCAACCTGTGTGAGATCAGGATGTTCCTTGCGATAGTTGACAGCATCCAACTTGAACTGCTTTGTGTGTTGTTTGTTTTTTCTTGGCATAATGAGTTCCTCCTCTTGTATTATATGCTATTTAAAGGATTAACTCATTTTAAAATGTACTAATTAGATGCTAACACTACTGTAAAAGATTATAATGACTGGGGACAAAGCAGTTCTATACAAAAAGATTATGAAAAACAGATGACATTCCCGATAAATGGGGTATCTTTTACCAAAGACTTTGTTTTTGAATGTATCATCAAAGCCGGAAACGAGTTGAATGAAACATACCTTCTTCCTAAATCTGTAGATGAATTAAAAATGTAAGTAGGTCTTGCTCGTAAGCGGCTTAGCATGTTACGGGATTTGCTACAATTAGCGGAAAGAATCTGCAGACATTCGCTTGAAAAAGTGTAACGAGTATGCAGACATTCGCTTGCAAAAGTGTAATGAACCTGCAAATATTCGCTTGCAAAAGTGTAACGAGTATGCAGACATTCGCTTGCAAAAGTGTAACGAGTCTATAGATATTCCCTTGTAAAAGTGTAATTGAATTGTAAATGTGCTGTTGTATCTTGCTACAGAGTGGATAAATGCAGCATAATAAAATTATTAAATGGAGCAGCAGTTGTTAGAAAAGTTTGTGGGATTATTATGACATTGAAACAAGTATTGGACGCATTGGATAGTTGCGGCTTGGAGTATAGTTGTTCTGAAGAATACGAATCTGAAACAGAATATGTTAAAGCTCTTTTGCGAAGGATATGTGAATCTGAGGGGGACAAACCACATACATGGTTCGGGAGCATACCTTATGACAATTTTTATGATGCGTTTGAGAGTTTAAAAAACGTAGCAAAAGACGATGTTTCTTTTGAATAATAAATAGTAAAAGAGTTAATTATGGGTGATTTGAGTTTTTATTATGATAGATGGCATTATTCTATTGCACATGTTCCGCCTGCTTCGAGCGGGAAGATTGTTTTGTATTCAATGGCTTGTATTGGTCCGCTTCAATGCGATGAGTATGGGATTGATGAGGATGGCAGGCCGTATTATCGATATGAATGGATTGAGAATGATTTATACGAAGATGATAATATGACACGAAGCATCTCTGAGGATAGTTTGATCAAAGTAATTGAGAATGCGGGTTCATACTTTCGGAAAGGACAATTTCCTGAAGCAATGGCCGCGGCATCTGCTTGTGAAGAGATTGTAGCCTGGCTAAAAGAGAAGTATCGCAAGTAATAGATCTTGCCGATATAGTCAAATAAAACAGATAAGTGAGGAATATAGCATGGTGGGGAACTATCCTGTAGTAACCTTGTGTGGCAGCACACGTTTTAAGGATGAATTTATGGAAGCACAGAAGAGGCTTACTTTAGAGGGGAACATTGTTATTAGTGTTGGCCTTTTTGGGCATTCGGGAGACCGGGAAGTCTGGGAAAATATGGATGAGGGAACACTCACAAAGACTAAGAAGATGCTTGACGATATGCATAAGCATAAGATAGATATGGCTGACAGTATTTTTGTGATCAATGTTGGCGGCTATATCGGGGATAGCACCAGATCGGAAATTGAATATGCCAAAGCTCATGGGAAAATAATTGAGTATTTAGAGAAAACGTGATAAAGGAATTTTTAAGGATAAATCGAGCATATAACTTCGGAATATATAGAGGTGAATAACTGTGGGATTATTTGATAAATTCAAGAAAAAATCGGAGCCGCTTAAGACGCATAATCTAGGCGGCTGTATTATAACAAAGTCTTTGTATGATGGTTCGTCTAAATTAAAATGGATGTTTAGAGAAAAAGGTATAAATTTGGTAGATAACGGATGAATGTTACGAAATATTAAATATAAAGAAATAAAAATACATAACACAAAAAGCACTATATGGACATTACCGTGTTTACAGATATGGTTGAAGAGATAGGAAGTATATCTGCTTATTAGGCGCCGAATGTGTGTTTGAAGGATTTATATTTATGGGAAGAATAGAGTGATGGATGACAGAGTGAACGCTCCGTATGAATCAGAAGTTTTAAAACGCAGGCAGGAAAAGAAGTTTGAATATCAAAAGCTTTTTTTATATATAATGTTTTTTTTCCTTATTATTTTCATGTCTGTACAGATGATGAATGATTCCAAATATGATGTCATTAGTTTTGGTGATGCGCATTTCCGTTTGCCAAAAAGAATTACAGGAAGCCTGGAAAGAATTGAAGGAAAAGAGTATGTTTTTCTCAAGTCTGATGATTATATGATTTTGGGAGTGGGTCCTGATTGCGAAGGCATAGATTCTGACATTTTGGAATGTTTTGATATTTCTTTTGAAAAAATAAAAGAAGTTAATTCAATCAAGTATGCGTATGAGTTGATCAAACTTGCCGAAAGTGGTAACGGAGTGGTTGTTGATTGCGGAAAAACCGATAAGCCAAGTTTTGATGCATATTTTTTACAATACAGATCTGATAATATTGAAAAAATCATATATGCTTTTACGGCAGATAACAAAAGTGTTGTTGAAATAATCGTGGCTCCCAGAGGGGATATTTCGAAAAAAGAGATAAAAGATATGTATGGTTCATTGAGATATAGTTACTACTAAAGTAAGTGAAATGGATGGTAAAAAGATATGAGTAAGAAGGTGGTTTTGGCCTTTTTAGTAGTGAGTCATACGAAAAGCCATTACATGGACGTGATGGTGGTAAGTAAGAAGGGAAAACGCAGATGAATCAAAAGCAAAAAAATCCATATCGGGCGTTGTTAGCGATTCCGATTACAATTGTATTGAATTTTATATTGTTTTGGCTGGCGGTATGGATAGATACGAAAGTGATTCCGGATCCGGAAGCGCTGGGGCATCCGGTGCCTGTATTTACGGGATTCTGCATCTTGGGATTGCCGGTCATTGATCTGGTCATAGCGATGGTTGCGATACTTATAACCATTATTCGTGTTACCAAGATAAACCTGAAAAGTGATTGATCGTATTATATAGCAAGAAAGATAGCTGTATAAGGCATATATTGATCTAAAGTCAGCGAGACACCACACTGATGAAAACACGATGCAAACTTACATTGCCAAATGAAAGGGGGCTAACTTATGAGTATTACAGTAAATATACGGTACAGAGGAAAAAATGGTGCTGCGAAGAGATTTGCAGAAGAAATGATATCCGGCGGTACGGTGGCGGATATCCGAAATGAGGCCGGAAATCTGAAGTATGAGTATTTTCAGTCACTGGATGATCCGGAAACCATACTGCTTATCGACAGCTGGGAGGATCAGAAGGCTATCGATATTCATCATGCCTCACCTATGATGAAAACAATTACTGAGCTTAGACAAAAGTATGACCTTCATATGACAGTGGAAAGATATAAGTCTGACGACACTATGCCTGAATCAGATAAAAGTTTTATCAGAAAATAGAGAGGTCGGGACAGAGTATGGGTGAAAAAATTGTACAGACAGCGGGAAGAAGCCGGCTTGGTGAATTTGCACCGATGTTTAACGTGACTTTTGAGCCGAGATGCAGAAACAACTGGCATATACATCATGCCAAAAGTTCATCTGCCATTACTTCAATGCGGATACCGTGAGTGTCAATCTCGTTGGAAACTTTTTTGAGCCAATCCTTCATTTCGGGTACGGTATCATGCCCGGTTATGATAACAAGTATAGCCTTGCATTTTCGATTGGTAGCCTCTGTATATACAGACTCACTATTTTTCAAACGCTTGCATGCATGCTCTAAGGCATACTTGTTCTTATAATCAAGCCACCACTTAATCTCAAAAATGAAGTCAATGGAATTCGCTTTCGAAATCGCCAAGCCGTCAAAGCGATTTCCGTTTATCTTCTTTTCCTGCTTTATAATGTATTCTTTGTCGGGAAGCAGTTTGTAAATGCCGCTTTCATAAAAATCTTTTTCAACTTCTTGGTAATTGGAATGGGTATTATTAGGCATAAATATATCGGATTGCAAGCATTCTTCCGGCATTTTAAAAGAAGCACACTCCATGCGTTTTTCCGACATTTTATCAGAGTCACTTTTCAAATGGTGTTCCGTTTTCTCGGCAACATCGGATGAACTGAAGCTTTCAGCTTGTTCTTTTTCCTCTTTTAGCTCTTTGGCCTTCACGTTCTTGTCATCTTCGTTATATGACTGAAGCTTCTGGAGTACTTCTTGCGTAGTCAGTGCAAGCTGTTTATCCAATTCTTTTTGATTGTTCTTCCAGCCGTGTATTCCCAGTAGCAGCAAGAATATGCCAATGAGCATAACAAATATAGCCACGAAGATCCCGGCTTTTTGGATTATAAATAGCAAATACTCTTTGAAATCGATACAATGTTGCGAATACGCTGAAAGATTCTCGTATTCTTCCTGAGAAATCAATTGAACTTCCCCTTGCAAAAGAAAATAGAAACCCACAATGGGAGTAATAACAAGGGCTGCGCCCGCTGAAACAAAAAACTTATGCAAACTGTCATATGCCAAATTATTCATTCTGTGCCTCACCAAGCTGTTTTTTATACATGTAATCATATACATTTCATTTTAAATTGTAAATATACAAAACATGTTATAATTCTATAGCGAAAGGCTTGAATCAGAGGCTTTCACAGAATAATTTGTTGTTGGAGAAAGATATGTTTTTTAAAAGAATACTTCCGATTGCTTTATGTTTTTTGATGCTTGGAAATTATTCGGAAGGTAGTTGTGCCTTTGCAGAAGATGGGGAAACGGCGGAGGCTGAGGCTTCCGGAGATAGAGAAGCTGAAAAAAACTACGAACTTTTTTTGAAAAATGAACAAAAGGTGCATATAGACGCTTTGAGCATTTTAGGGGATGCATCGTGTCTGAAAAAAGTAGACGGTAAGGAATATCTAAAGAAAAAAGATTTGTAAATCAAATAACAACACTTATTAGATTGATACCGCGGGACGCCAGTTTTTTGATAGAGACAATGATGGGAATTTGTGGAAGATAAGGCAGATTATGAGGAGCTGCTTGATGATTTTAGGAAAATGCAGTTTGCTTAATAGTTCCATCATACTATGATGATGATGATGAATCGGCAAACATACAGTGATGTATGGGCGCAAAGTCGTAAATCTTTATAGAAAGATGGTTTGACTGCAAAATAGTGAGGAAATCTACTGTGTTGCAGTCTTTTTATTAGTGTGATAGAAAGAGAAAAATGGATAAAAAAGATTTTTATGTGTTTGAGATAAAATCCAAAATGATGTGGAAAATAATTGGAACGTTTATTGTACTTGCATTGTTGCCCTTTTGGTTGATATTTCTTTATTTAACAATTGGAGCTATGCAGGAGAAGTGGTGGTATGGGATATTTTTCGGATCATGGTTTTGGTGGTTTTTTTGCATTGATATTAGGATGGCCGATTTATCATATAGCAGAATAAAAGTTGATAAAAGAAATAGAACGATTGAAATAAGAAGATTATTCAGACTGAAGAAAGTTATTTTGGTAGATAAGATAAAAAGATGGAGACGAGTAAGAGTAAATAATCGTAGTGGGTATCCAAATGAAAATATATATTTGTATTATGGAAATTCCAAGTTTTTAATAAGTGAAGTATATATTAAAGATTACGTGCGCTTTAGTAGTTTCATGCAGCAGTATGCCGGGAATAAGTGCGTTTCGAGAACTTATTTTCAAAACATACTGGATGATATGGGCTATTTTTTGACGATAAATTGAAATGTACTTGCCGATGTGGAAGCGGACATGAATAAAAAGTAATATAAAAATAGGAGCATGCGGCATCTGACAATAGATGGCCATTTTGAAAAATGAATGTTTTGAAAGAACTTACTGAAAATGCAGTAGGGAAAGTGTTAATAAAAGATGCTTTATGCGAAGTTGAATATAACTTTAAATGGAATGCTCCGGCAGATCCTGGGGAAATAGAAAAATTCGAAAAAGAAACCGGATGTAAGATTCCGTACTATTACAAAGAATTCCTTCAAATGAATGGCAATACTTGAAGTGTAATTTCAACACTTTTTTCGCTAATTTGGTCACATGTAACGGCGCTATGTTTTGGAGATGGTAAAGAAAAAGAGGATTGTTTCAAAAAAACTGAAGCGAGGACATGACCGCAAATCGCTCCTGATATGGTCAGCTACTTGGGAGGCAAATAATCAAAAGATATTATCGGAAAGATGGTTGATTGCAAAGTGGCGGGGAAATTCGCTGTGTTGCGGTGCTTTTAATTATAGAGCATATGAGGATGGATGGTGACAAAAGAACCGTCCCTTTGACTTATTATTCTTTGCGGAGTATTTGGATTTGCCATTGGCAAAATAAAATAAGAATATTCATATATAAAACGCTGATATAAATTGCCGAGCATGATATAATATTATCATGATGAAACACTTGAAGGGGCGTAAATATGGGATATATAAATGTTGGTGCTGCGGCAAAAAAGTGGAATATCTCTGAGAGAAGTGTAAGGAATTATTGCCGGAATGGAAGAGTTCCCGGTGCTACACAGGATGGATTGGTATGGTTAATTCCGGATAATGCTGAAAAACCTGCTAGAAAACAGCGCAGTGGTAAGATTCCAACTGATGTAATTTCTCGATTGAAGATGGAAAAAGAAGCCGGCATTAATGGCGGATTGTATCATAAGATTCAAATAGATCTGACATACAATTCAAATCACATTGAGGGTAGTAGACTTACTCATGACCAAACCCGATATATCTTTGAAACTAATACCATAGGTGTAGAGGATGATGCCATTAATGTTGATGACATTGTTGAAACTGTAAACCACTTTAGATGTATAGATTTAGTAATAGATCAGGCGAATTATAAGCTTAGCGAAGCTTTCATTAAGCAGCTTCATTTTGTTCTAAAAACAGGAACTTCCGATAGCAGGAAAGCTTGGTTTAATGTAGGTGACTATAAAAGACTTGAAAATGAAGTTGGGGGAATGCCTACTACACTTCCTGCGAAAGTAGCAGGGGAAATTAAAGCACTCCTTAAGGACTATAATTCGATAAATAAAAAGACACTTGATGATATAATCGATTTTCATTACAAGTTTGAAAAAATTCATCCGTTCCAAGATGGAAATGGACGTGTGGGTAGACTTATTATGTTTAAGGAATGCCTAAGAAACGGCATCACTCCTTTTATTGTTTATGATGACTTGAAGGGATTCTATTATAGAGGACTGAAAGAATGGAAGCATGAAAAAGGCTATTTAAGGGATACTATTTTGACCTGCCAAGATAGATTTAAAGTGCATCTTGATTATTTTGGAATCCGGTATAATGATTGATGCCGAGAAATGGCAATGAAACAACATTGAAAAGAGAGCTTGATGTAAGAGTACGGAAATAGGAGATTGTTAGAAGAGGAAATGCTATGAGCTATCAGAGAAGGTTGATAAATTATACAGTTGCATGTGTTAATGAGTTTGCTGAAGCTTTTAATTTGAATGTTAAAGAAGCATATAGATATCTTCGAGATTTCAAAGGAATAGAGTTCCTGAAGGATTTCTATGAGGAAGAGCATCTTTTATCATTTGATAATGTGGTTGAAGATTTACAAGCTCTTTGCCGGAGAAATGGAGGAACTATATGATTCTTTATCATGGTAGTAATGTTGATATTCCATACACCTGCAGCTATTTCATTATTGAGGAAAATTAGTCATGAATGAGAAAAAGCAACTAATAGAGTATGCTATTCAGGATATTGTTGAAATGATCTCGAAAGATCAGAACGTAGAATATGACGAGGCTATGAACTTCTTTTATGAATCAGAGGTTTTTGATAAGCTTCAAGATGTAGAAACAGGGCTTTATCGTGAAAGCTCTGCTTATATTTATGATTTATATAAAGATGAGTTGAACTTCGGGCATATCGTTCAAGCTGAAATATAATAATCGCCTATTACATAGAGCAGTTATCTCAAAAACGAGGTAGCTGCTTTTTATTGCTCCCTAACTGATTTAATATTATAGTTAGGGAGCAAAAGCTTGATAGCTATTTGTGCTTTTTGAATTATTAAGTCATATTTTCAAAGAATTTATCAAGATCCATTGCGCCATATGGGATACGGACAATTTCAACGCGCTCATTGGTTTCATCTACAATGTATAGAACAACGTAATTGTCAACGTTCAATCGGCGCATACCAAGGCTTGCCCAAGGTTCATAAGGAACAGAAGGATTTCTTTTGGGAAATTTATCAAGCTTCTTTATTGCTTCGCGAATTCGGTTCACTTGACATTCTGCATTATCTCTAGATCCTAGGTTATATGCGATGTGCATGAATATATTGCGAAGATCGTCCTTGGCTTCGTCAGAGTAGCTAACATAGTAATTGCTCATATACCAAATTCCTCGGCGAGCATACGATCAACATCTTCGACAGAATGAGTGCGACCATTTTTGATGGAATCTATACCTTTTTGTAGTTCTGCATCAAACTCTGACTTTGTTATGCCTTGAGCAGAAAAGTGGTTTACTTCCGGAAGTTTTGACTGGAAAGGCATTCCTTTAACAAGCACAATCTGGCTGTAAAGCATTTTTATAGCTTCAGAAGGAGAAATTCCCAGCTGAGCAAGAATTCCTTCAGCGTTTTCTTTGAGCCCTGTATCAATACGAGCATAAACTGGGGCTGTATTTGCCATAAAATCACGCTCCTTTCATTTCATTTCTTTGTTAATTATAGTATAGTGCATAATGCAAGTAGTTGCAAGCAAATGCAAGCGCTAATGAGCTTTGTTTCGTGTCCACTTTTATTGACTAGTACAAAAATGTGAAAAAAACCGCAAAAGTCCCTCATAAAATGTGTGAGAATATCAAAAAGTGCCTCATAAAATGTGAAAGGTGAGTTGAAACTGACTCATATTTTGTGATAACATTTTCTTGGAGGTAGGAATATGTACTACAGAAGAAAGATTGATGATTATTTAAACAGTTGGAAAGCGGATCCGGCTCATAAGCCTCTTATAGTAAAAGGAGCAAGGCAGATTGGAAAGACAGAATCCATCATGCATTTTGCTAATGATAATTATGAGAATGTTATATATATAAATTTCGTGCTTGAGAAAAAATACATGCAGATACTGGCAGATGGTTATGATGTTGAGAGTGTCATTAAGAACATTTCTTTGGTTAACCCATCTTTTAAGTTTGTTCCGGGCAAAACCATAATTCTTTTTGATGAAATACAAGAGAATCCTGATGTTGCTACAACACTTAAGGCTTTTAAGATAGATGGAAAATATGATGTTATCTGCAGCGGTTCAATGTTAGGAATCAATTATAAAAAGATTCATAGTAATAGTGTTGGTGCTAAGACCGACTATGAAATGTATTCGATGGACTTTGAAGAATTTCTATGGGCAAAAGGATACAGTCAGGAGCAGATTGATTCCATTTTGCATCATATGCTGGAAAATAAGCCGTTTAATGAAAATGAATTATCTATTTTCAAACGTTTATTCCTAGATTATTGTGTACTCGGTGGTATGCCGGATGTTGTAAAGCTTTATATTGAAACAGGAACATTCTCAGGAACGCTTGATGTACAGGAACAGATCAGGCTGGATTATGAGGAAGATGTGCGAAAGTATGCAGAGGGCCTTGATCAGACAAAAATCATAAGCGTATATAGAAGTGTTCCTGCACAACTTGCAAAAGAAAATAAAAAGTTTCAGTTCAATAAGATTGAGAAAAACGCCAGATCAAGAGAATATACCGGTTGTATAGAATGGCTTATTGATGCCGGTGTTATAACAGAGTGTAATTGTCTACAGTTTCCTGAACTTCCGCTAAAAGGCAACATTGAAGAAAGCAAATATAAGTTATATTATCCGGATACCGGATTGTTGGTATCTGCATTAGATGAAGAAGCGCAGGAGGATCTTAGAGTTAACAAAAACCTTGGCGTGTATAAAGGTGCTCTTTACGAAAACTTTGTAGCAGAAGCTTTTGTGAAGCAGGGATTAGGCCTTTATTACTATAAGAAAGATAATTCTACGTTAGAGGAAGATTTTTTTGTAAGAACTCAAAACGATCTTATTCCTGTAGAGGTTAAGTCCAATAATGATAAGTCAAGATCATTGTCTTCGATGATTAAAAATGAGAATTACAGTGATATTTCATATGGGATAAAACTTGGAGATTTTAATGTCGGACATGCAAACGACATATATACTTTCCCATATTTCTGCGCATTCAAGATGAAGGAATATCTAAAGAAAAAAGATTTGTAAATCAAATAACAACACTTATATAGATTGATACCGCGGGACGCCAGTTTTTTGATAGAGACGATGGAAGAGGATAGTGAGTAATGGTAAAAAATATTGTTAGAGATCCGATGTTCTTGCAACAGAAGTCAGAGCCTGCAACAGAGGCGGACAAGCAGGTGATTCACGATCTCCTTGATACGCTGAGAGCAAATCAGGACAGATGCGTTGGCATGGCGGCAAACATGATCGGCGTAAAGAAAAGAATTATCGTAGTAGCTATGGGACCGTTTCATTTTGCTATGGTCAATCCGGTTATTACTAAGAAGAGCGGTGAATATCAGACAGAAGAGAGTTGTCTGTCTCTTGAGGGAGTAAGACCCTGCACCAGATATAAAGAGATTGAGGTTGATTACCTCGACCAAGATTTTAAACCTCAGCATGGAAAGTACAAGGATTTTACTGCGCAGATTATTCAGCATGAGATAGACCATTTTGAAGGGGTGCTGATATGAGAAAGTGTCGTACGATATCAGACTTGGAAAAATGTAAATCAATCTATAGGCAATATAACTATAAATTTACTGCCATTGCCAGGTTCACACTTCACTGTTATAGTGCCGTAGTGATCCTGGACGATGGCTTTTGTTATTCTTGGGTGGCAAAGTAGTTATTGGTTGGCAACCATATCACAAAAATATTTATGAATATGTAGAGAGTCATTAAGCTCAGGATGAAATGCAGTTACTAGTTGATTTCCTTGTCTTGCGGCAACTATGTGACCATCAACTGTAGCAAGTGGTCTTGCTTTTTCTGAAACAGCTTTGATGTAAGGAGCTCTGATAAATGTCATAGGAACAGTACCAATTCTCTCAAAATCAGCCTCAGTGTAAAAGCTTCCAAGCTGTCTGCCATAGGCATTTCTTTCAGCTACGATATCCATAGTCTGTAAGTAACTGCGGTCATCATTATTTATTTTATCTGCTAAAAGTAGCAATCCTGCGCAGGTGCCAAATACAGGTAGTCCGTTTTCAATCATTTTCTTTAATGGCTCAAAAAGTCCTAGTTCCTTAAGGAGCTTTCCCTGCACGGTACTTTCTCCGCCGGGAATAATTAAGCCATCAAAATCTTTTTCCAAATCTTTTTGTTGTCGGATTTCTATAGTGGACACACCAAGCTTTGAAAGTATTTTTTCGTGTTCTATAAAGGCTCCCTGTAGAGCAAGTACAGCGATGTTCATCTTATTTACCCCTTTCAGCCATAAGCAAATCAATTTCCTGTTCGTTAATTCCCACCATTGCTTCACCTAAATCTTCTGATAGTTCTGCAAGCATTTTTGCATCTGTAAAATTGGTGACTGCTTTAACAATTGCGGCTGCTCGTTTTGCAGGATCTCTTGATTTGAAAATACCAGAGCCTACAAAGACTCCTTCGGCACCAAGCTGCATCATAAGTGCTGCATCTGCAGGAGTAGCTACGCCACCGGCTGCAAAATTTACAACAGGAAGTTTGCCATTTTCATGAACGTATTGAACAAGCTCGTAAGGGACTGCCAATTCTTTTGCAGTATTGAAAAGCTCATCCTTTGACATTGAACTGATACGTCTGATTTCAGATTGCATTAAGCGCATATGCCTGACAGCTTGAACGATGTCACCTGTTCCTGGTTCACCTTTTGTGCGAATCATTGATGCACCTTCATTTATTCTGCGAAGGGCCTCACCTAAATCCTTGGCACCGCATACGAATGGTACATCAAATTTTGTTTTATCAATGTGATATTTATCGTCGGCAGGAGACAAAACTTCTGATTCATCGATGTAATCCATTTCAATAGCCTGAAGAATTTGGGCTTCTGCGAAATGTCCGATACGGCATTTTGCCATTACAGGAATTGAAACTGCATCCTGAATACCTTTTATCATTTTAGGATCACTCATACGGGAAACGCCACCGGCTGCGCGAATATCAGCAGGGATTCTTTCTAGTGCCATTACAGCGCAGGCACCAGCAGCTTCGGCAATTTTGGCCTGTTCCGGAGTAGTTACATCCATGATGACTCCACCCTTTAACATCTGTGCGAGATTCTTGTTTAATTCATAACGATTATTCAACATTTTATTGTTCCTCCTTGATTGATGAGGAAATTATAGAATATAATTGCATATATTAAATACCCAGTATGGAGAAAAAATATATATGCAAAATTCAAATAAAGCCTCAAACGATAAAAAAATGCCCCAATACATACGTATTTACGATAGATTAAAAAAGAATATAATTTCTGGAGATTATCCATACGGAACCAGGCTCCCATCCAGAAAAACAATGGCAGATGAAATGCATGTTAGTGTAATAACCATAAAGCATGCCTATGAGCTGCTATGCGATGAGGGGTATCTTGAACCCAAGGAGAGAAGCGGATACTATGTGATTTTTCGAAAGGAGGATGGTTTTGTATCCACAGCAAAAATCTTAAGCCATGAAAGCCATACTTATCAGAGAACTACCTATGCATTTCCTTTTTCAGTATTAACGAAAACTATGAGAAAAGTAGTGAATGATTATGGCGAGGCCATACTGGAAAGGCCAGCAAATAAAGGGTGCGAAGAAACCAGAGAAGCTATAAGAAAATATCTGGCTAGAAATAGAAATATACATGTGGATATAAGCCAGATAATCATAGGCTCTGGTGCAGAATATTTATACAACCTCATCGTCGGATTGTTTGGCAAGGACACAGTTTTTGCGCTGGAGTCCCCATCCTATAAAAAAATAGAGCAGGTCTATAGAATGTCTGGGGTTACCTGCCAGATGCTGCCACTTGAAGAAAATGGTATAGCAAGCTCGGCACTGCTAACCACTACAGCATCGGTATTACATATTTCTCCTTACAGAAGTTTTCCATCAGGGGTAACTGCGTCCGCATCTAAAAAATATGAATATATCAGGTGGGCCGCACAAGGTGAGCGCTACATAATTGAGGATGATTTTGAATCAGAATTTTCTATATCAAGCAAGCCTGAGGAAACTATGTTTGCTATTTCTGACAGAGACAATGTCATATACATGAATTCATTTTCCCAAACCATTTCTCCTTCACTTCGTGCTGCCTATATGGTGTTGCCAAAGCAATTGACGGAGGTATTTGATGAAAGGCTTGGATTTTATTCCTGCACAGTTCCTACATACGAGCAGCTTGTGATAGCTCAGCTCATCAATAGTGGTGACTTTGAAAGACATATTAATCGAGTCAGAAGGAGCAAGAGGAAGGCATAAAAAGTGCCAATTTACTGCCTGCCGGAGGTTATAATCTACTAAAATTTGAAAAATGTCTATAATGGGCAATAATTAATAATTGTGGCGCAATAATTGAAAATTATTGGCATTTTAAATAAGTTATAATATTGTCACTTGAATGGGGAAGGGTAATAATACTCAAAATTTTACAGGGGGACAGTAAAATGAAACGAAAAATGTTAAAGAGCTTTTGCGGGAAGCTCTTGGCACTTGCATGCACATTTTCCATGCTACTTTCAGTGCCAACATTGGACGCTTAGGCGGCCAATGAAACACTTCTTAATACCTATGGAAGTGCCTAAGGGTATTCAGGAACATGCATCAATCTTTATCAGTTAAGGGATGCGGGACAGTTAGCTGCATTAAAGCAGCACTAACAAAGGTACGAAACTAATAACTGAAATGTAATTGAAAAATCGAAAATACTCTGTTACAGATATAGCAACAGAGCATTTTTTTGCATATAATTATTTTATTAAGATTCATGGAGAATGCGACAACTATGGATATTGTTTAGATTATTTGTTTTCGGTTTTGTCGTAGAATCAACAGTTTTATATGTTTTTTATGTTTAGACTATTTCATTTCATATATGCAAGGAGTCAGGAATGTTTACGATAAAAGATGTTGATTTTCATAGTGATGATTATGGGGTAGAACCCTATCTTAATAACTGGCCTATGCTTTACATTTTGGAAAATGGTCAAAAGGCATATGTCGGTCAGACCAATTCTATCAATAAGCGGATGAGCCAGCACAAAGACTCGCCGTCTAAACAGATTTTCACCAAAGCACATTTCATATACTATGACAAGTTCAATCAGTCTGCTACGTTTGATTATGAGTCGAGGCTCATTAGTTTGATGAACGCAGATGAGCGGTTCGTAATCACAAATCACAACGCAGGATTATCGGGGATTGATTATTATGATAAGCCGTCCTATGACAAAGACTTTGTGGAATTGTGGCAAGCACTTCAAAAGAAAAAGCTTGTAAAGCGTACTATTGAGGAACTTGAGCAATCAGACTTGTTCAAATATTCTCCATACAAAACTCTTAATGAAGAGCAAAGATCTGTAGTTACAGAGATTGTTGATAATCTAAGGAAAAGTTTGAATAGGAGTTTTGTAGTAAACGGAACACCGGGTAGCGGAAAGACGATTCTTGCAGTATATCTTTTTAAACTTATTAGAGAATCTAAGTACTTTGAAGGACTTAAGATTGGATTTGTTGTTCCGCCATCATCTCTTAGAAAAACCATGAAGATGGTATTTAAAGGACTTAATAATTGTACTGCAAAAGATGTGCTTGGACCTAATGATGTTGCTAAGGAAAAGTATGACATCCTTATAGTGGATGAGGCGCATAGACTTAAGCAGAGGAAGAACTTGTCAAGCTATAAAACCTATGATGATGCGTGTAAGAAGATTGGGCTTCCAAATACTTCAACCCAAGCAGAGTGGATGCTTAAACAATCGCAATGTGCCATTTTCTTTTTTGACAGAGATCAGATAGTTTTTCCGGCAGGCTTAGATGTGGCGGAGATAGTACAGAACAATAATTCATACGCTAGGATGAAAGCCTATTATGATCTTGTTTCCCAGATGCGATGTCAAGGCGGAGTGGGCTATTTAAGCGACATTTCAGCGCTTTTAAAAGGACAATTGGATCATAAGGTTAGAGATGATAATTATGAATTAAGGCTGTTAGATGATTTTGCCACATTTGACTCCTTATACAAATTCAAGGATGAAAATGAAGGGCTGACCCGAATGATTGCCGGTTATGCATGGGACTGGAAGAGCAAGGGCGATAAAACCGGTAAGGTTATGGACTTTGTCATTGAAAATCATGATCTCAGGTGGAATTCTGTGCTTGAAAACTGGGTTCATAATGATGACTCTGAAAAAGAAGTTGGATGCATTCACTCCATTCAGGGATATGACCTTAACTATACAAAAATTGAAGTGGAAGTCAGAAAATATCTGTTTTCAAAAGGATATCGCTTCAGAAAGAATGATAAAAGATATCCCGGTAAGCCGGATATTGTTCTACCAAAGTATCATGTGGTTATATTTGTTCATGGCTGCTTTTGGCATCGGCATGAAGGCTGTAAAGATGCGACAACACCAAAAACGAGAACGGAATTTTGGCTTGAGAAGTTTGATAAAATGTCAAAAACGACCAGATAAAACAGGAAAAGCTGAAAGAAATGGGCTGGAGAGTTATTGTGATTTGGGAGTGTGAGTTAAAGAGAGATTTTAAGGGAATTATGGATTGGATGGAACAAGAATTAAAAAATTGAAAAGTAGAAAAATGCGACTGTGTATGTAGTATAGAGCTTAAATTAATAATGACAACTGGGAGGTATGTATTCAAACTATGCAACTGACATATGTAGAAATTCAAAACTATAGAAACTTGGGGAATCTTGAACTATCGATTAATAGTGACATTAATTTTATTGTTGGAGAAAATAATATTGGAAAATCTAATTTTCAGAAATGCTTATCTAATATTTTCCTTTGTAAGCAGTTTTCTAAGGAAGATTTCTTTGATGAGACATTGCCAATCAAGGTGAAGTTTCGCTTGTTTTTAACTTACGAGGAAATTGGGTTGTTTGATGATTTAACAGATCCAGATGAGGAATCAAGTATAGAAATTATTGCTGAGCAATCAACTCCAGATGACTACATTCAGTATGTTCATTCTCAAACAGGAGAGGCAATTAAAAATTCTTTGATTAAACGGATAAATGTTATTACATATGATTCTTTGCGCAATCCTAAAAACGAGATAGATTTCTCGAAAACAAAGGGAGCTGGTGCTTTTTTAAACTATTTGGTTTCAAACTATGTATGCAAGAATCCTGAGGTTGGTTTTTATAAAAGAACAGAATTAAAAAAGGTTAAGAAAAGTGTGTCAGATGCACTTAGTGGAATCAGCGCATTTGATAGATTTAATATTCAACCGAGTGTTGAGGAGAATAATGTGGAGCTACTATCCAAGATTGTCTCTTTGAAAGATGGTAATGGTGTAAATGTACAATCTGATGGATATGGCGTGCAATATAACCTGCTTATAATATTAGCATTGCTCGAAAAGATAATGGATTTTTGCAAATCGAAGAGTGATGATGAAACATCATTTTCTTCGCTCATAATCCTTGATGAGCCAGAAATTCATTTACATCCATATTTACAGAGGACATTGATTGCAGACATTCAACGCCTTTCTAAAGGACAGGATGAAAAGTTTAATGCATTATTAAGGGAACAATTCGGAATAACTGAGATAAAGGCACAGATTATAATAACGACGCATTCACCAAATATTTTGTTTGATGACTATCATAAGATCATACGCATGTATAAACATGATGGAAAGACAACGGCGGTTTCATGCTCTAATTTGAGGCTTTCAGAAAGTGAAGAAAAGCAGCTGTATGCACAGTTCATGTACATAAAAGAGGCTGTTTTTTCAAAAGCAGCGATAATTGTTGAAGGGGAATCTGAGTATTCTTCTTTTGGGGTATTTGCCGAAAAAATGGGAGTAGATTTTGACAGGGAAGGAATAGCTTTAATAAAAGCAGGTGGAGCTGAATCAGTTAAACCGATAATGGCAATGCTTGATAAGCTAGGTATTTCTTCTGTAGGGGTAATTGATAAAGATAAAAAGATTGAGAAGAACCTTCCGACTCAGGAAAATCTGTTTTATACAACAACAATGTGCTTTGACAGTGAAATCGTTAAATATCTGCTTAAAGGCAGAAAAAGGGCTGTTTTGGAAAAAATAATAACGGATACGAATCTAAATGGATTAACCAATAAGTTTCAGAAGAAAAATCTTCAGAAAAAGGCAGACAAATTTAAATTCAAGGGTCTTGTTATAGATAGAGATATTGCGATAAATGAATGTACGGAATACACAAAAATGTATGAATTGTTATGTGTGACATTCTTTGCAAATGAGAAGGGAATATTGTTTGGCAGAACAATAGCTGAGAATATTGATAAGACTGATATTCCACCATGCTATAAAAGAGCAGTTAAGAAGGTGAGCGAGTATGCTAGAGCAAATTAAAAATAAGATTTCAGAGGTACATGGGAGTGACGAAAAGCAGCTTGATATTATTTTTTCTGATGCAGACAGAATAATTGTTGAAGCTCCTGCTGGATGTGGAAAAACTACAACGCTTGTCAGCAAAATAGCATATATGATTGCTACTAGATCATTTGCTCAAAACAAAAAGGTTTTAGCGCTTACCTTTAGTGTAAATGCAGCTTACAAAATGAAAAAGGATCTGGCTGATAAACTTCCTGAGATGGGATTATCAGATATTCGTGAACCTGCAGACTTAAACCGAAGAATGTTTATTTCTAATTATCATGGTTTGTGCAGACGAATTTTATCGTTATACGGTTATCTGATAAATCCTGCTTTAAAGGAAATAAATATGTTTAAGGCAATTGGCGAAACGGATGCTAAATTTGATGAATTTTTGGATAGAGAGGAGATTGATTTATCTGAAGCTCAAGTGGATGTAGTAAAAAGATTTGGCCAAGCTGTTTCTGAATGTGATGAAGAAGCGTTGAAAAACAGTCTAAATCAGTATAATGAAATATTGATTTCGAAGTTTATTGAGAAAAAAAGCATAACATATAATGGTTATATTTCATTAACAATGCACTTACTTGAAAAGAACAAAGAGTTATTGAATTTTTATCAAAAACTCTTTCCAGTTGTTGTCATAGATGAGTTCCAGGATACCAATTATTTAAGCTGGTGTTTTGTTAAAAGTTTCATAAACGATGATACAAAATTATTTTTTGTAGGCGATCCGCTTCAAAGAATATATGGCTTTATTGGGGCCGTTCCTAAGTTGATGAATGTGGCAGCTGATGAGTTGGATATGGTGCAGATGAGGTTGGAGAAGAATTATAGGTTTAAAGATAATTTGAGCATGCTGAGTTTAGACAGAAATATTAGATCTAATGCTTTGAATTGTAAGTCTCCAGTAATTTGTAGTGATGCAATTGTAAATCTTCATATATCAGATTCGCACGAAAAAGAATGTGAATGGATAGCAGATAATGTAGCCAGTTTATTAAAAAATGACAGTAAACAGAAAACGTCTATATTAGTGCAACAACGCGGAGTAGGCATAGACATGATAATGAAGGAATTTGACCAACGTGACATATCGTATTTCTATGCATTGTTTACAGATGATGATGAAATTTATGTGGCGTATCATTTTAATGCACTTGAAGTTTTTCGAAAACAAATTGATAGAAGTCGTTACCATAGAGTGTCAAAGAGTGTGTTAAACAGAACCTTATCAGAGATAGGTTTCTTATATAAGGGTAGTTCATCTAAAGTGGTTGCGTCATTGATAGATTTGACACAGGCTTTTTTTGAAAAAATTATAGGAGAGTATGCGTTTTTAAGCGATGATGAAAAATATACATTTATTTGTGATACTTTTGAAAACCGCGCATTAAAGCAGAATATGGACGCAATTGACGCTAGAGTATTTGTGTCTACTGTTCATGGAGCAAAGGGGCTTGAGTGGGAAAATGTAATTATTCCGGATATGGAACCTTATTGTTTTCCTAACTACTATTCGCTGTGCGGAAATTGTGATTTTAGTACCGGAAGATTTTCTTCAGGAAATTATTGCAGAATCAATATTCATAACCACGATATAGATGAGTTTCTGGAGGAACTGAGCGTTTTTTACGTTGCGGTTACAAGAGCTCGAAAGAATTTATTCTTTTCTGCTTCAAAGAGCAGATACAATAATGAGGGTGAAAGAAAAAGCTCAAAAATTAGTTGTTTATTGACACTTCCGGGGATAAAACCGCGTTTGGTTTAAATCTTTATTCAGCAATAAGGCCAGAAGCTCAGATAAACAGCGGATGTATTAAGAAAGAAAAGAACATAGATTGGCAGAAAAGAGATTCGGCTAAAGCAAAAACTTGTATGCTGATAAAAAGTTATTGAAGTAACATAGGTATCCGTAGAAGATACGGATGATGCAGTTAAGACAGTAATGTGTCATTGAGAGCTTTGTACAGATAACAATGACATGATGGAAGAAAGCGTATCAAATAAAGCATCCAAAATGAGAGGGTTTCGGAAATCAATAAGTAAAGGGCTGATAAGAAAATAAGGAATAGTGAAAGTTTTACACACAGTTAGTAGAGGGTGTTGTTGATGTACGGTCAGATAAAAGGTGAAATAGGTAAGATAAGAAGAAAATACATAGAATCTGCTGAAGAAATTGTTAGTGGTTATAACAGAGAACTAAGTCTGTCTAAAGACTATGAAGGAAGACAATTGTTTGAACTTCTTCAAAACGCTGATGATGAGGCAGCGGGGTCCTCTGGAAAGGTTCTTATTACTTTTGATGGTAAAAAGCTTGCTGTTTCAAATACAGGTGATGCATTTAGTTTTAGAGGCGTTAAATCGCTTTTATATCCAAATGCAAGCCCCAAAAAAGTTCATGCAAAAAAAATTGGATGTAAAGGGTTAGGATTTAGATCAATACTTACCTGGTCAAATGTGGTTACAGTGGCATCAACAGATTTTTCCATACAGTTTTCCAAGAAATATGCGGTTGAATTCCTTAAGGAAATTTTGGAAGAAAGACCTGAACTTAAGCAAGAAATAAAAGCTTTATCACATGAACAATGGCCAATAGCTACTTTGACTTGTCCTCGCTTATTGAAAGATAGTGCGTTGGTTAAAGGGTATTCAACTAGCATTATTATGGACTGTCATGAAGAATTAGTAGGGGAGATAGAATCTCAAATTAAGAATCTAGAGTTTGAAGAGTTAGTGTTTCTTCCCAATCTCAAAGAAGTTGAAATCATATGTAATGAATATCATAAAGTGTTTTATAAAGTTGTCGATGGTGAAAATGTTATCATTGAAACTAATGACAAGAATATTGGTCATATTGAATGTGCATGTTGGAAGTTATATAAACAAAACGGCACAATTAAAGATGAGAACAATAAGGAAAAAGACTATGAATTTATTATAGCCTATGATTCATCTGTAGAGCATCAAGGTGAAGTACTTTACTCCTATTTTAAAACTGATGTTAAACTTGGTTTTCCGGCATTAATTCATGGAACGTTTGAACTAACCAGTGATAGAAATAGTTTACAGAAGCAAAGCGCGGTAAATAAGCAGTTGATACCACTTCTTGCAGATTTTTTGGTAGAAACTGCCGTGTCAATTTCTGAAGAACAGCAGGAATGTGATTATAGACCTCTAAGTTTGGTAATTTCATCAGATTTGGATCTTGTTTTGAAGAATGTATATAAATTTGATGAATTGCTACGGGAAAAAGCTTATGAAAAAAAGATTCTTCCTACAATTTCAAATGAGTATATATCAATTAATGATAGTCCTAAGTATTCAGATGATGATTTTGCTTCTGTTTTGAATCCAAAGGTGTTTTCATCGTTACTAAAATTATCAGACGATAAGTTTATCGAAAGATATCTTAAGAATGATTTGGGCATTCATTTTTTTGATTATTCTGATTTTTGCAGTCTCATTAATGATGATATTGAATTCTATAGCATGGATGACAGAATAAGTCTAATTTCGCTAATTGAGAGTGAATATCGATTTAAGGTGGCTGATATTTTTCCACATCTGATTATTGATAGTAATGGAGAAAATATTGCAGATTCGGTAAAAGTTTATCCGTTTCCAAATGAAGAACAAATAATCGCCTTGCCAGAATGGGTTGACATTAAATTTTTGAATCAGAATATGGAGAAGAAACTATATGAAGAACTTTCATTAGGAAATAATCGAAGAAATTTAGTGAATAGACTGTCTAGATATAATTTGGAAGAATATAGTTTTGATCGATTATTACGTGGAGTCGTCAATCAGATTGATGATGATATGCTAACACATGAGAAATGCTCTGATATTCTTAATTGGTTATGGAAATATTATAATCTTGACGATAGACAGGCAATACCCGATGTAAGGGTAATGATTATCTGCAGAGATGGTGTTATTCGACCTGCTAAGGAATGCTATGTCGGGAATGATTTTGGAAACGAACTTGGAGAAAGGTTAATTGGATTATATTCAGAAAACTTTGTTGCATTTGATAAATTAAATATTGAATGTGATGATAAAAATAGCATCGTAGGATTCCTTGAGTGGTTAGGCGTTTCAAAGTATCCTAGGTTAGTAAAGAGAAATTTGTCTTATGATGGACGCCAAGAATATGTTGATACATGCTATCCATTATATGTTCAAAGAGATAATTGTTGGTATGAAAAGAGTGATTTCAACAGTATTAATCATGTGACTGTTGGTATTTTCGAAAATATCGATGTTTTGTTTGAAAAAGCCAATTTTAATGACTTAATAGCTTGGTTTATTTTAGATGACAAAATAGGAAGTAGAATTAATTCAGATTCTGAGGAGAAAAATACGTTCTCATGTATAAAAGGTTATCCATATAAGAAAATTGATGAGAGAACCGTTACATCAGGGTATATGAAGTCATATTTGAAATTCTATCTTGCAAACAAAAAATGGATTCCAAATGCAAATGGACTGAAAAATATACCTAAATACTGCTGTTTTGAAGATAATATGTTAGAACCATTTATTATCGTTCCAGATGTGGATTACACATATATCAAGGAAATTGTGGGAAGAGCATGTAAAAAGGATGTTGACGCAATTTTAAGTAGGATAGGAGTTTCTGATGTATTTCAAGAAATGGATAGAAGTGTCATTTACCAGGCTCTATATAAACTACCTGAACTAGATCCTGATTGTAAAAAGGCAAGGGCATTGTATCGAAAGATTATTCGAGATGGGCTTACTCCAGAGGAGTATAAAAAGAATAATCCTGATTATGATGTATTTATTAATGCAGGAAGAGTTGCGGCACGAAAAGGTGGCGAAAAGAGGTATATTGATGTAGCAGATGTTAGATATGCTGATAAAAAAGTATTTAGCGATGAAATATTAAAGAGCTTTAATATGTTTGATATTGATGCTAGATCAGGAGAGGATAAAGTAAAAAAACTGTTTGGTGTAAAGCCTCTGAAATATACAAATGTTGAATTGGTAGAATTACCAGAACTACATCCTTTTGATGATTTATTCAAAAAGGAGTATTTGAGATTCTTACCATATGTGTATGCTTGCAGGATGGGATTAAAACAGGCAGCGACTGATTTTAGGAGATTGAAATCTTCTAAGGTAATATTGTGTAGTAGGGTAAAGATACAGTATAAATTTGGTGAAGAACAACGAGTATCTGAATTAAAGGATTTCGAAACTGTTTACCTAAGAAAGAGCAACATTGCATATATCTGTGTGCCCAAGAGGTTCTCAACATTCGAGGAATTGAAACAAATATTTGAGTTTGCAGATGCTGTTGCAGAATTAGTTACAGCTATTCTCGATGTAAATGAAGATAAAGATTTTTTCCGAGATTTATTTCGCGATTCTGAGTTGATCAGAGAAAAAAAGATGCGCTCCGATAGGAGTGATGAAAATCTCGAAATGCTCACTGAAGCAAGAAAAAAATTTAATACAGAGATTAATGCAAGAGATGAATTTTGGATGACCATTGCCGAAGTTCTAAAAGTACCCAATATAGATATTACTTCTTGCACTGCTGATAATCTTTTGGAAGTTCTTCATATGTCAAGTGATTGTGATGAAGGAGTAAACTATGAGGAACTTAGCTGTAACGAGAGTATTGAGAAACTCATATCAATTTTTGGGGCGCTTGAAATTGATGTGGACAGGTATAATGGTGCTGCGGTTCATAATATTGATGCTACGAAATATTGGAGAGCTAAGCTTAACTCAAAAATGCAAATGTATATTAAAAAGTATCAGGCTTATTTGATTAAAGATTTGCAAGATGAAGAAAAATGTGTGGAACTGTATGATCAGTATAAAGAGGAATATATTTTTTTAGAACCTACAATTCCAAACTCTCTATTCGTAAATATTGATGAAATATTTAAATCAGAATGCGGATTGAGTTTTAATGATTTGGATCAATATTCTAATACAATGATTGATGAACTTATTTCAGCAGAAGAAAAGAAAATATCTCAAGAGGATTTGGATAAACTGAAAATACAATATGCGCCTTCCAAAGTTGAAGCATATCTTGTGTTCGGGCAGATTGAAAAGTTACTTAATCCTGAAACTACTGAAGCATCAAAAGCTCAGGATATGCAAGCTGATGACAATGGACTGAAAGAACGTATTGAAAAAGTATTTTCATTGCCTGCGCAAGGCCTTAATGATGTTGGTACTGAAGCTGTTGAAAATGAAGAAACTACAACAGATGTGGGTCATCATAGAAAACACATTAAAAGAATACATTCCGAGATAACTGATAGAAAAAAACAGGAGATTGGAATGATTGGGGAAGCATATGTGTATAAAGAACTTCTTGGTCTTTACCCTGATGTAAGATGGGTTTCTGGAAATGCTGAGCAAGCTGGACTGATTGTAAAGGGTGATGATACATGCGGTTATGATATAAAATATACTGATTCTAAAGGAATGATACAGTATGTTGAAGTGAAATCATCACGAAGTGAAGATATAGCATTCAATTTATCTGATAGTGAGTTGCGATTCGGATGCCAAAATGCTTCATCATACGAGATTATTTATGTTGTAATAGGTGATGATGGTTTGCCGGTTCATAAACCATGGAGGTTAGGACACTTATTTAAGTTTGTGGAAGGTGAAGGTCTTTTACATAATGAACGTTTTTCAATTGAAAGCGATAGTTATAGAGTGACAGCAAAAAAGATTGATGGATCTGACAATTAGCGGTTTTTGAAGAATACAGAATGGCTATAAAAACTGTGTGCTTTCAATGAGGAGTTTATTTTTATAATGCAAAATATAAATAATTTATCAAATATGATTCAGTGGTGTAATGATAATGTGGGTTTTGCTACTATTGTTCTTTCTGCTTTAACTTTGTTAGTCAGTATCATAGCCATATTTGTATCAATAAGGACTGCACGTCTGCCATATAAGAAATTAATAAAGATAGAAGCTGGTAGCTATTTTACAACGGATGGAGCATCAGGGTTACATGTTACTGCTATAAATTGCGGAAATATGGATTTTACTATAAGTAGCATGGGGTGTAGGGTTAACGGAAAGCGCATTTACATTGCGGGAGATACGGGAGCTACAAAGGAGGCAAGACAGGTGAAGTGTGATATAGCTCTTTTGCCCATTGGAGGAACATTTACTATGGATGCCAAAAGAGCTGCGGATCTTGCAAATACAATAAGGCCGGAATACGCCATCCCCGTCCATTACGGCGGACTTGTTGGGAAAAAGAGCGACGCTCAGACTTTTGCTTCGCTTGTAAAGAGCCCTGTGAAGGTTGTTGAGAAGATGCAGTATTTTGATTGATATAGGAGATTTTAGTTATGACTATGGATGAATTTCTAAAATTGGAATATGGATCTGTTGTTTTAAGTAAAAGTAATCCTGAAGAGGAATATGAGATTATTGATACAGATGTGTTCGGAGAAAGTTACAGAGGGCGAGAACACTGTGTATTAGGCGCTAGAGGAAAAATAACTCATAGAGATATTCGGATAGATAGAGGTAATCTTAAATATTGGGATATCGTAAACTACAATATGCAAAAAGGAGAGCTGTAATGGCTAAAGATTTGTCTCTGATTTTTGAAAGAAAACCGGAACAATGGGGATTACGAGGAGATCCATACCTATGGGATGAAATGCGGGATTTATTTGGAGGTGCTTCTTTAGATATAAGTACGCGGGATTTGGCTGATCAAATATGTGAATGCTATGAAAATGCTATAGGTGAGCCATTAAAATATGGTTCGAAGGTGTTTGTTGAACGGTTTGCTCATGGAGGAATGTCGTCAGGTTACGTTTCCGGTGAGTTTTGGATATGTATAGGTATTCCTTTTTTAATAGATAATTTCAGAAAGATAAAGCAGGATATACGGTTGTGATACTTGGCGGTATTTTAATTGTTGATGTAGGTGGTTATATCTGAAATAGTACGTGCCAAGAGATTGAATATGCTAAAGCACATGACAGGTAAATAATGTTTTTGAAGAAAAACTTTTTATGTTAGGAGCAATAATAATGGAATATGTTGTAATTGCTTTTATAGTAGGTGTAGTTTTAGCGGTAATAATAGGAGTTCTAATTAGAAATAGAAAAAAAGAGGGACGAGTTTCTGAAACTTCAAAAAGGAACTCTTTGGAGATAAGAAATGAGTCATCGTTGCAAGTCGATTCTGAGATGATTACAAATCTTTCTGAAATCGATGAAACCAAGCTTGTTGAGATTAAAGACAGTAAGCTTTTGGCAAGATTGGATAATGTTATTCCTAATGTAGCGCAAGCAGTAGCAAATACAGGTGCGGCTAAAGCTTATAAGAATGCTACTGAGGCTGCAGGACAATTATATAAAGCTATAATTCCTAAAGGTGCTGTGTTGGATAATTCAAGAGACATGAAAGGGGCTTTTAGAGCATCATATCGAGAAGTAGCCAATAGGATCGAAGGTAATGCAAATTTGGTGCCTGTAGATAGTAAAGCTGCAGATGGACTTGCAAAACTGAGTTCGGCATCTGCAGTAATGAATGTGGCATCAATGGTGGTTGGGCAATATTATATGACACAGATTAACGACCAGCTTACCAGTATAAGTGCAGGTATAGATAAAATAGTTGATTTTCAGCAAAAAGAGTATAAAAGCAAGGTTTTGGCTCTTGTCGCGGGTATTCAAAAGTTAGCTATATTCCAAGTTGAAACAATTGAAAATTATGAGTTGAGAAATAGAGAATTATCACATTTAAAGAATCTTGAGCATGAATGTGCCGAATTACTTGGTCAGGCTAATTTGACATTGCAAGCTATTTGCGGAGATTCTGATATAGATTACAGTACTTATGAAGATAAGGCTAAAGAAGCGGAGCAGTGGTTTCGATATCAGCAAATTTTGGTAAAAGTTATGGATCAGATTTCTGATTTGACATATGCTTTAAACTTAGGCGCGATTTCTCGGAAAAACAGTTGTGCATTGATGGGACCATACGCAAAGCAGGCTAATGATACGCTTGTCAAGTTAAATGAATGGCATAATAGGGTATGCAAGAAGCTTGAAATAAATACTGATGAGCAACGAAGAAAACGTCAAGGAATAGAAGGCTTTTTTATGAGTGCTTTAGGAGCATTTAATGATGATTTGAATTATAAGAAAGTATCAGATGAAATGATTCATAGAATTGAGAATCAGACAGATAAAGAAGTTTTAAATAATGATTCACGAACAGATTTATTCCAAGAGGATGTGAATCTGATAGTAAAAGATGGCAAAGTTTTTTATTTACCTCAGACTGGATAAAGGCATGGCAGTTTATATGACAGAGATTCAGCTCATCATATCGCAATCCGTCATTTACAATTACGCGTCTCAAAATACAGTTTGACTAATTAAGTTTGGAGAGATGAAGATGGTAATATCTGAGCAAATACCGATAGAAGTAGAAGATGTGCTTTGGTCCTATGTCAATAAATAGTACAAATTAAAATGAGAGGTTTACCTGCTTATGCAGCAGGCGCAACCATAACCCTCTCATATAGTTCTTCGAATTCGTTAGGAGACATATAGTCACAGTGGCTGTGAATCCTAACGGTGTTATAAAAGGTTTCGATATACTCGAATACAAGCCTATATGCGTGCTTGTAGTTGATAATAGAAAAGCGGTTAAGCCATTCCCTTTTAATCAAGGAATGGAAGGATTCTATGCAGGCATTATCGTATGGATAACCGCTATGGGAATA
>NZ_FMUR01000008.1 GCF_900101605.1 Butyrivibrio hungatei
CACAGCCACTGTGACTATATGTCTCCTAACGAATTCGAAGAACTATATGAGAGGGTTATGGTTGCGCCTGCTGCATAAGCGGGTAAACCTCTCATTTTAATTTGTACTATTTATTGACATAGGACCACAGTTATATAAATGGTCAGTTCATCATTCGATCGTTCATAATCAAAATAGCGGAATCCATGTTCTCCTCTGCCGCCCCAGCTTTTTTCATAAACTCTTTTTCTCATAATAAGCCTCTTGTACATATATTTATTATTTCACCTGCCACTTCATGACCTTTCTGCACTAATTCTTCCGAATAGGTCATGTGACTCTTCATCCTTCCTGATTACCCTTATGACCCTTTTGCGCTAATTCTTCCAAATAGGTCATGCGTCACCGTATCCCTCCGAAACACCCGCATGACCTTTCTAAGCAAATTCCCCCAAATAGGTCATGTATCACTTTATCCTTCCGTCACACCCCATGACCTTTCTGCACTAATTCTTCCAAATAGGTCATGCGTCACCGTATCCCTCCGAAACACCCGCATGACCTTTCTAAGCAAATTCTTCCAAATAGGTCATGTATCACTTTATCCTTCCGTCACACCCCATGACCTTTCTGCACTAATTCTTCCAAATAGGTCATGCGTCACCGTATCCCTCCGAAACACCCGCATGACCTTTCTAAGCAAATCCCCCCAAATAGGTCATGTATCACTTTATCCTTCCGTCACACCTCATGACCTTTCTGCACAAATTCTTCCAAATAGGTCATGCGTCACTTACTTTCCTGCCTCCTGCGGCTCCGACGTCCTCTGCTCCCCCGATACACACTCCAACGCAGCATCCATCCGCACCCTCTGCCTCCCAACGTTCCCCTGGCTCTTGCCCGACACGCCCTTCCAACACAGCATTCCAACGCCTACAACGCAGCATCCCGGCACCCTCTGCAGCCCCGGCACACACTCCGACGCCCTCCAACACTCCCGCACACATTTTCATACATTAATCTACCGCACGCCAATCATTGAGAATATATTTCTATGCATGTTAAAATCAATTCTATAGAAAAAAAGAGAGATGGAGAACCAATATGGAAAATAAAACACTATTATCGGCATTGATTATGTCTCTATCATTATGTGCATGCGCAAGCGGCGGTACTGCAGATGAGCAAGCGACTAACGCAAACAAGCAGGCTAGTGTCGAAAGCGCAAGCGATACCGGAATTTCCGTTGAGGAAGCATCTTCCGAGGCAAGCGCAGAAATAGCGCCCTCTGATACAGGCTATAAAAAGGCTTATATAGAATTAATAGAGGCTGAGCAGCAAAAAATAGCTTCTGTTTCGCCTGAGTCTGAGGAATATGAGGAGTGCATGGAATCCTACTTGTTATATGACGTTGACAAGGATAACACCCCCGAACTCCTGATAAGATTCGGTCATTCCGAAGCTTCTTATAACAGAAAAATGTACACCTATGCAGACGGCAAAGCACAATTAGTGGAAGAATCACCTTCGGGACACACTTCATTCTATTCGGTTCCAAACGAAAACGGTATCCTTTATTATATGGGCCACATGGGATGTGCCGATTGTATCAAAGCTGTGCTCAAAGACGGAAAAACCGAATATGAAGAATTGTTCGCCGAAGATATCAATGAGAAATTACAGGCCGGAGAAGACGCCGATTACAAGCCCGTAAGCGAAATAGTTCCCGGTGCAACTTATCTTGAGGAATATAGCTACACCACAACCTATCCTATTGAAATGTATGAGGTAATTGCAAATTATTCTTCGGAGGGCAAAAAAGCTGATTCAACCTCCTATACTTACCCTGATAATAATCCCGAGTTCTACGATAGCTTAATGCAAAACAACGGCACCGTAAACGCAGTGGCACTCGACAGCTTTATGAATACGCCTGGTGAGATTTCCTTTGAAAAGCTCACGGAAAAAGGTCATATATACGAATATTTTGAAGGTGGCGGCGAAATAAACGGAGTAACCTATTCCGATTTAAACTCCGACGGAATAT
Source organism: Butyrivibrio hungatei (assembly GCF_900101605.1). Lineage (GTDB taxonomy): Bacteria > Bacillota > Clostridia > Lachnospirales > Lachnospiraceae > Butyrivibrio > Butyrivibrio hungatei_B. The sequence continues at coordinate 2,027 of NZ_FMUR01000008.1, forward strand.
ACGAATGTGTCTTCTATATAGGCGAACATGATGATTATTCCGATACCGACAAAGCATTCCGTGTTATCCTTGCCCCTCAGGACGGTAAAGTTTATGCATATCTTTCTTTTTCACCTTATGAAGATACTGTCACCGAGGACGGCTACTTTATAACAGAGCCTGAAGGATCCATAAGTGAACGCATTGTGCAAAGAGTTCTTTTTGACAAAGAGAAATGCTTTACATTCAGTGTTCCCGGCGAAAAATAATAGCTCAAAAAGCCGGCGATCCAGAAATTCAGACCGCCGGCTTTTAATCACAAAAACCGTTTATTCATAATTTCATTTAAGATGCCATCAGATCTTGGAGAAAATAGCCGTCTCCTCATCAAGTTCACCTGCGATACGACTGTTTTCATCCATACGTCTTGAAATATTGTCCATATCGGAAACAAGTACCTGAGTGCTCTCTGCTGCTGACGAAACACCGCGAACACCGTCTTCTATGGATGTTGTGATATTATTGATGGACTCCGCTATATCATTGAAAGTTGACTTGAATCCTTCAGTCTTATTGCTGAAGTCGTCCATGACACCTTCGATATAATTGGCATTATTCTTATATTTTTCGCCGTCTTCAACGAACTTTTCAAACTGAGGCAAGATTGAATTCTGCAGATAATCAACAAGTTCATTTGCGCTGCTTGAAAGATTATGAGCCGCCTCAACAACAACAGAGTTTATCTCCTGAATATTTCCGGCAGTTCTCTTACTGTTTTCGGCAAGAGTACCAATCTCACTTGCAACAACCGCAAAGCCCTTTCCTGCCGCTCCCGCTCTCGCAGCTTCAATGGAAGCATTAAGAGAAAGCAGGTTTGTCTGCGTTGCGATACTCATGATCTCTGAAGTAAGCGAATTAACCTGATCGACGCTCTGGCTGTCTTCAATAGCCTGATTAAGAGATGCAAGAATATCCTCAACCTTCGCATTTGTTTCAGCCATGGTCGTTCTTGCAGACTGTTCCATTGCATCCGCATGCTCTTTCATAGTCTTTGAATATTCATTTATCTCGCGGCTCTTTTCAGCCATCTCATCAACTTCGTTTCTTACAGCTTCCGTATTCTTATTGATGGTACCTGCGCTGTCTGCAACTTCCTCCATAGTGGCCGTAAGTTCCTCTGTCAGTGCGGAAAGATCTGCTGCACTGCTGTTTGATGTCTTTACACTTCCCAAAACATCGGTTACAACCTTATCCATCGCAGACGAATTACTTGTAATGGTTAAAAAGATATTCTGAAGGTGCTCAATAAATGAGTTGATACCCTTACCGAGAGCTCCGATCTCATCATTTGATTCAATCGTGATACGCTTTGTAAGATCACCCTCGCGTCTGTTGATACCTTCAATAATCTCATTAAGTTCAGCTTCTGCCTTGATCACAGGTCTTACCACATGTCTGAGCACAATATAAAGCGCAATGATCACTGCAAGAATACTTATAAAGATTACACCAAATCCCGAAAATCTCGCGATCGTATAACTCTTACCGAGATTCTGCCTTGCCACATCGGAGTTACTGCGAAAAGCTACGATGATATCGTTGATATCCTCACTTAATTGCTTTGAACTGTCAGCCACAAGACCGTTTGCGGTTGCATAGGCATCCTTGGTTTTCTGCGCTGCGCTCTGAGCCAAAAGAATCATAACAGCTTCTCTGAAACTCTTATAATCGGCAAGCATCTTATCATAACTCGCCGTACTATCACTTGTGACATATTTGTTGTAATCAGCCATCGTCTGATCCAGCGCCGCCTCTTGCGCTTCGATCTCGGAAATAACATTTGTCATTGTCTCAAAATCAGTGGCTACAATATGTGACAAAGCCAATGTATGTATATTTTTTGAAGACTGACCGATAACATCAAGTTCATTTATCGCAGCCATATAATCATCGGCAATTGTTGACGCTGTCGTATTTACCTTTCTAAGGTTAGTCAATGACATTACATTTGAAAAAATGGAAACAAATCCCAAAAGAAGGACCGGAACCATAATCATTACACGAATACTTGCTTTTCTTTTCATCGATCCATCCTCCTATTATTCGCTTGCCTCGGAACTTGCCTGCGCATCCGCATTATCTTCGGGACTTGCCTCTGCTACCTCATCGCTTCCTGCGTCTGCATTTTCTTCTATAGAATCATCTGATGCTGCTTCTTCCGTAGCCTCTTCTTCTGAAGCTGTATCCTCTGCCTCGCCTTCTTCGCCTTCCTTGTTACCCGATGATTCCACTCCCGTAACAGCGGTAACCATCTCATTTAAAAGAGTCTGGAGGTCTTTTCCTCCGGGATTCCCCTCACTCAAAATTGTTCCAAGGTTTGTCGCAGGATCCCAGAAAGTTCCGCCAACTCGCTGAAGACTTGCATACTCAGCCTGCTTCTGAAGAGCCTGCAGTCCCTTTGACTGAGCCACTTCACCTGTAGATGACGCCGCTGTATTTGAAGGTCCCTGACCTCTCATCGAGAATCTGAGGGCCTGATTCTGTTCATTTGTCATCCAATCCGCAAACTTATTTGCCCATGCCGCATTCTCCGAACGAGAATTAACGCCTACGAGTTTATATCCGGCATAGCTTGACATCTGAAGCTGCTGCCCCGCAACAGTATACGTGGGAAGCTTTGTTGCGGCATAGCCGTCTCCCCATGCGTCCTTGATCTCATTCTCGTCCCATATTCCGCTGACACCGGCTATGATGCTTCCGTTCGCTGCACCGATTCCAAAATCATCATTTCCCGCATTGATAAAGCCCGGATTTTTTCCAATATCCGCCATTGCCTGCGCAACATCAACACCCTTTATATTTGTATATTTCGCATTCCAGTTACAGTAAGTGGATATTCCGTCGTCATTAAGACCTATTTCCATGTCTGTATTACCGAAGAAAGAGTACATATACCAGCCGGAATTCATTTCCATGAAAAACTTCTTGCCTTCACGGCTCGCAACTTCAAGGATTCCATCAAGTGTCTGTACATCTTCTTCTGTCAAATATTTGCTGTTGTAAAAAAGGAAATATCCGTTATCCGCCGTTAAAGGATATGCATACAAAGTTCCGTTAAAAGAAGCAGCTTCGCTTGCCGCCGCAAGATTCCTTCCTGCTATTTCCGAATCATTCGGAACTTTCTTAAGCACACCCGAAGCAATAAGTGCAAGCAACTGATCGTCCGCAAAAGTAAAAACATCCGGCGCGTTAAGAACATCACCCAGAATATCATCCTTTGCGGAAGACTCACTGTGTGGCTCAAATGTGATATTGAAATTTGCCTGTGATGAATATTCAGAAACAAAACTCGATATGATCTGATTTATAAGTTCACTGTCCTCTTCCGATCCCCAAACCCTGAGAGAAACATCTCCCGATGGAAGTTCGGAATCGCTGACAGATTCTGTCTCCGGAATGCTTTCTTCTTCGCTTTTATTTGCTCCGCAGCCCGAAAAAGAGCCAAAAGAAATCACTGTAGACAGTAAAATTATTAACATTTTTTTGGACATAATATGCCTCCTTTTCCACTACGGGAAAATACAATATCATATATTATTATACAATACAATATAATATGTATATTCTTTTAAAAATATTTTAAGTCGGTTTATCGATTTTTTATAATTATATGCAAACGCACTTGCAACCTGCATTCGCAGAAAAAATGAGCAAAAGTCGTTAAACTTTTGCCCATTATCTACATCTTATTTCAGCTCTTCTATATACTTTCGCGCCTGATCAAGCATTCCATCCACAAATTCTTCGGTTATCTTTTCAGGTTCATAATATTTTAGCCAGGAATTGTCCATCACATTTCCAAAAGCATTCAGCGCTGCGAGAACTTCATCGTTTATCTTGCGATGTTTTTCGCCAAAGCGCTCCTCGACCAACTCTTCAAAATCATTTTGAAGTATCTCAAGTTCCTCTTCTTTCGTCAGCTTCCTGTAGCCGTCTTCGGAACTTTCATCCTCCACATACCTTATGCGGTTTCCCTGCTCATATCCCGACGAAATCTCATCCGCAATATCTTTGAAACTGCCCAAAAGAGCGTCTTTTTTATCCGAAAGAGTTATCTCATCCCCCGACTTCCTTGCATCGATTTTTTCATACATATCAAGGAAGATCCTGTCCTTATAGCTTATGACCGGCTGGTGCTCAAATTCAAATTTCCTCTTCTCCGTTTCGGAATTAATGTCGATCCACTTTGGAAATTTAGATGCCAAAAGAGCTCTCATCCCTTCAGCCGAGATATCGATCTTGATAGGAGCAATATCCGCTCCTTCTTTGGTATCGCTCAGTTTTTTCGGCTTACTATCCTGCTCTTTTGCAAGTGAAAAAAGATCAATTTTGGACGCTTGGAAGGTACCGTTTATGTTTCCGTACATTTTTACAGCCATAACACTCACCTCACTATTTTATTTTTATAAAACACCAAAAACCAAAACTATCTTGATAATATAGAACTTGATATAGAACTTTTTTCAGGCCACATAGTACATATTAACATAATTGTTTGAACTAAAAAACGTTAATTAAATCTTTTATTTATTTGCATTTCTTCTTATTTCATACTCGCCATTCTTTTGGCTATATCATGCACATATCCCGAGAATTCCTCAGACCTTGACTCCAGAAGCCCATGCGTTCCGCCCTTCATGACATACATCTTCTTATCGGGAGCGTTCACCTTTTCGAAATATTCACATGCCATCTCATAATTGGTCTGATAATCCATATCGCCGTTTATGTTGTAGTAAGGAACTTTATAATCATATTTTCCGAGAAGCGAACACTCGTAAAGACCATGTGCAAAAAAATCCATATAAGGCTCCATCGATGTTTCGATATTTTTCACATAAGAAATGTAATCTTTTACCAGGTAATTCGGATTAAAAAGAATGGTCGCGACAATGTTGTAATCGCGTCCATCCTTCATCATGCCATAGCCGTATCTGTTCATTATCTCACTTCTTGCAAGCAGCGCCTGCGTATCATCACATTTATCCGGCGACCACTTTGAAAGAAGCACCTTTCCTTCTTCGTCGCCCTCAGTCCACTTCTTCGCTTCTTCATAAAGCCGCTCTTCATTTTCCGCAATATCAACACACTGCCCCGTTCCGATAAATGCATCATAGTATTGAGGATACTCAAGCACCAGGTTTGCACCAAACATCGATCCCCACGAATGTCCAAGCAAAGTGATCTTCTTTTTTCCCATGTATTTCATAATATACTCTGTCATCGCCTTGCCATCTGCCAGCATGATATCCTTAGTTATCTTATCGGCGGCGTTTTTCTTGTCAAAGCTCTTTCCGACATTCCTTTGATCCCACGTTACGACCGTATATACGTCGCTCCATTTGCGGGTAAAAGAGTAATCAATAGGGCTTGTAGCAGATCCCGGCCCGCCATGAAGGTACAGCAAGACCGGATTGTCTATGTCTTTCCCATATATGTTTATCCACTGGTTACTTCCGTTTATATCCACGTAAAAAGATACATTTATCCCATTTTTTGGCGTTCTGATGTTCATTCCCATTCCGATCGATCTTGTACCTGCGATTATCACCGCAATAATCATTAATACAAGAAGAATCTTTTTACCAATCTGTAGTACCGACTTCATTTCTCTTTCTCCCAATCGTCAATAATTCTGTTTAATACTTTTCTATTTATTTTTCCCATCTTCACGACCTGCCCCAAAAGTGCCGCACTGAAACCTGTCACGGCGTTTTCGCCTATGCTGTCAAATATATGATAGTGCTTTTTTTCCGCATGATAGAACTTAAGATGTCTGGCTACATCATTTGTGCCATTTTTATCATAGCTTTCCGCGAGCTTTTTTCCCTCCGAAAGACTCTTTTTCATCTCGTTCTCATCGCCTGAGCAGCCGTAAAGATATGCCTTTAGCACGTGATAACACGCCATATATTTTTCATAACATCCCGGTTCGCTTCCGGCAAATTTGGCGATAACCTCAATCATAGTATCTGCCAGGCACACCGCTTCATCCAGATTTTTCTTTCCGCCCTTTGATGCAAGCGACATTATCATGTGCAGTGTCGAATCTATAAGTTCATTCAAGTGGTTTATTATTCCAAGCGTACTGTAATTAAGCGCCTGATCTACTTCATTGTTCTGAATACACAAAAGTGCAAGAACAGTATCGTGTATTCCTCCAAAATTTATCTGCTTGAACCTTTCAAACGCAGCCTTTTCATCCACAACCATGTAGCTGTACGCAATACGAGACCTTATAATGAAATCATTTATGTCGGGATCTTTGTTCTGTGAAAGATATTCCAATGATTTTGTCAAAAGATCTATCGCTTTAAGCGCATCTTCTTTGTCCTGATTTTCAAGTGCCTTCACATAATACACGTCAGCAGCCGCATAAATGACAGAAAAATCATGTGGGTATCTTGACATGGCGTCCCTTGAAAGCTTTTCCGCCTCGTCGAATCTGCGTTCACTAACAAGTAAGTTAATGTTTTCAACAATTTTTTCGGCTTTCTTAGATGCCATGTCATATCCCAAAAGGACGTCGATCGACACGTTAAAAAAGCTTGCCAGCATTGTCAGCATGACTATATCCGGTGTATTGTTTCCGTTCTCCCACTTAGACACCGCGCCGACAGTCACTCCCAGTATCTCTGCGAGTTTTTCCTGTGTCAGATTTTTCTCTTTTCTTAATCTCTTAATATTTTCATGCAACTTAAGCTTCATTGTGGTCCCTTTCTATAGTAAATAAGCGCTTATGGAATAAATTCTATTTGACTCTTTGGAAAATTATAATACATCAAATGTACAATTAAGAGAGGGATTTTTTTCCGTATCGGAAAATTATGGAAATAGATAGAAAGTGGCGAAAAGATAAAGATATGTATGACCTAATCGTTAGTTTTTGTTCTAATAGGTCATATGGCGCGCCGAAAGGATAAAGATATGTATGACCTAATCGTTAGTTTTTGCTCTAATAGGTCATGTGGCGCGCCGGAAGGGTAAAGAGATGTATGACCTATTTAAATGATATCATTCTGATGGTGTGCGTAACTTCCGTTTATTGTTGAAAACTAATAAGCAATATATATCACTATAAAGCAACCAAGCCCCATCACTCCTCACGTGACAGGCACTTACTCACGGCATCATCCCCTTTGGCAAACGGGCCGGGGAGTACGTCCACGCCGCGGTGGTTTCCGAGATAATCCACATCGAAAGTAATCGGCGTTCCGTCGGGATTTTCAAACTTCTGCTGAGGTTCAAAGGCTTCGCCGAGAGTCTCGGTCGAGATCATACCGGCCTTAAAATCGCCAAGCGCCTCGTAGATATTGGTATCAAGGAAGTATTCACCATCCTTTTCAACTATATCAACGTGTACCTTTCCCGAATCATCGAAAAATGCATTCTCCTCTTTTTTCCACGGAAGTGCACCCTCAAAGTATGCATTTCCGTCAATCCAAACGGGAAGATGCGAAAAATGTGCGGATTCATGCTTTCTCATGTTGGGATACGCTTCGTCCATATCAAACTGTGCGATCCACTCATCATAAGACGGATACTCGTCAAAGCAATACGTTCCGACACTTCTGTTCTCAGTGTACTTCTCATCGGGGTCCGAATCATTCAAAAGCTCCAGATCTTCCGCCGGCCACTTCTGTATGAAGATATTATTATAGAACCTGTCATCCCCGTGAAGAATCGTCATAAAGCCCATAACTTCCGTTCTGTGCTGCATATGATAAGGCGTATATCTCCAGGTCGTTCCGTCTCCGACATAGGTAAAAGAGCCCGCGCAAAGATTATGTACCATCGCAACGCCCTGAGTTGCTATCCTTAGCGAAACATCCGACAATAAAATGTTGTTATCAATAAGCGTAGGTCCGTGGCTTACTTCAACAAACAGATCCTGACAAGTCATACCGCCCTGCAACTGCTTTGCAAAAGAAGGACGCTGATTATCATGTAAAAGATTCTGCGTGATCCTGGTTCCCTGCGCCTCCCAGTCACACCAGATTCCCATAGTGCAGTGGTGAATATGATTACGTCTCATTACAACATCAATCGCGGCATGCATCTTTATTCCCGCTATCTCGGCTCCTCCAAGCTCCATCATATTGTTGATGTGATGAATATGATTGTCCTCGATAACGCTGAACACTCCGCCCATACGGCCTATGATTCCGCCCTGCTCGCAGTGATGAATATTGTTTCTTCTGATTATGTGACCGCCGATCTTCTCTTTTAACCAGCCGTAATACTGGCCGCGGCACACAGAATCTCTCTCCATCTGAGTAGGACTCTTAACATGCTTTGTTGTATAAAAATTGCTGTTCTCGGGATCGTAGTAACGCCCAACGCAGATACCCGCACACTTGCTGCCCCAGATCTCGCAATCCTCTATTATCCAGCCTTTACTCCAGTGCGGACTTATCATTCCGTCCTGATAAGCAGCGGGAGGAGCCCACGTCGTCGCAGCTTTGTTTATATTAAAGCCGCTTACGGTTATATAGCCAACGCCCTCTTTTTCAGGCATGAAGCACTCGCGCCTTACGGTAATCTCGACGTTTTCTTTATTTGGATCGGCTCCGCCGAAATTGGCATAAAAAACTGTCTCGTCATTTTCATTATCCTGCTCCGCATACCACTTTCTCTTAGAGCTTTCGGGTTCCCACGAACACTCGTAGATTTTTCCTTCAGCGCACTCATCGATACTCAGAGCTTCATACAGAGCCTCATCATTAAGCCAAACGCAGCCTGTGTGCTTATTTGGCGTCGCAAAATACCAGTCGCCGTAAACAATCGTCGTGTAAGGATTGTAACCGCCAAAGATACTGTTTTTCACCCGTGCCGTCCACACATCCCCCTTAAACTTCGACCATTCCGTAATCTTCTCTGCACCTGTTATAACGGCGCCAAGCGGCTTCTCACTTCTGTAAGTTATTCGATCTTCCGAAGTTCCGGGATTGACCGGATTGACATATTCCCTGTAAGTTCCGGGCGCAACAACAACCTCATCTCCCGGCATCGCAACTTTCGCCGCTTCGTTTATTCTTTTAAAAGGTAAATTCCTGCTTCCGTTTCCGTCGTGCTCAGCACTTGCATCTACGTAAATTATCATAGGCACCTTCCTTTACATAAAAATAGTTTTTTGGTTCCCGTAAATTCCTGTCATTTCGCCGTTTTCAGCCTTTAACCGCGCCTGCCATCATTCCTTTTACAAGTTTATCCTGGAAAACGATAAAAAGAGTTATCATGGGAAGTACCGAAAGAGTCAGTACCGCCAGGATGATCGGAATATCAAGCGAATGTTCGCCCTTAAACTGTCCAAGCGCAAGAGGTAATGTCTTTTTCTCGGGAGTAATGAGCAAAGTGTTGGCAAAAGCAAATTCATTCCACATCGAAACGCCGTTGTAAATAGCAAGCGTCGAAAGTCCCGATTTGGAAAGAGGAAGTATCATCTTAAAAAAGTTCTGATAGCGGTTGCATCCGTCAATTTCCGCAGACTCTTCCACTTCCTTCGGAATCGTTTTCATAAATGCCGTCAAAATAAACACCGACATCGGAAGCGCAAATGCAACATAAGGTCCTATCAACGATCCGAGCGAATCGTAGAGTCCCACCGATGTTGTGAGCTTAAAGATAGGTATCAAAGTAACGTGCATCGGAACCGACATCATAGCTACGATAAGTGCATAGATAAACGGATTTAATTTAAAGCTCATTCTTGCAAGCGGATATGCCGCAAATGCCGAAATGGCAAGCATAAGTACAAGCGATATCGCAACCACGATCACGCTTCTTAAGAAATATCCGAAAAATCCATGCGAAACAACATTTACATAATTATCAAAGAACCATGGATCGGGCAGATGGAAAACGCCCTGTTGCAGCATATCAAACTGTTTTCTGAACGAATTTATTATCATAAAAAAGAACGGTGTAAGCGTAAGTACCAGCCAGATGCATGCGAAAAATATCGCTACTCCCCACGCTATCCTTGATTTTATCTTGGACTTACGATAATCCGCTTCAGTCATATTTGGATTAACCATACTCAATATTCCTCCTTAACCTTGAAAACTTTGTTAAATATCAACGCGATAGCCGTTATAAGAAGGAACATTCCTGCTGCCACTGCCGAACCATACCCCATATTGAACTGCTGGAACGAGAGCTTGTACATGTATGTAGCCATAAGTTCCGTCGAACCCGCAGGTCCGCCCTGTGTCATGTTCCAGATCATATCAAAATACTTAAGCGAACCTATAAGAGACATCGTGCATGCAGTCTTGAAGATAGGTCCCAAAAGAGGAATCGCAATATGCTTTATATACTGCCATCTTGTTGCGCCGTCGATAATAGCCGCCTCGTAGATCGAAGTATCGATGTTTCCGTATCCGGCGATGAAATAGACCATGTAAAAAGGTGTAAACTGCCACGCCATAACGCCTATTACGGTATAAAGCGCATTGGGCGCGGTTCCCAAAAGATCTATCGTAGTTTTTTTACCCATAATAAGCGTAGCGAGTGATGAAACAATTCCTCCGTTTGTTGCAAGTGCATATACAAAAAGGAAAGCTATCGCAACAGAACTCATCAGATACGGCAGAAACCAGATGATCTTAAATATGTTGAATTTTTTTCCGCCCGCATCCAGGAATGTTGCAAGAAGCATACCCATGGGTATCTGCAAAAGAATCGAGAATACCATAACAATCAGATTATGCTTGAAGGATTTCCAAAACATCTCATCTTTAAAGAGTGATACCCAGTTCTCTGTTCCTATAAAAATCCTGTCGGATGAAATACCGTTCCACTTATATCCGCTTATCACAAAGGTATCAATGACCGGATAGATTATATATATCGTTATAAGCAAAAGAGCCGGTATAAGAAAGACCGTTGCCGCTTTTGCCGTGCTTTTTGCTCTGGCTTTTGCAAGCCCTATATTATTTTCATTTTTCACATAAACTCCTTCCTGCCGCGTATAGTAAATTATTTTTGTAACTATATAACACCAAAAACTCTCACTATGAAATAAGACAAGAGCTGCCCACAGGAAGCAGTCCCTGCGGGCAGCCGTTAACCACTATAGCCGCAGCGCATAGATTAAATTGTTGTAAGACATATCACTGCCCGGCAATAGCTTTCTTCATGGCATCATCATGCTCTTTTCCAATCTCTTCAGGTGTCTTCTCAAGGCCAAACAGCTCAGTCATGCAGTTCTTGTGTACTTCCGTCACTGATGCGGGAAGATACTGATCATACCAAAGCTGTACATTGGAAGCATTGAAGAATACATCAGCTATAATCTTCATGTTAGGATCGTCGATATTTTCTTCCATTCCTTTAATTGAAGGCTGTGTTCCGCTTGAAAGCTGATCGTTGTTATATGTGTCATCATTGTAATACTGAGTTGCAAGCACATAGCATGCGTCAAGTTTTTCCTGATCCACAGTTTTATCATCTTTGAAGCAGTTAAATGACATTCCCATACCGATTGCTGTACCGATCTCTACATCCTGAGGAACGCCCTTTGCCTTTGCTTCCGAATCTTCAGGGAAACGGAATACGCCGACATTCTCGTTGTACCACTCTTCGCTGTCCGCCTTTATTCCGGATACCTGCCATGCGCCGTGAAGCATCATTGCCGCAGAGCCGTCATAGAGAAGCGCTCTGTCCTGGTTATCGTCGGCCGAAAGAGAATTTACACCATCGGGAAAATAACCTTTTTTAACCCAGTCCTGAATCTTAGAACCCGCATAGACAAATGCGTCGCTTGTGAATGTTCCGCCGTTTTCCTGTGTATAAGCCGCGTCAAACTCAGCATTTCCGGAATGACGTGCAACAAGATACATGTAATACATTGAGCCTGTCCACTTTGAAGCATTTGCAAGTGAGAACGGAATGATATTGTTTGCTTTTAGTTTCTCGCAAACAGCCTCAAGTTCATCGATTGTTTTTGGAACCTCAAGACCAAGATCTTTGAAGATTGTCTTGTTATAGAAAATATCGCAGCCCGAAAGTCCGCCAAAAGGAATTGCAAGCATCTTTCCGTCATATGTCGACTGCGCAACCGCAGCGTCTATAAATTCGGGATGATCGTATTTTGCATACATTTCGGTAAGATCGTTGGCAAAACCTGATTTGTAATACTCCGCCATAGGACCGCCGCCCCAGTGAACATAGATGTCAGGCGCCTGTCCCGAACTCATCGCAACAACAAGCTGCTGTTTATAATTGTCATTCTGCTGATGTACCTGATTAACCTTGATATTCGGATAATCCTTCATAAATCTCTGCACAGCACCTTCCTGCGTGGTTTTTGCGGGATCCTCAGTAGCTATGTCCCAAAGAGTTATTTCAAGTGGCTCAGTTGTAAGTGTCGGAAGATTCTTTCCGTCTGTCTGTTTTCCCGAAGAAGCGCCTGCCTGTGCCGTCGCATCAGCTCCGGAGCCACCTGCCGACGGTGTCGTAGTGGCAGAACTTCCACCACATCCAACAAGCGTAGTAGTTGCCAAGACCGTTGCAAAAAAAGTAGCCAATACCTTTTTGTTCATACCTTACCCTCCTATCATATAAATACCTTTGTTACTTTTCAGATTCTCTGAAAATCTCTCCTTATTGAAACAAAAAACTGTTTCATTCTTTTATATAATTCTATAATATTTTAGGTTTTTCTGCGTATAAAAAATTGCTATCGACCATACCAAAATTGCTCTCTTATTTGTGCAACATTACACGTTTTTGCATTTTAAATATGTTTTTTTTGTCATAATGCCAGCTTTCAGAAGGATTTTTTGTAGAATATCTGCTATAATAACAAGAAAAGTAGTAGCACTTTTTGAATTATGTTTTACAGTGTCAGGAGATTTTTAAGTAGTATGGGCAGGCAGTATTCATGCAACAAGGAAAACGTTCAACACAAGATAAACACCAGCTTTCGGATGTTTATAAACAGGTTGCATGCCGATTTTCCTCCTCACTGGCATACCGACATCGAAATGATCATTCCACAAGAGGCGCCATATAAAGTCATCTGCGCCAATCAGACTTACCATGTAGAGATTGGGGACATTCTTTTAATCTGTCCCGCTGTCATTCACGAGATTTTTTCCCCTTATCCCGGAACAAGAGTATATATACAAGCCGACTTTTCCGGCGTTATCACTTTAAAAGACATGGACAAGGCGTTCCGTCTGATGTCACCTGCGCTTCATATAAAGAAAAGCTCCTGTCCGCCTGAAATATATGATTATTTACGCGGTCGCATCGATAAGATTATGAAACTGTATTTCGGCTCTGCGCCTGCGCTCCATATGAATGAAAAAGAGGAGGATGAAAGCGTTATAGCTTTTACCGAGCTCGATCCTTTCGGCGAACTTGAGATATATTCTCTTCTTATGCAGTTTATAGCTTTCTGTGCAAAGAACATAAGTCTTTTCCGCGATTCGGATTCTTCAGGCTCATCGACAACATTTAAGAACAGCACTTCTCTGAGCAATATCTGCACTTATATTTCCGAGCACTTCACAGAAAATCTGTCTCTTGAATGTATCGCATCGCACGCGGGGTTCAGCAAATATTACTTTGAAAGGATCTTCTCCGATTATACCGGCATGACTTTCTATCAATACCTGCAGCAAATGCGCATAAATCATGCCAAGTCGCTTCTTTCAAATCCGGAGCTTTCCGTCACTGACATTTCATATCAGGCGGGTTTTACAAGCTGCACGGCATTTACCCGTGCTTTCAAGAAAAGCACCGGTTATCCGCCGTCGCAATTCAGAACGCTTAACGAAGAACAGCATCCGCTCAGTGCAAATCCGCATTTCACAGATATAAAGCTGTAAGAGAATATAACACAAAGAACCGTAGAAGGCTCTTTTGTGCAGAAAAATAGCGCTACGGGTAAATTAACCTGTAGCGCTCGTGTTTTTTCTTTTTTATCCTTGTGTATAACTCTGAAGTTCAGTGATCTTCGCAATGATTCCTTCCATTGATTTCTTGAACTGTGCAACGAGCTCAACGTTTCGTGAACTTGCTTTGGATGCCTCGGTTGAACTTGCACTTATCTCCTCACTGGTAGCCGACAGTGTACTTGCGCTGTCAACGATCTCATTGTTTGCGGTACTGAGCGATGTGATGTAATTGCTGATATCTGTAATAGCCTTGCTAAGCTCACCAAGCTTATCCTGAATGAACTCAAACTTCTGTGAAGCGCTCTGAGTATACTCAGTTTCACGGTTTGCCGACTGCGAACTTATCGTAGCGCAATCTGCAACGGTGTCGGCATTTGATGTAAGTATCTCGATTATACGAGTGATGTTCTCAGTCTCATTTCTTGTCTGCTCGGCAAGATTTCTGATCTCATCGGCAACTACCGCAAATCCCTTACCTACTTCACCTGCTCTTGCTGCCTCTATGCTTGCATTAAGCGCAAGAAGATTTGTCTGCGATGAAATCGAAAGAATTATGCTTGTTATTCCGCTTACATCCTCTGTATTGGAACGAAGCTCATCAGCGGCTGTCTGAAGATTCTCTCCGGCCTTTCTGGCTTTTTCAACCTCTTCAAACAATGATTCCATAACGCCCATGCCTTCTTTAAGTGCATCCGCAGCCTCATTGTTTATGCCTTCAACAATATCGGCGCTCTTCTTGGTATCGTCAATAATATCCTGAATGTCATGTGTCTGCGTTGTCTGATGTGTAATGGCCTCAGCGGTATTCTGCGTTCCTACCATGATATTTTCCATTGTCTCATCAAGAAGTTCCACAGATTCACCGATAGTCTTAAGCGCATCGCTCACAACAGAAACGTCCTCAACTACGCTTTCCGCAACTTCTGTGATCTTTCCTGTGATAGACTTGTTTTTATCCGAAACAGCCGTAACTTCATCAAGTGATTCCTCAAAGAATCTTGAAAGAAGTCCATAGCCCTTAAGAATTGTCACAACCGTAAGAATCGAAATAATTGCCTCGATCATAACAACTTCGATATCATTCTGAATATTTGCAGAAGTTGCGATCGTCAGGATTACCCTTATCAGATTGGAAAGTGCAAAACCTATAACACCGATCTTCACGCTCACATTGTCAAGCGTAAGAAGAAATACGATCAAAAACGGAATCATGTAGGGATAAGTCGTTCCCGTGTTTCCGCTGTTTAACATTGCACAATATACAATAGAATATGTGATTGCAAGCACTCTAATGTACGTAACTCCGCCCTTACTGATAAACAAATACATTGAATCTGCGATAAATACAAGTATAACCATTATCAAAGGGATTATACCTCTGATGGGCGCAAGATCCGACATTGTTATCTGTGACATCAGACCGACAATAGAAAACAAAGTCGTAATTACGTGAATAAGAAATACTAGTTTACAAGTGCGCTTTAGATGATTTTCCTTCATAGTGCTCTTCCTCCGTTCTACTATATTATAGATTATACAACTTCTTTACGCATTTACGTAAATATTGACAATCTTTACGGATTTTTAGCAAAAAATGCAGAATTTTTTTATATTTTCACGCAATAATCAGGAGACACACCTTTTACATCAGTTCTGAATCTAAAAAGACATCCGTCATACTCTCCGTCAAGTCCTGTTCCTGCCGATGTCACATAAAGAGTCTTCATATCCTCATCGCCAAAACAGCATGACGTAACCTGCTTTGCGGGAATCGGGATTACTTCCAGAAGTTCACCCGTGGCGCCACTTCTTTTTTCTATGCGGCTTCCGCCCCAGAAGGCAACCCATAGATTGTCCTCGCTGTCAATCGTAAGACCGTCGGAGATATTTTCATCCACGTGAAAGAGCTCTCTTCTGTTATTTATACTTCCGCTCTCCTCGTCGTAGTCAAAAACAAATACGGCATGTTCAAAGGAATCGGAAAAGAAAAATTTCTTTTTATCAAAGCTCCAAGCCATACCGTTGGCAATCTTCGTTCCTTCCACCTTGATACCGATCTTACCGTTATCAAAAAGATACAAATTTCCTTCCGCCTCATGGTCTGAGCCGTCAATCACGGATGCGCCGAACCATATACGCCCCTTCGCATCGGCTTTGGCATCGTTCGAGCGCCAGTAATCTTTGTATACGTCTTTGAGATCTGCCATCAAAGAGAGCTTTCCGTTTTCATAAGTATATATCCCGTCTTTCAACGCAAGCGCAAAACCTTCCGAATCCGCAAGAGGTATCGCTGCTCCGACAGGCTGCGGCGCATCTATACACTCTTTTTTCCCATTCTTAATAAACCAGACCTTCTGCCCAATGATGTCTACCCAGGAGAGCCGCTTAAATCTCGGATCATAGTAAGGTCCCTCTCCCAGCGCATATCTCGTACTGTCGACAACTTCCACATTGTACCTGCTTAAACCGCTCATCTCACACCTCCGTAAAAGGATCTGAAACTATTTTCTGTTAACCACGTAAATTCCCAGGCTGACAAGCAAAAGAGCCGCAACATACCGCAAGTTAAGCTTATCCCATTCAGCCAGGAAAAAAGCTGACAACAGCGCACCAAATATTGGATTGGAAAATCCGTATATCGTAACCGACGATACAGGATTGTGTTTCAGCAAGATGCCCCATATTGAATAAGCAACCGACGAAATAAGCGCCATATATATGATAAGCAAGATTCCGGCCGGTCTTGTCAGATGAATCCTTCCGCCTGCAATAAAGCCCACAACCATCATGGCAAAGCCGCCTATAAGAAACTGGTATCCGCTAAGCGTCACAGGATTCTCTTTTACAGAATACTCCTTGATAAGCACCGATGAAACCGCATATGATACTGCCGCGATCAGGATAAAGCCCTCACCGTTAAGCGCAAATCCGGCTTCTACGCCGCCGCTTGAAAGGCTTACGATAATAACACCCGCCGTTCCTAGAATACATCCCACCAGCTTATCGATTGATAAGTGTTCCTGCTTTCTTACAAGGCACGCCAGGAGAATAGCAAAGAATGTTGTCATTCCGTTGATTATCGACGACTTAACTCCCGATGCGTGCGCAAGTCCGATATAGAAGAAAAAATACTGCAACATCGTCTGAAATAAACTGAGCGTGCATACCATTTTCCACGATGTCTTTTTGGGAAAAAGAAATTTTTTCTGCAGAAGGCTTCCGAAAATAATCGTAAGAACTCCCGCGATCAGAAATCTTATTCCCGCAAACAGAATCTGCGAAACGCTGTCCTGCGCGCCTATTTCAAACATTTCATATCCCGCTTTTATACTGGGAAATGCGCTTCCCCACAAAAGGCAGCAAAACACCGCCAAAAGGCAGACGACCAATTTATTTTGCAGTAGCGTTCCTCTGCTCCCCCCGGAACTTATCTGCTTTTCTTTTTCATTCATAATTCTTCCCTCTCATAAACGTTATATTTATTATTTGTGACATATCGCTATATCACAGTCTTTTTTCATAGCACAAAAAATCCTGATCGTACAAGTAACACTCACCCACTTCATCAAATCCAAATACCGCATACGAGCGGATTGCCTTGGTATTGTACTTGCCAACCAGAATATGAATGCCGTTACATCCGCGTCTCTTAAGCTCTTCCATGCCATGCTTAAGCATTATCCGCGCAAGTCCCTTATTCTGCTCCGTCGGAAGAACCGCAAGTCTTGCAAGCTCTCCCTCAGGCTCAAGATTCTTATTCCAACACGGAAGTCTGTCAACTTCATCATCCTCTTCTACTGAAATTGCTGCTTTTATTATTCCGTCTTCTTTTAATACGAGAAGGCCGTCACGTGCAAAATCCGCATCAATTGTCTCATTTGACGGATAATGCTCATCCCACGGACAAAACTCCCTCCCAATCTGCGCTTTGTACAGCGCCAGTATTTCCTCACGGTCTTGCTCCGTGGCTGTTACGATATTATATTCTTTTTTCATGTCTAGTCTGAAGTCCTTTTCTTGTCGTAATTTATGCTGTTTTCATCTTTTCGCGAAATCCGCAGCCAGTGCGGATTTCTGTCATTTCATTCAAGATGTCATACCTTTTTTCGCGTCAGGCATTCAACCTGTCCACCACTTCCGTGGGCTTAACCGTCACCTCAACCCACGAAGGCGTAAATCCGCTTCTTATCGCATTTTTTGCCGATCTGATATTCGACCAAGCACAGCAATAGAAAGGAACCTTGCCGCGTTTTAAAATTTCTTTTGCCAAGTTATTCGTAAGAGCCGACGCTATTCCATTCCGCCTATACTCAGGAAGAACGTCCACTCCTATCTGCCACATATCGTCGCAATCCGCTGAAGCTCCCGCAAATCCCACAAGCTTCTCTCCATCATACGCACCGATCCCAAGTGCATCGAGTTCCTTGCGCGCACTGCAAAGCGCATTGCTCCACTGCGGAAGATACAATTCCTTGAAATCTTCCGGCCCCAGAATCTTCGTAGCGTATGGACACTCAAGCTCCGGCATCTTATCAAGATCAGGCAAAAAGTATTCAGCCATAAAGCACACTTTATGCCCAAGCTTTTCAAGCCTTTCACTTAGCCAATTCAAATTCGGCGTCTCAAAGCAGTGATCAAACTCGAACTTTGCGACGTACTCTTTTACAATATCCGCCACTTCATCCGATGTGGCCGCAACAACATTATTCCCATACGTTACAAAATTGCATGTAATCGGTTCCTTGTAATACTTGCGCGCCTTTTCACCAAGTTTGAAAGGAACAACAACATTTTTATCCGATAAAAAATCCTCCGCACTGCAGCCGTTATCTTCCGCCGACTGCCGCAACGCTATTTCAAGTATTTGTTTATTAGTCATTTTGTTTTCCCCTCTATCACAAATAAGTCACCCACAGAATACAGCACCGCTTTGCCTGAAATCACAACTCTATCGCCTTGCAATCTGCATTCCAACTCGCCTCCGCGTTCAGATGCCTGATATGCGTGGATTTCTTTTTTCCCAAGCTGCTCTGCCCAATACGGTGCAATCATGCAGTGAACCGAACCGGTAACGGGATCTTCATTTATCTTATCTTTCGGGGTAAAAAATCTTGAAACACAGTCATAATCTTTTCCAGGAGCCGTAACACCTACGCCGAGTCCATCAAGTAGCATCATTTCGCCAAAATCGGGAGACATCTCGCGAATTGTCTTTTCATCTTCATAAACAAGCAGAAGATCACGATCAATAAATGCTCTGACAGGCGTATGCCCCGTTGCCTTGATCATCTGTTCAGTGACAGGTGTTTCATTAAGCCGATATGCCGGAAAGTCCATGGCAATCTCATCCTGCTGCCTATGAATGAACAGATCACCACTCATGGTATGAAAGGTAATGTCATCCGCGTCCTTCTCATAATAATTAAAAAGAACAAACGACGTTGCCAACGTTGCATGTCCGCACAGATTAATTTCTCCGCCCGGTGTAAACCAGCGAAGGTCATATCCGTCCTTGCCTTTCACGGTAAATGCCGTCTCCGAAAAATTATTCTCCCTTGTGATATTCATCATAAGCTCTTCAGGCAACCACTTATCCAAAACGCAAACCGCCGCCTGATTTCCGTGAAAAAGCTTGTCTGTAAATGCATCTACAATATACTGTCTCATTTTCCTGCCTTTGTCCTTGTTTTTTTATTTTTGCTTATATCTGTTATCTCTGTTTTTATCTGTTATCTTTGTTTTTATCTGTTATCTCTGTTTTTTACTTTTTATCTTTTACTTTTGTCTTTATCTTTTGCCATAAGAGACTCAAGTGCCTTTGCCAGTTGCTCCGCAGGCACCGCCGATATCTTCTCCGAATACTTATTCTGCTTGAGCTCGATTTCTTTCAGATTCTTGGACTTGATTTCTTTCAGATTCTTGAATTCGCTTTCTCTAAGCTTCTTTTCCCGATTCTCTTTATCCATGCTTATCACCCTTTTTCCGAGGTTGTTGACTAAATCTGCTCTTTTTCCTTCTCTTAGTCACTCATCACAAAAATCCGCTTCTCTTTTCCAGCCAAATTTCCACACGGCGTTGACTAAATCCGCTATTTTTTCTCCTCTTAGTCACTCAACTCTGAAATCCACTTATTTTTTTCAGCCAAATTTCCACGCGGCGTTGACTAAATCCGCTATTTTTCTTTCTCTTAGTCACTCATCGCAAAAATCCGCTTCTCTTCTTCACTCAAATTCCCGCACGGCGTTGACTAAATCCGCTATTTTTCTTCCTCTTAGTCACTCATCGCAAAAATCCGCTTCTCTTTTTCAGCCAAATTTCCACGCGGCGTTGACTAATTCCGCTATTTTTACTTCTCTTAGTCACTCATCACAAAAATCCGCTTCTCTTTTTCAACCAAATTCACCCGCGGTGTTGACTAAATCCGCTATTTTTCTTCCTCTTAGTCACTCAACTCTGAAATCTTACTCACCATCACCACGCAATCATCCTCTAACAAGCGTCGCAAGCTTCTTGCCGCAGATCACACCGAAGATGCAGCACGCAAGACTGAGCGCCACGTATACTCCGCCTGCACCATATTGCTTTTTCTCAAAAAGATTGACCGCCTCAAGCGAGAATGTAGAAAACGTCGTAAAGCCGCCGCATACTCCCGTTTTCCAGAAAAGAACCGTATTTCCCGATATTCCCTCACGATTATCGGCCAGGCCCACGATAAATCCGATCAAAACAGCGCCTAATATATTCGTAACAAGCGTCAATACCGGAAAGCCCGTCTTAACAGGAATAAGGCTTATCGCATACCTAAGCACCGCTCCCAAAGCTCCTCCAAGAGCCACAAACAAAAAATTCATACACACCTCTTTTTTCTCAAAAAATATATCAAGAAAATCGCCCGACATCGTCAATTGAATGTACCGCAACATAACACTCTTCACCACGCAAAATACATATTTAATCAAAAATGACATTCTACGCACTCAGCTCCTGCTGCCTTCATCTCCTGAAGCTCCTTCTCATAGAACCTGCTTTGTCTGGCACCTATTGCATCAAGGTACAATTTTACGCCAAACCCCTGCTCTATTGCAGTCATCACCGTCCGAAACACACAGCATCTGCCATCAACACCGACGACATCAATAGTATCAACATCCATCTCTTTCAATTTCTGTACAAATTCCTTGTTTGTAAATGCATCAGGAAACCTTTTATCAAACACAAGCCCCGACTCAACATTAAGTCCGCACGCCAGTTCATAACCGCTCGCATTCCCCGGAAAACCGATATTCCTTATGTACACAATCGGAAGATTCAGCTTTTTTGCCTCATCAATCCTTGCATTAACCGCATCCAAAAGCCCTTCCCGATAAAAGCCTATATACTTTTCCTGAACATCAATCACAAGAAGAATTTCCATACACAAATCCCACGCTCACTTTGCCTTGCCAATCTCGTAATCCATCAACCTATAAATCCAGTCACTAAGCTCAGAGAACTCAAATCCCAGCGCCCGCGCTTTCTGCGTATCAAGGCTCATGTCATTTTCAAGCCCGTTGTAAGGAGCCTCATCGCCATATTCACTGTAAACCGCGGTTTTTCCGGTTTTCTTTTCAATATAACCGATAAGCTCAGAAATCTTGATAGTCCCCTTCGAGCAGCCATTTATCGGCCCGCATACATCGGCACCTGCAAGAAACGCGATAAACTCGCCCGCTTCTTTTTCATGGATAAAAGAGATCCCATAATCAAGGTCATCCACAAACATCGGCGAATCATTCATGATATGCTCCACATAGAACCGAAGCCTCTCGGTATAGTCATTCTCGCCAAGCACAATGGGATACCTGACAAACACGCACTTCCCAGCGTCCATGAACTCATAAGCCGCCCTTTCCGCCTGCCGTTAGGACTCGTCATAATCCTCCGTTCTGTCCGTCCACACCAGCGGATACTTTGCGGCATCAAACTCATTTTCTCCAATAAACAGCGCATCTTTCTTATAAACCGAGCACGACGACATCTGAATATACCTATCACACTTGATATTGGGCAAAAGAGCTCTCACATCATTTGAACTGTACGCAACTTTGTCGATCACAACGTCGAAATGTGCATCAGTAGCTTTTCCACAGCAACCTGGACTTGTCATTTCAGTAAATCTATTGCTTTCAAATGCTTTTTTCACACTATCAGCATCCGTTCTATCCATAACAACCTGCTTAACGCTCCCGCCAAAACCAAGAGCATTATTCCCGCGCGTCGCGACCGTCACGTCATGTCCCGCATCTATAAGCGCATTCACCATCGGAATACCAAAAAATCTCGTCCCACCAACAACTAAAATCTTCATAATCCGTCACACTCCCGCCGGCCAGCCTTCTTTTTTCCTCATACCGAAATATATCACGTACGAAACGATGACCGTAAAAAGATCCGCAACTGCCTGCGTCCACACGATTCCCGTCATTCCAAACCAGTGATTAAACAGAATCAGAATAGGGATATTAAAGACAATCTGCCTTATCACCGCAAGCCAGAACGATTCCTTGCCGCGCCCGATTGCCTGTGCAAAATGAACCATCGAAAAGCAAAGGAACATCAGCGGCGTTGCAAAGCACCTCGCACGAAGGAACTGCGTTCCAAAGCGCACCGTGTCGGGATCTCCGATAAATGCCCTCATGATAAAAGGCGCAAATGCATAATACAAGATCACACTCACAACTCCTATCGCAAGCCCCACTACTCTGCCAAATCTGAAGATCCCATCCATTCTTTTCCTGTCACCCGAAGAATAACTGTACGCGATAAGCGGCACCATTCCCATGCAAATTCCGATTCCGATATTAAGCGGCAGACGCTCGGCTTTCAGCACGATACCGATGGCAGCCAGCTCAACATCGCCATATGACGCTGCCAGGCGATTTATAACGATCGTACACAGGTCAAAAAGAAGCACTCCCACAGCCGCAGGAATTCCCACTCCAAATATTGAGTAAAAAGACTCTCTCGAAGGATATTCGCCGTTTGTCCTAAATCTGAGAATAGTTTCTTTTCCCGCCTTATGGTAAGTAACGATAAAATACATCGAAACCACAATATTACTTAGCATAGTTGCAAGCGCGGCACCCATAACCTGCTTTCCGTCAGGCAAAATCACAAACATAAAAATAGGATCAAGCACAGTATTAAGCACGCCGCCCATACTAAGCCCAAACGATGCCTTTGCCGAAAGTCCTATGCTTCTTAGCATTGATGAAACCGTGCTGCTGAAAATAAACGGTACTCCACCGATAACAACCACAAAAAGCATGTACTGTCTGGAAAACTCAAGCACATTTTCGCTCGCCCCAAGAAAAACAAGTATCTTTGTCATCCCTATCAAACTAAGTAACGAGAAAAGACATCCGACTCCCAGCGCCATCCATATACAGGCCGCTGACACTTTCGATGCTTCTTCATCATTTCCCGCACCGATAAGGCGCGCAATAAGCGTACCTCCGCCGACTCCAAAGATATTTGATATCACAATTGTCAGCATATAAATCGGCATC
Organism: Butyrivibrio hungatei; assembly: GCF_900101605.1. Classification (GTDB taxonomy): domain Bacteria; phylum Bacillota; class Clostridia; order Lachnospirales; family Lachnospiraceae; genus Butyrivibrio; species Butyrivibrio hungatei_B. The sequence continues at coordinate 25,521 of NZ_FMUR01000008.1, forward strand.
ACCAGAGAACAAGCCGCCACCATGTACGGATTATTTGTCCTTCCGACAAACCACGTATCCGCAAGATTATATATCAGCGCAATCAGCTGACTCGCAATCGCCGGAAGCGCCATCACTCCCAGCGCATGCGGTATATTATCTTTTTCAAAAAGAAATTTCTTATCTTCCATGGGTTCCTCTTTTCACAGATCTTTTGCCATGCACACTGCACCGTTCAAATTATCGTATGGCGGATATTTCTCGATTTTACTGTAGCCAAGCTTTTCATAGAGTCCAACAGCATCAGCCATTATCGCTCTTGTTTGAAGAATGGCTCTTTTATATCCATTCACGCGAGCTTTATCTTCAATCTGCTTCATTATATCCTTTGCAAGATGTTTGCCCCTATGCTCAGGTTCTACCCACACGCGCTTAATCTCAGCGTCATCTTCCGAATATGGCTTAAATCCCGCACATGCAACAGCAACATCCCCATGATATGCGATAAGCACATTGGGTATTCCGTCAGAATGGTTATATGGCACAAAAGCTCTTCTTTTCTCTATTCCGCCAACAATCTTGCTGTAATACTCCTCTGTCTTTTTATAAAACTCCTGAAAATCCTTATTACTTCCATCTGTCCATTTATAAACTATGTTGTCTGACATAAAGGCTCCCTCTTAAGCACTATTCATGTGCTTTCCCATCAGGCATGCGTTATCGCCTGAAACATAAACTCATCATCATTTGTATCGTCGAAGAACTTACCTCTCACAAAAAGATGCGTATCTTCCTCGACAACCACGCTTTTATCATAACCTGTTGAATCCTTCGGTGTAAATGCGAGAATTACTTTCTTAATCTCTTTTCCAAAGGCAGCTATCACGCGGTCTATCGCGCCACTGCCTATAACGGCATGAAGAATCAAAGTATCGTCCTCAATCTCTGCAATCGCATAACTGTCACAATCCTCGATATAAAAAGTATTTTCCCTCATGAACTGAGCCAGGTAAAACATGTACAGCCCAGCGTTGGAAACCATATACACCTTGGCATTTTGCTCGGTTTGATTAAGAATCTGCACCATATTGTCCCAATCGCTCTTTTCTGCCATTGGTACAAGCTGTGCAGTCTGCTCTGTATCAATCTTCACAGCTTTACTAAACTGATACTCCCTACTCTTACGAAAGCCAAACTTGGGATAGAAATCAACGACAGAATCGTTTGCAAAAAGATATATTCCATCAACTTTGTTTTCGTAGTCTTCAACAATCTTCTCCATCAGCATCCTTGCGTATCCCCTCCCCCTGTAATCAGGATCGGTCATTACCGTTCCAATCTGGATAAGCTTAACAATTCTGCCGTCATAATTCATATTGCAAGCATTCACCGAAACATTCGAAACAACTTTTCCATCGATAACGATCGAATACGGAATGTAATTATCTTTCCAAAAGCCGTTTCGGTACCAGTCTTCAAAATTCAGCCCGCCAAACACCTTGCCTGCAAGCTCATTGAAGGAATTTCTGAGAGATTCGTTATCTCTGTAATTCTTTTCGATTGTCATATTACAAACCCTTCCTTATAACTTGTCACAGCTCAAGCAACATATATACAACTTCCTGATACCCGCTTACTCTTGAGTTAAAACCTCTGGGATTGCGGCCATACTCCACAAATCCCATCTTCTTGTATAATGCCACCGCTCTTTCATTCTCTGCAACAGCATTTAATTCCAGCTGCGTATAGCCTGCTTCTTTAGCGCATTCGATGCAAGCCTCCATGAGTGCCTTGCCAAGCCCAAGTCCCCAGTATTCCTTCAATATAGCAATTCCAAGCTCCGCGCGGTGCTTTAGCTTGTACTTTGCTCCAACCGCTTCAATTCCTGCTGTTCCTGCAACCACGCCGTCTACCACTGCAACTATCTCAATCTCATTTGGACTCTCCGTTTTCTCCTTAAGGAACTCCGCCTCCTGCTGTGCATCAAAACTATTTTCATCAGGATAGGACAAAAGATAATCCGTCTCCGCGTGTGTCTCATTAAAATTCACAAAAACAGCCTCTCCGTCTGCAAATTCGCCGTTTCTAAGAAGCGCCTCTTTTCCGTTCTTTAAATTAATAATCTTGTTGTATTTCATTTCTATTCTGTCCTTTCTCGATTTGTCATCTCATCATTCTAAAATGGTCTACTAACCCCGTCCACTAGGTTCATTTCCTCAAGCCCCGCACTTGTAAGTAAATACGTCTTCGTGCACACTTCCTCAATATACTTCCTGTCATGCGATATGCTTATCACCGCACCGGGAAAAGAAGCTATCATCTTCCTGATAACAGGTCCCGAAAGTGGCGAGAAGTTACGCGTTGGCTCATCCAAAACAAGCACATTCGCATCGGAAAGACTCATCTTAAGAAGCAACACTTTCGCCTTCTGCCCGCCCGAAAGCTCACGAATCGGATGCTCCATCTCATCTGCGGTATATTTAAGCGAACCAAGATAAGTCCTTATGCGCGTGCGAACCTCCTTATCTCCCGTATCATCCAAAAACTCCACAGGCGTCATATCAAGATCAAGCAAATCCTCATAATTCTGCGGCATATACTGTACCCTCAGGTCTTCTCTTGCCAGAAGTTCATCCGCAATCAACCTAAGAAGCGTAGTTTTCCCGGCTCCATTCGTTCCAACAATGCATACCTTCTCAGGTCCTCTTACCCTTAGAAAAATATCTTTTGCCAAGACCTTTGAACCATCGGGCGCAACCAGCTCATCAAGAGAAAACTCGATAACCGTCTTACCTGCCGGCATCTTCGAATTTTCTTTTCCCAGTTTAAAAAAGATTGTCTCCTCCTGCTCAGGCCGCTCCGTCATGTTCGCATCCTGCTTCTCAAAGCGCTTTTCCATCGACTTCACCGCGCGCATTTTATCCTTAAGCATCTTTCCGACTCCCGGCTCCTGCCTCGAAACATTTGAAAGCGCACGCTCAACCTTATCATGAATCCTGTTGTATCTCTCGTCGCGAAGCTTCTTTTCCTTGCGGTCATTAAGCGCAAGCTGCTCCTGCCTCTCGAAAGCCTCCGCTCTATGCGCAATGTAATGCCTGTAGTTGTCCTTCACGACCACGTAACGGCTCTTGGTCTTGCGCATGATCTGCTCGATATGAATTATCACATTGGCCGTGTTTTCAATAAGCGTCTCGTCATGCGAGATGAAAAGAACTATGTGCTTCCACCCATTTATCAGTCTCTCAAGCAGTTCGAGCGTGCTTATGTCGATATCATTTGACGGCTCATCTAAAAGCAGAACCGTCGGCTCATCAATCAGGATGCGCATCAGCTGCGCCTTTACTTTTTCGCCACCGGACAGACTTCCCATCTTCTGATCTGCATAAAAGAAATCCATAGAAACCCGGAATTCATTCGCCATCTCCGAGAGTTCTTTCGGTGTCTTGTCAAAAAAGCTCCCGGCTTCCGAAAAGTAATCATAAAGAGTTTTTTCTTTTTCCCATTCAGGAAGTTCCTGCGGCAGATAGCCAAGGACTTCGTAGCCAAGAATTCTCTCGCCTTCGCACTCCGCGTACTCTTCCGCAAGCTCCGGATCGTATATCCATTTCATCAGCGTAGATTTGCCGTTGCCCTCCTCGCCGATTATCACAGCCTTATCGCCGTCGTTTAGAGTCAAATTGAATTTATCAAGAATGACGCGTAGGTCCTTGCGATGCGTTATTGTTAAGTTTTTTACGTTAAGCATATTTGTTCCTCCAAAAGTAAAATGATGAGTACGTAAGGAAGCTCTGCGCTCGCATTCGCTCGCCAAAATGGTCCACTACCCCCGTCCCCTGGGACCATATGGAAAAAGAAAAAGCCTATTCTGCATACGCAAAATAGACTCACACAAATAGACCCACATTACATATAGGCTAAACATGCATGATAATCCAGATTAAGCGCACACAAAACAGCCGCCGTAAGCAGCCTCATCATCACTGATAGTGTTCACCTAAACTAATTATCTTCTGTACATATCCTCACCTAAACGCTACGCGTTCTTTCTCTATATTTTTATACTATTACATGCTAACATCGATAAGCCCGCCATGCAAGCGGTTTTTTAAGCCTTCTGCATGAAAGTCCGCCGAAGGCTCACAACCTTTTCCAAACTCAAGGATTTCTTAAATATTCTCCGTCAACTTCCCTTTCGCCAAAACAGCCAGATGCTGCGTAGCTCTGGATACAGCCGTATACAGGCAGTGCTTTCCGAGTTCATCCGAAGGATACGCTTCCGCATCAGCATCAGCCAGAATCACATTATCAAATTCAAGTCCCTTCGCAAGTGCAAGCTCTATAAAAAATACACCTTTCTTTGGCAAACTGTCGCTTTCGGAAATAAGCTGCGGTGCTTTATCGCCAAGCGCACCGGCAATCTTTTCAAGACTGTAACCGCTTCTGCAAATAACCGCAGTAAGGCCGTCTTTCTTTTCAAACTCATTTATAAGAGCCTTAAGCTCTTCATAGTACTCTCTGTCAGAATCGAAGCTCTTTACAACAATCCCTTCTCCCGAGCGCTTTACCGATGAGACCATCATTTTCTTTTCCTGCGGAAGGAGCGAAGCGAACATTTCTGTTATCTCCGGTGAACTTCTGTAGCTTGTCATAAGCGGAAGCTCCACGAATTCTTTTCCTGCCGCTTCTGACATCTCTTTTATCCGGTCAAAAGAAATCGTGCCTTTTCTAATTGCCTGGAACTCATCTCCAAGCAGCATAAAACGCGCGTTGGGGAAAAATTTACTAAATACCATGAGCTGCGCCTCAGTGTAATCCTGCACTTCGTCGATCATGACATAACGCACATTTCTATCACACTTACCTGTGAGCTCCATCTTAGTATAGATCCACTCCGCAGCAGTGATATATTCGCTTCCGAGAATACGCTGTGCAACATGCTTGATGTTGACGAAATTACAACGCCTGATAAAGCTAAGCGCTCCGCCAAAGTCATTTTCAATGCGGTTTTCCTCAGCAGAATCAGATCCTGCCGCACTCTCCGAATCCTCGTTAAAAATATCTTTGGTCCTTAGAATGTTTTTGGCCCGCTCTTCAAGTTCATCCGCAACTGTCTGGATGAGGCGAACCCCCATCGGGAATTGGGAAAATCTTTTTACCACATCAAACACATCGCTCTTTGACATCACAGTCTTGCCGTTGTGAGTAATATTGTAGAAATCATCCTCTTCGGGACTAAGTGTAAGCAAAACATCATGAATCTTCTGCAAACTTCCGTCACCTGTGCCGTCATATTCATTATCCGCAAAAGGAACGCCCACTTTCTTAAGAAACTCATGCCAAGTCAAAGTCGGCGGATTGGTCTCACCAAGATCCGGAAGGACATTGTCGATATAATCGCGGAATACGGGATTAAGGGTTAAAAGACATACATGCTCGGGACGAAGTGTCTTTCTCTTCTGGTAAAAAAGATATGCTATCCTCTGCAAAAGAACCGAAGTCTTACCGCTACCTGCGATACCGTTCACCAAAAGCACCTGCACATCGGGATAACGTATAACTGTATTTTGCTCTTTCTGAATTGTTGCCGTAATAGCCTGCATCTTGTCAGATCTGGTCTGCGAAAGAGATTTAAGGAGCATCGGATCCTCAATCGCAATCTGTGTATCAAAAAATGAAACAAGTTTGTCTCTGTTTATTTCAAACTGACGACGGAGCCTTAAGTCAACAGGTATTGTCCTGTCCTCAACCATGTAGCTTGTGTGCCCGTTCTCCTGATTGTAGTAAACCTCAGCAATCGGAGATCTCCAGTCTACAACCATCTGATCATAGCCGTTTTCTGAGATTGCAGCTCGTCCGATGTAGTAACTTTCAGGCACACTCTCGCCTTCAAACACAAGCTCGATCTTTGCAAAATAAGGCGACTCCAGAAGTTTATTAACTGTCTCTAGTCTTTTGCCCAAAGAATTACTCTCAACATTGTAGGTATCAATGTAACGGTTCCATACCTCAATCTCAGCGAGAGTCTCCATCGTAGTCTCAACATCTGCGTAATCAAAACGGATGTTGTCACGAATATCATTTTTATCTTCAACCGCTTTCTCATTCAGGGCAGTAATCTGCTCCTCGAGATTCTTCTTAATATCCAGCAGTTTATTATAGGTCTTTGTCAAATGGGCCTGTTCATTTTCAAATATTTCATTTCCCATGTCATTTCTCCATACATGCATCGCATGCACATTTCATCATTCTTCAGTTCTGCATATAAATTGTAAAGAAATACTCCTCAATTGTACAGCGTCAAAAAATATACGCATAAAAAGTAGCACTTTTTTCAAATCCGAAAGTGCTACCTAAAATCAGACGTATTTATTATCATATCACAAGCTTACAAATTTATCTCTCACAAAACTCCAGCACTCTGTCATAAAAATCCTTTGCTTCTTCAAATGCACCGTGCCCAAGTCCGTCGTAGATGTATTTATCGCTCCCCTTGATGCCGTCGCTAAGCTCTGCTGCCGCATCATTTCCTACCGTTTTATCATCGCTTCCCGCAATGATCAGCGTCGGCGCGGATATCTTTGAAAGCTCATCACGTACATCAAAATCCAAAATCGCATACGCATTCTTATAAAATCTATCATAACTTGCAGGCTTGGTAAGCTTTGCAACAAGCGGAAATATTTTTCTGTTCTTATCAAGGTACTTTTGCGAGTACATTTTTTCGGCAGTATCAATCATAAGCGTCTTATGATCATCTCTCCTTGCCATATCGATCCACCCCGTCACCGCATCCTTCAAAACAGGATTGGCATACGGCGCCGTCACAGCAAGAATCAGCTTTTCAACCATCTCAGAATGATATACGGCAAGACATTGTGCTATCATTCCGCCCTGCGACACGCCAAGAACAGAAGCCTTCTCAATTCCCAAACTCTTCATCGCCAAAGCCAGATCATCCGCCATATCCTTGATGCTATACCCATCCGGCATGTCTTCCTTCCTGCTAAACATATAAACGGTATAGTCAGCCCAAAATTTCTTGTATGACCCTGCAAGAATCCACGCTTTTTCCTTCACCGTAGCAAGTCCATCCGACAATCCCGGCAAAACAACCAGTTTTTTCGCCCCATCTCCAAAAGCAACATAATGCATCACAGTATTGCCCAAAGTTACGTAACCATTCTTTTTCATGTTTCAAGCCCCATTTCATCCAGTTATTTAGTGTAATTAATGGTCCACTACCCCCGTCCCCCGGGTCCACTCAGCACCCACGAGAACGCCTTCGCAGTCCTTATGTCCACATCCTTGAAGTGGTTTCCTTCATTCCATTCAAGCACGCTCTCTACGCCCTGCTTCCGCAACAGGTCAAAAGAAATCTCAATACAATCCGCAACAGTCGCCATTACGGGATTCTTTGTCTTTGCCTCGCGATTTCCAAGACTCAGATACACCCTGTCCGCATTGATCTTGCCGGCTTTCATGTGATCAACAAATCCCGGAAACCATATAGACGGCGAAGCTGCTGCCACTCCGGTAAAAAGATCTGTCTGATAAGCCGCCCACAGCGCAAATAAGCCCGCGAGTGAGTATCCGCCGATGTAGTATTTCTTTTTCTCACGTGATATTCCCGTAACTTCTTTGCCACCTGTCAGCGGTGAAAATAATTTATCTTTAGTCTTCTCTGACAGTACCTCATCATTCGTATACTCAGACAGCACATTACCACTTCTCAAATCCTGTAATAATTCTTTCAGCGTCTCACCCGCACCGCCTCCAAAACCTTCATCTCCAAACACTGCAGGTGCCTGCCACGGCGACAGCTCCATATTCCAATCTTCAACCTTATAGGCAAGCAAAAAGAAATCATCTCCGACACTATCTCTTATATGCGCAATTTCTTTTTCCATACCCGAAACTTCATGATTCCCGATCAGCTGAACAAGTACATTCGCAGAATCGGGATTTCCGTATTCGTAACGCTTCATCCGATAAGCCTCCAAACCAGCATATTAACTGAATTTGCTCTATTCGGTTTCATCACCGTAAAATCATGATTAGCATTGCTTCCATCATCGGAAATCAAGCTCAGTATCGGTTTCATCACCAAAATCATGATCAACATCGATTTTAACCTATAAATCCGCGTCTTTTCGCCTCATCAATCAGCTTTGGCTGAATCAGCGGATAAGTCAGCTCTTGAGGCACCTCATCAAAGAACGCAATTCTCTCGATCTCACTGTGGAGCTCTTTTTCCAGCTCTTCAATCTCAGCATAGAACAGGCCGCCGAAAGTTTCCGCTCCTGCGAACTCATCAGGCGCCGTAACCGAATAGATGCAGACCGGTTTGATATCATACTTCACCGCGCCGGTCTCCTCATAAAGCTCACGCTTTGCGGCATCCAATATAGATTCGCCATCTTCTCTGTGCCCGCCCGGAATCTCATATGTACTGCGCTCTCTGTGCTTGCAAAATACATACTTTCCATCCATCTTAGCAATAATAACCGCAAATTTAAGAAGTGAATCTTCCATCTTGTCGTAGAATTTTATCTGCATGTTTTCACCCTCGTTCTATGTTGTTGTGGATTGATTTCATAGCCCCGATTGACTCAACTTAGCATTTCCCCCTCTGCAGTAAACCAATTCCGCTCCTGCGAATGACCCTACTCCGCACTTTTCTCTTCCAGGGTCATAGTATCTCAGTAAGGCATATGACCTATATTCCCCATTTCGCCTTCCAGGGTCATAGCAGCTCGCAAAGCCATATGACCTAAATCACCCTTTTCACCTTCTAGGGTCATAGCACCTCAACAAGCTCTATGACCTAAATCAGCCTTTTCACCTTCCAGGGTCATAGCAGCTCGCAAAGCCATATGACCTAAATCAGCTTTTTCACCTTCCAGGGTCATAGCAGCTCGCAAAGCCATATGGCTCAGATTGCCATTTCTTCTCCTGCAGTCATGCGATTATGCCCAAGCAGTTGACTCAACCTAGCATTTTCCGCTTCCGCAACCAATCACTCTTCGCTCTTACACCTGCATCAATACCCTCGCGCCTTATCAATCACATGCTTAAGCGGCCTGCCCTCGGCGTAATTGACCATATTCTCGCAGAACATTTCAACATTTTTATCAAGCGTATGATCAAGTGTCAAATTGCCTGCCACATGCGGCGTTATGATCAGGTTCTTAGTATTCCAAAGAGGGCTCACCTCCGGAAGCGGCTCGTTTGCAAACACATCCAGCGCCGCCCCCGCAAGCTTTTCGTTCTCAAGATTCTCTATAAGTGCACTTTCATCAATTGCCGATCCGCGTCCGACATTCACAACATATGCGCCCTTAGGCAGAAGTGCCATTCTTTCTTTGGATAACACCCCTTCTGTCTCCGCAGTCCCCGGAAGGCACATGACCAGCAGCTCGGTATCACGGAGCACTTCATCAAGCTCATCAATTCTGAATATCTTGTCAAAAGAACTTTCGCTGCATTTTCCACTCCTGCACACGCCTACAATACTCTTAGGTTCAAACGCTTTCGCTCTTTTTGCAAAAGAACTTCCGATATCACCGGTACCAAGCACCGTAATCCTACAGTCCTTAAGCGACTTCTGAGGCAACGGTCTGCCCCATTCTCCCAAAATAGACTTTCTGAAAAAGACATGCATTTGCCTCATCATCATAAGACTCACCATGATTATATGTTCCGCAATGCTCACTCCATACGCGCCTGCCGAATTGGTGATGATGCAATCTTCGTTTGCAAACACTCCCGGTTTTAAAAGAAAATCAACACCCGCAGAAGGCGCGCAAAACCACTTAATATGCCTGCTCTTTCCGATAGTTTTTAAGCCTGTTCCATAAAAGACTTCAGCATCCTCAAAATCCTCCGGAATACTGTCTTCCGAATCTATAAAACAAACCTCAGCACCGACTTTCACTGCAGTTTCACTGATCAAATTCTTGTGTTGCGGTCTTAATGCCTTGTTATAAACAATTATCTTCATCTCCACACCTCAATATGCGCCGCCTACGCATGTTCTGTAATCCTGTCTACCTTTGCTTTCCTGATGTTTCTCTTCCCTCGTCTTCGGGAGAATATTCACTCCAAATTCCCTTTGAAAACCCAAAACTGTAAATTGAAAATCTTTCAAGTGTAGATCCATTCTTCAGATCATATGCATTTAAATCTTTTTTCAAATAATCCTTTTGAACCGTCTCTGCTTCATCATTCGCTATATTAGGATATGATAATAATACATAAATAATCCGCTTATTATCATTGTCGATAAGTGCATATTCATAAACACTACTATACCCGTCCGATGACACGTATGCTGGAAAATTATATGTTTCTGTATCATATATGATATTTTCTATATGATAATCACTATCCTCACGATTTGTTTCGAACACCGTGCAAGATATCTTTGACAAGCGTTCTATTTCTTTTTGGAACTCATCATCTTCATATGTGGCAGAAAAAAATATATATCCATCCGTATCAAACATTCCTGTTTTAAGAGCCGATTCATATTCTACAGAAACAGCATTTTGGCCATCATTTGGAAAAATAAATAATCCGGTATCAAGATCAGATCCGTATTCTTCAAGCAAATACTCTTTATCATAGTTATCGATTCCCGACTTCTTATCATAGGGCTGGCTAGCCTCAAAAAAGCAAGTCCGATAACAAGCGCATTTATCACAATAAATTTTACGCTTATCGCGATCAGCAAAATGACTATTACTCGCACAACCGTTGCAAAATGTTTTTTCTCGGCAAGTTTTTCCAATATTCCATTGGCATAAAGCGTTGTTATGGCAAATGCCACCAATCCCAAAAAAGATAATACAACTGCCCCAAACCTGAATATATTAGGCTCATATTCAATGCACTGAAACACTACTGCCAAAGTCAGGAACATTGTTCCTATCAGGCTGATTATCCTTACCCATTTGAAAAGACTGCTTTTCTCCGTTCCTGCGTAATCTGCCATTTTGTCGGCAACTTCTTTTATTTCTTCATTCATCCCGCTTTTCCTTTCGCCATCAATTATTTCTCGCACATCCACATCGTAATAATCAGCAATAGCGGACAAAAGAGAAATATCCGGCATATTAGATCCTGTCTCCCAACGTGAAACGCTCCTTGAAGACACACCAAGGAGCTGCGCAAGTTCTTCCTGGGTAATCCCTTTTTCTTTTCTCAAATCTTTTAAAAATAAGCCTATCTTCTTCTGATCCATGGGATACCTCCTTCCCTTGCATGATAATTTTATCCGAAGCAGCATTAACACGACACAAAGCGGGAATTGCCGTATTTACTGCATTAGACAGTAGTGTCTATAATTCTTTTTTCCCAAAAAATCCCTATAAAACGTAATCATCTCACACGCTTTCCGTGTATCTCACAATCAAGAGTATGAGTTCCGTCATCAGAAACCATTACGTTTTTCCAAGTAAAACTGTTGTCAGTAATATCAGAAAAAATCCAATATATATTCTCTTCATCCAGAACCTTTCCAACAAGTTCATTGCCTTTCTTATCAAAACGCAGTCTCTTCATACAGTGATCGCATGTATATACAACATCATAGCAATTCTCAAAATGATTAAACATGCGTAAAGAAGAGCCGTATTCACCGTCCGGTTGAGGCGCTGTTTCTTTGGTATCACGCGACGGAAATATAAAAACATCCTGTATTCCCGCACCTTCAAGCACTCTTCTAAAGAGCCACTCTCCCTTTACATATCTTTTTTGACCATTAAATTCATCATAATAATCGCAGTCCCAATCTCCAATAAGCGGTGCAAACCAGTCATATTCATATGGGATTTTATCAGTTTTGACAGATAATAATGCATCAACAAAGCTATCCATTTTTATACCTTCCTTTTGGCTTCCTCTAAGTCATCTCATAAAAAACACTCAAGAATATGTAATATCAAAAAAGTACCGCACGGATTATGTTTCGCTTGGTACTTTTATATACTAATAGTATTTCAATTTATCCTTCAAGAATATCAAGTTCATCATCTATTGCCCTTGATACAAACTGATTTATCGTGATTCCCTCATTTGCAGCGTATAAAGCGATTTTTTTATGCTGCTCCGGTTTAATACGCACATTAAAAGATCCTTTAAACTCGCGTTCAGGTTCTTTTCCAACTTGTTTACAGTAATCAAGGTAATTATCTATACAGTCGTGCATTGACTGAGTTAGCTCCTTTACAGACTCTCCATGAAAATTCAAAGAGTCATTGATTCCAAGCACATGACCTATAAAAATCTGGTCCTCACTGTCAAACTCAACTTTTGCATGATACCCATTGTATTCCATCAATGAACTGATCATTCTATCTCACCTACTTCCTTTAAAAAAGCTTTAATCATTTTGATATGGTATCGATATAATTCGTTTCCCGGATGTGGTCCATCAAACTGAAGTATTCGCTTAGTTTCCACATGATAATAACCTATTCCTGAACCTCTTCCACCTTCAAATTTTTCACATCCACACTGCTTCATCAGAGCATCAAGCTCTCGTATGGTAAAGCTTGTTGGTGCCGGTTTTGACAACAGTTTTTCCAATAACTTAGATTTCTTTGGCACAGCAACTCCTTTGCAACTATTTTCCAGTTACACTATAACATTTTGCAACATCCCAGTCAATTTTTTATTACTTACCGATAGCATATAACACTCGCAGCTCGGTCATACTCCTTATCGTTTTCAAGCTTGAACGGATGTTGTTTTGCCACGCCGCCAAACCAATTGTATGGCAGGTCATTTTCTGTTTCGCCGTTACATATCTCGACTGCACCTTGCCTCATGCACCTTAATAGTGATATGTCGTCAAAACCTGTCGCATGACCATGCAATATCACATCCGCCTCTTTTTCCAAGAATATGATCTTATCAAGCGCCTTTACGTATTCTTGCATCTCCGGACAGCCGTCCAATTGCATCCATAAATGATGGTTAACGGAATCACCTGTGAAAAGAATCCTCACCTCCCTTAGAAGCAACAGAATTCCGCCGGGAGTATGCCCCGGAAGTTCATATACTTCAAGTGTCTTTCCTCCAAGATCTATCACATCACCGCCTTTGATCGGCTTAAGAGGCGGAACAGAAACGCCTTTATCATTACATATTTCCACAAATTCAGGCTCATTAAAAAAAGACGATGCCATCTCAAAATCCTTAGGATTCATGTATGCCTCATCAAAGTATACATTCCCAAAGATATGATCCGGATGGCCATGCGTGTTTACAACAACGATCGGCTTGTCAGTAATTTCCCTGACAACCTTGTGAAGGTCATTATAGCCATTCATCGTATCGATCACGCAGACTCTTTCATCGCCTACAACTATGTACCCCGTCGCTTCGTGCGCCTCATCCATAAGATATAGAAAAGGCTTTAATTGCTTAATATACAATTCTTTTTCCATACAAAAGACCTCCCGAAACATCAGCTCACGTTTATACTCCGCTTGGTACTTTTTTAATCAGTATATCATTATCACAATTACTATAATGAATATGCCACAATTCCCACCACTGCCGACAAACAAATAAGCATGATAGGATTTAACCCTTTTTTCAAAACCTTCCTTGAGCCAAAATATATAAGCGCAATAGCGCAGGTCAACCCGATTGTGAGAAAATCCGCCTTGGAATCAAATAACAGTCCGCAGTTTTTTCCGAGCATATGTGTTCCCGTAACCAAAATAATACCGATAATACACGGCTTTAATCCACTCAAAACCGCTTTTACATATTGATTTTGGAGGAACTTATTCATAACTACCATGATCAGCAAAATGATGAAAAAAGCCGGCAACACAACCGCTGTAGTGGCAATTGCCGCACCTATAAGTCCTCCTTTTTCACTACCCACATATGTAGCCATGTTTACCATGATCGGTCCGGGAGTACTTTCGCTTATTGCGATCATATATGTCAACATCTCTTCATCGAGCCATCCATGAGCCATAACCACATCCCTGATAAGTGGAATCGCTGCATAGGCGCCACCAAAAGAAAAGAAGCCGACTTCCAAAAAGCCTATGAGCAAATCAAGATATATCATTTCTCTACCCGCTCCTTTTCCGCATTTTTTATCATAAATACCATAAGTCCAATAACTGCAGCCGCGAGCATCAATACCATCGAAGATATATTTAGTGAAAAAAGATTGATCACTACCATTGAAATCACAGCAAAGCAGAACATTGAAATCTGCAATGGCGCTTTTTTCATCTTTTTTAGCATCTTTAAAGCTGCGTCTATGATAAGAATTCCCACCGCTATCTTGATTCCCTTAAATGCATTTGCAACCTGGGTTATCTCAAGAAAATGATTCAGGAATCTTGAGATCAGATAGATAATTATAAATGAAGGGAGCACCACCCCAAGCATTGCTGCGATTGCTCCCTGTAATTTACCTTTCTTATATCCGACATAGGTTGCACAGTTAATCGCTATAGGCCCCGGTGTAGACTCCGCGATTACCGCAACCGTCATCATTTCATCATGTGTTATCCATTTTTTATTCTCAACGCAAATATTCTCTATCAGAGAGATCATCGCGTAACCTCCGCCAAAGGTAAACAATCCTATTTTGGCAAAGGTAAAAAACAATTCAAATAATACAGGCACTTTAACGTCTCCTTAATTATCACAAAGCCATTCTCATCGAAGCCACACCGTCAGTGCAATTTTTTCGGCGGCGAAAATCATACATTCACCGGTTTCCGCCGCTTTATCTCCACTTCTAATTTGCTAAAACAATAGTTGCGATAGAATTGCATTTTATACATTCTTGAACATGAAGTTCAAGAATGCATCAACCAAGCTAATTTGAATCGACTTCGTCGATAGGGCTTGGTTGACTCCTGAATCATGTTCTCACGAAATCCGCAGCCAGTGCGGATTTCTGTAATTTCAGTTAAGATATCATACTATTATATACCCTTCAGACGCCAAAACGTCCAACGCTCGCTCAAAGTTTTCTTCTTTCACAAGAATATAATCCGTGTTATATGTCGACACAGCGAAGATTCCGATTTTATGCTCTGCGAGTATGCCGGACAGCTTTGACATAATGCCAATCAATGAAAAATCAAGAACACCCTGAATACGAAAGCCTCTCCAGCCATCATCACGCTCGAGCGTTTTTTGTGGCGCATCCTCCTTTCTGCACACCAATGACAACTCTTCATCAGTCTTACCGATAAAGTAGAAAGGGGCATCAATGTTAATATTGGATGCCTCTGCCACTTTGCAAACAGTAAGTTTATGCTCAATTCTTTTCAATTCCATATGTAATCGTTTCCTCCATAAACTTAAAAATTGCTGTTTTTACTTCTTCTTGATCGGAATCCACAGCTCGCAGAATATATCCGGCCTGGTTCCGTCATAGTAAAGTTCATAGTCAGTCTCTTCAGAAGCTTCATAGCCCATCTGCGGCAAAAACTCCTTATAGAACTTTACCCAGGTCTTTGCGATGCAGTCGCCGTCTTCGCCTACACAATCAAATACCACATACGTACCGGGATTGACGTCCCAGATGCGGAAACCTTTTTTCTCCAGATCTGCCTGATCAAACTCTTTGGTATCCTCATCAATAATGATGCCGATACCGTATTCAAAAGTATCTTTTCCTTCCTTCGTCGGGCTGCAAAGGCCGTATAGGTCGCGCTTCCCGTCCTCTCTCAGCATATATATCGGAGAAAGCATCTGCTTACTGTTGCACTCTCCCCAGAAGTCAGCCACATCGTGGTTGGCTTCGTCGTTGATAATAGCGTTGCTGAACTCCCTTACCAATGCAATAAACTTCTTTTCCTTTGTCTGAACAATACGATAATCCATACTCTTACCACCTTTCACAGATATAGTAATCGTAAGCGGATTAAAAAGCACAAGTTTGCCGGCTTCTTCTCTGGCAGTTTTGGGCGCAACACCATGAAATCTTGTAAAAGCTTTGGTAAAACTTTCCGGTGTCTCATAGCCATACTTCATCGCCAGATCGGTGATCTTAGCATCGGTCTCCACAAGTTCTTTTCCCGCCAAAGACAAGCGGCGGTTCCTTATATATGCGTTGGCCGTTAAGCCCGTCACGAAACTGAAAGCCCTGTGAAACTCATAGCTCGACGTGTGCACCTGCCTTGCTACATCTTCATAGTTGATCTCCTCGAGAAGATGCTCCTCAATATACGTGATGGCTTTTTGTAATGCTTCGATCCATTCCATGCTTTCGTCCTCCCTCTTACACAATCCATTATGGACGAGATCCGTAATAGGTACATTTCCTCGTTTGCGAAGATTTGTCAGGTGGCTGTCCCGCTTCTACTTTTCTACTCGTCAGTTTCCTCCATCATTTAAGTAACTTAGAAAACTCCAACGCCTTTCCGACATCACCGTCAACCTTAAGTTTACCAATAGTAAAAGCAGCAACAGGATCAAGCTTACCGGAAATCAGCTTGTTGAAATCATCAGACTTGATAGTGATAGCACAGTTTCTGTCATGATAGTCATAAGGTTCCACGTTAATCTTATGGTCCTTAACTTCAACATAGAACACATTCGGCTCAGTATCTGTAAGATTTACCTGCACTGCAAGGAAATCTACATTACTAACATCTGCCTTCTCAGCCAACTTTCTAACATTTCATGTTCCTGATCCTCCTTATTTTTTAATAAACTTTACATACTCACCTTACTCTCTATACTTGCCTGCATATTTCTAAGCACAGGCCTCAACTTTCCAAGAACCTTCATGTTCCGTAACAGTACAGAAATTTTTTCAAGTTTCGTGTCATGATCAAAAAACTGATCTACTGTTGTCCAAAGCTGCTTTTCACAGTCTTCTCTGCGATAATCAGAAAGCGAAATCAGCGCGAGACAGTAATAATATCCGGCAATATCAAAACCGAACCAGTATTCATCGTCAAACGGCGGAATGTATGATTCCAAGAGCTTAAGCACAGTATCAACTGTTTTTTCCTTCTCAGCGAAAGGCTGCATTCTCTGATAATCTTTGAGCGTAACAGGTGCATGTGTAGTCTGAGCTATTTTCTTACAAAGTTCCCAGATTTCCTCATTGGATGCACCAACCTCTTCAGCCGCCTCTAATAAAGGCAGTGTAATCTTGGATTTCCAGATATTCTCACCCGGAAACTTCGGTCCCGTTATCACATAGGTTTTATTATTATCGGTGCAATCCTTTAAATACGCTTCCTCTTTTGCCAGATATTCACGAACTTCGGATACGGTTGGAATTTTTTTCTTTGCCATACTACTCTCCTCCAAGATCACCTAAACGCCATTTACATAATTACCACTCTATAGCCTTTGTTACTCTTGCCATTTTTCCTTTCATATCTTCACAGTAAAAGCCTCTATCTCTTTTTCCAAAAGCCGGAACACATTCGCAACCAGATAACCGTCAGCTATCGCATGATTTAAGCGGACACTCACGGGCATAACGAGTCTGCCGTTCTCTTCGCGATATTTCCCCCAATTGATAATAGGTGCAAAAAACAAATGCCCATCCGGAAGTTCAATATTAAGCGAATCATATGAAAGCCATGATATGTAAGATGCATCAAACCAATTAGGGTGATTAGCCATGTCCAACATATACTCTCTTGTCTTCTTGGCATCCTCAACATCCTTCAGAGCGCCTGCGTAAAAAATTTCGTAGTTCTCATCATATTTTGTATATATCGGAGTGCAAGTTTCGGTATCTTCATGAAAAACATACTGCGTAGGATTGATCACATCGTAGCAGATGAGCTCGTCCGTTTGCCATAGATACCCCATTCTGTAATCATCTCGCGAATTGAGAACCTTCGAAAGGATATAAAGGAAATTGATGTAAAACTTTGTTCCTGCCTTTTTTGAAAAAAGAACAAGATCTGTAACATCAATCCTGGCTGTCATAGAGGTTGAGCATTTACAATCCTCTGAAAAGTGGCGGAACACGCCTTTTCTGTAGTATGTTTCTTTATCTATTATTTTGTAGTTCATTTTTCTCTCCCATAAAATCAATCCATATCGCCTCCAGAACATTTGTTTCTTATAATTATTACTTGCTGCTACCAGTAATTACGGTAGGCGGTTAGTCCTTCAACCGGAGGACTGTGACCTCCGTTAATCATAGAAATCTCTCATGAGAAATCTTTGTTGGAGGAACTTGCTTATGCTCACCATCACTGACCTTATCGCAGTGCTTGCACTGTGTGCGACTTATATTTGATAGTATTCCTATCAAATATAAGTCGCTACGCTTTAGATGCGACCGATGCGCAGATGAATTATGCAAGCTAAAGCTTGCGCGCATCGGCGCGAAAAGAGTCGCAAGCGACTCTTTGTTCTAGTCTTGGTTATATGCATGGAAAGCATGATTCCAAGACACAAAAATAACCGCCCATTGTCCTGGCAGACTTGTATGAGCGGTTATTAACTACTTAAACTTGTTTGGGGCTAACCGTCTATCGGTAGCACCTTTTTCATTTCTTATACTACCATCACCGCACAGTATCGTCAAACCAATGTTATGCTTTTATATTAGATTTATTATGTCGTAAATATCCCCTAATCAGCTCTATATCTTTATGGTCTTTTTCTCGTCCCAGTTCCTTCTTCATCTCAAGTAGTCCCGCAATCGTGATAACCGGAATACCTTCAACCTGTGTAACCGTATCATTTATCCAGTTTTCAAAAATCTCGATATGATCACTATATTCGAAATGTCTGTTACCACTTTCAGTAAGCCTGAAAGAAAAACCATCATTTTCTAATCTGTCTGCCATCTTTCGATTACATCCAAGATCGATATCTGATGTCTGTTCCTTAATTCCATATAATGCCATTGCACTACCGGCAAGCACCCAATAATCTTCTCTGCTATACGGAAATGCTTCTAATTCTTTTATTATTTCTGCTTTATCCATTGTCACCTGCTGCCGCTATTTCCGGCGGAATTATAGTAGTTTCTCATTAACAATCAAGGAATCATACAGCCACTTATCAATCTGATACTCATGCACCTCAAAAGGCGCCCACACCACCGGTTCGCCCATTCCTTGAATCCGATCACAGAACGATCCGACTTCGGAAAAAGAATTCGCTATCAGGCCTGTTTCACAGTCAACTTTGTACCTAAGTTCAGGATGTTTCTTTATTTCTTCATTTAAAGAATTAATTAAATAGCACTCAAGATAAAAACTTCCATTTCCACCGCTTTCACATCCCAGAATGTCACAGCCCAAAAAAGTGCACGAAAGTGTGGATTCTTCACCTTCCTTAAACTCAGAAAAAGTTCCTTCTTTTTCATATTCATCAAAGATTTCCTCGCCGGTAAAAAGTCCTACCACTCTGTATCCATCAACATTTTTCAGATACCCGTAAACCTTCAATGCATCTTCTATCCCTGCAAATCTGGTATCCGGTGCCATACGCCCGCTGTTAAACAAATCTGAGACCACGTTGCAGAAATCTGTGAATTCAGCGTCGGTTAGTTGCAATTTCTTTTTATATTGAATCCTGTCACTTTCCGGATAATTAGTCCAAAAACATTTTGCCAGATCGGGAAATGTATCACTCAGGCCACTTCCAACCGATAAAATATGAATTGCTTCAAGGTTGAGCCATTCCGGCTTTTCAAGCGGCTTAACTATGTAATAACCGAAACATTTCATAGCACTCATATAGGTTCCTTTTTATACAAATACTTTCTTAATCGAATCCACCGCTTGCGTATTAACAGTCTCCCATTCAAGCTCTTTAGCAAACTCATTTTTGTTACGGAATCTGCCCCAATTTTCCTTTAACATAGTATCCCCGGATAATCAAAATCATCCATTATCTGCTCTGTGTGGGTAATTCTGAATGCAACGCTATCACCTATTTCTATGCTGCAAATCTCATTAATAAACTTCTGTATATCATCATCTGTAAGTGGCAATGATCTTACAGTAGTATCAATATCCATTGTTGTCCTCATATCAATTCCCAAAAGAGAAGATGCAAGGATGCCTCCCTTTATAACGAATCTATCCTTGTATTTAGAAATTGAGATTCGTTCCAAGAGTCTTTCCATAAAATAAAGCCTAATATATGTTTCTGCTTTTCTTACATTACCTTTTGCAAGATTCTTTATTTTCCCCTTTAACTGACTTGCTGATTTAATCACGTTAAAACCTCCACATATTTCATGACTTCCTCTTTTACCTTTAGCTTTTCTGCATAACTCAGCATAAGGGATAAGTCTTTGTTTTTTTTCTTCATATAGCTTTTTATGGCCGTTTGGAATGTCTGTACCTCATACGTAGATCTATTCCTTATAAGATCACAGATACAACGTTCAGTGTTATATGCTTTAACTTTATTTCTATAATTAGTTTCAAGTTCGCATACTCCCAAGCCATAAATACCATCTTTTTCCTGATGAACAACAACACCTCTTTCTCTCAATCGTGAACCATTATGACCACTGGGAACACTTACATTGATTTCCGTGTATTCCCGTTCCATAAGCCTATTAAGAAAAAGGGCTGTCTCATCGTTAAAAATGATCTTGGGGTTACTCCTCTGGATAACATATAACATATCCGGCCAGGTATCTTCCGTAACATAGACACCTTTCGAGACATGTTCCAGATTATTATCTCTAACATACTGTAAAAGATATGTTCTTGAAATCCCCGCATTTTCCCCATCAGAAATGAACAGATAGCCGTTATTGTTTTTTATAATATCTCTTATTTGGTCATACTTGCTCATAAGCATCACCTCATTTCGCTTTACATTTGTGACTACATTATATATTATAACGTCACAAACGTAAAGTACAGTAAACAAAACACCTCAGCTTCATCAAATACTGATTAAATCATTATTTCCTTAATTTATTATCCCTACAGACACGATCGAATATATAAATGTATCTCAACAGAATCCAAACAAGGAACAGGACAGTTCTTTTCATTTAATAAAAGAGGCAACTCCGTACAGCCTAGAATAACCGCTTCTATACCGTCTTCAACATGCATTCTCCCTCTTTCAGCCCACCAAACTTGAATTATTCTGCGATAATCGCCTCTATCTTAATCCCCAATTGTCCAATCTGATTTTGGACTTCATTCAGAAACTTCTCACAATTCTCAGTTACAGAGTACTTGAAGTGAATCTCTATTACTGCAAAAGAGAATTGTTCATTTGGATAGGTCGCCTCATATTGCCTTGACTCAAGATAAGAAATGTAAGCATTAATCTTATCTTGCAGAAGATTAAGATGCTCAAACTCAATTAATGCATCTTCACCCTCCCATAGCAAATGATCTGTCAGCAAAAGAACTATCGCGTTTCTCTCCTTATCTATTGCTATCCCGTCAATTATGTTTGGATTGTCTATTGCCATATCATTTTCTCCTCTAATTCAGATTTGCACCCTGTTTCTTCTATAGCCTCTCTTTTAGCCGCATCTTCATTTGATTCACCATACTCAATCCTTCCTGCGGGCACTTCCCATTCAAGGCGGCCTACAGTGTATCTTCTGTTCTGAATAAGAAGAATGTTATCTTCCTCATCAAAAATAACAATTGCAACAGCCTTCTCCGGATAATGAATCTGATAATAATTTTCTGTTATTTGCCCGCTTGGTTGGGCCACTCTGTCAGAATATAAACATACATGTTCGCTTTCATATATAGTTGTTCGACCTAGTCGCTTTGGCATAAGTTCTTCATTCTGCATTTTCTAATCCCTTTCTGAAGGATAGTGCACTCTTAGCTCCTTTATGCATCCTCCTCATACAAGCACAGAAAAAGAGGCTTTTCAAAGAATCCACTTCAAAAAGTCTCTTTTCGCTTTAGTTTTTCTTTTTTGATGCTACATATTCATCAAACAAATCTTTTCTATACTTTGAATCTTTATTTGCCTTTTGAACATCTGAAGCTCTATTGTTTTCAAACAGCCAATCATAAAGTTCTGTAATGTCTTTCTCACACTTATCATAGCCCTTATCATAACCGGCTTTAACACCATCCTCATAACTCTCTTCCTGTATAACCTGAAGATGTCTCTCAGCACTATATCCTAAAACACCCATCTCAACGACCTCCTCTTTATTCTCAAGCAAGAAATCTTTAAGAATGTCCTCAGAAATACACTCATCTATTGCTCTTGATATTGCTGAGCTAATGACCTCTTTCTGAGTAATGTCATTCATGTCGATAATATCGTTCATTTCTTTGTTTCTTTCTTTAGCTTCTTTAATACATTTTCGCACTTTCGATACAAAAATGGAATACTCTTTGAGGGTTTTGCAGTCCTCCATAAGCTCTTTGTTATGTCCCTCGTTGATGTTTATGACTTTAACAATAAGCTCCAACTCAGGATTATCCGTTTTCTTGGCAAACAGATCCGATAACTTATAGATTTTTTCATCCTCAAGTTTAATTGTTCCGTTGTAAAATGTTATGAATCTTGGAGTAGGAATGCTTATAGCATGAGACTTATATGTTTCTTCAGTTGGAATAATCTTCTTGTAGATACTTGCCACATACTCAAGATCTCTTAACGGAATATTGGGACAAGGGCTGGATTGATGTTCATAAAGGCTAAGCTCATAGTCAAAGATAAAAGAAAGATCATTTTTCATGTTAAGAAAAGTATTACCCTCAAGAGTGGTGATTTCCAGATCATCCGGATTATCATAATTACTGTGATTGACACCGTTATACAATTCAAGAAGCCGCCGTTTATCATGAAACAGCTTTCTGAACACAGTGTCCTTATACTTTTGGTTGTCAATTTTCATTTTATTACCTTCTTTCATTGCCTTTAGTTACTTCTTTGGAATCTGTTGGCGAAAGCCGTGAAAAAATAGAATGTAACTTAGAATTATTTGCTCAGATTCGAGCACAAACATGATTTTAGCATAGGAGGTAACCGTAATAAAGAGAAAAATCCTTAAGATTTGGAGCTGTTCTCTTAAGAATTTAACGTTATTACGTATAAATTTAAATTAGCATAGATGCCTGATTCGAAGTCAAGATGATAACTGCCCCAATTGGCACGAAGCGGCAGTTCAATATAACAGTTATCGCTACACTCTGCAAAATCCCTTACTCACATATATACCCCGGTTTCTTATAAAGGTTATTAAATTCCGTAGCAATATATTTATCCCAAACTTTTTCTTTCCACTCTTCTTCAAGCACATCAGTAATTGCAACAGACACGCTAGACGCCTTACAGCCCAATGTTTCTGCAACAACATCTGCTATTTTCTCTGCGCACTGTTTTTTCTGTTCTTCTGTTCTGCCAAAAAAACACTGTATTTCAATATGTGGCATAGCAATCTCCCCTACAAACTCCGATTTATATTTTTCTTACACCGAATCCCCCAGATTGATATCAAAAGGTGCGATCAACAATTTTTGTAATTCTTTATTATAATCATCAAAAAAAGCCTTAATCGCCTTACCATAGTTTTCTTTAGTATCAAACTCCCAAAAAGAATAATATTTGACACACTTTACTATTTTAGTTAATTTCCTCGGCGGCTCACCCAGTTTAATTCCATCTATAGTGTAAAAACGTTTAAAATATTTAAGTGATATACAGCCCAGACATTTTAATTGGTTTTCAGCCATTTCCTCAATCTTAGTCTCAAATTGCTCAAGTTTATCCGGTTTTACTTGAAAAATCTTCATTTCAATAAAGGACTTTTCCTTTCTAGTCAATGTCAGTTCTTTTTCCATCACCTCATACACCAGGATCACATTGTTTTCCACAGGATATTTACAGTGCTCGACCGTTTTATATCCTCTGGAAGAATACAAGTGAGCGGCCGGCAAAGATGCATCCAACACCGCTGTTGAAGCTTTCTTAGCTATTTTTTCTTCTAACCGATTCATAATATATGTGCCAAATCCGTTCCCCTGATATTCAGGTTCCACGCATACTCTTGTGATATGATTGCCCTTATAGCAACCGGTTCCAACGCACTTTCCTTCTACTATAAGAATACCAACCGATCCGCACTCAATATCTTTTAGGATATTTTCCCTGCTGTGCAGGTTACAAAAAAAATCAACAACCTCTTTAGGATAATACTTTGGATATGTACTCTTTATCGAATTTTGGACTATATTAAATACAGTATCTAAGTCTGCAGTTTTTGCGAGAATATATTCTTTCATATGACATTCCTTGTTTAACAAATCTTCCCAAAATCTCAACAGGTGACTAATCATTGTTAAGGATTGAATTTATCGCACTTTCATAATCTTTGTCTATAACAATCTGATCCTGCTGAAATCTACCGATATACTCGCTGTTTACTTCTTTTATCCATCTAACGGTACAGTCCGAATCATCCAATCTAGCTTCTATGTCAGATCCATGTTTTACAATATCCGCAAAATGTTCATCGATATACTCATCAGTCATGACAAGACATATAAACTTTATCTCTGATAAATACTCTTCCCCAAACCATGTTCTCCAATCTTCGGGGACATAGCATCCTTCAACAATGAGATTCTGCTTGTTTTCTATGGCAGTTTTTATTATTTCACTTACTATCGGCCAAAGATAACCCGTAAGCTCTTTATCATCACATGGTGTAAGTTCCGTATTACCACTTCTTATTAACCCCATTTTCAAATGATCTATAGACAAATACGGATATTTGTATTTTTCAAGCAGCTTCTGCGCAAGAACTGTTTTACCGGTATGAGATGCACCTGTTATCAATATAATCATTTTGATAAGGCTCCAATCCGTTTTTTAAATAATGACATCTTAAATGAAATTTGATTTTGATAAGTGACCATTCCGGGACTCTTTTCAGCAATGCACTTCCCCGTAACCGTTTTTCCAACGCCCATGGGGCCGTTGATGAGATATACTTTCATATCCGATTACTCCCGGCAGCATATTTCCGAATCATCTCCAATCCGCCCATTGGAACGCAGAATCTATCATCACGCGGCGGCAAACATGCCTTATAAACTTCTTCCAAATCAAACCACTCGACGCTTTCAAGCTCCTCTTTTTGAATTAAAAGCTTGCTTATATCAACATTCTCTTCATAGGCATAAACAAAGGCAATCTCACTATCTTTGAACATCTTGCCATGGAATTCTTTTTCAAACCCGATAAAAAAAGTTCCCACAAAATGCAGCTGTTCTGCCAAAGCCTCAATTCCAAGTTCTTCCGACAATTCTCTTAATGCGGATTCAAGCGGCTCATCTCCCGCCTGGATATGTCCTGCGGAAGAAGTGTCGTATTTTCCGGGAAAAGAATCCTTATTCAGCGCCCTCTTTTGCAATAAAACTTCTTTCTTCCCTTCATTGTCACGAACAACCCAAATATGCGCAGTCCTGTGTCTGATTCCCTTTGCATGGGCTTCGGAGCGGGAAACTGTCTCGCCTGTAGGATTGCCGTTTTCGTCAACTATATCAAATAATTCTTCTGCCATTTTTTCTCCGTCCTTATAAAATCGAACCTATAACCTCTTTAACACTTCCATCGCAACAAACAGCTTGCCGATACTATGATTGGCTTCATTAAGACCTTCTATTTTAGTCCAAATGCGACCTTGTACATGCGGTACATTGAGTTCACTGAATATCTCAGCCAGTTTATTACCGCTTGATCACAAACATCTTCAATTCTTTCTTATACGTCTCGCTAAAAAACTCATCTTTCAGCATCCCTCCGCATTTCATGATCACACCGGCGGAGGCGACATTTTCTTTTTCGCAGGATATCAGAACTTCGTCTATACCCATCTTATCGTAAATCTTGAGCGCCCTATTAAGAATTTCCGTGGCGTAATGCTTGCGACGCTCAGTTGGTCTGACCGAATAGCCAATATGACCTGCGTCTTTTTTACTGAAATTAATCAAAGAAAGACGCAGATTAATCATCCCGACTATTCTGTCGTCCTCTTCTCTCACGCAGAAATATGTGATCCTCGGCACGTCAAAATCGGCAATGTTGGCAATATCAATTTCCTTGATCAGTCCTTCAAGCCAATCTTCATATGTTGATTCTTTTAAACAGTAATCCAGACCGCCGCTTCCGTTTATCTCAGAACCATGCTCATAAAATTCATTTATGTAATCAATTGCTTTTTCTTTATGCTCAATTCGCGGAAAAACCAGTCTCATTCTGCCTCCGTCACAATAATGCTTACCGCATAACTTTCATCTTTTCAGCACATAGTAAATATCTTTTGTATATAGCTTGGTACCATAAAAATCTTTTCTTGAGCATCCGGCACGGCCACCTCCTGCACATGCGCAGGCACAGGCGCAAGCACAGGCACATCCGCCGCCACCGCTGTGACCGTGATAACGGCTTCCGCTATTATTGGCAATACCTTGCCCTATATAATACTTTGCACCCAGTCCCCTTTTTTCTGAATATCCATCTTCACGCATCGGCTTAAACATCTTCATAAGGACAATACATATAAGGAAGCCGCCTAACGGTATGACCAATAAAAGGATGCTGCCCAATCGCATATCCTCATTAGTATATAATCCGCTACTGTCATCTCCATATCGGGTATCCGAAGTTTTATCGCTCACATTGCCCGACATATAGTCATATTGATTTATGTCATAAGAAAGTTTTGCCGTTACTTTCGACTTATATCCACCGGCATCATTGATCCAAACATAATATCCGTTCTCAAGCCTCGGATTGCCTTTAACATCCAGGACCTCCTCCGCATTCCAACGAACTGCCACTTTGTCTACCGGCGTATCATCGAACCATCCCGGAGTAAATTCATAATTGGCGCAATCTTTTTCCATTGTAAAAAGATTTTTTTGATGCAAAGAGAAATCAAGTACCAGTACGTCGCCTGCCCTATATCTTTTATCAAGGTCAAGTCTTACGTAATCACCACCATCCCTGTAATATCCGATAGAATCAATATTACTTGAAATTGCTTTGTATTCATCGGCATATTTATTGGCTATTCCAACCTTTATCCAAGTTAACGGCCCCTCTGATTCACTATCCAATACCTCCCATACGATATGATACGAAATATCACAGGAGCCATCTTTACGCATATCTACCGTCACTTCATAATCATGAATGTGATCTAAAGGTTTTGCCGCCTTTACAACCGGACAGTATAACAAACTTGCAAAAAAGATTATTGCAACAGCAAACCCAAATATTCTTTTATTCATGTACTACCTCCCCTTCATTCATTTTACGAAGAGGGCATATTCCGTCAGCCTTTGCAGACTCCATTCGAATCTTCTTACATTTTCGCCCATTCCAAATCTTCTTCCAAGAATCCTTGAGCATATCGCCAAGGGTATCATCGGATAGCCAACTTTGACATGGTATTACCCTACCGTCCGGATTAATTGCCATATTGCTAAGGCATGCCCCGCAACTTGGTACGACCATGTGAAGCTGCGCTAATTTTCCACTATCAATCCATCCCGGAGATGTAAAATCTATTTCCATGTCATGATTGTCGGTATATTCTTTTGCAGCTCGTAATATTTCATATAATTCATCACTTGTAAGCTGGGATTGTCTTGATGCATCCGAAGTAGCATTTCCCGTAACAATCAAGCCTGAACAGGTCACATATCTCACACCTAATTCGTGCAGGAACTCCAGCATACCGACATAATCCTTATTAAGCGAACACAAAGGTGTATTAACACTTAAATTCAAGCCTGCTGCCAACGCATTTTTTATTCCGTTTATCGTATCTTTAAAATGCTTTGAACCTACCAGTTCATTATGTATTTCCTCAATCTGCGAGTATAAAGTCACCTGAACACTGTCAAGTTCAGCATCCATCAGATCTTTTGACAACTGCTCTGTCAGAAGTATTCCGTTAGTATTTAATCGCGTCACAAACCATCTCGAATATCGAATCAGCTCAACTAAATCTTTTCGCAAAGTCGGCTCTCCACCGGTAAAGGTAATCTGTGGTATTCTTGCAGCCTTACAACGATCAATTATCTTCTTCCACTCATCAGTTGAAAGTTCTTTAGTTTCTGCATATTTTTGGCCTGCGGCGTAACAATGAAGGCAATGCTGATTACATGCCCATTTGCCGTCTTTTGTCATAGCTGATACCATAAGATCCATTCTATGTGGAGCCGTCATATGCGGTGCATACTCAGAAAGACTCATTACTCCGATATCAATGGCCGGAACCTTATTTCTTGCAATGTCATCAAAAGTACTGACGATTGTTTGCAGGTCTTCTTTCAAAAGCTCATCTGATACGGTAGGGTATACGCTTCTTACGCGATGAAAAACTTCCGACATAATATCATCAAGAATCTCGCGGCTCATTTGTCCGTCACCAAAGCTGTTAACTCCTCGAATAAACTCTGTTAAAAGAATCGCCCACGCCTCATTGATAGGCAGTACATCCTGACCGTTTAAAATGACCGTAGAAGGTACAAAATGAAATAATCTGAATTTTGGAGGAATCATGTGGATTCTGATCACCCCCGGTCCGTTGGGATTCCATGTAGTATGTACAACACCCTTCCACTCTTTTAATTCATATAATTTTTCACGAATCATATTTTTTCCCTATGTCATTTATTATGCTAATGTAGCTTTCCGACAAATTACCACCATAAAAGAATGCACTGTATGGCATAATTTATTACAAACACCAAAAACAAATATATATATCCCCAGTAAGGTCTTAAATTTCCAATTCCGTCGTCTCGTACCAATCCGGTCTCATCCGACATTTTTTCTCTGATTTCCATTTCGTTCTTATAATTGAAATAAGCACCTTTTACCAAAAAATAAAAAACAAATATCTCAACTAATCCGCAAAGTATAGCCGTAGTAACCACTGCATTATGTCCACCGCTTATACTAAGTAATATAAGATATAGGAGCATGTTAAAAAACATTACTATCAACTGATGTTTACGACTTCTTTGGTAAAAACAGCGCTTATCCAGCAAATCGATATTTTCTTTTGTGAACTTCGGCATTTTCTGTCTGATCATTGGATCTGCTCCTGCCAAATAATCAACGAACAGATTATATCGTTCTTCAGCTTTTTTTCGCTCGCCCAAAAGAGCCACATTATAAAAGAAAACTATCTTCTCAAATCCCAGTCGGAATTCAAAGCCACGGCTACCTATACGATAGTGTCCGGCATTTATGGAGTCTGCCCATTCACTGTAACTGTGCTGTTTCGTAATACCAAACGGCCACTCATACAAGATTCCGGATGGAATCATTCTAAGTACACGCTCATTTCTCATTTTCCTAAATAATGCTTTCAAAAACATCAGATATACACTCAACACAAACAATATGACCGCGATGACTTTTGTTTCTACACTGACTTGTCCGTTATCATCCAAAATAACTACAGCAACCACAAAAAATGCCATAAATACGAAAAAGCCCAGCAAAACCCACAAGCCGTCATATGCTCTGTCACCTATTTCTGCGCGCGGTATATCCCTTATATTTTTAATCTGCGTTTTTAACTTTTTTTCTTTTTTGGTCTTACCGGCTTTAAAATTTTTTCTTTTCATCGCTTTTATACCATATACGTAGTGGCTCTTTATAATGCTTCATCCTCAAGCCACTTCGCAACCCCGTCCTCATTGTTGGAAAGAATGACTCCCGTAGCAACTTTCTTAAGGTCTTCATGCGCATTGCTGACCGCATAACCTTCATCCGCAGCCTGAAAAAGATCTATATCATTTTTGCCGTCGCCAAAAGCCACGACTTTATCGCAACCGATCATCTCACGAAGCTGCCTGACCGCATTTGCCTTTGAAGCAGTCTTGGGCAAAATCTCAAGCCACTGATCGCCGGTATAGATATCTTTTTGAAAAACGCAGTGATAATCATGCTTGTACCGCTCATACATCGGTGCAAGCTTCTCCGTCTCATCGATGCAAGAAATGTAAAAGATATTTCCCTTTTTCAGATCTTTATAATCATCAATCGCATTGGTCCTGATATCGCCTTTGCGGGAATTTATGAATGTATTCATGCCCTTTGTACAAAGCTTTGGGACAAAAGAAAACTTCTCTTTTCCGTCAACAATCCCATACACGATAGGATATATATCATGCGAAAAAAGATCCTCCAAAACATCATTCACACTGTCATCAAAGTAATTGGCGCGAAGCACTTCCTCTGTGACATTGTCAATGATAAAAGCACCGTTATAAACGATCAACGGTATCTTGGCACTAAGCCCTTTTGTTACTTTTTTGGCCGTGATCAGGGAACGCGCCGTTGCATAAGAAAAAAGCATTCCCTTGCTCACAAGCGTATTTATCGTATTGTTTGTATATTCTGACATCTGCTCGTCACTTCGAAGTAACGTTCCGTCAAGATCTGACACATATAATGTCTTCATATTTAAGCAAGCGCCTCCTCAAGCGCCTTTGAAAGCTGATCTGCGCATGATGTGCCTCGTCCGCCGCAGTCATTTCCTTTAAGAATCTCTGCAGCATGCTTTGCATCCTGCCCCTCAAGAAGTCTGCCGATAGCTTTGAGATTTCCGTTACATCCGCCTTTAAAACTAAGACCTGAGATCTTGCCATTCTCATCAAGGTCAAAATTGATTTCCGTAGAACATACTCCCTTCGGATTATAAGTATAGTGCATAAGATATTCCTCCATGTTTCAAAAAATGTTTTAATAACATTTTCAATCATACAATTTCTTAGGTCTATATAAAATGCTTTTTTCACAAATTATATTGCATAAAATTCCCGTTGTGCACAAAGCCGCACGCAGTATAGAGTTTGACGCCCATATCGGACGCAGTGATCTGAATCGCACCGCAGCCGTACTTTCTTGCATCATCCATAACTTTGGTCAAAAGATCTTTTGCAATCCCTCTGCGCCTGTAGCTTGGATCTGTATACATGCTCGAAATAAGTCCGATTTTGCCGCTTGGGCACCCGAAGTACGGTGGCTTCTCGACAAAAGACATTCCGCTTGTTCCCACAATCTTTTCGCCATCAAGCGCAAGCCATGATACAAACGTCCCGTCATTGAGATGTCTTCTGTAATAGTCATTCAGCGCAGGGCGCAGATCGACGTCATCCTTCGCCCCCTCTTCGCGAAGCTGCGTGATTCGCATTTCAATGAAAATTGCGAGATCCTCTTCTGTTAATCTTCTGTAGGTAACGCTATTCATGTGCACCTCCCACGTATGCCGTTCAACCGTTCGTGTGGTTTATTCGGTGGCTGTAGTGCTTCGTCGCTCAAGGCCTTCTCTGGCGCCTTTAGAGGCCTCTCTCCCCTCTCTATGTCACGTCTTTTTTCAATATCACTCCGATGTATTTTCAAAGTCCATCCGAACAAATGCCTTCCCGTTTGGCAAGCTTTCCTTAATTCTACGTCTCGCAAAATATCCTATTCGCTCCATCACTTCCGCAAGCTCCTTTTCATCCATCTGATGATGAACCTCTTCGAGCTTGTCAAAAGAATGCACATAGGGCGAATCGGAAACCCAATTGCAGACATCCTCATTAATCTGAATAACGCAAGAAACATAGCGGGGCTTCACCGCAGAAACCACCTTTGCAAAAAAATCATAACCGATATACTCGATCAATAGATTTGCTATCAAAAGCTCTACCTGCGGCAATTTCTCAGATTCGGAAAAAAAATCGGCCTTAAGAAGTTTAAGTGCGCCTAAATCAACTTCCTCTGCATATCTTGTCGCCACAGCCTCGAGGTAATTCTCGTTAATATCAACGCCGTAAACGGTACTATACTTGCCGTAGTCCACGTGCTCCAAGCCATTCCCGCCGGCAACACCCAAAACCATTGCCGTAGTCACGGGATACTCGCCAAACTGCGCTTTCATAATAGAATTAAGCGTCTGGAGCTGCTTTACGGAATCAAGCTGCATGTGATTCTCGTAGTCCTCCAAACTAATCTCTTCCCACGGATTTTTCATCGTCACTCCTGTAGCTCATTCTTCTTTGACTTTCTTTCCGGTCATGTGCTCCGGCGTAAGTTCAAAGCACTGCACTCTTGGGAAAAAGAACTTGAGCTCTTTTGCAAGAAACTTCTCATCGTCCGTGAATTTTTTTACCATGGCAACGCAGATCTTCTTTGCCTTCTCTTCGTCTTCCACAAGGGTTATCCTGCCGAAAGTGATAATGCTCTTAAAATGAATCGCCCACTCGCCCTCTTCGCGGTAGTCCTCATCGTAAACAGTATAGCAGGCTTTGTCGCAAGACTTGATCGCATCGACCTTGTGCCCGTCTTTTGCCCCGTGGAAATAAATCTTTCCGTCCTCTTCACAATACCAGTGCACAAGCGGCACTCCGTAAGGATATCCGTCGTCGCCTATAAGTGAAAGCACACCTCTCTTGGTATTCTTAAGAACCTCTATACACTCTTCATCTGTGATCTGCTGGCCAAATCTTCTCATTTTTCTAAACATATACATCTCCTATCAGATCGTAATCTCTATCTGGTTTCCTTCGATTCCCACGATGCAACTCTCGTAGTAGCCATCGCCGGTCGTACGCGGACCGCTCGCAACATCATAGCCTGCAGCTTTAAGGTTCTCAGTCAACTCATCAACCTTCTCTTTGCTGCCTACAGAAAAAGCTATGTGAATGAACCCCGTGCGATTGAGCGGCTTATCCATATCATCCAAGCTGGGCTTATTCATAAGCTCAAGTCGCGCCCCGTCGTCAAAAGAAATAAAGAATGATCTAAAATCTGTTTTTTCATTATGATAACCGCCGTTGGATGTTCCGCCAAGATATTTCACAAAGAAATCCCTGGCCGCTTCCAAATCATTTACATACATCGCAATATGCTCTATCTTCATCTGCTGCCTCCTTAGATATAATTCCTCATTCCGTCATCATTCCAGAGTACCTACTCGCCTAAATTGTTATTTTGCGTAAAAAGTCGAGTTATTTGATGACAGCAGCACTAGTGTAGCACTCTTTTTACGCCTTCTTCATCTTAATGATCATATACACCGGATTCTCAACAAAGCTCTCGTACCTGTAAATCTGCGTTTCCTTCCACTCTTCCGGCGCCATTGGCTCACATACCTTCTCAATCGTAAGTCCCGCTCCAACTATGGCATTTACATAGTCCGAAAAAGTATGATGATAACTTTTGCTGAGATGATTCTCGTAGTCATCGTTGTACTCAAGCCACGGCTGGATGTACGCCCTCATCGCTTTGTCCATGTATCTGACGTTCCACTCGTCATCCTCCGGAAAAGAACTGTCTTCATGCTCAACAGGATACATCGCTGAATATACAGGATTTATCACGGAAAAGATACACTCCCCGCCCTCTTTAAGGCTTTTTGCCACATTCTCAAACAGCTGCTTCAAATTCTCAATGTAATGACTCGTTGTCGATGAAAAAATAAAGTCGACAGGCTCCTCTATTACCTCTTTACATGTTGCCGCATCATGTTGCACAAATTCAGACTTTGAGCCATCTGCATCAGCTTTTTCTTTGGCAATCTTAAGCATCTCTTCCGAAAGGTCAATTCCTACAATCTTCGCCGGCTCACTCTTTTCTAAAAGAAAAGTAAATATCCCCGTACCACAGCCTAAATCTACTACTACCTTTCCCTTTAGGTCAGGAAGCAGTTCCTTAATGCACGGCCATTCAATGCAGTAGCTATATGAATTCTCCGCATTGTTAAACTCCTCATAAGCCTTTGCCATGCTGTTCCAATCTATTTTTATCTCATTCATTTCTTATTTCACCATTATGTCCTTATCTAATTTCTGTCCTATATTCCTCAATAAACCCTTCGATATATTCATGCCGCTGAAGTGCCATCTTTTTAGCTTCTTCTGTGTTCATCTCATCTTTTAGAAGCAGAAGTTTGTCATAAAAATGCTGAATAGAATCATCCAAAGATCTTCCGACTTTTCCGCCATAGGCAAACGTTCTCGCTATTCCCACAGCGCCAATCGCATCAAGTCTGTCCGCATCCTGAACAATCTGTCCTTCGATGCTCTCCGGCTTCTTGCCCCTGTTCTTGCTAAAAGAAACTCCATTTATGATCACACAGATCTGCTCAATCTCTTTTTCTCCAAGATCATTACTTGTCAAAAAAGCTCTCGCATTAGCATTATCCTTTGTATCAAATAACTTGTGATCATCAACGTCATGAAGTAGTGCTGCAAGCGCCACAACCTCGTTGTCACACTCATGATAACGCTCCGCCAATTTCATAGCATTTGCATAAACTCGCATCGAATGCTCTGCATCGTGTCCATCCGCGTTATTCCTGAAAATTTCTTCTATATATCTTTTTGCATTTTCAATTATTGTAGTACTCAACTCCGCACCTCACTCTTAATTAATGAACCACTATCCCCGTCCCCCATGGTTCATTACCTTCTCCCGTATCATTTCCCAGTCAAAGCACCTTGTATAATTCTCACCGGGTAGTTCGCACTCTCTGTTCCACGGTCTGTCATAGACCATAACCTTGAGATTTGGCAAATGTTCGAAGAATTTAAAAGCCATAGGCGAATCCTCAACGGCGTAGTCAAAGTTCATCTTATAATAGTCTTCGAGCTCCAGCGTAAATTCGCTGTTTTTGATAAACGAGTCCCTGCCATATTTGTTCAGGCAAAAAAGTGTCGCGTGCTCAAGTCCGTGATTATCAAGCCATTTGCGCGAAGCATCGTAAGCGCTCGACGGACGCCCCGTTATGATATAAACCTCATGCCCACAGTCAATCCACTCATTTATCACCTTAGAAGCCCCGGGCGTCTCATCATATGAAAGGAGCACCTCAGTGCGATGCCCTTCCAGCATAAGCTGCTCATACTCATCATCTGTAAGTTCAAAAGACTGTTGCAAATTGAAAAAACGCACCTCCTCATAAGGAACATCTTTTCCGAAAAGTCTCTTTGCAATCTCCGTAAACGCCCTTGCCGTCTCGCAAAGGCAGTCATCAAAATCTATATAAATCTTCATTTTGCAAACCTCATTCTTTCACCGGCGCGGTAACTTCAATGTGATTTCCTTCACTGTCAACAAACTCCGCAACCCAATTGTTCTTTATTCTGGTCAAAGGAAAACATATCTCTTTTCCGCTAATCTTATCCTTAAGCACCTCCACGCTTCCAAAACCGATACTGGGAAGGCAATTGCTGCCAAATACATGCTCTTCATTCATTTTCTGAAAAGCAAACAAACCGTACCTGAATCCGCCGATGTCGAAAACGCTGTATATCTCGTCGCGTTCAGTGACAGGGCAGGCAAAAAAATCTTCGTAGAACTTAACGGCCCTCTCCATATCTTTTACGCAGACATATAATGAAGCTATCGTGCAGTTCATGACATTGGCCGCATCTTTTTCATCGATGTATCTCTCAGCTTTATCAATGAATTTAATAATTTTCTTTATATAACGAGCACCTTTGATAATTCCCATAACAATCGCTGCTAAAATAATCAATCTAAGTATCAAATTGACTATATCCCAGAATATAAGAAACCAATTTGTTGTAACCAACTCTGTTGTGGCCATACCTTTCCTCCCTCCAAACGACAAAACTCATTCCTTACAACCCACACCATCTTCAGTTCTTACTTATACTTATAATCCCCGAACAATACGACTTTTGCTCGAACTCAAGCTCAGGAAACGCCTTGCGAAGTTCATCTATCACAAAATAGATTTCATCCTCATCCCAGGCACTGCCGGCCTCTTCTTTGCACTTCTCAAGTTCGCTTCTCGTCTCAAACACCACATCTCCGATTAGGAGCTTTCCGCCCTCATCAAGAAGATTCAGTAACTCCATGAAGAAAAGGACCTTCTTCTCATCCGTCAAATGATGCAACGAATACGTTCCCAAAATAAAATCATACTTACGCTCGTAAAGCTCCGAAACAAGCCCCTTTGAAAAATCGCCTTGATACAAGTTCGCATCGGGCATCTTTTCTTTTGCAAGCTCGATCATCCTCTGTGAAAAATCTTGTCCGTACACGTCACACCCATTCTCATAAAGCTTGGTCGTAAGCGTTCCCGTCCCAAATCCAATGTCCAGAACAGCAGCCTTTTCTTTGTGCATAATCTCATCAAAAATGCCACCAAGAACGCTCTTATATCCCGCAAACGGATAGGTATTTGCCTCCTCTGAAATACCTACCGCCTTGTCATAGCCGTCAGCCCATAAGTTAAATCCCTTGTTGTCTAGCATTTGTTTCCTCCGGTCATTCTCTATAATGTCTTTTTAATTAAGTCTCAGTCCAACTCCGCACAGTCTCTGATTGCCTGCACCACCTCTCGCGGCAGGCACGTAGTCTCTTCTTCCACGTTTTCTTTTACATTTAGCCATTCATCATCGGGAAGACTAAAGTCGAACGCGGTCAAAAAATCTTCTTTCGGAAGTTTACCTGTGATCACTTTGGTAAGAACTGTTGCGACAAGATAGTCTCCGACAGCTGACGCATGAGCTCCGTCGCGGTAATAAAGGTCAGCCTCGGACATATCAGAAAGCACATTCAAAGCACACTCCCACACTTCACCGATTGGTGCAAGCAAGGCTCCCTGCTGCTCAGCAATCGCTCTATATCTGCGGTTCATCTCAGCCTGATTTTCCGGCTTCGCCTTCTCCGCCCAAGTCTCAAATAAAATCGGCGTTGTACCGGCTTCTTTACACAGCTTGATTATCCTGTCCATGCACCTAATCGTATCCTTCTCAGGCGGCATTGGATGCGCCTGTTCTTGAATCACGCAGTAGTCATACCCTCCATGCAGTATATTAAATCGCACCGCAAAATATTCTTCCTCCAAATGCCACTTAAGCGGCCTCGCAGAATAAGCAAGCATAAACACTTCACACGATTCTCCCGTCGTATCCTCTATCATACGCCTTGTAAGCTCCGGCATGTCATTCATATATGTGTGGCTGTTGCCGATAAATAAAACTTTCTTCATCTTTCTCCCTCCGCACATATTTTATTTTTTCATGCAAAAAACAATAATAGCCTGCTGCACTCTGAGCAAATTCTTTTTGAATTCGTATCCCACAAAGTACTCCGAATCAATCACATCATCCGAAACCTCTTCGCCTCTGTAAAAAGGAGGGCATGGATTCAGCACCGCTCCTTTGTTTGCGAGATTCATGATTTCTTTTGTGACCTGATAAGATTTAGCGCCGTTAAACATTTCCTGCGGAAAAGAATCCGTGCACACAATGTCTTTTCCCACAACCGCGGTTCTGAGATCATCGATGCAGTCGGTCTCAGGAATCTGAAACTCATGGGGACAACTCTGCGTCAGAGAAAATCCAAAAGCTTCCGACGCTTCTTTCCATGCACGCCCGATGTTCCCGTCAGCTCCTACGAACAGATACTTGTCGCTTAGATAATCTTTTCTTATCTGCGAAAGCGAATACAAATCCGACATCATCTCGCAAGGGTGATTATCATCCGTCATTGCATTTATCACGGGAATCTCAAGATTCTCTGCCATTTTTCCAAGCAATGAAATGTCTTTATGCCGCACTATAACTGCATCCGCCCAGTTCTCAAGGTATCCGCAGACATCTCTTATATCTTCTTTTTTATCCAGGGTACTCGGGTCAAAAAGAATCGTTTGCCCGCCAAGAAGATGAATTCCCTTTTCAAAAGACACTCGCGTTCTGATGCTATTCGCCGGAAAAAACATGACAACCGTCTTTCCTGTTAAGAAACCCTCGTACCTATCGATATTATCAGTTATGTCGAATATTTCCTGCAATTCTTCTTTTTTATAATCAGTTAACCTTATAAATGAACTCATTTTTTCTCCTACTGCCACTGCGCTCTGATACATATGCGCACCGACTTTAATTATCCCAAACGCATCCAATCCGCTGCGTTCACGGCTGTCTCAACATTACTCTGTCATTGACAACTTCAAAACCATACTGCGAATAAAGCTTCTGCGCATCACTAGTACATAAACGGAATAATTCTGTACCTGACTTTCCGCTTGTACTCTTTATAACCCGAAAGCTCTTTTTCCAGAACCTCTTCTTCGTTCCTGATTCTTTTTACAATTATTGGAATATAACTAAGCATTACTATAAATGACGGCAGTGAATTCAGTACCAGCGGCATGCTTAGGAAAAGAAAAAGCGTCGCAAAATACATTGGATGTCGCACGATTCCGTACAATCCGCTATCCACTACCTTTTGATCTCTCTGAACTTCGATCACTCTTGATAAATATCTGTTTTCTCTGAGGACTTCGCCGAATAATGCATAGGCCAAAAGAAAAATCACAATGCCAATATATACTGATATTTCCGGTAGAATTATCCATCCGAAGCGATAATTCAGGCCTGCAAGAATAAACACAAGTAAAAACATGATACCGCTAAAACCTATCACCTGCTTTTGCTCGCTTTGTGTCTCTTTTGCCCTGAGCCTGCTCTCCAGAAGATCCGGCGCTTTGAAATACATAACAATACCGGCAATAAGCATCGGAACAAAAAGCATTCCCATAAAAATCCAGCCGTAAAGCCAGCTAAGCGTCCCTGCGGGGATAAATAAAAGAAGTCCTATAAGAATGATTCCTACGAC
This sequence comes from Butyrivibrio hungatei, assembly GCF_900101605.1. GTDB lineage: Bacteria > Bacillota > Clostridia > Lachnospirales > Lachnospiraceae > Butyrivibrio > Butyrivibrio hungatei_B. Next base: position 64,104 of record NZ_FMUR01000008.1, read on the forward strand.
AATTTTAGTAATAGCTTCTTTAAGAAGTTCTTTCTTCATAGTCCCTCCCGTTTTTACGCCTGCGCTCTATCTATAAGCTCATGCGCTTCCTTAAAAGCCCCCGGAAGATAATCCGCATGCCACTCTTTGCCTTCTTTTTCCTTTCTTTTTATCTCTGCCCATGCGGCGTGGAGTTCTTCCTCAGTCTCAAATTTCACATCGGTAAAAACATGCGGATGCCTGCGCTCCATCTTGTCTGCAACAGTCTTTGCCACATCTTCGAATGTAAAGAGTCCCTCTTCCTCAGCAATCACCGAATGAAACATCACCTGAAGCAAAAGATCTCCAAGCTCCTCCTTGAGATTCTCCGCATCGCCCGTCTCTTCAAGTATATTTATCCCGCCAATAACCTCTGCTGCCTCTTCTATGCATCCCAGCTTAAGACTTGCATGCGTCTGCGCCTTATCCCACGGACAGCCATTCTCGCTTCTGAGCGTCTCTACAATTTGTTTAAGTCTGTCAATTTGCGATGTATTCTTCATATGTTGGGGGAATCTCGCTTTCTGTAATAATGAGGTGAACCTGTAATTTCATAATCTACAATCTTGCAGTAGTTATTGTTGAAATCTGAGGCGGCGTAATCCGCCGCGGTAGTACATACTCACCATTATAACAGCAATGCGCTAAATAGTGGCTTTTTTATTTTATTACTCACTTGAAATAGAACAAAGAGTTGCTTTGCAACTCTTTGCGCGCCGATGCGCGCAAGCTTTAGCTTGCATAATTCATCTGCGCATCGGTCGCATCCATAGCGGAGCGTTTTTATATCATAGGAAAAGCTATGATATAAAAAAGACTTCCGAAAAAATATCTCTTTTTTCGGAAGCCAAATAATCATTTGTTTTAGAAAATTATCTTACAATATCTCTTTATATTTTTCTCCTGCCCACTGTCAAATTACGGCAAAAACTTCCCTGACGCAAGGTACAGTGCATACCAGTCGTGATGTGAAAGCTCTACATTCGTGGCATCGCATGCATCCTTGATGTGCGCGGGATTCATAGTGCCGATTATCGCCTGCATCTTGGCAGGATGGCGCAAAATCCAAGCAAGCGCAATTGCTGTCTTAGAAACATGCTCTCTGTCCGCAAGCTGCGCAAGAACCTTGTTAAGCTCGGGATAATCAGGATTATCAATGAATGTTCCGCCAAACATTCCAACCTGAAGCGGTGACCACGCCTGAATCGTAATGTCATTAAGTCTGCAATAATCAAGCGCACTTCCGTCTCTGTTCAAAGACATATCGGTTGACTTGTTATTCATGTAAAGCGACTGATCGATAAGCTGCGACTGCTCAAGTGAAAGCTGCACCTGATTGATGACAAGCGGCTGTTTTACATATTTTTTAAGAAGCTCGATCTGCATCGGCATAAGATTGCTTACACCAAAACGGCACACCTTGCCTGCTTCTTCAAGCTCGTCAAAAGCCTCCGCAACTTCTTCCGGGTCAAACAATAAGTCCGGTCTGTGCAAAAGAAGCGTATCAAGATATTCACATTTAAGCCTCTCAAGAATGCCGTCAACACTCGCTATAATATTCTCTTTTGTCCAGTCAAACTCAGATCTCTCCGGGCATATACCGCACTTACTCTGGAGAAAGATTTTTTCCCTCTTAATCCCCGTAAGCGGGAAAGCCTGTGCAAACCGTTCCTCTGCTTCGCCCATCCCATAGCAAGTTGCATGGTCAAAAAAATTGATTCCGCACTCATAGGCTGTTCTTATAATCTCAGCAGCTTCTTTAGCAGAAAGAGACGGCATTCTCATGCAGCCCTGTATAATAGCAGATGCGTTCTGCGGTCCGTTCATTATGTCAATATATTTCATCTGTGTTCCTTTCTGTCGCTATATTAGAATGGCGCTGTGTCAGGGTCTGTCTCGTATCCTACGCAGCCTTTAAGATCGGCGATGCGCTTAACGTCAGCTTCTTCAAGCTCAAAATCAAATACCTTGAAGTTCTCCTCGATTCTCGAAGGAGTGACAGACTTTGGAAGAGGGAGATATCCCATCTGAAGTCCAAAGCGAATGCAGATCTGAGCGATGCTCTTCCCGTATTTTTCCGCAAGATCTTTCATCTCGGGAACATCGAAAATCTTACCTGTTCCAAGCGGACTGTATGCTTCAAGAATCATTCCTTTTTCTCTGCAATATGCAACAAGCTCATCCTGCGTAGCGCCAGGACAAAGCCTGATCTGATTAACCATAGGCTTAATTTTTGCAGTCTTCAAAAGCGCGTCAATGTGGTGTTGTCTGAAATTACTGATACCGATCGCACGAACTTTTCCCGTCTCGTAAAACTTCTCCATAGCTCTCCAGGTCTCGGCATTTGCCTCCTCCCAATGGTCTCTGAACATAGCCGGATTTGGCCAGTGAATAAGAAGCATATCTACATAATCAAGCCCAAGCTTTTTTAATGATTCGTCAAAAGAGCTGACGGTAAGCTCATAGCTATGCTTATCGTTCCAGATCTTCGTCGTAACAAAGATATCTTCTCTTACAAGGCCATTGTCTATAATTCCCCGTCTGATACCCTTGCCGACGCCTTCTTCATTTCCGTAAACCTGCGCCGTATCGATATGACGATACCCCGCATCTATAGCACACTTTACGCTTTCAACAGCAACATCCCCCTCAGGTGTCTGCCACGTTCCGAATCCCAAGCAAGGAATTCCGACTCCGTTCGAAAGCTTGTAAACATCATTTTGCTTCATCATATCTCGCCCTCCTGTGTGTAATGATAAAAACTTTTAATATTGTACCATCTCTGTGATATCACCACTTATCATATTCTGCGATGTTAGCTGTTATTTTTTGATGTGAAACGCTCACCGTGCTTTTATTATCTCCTCCGCCATACCAAAAAGCTCATCGGATGTGATATTCTCATCAAATGTCATGATGCAATAATGTACATCAGCCACTTCAAAAACTGCACTTGATACATAAGTAGTCTCGCGTTCATCGCTGCCATAACTTATAAAAAAGTGATCGTCTGTTTCTTCGCGCTTAAGTTCTTCTTCGGTCGGAAAAATATCTTTTGACACGGGAAGTCCCAAATACTCATCATAGTTGTAGTAGACATTTATGCCGTCAACCGTCCGCATCTCATTGGCTCTTAAAGCAACGCCCGGATCATCATCAATGTGACCGTTTACCAAAGCAGATTCCATATTTACGCTGATCTGAGCCTTATTATCGCATACATACTCAATTCTTAACTCTTTAAATCGTCCTACTGTTCTGTCTTCATCATCCACCGTACGGAAATCCTCAACATCCATCGAGTCAAACTTATACCCGTTGCTGAATGTTTCCACCGCAGCAACATCTATTCCCACTCTTTTTTCAAGTCTGGCAAGACGTCCGAAGTCAGATGTTTTGGAGAAAAAAGTGTCAGGGCTAAATGAAGTGACAACTCCCGTAGCCTTGCCTACTGCCACTCCGCAGCCTCCGAGAACAGCCAGGCATGCCGCAGTTACAGCAACAATCTTCTTTACACTCAGTTTTTTCTTCATTCGGACAACGTTCTTCACATTCCCCGCCTCAGTAAGTTTACGGACCATATACTCCTTTTGAGATTTTGAAAAACAAAGTTCATTCATTGAATTTTTATAAGATACAATTATATTTTCATTCATAGATTTCACCTGCCTTTGCACCATAAGTACCTTCTGTATCAAGCTTTTTTCTAAGCTCCCGTCGTCCTCTTGATAAATATTGCGAAACAGCAAACTTCGATTTGCCCATGATTTTCGCGATTTCTTTTACCGAATATCCTTCGTAGTAATAAAGATAGATACTCATTCGATAATTAACAGGCAACTTCTTTATCTCCTCCAAAAGATCTGAATCCGGCGCCTTCGGAGCTTCTTTTTCCTTGACCGCATCAAGCCCTACCGTTTTCCTTGAATAAGCGCTCCTTCTAAGGTCGTGGCATGCATTTATCGTAGTGCGTATCATCCATGCTTTTTCATATTCCTTTGTGTCAAAAGATAAATCACCGGAAATAAACTTAAGTAGCACAGTCTGGCATATATCCTCCGCATCAAACGTATGCTGCAGATAGTTGTAGCTGATTCGAAGGATCATATCCGAATACGTCTCCACCACCCGCCTTACTTCTTTTTCATCCATGTAAAATGCTCCTTTTCGCAGTATTTTGTCCTTCTACTTATAAAACGATTCGTAAAGGAAAAAACTGACAGTTGCAAATCATTTTTTATATTTTTTCTTATTTTTAAGCGTAGATCAACAGCCTTCACCGGATATACATGTTTTTTCCAAATTGAAAAGCACAGCCCCATTCTCTGAAGCTGCGCTCATACTCTTCTTCCCTAATTATTTTAATTCCAATTCGCTAGAATCTCCAACACATCACTTGGCTCTTTTGCAAAAATATTTGCTCCTATCTCTTCCAGATAAGCCTTGTCTCTAAAGCCCCACAGCACCGAAATGCACGGAAGACTCGAATTTTTTGCCGTAGCAAAATCAACCTCAGAATCACCGATGTATACCGCTTCTTCAGCGGAGCTTCCAAGTTCATCCATTGCTTTTACGACCATATCCGGCGCAGGTTTTCTCTTTATCCCATCCTGCTCTCCGATCGCAACTTCTATTACTTCGGAAAAGAACTTCTGATTCAGCTCTTTTACCGCGGAATCTATCTTGTTGGAAACTATGGCCATCTTGTAGCCGCGCCTTTTTAGCTCTCTCATAAGCTCGATAATTCCGACGTAAGGCCCCGTCTTATCAAGGCAGTGCACATCATAATGCTCTTTGAACACAGGTATCATCTCATCTATCACTTCCTGCGAAGTTCCATCCGGCACCGTAAGCTCGATTGCCCGCCTAATGCCGCTTCCAAACGCCTGCCTGTACTCATCGAGCGTCCTCTGCGGAAATCCGAATTTCTCCATTGTATAATTCACGGACATCGTCAGATCATCAAGCGTGTTCAGCACCGTTCCGTCCATATCAAAAATTACCGTATTTATCTTGCTCATAAAATAACTTCCTTTTGAATTAGTCTTGTCGCTAACTCCAAGCTTATCAGAAAGCTGAAGCTGTGTCATATTATTTTTTTCGCGCAGTTCCTTGATAACAGCGCCTGTAACATATTTATTTATTCATTCTCTAACCTCCATGTACCGATTGTAAATCTGCACATAAAGTCCCCACCACCTACGTATCGTAGAGTTGCAGAAACACCCCCGAAATAATTATCAAAAAAACGTATTATCGGTTTTTATCGTAATTTCGTGCACAAAAGCAATATTTGTGTTCCTTTTTCACACTATTATAGTGAAAAAATACCTATCTTCAGAATAGTTTTCGCATTAACGAAAAAAGATTTACACTGAAACATTATTATTTTTCGAATAGATTATTAACCAAATTTCTTTTAGCAAAATTGTACACATTCTACAAAGTTATAAAATACCGTTACATTCTTATGACTATTTTAGACATGTTTTAAGTAAAATTTTAGTGCAATATGCAATATATTGTTGCACATATTGCAAAAGTTGCTGTAACATTTTTTCATAATTCGAGTCATAATTAACGATAAAATCGGCAATTTCCACCTATACTATTTCCCCAAAACATGGTATCTTTATATCAATTTGTATGAGGAAAATAAAAATGAGAAGAAGCTATTTATCTATTGTGCTGATTGCAACACTTGCACTCACCGCCTGCGGTACAAATGCAAGTAATGCTTCGAATGTCACTTCCATATCAGTCGAAGATATGCCGCTTAGTGCAGAACCAGCAGACGATACAACTACACAGAATAATACAATAGCTACAAATGCATTCAAATTTAACGAAAATGTTTTCTCAAAAAAGGCCGCTACAATTTATGGCGAAAAAACAAAGGCTTCATTTTTCAATTTATGTAAAGCTTTGAAAGCCGGGGAAGATACATTCGAATGCCCCGATGAAGCCACCTATATAGAATGTATTGAAGGAGATCTTTTAAATCACTTCTTCCCGGCTGCGGTGTCATGTATTTCAGCCGATGAGACAACCGGATTTGCGGACGGAGTAGGAAAGATTAAATACAATATCACAAAAGATGAGTTTCGTTCCCGAGAGAAAGCATTTGAAGATAAAGTTGTTGATACATTAAATGCAAACGTTAGTCCCTCCTATTCCGAGTTTGAAAAGGCTTTGAACTTATACGTATATATCTCACAGAATTTCGTTTATGATTATGAGATGTATGAAGATTACTTAGCCGGAAAAGGTGAAAATGTAGGAGCTTACAGAGCTTTAATGGATAGCAAAGGCATAAGCCAGGAGTTAAGCGATCTTTACTCCTATCTTCTTTTGCAGTGCGGCGTTGAGGCCGACATCATCAGTGGTTACAATATTAACGGCGATCATCAGTGGAGTTATGTCACAATAAGTGGTAAAGATTATCACGTCGATCCCACACAGGGACTGAGCAGTCCTGATTTATTTGATGACAACACACCTTTGGATTACTTCTTGATGACAGATAATACTCGAGCAGAAAGAGACGGTTTCTCAGACTATCTCCTTTGCGGAAGCACATCTCTCGAGGTTCAGGCAACAGATGACAAATATTCGGGCCTTTCAGGCGGATACTTCCTTAAACTTGATTGCGATCGTAATATATTAACTTACGGTGGATACGACGGTGGCGGAGTTCAGGAATTCCGTTACGATGACTGATAAAAAGAGTGTATTTAAAAAGCTGACAGAATTTAATTTCTGCCAGCTTTTTTGTTACTTAGAATGATCCCCAATTATTCTTATCTTTGAAGTTCTTCATCTTCTTTGCCCACTTTGATATTTCTTTTTTCTTAGCGTAATTTCGCATATTCTCTTGTCCCAGATTCCTATACAGTTCCAATCTTTCTTCAGACAACTCTCCTCTTTCAATCGCTGCCCTCACCGCACATCCCGGCTCAGATTCATGTTTGCAATCGCTGAACTTGCACATGCATGAAAGCTCAAGAATATCTGAAAAAGTATTATCAATACCCTCCTCAGTCTTAGCCATTCCAATCTCTCGCATACCCGGAGTGTCGATTATCGAAACTCCGCTCGCAAGCTGAATAAGCTGTCTGTGCGTCGTTGTATGTCTTCCCTTTGAATCGGACTCTCTGATTTTTCCGGTCTTCATAACGTCATCACCAACTAAAGCATTTAGAAGCGTTGATTTTCCCGCTCCCGAGGAACCCAGAAGACATATTGTCTTTCCGGGGATGAGATATTCATTAAGCTCATCCAGCCCTATGTCATAAATCGCAGAAATAGCATGTACTCTGACTTTGTCGGATATGGATTCCACCTCTCGCACATACCTTCCGACATTACCGCACAGATCTGACTTGGTAAGCACTACAACAGGCACCGAGCCACCCTGCAGCACAACGCTGACATATCTCGCTATTCTGTTGTAGCTATAATCGTCATTTAACGATGTCACAATAAACGAATAATCTGCATTTGCAACCATATACTGCATAACACCTGTCTTTGCCTGATCAGGTCTTTGCAAAAAACTCGTTCTCTCACAGACAGATGTGATCACGGAATCACCTATCGGGTTGTAATTAAATGTGACATAATCTCCGACTACAGGGAGCTTTTCAGGATCCTCCCCGCGCAAATTACCTTTAAGCCTTGCAGTAACATCTTTTCCTTCAAAAATTATCGTATAATTGCTTTTTTCAACTTCCGAAATTCTTCCAGTAAATATATTATTATTCAATGTTTTGGTCTCCTTAATTCTTCTTACTTATATTTTTTAAAAAGCCTGCACCTCCGTTCTAAAACGGCAGGCTCCTAACTTTCACACCTCCGTTCCCAGAGACTGCGTCCGTTACATATATGAAGACCTTGTGCAAATTGAATATGCGCCTTGAATCAGGCAAATAGATAGTATTTAGGAATAAAAAGGCCGCGACTCAAACAAGCCACGGTCGTAAACTCAAATATAAAAGATTCAATAAAAATCAAAAAGCACATACCGAGGTCATCATACTGTATTTAATTACAATCTCTGTTTTTATAACACGCATCAAATGTACCTCGCTTTCTTTAAGATTTTTTATTTCAATACAAAGTGTAGCAAAATACCTCTTTAAATGCAACGATATTTTTGCAAACCACCCTTCTCATACAAAACGGATTGTAAAGCATTTTATTTTATCTTCAATATCCAATCTCTTTAAGCACCATATCCATCAGCTTTGCGTTAGACATCGAGAACTCCGGCGTTATAAATGGTACCGCCTCTCCGGCAACGCATTTGCTCATCTGCTGGATTTCCAGGAAATAGTTCTGCGGAATGCTGACTTTCCTCTCAATCTCTTTTCCCTGCGTAAATATCTTGTAGCTCACATCACCCTGCTGATTGTATTCAACATCAGAGATTATATGACCGTTGCTTCCGTGAATATACAATCTGTCGAGTCTTGCAGGCTTTTCTTTTCCCAGGATCATTCCCACGTTAAAAGAAGCTCTTGCTCCGTTGGCAAATCGAACTATCGCCGATGTCGAGATGTCCGCGCCATGCTCGTTATATTCCGCAACCGCTTTGACATATTCCGGATTTGAATCAATAAGCGAAAGGATCATAGTCGTACAGTAACATCCAAGGTCATACATCGCACCGCCGCCCATCTCCTTGTAGATTCTTATGTCATCTTCATAACCTTGTGTCAAAAAAGCTGTCTCGATATAATCAACATCGCCTATGACGCCGCTGAAGACATCTTTTTTAAGACTCTGAATATAAGGGCTGTGAAGATATGCATACGCTTCCATGAGATGCACGCCGTTTTCATTGGCGGTTTCAAACATCTCTTTTTCCTGCTCCTCATCGAGAGCAAGCGGTTTCTCGCAAAGAACATGCTTCCCGGCCTTCAGCGCCTTGATAACCCATTCACGATGTAGATGGTTTGGCAAAGGAACGTATACCGCCTGCACATCCTTATCGGCAAGCAGCTCCTCATAGCTTCCGTAAGCCTTCTGGAAACCAAATTTTTCCATGAAAGACTCAGCCTTTTCTTTGTCTCTTCCCGCTATCGCATAAAGCTCGCAGTTGTCGGCAAGCTGCATTCCGGGAATCGTGCATCCCCTTGCTATATTCGCAGTTCCAAGTACACCCCATTTGATATTTGCCATATAAATACCTCATCTTACTGTGCGTTTCGGATTTTTTTCCACAAAATCCTCAGTAAATGCGGGATTCTGCGTTTTTTCCAAAAGAACGTTTTCCTGTTTACATGTGACGATCACACATATTATTTTAGCATATAAGAAGCACGTTTCCACGAAATATCATTGCATCGCTATAGACTTATCGAGATAGGCGGTCATTCTTTTTCACTTATCAAAACGTCAGCCTCATCTGATTCCACGTCACACCGCCGTGAATCGACTCACTTACCCCCTCATCTTCAAAACCAAATTTCGCATAGTAATGTACAAGTTTATCCTTACAAGTAAGAACAATGCCTTTTCTACCCTGTCTTTTGGCATCATCAACAGCTCTTTTTATAAGCTCTCCGGCGTATCCGTTTTTCCTATACTCAGGAATGGTATTAACTCCGAATATCATCTGCCAATCACCGTTTTCATCATGCAGCACGGCATTTTCATACATATCATCCGTAAGATCTTTTTGATTTGTGACAAATCCGTCCACAAAAGCTATAAGCAAATCCCCGTCAAACATAAGCCAGAAATGCTCTGCGTAATATTCAAGCCTTTCTTTAAACTCTGCCGCAGTTGCAGCCTCCGCCGGCGGAAAACACTCCGCTTCCACCTGAGCGATTGCATCAAGATCTTCTATTGTCGCTGTTCTTATGTACATGTTATGTTTTTCTCCTTAGTATTTTTTGAACCATATGGTCTCTTGGGGATGAGGTTTGTGGTCCATTTTTTACCCAAAAAGATTAGTTGACAGATATCGCAATCCCGTGTCAGGAAAAATAGCAACTATTGTCTTATCTTTATTCTCTTCTCTTTTCGCAACCTGAGTAGCCGCATACAGAACTGCTCCGCTCGAAGCTCCGATCAATATACCGTCAGTCCTTGCTACTTCTCTTGCAGCTTCATAAGCCTGGCTTGTTTCAACAGGAAAACACTCATCATAATATCTATCATCAAGATTTGACGGTACAAATTCAGCAGGAATTCCTACAAAAGGATGTACTCCCGCAATTTCTTCCGGATTGGGATTATCTTTCGAAGGAATAGAATTTTCTCCGGGTTGAACAGCTATTACTTTTATATCAGGTCGCTTTTCTTTAAGATATTTACCAACTCCGGTAACTGTTCCCCCTGTTCCGACAGCAGCAACCACAATATCAACTGTTCCTTCACTGTCTTCCCATATCTCCGGCCCTGTTGTCTTATAGTGTATCTCAGGATTAGCCGGATTTGCATCTTGATTTACAAGAAAAACACTATCATCTTTTCCCAAAAATTTCTCATAAAAAGCTGCATATCCGGCAACATAATCATTATTATTTTCTTTAAGAGCCTTATCAACTTCCGGAACGTCACTCATGTTAGACACCTCGGTTCCGAACGCCCTCATTACCTTAAAACGTTCTTCACTCACTGTATCTTGCACGTAGATGTGCGTTTTATAACCTTTCACTGCCGCAATTGCCGAAAGTCCTATACCGGTATTCCCACTGGTTGCTTCCAATATAGTTCCGCCTTTTTTCAAACTGCCGTTTTTCTCAGCTTCCTCTATCATGCTGAGCGCAATCCTGTCTTTTATGCTCTGATTAGGGTTAAAAAACTCTATTTTTCCCAAAATATCCGCATCCAAACCATTCTTTTTTATATATCCGTTTAATCTAAGTAGTGGTGTATGCCCGATAAGTTCTGTTATAGATTCATAAATTTTTCCCATGATGTCCTCCTAAAACTGCACTTGGGATATATACTATACTCGATATGACCTCGTTAAGTATATCCCCATGGCTCGCACTAAGCTCGAAAATACCTCGCTAAGTGCTCTGCACAAAAAGACCGAAGGTTATCCTATACAAATAACCTCCGGTCTTCCGGTCGCGCTAAGGAAATATTGATCAAAGCGTTCGTTCCCGATGGCACACGGGATACGATATAGGCAAAAGCTTTCTGTAAGAGGATTTCTTTTATGATTTTATACACACAAACCGCCTTGATCAACGTTTCAACATATAACAATTGTTTTGTATGTAAATATGCTATCACAGTATTTCCAGGATGCATAATCAGTATAATTTATCGGTTGATATAAGCTTTTCTTGTCACAGCTTAAACATAATCTATATTGGGAGTTTTTTACTCTTCAGCTTCAATAAATTTATGAAAACATCTTTTATAAGCTTCTTTAGTAGATTCACTAAGATTGCCGTTTTCATCAAGCTCAACATGTTCATAATGATGAGCACCTTTTTTATCCACATAATCTACAAAAGGCTTAGGACCGTCAGTATATGCATCAATTTCTCCGTTTTCATCAAGTTTAACTTCTATATATTTTTCTCCTTCTTCACCCACAACATGTATAAAACATTTTCCGTCCGTGAATTTATCGGTGATATCAATTACCTTGTTCTGGAAATATAGTATACACTTGCCGTCATCCGTTTTCTCAACAACAACTCTATCATGTTCTTCCTCTATCAGCTCTTCCATTGTTACCGGCGAATTATCCCCATGCCACATCGAAGCATCTTCCTGCACTTCTTCACCATTCTCATCAACATACGTTTTCAAATAGGTTCCTTCACCTTCATTGAACTCATAAGAAACATCAATCTTATTACCGCGAACCCACAATTTAACCGACTCTCTGATTCCGCCAAGATTTGCGGCATAGGCCGTTCCCGAGCCGGCAACAACCACAAACAAAACTGCCGCCGCAGCCAAAAGGTTCTTATTTATTTTTTCTCTCTTCATTTTTTCCATTCTATTTTCCTCCAAAGTAAAGTCGCTGGAGGATTTAAGTACAGAAAAAGCCTTCTTATAGTTTTCTTTATTGCTCATCTTCCCATTCCTCCTTGAGTGCGTCTTTTAATTTGGCACGTCCGCGCGACAGCCTGACCTTAACGCTACTTTCCGTAGTCCTAAGTATCTTCGCTATCTCTTTTACGCTGTAATCCTCATAGTAAAAAAGATGGATCACAACGCGGTACTTCTCCGGTAATTTCATAACTTCTTCAAATAGTTCTCTGCTTTCAGGCGTTTCGAACGTAAGCGTCTCGACATAATCTTCAAGCGACATTTCATTTTTCCGTCTGAATGAGGACTGAATATTTTTTGCTTTATTGATTGCCACCCTTAGTATCCAATATCGGATGTGCTTTTCGTCATCAAATTCTTTTTTTGTCATGTAATATTGTAAAAATGTATCCTGAACCACATCTTCTGCATCTGCTGCACTCTTGCATATGTTAAACGCCGCGGCGTATATGTTGTCCTTGTACATTTCTACCAATTCCTGTACAGGTATTCTCATTAACTACTCCTTTATAAAGCCTTATATAAATAATACAATCGGGAGGCATAAAAGGTTACAAAAAAACTGCGGAAATTTTTTCATCGTAAAATTCCGCAGTATATCCGGCAAAACAAGCCTCATGGTCTCTTAGGGACGGGGATTGAGGACCATTTTTTGTCTTTTGAGTTTTTCTGTCGTAGTCGGCATATGCATTTCAATCCAATAATCCTCTTGTTTTTCTATTCAGTTGCAATTGGCATATTCATTTTAATCCTATTATCTTCTTAATCTGTTTTTCTGTCGCAATAGGATAGGTTTCGTTCATATATTTCATGATTCTATCTGCAGATTCCTGCGGCGTTTCGCCGTACGCCTTAGTCACATGCTTATATCCCCACAAATGCTCAGGCGTGCAGTATATCGCGATTGGCCAACCATACTCTTCGCCAAGCCTGTTCTTGCGCTGCCTAAAGTCACGAACGCAAAGATAATTCTGCATCTGAAGTCCTGTTATCGTGCCGTCGAAGTTCTTTTCTCCGCCCTTGCCAAAGCCCGCTTTCACCTTAAGCTCATTGGAATAATATTCTGCATCTTCATTTTCTTCAGCAAAAAGATTCATAATCTTGCGCTGCTTCGCCGATGCCTTGCCATCTTCCCAAAGCGCATCAAAGTCATAGCCGTCCCTGCGGACATTCACAAAATACGGAAGCCATTTCTCAGAGATAAATCCCGCCTTTTTATCAAAGAACTTCCCATAGGCAACCTTGCCGCTCCGCGCTATAAGCTCTCTCCACTCCCACGGGTCAACTTCCGGATCGCCGCACCACCAATACTTCGGCACAGTCCTTTCTTCAATCGAAAATCCCGGAATATCATTTTTAAAAAGCGGTAAAAACCCTACCTCATTTATGTAGTCAATCGCCTCTTCCACGCTGTGAAGGCACTCAGGATCATTCCATGATACGCCGTACATTATCCATGTTCCGTTTTCGTTTGGCATAGGTTATCCTCCATTTCGATTTCCTGCAGGCCTACATAATCTGCGCCTCGTCTATCACAATTCCTTAGTATAGTAATATCTCGCTCCCGTTATCGGGTACTCCTTTAACGCAAAGACTTCCTTATATCCATGCTTCACATAAAACGCAGGCGCCTGAAAAGAAAATGTATCAACGAAAGAATACTTGCAGCCGCGCTTCTTAGCCTCTTCCTCAGCAGCCTTAAGCAGCTTGCTCCCGATGCCTTGCCCTCTTAAGCTCTCATCCACAACCAGGTACTTGATACATAGCCAGTTTCCAAAAGTCTCGCCTGTAAGCCCCGCAAGTTTCCTACCACTCTCATCATCATAGTAAACGCCGACCGGATCTACATCCGAGGTTTCAAGCTTACTTAAATTATACGCCTTAAGCATCTCAAAGACATCCGCAATATCCTGCTCGTTTCCATCATTTGTTATTCTTATCTTCATCTTTATCCCTTCTATTCTATTATAATAGATCAAAAAAGACGGAGTCATGATCTATTTTTATCAAAATAGACCACTAACCCCGTCCCCAAGAGACCACTTCACGCAAGCGCGAGCCTTGCAGCCTCGGTTGCATGAATGATTGTCGTATCATATGTCGGAAGAACACTGTCCTCCTCTTTGATCAGCATACCGATCTCGGTGCAGCCAAGGATAACGCCCTCTGCGCCGCGATCCTTCATATATGAAATAATCCTCTGATATTCCTTACGCGAAGAATCAAACACTTTTCCAAGACAAAGTTCATCAAAAATAACACTGTTTACAAGCTCGATATCTTCTTCATCGGGAATCATTATCTCAAGTCCCGCTTTAACAAGTCTATCCTTAATAAAATCCTGCGTCATTGTAAACTTAGTTCCAAGAAGCGCAATCTTCTTGTGCCCGTCGCGCTTTATAGCATCGGCGGTGGCATCGGAAATATGAAGAATAGGGACATTTATCTTTTCCTCAATCTGCGGAACAAGCTTGTGCATTGTATTGGTAGCGATCACGATAAAATCAGCCCCCGCCTTCTCAAGCCTCACTGCCGCATCGGTAAGAATCTGCGCATTGCCGTCCCAGTTGCCCTTACTCATATTTTCCTCAAGCTCGGCAAAATCAACGTTGTACATCATGATCTTGGAACTGTGGAATCCGCCAAGTTTCGCCACCGTTTCCTTATTAAGAATCTCATAATAAGTAATCGTGCTCTCCCAGCTCATTCCTCCGATAAGTCCTATAGTCTTCATACGCTTTCCCTCCGATGTCTATATTTAAAAAATTCATTTAAAACATTTTATGTCACTTGCTCCGTCCCCTTGACATCTTCTACAAATACTCCTGTCAATCTCGGCACATTGAATCTGCTTGTGAAAAGCTCGCACTTACACAGGAATGAGAAAAAGATATGTCTTCCCTGCCCGCACATAGATTCATAATTTCCAAGTCCTTTTGCAAGAATTATATCCGTGCTGTCTATAGCCTTTCTGGCATCATCAGACAACATTTTATAAATTGTTCCCGCCGCGGAATTACCATTTGAAATAAGCCTGTATTTTTTACCGAGCCCTACATATTCGGCATCTTCAAGCGTAACATCATTGAGCACATCCGCGCCTCTTACCATCACTGAGATTTCTAGCTGAGGATATCTTTTGCCAAGCTGCTCAAGAAACAGCTTATCCAGCACGATCTCTCCGCAATTATCAGCAACCAAAAGGAACTTCTTTGCAGTCTTACACTGTGCAAAAAGCGACTTGATATCAGCCTCATCCTCACTTCTCATCTTCGGATCATCGAACAAAGCAAGAAATGTATTCTCATCAACATTGTTCATCGCACCAAAGTCTATATAATTTCCGATTCTCGCAAAAACGAGCGCCTTAAAAAGCGGATCTTCCGAGCTCTCTATCTTCTTTCTAAGGTCATCTTCCATGGACATCACAAGGTCGTTGTACTTTCTCTTTACATCTTTGTAAGATGCCCTTTTGCCGAAACGAGCTTCATAAGATTTATTGATCTTATATACCAGGTAAGGGGAAGTATCATCTATATCCCTGCCCTCTATTATCGCCTTCACCTCAGCAAGATATTCCTCATCATCCGTAAGATTCTTTTGCTGATTAAAAAGACATTTCGCACAACTTTCAGTAACTCGCATTCAAATCTCCTCTTCACTCATAGCGCTGCTATTATCAAATACCTCAACCTTTTTACAAAGCATAAAGTCACTTGCTCCGTCCCCGTGACATGCTCGCCAAAAGATGTCACCTGAACCGTCCCCGTGTCACCTCTGTCACCTGAACCGTCCCCGTGTCACGACCACTAACCCCGTCCCCAAGAGACCATGGTTTAGAGCTTTTTGTACATTGTTATCTCATCAATACTCTTGCCGCAATCAAGCCTAAAAGCATCGGGAAGTCGTCCCCATTCGGTAAAGCCCATCTTCTCATATAAAGAGCGCGCAGGTTCATTGTCGGAAAGAACACCAAGTTCCATAAGCTCATAGCCCGATTCCTTGGCAAATTCAATCGCGCGGTTCACAAGTATATTTCCAAGCCCCAGTCCGCGGTATTCTTTTCTGATACCGATTCCCATGCTGCAGCGATGGGCCATTTTCCTGTGAATCGCTCCGCTACTGTAAACCGCAACATTTCCGATTATCTTATCCCCATCAAAAACAGAGATCATGGCCTGGCGCTCGTCATCCGCAAGCCTCTTAAGTCTGGCTTTCTCAGCTTCTACTCCCGCTTCGTCACGCTTAACTTCATCGCCGTATCTAGTCATAAAATGTGTATCACTGGAAACCTGATACATTAAATCCAAGTATTCCACAGCATTATTAGGCCCTATTGATGTCATCTTGTATTCTTTGCCATTCTTGCAAATGATTTTCTCAGGTTCCATGTACATTTTTAATACCTCTTTTCTTTATTAAATTTTTCAAAAAGCTGAATCAGATCAGTCTTTCTTATTCCTATTTCAAAAAGGAAAGACTATTCATTACATACCTTCCTGCGCCTGAAGAAATTCCCATTCGCGCAAAAGAAAGTGCCGCCAGAAACAGCAGGTTATATCCCGTAAATACAAGAATATACTTATTCTTGTTCGCATCTTTGGTATTGCAATAAAGCTTAAAAGAGATAAGACTCGCCATAGAAGCGATCAACGTTCCGAGTCCTCCGAAATTCGTTCCGACGATCAGCTTGTCGTAACTTCCCGTAAAGCCGGACAAAAGGATCGCCGCAGGAACATTACTTATCACCTGACTGAGCGCAACGGAAAGCACAACTTCATTTCCGTTAACAGCAGATAAAAGAGCATTTGAAAAAGCCGGAATCCTCTTCATGTTTCCGATAAAAACGAATAGAAAAACAAATGTAAAAAGAAGTGAATAATCAGGTTTCTTTACTGTCTCTCTGTCAAACAAAAGAACAAGCGCCAGCACCGCCGCGAAAGCAATCTGATATTGAAGTACCCTTACCACAACAAGAATCGCAAGTATGAAAGTAAGTGCATATATAAAGATAAGTCTCTTTTCCCTAGCAGTTCTTACATAGCTTGCCTTCGCGCTCTTCTCTATTTCGCCCCCGTCAGTTCTTACAAATATCACTATGGCAAGAAGAACAAACGCAAATACAGAGTAAGGAAGCATACATTCCAAAAACTGCATCGGCGACATTCCCGCTTTGGAATAAAGGTACAGATTCTGCGGATTTCCTATCGGAAGAAGCATACTTCCAAGATTTGCGGCTATAGTCTCAAGAACCACGGTAAGTATGAGCATATCACCGCGTCCTGCGATCTCGAGAGCTATTATCGTAAAAGGCACAAATGTTATAAGCGCCACGTCATTTGTAATTACCATTGCTGAGAAAAAAGAAAGAGCAACAAGCACACCTATCATCTCTCTTGTATCCTTTGCTCTGCAAACAAGATACTCTCCTGCCTGCTTAAAAAGCCCGAGCTTTTGGAGCCCCGCCATTGTGAGCATTAACATAAAGAGAATACTCAGCGTCCTAAAATCAATATACCCGATATACTCTACATCCGGGCGGACAACAAAACTTGAAACAAGCGCCACTACAAAAGAAATCACGAGCACGATCTCTTTCTTAATAAACTCACAAACTTTATGCGACATTTCCAATCTCCAAATAAATAAAAATAAGTAGCGAAAAAACCTGTTTTTTCGCTAATCAGACAATTATAGGTCAAAACCTCCACGTATGCAAGATTTCTATATGCCCCGCTCTTTTATTTCTCATTTTTCAATGACAAATGCTTGATAAAATAAAATGTTGTGGTAAAATTAAGAAAGAATTAATGTTTTTGAGGAGAGAGGTTTTTATGAAGAAAAGAATAATTGGTGTGCTACTCAGCATGTGCATTGGAGTTATGGCAATGGGATGTTCTCTTGACGATCTGAAAGCTCTGAAAGATATAGAAGATGTTAACGAGCTTGAAATAGAAACAGTCGACGGATCCGATGTAACCGGACCTACCGATGTGCAGACAGAAGACGGCGAGTCTGTATCTGTTGCTCAGGAAAGCAACGGAGAAGATCCCTTCGCAGACAGCGAACTTGTTAAATCCGGAAGTGCAACTCCCGTAACTGAAGATGGTTTCTATAATGCCACTCTTCTTTCATCCGGTCAGAACCGTGCGGGAAATCCCAACGAAGACGGGGATGTTTCATGTATCGCTTACGAAACGGCACTTACAAACAGTGAATTACTTATGAAAGGCGTATACGGCTATACCAGCGTCGAAGACGGAGAAATGGAATCGAACTCAAATGACGATTCATACTCTTTCAAGATAGATGCTAACACAAAATTCACTATGGTCGGTGGAACCAACGGCCCCGAGGAAGTTCCTCTGGACAGTTTCAAACAGATTCTTTCAAGCTGTGCCGATTCAGAGCTCATTTTGAAGATAACTGTTGAAGGTGGCGTTGCTAAATCGGTTTCAATCTGGTCATAATAATATCGATAATTTAGAATCCTTATGGGCATTTATTTGTTCATAAGGATTTTTTTTACATAATTTTAGCTAAAAAAGTCCTCCCCTCTATCTGTTGATTTTTAAAAATCCGGTGATAAAATTAAGAAAGATTTAATAATTGAGGAGAAAAATATTATGAAGAAAAGAGTAGTGATCATGCTGTTTTGCATGTGCATTGGAGCATTTTCAGCAGGCTGCTCGTCAGATGTTTTCGATCAGGTTACAGAAGAAGTTACAGGGCTCATAGATGGATCAAATTCAGATGATGAGGAAGTTGAAGACATTGAAGTAAAAGAAGAATCCGAGGAAACTTCCGAAGAAGATTCGCCAAAAGTTGAAGGAAAACTTGAGAAAGATGCAATTGAAACAATTACCGACGGAATTTATTCCTCATATCTCATCGCATCAAAGAAAGATGAGGCCGGTGTTCCTGATGAGACAGGCGCTCAGCAAAAAATAGTTTACGCATCAGAACTTTCAGATGATGTATTCTGTATCGCAGGTAGCTACGGTTACCGCCAAAATGCATCACAGGATGTTATTTCCGTTTCAGAAGATGGTATATTTTCTTTCGCTGTCGATAAAAATACAAACTACGAGCTCCAAGGCGGAGATGGCGGACCGGAAGTACAGACGGCCGATGAATTCAAGAAGCAACTCGCCGATCTTGCAGATTCAGAACTTTACTTAGAGATCACGGTTGAGAACGGCGTTGCAACAAATATAGCAATTAGCATATGACCCTAAAATAAAAATGTACAATTAAAACCCTACAAGTGATCGGCTTGTAGGGTTTATTGTTTATCCAATAGGAAATCCGGAGAAATTTCCTATTGAATAAAACTGTTTTAAATTAGGGTAAGTAAGATAAATAGTGTCTTCGCTGTATTCGCAAAGACAAATATGTACAATTAAGAACACTCGTACAAATTGTACATATCTGTCCTCACGATTACAGTGCTTTTTATGTCATTATCTTTTCAGTCTGTAAACTGTTATGTCGCTTGTAAGATCTGACGGATCGTAAGGAATTGTTCCTTCTTCGTCAAGGAACAGATTTTCCTCAGATGTCTCAAAAATAACATTAGTCCCCTTCTTGATCTTAAAGTCTCCCGCTTTCTTTGTTTCGGTTCCGATTCCGTATACAAAATGTATATTTCTGGAATCCTCATCGGAAGCGGCAAGATCTTCATCAAGAACATTCTTCAAAGCTGCATACATTTCCGGCATATCAGTTCCAAGTTTCACTTCATAAAAACGAGTATCAATAACTCCTCCCAAAATGTTTGTGGAAGTGATCGCTGCTCTTTTAAGCACCTTGGTTTCCTCATCAAAGACCATTCCCCATTTTGTGGTCTTCACCTGAGAATCTTTGTTATCAAGCGCGTCCTCATTGGCAAAATCTATAATTCTCTCTATTTCAAAATACACTTCTCCATTTCCCTTAAGACAACGCCCGCTTGGTATCCCATCGTTCTTCGGATAGACATTTTCTGCAACATTCGCGATTCTTCCATCCGGCGAAGAATAGAGCTCAATCATTATTCCGGTCTCTTCCTTGTTATCGGAATTCATGTAATTCGGACGACTCACCGCCCTTACATTATCCTTTATGATAAAAGAATCCCCCGGCTCATTTTTGTTTGCACTGTACTCTTTTGAATACCAATAATTGTTGGTGTAAAGAGGCTTTGTGGCTCCATCCTCATAACTGGAGCTCACAATCTCAATACTATCATACTGCTCAATGAGCTTTTCTACATCGTTTGCTCCCCAAAACTCCTCTGCTTTCAGATCTGCGGGAGTCATCCCCTCTACTCCCAGAAAGCTGTCGGTAGTTATTACATCCGATGCATTATCATCTATGCCACCATCATTCCCCTCCATTGAATAATCGCCTGCATCAACAATCTTATTATTTATCGCCTCGTCTGCCCCCCGAGGCATATTACCATCTAATGAGCAACCTACAAAAAGTACGGCAGGTATCATTAGTAAAAAAAATAAATTACCGGCTATGGCTTCCGTATTTCCCAATTTCATAGAAGTCATCCCTCGCCTTTCTCATTGCAGATAAGTACCGAATCTGCTGCGTTCTGCGTGTCCCCACACGCCATTTCAATGCTCTTAACATCATCTCCAAATGACAATTTGTAATAGTAATCCCCATCATCATTCTTTTTGCAAAAAGAAATGGTACTCTGGGTATACTCAACGACATCTTTGTCTGTCATTATGTCGCCACCTGAAATAGCTACCACCCATGATGCTCCCGGTAAAACATAATCTGTATTATTTGCCCTTTCGATCATGACTGCTGCCCCCCGTCTTGAATCAAATATCCATGAGCCCTCAAATTTCTCGAATACTGTTTCAAGATCGTCTGCAATCTTATCGCTCTTAATTGCTTTACCGTTTTCATCTACTACTACAGGTTTATCTTCAACAATAGGATTGATTTCAACATCGTTAACGCTTAACTGTTTCTCCGATCCGCATCCCACACATCCGGATGCAACGACCAGGCACATTACCATAACTAATAGGCTTCTTCTCATAATTAACTCCTCTTTTATAAAAACTAGCTTAACATTTTCTTACAAGTATTCAGCCTCTGTAGTTATTATTATAGAGCAGAGTCCCGACTTTTGCAACACAAAAGTTAAATTTGTTGTAATTATTTGTTATAAACAAATTCACAAAAGAAAACTCCTCTATTCCTCAGCCCCGTTAAAGAGCTTATGAATAAAGGAGTTCATCCTATAATGTCAACTTTATAAATTTGTATATCCCATCAAGTATTCGTCTACTTCTTTAGCACATCTTCGTCCTTCATAGACCGCCCAGACAACAAGTGACTGTCCTCTGTGCATATCACCTGCGCAAAAGAGCTTTGTATTCGGCACATGATAGCTGTCATTTTCTGTAACAACCGTGCCGCGCTGACTCTTTTTAAGTCCGAACGCATCCGCGGAATAATCTTCACATCCGATAAATCCGGCTGCGATCAAAAGAATGTCACATTTAAGAACCTGTTCGGAGCCCGGAACCTCAGTTAACTTTCCGTCTTTGAAAGTAACCTTAACAGTTTCGATTTTCTTGATATTTCCTTTGTTATCCATTGAAACGCTCTTTACAGTTGTCTCATATACTCTCGGATCTTCGCCAAATACATGGATTGCTTCCTCGTGGCCATAGTCGGTCTTTAATACTTTGGGCCATTCGGGCCATGGATTTGATGCAGCTCTCGTTACAGGAGGCTTGGGCATCATCTCAAGTGCGGTAACACTCTTTGCACCATGTCTGATAACAGTTCCGATACAGTCATTACCCGTATCACCGCCTCCGACAATAACAACATTCTTGCCCTTTGCATCGATAAAGCCACCGTGCTTGGAAAGAGTCTGTGCACTCTTATCCTGACACTGCATAAGTGCCTTAGTTGTCTGTGTGAGGAAATCAACCGCATTATAAACGCCTTTGATCTTTGCGGGATCTGCGACATTAAGCGGTCTTGGTTTCTTGGAACCGCAGCACAGAACAACCGCATCAAATTTCTCATTAAGGCTCTCAGCACTCACATTTTTTCCTATATCGGAGTTTGTGTGGAATACAACGCCCTCTTCCTCCATGAGCTTTCTGCGTCTTTTTATAACGCTCTTATCAAGCTTCATGTTGGGGATTCCATACATGAGAAGTCCGCCGATCTCATCCTCTCTCTCGAAGACTTCAACAATGTGTCCCCTGTGATTAAGCTCATCCGCAACGGCAAGTCCGGATGGACCGCTTCCTATTACAGCAACTTTTTTACCGCTTCTTATCTCAGGAACTACGGGCCTTATATAACCTTTTGCAAAAGCAGTTTCTATTAAGTACAGCTCATTGTCGTGAACTGTTACGGCATCGCCGTTTTGTCCGCACATACATGCCTTTTCGCAAAGTGCCGGACACACTCTTCCCGTAAACTCAGGGAAGTTACTTGTCTTATGAAGCCTTGCAAAAGCATGTCCGTCGTGCCCTTTGTAAATCTCATCATTCCACTCGGGGATGAGATTGTGAAGAGGGCATCCCGTTACCATTCCGCCAAGATTCATTGCGGACTGGCAGAACGGAACTCCGCAGTTCATACATCTTGCGGCCTGCTCTCTTCTCTCCTTTACATCAAGAGGAGCATGAAACTCCTCGAAATTCAGAATTCTGTCTTCAGGCAGGATATCTTTATTATTTGTTCTTCTATATTCAAGAAAGCCTGTTTCTTTTCCCATTTTACATCTCCTATGTTCATTAAATGAAGTAACCCGTTAAAATCAAAGTACCTATACCATGATCAAAGCAATAATCCATGTAATGATTTATCAAATAATCTTTACAACGATCATGCCAATTCCTTAAATGCCTCCAACACTGCGTGGTCGTGGTCTATTCCCTGTTCCTCAAACTTGCTTATAGCCGTAAGCATCTTCTGATAGTCGTTGGGAACTATCTTCTTAAAGTCGGGAATATAGCTGTCAAAGTTCTTAAGGATTTCTTTTCCGTATTCAGAGCCGGTCTCTTTTACATAATCTTCAAGAATCGACTTAAGCTCTGCAATATCGTACTTTTCGGTCACTTCATAAAGAGATGCCATATCTTTGTTCATTCTAAGATAAAGAGTATGCTCCCTATCAAGTACATAAGCGATTCCGCCGCTCATACCCGCAGCGAAGTTCTTACCTGTCATTCCAAGGATAACCGCTTTTCCGCCTGTCATATATTCAAGACCGTGATCTCCACATCCTTCGGAAACAGCGATCGCGCCTGAATTTCTTACGCAGAATCTCTCTCCCGCAACACCGCATACGTAAGCTTTTCCGGCAGTAGCACCGTAAAGAGCGACATTACCGATGATTATATTCTCATGTGCCTTATATATAGCTTTCTCTGAAGGTCTTACAATGACCTTACCGCCTGAAAGTCCCTTGCCGAATCCGTCATTGGCATCACCGTAAAGTTTAAGTGTAACGCCCTTTGGAAGGAATGCGCCGAATGACTGTCCGCCGCCGCCGTATGCTTCTACAAATACCGAATCCTCGGGAAGAGTATTCTTAAAGTCACTTGTAACCCTGCTGCCAAGCAGTGTTCCAAAGCTTCTGTCGGTACTTGAAATATCGACTTTCATCTTTACTCTTTCAGACACGGATGCCTTATTTTCCTCTTCTTCATCCGTCTTTACAGCATATGCCTTAAGTGCATTCTTTCCTTTCTCGTACTCAGGGATAAGCACCTTAGAATCAAGTGTATTCACAAGTCCGAAATCATATACATCCTTAGGATCGAAGTGATTCTTTTCAATTCCGGCATACTTGCTGTCAAGGATTCTGCTAAGGTCTGCAGCATCTTTACATCTTGCCTTCGGAACGCTCCTCATCTTAAGGCAATCTGTTCTTCCGACCATATCTGTAAGTTTCTTAAATCCAAGCTCGCTCATGATCTCACGAAGCTGTCTTGCGACAAAGAGCATGAAATTCATGACATACTCAGGCTTACCTGTAAATCTCTTTCTGAGCTCTTCGTTCTGAGTTGCGATTCCGACAGGGCATGTATCTTTTGAACATACACGCATCATCATGCATCCCATACATACAAGGGGAGCTGTCGCAAAACCAAACTCCTCGGCACCGAGAAGTGCTGCGATTGCAACGTCTCTACCTGTCATAAGCTTACCGTCTGCTTCAAGAACTACTCTGCTTCTAAGTCCGTTATCTATAAGGGACTGATGTGCCTCGCTAACACCAAGCTCCCAAGGAAGTCCCGCATGGTGAACCGAAGATGAAGGTGCGGCACCTGTTCCTCCGTCATATCCGGATACAAGGATTACCTGAGCTCCGGCTTTGGCAACACCCGATGCGATTGTTCCTACGCCTGCTTCAGAAACAAGCTTAACCGAGATCCTTGCTCTGTCATTTGCATTCTTAAGATCGTAAATAAGCTGCGCAAGATCTTCTATTGAATAGATGTCATGGTGCGGCGGAGGTGAAATAAGTGCTACGCCGGGAGTTGAAAAACGTGTGCTTGCAACCCAAGGGTATACCTTCTTTCCCGGAAGATGTCCGCCTTCTCCGGGCTTTGCTCCCTGTGCCATCTTGATCTGGATTTCCTGTGCGCTCTGAAGATATCTGCTTGTAACGCCGAATCTTCCCGATGCAACCTGCTTAACGGCACTGTTTCTCTCAGTTCCGAAACGTGCAACGTCTTCACCGCCTTCACCGGTATTTGACTTTCCGCCAAGTCTGTTCATTGCTACGGCAAGTGTCTCATGTGCCTCTTTTGAAAGAGATCCGTAAGACATTGCACCTGTCTGGAAGCGCTTAACGATCTCTTCTTCGCTCTCAACCTCTTCGATCGGAACAGGCTTTTTGGCAGGTACGAAGGACAAAAGAGCTCTCAATGTATGAGGTCTGTCCTCGTCGTCAACCATCTGTGTGTATTCCTTAAATCTCTCGTAGTCACCCTCTCTTACCGCTCTCTGGAGAGTTACGATAGTCTTGGGGTTATACATGTGGTCTTCTTTGTCATCGCCGCTTCTGAGCGCATGGAAGCCGATAGAATCAAGTGTTGAGTCGGTTGAAAGTCCGAGCGGATCGAATGCCTTATCGTGACGAAGCTCGATATCCTCACCTATCTCTTCTATGCCGATTCCGCCTACTCTGCTGGTTGTTCCGGTAAAGTATTTATCAACAAGCTCTTTTGACAGACCTATAGCCTCGAAAATTCTTGCAGACTGATAGGACTGCAAAGTAGAGATACCCATCTTGGCTGCGATCTTAACTACGCCGCCAAGAAGTGCCTTGTTGTAGTCTGCAATAGCGGTATGATAATCTTTGTCCAAAATTCCTATATCTATGAGCTCAGCAATGCACTCCTGAGCAAGATAAGGATGAATTGCTCTCGCACCAAAACCAAGAAGTGTAGCGATCTGGTGAACATCTCTTGGCTCGCCGCTCTCAAGGATGAGTGATACGGCTGTGCGTCTCTTTGTCCTTACAAGATGCTGCTCAACTGATGAAACCGCAAGCAGTGAAGGAATCGGCATATGGTTCTCGTCAACTCCTCTGTCTGAAAGGATAATGATGTTTACTCCGTCTGCAACAGCTCTGTCTACAGATATATTAAGCTGCTCCAATGCTCTCTCGACGGGAGTATTCTTGTAATACAAAAGTGAGATCTTTCTCACTGAAAAGCCCTGCTGATCGAGAGCTTCTATCTTCATCAGGTCAACGCCTGTAAGTATCGGATTGTTAACTTCCAAAACTCTGCAGTTGTCGCTCTTTTCTTTTAACAGATTTCCGTCGGAACCTATATAAACGGTAGTATCTGTAACGACTTTCTCACGGAGAGAGTCGATCGGCGGGTTTGTAACCTGCGCAAAGAGCTGCTTAAAGTAGCAGAAAAGCGGCTGGTGATGAGTTGAAAGCATGGCAAGAGGTACGTCCGTACCCATGGAAACCGTAGGCTCTATGCCATTCATCGCCATTGGAAGAATCTGCTGTTTTACATCTTCATATGAATATCCGAACACCTTGTAGAGCTTATCCCTCATCTCCTGCGAATGTGTAGGAATCTTCTTGTTGGGGATGCTGAGCTTATTAAGGTGTAAAAGATATCTGTCAAGCCACTCACCGTAAGGCTTAGCCTGTGAGTACTTATTCTTACACTCTTCATCCGAGATTATACGTCCCTCTCTTGTATCTACAAGAAGCATGTGTCCCGGTGAAAGACGTGATTTCTTTACGATATTCTCTTCAGGAATATCAAGGACTCCGACTTCCGATGAAAGGATGAGTCTTCCATCCTTTGTAACATAGTATCTGGAAGGTCTGAGACCGTTTCTGTCAAGTGTTGCGCCAAATACTTCGCCGTCTGTGAAAAGAACCGCCGCAGGGCCGTCCCATGGCTCCATCATTGTCGCATAGTAGTGATAAAAGTCTTTTCTGTCCTTATCCATGAAGTCGTTGTTCTTCCAAGGCTCGGGAATTGCGAGCATCATAGCAAGCGGAAGATCCATTCCGTTCATGTAAAGGAACTCAAGTGTATTGTCGAGCATTGCGGAATCCGAACCCGATGATGCAATGACGGGATAAACCTTTGAAAGGTCGTCTCCAAAAATGTCGGATGACATCGTCTCTTCTCTTGCAAGCATCCTGTCGCTGTTTCCGCGGATTGTATTTATCTCTCCGTTGTGGGCGATCATCCTGTACGGATGAGCACGCTGCCACGAAGGAGTTGTATTGGTAGAAAAACGGCTGTGCACAAGTGCGATTGCTGTTCTGTAATCAGGAGAAAGGAGGTCCTCGTAGAACTTACGAAGCTGTCCTACAAGGAACATTCCCTTATAAACAATGGTCCTGGATGAAAATGAACAGATGTAGGTGTCTTCAGAAGATTTCTCATACTCTCTTCTAAGGCAGTAAAGACGTCTGTCAAATTCAATTCCTCTTGCCGCATCCGAAGGTCTCTCGATAAAGCACTGAGAAATATGAGGCATACAGTTTCTTGCAACTTCACCCAAAATTTCGGGATGTGTCTCAACATCTCTCCAGCCGAGTACTTTGAGGTTCTCTTTCTCAGCGATGACTTCAAGCATACGCTTTGCAAACATACGCTTCATAGGGTCCTGAGGTAAAAAGAACATTCCTATTCCGTAATCGCCTGCTTCTTTAAGAGAAATACCGATTTTTCTTGCTTCAAGAGAAAAGAATCTGTGAGAAATCTGGACAAGTATTCCTACACCGTCTCCGACTTTTCCCGTTGCATCTTTTCCGGCTCTGTGCTCAAGCTTTTCAACAACCTTGAGCGCATCGTCGAGAACTTTATTGTCTGCACTTCCGTCTATATTGATGACTGCGCCGATTCCGCAGGCATCATGTTCATTCATCCAAGTTTCCATTTTTATCCTTCCTTTTTCCTTATTTTCTTTGGAAAAAAATAACCTAAATCTCCATTATCTTAATGAAAAAAGCATCTGTCCGTATGTCGGATATCCGAGATAGCTGTCGGGAACGAGTGCTTCCGCAGCATCCGCATATTTTCTGACTTCGTCCATATCTGCAAGAATTGTCTTCTGGTAATAAGAAGCCTGATCGAGAACTTCAGTCTTACCCTCAGCAACGGTAGTATCTGCTGCAAGTTTCTTGATTGCTTCGCTCATCTTGCCCTGAGCTTCATCAATTGCTTTGAGTGTCTCGATTTCGAAAGTTGCACTCTTTTCTCCGAGAAGTGCCTTCTTTCCTGTTGCCTCTTCAAGAAGGTCGCTCTGATATGCGATAAGTCCTTCCATGAGATCTTTCTTTGCCATCTCCTGCAAAGTCAAAGACTCGATGTGGATTGACTTTGAGTAGTTCTCAAGGAGAATCTCATATCTTGAATCAATCTCTTCCTTAGTGAAGATGCCGTGCTTTGTGAAGAGGTCAACTGACTCTTTTTCCTTGAAGTAAGGAAGTGCATCGGGAAGTGACTTAAGGTTGGGAAGTCCTCTCTTTGCAGCCTCTTCTACCCACTCGTCTGTATATCCGTTTCCGTTAAAGAGAACTCTCTTATGAGCTACAAGTGTCTCTTTAAGTACTTCTGCGATCTTTTCATTAAGCTTATCTTTCTCAACGCCTTCAAGCTTTGCATAGATCTTTGCGATCTCTTCTGCAACCGCTGTGTTAAGAACGATATTTGCATTTGCTACAGAAACTGCAGAACCGGGCATACGGAACTCGAACTTGTTACCTGTAAATGCGAAAGGTGATGTTCTGTTTCTGTCTGTGTTGTCCTTTGTGAAGTGAGGAAGAACTTCTGCTCCCATTCCCATCTGAACTTTGCCCTTGCTGTGGTATGCGTTTCCTTCTTCAACACCTTTAAGTACTTCGCTAAGCTCGTCACCAACGAAAATTGAAATGATTGCCGGAGGTGCCTCGTTTCCGCCAAGTCTGTGATCGTTTCCTGCAGATGCAACGGAAAGTCTAAGAAGTGGTGCATACTCATCAACAGCTGCGATAACTGCCATAAGGAATACAAGGAAAGGAGTGTTCTCACCGGGGTTCTTACCGGGATCTAAGAGGTTCATTCCCGTATCTGTGCAAACAGACCAGTTGTTGTGCTTACCTGAACCGTTGATTCCCTCGAATGGCTTCTCATGTAAGAGGCATGCGAAGTTGTGCTTGTCAGCAACTTTCTTCATAACTTCCATTGTGAGCTGGTTGTGATCTACAGCGATGTTGGCTGTCTCAAATACAGGTGCAAGCTCGTGCTGTGAAGGAGCAACCTCGTTGTGCTTTGTCTTTGCGGGAATTCCGAGTTTCCAGAGTTCCTCGTCAAGATCGTGCATATATGCTGAAACCTTAGGCTTAATTACACCGAAGTAGTGATCTTCCATCTCCTGACCTTTTGTTGCAGGCGCACCAAGAAGTGTTCTACCTGTGAAAAGAAGGTCTTTTCTGAGTTTGTAATCTTCTTTATCGATAAGGAAATATTCCTGCTCTGAACCGATTGTTGTGCTTACTCTGTTAACGTCCGCATATCCAAGGAGCTTGAGCATCTTAACAGCTTCTCTTGAAAGAGCCTCCATTGATCTTAAGAGAGGTGTCTTTTTATCAAGAGCTTCTCCGCCGTATGAGCAGAATGCTGTAGGAATGTAAAGAGATCCGTCTTTAATAAATGCCGGTGATGAAGGATCCCAAGCTGTATATCCTCTTGCTTCGAATGTTGCACGAAGTCCTCCTGAAGGGAAACTTGAAGCATCAGGCTCACCCTTTACGAGTTCTTTTCCTGAGAACTCCATGATAACCTTGCCGTCTTCTGTAGGTGAAATGAAGCTGTCATGCTTCTCGGCTGTAAGACCTGTCATAGGCTGGAACCAGTGTGTAAAGTGTGTTGCACCGTTCTCTACTGCCCACTCTTTCATTACTGCAGCAACGCAATTTGCTACATCAAGCTCAAGATGTGTTCCTTTCTCAATTGTCTTGTGAACTGCCTTGTATATGTCCTTAGGAAGCCTGTCTTTCATAACCTTGTCATTAAAAACAAGACATCCAAATTCTTCTGTTAATTTCTCTGCATCGATCATTTTAATTTCCTCCGTTTTTAATATTTATTTTCCTGATGCTCCGTAGTTTGAAAGAACTCTTGCGGAAGGATCGTCAACATTGCATCCTTCCCAGCTCTTATTGGGCATCCAAAAATCTACTACCATATCTGACTGACCGGGATAGTACTTCTCAAACAGTTCTCTGTACAGGAGAGACTCCCTCGTAAATGGAGTTGCATGAGTGTACTTCTTTTTCATTGTTTCAAGATCTGCAAAAGAGTATTTCCCTTCAGCATATTCAATAAGGTCGTCCCTGAGCGAATGTCCTACGGCATCTGAGAAAGCTGCCTTTTCTCTCATAAGGATCGATCTTGGAATAACTTCATCTTTTTCAAAAGCCTTTCTTAATAAGAACTTTCCGATTCCGTATGTGTTGAGCTTCTTTTCGGGATCTATGCTCATTACATAACTTGCAAAATCAAGATCTCCGAAAGGAACTCTTGCTTCGAGTGAGTTTACGCTGATACATCTGTCTGCCCTGAGGACATCGTACATGTGAAGCTCTCTCACTCTCTTTTTTGCCTCTTCCTGGAAGGCTTCGGCGCTCGGAGCAAAGTCCGTATATTTATAACCAAAGAGCTCATCTGAGATTTCACCTGTAAGAACTACTTTGATATCGGTGTTTTCATGTATCCATTTGCACAAAAGATACATTCCGATGGAAGCTCTTATTGTTGTGATGTCGTAAGTTCCAAGTGCCTCAACAACAGGCTCGAGTGCGTTAAGCACATCTTCTTTGGTGATTATGACTTCATGGTGATTGCTGTGAATGTACTCCGCAACTTCCCTTGCATATTTAAGGTCGATCGCATCGATATCCATTCCAATCGCAAATGTCTCAATCGGCTTGTCCGAAAGTCTTGCGGCAACACCGCAAACAAGTGATGAATCAAGTCCTCCGGAAAGAAGGAATCCTACGGGCGCATCAGCGTCGAGTCTTTTTTCTATTCCGTTTACGAGCTTGTCGTGTATCTTTGTTGTTATGACTTCAAGGCTGTCTGTCGAAATTTCTTTTACGTCAGTCATATCCTTATAACATACAAATTCCCCGTCCTCGTAGTAATGTCCGGGCGGGAAAGGCATAACTTTCCGACATGTACCTATGATATTCTTTGGTTCCGATGAAAAAAGGATGTGTCCTTCATCGTCGTATCCGTAATAAAGAGGTCTGATACCGATCGGATCTCTTGCGGCTATGAACTTTCTCTTTGCCGCGTCATAGATCACACATGCAAATTCGGCATCCAAAAATCCAAACATCTTGGTTCCGAGCCTCTCATAAAGAGGAAGCAGTATCTCGCAATCACTTTCGCTCTTAAAGCTGTAGCCCAGGGAAATGAGATAATTTTTGATATTCTCAAATCCGTATAATTCTCCGTTACATATAACTACGTTTCCATTTAATGAAAAGGGCTGCATTCCCGCTTCATTTAATCCCATGATGGAGAGTCTGTTAAATCCCATCCATCCTTCGTCGACCTTCAGAGTTCTCGACATGTCGGGGCCTCTGGAATGAGTCTTATATAACATTTCTTCAAAAAATTCCTGAGCAACATCTGCTCTAGCGTATGTAAGAATTGCGCACATACTTTATCCTTCCTCCCGGTATTTCATTTATTCAAACGGTCTGCGTAGTAGCCTGAGCGGCAATATATGCATTCTTGAACAT
This sequence comes from Butyrivibrio hungatei, assembly GCF_900101605.1. Lineage (GTDB taxonomy): Bacteria > Bacillota > Clostridia > Lachnospirales > Lachnospiraceae > Butyrivibrio > Butyrivibrio hungatei_B. Next base: position 95,419 of record NZ_FMUR01000008.1, read on the forward strand.
GATGTTCAAGAATGCATCAACCAAGCCAATTTGAATCGACTTCGTCGATAGGGCTTGGCTGACTCCTGATTCATATTCTCACGAAATCCGCAGCAGGTGCGGATTTCTGTAATTTCATTTAAATTTTGCTCTGATTGTGCCAAACACTACGATGAGCCTGTCAGTCTCATCGTAGTGGCACAAAATCGCAAACTATTGTATATATTGCCTTAATGGCTATTGCGCAAACGCCTTTGTTGCTTGAATTTATTTACCTTTATACCTTTAAATAAGGAACTTACCTCTCGCTTCGCTCGACGTAAGACGTTCGAACTAAGCTCGGTAAAACCTCGCTAAGTTCTCACAGCCTACTCAACGTCAGCCAACGCCGCTGCTCCTTCTTCGCCGGTACGAATCTTTACGACGTTTTCAAGGCTGTAAACGAAGATCTTTCCATCTCCGATGTGGCCGGTATAAAGAGTCTTTTTAGCAGCTTCAATTACATCTTCAACAGGAATCTTGCTGATAACCACTTCCAACTTGATCTTAGGAAGGAGGGTTGCGTCCATCTCAACTCCGCGATACATATCGCCTGAGCCTTTCTGGATGCCGCAACCCATGACTTGTGTAACAGTCATCCCGGTTACGCCGAGTTCGTTCATCGCACGTCTCAGTTTGTCGTAGCGGGACAACTTAGCGATAATAACAACTTTATGAATTCCTGATTCTGTATGTACAGGTGCTGTAACAACAGGCACCGAAGCTTTCTTCTGTATTTCTGAAGCCTCTTCGTAAGAACTTACTCCGAGGTCTGTATTTTCGTTAACTGACATATTCAAGGTGTTTGAAACATCCATGATGGCAAATCCTGAATATGCTGATGCAAGTCCATGCTCTGTGGAGTCAAGTCCGAGGATTTCTTCTTCCTCTGTAACTCTGAGTCCCATAATCTTCTTAATAGCAAGGAAAGTAATTGTAATAGTTACTGCTGTCCAAGCTGCTGTGCAGATCATACCGATGAACTGTAATCCAAGGAGCTTGAATCCGCCGCCGTAGAAAAGACCTACAAGCTCATTTCCTGCTGAGTCGGCGATTGAATAACCGGGTGCTGTATTTGTTGCAAAAAGACCTACAGCAAGTGTTCCCCAGATACCGTTTAAGCAATGTACTGCAACTGCTCCGACGGGATCGTCTACGTGAAGCTTATAATCAAGGAACCAAACACCGAAGCAAACAAGAAGTCCGGCAACGATTCCGATGATGATCGAACCAAAAGCATCTGTTACATCACAAGGAGCTGTGATAGCTACAAGACCTGCAAGTGATGCGTTGAGACACATTGAAACATCAGGCTTGCCATATTTTACCCATGTGAAGATCATGCATGTTACTGTTGCAAGTGCAGGTGCGATTGTTGTTGTTACAAATACCGATCCGAGCTGATCGATTGAAGTACAAGCTGCTCCGTTGAATCCGTACCATCCAAGCCAAAGGATGAATACACCAAGTGATGCAGCTACAAGGTTGTGACCGGGGAAAGCATTTACTTTTGTAACTTTTCCGCTCTTGTCTTTTTCAAACTTACCGATTCGGGGTCCAAGGATTGCTGCACCGATAAGTGCTGAAATACCACCTACCATGTGAATGCAGTTGGAACCTGCGAAATCGTGGAAGCCCATCTGCGAAAGGAAGCCGCCGCCCCATGTCCAGTGTGCTTCAATAGGATAGATAACTGCTGAAATGACTGCCGAGTACACACAATATGATAAGAACTTAGTTCTCTCAGCCATCGATCCTGAAACGATTGTTGCTGTAGTAGCACAGAAAACAAGGTTAAATACAAAGTTGGACCAATCAAAGTTTGCATAGTTTGTAAAAATGTCAAATCCGGGTTTTCCGATGATTCCGACCATATCCTCACCGAGGAAAAGTCCAAATCCGATTAAGATGAAAACTACGGTTCCTATACAAAAGTCCATAAGGTTCTTCATTATGATGTTTCCGGTATTCTTGGCTCTTGTAAAACCGGCCTCGCACATTGCAAATCCGGCCTGCATCCAGAATACTAATGCTGCTCCAATGAGGAACCAGACACCGAAGACACTACTGTCTATTGCACTTAAGATTTCTTCACTCATACAATTTCTCCTCTCCCTTTTTGTTCAAAATCTATTTCGTTTTTGAACAAAAAACAACAGGACATCAGCCATCTACTAATACCGTAGAAGGTTGATGCCCCATTGCATCAGAATTGATATTATTTTTTATTTATAAATCGCTTCTGTGAAAAACCGCCTCATTCCTCGATTTTTCAACGATTCCACAAATATTCTTTAATCCACGAATACTTGTATACAACCGAGATTATAATACTCCGGAAATATTATACCGATTGCATCAGGGCATAAACACACAGTTACAGCCCGAAAAACAGAAAAAGCGCCTTAGAGTTATTCTCTAAGACGCCCTTGTCTTTATGTTTTATAATTCTACTCTCACATATATGAGTTGTCAAGCAAAAATTTTTCTAAATTCGAATGGTCTCTTGGGGACGGGGTTTGTGGACCATTTTGCCACTACTCATAAACGGTTTTAAGAAAAATCTTTTCCTTAAACGCTCCTCTTTTTTCCGCCTTCTCTTTTCGCACAGATTCCAATTGCTCAAGCGTGTAGCCCCTGGCTTCAACGACAGCATAAATTACTTCCATTAAGTCCGCAAGTTCTTCTATGTTCTGATCTTTGTGATACTCATTTAGCTCCTCGTCCAATTTCGCATCAAGCATCGCCAAATAATCATCATCCGACAAAATCTCTGTCTTGCATATTCTGCCGTCATTCTTTATAATCTCGGGAATCTTATCCCTGACAAGTTTATTGTGTGTTACTACAGCCATTGTAAATCCACTCCTTAAATCCCAGTGTCTGCGCCGACTCGTATACAGGCTTTATGATATGTTCAAGGCGCTCGATAAAAGCATTCCTGTTAAGTCCATCCGAATATAACTGATTCCGTATCTCCTGATTATTAAGATGATACAGCGCTATCTTATTAAACTCACGCGCCACGATATCATTCTTTGCTTTCAGCTCATAAGCACGATACTCAATGTCGCCAAGTGATCTAAAATACATATCCCAAGAAGGCAAAGAATTACTCTTACTACTATTGATTGACTTTGTTGTCGGATGAAGATTCCAAAGCTCATCATGTGCAACATACTGCCACGGCACAAAATGATCTACAGATATAATCTCGTCTGCCAAAGAAACATCACCATAAATATCTCTGAGCGAAGAATCTATCTGCACAATAATCTTCCAATACTTCCTTACTCGCTCTATATCTCTTGAAGCAGGCGCCTCAATCTTATCCGCAATTCCCGGAACACTCGGATTCTTATTCTGCAAATACTGTATCAGCTTAAGTTGCGCCCAGCCGCGCAATATTTCTTTATGTTTAAAAAGATATTCCGACCACAAGCTGTTTATTTCAATTCGGGTATCAAGTCCGCCTATCAGATCAAAATAGTATATCAACCTACGTTGCCGATTAATTTCATCCGTCAGGTTCTTCTTTGAACCGTTCCACATAGTTCTTTCTATTTTTATCTCATCATAGAAAGGAACCTGCAAACGGTAAGGAACATTCAAAGTCAGATCCGCTTTGTATCTCGCAATGCTCTTATCCTCGGTAGTCTGCAAAAAAGCTATTATCTTCTCTCTTTTCTCCGAAGACATAAAACCATATTCATTATGAATATACTTAACCACTTCCTCGAGATTATCAGTTATCCCAAGCGGCCCCAGACGCAGGTGATATTCAGTCACCATATACCAGGCATCCGCGATCATCTCGTTAATAAGCTCATCAAAAGAAAACCTGTTATTCTTCCCATCCAGTTTCCGCAGTATCGCCTGAAACCAAAAGAACTTGTAACAGTTCGTAGTATTGTCAAAAAGCCTGCTCAAATGCCCAATATTCAATTCATCAGAATGTGGTAACTGCATAGAGCGCCCCTATGAAATCACTGCCGGAATAAATTGTGATTGCAAGTGATGGAATATATGTATCAAACACTAACTTATCAGATTTATCATTTTTCTAAAAATATATATCTACCTTTTCGTAGGGATTTTTCAACATCTAAAATCTTTATTGGCACTCCATTGTAATCATATTCATAATTCAAAGGAAGAGCATTTATATTATAAGACCTGTAACCTACTTTTGTTTTCATTAAAAGCAATTTACTATTTATATTATTTTTTATAAAATCAGAAACTTCGTTTGTTAAGCCATGTCCCAAAATAACTCCACACAAATCACCATCTTTAAATTGTAAATACTTCTTTGATGATTTCGTGATCATTCTCCACTCCTTTTCGTAGCTCCATCTTATCTCTTTCTTATAAAAACTATTTCTAATAAGTTTTGTTAACGCCCTATCTGATTTAACATATTCCTCTTCTCGTTCTTGACAATACTCAACTTCCCCAATTTCTCCAAATACCCCTTTTGTAGAAAAGCACAGGCATACACCTTTATATCCATTTGCATAATGTGCCCAAAGTTGAGGATTATTCCACTGTTCTGATAATGATAAAACTTTAAATTTCTCTTTTTTATCCTTGATAAACATATCTTCCTCATCTGCAGCCAAGGACATCGAATATCCTGCATATGCATCAGTAGAAATACTAATTATCTGCCCTTCTAACGGATCATTAAGCTGATTATATGTTGGAAGAAAAATTCTATTATTATTTATTATATCCAATAGTCTTATAAGGTCAGTAATTGAGCTTACTCCCTTATATTTGTATATAAAACTGGGTTTCTCCATTTCATTATCCTCTATAAGCATTGCGCATGTTATTTTGCAAATGCAATATCAATTATTTATTGTTTTCTGAACGCATTCTTTATTGCCTCTACAATCTGCTTCTTATCAGCTCCATCAGAGATTTCTTCCAAAACTTTTGTAAGTTTTGTAATAAAACTTTTGGCAAATTTAGATTCAATAAACTTTGTAATCCAATCAATATCATCAAGCGTTTTGTTTCCTAAATATACTTGTTCAAAAGCATAAATTGTCCCTTCTCCTATTGCCGCAACAAAACCTCCTGCTATAACTGCATTAACAACGCTTGCCGCAAGATTTAAGCCCGGAATTGCTTTCAAAGCAATTATTGCGTTTCTTGCAACTGCACTCACCGTGCCAACTTCAATGATAATACTGATAAACTTCTTACTTCTCTCATCCTTCTTTATTCCATAAATCGAAGCTATTGCATTTACTTCTGCAATTTCAGTTGGTGATAAAATCATTGCGTCTGGGAACGGAATAGGAACTGCTCCGACAACTACTCCCGCAGTAGTCGCTACTCCAACAACAGACTGCGCCATCAATCTCCTGCGCTGTAATTTATATGAATTGACATCATTAATTGCTGCCTTTTTTCCATCAGGTAACAATGCAACTGTCTTCTCTATAAGTTCCGGTATTCCATACGGTGCAGCAAAAGCGTCATCATTAAGCACATATGTTGCTGCAACAACCGGAATGATCTCACGAAGATTTGCTCCTGCTTTTTTCTGCCTGTAAAATACCTTTTTAACCAATTCAATATTCTGATCACGTTCCGGCACAGAATACGATTTTGTAATAACAACAATAATCGGAACTGATTTCCAAATACTTGTTGCTCTCATAAGATTTTTGATAGTATCATCAAATAGTTTACTGGAAGTTCCATCAATGCAGAACCAAATCACATTAATATTATGATCCTCATCCGTAACACTCTGCTTAGACCATTTCTGTACTTCCTGAATAACCTTCATTTTCTTGATAAAAGATGGTTCAAATCTCGCTGTATCTACAAGCCTCAAACCAATCTCTTCGTTCAAATATATATGTATATTCTTTGTAGTTCCCTCATACCCAATTCCGGTTTCTGCATCTTCTGTTCCGATAACCGCATTTATCAGTGTCGACTTGCCAACACCTGAATTGCCTATAACCAGAACATTTCCCATCTCCATAAGTGAACCTCCAAATATGACAATGTAAAGGCTGTTTTATACTAATGTAAAAAACCAAGACTTAATACTCCTAGTGAACAGGGTTTGTTGACCATTTTGCCGCTACTCACAAACGCTTTTACCAATCAATAACCTCAAAAAACTCTTCAATATTGCTATTCCTTTTATTCACCGCTTCCTTATCATAATCTGTCTTCTTAATTTTTATATCAAAAATCTTTTTCTTGATCTCATATTTATTGGAAATCATTTTTTCCTGCTTCTTAATTGACTCAAGCAAGTTCATGTAAGACTTCTTCCCTGTATTAAGAAACTCATATACATCTTCATTTCGCTTAAAAGCAGAAATATCTTTAAACTTCCAAGCATTGACAATATAATTCTTAGTATCCTGCCCCTTATATTCCGCATCATGTAAACAAGCTACATACTCAAAATCAGGGTTATCTGCGATCAAAAAATGCGGTGTATTTCCCTTCTTATTTTGTATCACGCAATACTCCAGCAGCTTCAAGAAGTTTTCCTGCTCACCGGGTATAGTTTTAATCCTGTCAGCATCAACAATAATAAACTTAGCAAGATAATTGGTCTGCGCCTCTTTTCTAATCTGCTTCAAAAAATTAGAATATCCACCACCGTGCATATTAATAGGCTTTAGAACAAGTTCGACACCCTGCTTCTTACGCATCTTGTCAATGTAATTATACTCCGTATCACCTTCGCAAAAAATGGCATACCTTTTCTTTAGTATCCTCTCTTTTCTACTCAAAAGCCGTACCTCCCAATATTCCTTTCATATAAAACTCATATACCTTAGCAGTCTCATACCGCACTTCAGGAAAATCCGAAAGTGAATACAGCTCAGAAGTAAGACTATCCTTACTCTTGGTAACAAAATAAATCTGTTCCTTCATATAAGTCTTGAGATTCAAATGCAGTACATTATGCGTAGAAAAGATAAATTGCCCCTTGTGTTCCTCTCCATTAACAAAAGCAATCACTCTGTCTGAGAGTATAGGATTCAGTACCCTGTCCATCTCATCGGCAAATACAACCCTGTTCTCATAAACCACTCTGAAAATCTGAACAGCCCATGCAAAAAACTCCCTGACACCTGTAGAATCCTGCTGCAGTTCCCTACGAATTTCATTACCATCAGAATCTTTTCTGATAATCAGCGATTTACCGTAAGGTTTATCATTATCAACTTCAACCCCTGAAATACTGTAATCAACCATGCGGAAAATATCTATAAAACGCGGATCGCGCATGACTTTGATATCTTCATCTTTATTAAAAGGATTTCCGTCATGATCTTCAGGAACAGCTCCCGGAAGCAAAACATTCTTGAACCAGCTTGTTGTCTCGCTCGCGTCTTCATTGCCAAGTAGCGCAAGCTTGCTTATGAAAAGTCCGTAACTGTTATTGCTGTTTTTCAAAGCAACATCCAGTTCCGAAACCTTCCCCTCTTTCTTCTCATATTTTCCGTCCTTATCTCTGCACACAGAAAAAAGACAAGAAAAAGCTCCTTTACGCTTGCTCTGCTTATATAGTGCTTCACTTGTAATTCCAATCGAATCAATTCCAAGGGAATACTTGTAGCATTTTCCCTGTTCTGATATAAAGCATATTTCAAATCTCTGCTCAGGATTCTTATCAGTAAGATAACTGGAGACATTAACAAATGCACCAACCGACTGAACCTGCAAATTGTAATCTATCAGCGATTTCAAAAATTTAAGACTACCAATAAAATTAGACTTACCACCCGCATTTTCACCTACTATCACTGCAGTTTTCAAAAGATCGTAGCCCACATCCGAAGAAGTGTAATTGTCCGGATATCTAGTCTTCACCTTACTGTTAGGCGCTTCCATACTGAATTCACTCTCAACATTAAAAGAACAAAAATTATTGAACTTAAAACTTATCAGCATCCTTTAATCTCCTTTTCGATGCCTCTATTATAGCACAAAAGTTTTTGCCTAAACCAGATTTTTGATTTAGGTAAAAACTTTTTAAGTTTTTTCATTATGAAGGCACCTAGTAAAACCAAAATATCGTTTAGCAAAAACCGTCTTTTATTTTCCTAATGTATTGCTTGTTATAGCTGCTGCCTTTGCTGCGATAGAATTTGTGGCCGCATATAATGAGCTTGTAGGTGCAACAGGACTCATCAAAACCTTTCCGGTACCTCTATATACATTCACAAGTCCTTCTCCACTGGCTGCAGAGCCAATCAATGTCTTTGTCGTTCTCTCTACAGTAAATTCAAGATTTGAAGACCAGCACACAGCAAGATTTCCATCAATCTTCAATGTGTCATTGTTGAGATCAACTTCGATAAGCTCGTTATATGGAACATTACTTTCAAGCGCAGCAACACCTGAACCAGACAAGCTTAGATTAAAAAGACCTTCTCCTCCAAGCGCAGCCGAAGAAAGATTCTTTCTTGCAACAACACTTGTCTTTACGGTTCCCGAGCATGCGTAGAACATTCCGTCTTCAATAGTCATTCCTGCGCCCCACTGCGCAACATCAACCAGAATAATGTATTTATATGTGGGTTCCAAAACAAGCCAACCGTTTCCTACATATTCAGGCTTTATTGCTGACTCACCCGTAACAGCACCTTTCACGATCTTACCAAGCAAATCTCCAACTCCCTTAACTCCGGTGGTCGCATTTACATTTCCTGCCATCCACTGCATTGCACCTGCCTGAATAATCGCTGAATGATTATCATCAAGCTCAATCGCAACCTGCCTTCTGTGCACTCCCATCTTACTCATAAAGTACTCAGTTGAAGCATTTGCCGGAGATACGCTACTGTCCAGCATATACTCAAGCACATGAAAATTTCCGTTGTTCTCAACAAACTTCCTTGTTTCGTTTTCAAAATTCTTAATGTTCATATTGTGTCCTCCGGTTTATGATTCTGAAATTACTTTATCCCTTAGTTTTTGCTGTTCTTTTGTATTTTCTTCACTCTTATCAGAGAAAAGAAAACGAGGCGAGCCACTACCTTGATTGCACAGCTTATTAGCAAGCTCATCTAAACTCTCTGTTCCAAATAAATTGTACTCCTCTTCGGTTATTTCAAAATACTCGTCATACCATGCAACCCACGTAACAACGCATGCCATAACAAATTTGTCGATACTTGGTATTTATCCGACACGATATAGCTTTTCATTGCGAATCTTCTCGTTTTCCAGCTTCATAGTGTCCTCATTTTATTATCAATCATTTATAATCCCACACAGCTCTGTAAGCGATTTAATCCTCTTAGCTCCTTCCGGCACAGAAGCATATTGTTTTTTTCTGTCAATTAGTACTACTGCCATCCCTTCTTTCATAGGTCCGATTACATCATCATCCAAGGAGTCTCCGACAAAAAGACATTCTTCCGCTTTCCATTTTGTTCTGTGCAAAATCTCCGAATAGAATTTGACATTCGGTTTATAGCACCTTAGTATCTCAGACGTAAATATCGGATTTATGCGTTCCAGTGATGTACCTTCTATATTATGTAGCAAAGGAGCTGTGTCTGTTGTTGAACCTATAGCAATAATGTAATTTTCGCTCAATTTATCAATAACACTCTCAGTTTCCTCAAAGAGCTTTCTATCAACAAGTGAATCAAGCATAGGTTTTATCGCAGTTTTCGGATCACCTGTTATGCCGTACAGTTCAAACATCTTTTCAAGATCTTTAACGAATATCTCTTCCTCCGTTATAAATTCTTCAAGTGAAAAGATATTTTCCCTATGTATCTTTTTCCATTTCTTATAGATTTCATCCGCATCTTCTGCAAGATCGTATTTACTGAAGATTGCTTTGGTCGCATCAACAGAACCGGTGCCTGTTGAAATTAGTGTGCCGTATGCGTCAAATATTATGTTTTTAATCATTGGGAGCCTCTTACCTTAAATATTCACCTACTCAATTCGATAACCAGGTCTTTATATCGCTCAGTCTTATTCTGAATGTCCTCTTCTGACACGCCATAGTATTTATATATATCCTTGTAAACACTATTAAACATCTTCATAAATTTCTTGCTTCCCTGTGCTCCTGCAGCAAGATAATCATTATTCTTCTCAATTATAATATGCATAGAATCATCATTATCTTTCCCTTTTTTTACATACTTATGGAAATCTATATCAAAAACATCCCGCGGAATTGAATCAGCAATCTCTTTTTCCTTTTTTATCTTCTCATTCAATCGAATAAGCATTTCTTCTGCATCATCTGTTATATCAAAATCCAAATCAATATCCCGCCCTTGAGCCAGATCGGATCTATACTTAAAAAGAAATGCCGTACGTGTTTCCTCATATTCAAACTCGAACTCAGTTCGATCTACTTCCACAAAACCATACCTGCTTTTAATATATTCCTCAACTTCATCTAAGCTATGCACACCGGATCTAATACTTTTTTCAATAAACCACCTTTTTATCCTATATGAAAAAGACATTATTCTCTGCGGTAGTGTCTGTTTCTTTGACTTATCACAAATAAATATAGATGTAGGGCCATCAGCACCGCCTATAATTTCAAAATGCTCATCTTCCATAATTCCTTTCATCTCCTCTTTACCCTGCATGCTTTAAGTGCTTCTTTCCAAATAGTCCTAAACTATAATTATCATATTAATTAGTAAGATGTAGATGCCACAATATACTATGCTGATAAAGCACTTGCTTTTTGATATGCATCATACAAATGATGAAGCGACATATCAAGAATTGGCTCGAACATAAATGAATTAAGATGTATATTTTCAGGTGTTATCATCGAAACTATTTCCATCAGACCCATTTTATCGTCATTAATATGCTGTTTATATGCTGATTTCAACCTGCCACTCTGATTAGATTTCGTATTAATATCAGCAACAATATCTACACCATTAGGAACAGTATTGATAATTTTTTCTTTCATATAAACTTCTGCTTTCTGTCTAAGCGCCATAGCTAAAATCAATTTATTCTCAATAGCAATACTTTCAGTATCTACAATTTTATTAGCCTCAGCAAAAATTATATCTAGTATTTTTTCATCTTCTCGTCCATCTGCAAATGTTGCATTCATATTTTTACACCAATACTTATTAAAAATATCCTCTACTTGCTTATATGTAATAGTATTGGAATCATCTTTATTGTGCAAAATACTTGTTAATAACAAATAATCTTCATTCTTTGTTCCTTCGGTATATTCTATCAAATTTCTAACAAAAGGAATCGAGGCTACAACAATATTATCGCTATCTGGATTATTCAACCTTTTCTTATAAGAACCAAATAAATTGGTAATATATTGTCCCTTTTCAAAATTAATCTCACCACCATTTGAAAAAGCAATAAATGAATTGTTCCTGTTTGTAATCCTAGAACCAATCGTTCTATAAAAATCAAAATTATGCGTTAAAACAAGTATCTTAAATGCCCTCTTACCACTAGATGTTTTCACCTCGGATATATCCTTAATATACTCTATAATTGCATACTTATTACGGTAATCAAAAGACTCTGATACATCATCTAATATCAGTAAACACTCTTTATCCTTTTTTTCAGCTACTAGCACCTGAAAAATCATATTAAGTATATAATATGCGCGCTTTTCTCCTGTGCTTAAAACCTCTAACATATTTTCTTTAGTTACTTCTAAAGAGTCATGTTCATCTCTAAAAATGTACTTAAAACTTGGCATTGCTGACTTCAAAATAACATCTTCTTTATTAGAAGTTTCAATATCAAAAGGAACATAAAAACGTTGTTTGAACTGACTAAGCGCAATATTCCAATCTGTTGTTTCCTTTTTGGCCTCATCATTTAGTTTAATTAAATCTGCTTCTGCTTTTTTTATCTCAGACAATAAATCATTTACATCTCCTGATAAAGTCTCAAACACTTTCACCCAAATTTTCTTTTTGAACAAATCAACATCCTTATACTCAATAACCAGATCAGGATTATCTCGTAATAGACCTGCAAATGCCTGCGTATCCTTATTTTTTTGAAGTGATTTATTAATCTGCTCAAACGCAGACTTTACTGCAGCAGAATTTAAAACTCGTTCCTTCTCCTTTTGAATCAAATCATCAAGTTCTTCTAATGTTTTAACCGTAATTGATTTAGAACCGTCTTTAGCCATTAAAGTTACATTATTCTTTGCTTTAAAAAAACCATTTGTTCCCAACGTTGTGCATATTACGCCATAATTATTATGGTCTATAATACCTTTTTGCATATAAGGTGACTTATCAATTATTGCATTATATTGTTTCTCATAGTTTTCCAATAATTTAGCTGTATTACCAGTCTTTACCATTTGTATTGCTTTATCATTAAATAATTCATCATATTTCACTTTTTTCACGGTAGAAGAACAATCCATTGTTGAATCGCCTATAAGCGAAAAAATTTTTTCAAAACACTCCTTTTCCTTACTTATATCATATCCCCAATCACCTAACATAGTGCTTTGCGGATTAAAAACGCTTCTTTTTCCAAAGCCCAATTCCTCTTTGATTTTTTCATATAACTTTTCTTTTTTCTCATCAATCCCCTTGTGTATACTAATATATTTTTTTCTCAACTTCGGATTAGCCATTAATAATCCCTGCTCAGAAAAATCTTCTTCATCAAAAGGATTAATAACCATAATGTCATTTGGATTAATTGGTAAACCAGCTTCATCCGTAATCGAATAGTTACATATTCTTCCAAAAACTAATTCTCTTGGTTCTTCCCCTTCTCTTAAATCTTTAAACGTTTTAGCAAGCGAAGACTTCATTGTTCCATTTGGTGCGTATATTATCGCAACATTATTATTTGAATAATCTATAAAATGATTCATTTTCTGTATTCCATAACAATTAGCTAACTCCATTTTTATTTTTTCCATCCTGTTCCTCCAAAAGTTTCAAAAATATACGTGTTTACGCTGTTTAATATTGCCCAAAATAATCACTTTTTCTTCCATTACACACCTCCATTCTAGCAGTCCTTCTGTTCGCATTTTTTACAACTCCGTATACTTCTTACTACTCCCAAAGCTCTTTTCCACAGGGTACTTCTCCCTGTTCTTCACAATCTTGTCCATCACGGCATCCTCGATGTTAATTCCCATCTTATCTGCCATAAGAATGCAATAATTCACGATATCGGCCAGCTCTTCCGTTGCTGCCTCCTTGTCATAATCGGTGCTCCACTGGAAACATTCGAGTAGTTCTGCTGCCTCGATTGAGATGCTCTTTGCAAGATTCTCCGGCGTATGGAATTGATCCCAGTTTCGCTCCTCTGTAAATTTGATAACTTCTCTTTTTACCTGTTCAAAATCCATCTCACATCAAAACCTTTCTACATAATTAAGGAAATACTCCCGAAGCGCGTCATCGCACACGTACAGATATGTCCCTTTTATGCCTCTTGTCATGAGGACGTAATATATATTTCGGATATACTCATTAAGTTCTTCATCCGTCGCGGACTGCTTACCTCTTTTATCAAAATAAGATGATCTGTCTACATATATCTTCTTCGCAGTTTCGTCATATCTGATGTCTTTTCCCAAAATAATGAAACCGTAATTGAGGTCATAGCCTGCGCTTGTGTGAATGCATCCGACCTCATCCAATGCACCTTCACTGTTTATCCAGTTATTAAGGCAATGATTCCACCTTTTGCCGATGCCATCAATCTCAATGTCATAAGCTGTTTTGTCATTCTTTGTTTTCCACTCCCATGCGTATCCTGCCAGCATACGACAAAGCTCCAGCTCTTTTTCTTTTATATAAAGCTGCTTGTTGAAATCTTCGAACTTTGTAAAAATCTTGAAGTCATAATTTGAAAACGTCTGCCTTGAAATACATGCGTCATGTAGGATGTCATTCACATAATTGATATACTCTTCACCGCCTGCAACTCTCATCTGCATCTTCAGATAATGCTTCGCATACGCAATCATACGATTCTTTATGCCAAGCCGGTGCTTTACTTTATTTTTAAAAACTTCCAAAGGAGTACCCGAAGGGCCTGACAACTGATCGGGATCAAAGAAAAACACAGGTGTTTTTGCAATCTTTAAAACCCAATCAAGCTCTGTCGCATCTTTAGGAAGTCCAAGCTTGGTATTATTATTGTCATGCGCCTGATACCCGACTATGCTACGCCTAACCTGCAATTTCTGAGCTTCATCAACAAAAAGAATATCCCAACTTCCGCCGTTTACCGCCTCCGAAGCGCCCATAACATCTTTTGCGGCAAGTCCTTCAATCTTTTTGAAAAGATTCTTAAGCGTTGCCCTTAAAGATGTCTGCGGAATTATGATACCCATCTTCTTTTCACGAAAAGGGTATTCATGTGTCTTTTCATCCTGATAATCTCTGAGATACTTCATAAGATAAACTGCCACTATCGTTTTTCCTGTGCCGGGACGGCCTTCCACAACAATCGGAGCATTCTTATCTTCTCGAATCTCAGTGATAATCTCATCTGCGAGCTTTTTTTGATCTTTATTCAATTCTTTAAATGGAGAATACTTGTAGAACTCGCTATTCTTGATCCACTCAAGGGAATGATCAGCGAGATGATGATTTATCAGCTCATTCCACAGCTGTTCAAAGGTATCGTCATAATCTGATTTTCTGAAATAATTCTTGTTGGCGATACCATCGTTTTTATTGGTTATTATAAATTTACCGTCTGCGGAAACAAACTGAATCAGCTTGGATTCATAGTCAAATGTCGCAGACTGATTGAATCTTTCTGAATATATAAAATGAACTTGCTTAAATTCTCTTTTCTCGTGATTGTTATAATGCTGCTTCATCCTTTCGGAAACATTGGTGGATTCACCAATATAGATCTTTTTTCCATTCTCAAGGATATAAAGCATAGGCCAGTTGCTTAGAAAATCATCATTTCCATAATTGTCGCTCGGAAATTTATGATTTGAAATCACATAAAGTATTTCCTGTGTCTGATCTGATGTAGTCATGTAGCCGCTCCGCTTTTTTTGATTATTGTAAAGCTGTGGTGCACACTAAAACAATTTATTCACTGTATAAAAATCAGGTAATATCTTCTTTCTTCAAAAGTTCGACAGCTTTGTGATACTCCTCTACAGTTGCATCGCAACCGTCGCATGCATCTTCAAATGAAAAATGATACTTATCCATCATCTTCTGAACTGCACTTACAAGTCTCTTCGCATCACCATATCGACTTCCTTCTTTTATACCTTCTTTTATACCTTCTCTTCTTCCTTCTTCAATTTTCTCTCTATCTCGCATTAGAAGTGTCATATACTCCACCTCTTTCATTGCACTTAACTGAATTCACTTCGTTAAGTGACTCATATACATTATATCAAATCTAGTGCTGCTGTCATCAAATACCTAGACCTTTTTGCGAATCGCATAAATTGTACTATTTTTGCAAGGGATGTATAATCAATCACACGGAAAGAAAGATGAATCAAGATAGGAGCATTTAATGAAAAAAAGAATTACTAACCCAATTTTAATATATGCATTATGTCTTATCGTAGCTACTTCAACAGGCTGCGTAAGCCAAACAGACGAAAACAACGAAAATGCAACGGCAGATTTATCGCACACGGGCTCTGAATTGTTAAATAAAGAAAATCAAGAACAGGTAAATAATTCTGAAAGCACTCAGACCAATTCTCTTATTAGCAGAAAATATGTAAGAGAAGACAACGATGTAATCTTCGGTGAGGAAGTAAGCTTTGAAACGTCTTACACTTTCTTTGAAGAAAATAATGGCGTTTTTTGCGAAAACTACGATGTCGGAGGGGTACGAAGTTTTACCTATGACGAAAAAAAGATCTATTATTGCGATGGAACTTCATATGATTACACTATCGAAGGTGATGTTTTAAATATTGATGGTGAAGATGGTCTTGTATCCTTTGAAAAAAAGGTTGAAACAGGTCCGATATATGAAGGTGACTTCTCTGAGTTTGAAGGAACATACAAAACGACTTCCAATACCAATGATTCATTTGGCGGTGGGGACATCATACCGGATGTTATCCTCAACTCGGATGGCATTATTACAGGTGGTTATGATACTGATATTCTTGAAATGCACAAAGAAAATAATGTGAATACTTTTGAAAATCAAAAGCCTATATACGTGACAAAATGGAATGACGGCAGCTATTACTGTGTAGTCAGCTTTTTATCGGATTCCTTCTTAGATGAAGATGGAGAAAACTGCGGAGGCTTTGTTGAATTGGCATATCGCATATATCCCAAGGATTCCAATTCGGAATTTGCTTCCTATTCTGATTATTCTAATGATTACGTCTATATCCAACTGTATGAATTTGGTGGCGGTGTTTACAATCCTGTATTTTACAAATCCGATACCCCTCAGTAAGCAAGTGCGGATTTCTGCAATTTCATTTTATCTATGTTTTTTTGCTTCTAAACAGCTGTTTTTCTCATATTTACAGATAGATTGCTTCATACACACTTTTTCTATCTGTGTTTTTTCGCCTCATATCTGCTATTTCTACACATTTTCACAGATAAATTGCCTCATACATACTTTTCTATCTGTGTTTTTTCGCCTCATATCTGCAGTTTCTACACATTTTCACAGATAAAGCGTTTCATACATACCTTTTCTATCTGTGTTCTTCATTTCACTATAAGAATCAGGTAATAAATTCTTACTTCTTCAAAAGTTCGACAGCTTCATGATCCGCCTCTACAGCCCCAACCCCAAATATTAAAATGATAATTCCCCTACATTGTATCAAATCCGATGTACTGACGCGATGACTTTTGATCAATTGCGATGTGTAGGATTTGAGGATCAAAATTCATCTTGTCAGTACACTATCGCCAAGCAACAAAAAATATGAATTCATCCTAAATTGATGCCTTTCACACCGATCAAAAAACATGTAAAGCAACAAAAATCCTGAAAGTGCATCAGTTTCGATGCTCAGAACGCTGTAATACCTTCATGTGAAGCATCAAATAATATGAATCCATCTTGATTTGATGCTCTTCACCTAAATAAAAAATGTCGTAATAAAATCCCCCTAACCAATTCATTCTATTTCGCATTTCCCATAAATAGCGTATAATTATACTGTAAATAGTTAGTTTTTGATGGTAATACCGTCTGTGAGGTCTGACTATGTATTGGCAAAAAATAAACTACTACGGTTTTGAGAAAAATCGCTATGATGATTGCCAAAACCTTATAAATGATACGAATTATACGCATCTGCTGATAATAAACAGCTGGCTTCTTTTGCTGACCATAACTTTCATGGTTCTGTGTCTTTTGAACGAGTTTGGCGTGACACGAAGAAATTTCAACATGTTCTACTCGTTCATGTTCTTGTCTCTGGTCTTTGAAGTCATCCTTATAACGCTCAAAAAAGTGTGCATACGCTATACATCTTTCTTTGTTCACGCAAATATCATCATACTTGTTGCTTTTGGAATATACTCATCGGTCGCACAGCCCTATCTGGCCGCGACTACATTTCTTGTTATGGTTGTTCTTCTTTCTGTCACATATATAGACACCATGATAAGATTCACTGTTCTTCTTATCTTTTACAGCAGCATCTTTTTGTACACTTCATTCAGGTTCAAGCCCAACTCCCTTGCTGACCTCGATATGTATAACATAATCGTTTACCTTATTCTCTCAATTATTTTTCACTACACTTTCCAGCACAATAAAATGACTCAGTTCTACACACTTCAGAAGAATATTCAGATCCAACGCGATCTTGAGATACGCTCAAGCTTCGATACTTTGACAGACCTTCTAAACAGAGCCCGCTTTTTTGCAATAGCCGACCAGATCATAAAATCTGAAAGTAAGCGCAGCGAGTTTATTGCTATAGCCCTGATGGACCTTGATAAGTTCAAAGAAATAAATGACAGACTCGGGCATCAGATGGGCGACAAGGCAATCCAAACGGCATCACACATCATAATTGAAGCTCTTAATATCGATATGTTTGAGAAATGGTCTTTTTCAGAAAGAGCCGTGCATGAAAAATTCAGTTTTGCCGGAAGGCTTGGCGGTGACGAGTACATAATGCTCATACGCGGACAAAAAAACATCGAAGCCGTGACATCGCTCTTAAATTCAATCCTTAGCACTCTAAACGCAGTGCATATCGGAGAACTAAGCGGAATCAACGCATCCTTGGGTGTTACCGGCGTATCAGACAATGATCAAGACATGGATTCAATCTATAAACGCGCCGATGAAGCACTTTACAGATCCAAGAAACAAGGAAGAAACCGAATCACTGTAAGCTGAAGCTTTCCCTTTTTCCATGAGGAGTTCAGATATGATTATTGTTGTAAAATCCCTTATTTTATGCGGAATCATTATAGTTGCATACACCACGCTTGAATGCATATCCTTTTTTGCCTTTCACAGAGACATAATCACTTCGTTTGCAGGCAGGCAAAAAAAGATTCTCTACGCTTCATTCGGTCTCTATATATCAATCTGTCTTTTCTTTATCGTCACACTGGTAATAAGCCGCGACAGCATCTTGAACGGTATCATAGTGATCGCTATATCCATGATACTTTTTCTTTTCACCAATTGGATATTCACCGTCATTACAAGTGTTAAGTCAAAGACAAAAGAAATCGCCGAAAGCCTTATCGGCATGATCGAAGCGCGCGACACAAACCTTGACGGTCATTCCATACATGTTATGGAGATTGCCATGCTCATTTACGAATACCTTCCGTACAAGTACAAGAAAACAATTCAGCCCGAAAATCTGCGCTACGCCTCTCTTTTTCTTGATGTGGGTAAACTCGGAATTCCAAGCAAAGTCCTGAACAAACCGGGAAAACTTGAAAGCGAAGAATGGGATCTTATAAAAAAACACGCAGACATCGGCGTACAAGTGCTTAAACATATCAGCTCTTTTGACAATATATCCGACTGGATACTGTATCATCACGAACGCATTGACGGAAACGGCTACTACGGACTCAAAGACAAAGAAATCCCGCTTGCATCAAGGATCATAGCCGTTGCCGACACCTATTCCGCAATTGTAATGGTCAGATCCTACAAGCCATCAAGATCCTACGATGATGCCGTCGGTTCACTTAAAATTGCCGCAGGCTCACAGCTTGATAAAGAACTCGTCAAAATATTCTGCTCAATCCCCCGCGAGAAAGTCGAGGGTTGCACCAAACACGTCAAAGATATGATGGCTCTTTTCCTCACAAATGATTTCAGGGAAGACAACCTATAAGGAGACGATAATATGAATCTTGGAAAAAAAATTTTACCACCCATTCTTTTAGCCTTCGCAGTAACATCCTCGGCTTGCGCAGAAACTGCAAGCACTTCAATGATGAACGATGCAATTATCTCCAACAAAGATAAGCCTGTTGTCTGGTTTAACAGACAGCCTTCAAACAGCGAGACCGGTGAACCTGATTATGAAGCAATAACTTTCAACAAGCATACTTATTACGTCGGTGCCGACACCGAGCAGGGTGCAGCGCTTCAAGGCGAAATGATCATCAAGTATATATCTGAATGCGATTCTTCGCTCGACAGAAACGGCGACGGCATAATCGGATATGTTCTTGCCATAGGCGATGACGGACACAACAGTTCTGCCTCAAGAACCCGCGCAGAAAGAAAAGCCTGCGGAACTGCCGTAAAAAAGAATGATGTGATAATTTCAGACGCTGTGGAATTAAACCTCGACGGAAGCTCCAATATCGTACAGGACGGCCATGTCACGTTAGAGGGAAAAGATTATATTATTAGAGAACTTGCATCAAAAGAAATGAAATCTCCCGACGGTGCAACCTGGAATGCAGACGCTGCAGCTGTTGCGCTCGATGAATGGGTAAAACAGTTTGGTGATGATATAGATGTTATTATTTCCAGCAACGACGGAATGGGACTTAAAATGTTTGATAACTGGGCACACAGCAACGGTGTTCCCGTATTTGGATATGATGCAAACGGTGATTGCGTAGCTGCAATTAAGGACGGCTTTTGCGGAAGCATCAGCCAACGAGCCGAAGTTCAGGCATATATGACACTTCGCATTATAAGAAACTGCCTTGACGGAGTAGATGCAAATACCGGAATCGCTACAATAGATGAGGCAGGCAACGTGCTTAATGAAGCTGACTTTTACTATGCCGACAGGGAACGCGCCTTTAAAGCACTAAATCTTGCCGTAACAGAAGACAACTATCAGTCTCATCTTGATCCACGTGCCACTTACGATATGGTATCTCATCAGCTCGATGCCAAAACGCATCCAAGGAAAAAGGTGTGGATCAACATCTACAGCGACAAAGACGATTTTCTCAGCCAGACATACCAGCCGCTTCTGCAGCAGTATGCCTACACGCTCAATCTTGATGTTACCATCGTTATCGGAAACGGATATGACGAATCAAGCATCACTTCGCAGCTGCCCAATCCGTCCGAGTATGATGCATATGCGATCAATATGATAAAGACCGATCATGCAAAGATTTACATGGATCTGCTGTCCAAGTAAACAAAAGAGCTTTAATTAAATTTCCGCTTATTTTGATAAAAACTCCAATGCCTTTTCTCTTCCGTGGTCGTAAACACGCTGAAGCTGTGCAGGGTCTTTTTCCACAGGACTTATATTTAAGGGAGCATCCGGACGAATCACCTTGACTTCTCCGGCCAGCTCCTTTTCTCTTATGTAGCGTTTTTCCTCATTGTACATGATGTAGCGCTCTTCCATTGCTTTTATCATGTTCGGATATTTGCGAAGCATAAAGCGTACAGCCTGCATGTAGGACTGCGGCTTCTTTATATAGTCAACGGGCTGGGTTTCTATGACAAGATTATCATCGTAGCCCTTTTCTTCCATGAATTTAAGCGGGATGGAATCTGATATTCCACCGTCAAGGTACTTGCCGCCATCTATCTCGACAGGCCTTGATACAAGCGGCATTGATGCAGACGCCTGAATCCAGACTATATCCTCTTTTCCCCCTGTAAGGCACTTATGATATGCCGGTTTCCCGGTCATTATGTCTGTAACAACGCAGTAAAACTCCATCGGAGAATTTGAAAACGTCTCTATATCCCATTTATCAAGCTTGTACGGAAGCTCATCATAGCAAAACTTCACATTGTAGATGTCACCTGATATCAAAAGAGATCTGAAGCTGTGATATCTTTTGTCAGCACAATACTTCTTGTTGTATCTAAGCGCTCTTCCGTGCTGCTTTGATTTGATATTACAGCCGAATGTGGCACCTGCGGAAACTCCCACAGCGCCGTCAAACTCAATCCCGTTTTCCATAAAAACATCAAGCACGCCACATGTGAACATGCCTCTCATTGCTCCGCCTTCCAAAACAAGCCCTTTTTTCATCTTATGATAACCTCTCCGCTGCATTCTACCACAGGTGCCTCAGTTATGATCTCGCCGACGGCATCTGCTGTTATTTTACCCGACCTCGGGTTCTTGACCGAATCAATACTTCCTATTATGGTTGCTTCTACATCCGAATATTCAAAAGAAAGATCGCAGCCTTCCATCGTACAATCGATAAGCTTAAGATTTTTGCAATAGCAAAGCGGCTGCGTTCCGATTATCTTACAATTTATAAGTGTCAGCCCTTCCGAATACCACGCAAGATACTCTCCTTTTACAACGCTGTCCCTGACTGTCACATTCTTCGTGTGCCAGAAAGCGTCTTTGGTATCAAAGTTACAATTTGATATTTCCATATTTTCAACATATTGAAATGAATACTTGCCCTTCATTTCAACATTCTCAAGCCTTAGATTTTTACTGTCAAGAAACAGATACATAGACTCAACTTTTGTATCTTTAAGTGTAATATTGTTGCACTTCCATCCAAACTCTTCGGATACGATCTCGCTGTTCTCAACAACAATATCCTCACACTCTCTAAGTGCCTTGATACCACCGAGCTTAGAGCCCGTTATCCTGCCGTTTTTGTCATACCAAAGAGCAGCTCTTGTGGTCTCATTCATTGAAGACTTGTCAATCTCAAAGTTCGTCACATGCCAAAGCGGATATCTCAGGGAAAAATCGCACTCTTCCACCTTTATATCTCTCGCCTCTTTAAGTGCAGACTCACCGTCTGCAGGCCCTTCAAACCTGCAATTTATAACCTCTGCATCCGTAAGGTTATAAAGAGCTCTCTCTTCGTCAAATTGTTTATTCTCTACTATATTTCTCATATCTACCTCAAACTTGAATTACTTCATATTATATTGTAAACAATGTAAAACTAAATGCAATCACTATTTTTTTGTGAACGTCATATTTGATGTGTAAAAAAGAAAGATAATTTCATAAAATTTTAATAATTTGACAGGCTAAAGTGGCAAATTATCACTATTATTTCAACGTTAAATAGTATATAATGTATTCATTGGATGAAATCTTGTAATAAGACCACAATAGGTTGAGGGGCCTATTAATTTACAGGCAAATCATTCGGTAATTTTATTTCTTATGAGATGAGGAGGGAAAAAAATGAGACGTTCAGCTAAGGCAAAAAGTAACATCAGCCAAAGTTGCATCGATATCATGGCAGATGCGATCAAGGCAAAAGAACAAAATCTTTCCTACGGTAAATTCAAGGCACTTGATATGATGGGTGGCGAAAATGCATCGGACGACGAGTATACTTCGGAATACACCGTGCACACAACGGAGCTTATCCACAGGAAAGAGAACAACACTGAGAAAAAAGCATTAGCGTTCGTTAAAATCAGGTGATTAGTTCTATTTAAACGATATCAACACCTTCCAAAAAGCATCGATCTTATAAAGATTGGTGCTTTATTTTTGCACTTTTATCCTCTCGTCTCCCGCAAGATAAAAAAGAAGTGCCTGCCTTGCGTGCTCTTTATCCGTAGCTTCCACACTCACCGTAAACTGATAGGTGTGCTTTTTGACTTCTTCCGCCTGCACTCTGTTCTCAGCCTCCGAGATTGACTTATCCTTCGTATCTTCGCTCGTCATCTCCATGATATCTTCTATGGCAAATTTCCTGAACATATCCCGATGACCGCTGTCTTTCATATACTTTTCTATGAGCATCAGCGTATTCCCAAGGTTCAGATAATCACCATGAAGAAATGCCTCAATATCAAGCACATCGTTCTTTGTCCTATCGACATAATCCTCCCATGTGATCTCCGCTCTCAGGATCTCACCGTCTTTATCAATATTTTCCTCCTGCCAGTCAAGAACATACCACTTCCAGATCTGAAGCCGCTTTCTGTCCACTTCTTCATCGTTAAGCTCAGCCATTTTCTGGCACGCATGACGTGTGCCCCTTGAAACAAGCGCATCTGTAGTCTTATCAACATCGTAAGTCCTACTGAAAATTTTCTGTTTCTTCTCAGTATTCATGATCGTGAGCTTTAATGAATTATCGGAGACTCTGGTCATGGTAAGGCTGTAATCTCCGTGACGCGCAATAACCACCGGCCTCTCAATAAGTATGGTATCCCTAAACTTTATGAAAGACTTAAGAACATCATCATTTTGAATGTAACGAAAGGTTCTGCTCATCATAATCCTTTCTCAATTCGTGTGTCATCTGATTGTCATCGTGTCAGTTCTATATCTATAAATATTTCAAAGGTACTCTCTCTTAAACTCCTCTATCCTGCACGGATGTCCGAAATAATATCCCATCATATCAGAGATCGGATATTGCTTGGCGATCTTCGCCGTCTCCTCATCCTCTATGCCTGTGAAACAGGTTTTTATATTAAGTCTGTGGGCAAAAGAAGTAACGGCTTCCACCATGTACTTGGTAGTAATGTTATTCTCCATTCCTCCAGTCATTGAAGGAACGAGATTGATAAGGTCTATCGGAAGATGCCTTACAAGATCCATATCCGCAAAGTCAGATGCATCAAGTCCTATCTTAAGACCACATGACTTAAGGAATTCTATCTGGCTCTTTAAATGCTCCATTCCAAGCTGTCTGCTGCTCTTTGTAAGTTCAAGACACAGTCCCGTTGCAGGATATCCCGTTCTTCTTAAGATTTCCAAAAGAACCGTTCTGAACTCAGATCTTTCAAGCTGCATAAATGCAAGGTTTACGCTGAGGTAAAAATCTTTCCGGCTTCTTTTTATTTCAATCGCCTCTCCGAGCGCCGTCTCAAGGATCCAGTTTCCAAGTGCATAGAAAACAGGGTCCTGTTCAAGCCACGGTATGAACTCCGACGGAGAAACCGAGCCGTAAGGTTCTTTCTCCCATCTTACAAACACTTCCATTCCGACAAGCTGGCTGTCCGTCACCGAAAAGATTGGCTGATACTCAAGATAGAATCCGTCATATCCGTTTATAACGCTGTTTCTTACTTCATTTACAAGAGACATGTTGCTCTTGTTTTCCGCCGTATCGTTCTGGAAAACCATTAGATTTCCGTGTTTCTGCGTCTTTGAATAATTAAGCGCATACTTCGCACTCGTATATATCGAATGCTCGTCTATATTAAAATCGGTCGCGATTATTATGCCGCCTCCAAGTTCATTGACAACGCGCTTTCCTTCGACCGTTATGCCTTCTCTCGAAAATGTCTTAAGCCTGATAAAAAGTCTTTTCAGCGGCTCAAAATCTATGTTCTCACTTATAAGTGCAAGGATCGTTCCCTCGCCTCTGTATGCCTTTCCGATCGGCGCTCCGTCCGTCGCAAGCTTTGTCGCAAGCGCCCTCAGTACGCTGTTACCCGTCATATAGCCGTAACGCCTGTTGACATCACCGAAGTCTATGAAATTGATCATAAGAACGGCATATGTCTTTTTATTATTCTTAAGACTTCTCATGTCGTTCAGCATTTCATACTGGTTGGGCAAAAGAGTTATCGGATCGTTATTGTTTATTATTCCTTTGTTGGTTATTGAACATGCGTAAAAAGAAGGTTTTCCGACGTAATCTTTAATAACCACGCCTCTGCATGAACAAGCCACATACTCCCCGTTTTTGTTTCTTGCTCTGTATTCAAAATTCGGATCAAGCTTAACACCGACGAAAACCTGCTTGAGATACTCGTTGTACTTCTCCCTGTCATCCGGATGGATCTTGCTCTCCCACACTGCCGAAGCATTATAAATGTATTCACTCGTAAGCCCAAAATAGTCAACCGCATTCAGTGACCATCTTGAGATATTTTTCGCCATATCATAGACATATACATACCGGCTTCTCGATGTAACCGCAAAAGTATCGAAAATCCTGTTTATTGTATCGTAAACTCCTCCTGACATAACGTTTCTGCCCTCTTTCCAAAAATCTTGTATGTGATGGTGCCCCTCAAGTCGGAACCTCGTTATAATGATATATGGCACATCTATTAACATTATAACATTTATATATGCAAAAAGAGAAGCAATAGCCCGCTAAGACTATCGCTTCTTTTTTAATAAATCTGTTTATTAGGTTACAGATGCCAGATATCGTCATTATACTGCTTGATGGTTCTGTCTGATGAGAAGAATCCCGCATTGGCGATGTTGACAAGTGTCATCTTACGCCAGCTCTTTTCATCCTCATATGCTTTAAGTGCCTCACCCTTTACTTTGCAATAATCCTTGAAATCAGGGAAGGTCATGAACCAGTCTTTGCCAACCAGCTCTTTGTACAATCTGTTCAGATTGACCTTATCGCCGACAGCAAGCATCTCTTTTCCAATCAGGAAATCCACTGCTTCTTTCAGCGCAGGATCTTTTTCATAATACTTCTTGGCAACATAATCAGCCTTCGCATAATGCTTTATAACTTCGTCAGAAGAAAGACCGAAAGTGAAAATGTTGTCTTTTCCGACAAGATCTGCGATCTCTACGTTAGCACCGTCCATAGTTCCGAGAGTTACGGCACCGTTTAACATAAACTTCATATTACCTGTTCCGGAAGCTTCCTTTGATGCAAGCGAGATCTGCTCTGAGATATCACATGCTGGAATGAGCTTTTCCGCAGCGGTAACATTATAATTCTCGATCATTACAACCTGAAGATATTTGCTTGCCTTTGCATCATTTTCCACAATCTTGGACAGGCAAAGAATAGCATGGATAATGTCCTTTGCTATGGTATAAGCAGGTGCGGCCTTTGCTCCGAAGATACATGTTATCTTGTGCGCGGGAACTTTTCCTTTTCTGATCTCCTGCAAAGTATGGATGATCCACAAAAGATTAAGCTGCTGCCTCTTATACTCATGAAGTCTCTTGGACTGCACATCAAATATCGAATCGGGATCGATCTTAGTTCCCTGATGATCCTCAAGCCAGTTTGCAAAGCGAACTTTGTTATCTTTCTTGATCTGTGCAAGAGAAGCAAGGAAAGCTTCATCACCCGAGAATCCCTCAAGTGCTTTAAGCTTCTCAGCATCCTTTACCCACTCTTTACCGATCTTCTCATTGATAAGCCCGGCAAGCCCCGGATTGCAGGACAAAAGCCAACGTCTGAAAGTAATTCCGTTAGTCTTATTGTTGAACTTCTCCGGATATATATCATAGAAAGCCTTAAGCTCACTGTTTTTCAAAATCTCTGTATGAAGCGCAGCCACGCCATTCGTAGAATGTGAGAAGTGGATATCCATATGTGCCATATGAACATTTCCGTCTTTGTCGCTTATCCAGACAGTAGGATCTTTATAAGCCTTTTTTATGCGCTTATCAAGGCTGTCGATTATCGGCAGAAGGAAGGGTACAGCCTGCAAGGAATTCGCGTGGCCATGTTTCAAGCGCCTCTGCAAGTCTTCCGAGTCCTCCGTTTCCGAGAGACGGCTCATACTCACATTCTTCAAGCTCCGCAATATCTCTTCCCGCCTCGGCAAGTTCCTTTTTTACCTCATCATAAAGTCCAAGATTGATCAGGTTGTTGGACAAAAGCTTGCCGATCAAAAACTCGGCAGAAATATAGTAAAGTTTCTTTTTTCCGCTATGATACCCTTTATTCTCTGCGGCTTCCTGTGTCATCAAAAGAAGTGCGTTATAAAGCTCAGATACAGAGCATTCACAAAGAGCCTTTCCGGTATAATCTGTCAGTTTTTTAGTATTCAAAGATCCATTCTCCTTTTCTTATTGTGGCAGTCTCGCATAAATTTCCATCTTACCTCTGATTTTTTTTGCAAGCTGCTTATCAAACACACCGGGCATAGCTCGCCACACCCAGTTATTTCCAAGTGTTGAAGGTATATTCATTCTGGCTTCACTTCCAAGTCCCAAAAGGTCCTGCGAAGTTACGATAGCGGTATCTGCTCTGCTTTCCCAGATAGCACGCATCATGCCCCAGTTATATCCCTCCCGGGTGGGGGAAGTTTTGTAATGCACTAAAAAAGAAGCAATAACCGATCACGATTACTGCTTCTTCTTTATTCTTAATTATTCAGTTACGGAAGTTACTTCGCAACGATATTTACAATTCTTCCCGGAACATAAATTTCTTTTACTATTGTCTTGCCCTCAAGCTTATCGGCAATGAGCTCTTTACCCTTTGCGATAACTTCGTCCTTAGGGTCATCTTTGCTGATATTGAGAGTTGCCTTTACTTTACCGTTGATCTGAACTGCGATCTCAACAGTATTTGTAACTGTCTTAGCTTCATCAAATTCAGGCCAGCTCTGCTGATACAAACGACCCTCACCTCCGATTGCCTGCCAGATTTCCTCTGTGATATGAGGAGCAACAGGGTTAAGAAGTGTGATAAGTGTCTTGTACTCGCCCTTTGTAACGGCATTCTTCTTATAGAAGTCATTTATAAGTGCCATCATTGCTGCGATAGCTGTATTGTACTTAAGGTTCTCAAAGTCGAATGAAACCTTCTGGATTGTCTGGTGCATCTTGGTCTCAAGATCTTTTGAATAACCCTCTTCCTCAGTCATGATATCCTGAAGCTTCCATACTCTGTCAAGGAATCTGCGGCATCCCTTAACTCCGTCCTCTGACCAACTTGCTGCAAGGTCGAATGCTCCGATGAACATCTCATATGTACGAAGTGTATCTGCACCGTAATCTCTTACGATATCGTCAGGGTTAACAACGTTTCCTCTTGACTTACTCATCTTCTCGCCGTTCTCACCAAGGATCATTCCGTGAGAAGTTCTCTTCTGATAAGGCTCGGGAGTGTTAACAACGCCCTGATCGTAGAGGAATTTGTGCCAGAATCTTGAATAAAGAAGGTGAAGTGTTGTATGCTCCATTCCTCCGTTATACCAGTCTACAGGCATCCAGTATTTAAGTGCTTCTTTGCTAGCAAGCTCATTATCGTTTGTAGGATCGCAGTATCTTAAGAAGTACCATGAAGATCCTGCCCACTGAGGCATTGTATCTGTCTCTCTCTTAGCCGGTCCGCCGCAGCAAGGACATGTCGTATTTACCCAGTCTGTCATAGCTGCAAGAGGTGACTCACCGTTATCTGTAGGCTCATAGCTCTCTACTTCGGGAAGAAGAAGAGGAAGTTCAGATTCAGGGATAGATACATATCCGCACTTCTCACAATGAACTACGGGGATAGGCTCACCCCAATATCTCTGACGTGAAAATACCCAGTCACGAAGCTTATAATTAACCTTGGCATGACCGATCTTCTTTTCCTCAAGGAACTCTATCATCTTAGCCTTGGCATCTGCTACAGAAAGGCCGTTGAGGAAACCTGAATTAACAAGTACTCCTGTTGCAACGTCTGTAAATGCAGCAGCGTTAACGTCAACTTCCTCGCCATCCTTTGCAACAACCTGGATGATAGGAAGATTAAATTTCTTTGCAAATTCCCAGTCTCTGTCATCATGTGCAGGAACCGCCATGATAGCACCTGTTCCGTAGCTCATGAGTACGTAATCTGAAACCCAGATAGGAATCTCTTTTCCATTAACAGGATTAATGGCAACGATACCGTCAACCTGCACACCTGTCTTATCCTTGGCAAGCTCAGAACGCTCGAAGTCAGACTTCTTTGCAGCTTCCTCACGGTAAGCAAGGATAGCGTCGAAGTTACTGATCTTGTCCTTATATTTATCAAGATAAGGATGCTCGGGTGAAACTACCATATAAGTAGCTCCAAAGAGTGTATCGCATCTTGTTGTATATACTGTAAGCTTGTCCTCGGTATCTTTTATCGCAAAATCAACCTCGGCACCTGTTGAACGTCCGATCCAGTTCTTCTGTGAAACCTTAACTCTCTCGATATAATCAACAGTATCAAGTCCATCGATAAGCTTATCTGCATACTCAGTGATCTTGAGCATCCACTCGCTCTTTACCTTACGAACAACGGGTGATCCGCAACGCTCGCAAACACCGTTAACAACCTCTTCGTTTGCAAGACCAACCTTACATGAAGTACACCAGTTGATAGGCATCTCCTTCTTGTAAGCAAGTCCTTCTTCGAAGAGCTTTCTGAAGATCCACTGTGTCCAGTGATAGTACTTAGGATCTGTTGTATTTATCTCTCTGTCCCAATCAAAAGAGTATCCGAGTGAATGAAGCTGCTCTTTGAATCTCTTTACGTTATTCTCTGTAACGATCTTGGGATGAATATGATTCTTAATGGCATAATTCTCTGTAGGAAGTCCGAACGCATCCCAGCCCATAGGATATAGTACGTTATATCCCTGCATTCTGCGCTTTCTTGCTACAATATCAAGCGCTGTATAAGGACGCGGATGTCCTACATGAAGTCCCTGTCCCGAAGGATAAGGAAATTCTACAAGCGCATAGTACTTAGGCTTTGTGAAGTCATTTGTTGCAGCGAAAGCCTTCTCGTCGTCCCAGACCTGCTGCCACTTCTTTTCAACTACATGATGATTGTATACTTCTGACATGAGATATTACTCCTCCAATATAACTATTCAAACTATGCTCAGCTAATGAATAAAAGCATAGACTATCTACAAAATTTTACCACAAGCAAAACGGATGTCAAATAAACGGGGCAAAAAATCATGTAGGGTTATTTTTCAATGTAAATGCAATTTTGATTGTATTTACTCTAAAAGGGGTGATGTGTTGCATTTAGTTTGGAGAATGTGGGCACAAAAAAGGTTCAGCCAAAATCTCTTAATCTGACTGAACCATTAATATTACGATACTGAAATATCAAGTTCTGCTTCAAAAGCCTTTTTCTTATTTTCACATTTCTGCTTTTCTTTTTGTATTTTTTCCATAATTGACAGAATTTGAGACATAAAAGTTTCTGTGTCACGAAGACTTTTTTTCAGCTCTAAAACCATCTTTTTACGATATTCGTCTGCCTCTTTATACATATTATTCCCATATATCTTAAGAGGAGCCATGTCATAAGCCTTCTGCGGCTCATAAACGTCTCTCACAATAGCTTCGTAGTGTATCTTTGTTTCTTTGTATGCTTCTTCTAGCTCGAAGATTTTCCCTTCATATTCTTTTATTTGCTCATCTAACTTTTTTATTTCTGATCGTTTTTCGTTTCGTGTCATTCTTGCACTCCTGTAATTGGATTATTTAACTGCATCACAGCAATCACTCGTTTAGCTGCTTACAAATGGCAAGAGCTTTATTATATTGCTCTTTAAGTTCTTCTACAGTAATAAATCTCATTATTTTGTCATATGCATCAATTGATTTCTGTTTATCATCTATTATCTGCGGTTGTATTACCAATGATTCTTTGTCAAAATCTGTATTGCTTATAAAATATGAGCCTGAAAACATTGGCTCTTCTGTCCCGTCATCTGCTATGATCACTCTTGTATCATCATATCGAACCTTAATTTTTCCATCTTCCAGATTTTTGATTTTAAGCATAACCTCGCCTTCTTTAACATTTATATCCTTCTCAATTTTGATAAATTCACAATAATCAAAACACACTCCCGAAGCACTTATACAGAAGGAGTATTTTACATCATCCTTTTCCATGCAAAAAGTCTCATCTTCCGTAAATTCAATAGAATAGCCACATGCTTTTGCATTATTGATTGCCTTCTCTTTTACTTGAGCCTCTATAACTTTTTGTTCCGCTATAGCCTGTTCTTTCTTTGCTCTTGAATAGTGCCCATAACAAAATGCTAAAGTGATAAATATAACTAACAGTGCGCTGAGTGAAACTAACATATTTTTTTTTAATTTGTTATTCATTTCTACTTAATACCACTTTCTTTAGATATATAATCAAGAAATTCCTTTTTAGTTCTCTGAACATCATCCGGATCACCTTTAAGCATCTTAGTTCCGGTAGTTTCTCTATCAAGTTCCTTTTTTAACTCGACCATGCCTTTTTGTGGATCACCATTACCAAAGTGTGCCAAAAACTCGCGAGAACCATTTATCTTTCCTTCACAAACACCCTCATTATACTCTGACATTGCCGCCCATATATCACCATCCTTGCTTTCCCTCATTCGATAGTAAATGTTATATGCCTGTACATCTGATTTTTTGTCATCTATACCCATTTTTCCTGAATAGACATCACCTTTGTAACCTATAAGAGCGTCTACATCATCAACAAATCCAGCTACTTCCTTTGTTCCGTGCTTCTCTGACATTATCGCAAATATAGCACACTCATGCACAAAATCTCTCTTCTGATTTTTTTCACATGTTGAATGTTGATCATTAACAGCTTCTTTAAGTGTTGCACCATCAACACCCAAAGAATTAAAAAATGCAACCGCCTGGCGAGTCGAAGGTGTCACAGCCATCAATTTAAACAGCTTATCTTCTGAAGAATATCCCGGATTCAATGCCGCAAGATTTGAATAGAAATACTTGATTTTCTTATCATTCCACTCTTTACTTGCTTTAATTGGGTACTTCTTTTCGAATTTTACATATGCTTCATAAAGCAAAGTGGCCTGTTCTTCTGTAAATCCGAACTCCTTCTTCATTGTTTCAAGATATTTGGGATCTGTGATAACTACCGGATCCGATTTCTTTTGCGCAGCCAATAACTTTTTAAATACATCCAAAGGACTATTCATTGCTGCTCCAGCAGTGCCAAACGCAACAAGCCCGATTGAGTTCTTAGCAACATCCGGCTGATAAACAGTCATGCTGTCAAGAACACCGGCTGTATGCTTTATTTTTCTCTGAAGGTTATCTGCATAGCCTTCAAGATCTATTCGATCTATGAGAGCAGATGCTTCACGATCGAAGTCTTCAAGCTTTTTTATGTCCTTATCCAAAGATTTCCCTTGTCCGCAAAATTCATCGCACACCTCCATTGCTCTACGATAAGTAGGCACTGAGGATACTCCCCATCGTCCCAATATATCGGCGGTTTCTTTTGCATGACATTCAAGCTCATACCCCTTAGTATCAAGAGCGTCAAGGTATACATTAAAATCTTTCTTTATCTTTGTCAGACCTTCCACGCTTACCCTTGCTTTAGGGGAGGGATCAACTTCTTCTTTAAACTTGTTTTCTATGCTAAGACACATATTCAGGAACTCTTTTTTTAGCTCAAGGTTCTTTTCATGTATATCACCCTGCACATCATATGTAAATTCCTTTGACCTGTCAGCCATCTCTCCAATAAAAGTCTCATTGTTATGATATTTTACATATCCTCTTTCAAGATCTCTTGCGCGTTCCCTGTAGCTGTCAATATCTCTACAGAGTGCATCTGTAAAACTATCCATAACTTCAGCGTCATATTTTATATCGGAATCACTCCCGATTATCCCTTCATCTCCGTAATACCATAACATATAATTTTTTCCATTTACATAGCATTATTTCGCGATTCTGCCTCAATCTCAGCCCAAAGATGATCTATCCTTCTTTGACATTTTTCTATATGTTCACGGATTCGTTCTCTGGCTCTTGCCATATCAGATAAAAACTCTGATGTATGGTCCTGTGCACGACGCGTTTCGCTATAAATCTGACTTTTCATATCTTCAGCATTAGATTCAAGAGTTCCTCTAAATCCATCAGCTAAGGTCATATCATAGCTTTTAACAGGAGTTTCAACTTCATCTGCAATCTCAGCCTGTAACCTTCTTATGATACGCTCTTTGCTATCAAGTACGCGAAGTTCTTCTTCACATCTTGCAATTTCACGCTCCAGCTCATGTATCTCAGAATGTCTGCCCATTATCTCTTCATGCCTCCAACATTTATTTTTTCCACTGTAAGGCTTTCAGCGGAAGCCTTATCAATCGCGATCATACTGTCGCGCATTGTAAGAAAGCCATGTGGAAGTGACTCCGATGATTCCTGTCTGTATAGTTCATCTGTTTCATGTATCAATTGTAGTAATTGATGCATCTTCCTTCCTGCATTAAAAGTGTCTAAGCGATCTGCCTGTTTTAATGCGCTGTTAGGAAATACACATTCAGAAGCGGCACCTCTTATATCTTCAACAATACCTGTAAATACTCCAGTATCTATAAAAACCTTATTTTCTGTCATTACATGCCTCTCTTGTTTCTATTTTTGAAACACTATTTAACAAAGCATTAACATCTTATCATGTAACATAAACTTTATCAATGCTCAGAACATAATAAGCCCGAAATATCAGATATTCTTAACAGCCTGTTTTTCTATTAATCTGCTTAATTTTGTAAAATATAGGTACAACCGCTTAGTTTGCTCAGCTCTATCCGCATCCAGAGTCTCTATGGTTGCAGCAGACCTTACAATTGCCACTCTAGCAAGCGCTTCTACAAAGCTTCAAAAGCACAGCGTGAGTACAGGGAAGCTCTTGTAAAAGTCTGATTCTTCAGACTAAATGCAACACTAAAATATGTACGATTTACTCTGACAGGTCCAGAAATGGACCTGTTAAGTATGTGCAAAACAGCGCAAAACACCCTCAAAATCTATAATTTTGCATATAAAATCGGAGCATATTTAAGCACAAAACCATGCAAAAATACGCTCCGTTATCATCATTCGCTATGTGTTGCATTTAATTTGGAAATTGACCAAAAATCATTAACCCAAAAAGGATATAGCCATCAATTCGGCTATATCCTTCATCATTTCAAGAAATGTATTTCCCGGCCCAGGCTTTAAGCTCGTCCGTGGAAGTTCCTATGTTTATCTTTTTTCCTCCGTCAAAACGGATGCGAGTGTAGGTGTTCTGAAGGTCTTTTACACTCTTCTCAATATCGGTTCCGCCCGATGTTGCAAAAAGAACTACATGCTTACCCGCAAAATCATAGGATTCAAGGAAACTGTTTATGATGTGCGGCGCCGTATACCACCAGATGGGAAAGCCAATAAAAATAACATCTGCCGTATCTACGTTTGCAGAGTTGTCTGCTATTTCAGGTCGTGAAGCAACGTCCTTCATCTCAATGCTGCTTCGCGATTTTTCATCCTGCCAGTTAAGATCTTCCGCCGTGTATTTTTCCTTCGGAACAATCTCATAAATATCAGCGTCTGTAACTGCAGCAAGCTCTTTTGCCACTTTTGCGGTTACTCCTCCGGCAGAAAAATAAGCCACCAATACTTTTTTACCCATTGTCTTCCTCCTTGTTGTCATATCTGTGCAATAACCAGCTTCTGCGGTTCAACATGCCTGGATTCCCCTTTTCTTCCGCGGCATACTATTCCCTCTTCAATTCTTATAATATCCGCATGATTCTTAAGCGCGTCCATTATCTGTCTCACCGCATTCTCATAATCTCTTGCTTCCATAGGGATAACATAGTCATGGTTGAGATGTTCCGTGGAAATAACTGCTGATTTGTACCTTGTGTCATATCTTATTCCACAAAAGGTGCAAACTTCCGTATTCAGTGTTCCGTTGCTGTCACTGCACTGCATCGCAATATACATGTTTTCTCCCTCCAAACATTTCAACCGTTCGATAAGGCGCTGCTTACTCTGTCACACGAATATCAATTCGCATATAAACAATTAATTATTCACAATATTATGATAATATATTTTCTGCAATTCTTAAACCCATTAAACATAAAAAAGCGCCGACATGTAATGCCGACGCAAAAAAATCAAAAAAGCCCTATAAACCTAATTGATCCATTATCCTCATTTGCCCATTGATGCGATCAGAGCATCTATCTCTGCCTGACTCAGCATCTTGCCATTATCCGCAGGTAACGGTGCCGCTCCTCCCGCCGATACCGGCGTCGAAGGATTGAATCCGCCTCCTCCTGCCTGTGAGGATTTACCCATTATACTGGCCAATAAAGCCTGCTGTTCAGCACTAAGTCCGCTTGTATCCATATCCAGACCCTTTTCCCTTCGTATTCTGTAATCCCACATTAAATTTGCACATACTTCCTAGGTTATAGTTATTTTAATCAAAGTGACAAAAAACGTCAAATAACTTTTTTATAAACTACATAATGTACTGTCTTACTTATCTGTTTTCCCTTATCAGTCCGCTTTCATATGCCGCAAGCAGATCTTTAAGGTCCTCTATCTGTCTTATCAAAGTTTTCCCGATATCCGTATCTTTTACAAGAATGCGCTTTTTGGTTGTTTCCGTTATCTGAATTGAAGGTGTATTCTCCTGCCCTCTTACAAAAGGCTTATGCGCCGCAAGTGCAAGATGATTGGAGTTGTATATAAGCGTATATCCGGCTATCCCCGTCTGTTCGTGATATGCTTTGGAAAGACCTCCGTCAATAATATAGAGCTTTCCGTTCGCTTTGACGGGACTCTCTCCCTTCATGGTCTTAACGGGAACATGACCATTTATTATGTGCGCCCCCTCGGGATTTAACCCGAATTCCTTAAGGATTTTGTCCGCGTAGAGCTCCTCCGCTGAGAATTTGTAATACGGATTATATTTCTCAACGCACAGTTCCTTGTTATCTTTGAGGAAAAGATGTTCAAACGTAGTTATCTTGTCTTTTCCAAAAAGAGGCGAGTTCGGCCCGCACCACAGATACCACATCAGATCGACCGCATCCTGTTTTTTCTCCCTGTCATCTCTTATATCAAGAAAAAAAGCGTCATGGATCTTGGTATTAAGGTAGTCCATAAGCTCCTTGCCGCAAAAGCTTCCGTCGGATGTCGTCATGCAGGTAAAGTTCCCCTCTTCGTCCATCGGAATACAACCGTGATAGAGAAGGTTATTGTTTATCGACCTGTACATCGCGCCGTGAGAATAAAGAAACTGCACATGTTTCCTAAGAAGCTTCGAGTGCATAAAACTAAGTTTCAATGTATGCATCAGCTCCTCTTCTTCGGGCGAAAGCTTGTAAGGTGCCT
Organism: Butyrivibrio hungatei; assembly: GCF_900101605.1. Taxonomy (GTDB): domain Bacteria; phylum Bacillota; class Clostridia; order Lachnospirales; family Lachnospiraceae; genus Butyrivibrio; species Butyrivibrio hungatei_B. The sequence continues at coordinate 131,684 of NZ_FMUR01000008.1, forward strand.
TTGTGTCGACCGTGGGAAAATTCGTATCGCTCAATTTATATTTTTTTCCCCGAATATCCACTTCTCCGTTTTCAAAATCAATCCTTTCAAGAAGAAGCCGGTCTTCAAGGCCATATTCAGGATGACGCTTTATAAGACTGCCTTCAAGCTTTAACTGGATGATGCTTATCGCTTTGCACATCTTCGCCGCAAGCTCCGGATTTACAGAATCATACTCAGTCTTGTCAAGAAGATGCGGCTGGAAATTCTCACACGGGTCGTCTCCGTAAACTTCGGCTGCAAACATTGAAAGCGGTCTTAGATTTATCCCGTAGCCGTCTTCGAGCGCATCAAAAGAATTATAGCTTGTTCCTATTCGGAGGACATTAGCTATACACGCCGTATTTCCGCATGCGGCGCCCATCCAGTCAATATCATGATTTCCCCACTGTATGTCGACATCGTGGAAATTCATGATTTCTTCCATTACAAGATCGGGCCTTGGGCCTCGGTCAAAAATGTCTCCTATTATATGAAGAGAATCGATCGTAAGATTCTGTATAAGCTCGCAGAGCGCGATAACAAACTCGTCAGCCGATTCAATCTCGATAATCCCGTTGATAATCTCGTTGTAGTAGGCTTTTTTATTAAAATCGTTCATATCAAGATGCATAAGCTCATCGATTGCGTATGCGTAGTCAGCCGGCATCTTTTTCCTTACTTTGGATCTTGTATACTTGGAACTTACAACCTTGCATATCGCAATAAGCCTATTAATCGTGATCTTCTGCTCATCGTGAAGCTGCTTGGTCGTTATGTTCTCATCATGTCTCTTTTTTTCAATTGTTTCAGACGGATAATAAATTAGATTCGCAAGCTCAAGCTGATCCTCTTCGGACATCATATTTCCGAAAGTCTCTTCAATCTTGGCTCTTATGATACCTGATGAACTGCGAAGCAGATGCGAAAAACTCTCGTACTCCCCGTGAATATCCGAAAAGAAATATTCCGTCCCCTTTGGGAGCGCGCAGATTGCCCGCAAATTAATAATCTCGGCGCCGGCTTTCCTCGATGTGGGAAACTCTTTGCCGAGAAGTCTTAGATATTCTATATCTCTCATTCTCTCTCCTTTGGATTCATGTGTATAGCGTTCCAATCCACCAATAATTTATCATATTGTATAAAAAGAGAACTTGAGTAGAATCAAGTTTATATTTCTGTCACGTAAGTGCGCTTCTTTAATTAGCGTACTCTTATTTCTTAGAATACTCTTATTTATCAGATTGCCTTTTTTCCCGTTTTGCATATATCTTTCAGGCAACATCTGTCACATTCAGGTCTTCGGGCGATGCAGACAGCCCTGCCGTGTAAAACAAAGCGGTGGCAAAGATCGTTCCCCTCTTCGGGCGGTATGATCTTCCAAAGTTCTTTTTCCACTTTGCCGGGTTCCTTGATGTCATCAACAAGGCCGATAAGATTGGAAAGCCTGATGCAATGCGTATCCGTAACGATCGCAGGCTCACCAAAAACATCACCCATTATAAGATTTGCGCTCTTTCTGCCAACTCCGGGAAGCGCAAGCAGTTCCTTCATATTATTGGGAACATTTCCGCCGTACTTCTCGTTTATGACTTTCATACATGCAGAGATATCTCTTGCTTTGGAATTTCCAAGCCCGCACGGACGCACTATCTTTTCAATCTCTTCTACGGGCGCCTCCGCAAGCGCTTTCACCGACGGATATTTTTCATATAAAATGGGCGTGATCATGTCCACTCTCGCATCCGTACACTGCGCCGCAAGTCGCACGCTGACAAGCAGTTGCCATGCTTTGTCATAAGCAAGAGTACATTTTGCCTCCGGATATTCTTTTTTTAACCTCGAGATCACCTCGAGAGCCAGTTTTTTCTTTGTCATAGTCTACATATTATCATTCTTTTCTTGAATATGATACAGGATTTCTCTTTTTGACTTTTGACATCGATATATTGTATATTATATATTAACATGTAAGAATAATTTTATTTTTTAACAATTAATATTATACATTAAAATTAGTCATAGACTTACAACGCTATCGTATTTACGATGATTTTATATTAAAACCATATACAAACAATTTGGTTAATTATGAACACACTGACCTTTACATAATACAAAAATTGATTATCATAGAGATAGTGGGCTTTTTATACGAACAGTCCGCTTAAATGTTTTTCTGTTCGCTCCGGTACTGCTTGGAGGATGCGAACACGCTTGGATTTATTTAGTTATGAGATTGAACGAATTACTGAAATACAATGATATTGTCATACAGTGTCACGATAATCCGGATGCTGATGCACTGGCATCGGGGTACGCTTTATGGTGGTATTTTAAAAACAACGGGAAAAATGCACGACTCATCTACCGCGGTAAAAATGTGATCACGAAGAGCAATATTACCATTATGCTCGACAAACTCAAGATACCGGTAAGCTATGAGCCTGATTTTCCCGATACTCCGGAGCTTTTGATAACTGTTGACTGCCAATACGGACAAAGAAATATTACCAAAACACCCGCAAAGCACATTGCGATAATAGATCATCATCAGGCAATCGATGAACTTCCCGAATATTCGGAAATAAAGAACGCTATCGGAAGTGCTTCCACGGTTGTATGGGATTTACTCAAAAAGGAAGGCGTAGACGTAAACGATGAGCCCCTCCTTGCAACAGCTCTTTACTACGGTCTGTACACCGATACAAACAAACTCTCCGAAATCTCCCACCCTCTTGATAAGGATATGCAAGACGAGCTTGTTATTAACAGAAGCATAATTGTGGAAATGAGCAACTCGAACATTTCCCTTGATGAGCTCAAGGTGACCGGAAATGCAATAATTAACTATGAGTATTTTGAAAAGAATAAATATATGATAATAAAGTCTGAGCCGTGCGATCCGAACATTCTCGGAGTCATGAGTGATTTTGCGCTTGAAACCGCAGGCGTAAACGTATGTCTCAGCTACTACATCGGGCAAAGCGAAGTAAAATTCTCTGTAAGAAGCTGCATAAAAGAAGTTCATGCCGATGAGCTTGCCGCATTTCTTGCAAAAGGTCTCGGAGGAGGCGGCGGACATATGTACAAGGCCGGCGGAAAGCTCCGTCCCGAGAAACTTATGCATCTTTTCGCGATGCAGACAGATGAACAATATGCCGCATTTTCTGCAAAGATTCTTCATGAGCGCATGGAACAATACTTTGATTCCTACGAGATAATATATGCCAAGGAAATGACGCTTGATACATCAGCGATGAAAAAATATGCCAAGACGACTCAGGAACTTGGCTATGTAAAGCTTGACGACATATTCCCCGACAACACGGAGATAACTGTCAGAACGCTCAAAGGCGATATGGATGTTCTCATAGATACCACAACATACCTGATGATAGGTCTTTTCGGCGAAGTTTATCCCATATCGGAAGAGAAACTAAGAAGTTCCTATAAAACTTTGGACAAGCCGTTCAAAAAGACCTTTGAATACGCGCCAAGCATCAGAAATACAGCGACAGGTAAAAAGAAAACCGTGATGTCTTTTGCCAAAACAGCGGTCAGCGTAGATGAAGTAAATATATACGCAAAACCTCTTACCAAAAAAGTAAAGCTGTTCACAACATATAATGAAGAACGCTACTATTCAGGCGAGATTGACGACTACATTGCTTTCAGAGAAGACAATCCGCACGATATCTTTATAATAAGAGCCGATAATTTCCCGGTTTTCTACCACGAAATAGACTGATAAAGAGCAGATGAATACCCTTTTTACAAAAAGAGTTTTCATCTGCTCCTTTTATTCCGATACATTGTTCGCGAAATTATTTATCCCAAAAGTTCAAGAAGTTCCTCTCTCGTGAGCGTCGGATTACTCATTGTTCCGGTGTCAAGAAGCTTATCTGCAAGCTCTTTTTTACGATTCTGTAAGTTGATTATACGCTCTTCGATAGTATTCTCCATGATAAGGCGGTATACAGTAACGACGTTCTTCTGACCGATCCTGTGAGCTCTGTCGGTCGCCTGATTTTCAACCGCAATATTCCACCAGTGGTCAAAATGAATGACAATATCGGCGCTCGTAAGATTAAGTCCCGTCCCGCCGGCTTTAAGCGAAATACAAAATACAGAGGTGTCATCTTCCTGGAATGCATCGACGAGCTTGATCCTGTCCTCTTTTTTGGTCGAACCTGTAAAAAGATAGTGTGATATTCCCGCATTTTCAAGCTCTTTTGTTATCCTGTCCAGCATTGACGTAAACTGCGAGAACAAAAGAATCTTGTGTCCGCTCTCAGACGCACTCTTTATCATCTCGATAAGAAGATCCGTCTTGGCACTTCCGCCCGTGTAGTTTTCATAAACAAGTCCCGGATCGCAGCAAAGCTGACGAAGCCTTGTAAGCTCCGAAAGAATTACTATCCTGTCTTTTCCGTAAGACTCTTCATCCGTTCCCTCAACCATGAGCTTAACCCGCTGAAGATGCGCATCATAAAGCTCTCTCTGAGAACTGTTCATTGGTGCAAAGATATTCTCTTCAAGCTTATCGGGTAGATCCTTTAAGACATCACTCTTGAGCCTTCTGATCACAAAAGGCGCTATCATCTTCCTCAGCATATTCGTCGAAGTCTCATCTCCGTCCGAAACGACGGGAACCTCGATATTGTCATGGAACTGCTTATATCCAAAAAGATATCCCGGCATGCAGAAATCAAATATGCTCCAGAGTTCGCTAAGCCTGTTCTCAATGGGTGTTCCCGTAAGAGCCACTTTAAATGCAGCATTTATGCTCTTTACAGCCTTTGCTATCAATGTTCCGGGGTTCTTTATAAACTGTGCTTCATCAATAACGCAGCACTCAAAGTTAAGATACTTATATAACTCGATATCTCTTCTCAAAAGATCGTAAGAAGTAATGATAACATCCGTCTCTTCGCTGTCGATTTCCGACGTAACCCTCACTCTGTCAGGCTTTATTCCGACAGCTATCTCGCAGTTAAGAGCCGGCGTGAACTTCCTTATCTCATGCTGCCAGTTGTAGACAAGCGACGCGGGACACACGATAATACTGCACCTGTTCTTTCTGCCCTCTTTTACTGCGCACTCTTTTACGCTCAAAAGATATGCCAAAACCTGAATTGTCTTTCCAAGTCCCATATCATCCGCTAGAATACCGCCAAATCCATTATGTGAAAGCGCTCTGAGCCAGAAATATCCTGTCTTCTGATAGTCCCTCAGAACATCCGTAAGACTGTCGGGGATTACGAAACGCTTATCCGTAGTCGATGCAAATCCCGACACAAAATCTTTGAAGCCCTTGCTTCTTCCGATAGAAGAACCGCCCTCTTCACTATTTTTTTCCGCAAGGTCATTTATAAAAAGAGCTCTGTATCTTTGCACTGACGCATGGCCTTCGACAATCTGCTTCGTCGTTATCCCAAGTCCGTCCTTTAGCGCAAACAGCATCTTCGCATCTTCGCTTTCAACGCTCACCACTTCGCCGCTCTTTAATCTATAATACTTTTTCTTTTTATCATATTGGCTCAGTATCTCACTAAGTTCGTCCGTCGTAAGAGTCTCCGGCACCATCGAAAGCTCCAGAAGGTCTGAAACAACCGAAACGCCAAGATTCACCTTCAGTCTCTTTTCAATCCTTACCGCCTTGATCGCATCCGTTACGAACACATCGCCTATGGTTGAAAGATATCCCATCTTCTCCGCAAGGAAAACATAAAGCTTATCGTCTGTGTATGAATCCGTCGTAAGTACCAGCGCCTTCCTGTCGGAATCAAGCTTGTCAAAATATGGACTGATAAGCTTCGCGGTCCTGTTCTCCAGATAACTGTTTCTTTTCACATCCGTCACAGTCTCATCCGCAAACTTGTCATTGTCCGGAGATTCAAAGATATCGAAGCTCTCTTTCATTCCGTTTCCCGCATCATAAGCCGCTTTTACATTACAGGTTATGCTATTTTCATCAGGCATATCGATGTATATCTCAAACTTAGGTATGTCGGGCGCGTACCTCGAAGGCTCGAAGCCATCCGAACTCACATTGAAGAACTCATTTATCACAGGGAAAAGACCTTCCGAAAAAAGAGGCAGATCTTTCTCCGCTATAAACAGCTCATTCTCCGTCCTTCTCGCCGCAAGGAACTTAAGAACCGGAATAATCTCCGAGCAGTCGCTTCGGGGAATCATGTGAAGCTTTCTCTTTCTCTCGAAATAAATATTTGAATATCCTTCGAACATGGTAAAAGAGCCGGATTCAAAAACGACTCCGAAATTCTTTTTCTCAATATGAAGGTCAATGTCGGGGAAAACGGGAACTATCTCAAGAAGGCGCTCGTCGCTGTACATTGCCCTAAAATCGGAATTGACAAAAAAAGTCTCCTTTACCGATTTAAAGAACTCATCGATTTCATTTCCGCAAAGCTCGATGTTTTTGCTGCGACTCTTTGAACGAGAATAGACCTGATAAGGGTCTCCCGCCCTTCTTCCTCTGAAATAGTCGAATAAGAAATTTATGATCTTCTGTGAATCCGCAGAAAATGCGGACATATCATGCGTGAATTCAAGATGCTTTCCATAGCTTAAAAAGCTCCGCTTTTCTATCGCATCGAGAAATTCAGATATATCTTTGATAACGTAGCTGTGGCCTCCGTTTTCTGACTTTATACCAAAAGATACCACAAGCTTTTCTCTGTTTAATACGGCATGCGGCTCCAAAACCGCAAGTGAAGTGTCTTTGTATAAAAGAGGTGCCTCACTGACGGGGGCATACTCTCTAAGGAGCCTCTTTGTCTCAAATGACGTATAATGAAACTCTTTTGGCGCGTCAGAAACAAACCGCCTTCCCGAGCCGGTTATGTACTCACCTTTTTTAGTTTCATTCGCTCCATTATTCATTCATGCCTTATTCTTTGAGTGCTGCGACCAAGTCTGTAACGACTTCTTCCATTGTGTTATTTTTTTCATCAATCGTGATATCGGCATATTTCTCGTACAAGACGCTACGCTCATTGTAAAGTGCAACCAGTGATTGTCCGGGTCTCATCACAACTCCGCGCTGTTTTACATCTTTTAAGCGCTTTGTAAGAACGTCCATTCCGACTTTGAGATATACTATCCTGCCGATATTTTTATAATGCTGCATAGCTTCCGTGCCGTAAACAACGCTTCCGCCGGTTGCTATGACAGTTCTTTCCGTCTCGATACCTGAATTAATCCTGTTCTCAATGTCAATAAATCCGTCAACGCCTTCCTGCTCAATTATCTCAGAAAGTCGTCTTCCATCTTTTTTCTGGATAACAATATCTGCGTCGACAAAATTATATCCCAATATTTTGGCGAGTATTACGCCTACTGTGCTCTTTCCGGATGTAGGCATCCCGACCAAAATAATATTGTCTTTTTTCATAAAAATCCTTTCACACGTCCGCTATCTTTTTCACTTCCTCAAGCGCATTCAAAAAAGCCTGTGCAACTTTGGGATCGAAATGAGTGCCGGAACTTTCTTTAATTATCTTAATTGCTTCATCAAACGGGAAAGCTTTCTTGTAGCTTCTCTCCGAGATAAGCGCATCAAACACATCGGCTACCGCCATGATCCTTGCTGAAAGAGGAATCTCTTCTCCCTTAAGTCCCATGGGATATCCCGTACCGTCCCATCTCTCATGATGGTACATCGCAAGATTCTTGGCTTCTTTCAGATATCCTGCGTCCTGCTCGGGAAGATTGCTCATGACTTTATCAATGATCATAGCACCTTCCTTGGAATGTGTCTTCATAACCGTAAACTCTTCGGGTGTAAGTTTGCCCGGCTTGTTGAGGAAATTATCAGAAATACTGATCTTGCCGACATCGTGAAGCGGAGCCGAATGATAAACGTCCGAAACAAACTGCGGTGTCAAAAGATCTGTATAAATGCCCTCTTTTATCATCTCATTCATGATGATCTTGGTATATTCCGCCGTATTCTTAACATGCTCACCCGTGCTCTGATCCCTACTCTCAACGAGATCGGCAAGAGCATAGATGATCGAGTTCTGAAGTGCCGTAATTGTCTCGTTTCTGCTCTTTAGCGCCTGAACAGAAGCAACATGCGCCTCTATCATCTTAAGAAACGCACCGTACATGTTCTCAATCTCATCGCCTGTCCTGATCTTGATCTCATCAAACATCTTGGCAGACTTTTCAAGTTTCTCCTCATCGCCGTCGGAAAACCGCGACGAGGTGAGTGCCATCGTATTTATCGGAAGTATCAGATGGTACTCCGCCATATAGATACCTACACCGAGAATGAATATATATAATCCGATGAAAAGAGAAATCTGCCTTGTAGCAAATTTAAAAACCTCTCTTCCCGTCTCTTCTTCCGAGTACGGTGATATTCCGGAAAGGTCAACGCCCGAATAACTGCCTATTTCCTGCGCAATATGGACAGTATTTTTTCCCGTCTGAATGATTGCATCCCTAAACAGCAAGGTACTGATAAAGATAGCGCAAAATGCGACAAGCCCCGTTGCAAGAGTAAGAAGGATAACAACCTTAAGTCTAAGCGATATTCGGCGGCTCTTTGCATTTCTCATAGTCTGTACGGTTTCACGCGTAAGTGGCGCCTGATGCCAATATTTCACATTTAATCTGTCGCGAACACGGGCAGGAATTATAAATGTGATCAAAAGAGCTATGAGCACGCTTATCATCTTATCCGCAACATCAACTATATAGTCGGCGATAAGCGCAGCCTGAAATGCTGACATCTTACCTGATTCATAAATTATCTTCAAAAAATTTAAGGACGCAGTCTCAGAGCCAAAGCCGTAGATTATACCTGTGAGGATCGCACCGAGCACACCTCCGACAAAGCCATATATAAGTACTGCCAGAATAATCTTATAGAAATCTTTGAACCACTTTTTTTCATAAAAGACAGTGGTAAGTATAGCGATAAGAACATTTATCATGCTGTAGGAAATCGCTACGGAATCGGTAAAAATACTGTTTAAGAATGAACTGAAGAAACCGACAAATATGCCGGGAAGAAATCCTCCCAGCATAGATACGGTCATTGTACCTACAGAATCCAGATACAGCGGAATTTCGAAGTGACCGACAAACTTACTTCCACAAATGTTCATCATTATTCCGCCAAATACCATTAATGCAAGATAAACTCCTCTTGTTCCGGAATTATCTTTTCGATCATCAACTATGTTTACCATATCATCCTCGTATAGGTATATTATTAACTAAAAAACGTTTCTATTTATAATTTAGCACATATTTTTTAAACGTGATAGTTTGATCCTTATATTACTTATTGATTATCCTCCAAATCATCCATGTCATCGGAATCAAAACCTATATTCTGCATGCTTACGGTCTTGCGACGGATCCTTGCGGCCTCGGAAGCGTGAAGAAGGAAATCCTTAATCTCGCGGCCGTGCTTGATATTCTTCATAACAATTGTCTTATCCGTAACATCGGAAGTAAAGCATGTGATCGTTGACAGCCCAAATAATCTCTGCATGAGCGTTCTTGTTATCTCAACATCAGATACTTTGTACATATAACAGTCGTTTTCGCGCACTGTCAAAAAACCTTTGATGATCGTAAGGTCATTGTCTCTGAGTTCATATTTTGTAAAAGTCCACGGAAGCCCAAAGAGCAAAAGTCTTTGCGTCTCTTTGTAACGAATTTCTCCTTTGGTGCTCATAGACTCTTTATACTGTTCCGGATTTAAGATTTTTGCCATATTCTCTCTCCTTGAATAAATGAAATGTTACCATTTCAATTTACGCTTTTTTTCATTGGAGGTCAAATAGACTCCTCCGAACAAAGAGTTGCTTTGCAACTCTTTGCACACCTGCCTCAGATTTTCATGATACTTGTAACATCCTCAAGTATGCACTCGGGAGTAATTCTGCTCTCCAAAAGCGCATCTTTGGCGCTCATTCCGTCATAGAACTTCTTGATAAAGCCGTAGTTAAGAACTTTTACATCTTTACCGCCAAGATATGACGCAATCTTCTGACCGAAACCACCTTCAAGAATACCGTCCTCAAGCGTAACGATCACATCATGATCTGCACAGAGTTTATCTAACAGTTCTCTGTCGATGCCTGATGCAAATCTCGGATTGATGAGTGTAGCTTTTTTACCTGTCTTTTCCTCTATAAGCTTAGCTGTCTGAACACCTATATTGAAGAAATCACCAAGAGCAAGGATTGCTGTTTTCTCACCTTCTTCGCAAACCTGGTACTTGTCTGTCTTATCATAATTACTGTCCACAGGATAGATCATGCTGTTAACTCCGTCGCAGGGAACAGCGATTATAGTCGGATGGTCGCTTTGCTCAATGCTGTACTCAAGCATTGCAAGGAACTCCTCTTTGCTTGTGGGTGAAAGATACGTAACGCCGGGAATGTTAGTGAACATGCCCATCGCTGAAATTCCGATATGTGTTGCATCGCCCATTCCATAAATGGATGTCGAGAAAAGAACTGTTGTAACGGCGTTTCCGTTAAGGCTGACATCCTGAGTCATCTGATCGTAGACTCTCTGTGCAAATGTAGCGTTGGTCACAAATACAGGTTTTCCGCCATTCTTTGCAATACCTGAACACATAGCAACTGCCTGCTCTTCGGCAATTCCTACATCGACGTAGTTTTTACCCATCTTGTTTCTCACATCCTGCTCGAGTCCGACAGCACCCGGAACAGCCGCAGTCATGCAGACAACGCTTTTATCCTTCTCAATCTTATCAAGCATATATTTTCCGAATATATCCTGATATGATTCACCGTTTCCGAAACTTACGCGTTCTCCCGTCTCTCTGTTAAAAGGCATGGAATAATGCCACTCTTCCTTGTTCTTCTCGGCAAGAGCATATCCCTTTCCCTTCTGCGTATGAACATGAAGGACAATAGGATGATCGATATCTTTAACTTCGTTTAATGCCTTGATGAGCGTCTCGATGTCATTGCCCTCTTCAACATATTTGTAATCAAGCCCCATTGCCTTGAAGAGATTTACTTCACATGTTCCGCCGCTCTTTCGAAGCTGTTCAAGATTCTTGTAAAGTCCGCCGTGATTCTCGGCGATAGACTGTTCATTGTCATTTACAACGATGATAAGGTTAGTGTCCATCTCACCTGCAAAGTCGATACCTTCAAGTGCTTCGCCACCGCTAAGTGAGCCGTCACCGATTATCGCAACGACATTTCCTTTTTTACCCGAAATATCTCTTCCCTTGGCAAGGCCTGTCGCAAGGCTCACTGAAGTAGATGTATGACCGATATAGAACATATCATGCTCTGACTCTCTGGGATTGGTAAATCCGCACACATCTCCAAAATGCGCATCATCTGTATATGCGATAGATCTTCCGGTCAACATCTTGTGCGTATAGGTCTGGTGTGCAACGTCAAAAACAAACTGATCCTTAGGCGAATCAAAGACATAGTGAAGCGCGATAGTAAGTTCCACCGCTCCGAAGTTCGGTCCGAAATGCCCTCCGATCTTGGTTGTTCTGTTAAAAAGAGCTTCTCTTACCTCGGCTGCAAGCTCTTTAAGTTCATCCTGCGAAAGCTTTTTTACATCCTCAGGTCCTCTTATATTGCTAAGTAACTTATAATCCATAATGTATCCTTTCCGATTGCTTATTTAACAACAATCTCGTGCTTTGACACTTTGTTCATGATAAACCTGTACTGATATCACGAAACGTTATACCGAATTATATTGCACAAAGCGCCATATATTCATAGTGTTCAGCGCAATTCTGCAATATTATAAGACCTGATCCAAATACTTTCTAACTATTTTTTGTCTTTTATGCTATCAAATTTTGTCCCATCTATTCCAAGTGAAGTTTTATAAAATCCTCAAATCTTGGAAGAATCAAAAACAATGATCCATATTGGCTTGCATTGACTATTCCTTTACGTTTTAGTCTATCCCGGTATACAGAAAACTTTGAAGTAGACATTCCCAATGCTTCTCTTATCAAAGTAACATCTGTTTTATGCGACGTAGCCATTTCTCCCAATACTAATTTATCTGTTTCTGATAACTCGCTCCAAATCTTGTTGTACACATATTCATCAAGATATTGGTCATATTCAGGAAGAATGTCCTCCAGACTTTTATCTTTATTATTCCACATGAGATATCCTAAAAGCTGAAATGCATAAGAATATCCTTTGGTCAACTTGGCCATTTCTTCTGCTTTCTCTTGTTCACAGGAAAAGACCTGCTTGTACTTAGCTATCATTGCTGTATAATTCAAAGGTTCCAAAACAACCTTTGGCGCTCTGTACAAAAAAGTCAGAGACTTTTCGTTTTGCAAATTATAGATATTCTCGTAAAGCCCTGTCATAAGCAAGTATACCGGATATTCCTTTCTCAGCAGGATCTGGAATGCTGCTGAGAATACTCTGATATTATCGTTTTTTGTCACTTCATCTATGGTTATAAGGATTTTTTTCCCGGATTTCTTAACATGCTCCAGCATCTTGTCAATAGCTATTTCAATATCATTAACCGGAGCGGAATTTTCCAAAGTAACACCTAGCCCCAATGCAGAAAAGTCCAACTTCGCCTTCAAAAACAAGGCATGCAGATCAGGTATTGAATATAACGAAGCTGCAAGCTTATCAAGCATATCCCTTTCCGGATTCAGTTCCACAGATATCCATTGTTTGTCCTGCGTGAGCATAGAGGCTATGGTTGTCATCATAACAGTCTTCCCTGCACCTCTTACTCCTGTTATCATATAGACCTGGCTTGAAGGATTTTCACCCTTAAAATCGTCTAAGATCTGATTTGTCTGAGTAATTCTTGAAATAAATTCAGATGGTTTTTTCCCAAAAGATAATGTGAAAGGATTCCCCATTTTTATACCTCTTTATATATGATGATGTCTTTTATATCTATGCTTATAATTTATATCTTTTTATATCTTTAGTCAATTCCGGTACAGCTCGAGATAATTACGTCCTAAGCCACTATACCTTCTCTTCTTTTACCATCCGAAATATGTCAATCAAGCGTCTTGTTTTTACATATGCTTATGCTTTATCTTTTTTCCTTGTTTTTCCATAGTTCATATAATAATGAAGCTACAATTATTCCTATCGCTCCTATATTTCCTACGATTTTGTTATCCATATGATTTGAGATAATGATTACTACAGAAAGTAAAAGTACAACAGACACGTATATTGATTTCATTTTCTCTCCCTCCACTCTTTCATATCTTCAATGTTTCTGCCTTGACATATTCTTACAAAACTTGAAATTAGAATTATTACACCCGGAAATAACAAGCTAAATAATACTCCCTCAAATACTTTAATTGGTGAATCCATAATTCCAAAGATATAAAAAACAAACAAAATACTCAAACACACTATCAATGAGCAAACACCAACAATAATCATCCTTATTTTCACCACGACGCTTCCTCCTTATTTCATCATATGCTCCGGTTACATTATCACATAATCCGAACCCCAAAGCAAAAACCGCTCCGCTACCGACACCACGGTAACAGAACGGTTTTTTGATTAGTTGTTGTCATAAATATCTTCCGTAAATGTAAGGCTTCCTCTGTAACCCGCATAGGTTCTGTTAAAAATGAGCCTTTCATTTATGGGGAATGCACCGAGGATGAACTGAATCTCTTTTTCAAGCGCAATTTCTCTCTCGTTGCTGCTTCCTACAAGAAGCGTTATCTCTTTTTCCTCCTCACGGATTGCCTTGTTGATCTCGTACTGATCCGTCAGGAAAAGAACTTTCGGAGGCTTTGCATATTCAAGGTCCCGAATTTCTTTTTCTATCCTGTCCTTGTCCTCCTGTCTGAAGATTGGCTCGGATACTATCACCAGAACAGGTGTGAAGCTATAATCATTCGCAAGATATCTTGTGTATCCGACAGCACTGTTTGCATCTGCAACAACAGCAAATCTTTTCCAGCTCACAACACCGATTGACTGTCCCAGATAGCTGTAGACGTAGTCCTCTTCCGCCTCGATCACATCCTCTACAAGTTTTTCATCAAGATTAAGTGCTTTCTGCACTGCTCTGATAAAATTAGTGGTATCTGTCGCGCCGACAAAGAGTCCCGGAATCCTGATACTTGGAACGCCGAATTTCTCCTCATACTTCTTGGCAGGCCCGTTGAAGAGCCACGGATTTACAATGATATTGAGCGCCGCACCGGAGCTCTTTTTAATATCTTCAATTCCCTGATGTTTGGTAAAAAAGGTATTGACCTTAAGTCCGAGCTTCGAAAGAATCCTATCGATCTCTTCAAGCGTGCCGCTCCAGAACGGATCGTGGTAAGGCACAATTCCAAAGATATTCACAAGCTTATCGTCCTTTGGAACATCTTTTTCAATAACCTTGTCTATAAACGTATTCCAGATCACCTCATACCCGAGGTTACTGTCGCCTGCAAATCCGGGCGTATCAATCGCATAGACTTCATGCCCTTCTTCCCTGAATTTACTTGTGACGCTCTCGATATCATCTCCGATAATACCTGCGGTACATCCCGTCAGAACAAAAAAAGCGTCGGCATCCATTATGTCAATCGAGCCCTGTATTGTTGTTCTTAATTTATTAACTCCGCCGAATACAACTTCTTTTTCAAGCATGTTACTTGACGGGATCGACACTCCGCTCACAAAGCATGAATGTTTATGTCCCGACTGTCCCTGATCTGCTGCCGTTGTCTGCATACAGCATCCGGGACCTGAATGTAATATCGGGCAGACTCTGTTTATCGCACCAAGAACGGCGTTGATTCCCGCAAGAACGCATCCGCCCTTAGGATTTTCCATAATATGTGACATTAATCTTCTCCCCCTAAAATATATTTGAACGCATTTTCTTTGTACCATGAATCCTTGTAAGGGAGTTTTACATGCTTTGCAAGTTTCCTGTTAAATCCCGGATTTTCAAGCTGATCCGCAATCTTGTTTCCAAGAAAAAAAAGTCCGTCATATCCCATCGTAGGTCTTTTTCCGTCAAGAACGTGTGTTGTCGGAATTCCAAGCTTGGCCGCCCATTCGGGAACTCCTATAAATGCATCGGGTTTAAGTTTGTTCAAAAGATTAACCTGCTCAAACGGCTGCATGTTGGCAATATCAACCACAAAATTCTTGTGAATATCGTTAAGGTACTCTATGTCAACCTGCGCATCGGCGTCATAGGTCGGTGTTTCAAGTCCAACAAGTTCCATGCCAAAATCATCTATAAGAGCTGCTGCCGCAAAAGACCTTCCTGTTCCTCCGCATATGAATACTCTTTTTCCCTTAAGTCTTTCCCTAAGTTCCGCCACAAGCGGTTCAATTCTCTTATGTTCGGAAGCGATGATCCGCTCAACTTCCTCTTCCTTGCCGATAACCTTAGCGATGCCTCTGTACCACTTATCGGTATTTCTTATTCCGATAGGCATTACGGTGTGTGAATAAGGTATCTCGTAGTCTTCCCAGAGAGTCTTCATAAACTCATCCGCAAATACTTTACAGATAGATGTCGAAGCCTCCGCTGCAGGGATTCTTTTTATCTTTTCAAGAGAGCTGTAAAAAGGAATATAGTTGACCTTTGCACCCAAAAGATTTATCATTCGCTCCATTTCTTTCTGATCGGCGAAACTGACTGTCGTAGGAGCAAAAAGATTTATGAGTCCTTTTTCTTTTTCAACTTTCTCTTTTTTCAAAATATATTTATTGATCGAAATAAATGCCGCATCAAACCCGGACGCACAAACTTTAGATTTGAAGCCTTCGCAGTGTATCGGAACCATTATAGTGTCAGGATAATCAGTCTGAAGATCCTGTGCTATCGCGTCAATATCGTCTCCAATGATACCTGATGCGCAGGAAGCATATATAAACGCAAGCTTCGGATTGTATCTCTCGACTGCTTTCTGAACAGCCTCTCTAAGCTTCTGCTCACCGCCAAATACTACACTCTTCTGATCTATATTTGTAACAATAAGTCTGGGATTTTTGACAACCTTGATTCCTCTGTGAATCTGTCCGACACGGTACATATCTACCGCCATGATCGCACATCCGACACACCCCTGCGGAGAATGTGAGATAAAGACAGAATCCTCCAAAGACATAAGCGCCGCCATACTGTTTATCTGCTGACACTGCAGTCCCTGTGCAAAGCTCCTGTCTGCCCTTTTAAGACATCCCTTTTTGTAGTTTTCCGCAACTTCTTTTCCGGTTGTACCAAGATCGTTTATTCTTCCCGGGATGCTCTCCCTGACTCCCGAATACTGTATGTTTGGCATTTCTTCACCTCTCCCGAAAGATGCCGACATTTTATAGAAAAACCGGAGGTATATCATAACACCTCCGGCTTTCCGGTCAGCATCGCATTTCTGTGATGCTCAAATCTTATCATAGTATGTCTTTCGTGAGAATTTGAGAAAACTTATCAGTGCCAATCAGCTGAGGTTATCGCTTAGTGTGATGTCTCGCCGACTTTTGATCAATATTCGCTGTAATCTTCTGCTCAATCTAAGATGGATTTTCTTGCTACATTGACTAAATCTTTAATTTTACCCTCTCTTAGGCACTTTTTCCTGTAATCTTACGTTTAATCCAAGGCGGGTTTTCTTGCTACGTTGACTAAATCTTTGCTTTTACCCTCTCTTAGGCACTTTTCCCTGTAATCTTCCGCTGAATCTAAGGCAATTTTTCTTGACGCGTTGACTAAATTATTATGTTTCTTCTCCCTTAGTCACTTTTCCCTGTAATCTTCTGCTCAATCCAAGGCAATTTTTCTTGACGCGTTGACTAAAGCATTGCTTTCCCTATCTCTTAGTCAATTTTCCTGAAATTTGAAGAAATTTCTTTAAAGTAAAAAGCGACGCAAAAGATGAAATCATCTTTTGCGTCGCCTATAAATTTTACAATAATGGCAGTTTATTCCGTAAAATTGGATGTTCTGCTCTCGCACCAAAGGTGCTCGCCGGAACAAAGTAGTACATTATGCATTAACAATCTTTCCGAAGTCAGCCTTAAGGCTTGCTCCGCCGATAAGTCCGCCGTCAATGTTGGGCTTTGAAAGAAGCTCTGCAGCATTTCCTGCATTCATAGATCCGCCGTACTGGATGCGAACCTCATCAGCTGTTGCCTGATCGTAAAGCTTAGCGATAAGCTCACGGATAAGCTTACATACTTCCTCAGCCTGATCTGCTGTAGCTGTCTCGCCTGTTCCGATTGCCCAGATAGGCTCGTAAGCGATAACAAGCTTCTTAACCTGATCAGCTGTTACGCCGTCAAGATCCCATGTGATCTGTCTCTCGATCCACTCTTTGTAAGTATCAGCCTTACGAAGTGCAAGAGACTCACCGCAGCAAAGGATAGGTGTAAGACCTGAAGCAAATGCTTTCTTTACTTTCTGGTTGATAAGGATATCGTTCTCTCCGAAGATATCTCTTCTCTCTGAATGTCCGATGATGATGTACTCTACACCGGCATCCTTGAGCATAGGAGCTGAAATCTCTCCTGTGAATGCTCCGCTGTCTACAATGTAGAAGTTCTCTGCACCTACGTGTACGTTTGTGCCCTTAACAGCGTTAACTACGGGTACAATATCGATTGCAGGTACGCAGTAAACTACGTCTACATCATCATTCTTTACAAGATCCTTGAGCTCTTCACAAAGAGCTACTGCCTCACTGGGAGTCTTGTTCATCTTCCAGTTTCCGGCGATTATTCTTCTACGTGCCATGTTTTCCACCTCTATTTTTTTGTAATATTTACTTCTTGATTTTCACAAGGAAGTTCTGCTCTCGCACCTATCGGTGCTCGCCAGAACTAAGTTCGAACTACCGACTCGAAAAAACCTCGTCGGAGTCTCACTTATCATCAGCTGCTACAACTCCGGGAAGTGCTTTACCCTCGAGGAACTCAAGTGATGCACCGCCACCTGTTGAGATGTGGCTCATCTTGTCAGCAAATCCAAGCTGGTTAACAGCTGCTGCACTGTCACCACCACCGATGATTGTTGTAGCTGTTGTCTCTGCAAGAGCCTTAGCTACTGCCTTTGTTCCCTCTGCAAGAACAGGGTTCTCGAATACACCCATAGGTCCGTTCCAAACAACTGTCTTAGCTGACTTAACAGCATCTGCAAAGAGGTCACGTGTCTTAAGACCGATATCAAGACCTTCCTTGTCTGCAGGAATCTGATTTGAAGGAACGATCTCTGTCTCGATGCTGGGGTTATCGATAGGATCAGGGAATCCTGCTGATACTACAGTATCGATGGGAAGAAGAAGCTGCTTGCCGTTAGCCTTAGCCTTCTCAAGCATTTCCTTACAGTAATCAAGCTTTGTATCGTCTACAAGAGACTTACCAACCTCATAGCCCTGAGCCTTGAGGAATGTGAATGCCATACCACCACCGATGATAAGTGTATCGCACTTCTCGATGAGGTTATTGATAACGTTGAGCTTATCAGCAACCTTAGCGCCACCAAGGATAGCTACAAAAGGTCTTACAGGATTCTCAACTGCATTTCCGAGGAAATCGATTTCCTTCTGCATGAGGTATCCAACTGCGTTGTTTCCGCCCTTCTCTGTGATGAACTTTGTAACACCTGCTACAGAAGCGTGTGCTCTGTGAGCTGATCCGAAAGCATCGCATACATAGTCATCAGCAAGCTCTGCGAGCTCTTTTGCAAAAGCATCGCCTGCCTCTTCGGGCTTTGTCTCTTCCTTGCCTCTGAAACGAGTATTCTGAAGAAGAACAACATCTCCCTCATTCATAGCTGCTACTGCTGCTGTTGCATCAGCGCCTGTTACGTTGTAATCAGAAATGAACTTAACCTCTTTGCCGAGCTTCTCAGAAAGTCTCTTTGCAACAGGTGCAAGTGACTCACCCTCGTTAGGGCCGTTCTTTACTTTACCAAGATGTGAGCAAAGAATAACCTTGCCGCCATCCTTAATAAGCTTGTTGATTGTAGGAAGAGCAGCTACTACTCTTGTCTCGTCTGTGATCTCACCATTCTTAAGAGGAACGTTGAAGTCGCAACGAACGAGTACGCGTCTTCCCTTTACGTTGATATCGTCTACTGATTTCTTATTAAGACTCATTATTATTCTCCTTTGTAATGAAAAATTATGATAAAGAGTCACTTGTGACTCTTTCGCGCACGAGCGGATTGCGTAAGCAATAATTTCATTTCCGCGAGTTGCGCATCCATAACATACCCTTTATTTTTAAATATGCAAGCATATTTAAAAATAAAGGGCCTGGTCCAAACGGACCGGACCCTTTTAGTTAATCCAAATTACTTAACAAACTTTTCAAAATATTTGATTGTACGAACCATCTGTGATGTGTATGAGTTCTCGTTGTCATACCATGAAACAACCTGAACTTCATAGAGATCATCACCGATCTTGTTAACCATTGTCTGTGTTGCATCGAAGAGTGAACCATATGTCATTCCAACGATATCTGATGATACGATCTCATCCTCGTTGTATCCGAATGTCTCAGGATCAGAAGCCTTCTTCATAGCCTCGTTGATAGCTTCCTTAGTTACCTCTGTGCTTGACTTAACAACTGCGAAAAGAAGAGTTGTTGAACCTGTAGGAACAGGAACTCTCTGAGCAGCTCCGATGAGCTTTCCGTTAAGTTCAGGGATAACAAGGCCGATAGCCTTAGCAGCACCTGTTGAGTTAGGAACGATGTTAACAGCGCCTGCACGTGCTCTTCTAAGGTCACCCTTTCTCTGAGGTCCGTCAAGGATCATCTGATCACCTGTGTAAGCATGGATTGTTGCCATGATACCAGACTGGATAGGTGCGAAATCGTTAAGAGCCTTAGCCATAGGTGCAAGGCAGTTTGTTGTACATGATGCAGCTGAGATGATGTTATCCTCTGCTGTAAGTGTCTCGTGGTTAACATTGTATACGATAGTAGGAAGATCATTTCCTGCAGGAGCAGAAATAACAACCTTCTTAGCACCGGCATCGATATGAGCCTGTGCCTTAGCCTTAGATGTGTAGAAACCTGTACACTCAAGAACAACGTCTACACCAATCTTGCCCCAAGGAAGGTTCTTAGCATCTGCCTCTTTGTAGATTGTGATCTCCTTGCCATTAACTGTGATTGAATTCTCGCTGTAAGAAACCTTATCAGCGTACTTGTACTTGCCCTGTGATGAATCATACTTAAGAAGATGAGCAAGCATCTTAGGATCTGTAAGATCGTTGATTGCTACGATCTCTGTTCCCTCATGCTCAAACATCTGTCTGAAAGCAAGACGTCCGATACGACCAAAACCATTGATTGCTACTTTAACTGCCATTTTAAGTTCCTCCTAAAATGAATATAATATTTAATTGCTGCTTAATATCACACTAATTGATAATTTTTTATCAGCAACTCTAATTCTAATAAAAAATGTAGCATAAATCAAGTAAGAATATTATGATATAGATGTCAAAAAGTCAAAAATGCGTACATGCTTGCATGTTAAGCTTTTTGACCTTTTGACTCTAACAAACATAAGGAATTAGCGATTTACACAGCAAATCCGCGGTTTCCGCATGTTTGTAGAATTGCGTGAGTGACTTTTGTCACGGAGCAATTCGTATATCATAATATTCGTTTATTTGCTTATTATTTTACCGATGCCGAAAGTCAAAAATACGTACACACTCACGGGAACAAGGAGAACAGCCCATGACCTTACCTTCAGATTATCATTTACACACCCACAATTCAGGTGACAGCGACGCCCCCATGGAGGCCATGATAGAAAGCGCCATAAACAGAGGGCTCAGCGAAATCTGCTTTACCGATCACATGGACATGGACTACCCGATAACGGAAGATATTCCAAAAGATTATTTTTTACTGGACACCCCGTCTTACAAAAAAGAACTGTACAAATTTAAGGAAATCTACAAGGATAAGATCACGATTAAATTCGGCGTTGAGATTGGCATGCAGGAACATATAGCCTCGCAAAACACCGGCTACGCCCACTCGGAATCTTTTGACTTTGTAATTGCCTCAATGCACCTTGTTGACGGACAGGACCCCTACTATCCTGAATTTTGGGAGGGCCGCGATGTAAAAGAAGTTTTCAGACACTACTTTGAACTCACCCTTGAAAATCTCAGACTTTTTGACAACTACTGCGTTCTGGGACACCTTGACTATCTTGCCCGCTATGCTCCGAAAGGCAACAATCCCTATTCGTACAGCGCTTACTCCGACATCATCGATGCCATTTTGATTCACCTTATAAATAACGATAAAGGACTTGATTTCAACACCAGTCGTCTCTTTAGGAGCGGCGATCCCACAAATCCAAGTCCCGATGTTCTTAAGAGATATAAAGAGCTCGGCGGCAGGATAATCACCTTCGGCTCGGATGCACACAGCCCCGAAGGTATTGCGGGCGCCTTTGAGAAAGCAAGCATAATCGCTAAAAAATGCGGCTTTGACGAATACTGCACTTTCGAAAACCGCGAACCGATATTCCACAAGCTATGACATCTTGAATCATATCCTCACGAAATCCGCATAAAGTGCGGATTTTTGATTATCTGTTCAAAATCATACCTTTATAAGATGAACGAAATATAGTAAAATATCTTTATGACTATGTCAAAGATACGTAAACTTCCGTATTTTACAAAAAATGCGTAAATCCCCGTATTTATGGCAGGTACTGCACACTTTTTGCGAAGCATCGGAGGCGATATGAAGGACGAATTCTATACCAGAGGCAAACAAACCAACGTATATAATTTTATATTCATATACAAGGCTGTTTCTCTTTGCTTACTATGCATTGCTACTGCACTTCTGGCCTTTTATAGTAGGACAGACCTCTTAAAACTTACTTTCTCCGAGAACAAAACTTCGCAAAGGCTCTTGCTATCTGTCTTAATCTTTGTTTTAATGGTATTTATTTCCGTTATTACAGATTTTTATATATTAAAAAAATCTACAAATATAGGTTACAGATTAAACAGACTCGCCTATCTCGACAGGCTCACGGGGCTCCCAAACAGATACAGCTGCGATCTTCTGTTTGAAACGTTTAACGATCCGGAAAGGTTACCGGGTGTAGGTTTTATCGTTATGAAGATAAACAACCTTCCTTCCGTAAACAAGACAACGAGCCATGACAACGGAAATAATCTTATTACCGAATTTTGCTTTATCCTTGAAGATGTTGGCGAAAAGTACGGATATATAGGAAGAAACGGCGGAAACGAATTTATTATCCTTATCGAAAATTGTTCGGACACCGATTGCGATATGTTCCTTTCGGATCTCACAAAAAGAATCCGCGGCTACAACGAAATGGCCGTCGGAACCGCACTTGAGATTGCTTACGCCTGTGTACTTAACTCCTGTGAAAAGAAATCCGTAATGTCCGAACTCATATCTTTTGCCTATAAGAAACTTAAGGATGCACCACAGATACTCTCATGAAAATTATGATCGGAAAATGTTTTATTAAAAATCGTATATTTTTTTCAATCTGTCTTTTAACCTGCTCAGTTTTATTTCTCACATCCTGCGGCTCAAGACAAGGTGTAACGCTCCTTGACAGAGCCGGCCACAAAAAAGATGCGCAGATTGATGAGACTGTAAAGGGAAGTCGTGACAACACACCTCTTTGCCTCGTTCCCACAGCTCCCGGAGTTGACACATATGAAAACGAGTATGCCCATATTGACTTTTCAAATAAGTCGGAGGGCTATATTTTCGTGACTTATAAAGGAAGCTCACCGAAAGTCAAACTTCAGATAACAGGTCCCGACAGCGTCACCTACACTTACGACATTACGAACAATACAAAAACCGGCGAAGTTTTCCCTCTCCAGGCAGGAAACGGAGAATACATGATCAACGTATATGAGAACATCTCGGAAACCAAGTATTCGATGGTATTTACGTTCCCGCTCGATGTCACTCTTTCCAACGGATACAAGCCGTTTTTGTACCCGAATCAGTTCATAAACTTCGCTCCCGACTCTCTCGCTGTCAGAAAAGGTGCGGCACTAGCCTATCCGTGCGATTCCGACATCGAAGTTGTTGCGGAAGTATACAATTTCATGATACAGAACATAACTTACGACTATGAAGAAGCTGAAACTGTGCAGAGCGGCTATCTTCCCGATCTTGACGAGATTCTCATCACACAGAAAGGTATCTGCCTCGACTACGCTTCACTTATGGCGGCAATGCTGCGAAGCCAGAACATCCCCACCAAGATGGAGGTCGGCTACGCAGGAACCGCTTATCACGCATGGCTCAGCACTTATATAAAAGATGTAGGCTGGGTAAACGGAATGATCGAGTTTGACGGAAAAGACTGGTCACTTTTAGATCCCACTTTTGCATCAAATACAGAAGAAAGAAAGCTCGAAAACTTTATCGGAGACGGTTCAAACTACTCTACCAAATACGTTTATTGATATAGGTGAAAAATTTTTTTGACACCCACACCATATTATTTATCTTCGGAGGCACCATGAAAAAATCAGACAAACAAAAAGGTCTCAGCAGCTATGAGATTTCAAGTTTTTGCAGGCAGATGGCTCTTCTTATGAAAGCAGGCATCGCTCCCGCTGACGGAATTGACATTCTGAACGAGGATTCCAAAGACGGCTCTGCAAAAAAAATACTGGGAAGCATAAGCCAGACTCTGCGAAGCGGTGAAAAATTCCACATCGCTCTTGCAATGAGCAACGTTTTCCCCGATTATGTGGTACACATGGTGACGATCGGCGAAACTTCCGGAAATATGGATGTCGTAATGGACTCACTTGCCGACTACTACGAAAGAGAAGACGCCATTCAGGAAAGCGTTAAAAATGCGATCAGCTATCCTTTGATAATGATCTTCATGATGATGGTTATCGTAACAGTGCTCGTCGCCAAAGTTCTTCCCATTTTTGAACAGGTATTTGCGCAGCTCGGAACCGGAATGAGCGGTTTCTCGCAGTCACTCCTGAATCTGGGAAATCTTTTGAACAAGTACTCTCTTGTCCTTGTCATTTTACTTGTGATCATGGCAATACTGTTCCTCTACTTCTCTCTTACTTCAAGCGGAAAAAAGAACTTTAAGAAGTTCATGATCAAATTCGCTCCCACAAGAAGGCTCATGCAAGAACTTGAGAGCGAGCGCTTCGCAAGCGGTATGGTACTGACTCTTTCAAGCGGTATCGATACTTTTGAAGGTCTTTTACTGGTAAAAAAACTTGTCGAAAGCAAAGAAATGAAAGACAAAATTGAGGAATGCAGAAATTTCCTCATTGACGGAGACAGCTTCCCCGAAGCACTTGAAAAATCCTCTATCTTTTCGTCATTTTATGCACAGATGATATCTGTAGGCTTTAAATCAGGTTCTATGGACAAAGCAATGAAGCAGGTCGCGGAAAGATATGAAAGAGACACGGGAAGAAGGATCTACACTCTCATCTCCGTTTTGGAACCCACCCTCGTAATTATCCTTTCAGTTATAGTAGGAATGATTCTAATGTCCGTAATTCTTCCTCTTATGGGAATTATGACAAATATCGGATGAAAAAGATATGACGAACAGATTTGAAGCAAAAAACGGTATATTTTCACATATTACAGATACGGTTTACAGATGGTCTTCAATCGTGATACTCATCGCAATATGCATACTTTTTTATATTGCGATCGATGCATCGGGAAGAAGTACGATTGAAAAGCAACAGACTTCGCTTGAAAATGCCATCAACAGGGATATCGTGCAGTGCTATTCGATTGAAGGCAGGTACCCGCCAAGCCTTACATACATCGAAGAACACTACGGGCTTGTGTACGATGCGTCAACATTTTTTGTCGACTATCAGCCCATCGCGTCCAACATTTACCCCGATGTAACGGTTATCAAAGTACGATAGAGGAACTATTATGGATCTTGAAGGAACAAGAAGTCACATCGTAGACATGGTCTTTGTTATCTGTCTGATGTTTCTTTTTATCTTTTCCGCACTCAGCGTAATTACGATAGGCGCGGAAATATATCAAAAAAATGTCACGGCTGTTGATGATAATTATCACAAGCGCACAGCATGTGCATATATAACGGAAAAAGTCAGACAATCCGATGCAAAAGGCGGAATATCCGTCAAAAAGATATTCGATCAGGATGCTCTGGTTCTTCAAAGCGAAGAAAACGGGATTCTTTACAACACCTACATATATGATTATGACGGAAATCTCATGGAGCTCTTTGCGATGGACAAGCTCAAAGACCTCTATCCTCAGACAGGTCAAAAGATATTGGAGATAAGCCGCTTTGATATCAAATGTGTCGGAACTGATACTCTCTCCGTTTACGTTGTCCTGAAAGACGGAACGGAAGAATCATTTTATGTCAAAACAAAAAGTGTCAGTGAGGAATAAACGATGCCAGAAAATAATTCGAGAACAAGCCTGTTCCTGATGGAACTTATAATAGCGGTATTTTTCTTTTCCCTCGCCGCGGCGGTTTCAATAAGACTGTTCGTCGGTGCGCACAAACTCACAGAAAAGTCCACCGCACTCAGCAACGCCACGATCTGGTCACAAAGCCTTTCCGAAGCTTTTTATGAATGTAACGGCGATGTAAATAAGATAGCCGAGCTGTTCCCATCCGCATACATCACTGAGAACGCCATAATCCTCTTTTTTGACAAAGAATGGAATGTACTTGAGGAAGCTCACTCAGACGCCTCATATGAAGCTATTTTGGTCACAGAAAAGGCCGATGCATCTTCCGTCTACTCAGACATCAAGGATTACGGTTCTTCGTATTCGGGAAAAGCAGCTAAAGGTAATGTGGCTGTACTTAATATTAAGGATACCGATGAAGTAATTTCTTCGATTCCGAAAGATCAGAATATAGTAATAATCAGTTATACGGTTGACACGCCGCTCAGCCAAAAGGAGTCCAAGTGAAAAAGAAAGGAAAACACGGCATAAATATCGGAACAGCCTCTATTCTTCTTATCTTTTCCGTTTTGTGCCTTATATCATTTGCAACGCTTACGCTCGTAAATGCCAAAGCAGATTACAATTTAAGCAAAAATCTTTCCGACAGACAGCTTGCATACTACGATGCATGCCACAAAGGAAACGCATTTGCAACTGCTGTAAATTCGGGCTATCGCAAAGGAATTTCAGGTGCTATAATGAAGGAAAGCATACCATTAACCGATAAGCAATCACTTGATATTGCGATAATCGTTAATAGTTCAAAAAAATCCTTCAATTCAGACAATACTTGTAGTATAATTCAGTGGCAGGTCGTTAATCACGACGATACAGAGTATGACTACTCTCTGCCGGTAATGAAATAATGGTAACAGATAACTTTAGCTTTCAACAAAAACGAAATTTTATCAAATTTTTATTTTTTAAATAACGTTTTAACTCGCTTTATCATAATCATGTGTTACAATATATTATGTACCGAATTACTTAATTTTGAAAAAAATTGCTTAAATTTTTTTAGCAACTAAAAATACTTTTTGGAGGTTCAATATGGGAAAAAGAATACTCATTACTGATGACGCCGCTTTCATGCGTATGATGCTTAAGGATATCCTTTCTAAGAATGGATACGAAATTGCGGGTGAAGCTGAGAACGGTAAAGTCGCAATCGAGAAATATAATGAGTTGAAACCCGACCTTGTTACTCTGGATATCACAATGCCTGAGCTTGATGGAATTGGCGCACTTAAGGGAATTAAGGCTGCAGATCCTAACGCTGTATGTATCATGTGTTCCGCAATGGGTCAGCAGGCGATGGTTATCGAATCAATTCAGGCGGGTGCAAAAGACTTCATTGTTAAGCCTTTCCAGGCCGACCGTGTTCTTGAAGCCGTTAAGAAAGCTATCGGTTGATATTCATTCATGTAATGTTAAAGCGAAAAATTAAGGCTGTCACACTTTTTAGTGCGACAGCCTTTTCTTATTTTATAGAAAATTCCTCCGGGTTTCCTATAAAACAAAAATATGACCTTAGAAGACATTTTCTGCATCTAAGGTCATATCCCTTGTTCTTTATTCCCTTTATATAGTACAGTTATTTGCTTTCCATACTTGCAAGAATATCATCTTTCATATCATAGCTGTCACCTGTAATAAAAAATACAAACAGCCAGATCATTAAAATCGCTATAAAAAACAACATATTATGTATGCCTATGCTTTCCCAAAACATCATAATCGAAAATAATGCAGACATACTGACGCTCCTCCCAATTATCCGATGATAAGCGCACTCACGGTAATTGCATTATTTAAAACGCTTATGAATAATCTTTCCCTGAGATTACTTATTAGAATCCACATATTCTCCATCTACGTAACCTTCGCCATCAGAAGTTATAATCTTATACCAGCCGTCAACTTCTTCAATAATCTGAACTTCTTCGTCAGATGCAACATAACCTATGTTCTCGCTGTCTGCATTGGGAGCACTGCGAACCTTCAGCACACCATCAGGTGTTTTAACTATGCCAATCCATCCAGATTCTTCAGGAGCTGAAACATTGGAAGCAGCTTCATCTGCAACATCCGCAACAGCAATAAACTTATCGTCTTGCTCGTTTTTCTGTACCGGTTGCTCTGCCTGTACCTGCTCAGTTTCTGCCACCTGCTGCTCGTTTACCGGTTTCAAACTCTTATTTGTAGCGAAACACACTCCTACACCTGCACACACCATAATAGATGCTATAGTGATCCAAAAAGCGGGTCTCTTATAATTCACAACATTCTTTATTCTATTCTTCACGTCTGTTTCTCCAAATGCTACGGGACAAGCGGCTATCATCTTTCTTGGCATACTGTTTTCAAGCAGTATTTTGCAGTATTCAGCCTTTTCGTCCTTTTCAATGTTTTTAGTTACTTTTTCATCGCAGGCATACTCTATATCCTTACAAAGAAGAATATATGCGATCCAGCACAGCGGATTAAACCAATATACCGACAATATCAAGAAACCAAGCGGTTTCCATAGGTGATCGTACCTACTTAGATGAGCAAATTCATGTTTCAATATATATTCTCTTGCTCCCTCAGGCAGCGATGACGGTATATAAACCTTCGGAGATATTGTTCCAAGAATAAATGAATCCGAAATGTCATCACACTCATAAACCTTTGAATCTATCTTTACCGAAACGCTGACTCTTTTCCTTATAAGCACATATGTTGCAACAGCATAAGTCAGCATTAGTATCACACCTGTAAGCCACACAAGCGCACCTATCCGGAAAAAAATCTGCAACGAATTTACACTGCTACTTATCCCTGAGCTTATCTGCGGATTATTTTCCATTGCAATATTTGCAGGAATCGGCTCTCTTGTAGGAATAAGGCTTAATGCGCTTTCAATCTGTATCGGCACGATCAGCCTGAATGCCACAATTATCCATAACATGCACGTGATCCATTTAGGCATCTTTTTTCCAAGTGCCCTTACCATAATGATTGCAATAATAAGAGCGCTTACAGTGATTGCATTATTTAATACGAACAAAAATACCTGTTCCATAAGCTATTCCCCTTTTATCTCGTCGATCATCTTCTGTATCTCTTCAACATCATCGGCCGAAAGCTTTTTACGTGAAGTAAATGCAGCAATGAATGCAGGAAGTGAACCCTCAAACGTATCCTCAATTATCTTTTCGCTTTGTGCCGCGCCAAATTCCTCTTTGGTGAGAACAGATGATACAACACCGTTTTCATTTTTGAATATGCCACGCTCACACAAGCGCTTCAACATTGTGTAAGTGGTAGACTTTTTCCACTCCAGTTTTTGCTCACACAGCTTTACAAGCTCACCTGAAGGGATAGGCTCATTTTGCCATATAATATCTGCAAACTGTCTTTCTACAGCACCTAACCTCAGTTCTTCCATCATTACCTCCGTAACTTATCTAAATTTATGACCACTCGAATTTTTGTAATTTATAATTTACAACATTATTAATTCTTTTCTTCATGTCTATTACTCCTAATGTCACCGGACAAGCTACAATATACAGCTTTCTTGCCCTTCATAATGTTTTAGTTATTTTTATTTACTTCTGCTTTAATCTGTTCAGCAACTTCATTATTTAATTTTATAATGACTTTTTCATAAGTATCATTATCAACCTGAGGATACTTTTTATATACTTTGTGCACACTAGGCTGGAGTGATGCCAAGTCAATATGCTTCCACTCCTCTTTTGTAGCCTCATCAGCTATATTATCGTTTACATGCAATTCACCATTTTCATCTGTATATATATAGAACCAACTACATTCCGGAATAGGCTTATCATACTCTTTATACTTAACAGTATTAAACACATAAACAATATTTGTTCCTTCATGAGGTCCGGGCTGGTTATATATATTAAACGAATCATATTTTTCGATATGATCTGCCATTGCTTTTGTCCTAAGCTCACTATATTCACTTAAATCTTTGTGCATGCCTTTAAGTGTTTCTATATCACCGCTTGCTTGGGCTTCATAGAACTTATTGATAAAGTCGATGATTTTAGGATCTGTGGTTTCTTTCAGTTCCAGTTTCGGATCGGCTGCTGTCTCGTCCCCTTCATAAAGCCTAGTCCAGACACTTTTTTCACTCTTAGGCGTCTGTTCCTGATTTTCTGCTTGCGCCTGCGCAAGTTTTACTGTTTGCTGCTCACTTGTAGTATTTGTGTTCCTGCTTGTTGCAAAACACACACCCACCACAGCGCACACCATGATAGAAGCCAATGTAATCCAAAAAGCCGGTTTCTTATAATTTACAATATTCTTTATTCTGTCTTTCACGTCTGTTCCTCCAAATGCCACCGGGCAAGCCGATATCATATTTCTTGGCATACTGTTTTCAAGTAGTATTCTGCAATATTCAGCTTTCTCTCCCTTCTCAATGTTTTTAGTTACTTTTTCATCGCATGCATACTCTATATCCTTGCAAAGAAGAATATAAGCTATCCAGCATAGCGGGTTAAACCAATATACCGATAGGATTAAGAAGCCAAGCGGTTTCCATAGGTGATCGTACCTGCTTAAATGAGCAAATTCATGCTTTAATATATACACTCTTGCTTCATCAGACAGCGATGAAGGTATATAAACTTTCGGAGATATTGTCCCAAGAATAAATGAATCTGAAATATCATCACACTCATAAACCCTTGAATCAATCTTCACCGATGCGCTGACTTTTTTCCTTATCAGCATATATGTTGTCGCAGCATAGATCAGCATTACTGCCATGCCCACAAGCCACGCAAGTGCACCTGTATGGAAAAAAATCTGCATCGGATTGATACTTACTGCCTTTTCCGGTGTAAAGCTCTGACTGATAACAGGATTCACAATCTCGTCAACACTGCTTATTCCTGAGCTTATCTGCGGTTTTGTTTCCATAGAAATGTTTGTCGGAATCGGTTTTCCTGAAGGTATCAAACTAAGTACACTTTCAAACTGTATGGGAACAACCAATTTTATCGCGACAGTCATCCATAGCATGCATGCAATCCATTTAGGCATCTTTTTCCCAAAAGCTCTGACTACGATGATCGCAATGATAAGCGCACTTACCGTAATAGCATTGTTTAAAACGCCTATGAATAATTGCTCCATCCATTCCCTCCTCTTCTTGGTCTACTGATTATAAACCTTATAAATGTAGTCTACTATTATTAGACCATATTGTCAATATACTTCTGATACAAAAAAGGATATGAAAAGCTCAAGCCTTTCATATCCCAATAATTTATTTTTTCGTGATAAGCTCCGGAAGCTCTTTACAGCACTCAGAAATCGCTTTCAAAAATCTATCACCGTACTTCTTAAATTTATTCTCTCCGACACCGGAAACTTCCAGCATTTCTTCCTTTGTTGTCGGAACCTTGGCTGACATGTCTATTAATGTTTTATCATTAAAGACAATATACGGAGGCATATTTTCCTCGCGAGCGATTTCAAGCCTTAGCTCCCTGAGTCTTTCAAACAATTTATATCCTGAGGATGTAAGCGAGCTCTTTTCGGCTACTTTTTTGTTTACTTTGCGCGCTTTTTCAGGACGCTTGTCCTCATCTGTTATCTTAACCATAACTGAGGTAGCTGAATCTTTCAGCCTCCTGATATCTCCCATTTTCAAAACCTGATAATCTCCTACAACAAGGTATTTTTCATAAACAAGCTGATCGATGACTCTCATTAACATACTTCTTTTTATCGAATTAAGCACTCCGTACGATTTATAGTTCGTAGCCCCCACTTCTTTCAACCTTGCCGTTTTTGCTCCAAGGACAGTATCTATGATAATTCCTCTGCCATATCTTCCTTTTGCTTCATAAACGCAATTTATTATCTTTTTTGCTGCATCAGTCATATCAAGTGTTTCAAACTCACGATTGCAGTTGCCGCAATCTTCGCAAGGATTTTCGTGGTTCTCTCCAAAATATTTCAAAATATAATTACGAAGACACCCTGTTGTATAGCAATATCTTTCCATAACCTGCAATCTTTGATTATCCCGTTCCTTGATCGTTTCAAGATCTGCCGGATCAATATCTGCCACTTCTTTGTGCTCTAACAGAAATCTGTTTATAACAATATCTTGCGGTGAAAACAAAAGAATACACTTTGAATCAAGCCCATCTCTTCCTGCACGCCCCGCCTCTTGATAGTAATTTTCCATGCTCTGAGGCATATTATAGTGAATGACAAATCTGACATTCGACTTATCAATCCCCATACCAAATGCGTTGGTAGATACAACAATACTTTTGTAATCAAAAACAAAATCATCCTGCATCTGCTTTCTTTCAGAAGCGTTCATCCCTGCGTGGTATTTTGCTGCCGCGATTCCTTTATCTGCCAATATCTCATATAAGCTGTCTACATTCTTTCTTGTGGCACAATAAATTATTCCACTTTCATTCGGATGATTAGCGATATAATCCAAAATGTACTGTTCCTTATTCTTCGGTTTGTCAACTTGAAAATAAAGATTCTCCCTGTCAAATCCACCAATCAGAACATACGGATTACCTAGTCCAAGTGTACACACAATATCTTCTCTGACAGTCTCAGTCGCTGTAGCAGTAAACGCACTAATAACAGGCCTCTTGCCCAAAATTTTCACAAACTCAACAATTTTCATGTAGCTTGGTCTAAAATCCTGCCCCCATTGCGATATACAATGTGCTTCATCAACCGTGATCATTGAAATATTTACAGACTTTGCAAGTTCTATAAACCCTTCCGTCATAAGTCGTTCAGGCGCAACATATAAGATTTTAAATTCACCATTTCCGGTCTTTTTTACCGTTTCAAATAAATCTCTGTCAGAAAGAGAGCT
The DNA here is from genome assembly GCF_900101605.1 of Butyrivibrio hungatei. Taxonomy (GTDB): domain Bacteria; phylum Bacillota; class Clostridia; order Lachnospirales; family Lachnospiraceae; genus Butyrivibrio; species Butyrivibrio hungatei_B. Next base: position 164,111 of record NZ_FMUR01000008.1, read on the forward strand.
ATTAATATATGCAGCCGAAACTCCCGCTTCATTCAAAGAATTAACCTGATCCTGCATCAAAGAGATAAGTGGAGAAACCACTAACGTTATGCCATCCAACATCATTGCAGGTATCTGATAACATAAAGATTTTCCCGCCCCCGTAGGCATAACGGCAAAAACATCTCTTCCATCTAAGATTGCATCAACTATATCTTTCTGCCCCGGTCTGAAAGTGTCGTATCCAAACAGGACTTTCAGTACCTCTTCAGGGGTTTTATATTTTTTATTTATATTCAAATTGTCACTCATACCTTCACCATGTTATTTTTTATTATCATAGAAAAAGCCGGACAGCGCTTGTCTATCCGGCCACATAACATACTAATTAAGCTAATCTAAGATGCCATACTTTTTATAAAGCTTCATCCTCTCTTTACCTGTAGCATTTAACGCTTTGTCAAACTCTATACTACCTGGCACTAAAATCTTAAGGAGTTTTGCAAGCATATCGCCGCCTTCCGAAATTCCTTCTTCCCAGCCTTCCTCGCGGCCTATCTCTCTTTCTGCATCAACCAATTCCTTCCACGCCTTACTAACCATGACTTGCCCTCCTTTCGCATTATCTGTAGAAATTCTGGTACCGGCAAACATATTTATCATCTCGACGGTCTTTACCTTTAATTCATCGCTTCCTGACATTATTATATCATGCAGTTTCTCACTGTCATCTGAAATATGTATTATTTCCATAACCTTGCCAAGTTCTGATGAAAACTTCTTAAAATCCTCTATCTCATCAGGCGTTATTAAATTAAGCCTGTAATCATCAACATATTTGGCAATTCTCGGATCCATATCCCCAAACATATCGAAAAGCGACCTGGGAGCATCCCATTTTTTCTTATCAAAACAAATACAAAGTGTTATAACCGGAAGGATATGATCATCTCTGGAAAAACCGGATATCCTTTCATCTCCTGATAAATCCTTATTATCTTCATGCTGCTTTCTAATGTTCTCAACCTGAGAAGCATAATTAAGTGCATCATATAAATAATCCCTTACCGGCATAGCATAATGAATATTGGTCTGCCCTTCTATTCCCAAAAGAACCATCGTTGCATATTTACTGCGCTTGATATTGCATATTTTTAAAACATCACGCATCTTCTGGCTGGTAAACACTTTATTCATCTTATCAATTACCGCTAATTCCGCAGCATCCTGCTCTTTTAGCTCTCCAGGCTTAATTACCTCTTCCCCGTCAAAAAAATAGTAATTAAATGCATCGGCAAAAACATCATCCTGTGCAAGATATTGTTTAGTCAATATATCTTTCTTCCCCATAATTTAAAACTTCAACACTGTCTCCTCTTCTCATTTGCAACCTTATATGCAATCAGCTTAAGAACATATTCCGGCATAACACGACGTCCAAGTTCCCACTCCTGCATCGTCCTGTACGGAATTTCAAGCCACTCCGAAAATTGCTTTCTGTTCATTCCCGAGAATTCTCTGATTGCCTTAAAAGCATACGCAGTCCTGGTACGCTCTATGCCCTCATCGCTTCTGCCTGCTATCTCAATTTCGACTTCAATACCCTCTATGTTATATTTCTCAGTTCTCATAAATCCTCACAAAAAAATATGTAGTCACTGCGTGCATCACAAACAAATTGTAATATACGCAATGACTACATGTCAAGAAAATATTTTTATACTAATATACAAACTCTCGGCCTAACTATACTTTACGCTGTCTCGGATTTCATGCCGGTGTAGAGCTGGTAGTAACGTTGCTTTTTGGCGATGAGTTCGTCGTGCGTACCCTGCTCTACGATGCGTCCCTGCTCAAGGACAATTATGCAATCACTGTTCTTGACGGTTGAAAGTCTGTGTGCAATTACAAAGGTCGTTCTGCCCTTCATAAGCCTGTCCATACCATCCTGAACAATCTTCTCCGTTCTGGTATCGATTGATGAAGTTGCTTCATCAAGGATAAGTACCGGAGGATCTGCAATCGCAGCTCTCGCAATTGCAAGGAGCTGGCGCTGTCCCTGCGAAAGGTTCGCTCCGTCACCCGTAAGCATTGTGTCATAACCTTCGGGAAGTCTCTTTATAAAGCTGTGTGCGTTTGCAAGCTTTGCTGCTGCAATTACTTCCTCGTCAGTGGCATCAAGCTTTCCGTATCTGATATTGTCCTTTACGGTACCTGTGAATAAATGTGTATCCTGAAGCACTATTCCGAGTGAGCGGCGAAGATCCGCTTTTTTTATCTTATTGATATTTATGTTGTCATATCTGATCTTTCCGTCCTGAATATCATAAAATCTATTGATCAGATTTGTAATTGTTGTCTTGCCCGCTCCCGTAGAACCTACGAAAGCAATCTTCTGTCCGGGAGTGGCATGAAGAACGATATCGTGAAGAACCATCTTTTCATCCGTATATCCAAAGTCCACGCCGTTAAATGTAACATCTCCCTCCATAGGCTGGTAGGTCGTTGTATCCGTAGCTTTGTGATAATGTTTCCATGCCCAGCGGCCCGTATGATGATCTGCTTCTTTTATCTCTCCGTTTTCTTCCACAGCATCGACAAGCATTACGTAGCCTTCATCCGTCTCAGGCTTCTCATCGAGAAGCTTAAAGATACGATTCGCTCCCGCAAGCGCCATAACAATCGAGTTAAGCTGCATACTAACCTGATTTATAGGCATGCTGAAATTCCTGTTAAATGTAAGGAACGAAGCAAGTGCACCCACCGTAAAGCCTACGGCAATATTGTCAGAAAGAGCTATTGCTCCACCGATCATCGCACAAATAACATAGCTTGTATTTCCAAGCTGAGCGTTGATAGGTCCGAGCGATCCCGAAAATGTATTTGCCTTAAATGCGCTGTTACAAAGAGCTTCATTGAGTTCGTTAAACTTTGCAATGCTCTCCGCCTCGTGATTAAATACTTTTACAACCTTCTGACCTGTCATCATCTCTTCGATGTATCCGTTAAGCGCGCCAAGGTTCTTTTGCTGCTCCACAAAGTTTTTTCCCGAAGCCTTAGTTGCCGCTCCCGAACAGAACAGCATAACACCGACCATTACGATGGTAACAACAGTAAGCGGCACACTTAAGATAAACATCGATACCAAAACACTGACAATCGTGATAGCACTGCTTAAAAGCTGTGGAATACTCTGGCTTATCATCTGTCTCAGCGTATCAATATCATTTGTATAGATCGACATGATATCGCCGTGTGCATTTGTATCAAAATATTTGATGGGAAGACTCTCCATATGTGTAAAAAGCTCTTCACGAAGCCTTCTGAGCGTTCCCTGGTTAATGTATACCATAACTCTTGACTGAATATATGCCGCAAGAACTCCAAGTCCGTAAAAAATCGCAACTCTTAATATCGCACCGAGAAGCGGGCCAAAATTCCCGTCTCCGCTGTCAAGCATCGGCTGAATATACGAATCAATAAGAACTTTGGTAAAAAGAGTTCCCTGTATATTAGAGGCAACCGTCACAAGTATACATACCACGACAGCAACCATATGAGCAGGATAATACTTAAACACATATCCCATTAATCTCTTCAAAAGAGCTCCGGGATTCTCAAGCTTTGGCCTCGGCATTCCGCGCCTGTTTCCGCCGCCCGGTCCAACTTTTATTTCTTTTGCTTCTTCTGCCATAATTATTCCTCCTTAAGCCTGCTTATCAAAGTCTGCGTCCGCTCCGGCGCCTGTCTGCGACTCGTATACTTCTCTGTAGATGGTGTTGCTCTCAAGAAGCTCACTGTGTGTTCCAAATCCGCTAACCTGGCCGTCGTCCATAACTATTATTCTGTCGCACTCCTGGACTGACGCAATTCTCTGTGCAATGATAAGTTTGGTCGTTCCGGGTATTTCTTCCGCAAATGCCTTTCTGATCTTGGCATCCGTTGCCGTATCAACGGCACTTGTCGAATCATCAAGTATAAGTATCTTGGGCTTTTTGAGAAGTGCTCTTGCAATACAAAGTCTCTGCCTTTGTCCGCCCGATACATTTGCTCCGCCCTGCTCTATGAATGTTTCATATCCATCCGGCATTCTTTCTATAAATTCGTCGGCACAAGCCATCTTGCAGGCTCTTATGCAGTCCTCTTTTGTCGCATCCTTATCACCCCATCTGAGGTTATCAAGAATAGTTCCGGAAAAAAGAACATTCTTTTGAAGCACAACAGAAACCTGATCCCTCAATGTCTCCATATCGTAGTCTCTTACATCGATTCCGCCTACTTTAACAACGCCATCCGTGACATCATAGAGTCTACTTATAAGATTTACCAAAGACGACTTGGCAGAACCTGTACCTCCGATTATTCCGATCGTTTCTCCGGACTTGATATCAATATTTATATCTTTTAAAACAGGCTCTTCCGAAGTTTCATTATAAGCAAAATTTACATGTTCAAATCTGATACTTCCATCAGGCACAGCCATGATCGCATCAGCCTTATTTGTAATGTCGGGAGTCTCTTCGAGAACTTCTGCTATACGCTTTCCGCTTGCCTGAGCCATTGTGAGCATTACAAAAATAATAGCAAGAAACATCATGCTCATAAGAATATTCATACAATAAGAAAGAAGTCCCATCAGTTCGCCTGTCGTAAGGCTTCCCGCAACGATCATATGCGCACCTACCCAGCTTATAAGAAGGATACATACATAAACCGTGGCCGTCATCATAGGTCCCATCTTAATTACATTCATCTCTGCCCGCACAAACATGTTGTAAATGTTGCCCGCAGCTTTTTTGAACTTATCATTCTCATAGTCTTCACGTACATATGCCTTAACAACACGTATAGCAGACACGTTCTCCTGTACGCTCTCGTTAAGCTCATCATACTTTTCAAAAACTTCCTTGAAATAAACAGTTGCTTTGCTCATGATTAGAACCATGAAAATTGCAAGAACAACTACAGCCGCAAGATAGATTGTCGCGATCCTGGGATTTATCATAAACGACATGATCATTGCACCTATTACGGTCGCAGGCGCTCTCATTGCCATTCTAAGAAGCATCATATATGCGTTCTGAATATTTGTGACATCGGTCGTGAGTCTTGTCACAAGTCCTGATGTAGAAAACTTGTCTATATTGGAAAAAGAAAAAGTCTGAATGTTATCAAACATGGCTTTTCTCAAGTTCTTGGCAAGTCCCGTGGAAGCCTTCGATCCGTAGTACGCTCCTCCGATTCCCGCAGCAAGTCCAAACAGAGCGATAACGATCATTAAAAATCCGACTCTGAAAATGTACGCCATATTCTCTGCGTAAATTCCGTTATCGACGATCTTTCCCATGAGTTTCGGAATGATCATCTCCGCCGCAACCTCGCCGATCATGCACAGCGGCGTCAATACGGATACAAGTTTGTATTCTTTTAGTTCTTTACCTAATGTCTTTATCATATGCTTTCTCCTGTAATAATCTCCAATGAAGTATTATATAACCAAAATAAATTGTATTCAATTGATTTTATAGTTATTTAAGATTAACAAACCGTAAGCTCTTTATTCAATTCCTCAAAAAAAGAACGGATCATTTGATCCGTCCTTATATATCTCAAACTTGAGGTGTTGGATTTTCCGGCTGTGGAACAGGAGCTTCGGTCTGTGCTATCGGAGCTTCCGGTTGAGGTGCCGGAACTTCAGGCTGTGGTGCTAAAACTTCAGGCTGAGGCACCGGAATGTTAGCCTGAGGAGCAAGAATATCAAGATGATATCCTGTCTCATCGTAAGATGCCTGTATCATAACATCGTATGCAAATTCATTTCTGAATCTAAAGTCTTTTCTCGATCTGAAAGCGATAGCTGCATCATCTCCCTGCGCATAGTAGTCTACAGGCTTTGAATGATTGTGTCTTTCAACAATCCTGCACCCTGCGTTCATTGCCGCATGGTAAAGAGCACTGCTTATCTTGCATACACCTCCGCCGTAGTCATATCCTCCGACTACATGCGCTATAACATATCCTCTTTCAGGAGGTGTTCCCCTTCCTACAGTATTTGCATAAGAAAATGTCTCTCCGGGCTTAACTATATATCCGTTTATATAGCCGCATGCAACTCGGGCATTTACGTTATTGGCATCCTCATTTGCGGGATACAGCATGATGTCTTCATGTCCAATGCTTGCCCACGCAATATTTTCAGGTGCAGGAGCCGGAACAGGTGTCGTTTCAGGTGCCGCTGCAGGCGCAGAAGCTTCACTTACTGCAGCCTCAACAACCACATTATTCTCACCGGGATTCACCTGTTCTCCGCTAACCTCAGCCGTAGCGGCAATCCCTTCCTGCTCACATGGAGTAAAAGTTTCTTCCATATGTACAAAAACTTCCTCTGTTGATGATCCCGCATTACCATATCCGGTAATTGCAACATAAAGCATCGGCAATGCGATTGCCGTAATAATTGTCTTCATTTTCATTTTTACAAAAATTCCTTTTTCCTATTAATGTAAAAAGCGATGCTTACGCATCGCTATAAACTGCAACTGGCTGTCCTTTCGGACCCTATAGCTTTGCGTCATTAGATTTCTCTAATTTTGCCAAAAATTATCTTTATATAGTTTCTTTTTTTATGAAAGCAGAGTTATTATATCGTATGGTCTATTTAAAGTCCATACTGAATTTTATAAATCCACAATTATTATTGCAGCTTACCATATCAATTCACATAATATCCGATATCCTTAAGATCACTTCCGCTGACAGGCTTCATGAAGTTGATATTTGGAAGCACTCCGTTTGCGCCTCTGGGTGCAGAAAGCTGAGAAGCATCAAGGCTTTCAAAATCATCATTGGCACAGTTGTATGAGCTGTTCCATGAACAGCTTCCAACCTTTGTTCCCTTTCCGACATTGGAAACTTTACCGTTTAAAGAAATATTGCATCTGAGGAACTCTCTTGTTCCGGGGATATCTTTCGAATCGCTCGGGCTTACTCTCTCAAGCATATTGTAATTGCTTCCGGAATTGCCGTATGCAACATTATTGGTCCAGTTTGCCGACTGTCCGGGCTGATGATTTGCATAGAATCCGTTGGAAGCATTATTTACTGCGATGCAGTGAGTTACTGTATGTACAGGAACTGTATTCGGGACTTTTCCCGTTCCGTAGCCGCCAATCTTAAATCCATTGGAATCTCCGCCTTTTCTCATATCAAAAGCCCAGCAATATTCAAATGTATTGGCTCCTTTTGATGTAATACAGTCAAATCCATCATCGCCGCAAGCCCATGCCCTGCACTGCCTGAAAGCAACACTCTGTCCATGCGCTCCGAATCCATCGGTATTTGAATTGGATGTACGATTTGGTGTATTGAGATTATAGGCATCACACTTTATGCACTCTCCACTTCCGTTATTGCAGAAATAGAAACCGTTTGCCTGTGCATCGAAGCATGTTATCTGATTGAATGTCGCATTTCCTTCTACCCTGAAGCACTCGGACTGCTTCTGATTTCCTATAGGAACTCCGGTAACTTTAAAGCAAAGAAAATACACTCCCTTAACTCCGCTCTTGATATGAAATGCCGCTACTCTCTTATCCGTGGGCACTCTTGAAAAGTCGAAAACAGGTACATCCTTGGAAGTATATGCTCTGTAAGTAATATTGCTCTTTGTAAACTCATTTACATAATTGTAATTATTATCCTTAGCCGCAATGCCGAAGTCATTGTAAGTACTGCCCATAATATAGACGGTATCACCGGAAGAAGCCGCTTCCTGAGCTCTCATAAGGCTCTTAAACGGAGCAGACGTAGACGTGCCTGCATTCGAATCGTTACCTGACGGTGAAATATACCAGTCAGCAGCATAAGCCTTACAGTCTGTTTTAACAAATAAAAAAATACAAAACGCCATGATCACAGCGTATTTTAGCGCATCAAAAACTTTTCTCATACAAAATTCTCCTTAATATATTGTTAATAATATTGTAATAATCAAGCAGGCAATTTTCAATCATAAATTACATACATAAAGTGGCAAAAATGATATAATGTTTCGGATTTACTTATTTATAAAGGAGATATCTTAGAAATGCTTTGGGCCGGACTTGTTTTGTTCTACGGGATCGTGAAGGGATTTCGTGATGTTGTAAAAAAGAAAGCGCTGACTAAAAATACAGTAATGGAAGTGCTTTTTGTATATACCTTCCTTACATTTTTATTCTGCATACCGGAGGCGCCCGCGGCATTTAAAGGATTTCCTCCGAAATTTTTTTTCCTGATCGCGATAAAGAGTTTTGTAATATTCATAGCGTGGATATGCTCGTTTAAGGCACTCGACAATATCCCCATCAGCTTATACGGAGTTCTTGACCTCTCAAGGATTCTCTTTTCAACCGCGTTCGGAATATTTGTGTTAAAAGAAAAAGGCTCAATATATTCAACTGTCGGCCTTCTGCTCATCCTCTTCGGGCTTTTGTTCTTAAAGATCTATCCCGAGATGAAAAAACGTTCCGACACCCGCAGCACATACAAAGCAGAAAAAATACCACCCATATATGTATGGATGGTACTTGCTTCCTGCATCTGCAATGCGATATCCGGATGCCTCGATAAAATATATATGAGAGATATCAATTCTTCTCAGCTTCAATTTTGGTACATGCTCTATCTTGTTGTCTTTTACGGTCTGTATTTCATCGTAAGACGCATCAAGATAAGCTCTTCCGTTTGGAAAAACGGCTGGATCTGGCTTCTCAGTTTCCTGTTCTTTATCGCGGACAAGGCTCTGTTTATCGCCAATTCCTACACAGACTCTAAGGTCATAATAATGACTTTACTTAAACAATCCGCCTGCATCATTTCCATTGTATGCGGAAAGTTCATCTTCAAGGAAAAGAATATCGGCTACAAGATCTTTTGCGCAGGTATCATACTTGTAGGTCTTGTGATAAGCATGATTGGGCAATAAACAATATAGTTTTTCCATTAACAAAAAGAGGATTCGCACTAAGTGATCAAATTAGTGCAAGTCCTCTTTTTTCGTGCAGAGCACTTATCAAAGTATTAAAATAATTTGCGTCAACTATGCAAAGCTTATTCACAGCGCTTCTTTCATAGATTTCACATACTCTCCGACATACTTCGGAGCTTCTTTTCCATACTTCTCAAGAATCTTGATTATCGCAGAACCAACAATTGCGCCGTCAGATATCGCTGCCATCTTCGCTGCCTGCTCGGGTGTTGAGATTCCAAAGCCTATAGCACATGGAATATCGGTATTCTCACGAATTACTTTTACGATAGATGCAAGGTCTGTCTTTATCTCCGATCTTGTTCCTGTTACACCAAGACTTGATACGATGTAGATAAAGCCCTGTGCCTCTTTAGCGATCATTGAAATTCTGTTCTCGGATGTGGGCGCGATAAGCGAAATAAGATCTACTCCGTATTTATCGCAGACAGGAGAAAACTCCTCTTTTTCCTCAAACGGAAGATCGGGAAGGATGATTCCGTCTACACCGGTCTCTTTGCAAAGCGAGATGAATTTCTCAGAACCATATGAAAATACCACGTTTGCATATGTCATAAACACAAAAGGTGTATCTGTTTCTTTTCTGAGTTCCCTTACAAGATCAAAAACCTTATCGGTAGTAACGCCTCCTGCCAGCGCACGGATATTTGCACCCTGAATTACAGGTCCCTCGGCTGTGGGATCGGAAAAAGGTATTCCGAGCTCTATAAGATCTGCACCGTTTTTGCATGCTTCAAGAACAACTTTTTTGGTGGTCTCAAGGTCGGGATCTCCACATGTGATGAAGGCGATGAATGCCTTGCCGTTTTCAAATGCTTTCTTAATGTTACTCATGGATATCCTCCCCTCTGTAGCGAGCGATTGCTGCGCAGTCCTTATCTCCTCTTCCCGAGATTGTTACAACGATGATCTTGTCTTTGTCATACTCTTTTGCGACCTTCATAGCATAGGCAACCGCATGAGCAGACTCAATTGCGGGGATGATTCCCTCTGTGCGTGAAAGATATTCAAAAGCATTAACAGCCTCGTCGTCAGTCACAGGCACATACTCAGCTCTCTTGATATCATGAAGGTATGCGTGCTCAGGTCCGACACCGGGATAATCAAGTCCTGCGGATATCGAGTAAACAGGCGCAATCTGGCCGTACTTATCCTGGCAGAAGTATGATTTCATACCGTGAAAAATTCCTACACTTCCCGTATTAACGGTCGCTGCAGTCTCAAAAGTATCGATTCCGCGTCCTGCTGCCTCGCAGCCGATAAGCCTTACTTCCTTATCTTCTATAAAGTTATAGAAACTTCCGATAGCATTTGATCCGCCGCCGACACAGGCAATAACCGCATCGGGAAGTCTTCCCTCTTTTTCAAGGATCTGCTGTTTAGTCTCCTTTGAGATAACAGACTGAAAATCTCTTACTATTGTTGGGAACGGATGAGGTCCCATGACAGATCCGAGGCAGTAGTGCGTATCGTCAATTCTTGAAGTCCACTCTCTCATGGCCTCCGATACGGCATCCTTAAGAGTTGCGGTTCCCGACTTAACAGGAATAACTTCTGCGCCGAGAAGTCTCATTCTGTACACGTTAAGAGCCTGTCTCTTCGTATCCTCTTCGCCCATGAATACAACACATTCCATTCCCATAAGAGCTGCTGCCGTAGCTGTCGCAACACCGTGCTGTCCGGCGCCTGTCTCAGCTATGAGCCTTGTTTTTCCCATTTTTTTGGCCAAAAGAGCCTGTCCGAGAACGTTATTTATCTTGTGAGAGCCGGTATGATTGAGATCCTCTCTCTTAAGATAGATCTTTGCTCCGCCAAGGTCCTTTGTCATCTTCTCAGCGTAGTAAAGGCGTGAAGGTCTTCCCGCATATTCATTTAAAAGCTCTGTGAGCTCTGCGTTGAACTCAGGATCGTTCTTGTAATGATTGTAAGCTTCTTCAAGCTCTATTACTGCATTCATAAGTGTCTCGGGTATATACTGTCCGCCGTGTATACCGAAACGTCCATTTTTATTGGTCATGGTACATCCTTTCACAAAAAATGTTTTTATTCATGTAATCGCAGATTCCTGCGCATTAGCGTGCTGATACGATAGATTTTTCGCAATTTATTTATCTGATTGTCATCGTGTCTTCATACTAATTTCTTGCGTTCCCGACAAATCTTTCCATCTTGATTCTGTCTTTTTTTCCATCCGTCTCTATACCTGAACTAACATCAACCGCATAGGGCGCCACAGCCCTCACAGCTTCCGCAACATTATCGGGATCAAGCCCTCCGGCGAGGAAAAAATCTCTTTTTATCCCTTCAAGTATCTTCCAGTCGAACGCTTTTCCCGTTCCCTGACCGGAATCGATAAGCACATAGTCGGCATCTGATTTCTCGATATCTGCAATATCGTCGCTGCTCTTAACCTGAAACGCCTTGATGACAGGCTTATCTGTCAGCTTCCTAAGTTTTGCGATATAGCTGTTATCTTCGCTTCCGTGGAGCTGCGCGATATCTATAATACCATTATTTAGAAGATCTGCGACAACTTTCGCATCTTCATCGACAAAAACTCCTACCGCCTTGATCTGCGGATCAAGAAGCTTTTTAAGCTCTGCCGCCTTGTCCTTAGTAACATTTCTCTTACTCTTTTGCCACAAGACAAAACCGATAAACTCAGGCTTTAAAGCATTCGCGACTTCTACATCCGAAACCGATGAAAGCCCGCAAAGTTTTATCTTGGGGCGCTTATATATTTTATTTACCGCCATGAAATCTTCCTTCTTGAGCCAAACTTCCATGAGTTATCATAGAATTCCCTTTAATTCATCAAGCTTAGCCTTCTTATCTGCTGCTCTCATCAGCGTTTCGCCTATAAGTACCGCATCCGCGCCGATTTTTCTAAGCTTTGCTACATCTTCCGCCGTCTTTACACCGCTCTCGGAAACAAAGACCGAACCTGAAGGGATTATCTTTCTGAGCCTCTCGCTGTTTGATGTATCAACGCTAAAGTCCTTAAGATTGCGGTTGTTTACTCCGATTATGGAAGCTCCGAGCGCGACGGCTCTTTTGACCTCTTCCTCATCATGAGTCTCGACAAGAGCAGAAAGTCCAAGGTCGTTACATATTCCAAGATACTTCTCTATAGCCGCATCATCAAGGATTGAGCAGATGAGAAGCACCGCCGAAGCACCGAGTACTTTTGCTTCGTAGATCATGTACTCATCTACCGTGAAATCTTTTCTGATGCAGGGAATTCCCACCATCTCGGTGATTTCCTTAAGATACTCATCTTTTCCCAGGAACCACTTCGGCTCAGTGAGTACGGAAATGCAGTCAGCACCTGCTTTCTCATACTCTTTTGCAATCTCCAGATAAGGAAAATCCTCAGCAATTATTCCTTTTGAAGGAGAAGCTTTTTTACACTCGCAGATAAAAGAAATATCATCTTTTCTTAAGTTCTTTTCAAAAAGGAAATCTCCTTTGGGCATCGCAAGCGCTTTCTCTTTTACTTCATCCAAAGATACGCTCTGCTTGGCTATATCAACTCTTTTTCTCGCATATGCTGCAAGTTCATCCAAAATAGTCATAGTCATTTACCTGTTACTTACTTCAATAAGTTTCTCAAGTGTCTCATAAGCTTTGCCTGAATCAATAAGCTCTGCCGCAAGCTTAACTCCTGCTTCGAAGGTGTCTGCCTTTCCACCGATGTAAAGAGATGCACCGGCATTTAAAAGAACCGCATCGCGCTTGGGTCCCTTATCGCCCTTTAAGATCTTTCTTGTAATCTCGGCGTTCTCATCGGGTGTTCCGCCTACAAGGTCCTCTTTCTTGCATGTTGTAAGTCCGAAGTCCTCAGGCTTTATAACATATGATTTGTACCATCCGTCTCTGATCTCGCAGATTGTTGTCGGAGCGCTGAGTGAGATTTCATCGAGCTTGTCCTGTCCGTAAACTACCATACCTCTCTCAACTCCAAGGCTTACAAGAACTCTTGCAAGGGGTTCAACGAGATACTCATCGTAAACACCAAGAAGCTGCATCTTGGGTGATCCGGGATTTGTAAGGGGGCCAAGGATGTTGAACACCGTTCTGAATCCGAGTTCTTTTCTGATTGCGCCTACATACTTCATTGATGTGTGATATTTCTGGGCAAAGAAGAAACACATTCCCGCTTCCTTTAAAAGTTCAATACATTTCTCGGGATCCTGCTGAATGTTTACGCCAAGTGCCTCAAGACAGTCAGCTGTTCCGCACTTTGAAGAAGCCGCCCTGTTTCCGTGCTTTGCAACTTTCATTCCGCCTGCTGCCGCAACAAGTGCAGATGTAGTTGAAATATTAAAGCTCTGAGCGTTGTCTCCGCCTGTTCCTACGATCTCGAAGATATCCATTCCGGTGTCAACTTTGGTCGCATGGTTTCTCATAGCTGCTGCACAACCTGCGATCTCATCTGTTGTCTCAGCCTTTGCTGACTTTGTGGAAAGAGCTGACAAAAAAGCTGCATTCTGTGTAGGTGTTGTCTCTCCTCCCATGATCTCGTTCATTACCGCATAAGCCTCATCATATGTAAGGTCTTCTTTGTTTACGATTTTTACTATTGCTTCTTTGATCATTGCTATTGCCTCCTGTTATATCTTATTTATTTGATTATGATATATGAATTGCTCCGTTTCTTCGAAACTCTCGCAATTCTACAAACATTCGGAAACCGCTAATTTACTACGTAAATTGCTAATTCCTCATATTTGTTCGGGTCATAAAGTCAAAATGCTTAACATACAAGCATGTACGCATTTTGGACTTATGACGCCTATATCATATAAAGTTTCTTAACATCTCTTTTCCCTCGGGAGTCATTATTGACTCGGGATGGAACTGCACTCCGTATATAGGATACTCTTTGTGCTGAACTGCCATTATCTCTCCGTCGTCAGTCTTTGCGACAACTTCAAGGCACTCAGGCATTGTCTTTTCATCTGCCGCAAGTGAGTGATATCTTGCCACGCTCACCTTTTCGGGAAGCCCCTTGAACAAAGGACATTCCGCATAAAAAGATATTGTCGATTCCTTGCCGTGCATCAGCTCTTTTGCATATGTGATCGTAGCACCAAACGCCATGCAGATTGCCTGATGTCCGAGACACACGCCAAGTGTCGGGATTTCTTTTCCAAGCTCTTTTGCCGCTTCAACTATAATTCCCGCATCCTCAGGTCTTCCGGGCCCCGGCGAAATGATAAGTCTGTCAGGCTTAAGCGCCCTTATCTCATCAATTGTAAGTTCATCGTTTCTGATTACTTTGATGTCAGGCTCTATCTCACCAATCATCTGATACAGGTTATATGAAAAGCTGTCGTAGTTATCTATGAGTAAAACCATCACTCCACCTCCTGTGAAAGCTCAAGTGCTCTGAGTGAAGCCTTTGCCTTGTTGAGGCACTCCTCATACTCTTTCTCCGGATTGGAATCGGCTACGATGCCGGCTCCGCTTCGAACGAACACTTTGCCGTTCTTCTTATAAACAATCCTTATGGCGATACATGTATCCATGTTGCCCGTAAAATCTATATATCCAACAGCGCCGCCGTAAATTCCGCGCTTGTTGTTCTCAAGTTCTCCGATAAGCTTGCACGCCTTGATCTTTGGCGCTCCCGAAAGTGTACCTGCGGGAAGTACCGCATTTACCGCATCTATTGCATCGAACTCTTTTCTTATAACTCCGCGCACCGTTGAACCGATGTGCATTACGTGTGAGTATCTTGTGATCTCGTGGAGCTTTTCAACTTCTACGCTTCCAAACTCGCTTATCTTGCCAAGATCGTTTCTTCCAAGGTCAACAAGCATGTTGTGCTCTGCAAGTTCTTTTTTATCCGCAAGAAGCTCTTTTTCAAGTGCCTTGTCCTCTTCCTCGGTCTCGCCTCTTTTCCTTGTTCCCGCAAGAGGGAATGTATGAAGCACGCCGTTCTCAAGTTTTACCAATGTCTCAGGTGATGCTCCCGCAACTTCCACGTCTGTTCCGGAAAAATAGAACATATAGGGCGAGGGATTGATCGTTCTGAGCATTCTGTACGTATTTAGGAGGCTTCCTTCGTAGTCGGCCGAGAGCCTGTTTGAAAGGACTATCTGGAAGATATCTCCCTCTTTAATGTGGCCCTTGGCTTTCTCAACCATGTCACAGTACTTTTCTTTGGTAAAAAGAGGTGTCACTTCGCCAAGAAGCTTTCCGGGCTTTTCGGTACTCTTTTCTCCCTTGTACAAAAGATCTTTTATCTTTCCAAGTTCTTCTTTGGCACTGTTATAATTCTCTTCAATGTTGCCTTCTGTCTTGATATTTATGATAAGAATTATCTTCTGTCTTACGTTGTCGAAGGCGATAACTTTATCAAAGAGCATAAGGTCCAGATCCTTGAATGCATCGGTGTCCTCTACATTGCATCTGGCAGTCGGCTCGCAGTATCCAAAGTAGTCATAGGAGAAATATCCGACCAATCCGCCTGTAAAAGAAGGAAGGTAATCAAATCTTGGACTCTTGTACTTTGAGAGGATATCCCGAAGGTATGCATCAGGCTTATCCGTTGTTACCTTGAGGTCTCCTGCAACAAGCTCATTGTCTTTGCATGTTATCTCCATCTTGGGCTCATATCCCATAAATGTATATCTTCCCCAGGTCTCATCAGCCTGCGCCGACTCAAGCATATAGCAGTGAGTCGATACGTTCTTAAGTTTTCTCATAGCTTCGATCGGGGTGATGAAATCCGATAACAGTTCGCAGCTTACAGGAATAACGTTGTATTCCTTTGTCGCAGCTATGCTCTTTACTTGTTCCAATGTAGGTGTAATGTTCATAGTACTGTCCTTTCGTGGTGATGAATTGTGTCGGTTTACTAAGGGTTGATACTCTGCTTATGTTTTGCTTTGCTTATGTTTTTGCGTGGTCTCGCTTGCGAAATTCCTGCGCGTTAGCTACGCCTATTTTGCGCGGTTGCGCGATATTTGAATTGCTCCGAGCATATAAAATGCTGTTATAAATCCTTTTTATATACCTCCGAGATAAAGTCATGGTATAAAATTCAAAAAACATAAGGTTTTATATGCCTTTTTGCCTATATTTTTTCAGCAAAAACATATAGATAATATGTGCAAGAACCGATTTATATGCTTTTGAGCCTTTTCTTACGGCAAAAAAACATATAAAAAGTGCAAGGATTAAAACCTTTATATGCCGCAATCCCAATCTCAATCTCAACAAATCCGTTATCACGGAACAAAGAGTAGCAATCGAGCGGTATTACAAAGCAATTATTATCATTACCACAAGGTGTGCTTATTGCATAGGATTTCGATTGCGAAATCCCTGCGCATTAGCTGCACTTATTTTGCGTGATATACGGATTGCTACGCTTCGCTCCCGCAATCCTACAGTCATTCGGAATCCGCACTTCCGTGCTACTTCCTCATGGCTGTTCGGGTTACTAAAGCAGGCCGTTGTTCATGCTAGCATGACAACGGTCTGCTTTGTAACCCTTTATCACGCAAAAAAGTCCTTGATAGAGCCTAAACTCTATCAAGGACGAATACTTAAACTTTATCCGCGGTGCCACCTTGAATTCATGTGTTACCATGCAACTTAGCGAGATACCAACATATCTCCGGCAAATTACGCATGCCTTGCGTCGTAGAATACTGGGTGAATATTTATGCTAAAAACTCATCGGAAGTTCTGCTCTCGTGCTTCGCACTCGCCAGAACAAAGTTCGATGACGAAAATCATTTTCATTGGAAGTTCCGCCCTCACTCCGTTCGACGGAACAAAGTTCAATGACGAAAATCAAAGATTTTCTATCTCACTTTTCACTACGCCCTCAGCGGTCCATTTGACAACTTGTTTCATGCCTGAATCTCAGCATCTCAGGCTCTCTGTATTGGCATCATTGCCGTTATCTCCGCTTCAACGGTTTAATGAATATTTATTTAAAAAGAATGATATATGAAACATGCTCAACTGTCAAGATAGTTTTACGTTCAGTTTGCAATCTTGCACTAAGCCACTATATCACCCTATTGCATGACAGCTCAAATGAATCATTAAACGAAAGATATTTTTTGTTAAATTTTAGTTATTTTTCACATTTATTTTTTTCATCGATATATGTTATTGTTTTTATCAGATTAGCTAATCACAACATTACAACAGCAAAGGACGGACATCATGAAAAAAATTAGCATATTATCTACAATCGGCACTATTGCCACATGTACTTTTTTCTCATTAACCCCTCTCTTTTCCCTGAATATACATGCAAAACAAGGCAATGTTATCGAAGTTGGAAAAGACGGTATCGATACTATCTCACAAGCAATTAAGGAAGCCTCAGAAGGCGATACGATCAAGATTCCAAAAGGTATCTATAAAGAGCACGTTGTCATTACCAAGGATAACATTACAATCTCAGCTGAAGAAGGCACTGTCATTGACGGTTCAATTTTCACTCTTAATAACCAAGAACTTGATAAACTAACCGATGAATTCCTTAAAGAGACAGAAAGCGACCGAAAAAAAAGTGAAGACGAAAAATGGGAAGAAGCATGGTCAAAAGCTACATCGATGATGTATATATCCGCCAAAAACGTTTCCGTAAGTGGCCTTGAAATAACAAATTTTAAGCTCAACGAACCTTCAAGTGATATCGCTCCAAAAGGAATATTGGTTGATTCAGGCTCAGAAAATATTACAATTAAAAACTGCAAAATACATGATATGGGCATAAATGATTATATAGATGTTCCGAATATAGATGAGAAATATAATGCCCATGGCATTCTTATCGAAGCTCAGCCGGATAAACCTATATCCGATATCACGGTTACAAAGTGTGAGCTCTATAATCTTAAATGCGGAAACAGCGAAACATTCGCCATAAACGGAAATGTGAGCAATTTTGCGGTTTCTTATAATTACATACATGATTGCGACAACATCGGTATAGACGCAATCGGTTATGAGCATAGTCAGTCAAACGACGACCGTGCCCGCGGCGGAAATATTTTCGAGAACAAAGTTGTCAATGTTTCCTCATCAACTAATGCTACATACGATTATGAATCTTGTGCAGCAGGAATCTACGTTGACGGCGGTTATGACATAAAAGTTCACGATAATTACGTGGAAGGCTGTGATATCGGTATCGAAGTTGCAACTGAGCACGCACAAAAAGAAGTAACAGACATAAAAGTTACCAATAATACTCTTGTAAAAAATGACGGCCTTGCAGGAATCGTTATCGGAGGCTCCGATCCCGATGAAAACGGCCGGGCTAAAAACTGCGTATTTGCACAGAACACAGTATATAACACGGATAACGCCTGCCTCGCGGTACAGTACGCCCGTGATATAAATAATGTATTTACAAAAAATCTTTTTATCGCGGATAAAAATGCTGAAGCATATTACGAAGCCGCTGAAGGCGAAGAAGGCTATATAGATTATGAATCCTACGGAAATCCCGTTACTTTCAAAGACAGTGATGGAAATACGGTGGACATCATTAATTCGATAAACAAAAATATGGCAACCGAAGATCTGCCTGAATGTTTCAAAGACAATGACACTTTCTCGCTCAAAAAAATCAGCGTAGATTCTGAAAAAGGAGAAATCTCCGTAACTGCGAACAAAGATCTCACAGGCTACGGTTCCGATAAAACAAAGCTCAACAAATAACTGCACCATTACAAAAGACTGCTGCAAATAAATGCGGCAGTCTTTATTTGATTATTCATCCAGCGAATATTCTGTTTTTTAAAGAAATACCATTAAATCCCATATCAAACCTCAGGATTTACTACGTTACTATTTTTAACTACATATCAAAATCATCATAATCGCCATTGTCATAACCGCCGTAGCTGTCATATTCCTTCAGTTTATCCGTTGCTCTTCTGTTAAACTGCTGTTTGGAAGTTTCTTTCTTTGCCTTAGCCTTCGCCTTTGCTTTAGCCTTCTTTTTGCGCTTAAGCATCAGCTCTTCTTCCTCATCCTCTTCTTCATCTTCGTCGTCATAATCATCGTACTCTTCGTATTCTTCATCGTCTTCGTTTCTGATAAACAATAGTATTCCGCGCAGATGATGCATTATAAATATCGCAGCAAGTATGAACACATCCGTATAAAGAAGTCCCACGATATAATAGTTTTCTTTTATAAGATACCCGAGTTTAAAGCCGATAACACTGAGGATTCCGGACAAAAGAAGCGCAAACACCAGTAATAGCCCATGCTTTATCGCGCCCAGTATTGCATAGATAAAATCAATAAAAGAGGCATCAAAATAAACGAATCGGCCTATCATGAGTCCAAAATAATACATCATGATAGGACTATACTGCTCCTTACTTACAGATGCATCGCCAAATGTGGTAAAGCACGTCAAAACTATGATCGCATAGAACATCCCGAGCATTCTTACGGAAGCTCTGCCCTCTTTTGAAATTCTTCTAAGCGGAATGATGATCTTGTCCAAAACGGTGTTTATGAGGCAAGTCAGCGAAATAAGGAACAAAAGTACAAAATCCTTGTTTTTGTCCCACTGGTAATAGAACCACTTAATACTCATCGGCATGCTGCCCATCTTCTTTGCATGATAAAGAGGTGTAAGAAGATCAAAAATATGGTTACAGATTATATATGCGCACGCAAACAAAATTACCGATGTACTCGATATCATCATCTCGAAAAAAAGCTGCATGTTGTCTACAGTGCGTCTTTTAAACTCCTCATGCCTCTCGCTGCTGTCAACGAGGCATACCGACATTCTTGTTCCAAACATTATGATCAAGCTGATGATCAGTAAACCGGCAAATGCCAGTCCCAGAAAAATAAGCTGCTTTATCCTATCGAATTCCGGGTTTATATACTTCTCAATCGTCATATGTAAAAAAATTCCTCCGTCAGGTCATATACTATATGTTACCATATTTTTATCCTTTATGCTGTTTTTTTAACATATTTTTTTTGCCATTTGTCATTATTCTAAAAAAAGGATAAACCTTTTAGAAGATAACGTAAATGATTCTTTACAAGTCCGCAGAGTATAAACTAAAATATTAGTATAGATCTACACCAAATATGCGAAGGAGGCAAGAACATTGGAAGACAACGTTTTAACCGGTGAACAAATGGATACTATCGGTGAAATTGCCAATATCAGCATGGGTAATTCCGCAACTACTCTTAGCTTAATGGTAAATAGAAAAGTTGAGATCACTACTCCCAACGTAAAACTTATAAAAAGAAGTGAAGCTCTGGACGATTACGAAAAGACCTGTATTTTTGTACAGATTCACTACGTAAAAGGTCTTGAAGGCAACAATGTCCTGATCCTTAAAGAGCATGACGTGAAGGTTATGACAGATCTTATGATGGGCGGGGATGGAACAAATACCGAAGGTGAGATTTCAGACCTTCATCTCTCTGCTGCCTCCGAGGCAATGAACCAAATGATGGGTACCAGTGCGACTTCTTTATCCTCTATGCTCGGCGTTCCTACAGACATCAGTACACCTGTCGTAAACAGGATTGATGTCGAGAGTATCAAAGTTTTTGAGAAAATGTTTGATACCACATACGATAAATTTGTTAAAATAGCTTTTAGGATGACAATCAGTGATTTAATTGATTCCGTTATGGTACAATTATATCCGATACGATTCGCAAAAGATATGTGCAACAAATTTTATACAAAGGAAAACGCAGAGAACAATGAATAAAGCAGAAACACTAGAAATCAAAAAGCAATTCACACCTGACAGGTGCGCTATTGACCACATCTGCGGATGCTATGTGGATCATGACAAGAACAAATTATTTACTTTCAGAAAAGCCTTCGGACAGCTTCCGGAGGAAGAGATGTTTAAATATCTCGATATTTTCCAGCATACACTTGCAGGAACATTTGGCAAGAATCTGATCAGTCTTGAGTTTCCTCTTGACCAGGAACAGCCGGGAGGTACTCAGGACTTTCTTTTAACCTTGAGAAATTCTCAGCTTCAGGATGACGAGCTTGTTGACGAGTTTTATGACAAGATAATCGCCAACTACGTAAACGGTGAAAACTACTACATCATCCTTATTCATGCAGCCTATGATATCCCCGGTATTACAAGCGACGGTATCGAGATGGAGGATGCTTCAGAGAACGTCTATGACTATATCCTTTGTAGCATCTGCCCAGTTAAGCTTTCAAAAGCAGGACTTGGCTATAATGAGAGAACAAACGTGATCGAGGAAAGGTTCAGAGACTGGATCGTAGACGGCCCTACAAAAGGTTTCCTCTTCCCCGCTTTCATCGAAAGAGACACCGACATTCACAACATGCTCTATTTCACGAAGAAGCCCGACGATCTTCAGCCTGAATTTATAGAGGCAATGTTCGGCGGAAGGGCTCCTTTGGCAGCTCCCGAGCAGAAAGGTATCTTTGATACCGTAGTCCAGAATACAATCGGTGAAAATGCCGACTACGACATAATGAAGAACATTCATGACAACTTAAATGACATGATTGAGGATCACGCAGACGATGCCGAACCTCTCGAGCTTAAGAAAAATGATGTGAAGCAGCTTCTTCACGACAGCGGAGTATCTGATGAGCGTCTTGATTATTTCGATGAGACCTACACAAAATGCGCAGGCGACGAGGACTACCCTCTCCTTGCAAGCAACATCGCAAATACCAAGAAGTTTGATATCGAAACTCCCAACGTAGTCATCAAGGTTAAGCCCGACAGAACAGATCTTGTTGAATCCAAGATTGTCGACGGCAGACAGTGCCTTGTAATTGCTGTTGACGACCACATCGAAGTCAACGGAATCAATGTAAGAACATTTATGGACAGATAAAGAAAAAGAAAGAACTCGCTCTTTGAGTGGGTTCTTTTTAGTACCATAAAAGTGTAGTTGTTAGAGAGTAATTAACTCTGACATCTGCACTTATTTTTTTATAATAAGGGGAGTAATTGGTCTGACGTGGC
>NZ_FMUR01000005.1 GCF_900101605.1 Butyrivibrio hungatei
AGAATCAATACTTGAGCGATTATATCAAATGGAAGGGGCTTACAGAGGATTTTGAATACTTCAAAGCTCATGCCCATAAGGTTCGTCTTGATGAGGACCTGCCATTCGAAAACTATGTATTATAACTAAAGTAACTCGGGGAATGCTGCTATTGCGGTGTTCCCCATAACAAGAAACTTGGTGGTAAACTTTTTCGGTAGCGTTAGTGGTAAACTTTTTCAGTATCGCTACTGGTAAACTTATTCACCAGCGAAAAATGGTCAAATGGTAAAGTTTTTCGCTAGCGAAGTGGTAAACTAATTCGGTAGCGAGTGGTAAACTTTTTCATTGACGTTTACACTTGACAAAGTAGAGGCTCAATATGCGTTGGAATCAAGTAGCCAACCTATTGGCGTATCCAGTTACGAATTATCAAAGTTGATTCCAGAAGAATTTAAAGGAAGTATGCCAACGATTGAAGAAATTGAAGCAGAGTTTGGAAATATTGATTGAGCTTAGGATTAGACAATGTAAGAAATAAGGCTCACGTTTAAATGAGACTAAATTTTGCAACTGTATCCAGATGAAATTATCCCTCAACTTGAGGGATAATTTGAGAGTAGTTACACCAAATTTTTTGAAATAAAAAGCTTACATAGAGCAGTTATCTCAAACGAGGTAGCTGCTTTTTTGCGCTCATTTTGAGCCTAAAACTATTTACTTTCAGAAGGAGGTAGGCGATGAACTACGAAGAATTCAAAGACAAGGTAGTAGAAGATGTAATAAGAGAGTTAGAGACAAGAACCGGACAAACATCATTTAAGAACCCATATTATTTATGACTCCGTCCACTAGGTCCATTCCCTAGGTTCATTACTGCATGTTTTTACAAATCCGTCCTGACATGGTAATATATATTCGCTGTGTCAGGACTATTTTTATGTCATAATAGATAAATGGTGCCCAGCGTGGTACTCGGTACAATAAGCTGAGATAACAAATGGCTTAAATAAAGCATTTTTAAAAGGAGATACATAAAAAATGAAACTAGGAATCGTGGGACTTCCGAACGTCGGAAAGAGTACACTCTTTAATTCACTTACAAATGCAGGAGCGCTTGCTGCGAACTATCCGTTTGCTACGATTGACCCTAACGTGGGTGTTGTTGCTGTTCCGGATAACAGACTTAAGCAGCTTGGGGACCTTTATCATTCCAAGAAGGTGACACCTGCTACTATAGAGTTTGTCGATATCGCGGGACTTGTTAAGGGAGCATCTAAGGGTGAGGGACTTGGAAACCAGTTTCTTGCAAATATTCGTGAGACTGATGCAATCGTGCATGTGGTTAGATGCTTTGATGACACAAACGTTATTCACGTTGACGGAAGTGTCGATCCCGTGCGTGATATAGAGACAATCAACCTTGAGCTTGTATTTGCCGATCTTGAAGTTCTTGAGCGCCGAATCGCCAAGACTGCCAAGACTGCAAGAATGGATAAGACTGCAGCAAAAGAGCTTGATATATTAAATAGGATAAAAGAGGTTCTTGAAGCTGATAAGATGGCAAGAGAACTTGAGTTTGAAGATCCGGAGGAGAAGGCATTTGTAAACAGCCTTGACCTTCTCACATGGAAACCCGTAATTTATGCGGCTAACGTTAAGGACGAAGATCTTGCGGATGACGGTGCATCAAACAAATATGTTGCTGCCGTTAAAGAGTTTGCATCCAAGACAGGAAGCGAAGTATTCGTTATCAGTGCGCAGATCGAGGCTGAGATCTCAGAACTTGATGAAGACGAGAAGGCTGAGTTCCTTGAAAGCCTTGGTCTTACAGAGTCGGGACTTGATAAGCTCATTGCCGCAAGTTACAAGACTCTCGGACTTATGAGCTTCCTTACATCGGGAGAAGATGAGACAAGAGCCTGGACTATCAAGATCGGAACAAAGGCACCTCAGGCAGCAGGTAAGATTCACACTGACTTTGAGAGAGGCTTTATCAAGGCGGAAGTTATCAATTATCAGGATCTTCTTCGCGAAGGCTCTATTGCGGCAGCAAAAGAGAAGGGACTCGTACGTATGGAAGGAAAAGAGTACGTGGTTCAGGACGGAGATGTTATTCTGTTCAGATTCAATGTTTAATACGGGAGGAATACTATGACAGCCGGTGATATGGGGAGAATGGACATAGATTTTCCTAATCTGCACATATATCTGCACAATGTCCCTAAAAGCTTTGAAGTGTTCGGATTTACCATTGCACTTTACGGAGTGATAATCGGACTCGGCTTTTTGTTTGCTCTTTTTCTTATAGCGAATGTTGCGAAAAAGACAGACCAAGACCCCGATATTTACTGGGATCTTGCGGTATATGTAATTATCTTTTCCATAATTGGAGCGAGATTGTATTACGTCATCTTTTCGTGGGACAGTTACAAGGATGATCTTCTTGGAATCCTTGCGATAAGAAACGGCGGACTTGCGATATATGGCGGTGTTATTGCGGGATTTGCGACGATATACATTTTTTCAAGAGTGAAAAAATGCAAGTTCTTAAAGCTTACCGATACCGTTATGCCGGGACTTCTTCTCGGGCAGGTAATGGGAAGATGGGGGAATTTTACCAACAGAGAAGTTTTCGGTGAGTATACGGACGGCCTTCTTGCAATGAGACTTCCTATTGAAATGGTCAGAAGCAGCGATGTTTCGGATCTCATGATAGAGCACATGAACGGAGCAAACTACATTCAGGTTTCTCCGACATTCCTTTATGAAAGCTTGTGGAACCTGGGGCTTCTTATAATAATTCTTCTTTATACAAAGCATAAGAAGTTCGACGGCGAGATCACACTCATGTATCTGGGCGGATACGGAATCGGAAGAGCATGGATAGAGCATGTGAGAACGGATAGGCTCTTTTTCGCCAATACCAAGATACCGATTTCCATGATGATAGGATTGTGCTGCTTTGTATTTGCGGCTGTTGCTGAGGTAGTCACGAGAGTAAGACTTTCAAAGGTTGCAGTTGGTGGCACAGAAGCCGTGGAAGACCGGGAAAAAGAAGCGGATAAAGAATCTGAGCCTGAATCCGAAGCAATTGAGGGTGAAAAAGCTCAGAAAGAAATGAATAACGAAATTGAATCAGAAAATAAAGAATAAAAAGATAACGGAAACACAATAGCAGAAATTACTTTAGCTTAAAATCGATTAAGAGGAGTCTCGAAAGAGGCTCCTTTTTTATGCTAAAAATGTGCTAATTACGACAATATCTAAGCTAATTACTTTACTAATTTTTTATGTTTTTAAGGTTGTTTAATGATTAATTTTGTTTTATAATGACTTCAGGTGGTAAAAAGTGTTAAAAAGTGGTTGAAAGTGGGAGATAAGTGGGAACAGCATTTAAAGGTGAATACAGCCATTCCATCGATGCTAAAGGAAGGCTCATAATTCCTGCTAAATTCCGTGAACTTCTTGGTGAACAATTTGTGGTTACTAAGGGGTTTGACGGCTGTCTTTTCGTATTCGCCGAAGAAGGCTGGGAACAGTTTGAAGCAAAACTACAATCACTTCCTATGGATAAACCCGAAGCCAGAATGTTAGGGCGTTTCTTTATCGCCGGTGCTATTGATGCGGAGATTGACAAGCAAGGAAGAATACTTCTTCCCGCGAATCTTTTGCAACATGCCAAGATCGAGAAGGAGGCTATAATTGCCGGAGTCGGCAACAGAGCTGAAATCTGGAGCAAGGCTGAATGGGAGAAGGCAAGCACATTTGATGATATCAATTCAATTGCTGCCAAGATGAGCGAATACGGCTTAAGTATCTAAGGTAAACACATGGAATTCAATCACTATTCTGTACTTCTTGAGGAAGTGCTTGATAATTTGAATATTAAACCGGATGGATTATATCTGGACGGAACTCTCGGAGGGGCCGGACACTCTTTTCACATTGCGGAGAGACTTACGGCCGGAGGACACCTGTACGGAACGGATCAGGATGCAGACGCTATCGAGGCTGCAACAAAGAGACTTCAGCCGTTTGAGGACAGAGTAACTGTCATAAGAGACAATTATGAAAATGCGGTAAGCAGGCTGAAAGAACTCGGAGTGACCGGAGTTGACGGGATTTTGCTCGATCTTGGTGTGTCATCATACCAGCTTGACAACGCTGAGAGAGGCTTTACCTACAAAGAAGATGTTCCTCTTGACATGAGAATGGACCGAAGACAGGAACTTACAGCGAGAGATATAGTCAATGAATATTCGGAGACAGAGATCTTTCATATTATAAGAGACTTTGGCGAAGACAAGTTCGCTAAGAATATAGCAAAGCACATCTGTATAGAGCGTGAGAAGAGTCCTATAGAGACGACCTTCAGACTCAACGAGATCATCAAGGCGGCGATACCTGCGAAGATGAGAGAGAAGGGCGGACATCCTTCAAAGAGGACTTATCAGGCATTACGAATTGCTTTGAACAGAGAACTTGATGTTTTGTCAGGTTCACTTGACGGATTCATAGACTTCTTGAATCCGGGTGGAAGACTCTGCGTTATCACTTTCCATTCGTTGGAAGACAGGATAGCGAAGAATAATTTCAGGACCAATGAAAACCCATGCACATGCCCACCGGATTTCCCGGTCTGTGTCTGCGGCAAAGTTTCAAAGGGCAAAGTAATAACAAGGAAGCCGATTCTTCCGAGTGGGAAAGAGCTTTCTGAGAACAAGAGATCACAGAGCGCAAAGCTTAGAGTTTTTGAAAAAGCCCTGTGATGAGATGATCACACACTAAACGGAAAGGAGAATGAATATGGCTAACGCATACATCTATGGCAACACAGTCAGACGTACATATGAACCCGATCATGTGCGTAGAAGAGTCCATGTTCAGGAGCCTTTAAGAAGACATAAAAAACGCCATCATATGAGTTTTGGATACTTATTGTTCTTGTCTTTTGCAATGATTGTAATGGTAGGAACTTTGGCTTTTTATATTTCTCTTCAGTCAAGAGTTACTGCCAGTATGAAGAATATAGCCCAGCTTGAGAAGCAGCTGAACAGTTTAAAGCAGGATAATGACGAGAACTATAACAGAGCCAATGGCAGGATGAGTCTTGATGAGATAAAAGAGGCAGCTATTGGTTTTGGTATGACTTATGCTGATGACGGTCAGATCGTGAAATATACTGACGATGGCGGTGACGACTATGTAAGACAGCTCGCCCCCATACCACAGGCGTCAAATAAGTAATAAGGAAATATCTTTTGCCATGAAAAATATTAAAACTAAAAATGTGCAGAAATTTACAATAGGAATGAAGAAAAAGCTGGTAGTACTTTTTATGTTGGTATTACTGGCTTTTGCTGGATTAGGAGCGAGACTTATCAGTATCACCACCAATAACGGTAAGGAATATGAGAAAAAAGTTCTTTCGCAGCAGCAATATGATTCGAGATCAATTGCATATAAGAGAGGTTCAATCCTTGATTGTAATGAAAGCACGCTTGCATGGAGCGAGAAGGTGTACGACCTTATCCTTAATGCGAATGTTCTTGTGAGTGATGAAGAGAAGATCGAGCCTACACTCAATGCGCTCAATAAATTTTTTTCAAAGCAGATGAGCGCAAACGGGATTGATCTTAAATGGATACAGGATTATGTGCAAAAAAATCCGGATAAGAAATATTATATTCTGGCAAAAAAATTGAGCTATGACGAGATAAAAGGTTTTCAGGATTATGCGTCAAAAGAAAAACTAAAGGGTGTATATTTTGAAGATAATTATATAAGAAAATATCCCGAAAATACTCTGGCAAGCGATGTTATCGGATTTACTTCGGCCGACGGCGTGGGCCAGTGGGGACTTGAAAAGCAGTATAACGACATACTGGGAGGAGTTGAAGGAAGAGAATACGGTCATCTCGACGATGACTTGAAGCTTGAGAGAACTACCATCCCTGCGATAGACGGTAACAGTATAGTTACTTCCATAGACAGTCATCTTCAGTCGGTTGTTGAGAAATATCTCAATGTATTTAATGAAGAGAATAAAGGAAAAGCCCGTCCGGGTAACGGTGCGATGAATGTCGGATGCATCATGACGAACATCAATACCGGCGAGATCCTTGCTATGGCAAGCTACCCGAATTTTGACCTCAATAATCCCTGGGATGCATCTAAGTTGGTAGGAATGCCGGAACTTAGAGTGATTCGGGAAGATATAAAAGATGAAGACGGCAATATCAAAAAGCATAAAGGTGAAGTAGAACAGGTTAAAGACGAAAAAGAAAATCCCGTCTATATCACACAGGAAAGAGCTGATGAGTTTAACAACAGCGACAGCCCCGAACTTTATGAGCAAAAAGTAACCAATCTTCAGAGACTCTGGAAAAATTTCTGCGTATCCGATACATATGAGCCCGGATCGGTCTCTAAGCCGCTTACTGTTGCCATCGGCCTTGACAGTGGCAAGATAACAGGTAACGAAACATACAACTGCGGTGGATATCTTGAAGTCGGCGGACATAAGATTCACTGCCATAACACGGGCGGCGACGGACTTATCTCGGTTCAGCAGGGTATCCAGAAATCTTGCAACGTTGCGATGATGTATGTTGCCCAGGCGACCGGAATACACATTTTTTCCCAGTATCAGAAAAATCTTGGATTGGGACTTAAGACAAATATCGATCTTCCGGGTGAACCTTTCACGGATACGGATGTAATGATCCACAGAGAAAACGGCGAGAACAGTAAAGACGGACAGGTTGTAATGGTTCCTGCCGATCTTGCGACATATTCTTTCGGTCAGGGTTACAACTGTACGATGATAGAGATGATAACAGCTTTCAATTCCTTAATTAATGGAGGAAAGTTCTATCAGCCTCATGTTGTAAAAAAGATTCTTTCAAGCAGCGGAAGCACGATAAAGAATATAGAGCCAAGGCTCTTGAAACAGACTGTTTCGGACAGCACTTCGAAAAAGATAATCGAGTATTGCAACACGGTTACTCAGGAAGGTGGTACAGGTACAACTGCAGTGCCCATCGGATATAGGATAGGCGGCAAGACCGGAACGGCCGAGATGAGTATCAACGGTCGACGTGATAAGAAGAACTATGTTGTTTCTTTCATGGGATATGCACCTGCGGATAAGCCGGAAATCTCGATATATGTTGTTGTTGACAGACCCAATACGATTGCGCAGGATAATGCAAGATTTGCAACAGTTATTGTAAAAAATATCCTCACGGAGGCACTTCCTTATCTGGGATATCCGATGACAGAGGAAATCAGCGAGAAACAGCAGCAGGAGCTTAATGAGCACAGAGAAAAATTCGGTATAACTTCGGCACCTCCCAAAGTAGAAACTGAGCAGGAAGAGGGCGAAGCAGCCGAGGGAGCTTCATCTGAAGAGAAAACAGAAGAAACTGAAGAAAAAAAGGAACCTATCTGGAAATCATTTGACGTTGACCCTGAGACGGGGTATTATATTAACCCGAATACAGGAAATTTAATCGATCCTGACAGTGGATACGAATTGGGCAGCACCGCATTTGAGGATGACCAGGCAGAGGATGCGCCCGAGGAAACAACAAATAATTAAGATTCAGTGGGGGTATTTACGTGAATGATTATATTGTAAGAACTTTGATACCGGTATGTGCATCATGCCTTATTGCCGTACTTGCGGGGCCTAAGATCATATCGATCCTTAAAAAGCTCAAAGCGGGACAGACTGAGAGAGAAGAGGGGCTTGAATCTCATCAGAAAAAGACGGGAACTCCGACAATGGGAGGAATTATCTTTTTGCTTCCCTTCTTTATTATAGGTGTTATCTATGCTGCATTTCATAAGGAAGTAATTCCTGTTCTTATACTTACTTTCGGATTTGGCGTGATCGGATTTATCGATGATTACATCAAGGTTGTAAAAAAGCATAACCTTGGACTCAGAGCCTGGCAGAAGTTTTTGGGACAGCTCATTGTTGCGATTGCTTTTTCATTATATGTAGAGAATTGTACGGATATGACACTTGCAATGCAGGTTCCATTTTTGGGAAACACGATAGATTTTGGAATTTTTAATATTCCTGTTTTGTGTTTCATATCACTTGGTACCGCTAACGGAACAAACTTCACCGACGGAGTTGACGGACTTTGCGCATCGGTAACGGCTGTTGTTGCAGGCTTTTTCGTTTTGGCAGCCATGCGTTACGGATCGACCGGCGCGGAAGTTATGGCAGCTGCAATGATGGGCGGACTTCTCGGATATCTCGTATACAACGTTTATCCCGGAAAAGTTATGATGGGAGATACTGGATCTCTTGCAATCGGAGGTTTCGTTGCGGGAATATCATATGTTATGAATATGCCTCTTTTCATTGTGATCGTCGGATTCATTTACCTTATCGAAGTTATTTCCGTTATCATGCAGGTTACTTATTTCAAGCTTACAAACGGAAAAAGAATCTTCAGAATGGCTCCGATCCATCATCATTTTGAAAAGGGCGGCTGGTCAGAAACAAAGGTAGTTAATGTATTTACAACAGTAACAGTTATCATGTGCCTTATAGCATATGCAGGATTATAACAGAGGTTGAGAGATATGAAAGCTAGTGAGATATCAGGAAAAAAAGTACTTGTGATCGGAACGGGATTGTCGGGAGTAGGTTCTGTGCGACTTCTTCATCAGGTCGGCGCCGTGCCCGTAATGCTTGAAGAAAATACCAAGGTCACAAGAGAAGATATAGTAAAAAAACTTAATGAAGAGGATAGAGAGAATACAGAGATCATCATAGGCGAGATCTCAGACGAAGTTCTCGACGAGCTTGTGCTTGTTGTACCAAGCCCTGCGGTTCCTCTCGATGCACCTACGGTACTTCGTATCAAGGAAAAAAATATTCCTATTTGGAGCGAGATAGAGCTTGCTTATAACTTTGCAAAGGGAAAACTTGTTGCCATCACGGGAACAAACGGAAAGACTACAACAACAACTCTTGTAGGAGAGATAATGAAGGCTCACTTTAAGAGCAGCTATGTTGTTGGAAATATCGGTGTTTCATATGCTGAGAGCGCACTTGAAATGAAGGAAGACACCGTTACTGTCGGAGAGATAAGTTCTTTCCAGCTTGAGGCGGTTGATAATTTCCATGCACAGGTTTCGGCTATCTTAAACATAACACCCGATCACTTAAACAGGCATCACACTATGGAGTGCTATGCCGAGATGAAGCAGAACATTACAAACAACCAGACTAAAGAGGATACATGCGTACTTAACTACGACAATCCATATACAAGAGAGTTTGGAGAAAAATGTCCCGCCAAGGTGGTTTTCTTTTCAACAAGTGAAAAGCTAAAAGACGGATTCTACCTTGACGGTGAAGAGATATTCATGAGTATCGCCGGCGAAGCGGTTAAGGTAATGAATATTCACGATATGAATCTTGTCGGAATGTGTAATGTCGAGAATGTTATGGCTGCTATTGCGATGGCTGTGGCTATGGGAGTTCCTTTTTCAACAATTCTCAGAGTCGTTCGTGAATTCAAGGCGGTTGAACACAGAATCGAGTTTGTTGCGACCAAGAATGGCGTAGATTACTACAATGATTCCAAGGGAACCAATCCCGATGCTGCAATTCAGGGAATCAAGGCTATGTCAAAGCCGACAATACTTATCGGTGGCGGCTACGACAAGGGCAGTGAGTATGACGAGTGGATCGAGAACTTTGGCGATACCGTAAAGATGCTCGTTCTTATCGGACAGACTAAGGAAAAGATTGCAGAGTGTGCGCAGAAGCACGGTTTTAATAAGTTTGTATTTAAGGATACTTTTGAAGAGGCGCTTGAATATTGCAGTTCTAACGCAAAAGAAGGGGAAGCGGTGCTTCTTTCACCTGCATGTGCAAGTTGGGACATGTTCCCGAACTATGAAACAAGGGGTAAGAAATTCAAGGAGTATGTAAACAGACTTTGAGAATATGACAAAAAATATGAGGGGATGATCTGATATGGCAAGGACCGGAGTGAACGTTTTAAGAAGGCAAAGAGAAGAAACATATGTTGACTACAGTTTGATATTTGTAATACTTTTTTTGCTCGCATTTGGACTTGTAATGATATATTCGACAAGTACATATTGGGCTAATCTTAAGATGGGCGGAGACTCGTCATATTATTTCAAGCACCAGTGCGGGGCGGTGTTTGGCGGAATAGTTGTTATGATATTTATGTCTTACTTCCCTTATGGAATCTTAAGAAAGATCGCGTTTCCGCTGTATGCGACATCGGCTGTTTTGCTTCTTTTGACTCCCATCATAGGAAAAGAGATCAACGGTGCGAAAAGATGGATCAGAGTTCCTGTACTTGGGTCGATTCAGCCGGCGGAGATAGCTAAGGTTGCCGTTATCATATTTGTTGCGGCTATTATCTTAAGGCTACAGAAGCTTCTTTTAACCCCTAGGGGATACGGAGTGGCGATAGGATTTCCGGCATTTCTTGCGATAATGATCCGCCTGTGTACCAAAAACCTTAGTTCTGCCATCATCGTAATGGGAATCGCGGTTATCATGCTTTTTGTTGCGACTCCGGGATATAAGAGATATGTAATGGCAGCGCTTTCGGTTGGCGCTTTAGCAACTGTTACGGTTCTTATAATCGCGAACGCGGGAGCAAAAGGAAATTTCAGATCCGAGCGAGTTCTCGCATGGCTCGATCCTCAGGGACATGCGACAGGTAAAGGTTTTCAGACGCTTCAGTCTCTTTATGCGATCGGTTCAGGCGGAACATTCGGAAAAGGTCTCGGCGAGAGCATGCAGAAGATGGGATTTATTCCCGAGGCGCAGAATGATATGATCTTTTCGGTTATATGCGAAGAACTCGGACTTTTCGGTGCTATCGCTGTAATGCTCATGTTCCTTCTTCTTATCTGGAGACTTATGATCATTGCAAACAATGCACCCGATATGTTTGGAGCACTGCTTGTTATCGGCGTTATGGCGCATATAGCAATTCAGGTTATCCTTAACATAGCGGTTGTTACCAACACAATCCCCAACACGGGAATCACACTTCCGTTCATAAGCTACGGCGGTACTGCGGTTGTGTTCCAGCTTGCGGAACTTGGAATGGCACTTAATGTCGGAAGAAATATAGGAAGATAGTTTGAATATGGCAAAAAAGAAACGTAAAAAAAGAAAAAAACGTTCATATGCTGCCGAATCGGCTTTTCATCCTTTTGAGAAACTGAGAGACTCCTTTAGATATAAACGGAGTCTTTATGTTATTACGGGCATAATCATGTTTGCTGTTTTGGTTGTCGCAGCGGCGGTGTTGTATGTTGCGGACAATTATACCGTTAAGAATATTGAGGTTGACGGAAATACTCACTATTCCAAAGATGAGATAGCCGATATGGTCATGACGGACAAACTGTGCCACAACTCAATGTTTTTATCCATGAAATACATGAACAAGAGCATTGAGGACATTCCTTTTATTGAAAAGATCGATGTGGATATAGTATCGAAAGATACGGTCAAGATAAATGTTTTTGAAAAGGCCGTGGCGGGATATATAGCATATCTTGGACGTTATATCTACTTTGACAGAGAGGGCATCGTTGTTGAGTGCTCTTCCGAAACTACCGAAGATGTCCCACAGGTCATGGGACTTAATTTTGATCATATTACCATGCACGAAAAGCTGCCTATCGATGAAGATCATCAGTTGATATTCGGCGAGATTCTCGATATTACGCAGCTTTTGAATAAATACAAACTTCACGCCGATAAGATTTTTTTTGACAGTGATTTTAATGTCTATCTTTATTTCGGCGGAGTTGAAGTCAGTATAGGCAAAAATGATTATATTGACGAAAAAATTCAACAACTTCAATATCAACTGCCAAAACTCGAAGGCCAGACGGGAATTCTTAATCTGAAAGATTTAAATGAAGACACAAAACTTTTTACATTTACTCCGAAAAATTAAAGAATTGTGTCTGTGTAAAGTGAAATTTAAACAAAATTCTACTTAAAAAACGGGTTGATAATTGAGTAAAAAAATCGTATCATAGCTAATAAGGAGTCCAAGTTATGAAGGAGGAGAAAACTTGCTTGAAATAAAGTCAAACGATGCTGAAACTACTTGCAAGATCATCGTCGTAGGGGTTGGCGGTGCAGGTAATAATGCTGTTAATAGAATGGTAGATGAAAATATTACCGGTGTAGAATTTGTCGGTATTAATACAGATAAGCAGGCGCTTCAGCTTTGTAAGGCACCCAAGCTTTTACAGATTGGTGAAAAGCTTACAAAGGGTCTTGGAGCAGGTGCTAAGCCTGAGATTGGTGAGAAAGCGGCAGAGGAGAGCGCAGAAGAGATTTCTGCAGCGCTCAAGGGTGCTGATATGGTATTCGTTACCTGTGGTATGGGTGGTGGAACCGGAACAGGTGCAGCTCCCGTCGTTGCAAAACTTGCCAGAGAAATGGGGATTCTTACCGTAGGCGTTGTTACAAAGCCTTTCAGCTTTGAGGCACGTGTGCGTATGCAAAATGCTATGCTTGGTATCCAGAATATCAAGTCTAATGTAGATACACTTATTGTGATTCCTAATGACAAGCTTCTTCAGATCGTAGACAGGCGTACAACAATGCCTGACGCGCTCAAGAAAGCTGATGAAGTCCTCCAGCAGGCCGTACAGGGAATCACCGATCTTATCAATGTTCCTGCTGTTATCAACCTTGACTTTGCCGATGTTCAGACTGTTATGAAGGACAAGGGCATTGCTCATATCGGTATCGGTAACGGTAAGGGAGACGAGAAGGCTATCGACGCTGTCAAGATGGCGGTTGAAAGTCCTCTTCTTGAGACTAAGATCAACGGAGCTTCCAGTGTCATCATCAATATTTCCGGTGATATCACACTTCAGGATGCTTCCGACGCATCAGAATATGTTCGTCAGCTTGCAGGAAATGATGTAAACATCATCTTCGGTGCAATGTATGATGAGAGCAAGACTGATAATTGTACAATAACTGTTATCGCAACAGGTATTGAAGAGAAGGTTCAGACGACTACACAGACTAAGGCAGCTGCTGCACAGAGCGCAACCAATCGCGTATTTGCAACATCACAGCCTACACCTGTGCCCACACCTGTCGTTCAGACACCTATTACACCTATCGCAACTGTACCTCCGGTACAGCCGATAATTTCGCCTATTTCCGCTGTGACTGATACACCGGCCGCATCTTCTTCACAGAGACCGGGATTTTCAATCAACAGACCCAGCGAGATCAAGGCAACAGTGGAACCCAAATCACTTAAGATTCCGGATTTCCTGCAGAGAAAATAATTTTAAGGGCTGTTGCACTAAATAAGTGCCATAGCCCTTTAATTATGCCCAAAATTCCGCATTTTACCTCGCACCACAGAGTTGCTTATAAATTGTATGGAAAAATACGAAAAATGATGATACAATAATTTGTGGAAATGGATTATGTATAGTCAATATATTGTGGACATAATGGAGGATTCTTTATGAAGTGCCCATTCTGCGGAAAAGATGATACGAGGGTAATTGATTCAAGACCCGCCGATGAAAATACTTCGATCAGAAGGAGACGTGTCTGTGATTCATGCGGGAAACGATTTACGACCTATGAAAAGGTTGAGACAATTCCTCTTATTGTCATAAAAAAGGGTGACATCAGGGAGCCTTATGACAGAGCAAAGATTGAAGCGGGTGTTTTCAGGGCTTGCCATAAGAGACCTGTAAGCGCAGAGCAGATAACCAAGATGGTTGACGCCGTTGAAACGGAAGTTTTTAATATGGAACAGAAGGAAATACCAAGCAGAGCTATTGGAGAGATAGTTATGGATAAGATGAAAAATCTCGATCCTGTAGCTTATGTAAGATTCGCCTCTGTATATCGTGAATTTAAAGATGTGAATACTTTTATGGATGAGCTTAAGTCAGTTCTTAAGAAAGAAGCTGACGGTATTATAACCGACTCAACCGATAAGAGCACACCACTCCTTAAAAAAGAGTGATCTATAGCCTTGACATTTTTTTGTCAAGGCTTTATATTTGAGCAGAGCACTTGCCGAGGTCTTTTCGAGGCTAGTGCGAGCCATGGGGATGAACTTAACGAGGTTTTACACGAGTTTAGTTCATATCCCAGAGCAGAACATAATATTTTAGGAAGGATGATTTAACATGATCACAAGAAGGCATGGCAGAAAGAGAATCTGCTCACTTCTGACTGTTGTGTTATCTACACTGACTGTTGCATTGAGCGGTTGCTCAAGCGACAAGACAGGGAATTCCGCAGGTAACGCGGGAGCAGCTTCATCTGCTACCGAGTCTGCAAATGCGGGAGATACTTCCAAGCTTATCGTAGGAATACCTCAGGATATTGACAGTCTTGACCCTCACCATATGACGGGGGCAGGTACGAAAGAGGTAATGTTTAACGTGTTCGAAGGACTCGTTAAACCCGATGAGAACGGTAATCTTAACCCTGCTGTAGCCAGTGAGTACACAGTATCAGAGGACAACAAGGTTTACACCTTTACACTCAGAGACGGAGTAAAGTTCCACGACGGAACCGATGTTACAGCGGAGGATGTCAAGTATTCTTTGGAACGTAACGCGGGAGTTGACGGTAGCGAACCGCTTATTTCTTCTTTTTCAGAAATTGAAAGTGTAAATATTGTTGATGACAAGCATATTGAGGTAGTTCTCAATAAGGCTGATTCGGAGCTTTTGCCACAGTTTACGGTGGCAATAATTCCTAAGGCCAATGAGAATCCCGAGACCAATCCTATCGGAACAGGTCCTTACAAGTATGTTTCCAATGCTCCGCAGGAGAGTCTTGTGGTTACAAGATTCGATGATTATTGGGGAGAGAAGGCATATATCAAGGATGTAGTATTCAAGATTGAAGCTAACTCAGATGCGATCGTGCTTGACCTTGAGGGCGGTTCAATCGATATGTATGCAAGAATCCCTTCGGCACAGGTTGCTCAGCTTTCGGATAAGTTCGAGATATATGAGGGAACGATGAATCTGGTTCAGGCTCTTTATCTCAATAATGCCGTTAAGCCTTTTGATGATGTGAGAGTCCGTCAGGCGCTTTGCTATGCGATCGATCCGCAGGAGATCATGGATTTTGTTTCCGACGGAGCGGGTACTGAGATCGGAAGTGCGATGTATCCTGCGTTCACAAAATATTTTTTGCCTGAGCTTAATGATACTTACAATCATGACACTGAGAAGGCTAAGGCTCTTTTGGCAGAAGCGGGATATCCGAACGGATTTGAGTTTACAATAACGGTTCCGTCCAACTACAAGCAGCATGTAGATACTGCACAGGTTCTTGTAGAGGAGTTTAAGGCTATCGGAGTTACGGCAAATATTCAGGAAGTTGAGTGGAATACATGGCTCAGCGACGTGTATACTGACAAGAAGTATGAGTCGACGGTTGTTGGTTTCGATGCTTCTACAGTATCTGCGGGAGCACTTCTTGCAAGATATGAGTCGACTTCAAGCAAGAATACATTTAATTACAGCAACAAGGACTTCGACGAGGCACTTCACAAGGCTATGGAGACGGCTGATGATGCGCAGAAGACCGAATATTACAAAGAGTGTGAGCGCATCCTTTCAAAGGACGCAGCAAATGTTTATATTCAGGATCTTCCCGAGTATGTTGCGCTCAATAAGAAATTTACGGGATATGTTTTCTATCCTATATATTTGCAGGATATTGCAAAAATAAGACCGGCTGAATAAGTCATTTTGAGATTTTGCGAGGAATATGCACATGAAATATATCATTAAAAAAATCATTTCTATGATAATTACTTTAGTGGTTGTTTCGCTGTGTGTATTTCTCGCTTTTAGCATAATCCCGGGAGATCCGGCGCTCAAAAAGCTTGGAACGGAGGCTTCTCCCGAACTCATCGCTCAGACAAGAGAGCAGATGGGATTAAATGATCCCGTTATAGTAAGGTATTTTAGGTGGTTCGGAGCTTTTTTACAGGGAGATATGGGAAAAAGCTACAACTACAGCGTTCCCGTTGCGGGGATGATATTAAATAAGATACCGATCACGCTGACTATGGCGATAATGTCTTTTTTACTTACGATCGTGGTCTCGATTCCGATGGGAATCATAACTGCCAAACACGAAGGTGGCATACTTGACCGCGTTGTCACGGTGGTAAATCAGGTGATCATGGCTGTTCCGCCGTTCTTTTCAGGAATACTTATTACTTTTATTTTCGGAATGATATTCAAGCTCTTTAAACCGGGAGGCTTTATATCATATAGTGAAGATTTTGCGGGCTTTGTCGGATATCTTATTTTTCCGTCGATCGCGGTGGCTCTTCCAAAGATTGCCATGACGGTAAAAATGCTTAGGGGAAGCGTCATAGACGAGGCGAAAAAAGATTATACAAGAACCGCTTACAGTAGAGGAAACAATACTAACGGCGTTCTTTACAGGCACGTCCTTAAGAATGCGCTTATTCCTGTTATAACTTTCCTTGGGATGCTTCTTGCGGATATGATAGCGGGAAGTATAGTGATAGAGCAGGTTTTCGGAATTCCGGGGATCAGCAGGATTCTTCTTACGAGCATAAGTAACAGGGATTACCCCGTGGTTGAAGCTATAATCATGGGAATTGCGATGATAGTTATTGTCACCAATCTTTTGGTGGACATTATTTATAGAATTGTTGACCCGAGAATAGGGATTGAAGAATGAGAGATAAGATTACCGAGATTTTTAGGAAAATAAAAAAAGATCCCTATATGTGCGCGGGTGTGATCATTACGGGAATTATCCTGCTTATGATATTGGTGGGACTTTTCTGGATGCCGTATGAACCTACCAAGATGAATGCATCTGAGAAGCTTAAGGGAATTTCTTTTAAACATATAATGGGAACCGACAACATGGGAAGGGACGTGTTCAGCAGGGTTATGTACGGAAGCAGGGTGACGTTCCTTATAGCTCTCGGAACGGTGTTTATCGGTGCGTTTATGGGAACGCTCATCGGTGCTCTTACGGGCTACTACGGCGGTTTGTTCGATGAGATTACGATGAGGGTTATCGATGCGATGTTTGCGTTTCCGAGTATTTTGCTGGCGCTTGTGATCGTCAGTGTTTTCGGAACGGGATGGATGCAGCTTCTTTTTTCACTTGGAATTGCTTTTATCCCGAGTTTTGCAAGAATCGTAAGGGGTGAAGTGCTTCGCTGCAGAAATACGGATTATGTGGAGAGCGCCAAACTTCAGGGAGTATCTGATATCAGGATGATATTTGTACATATTTTGCCCAATATAAAGGGCGTTCTGGCTTCGTCGATACTTATCGGATTTAACAATGCGGTGCTTGCGGAGGCCGGACTTAGCTATCTGGGAGTCGGCTCGCAACCGCCTTATGCAAGCCTTGGAAAGATGCTTTCTGATGCCCAGCAGTACCTGTTCACAACGCCGAGTTATTGTCTTTGTCCCGGACTTGTTATTGTTCTTATGGTTTTGGGCTTTTCGTTTTTGGGTGAGGGAATCAGAAGATGGGAGTAATACTTGATGTAACTGATCTTCATATAGAATTTCACGATCACGGCTTTCCGGAGGTTGCTGTGGAGGATTTCGACCTGATGCTTGAAGAGGGCGAGATTGTAGGTATCGTTGGTGAGTCGGGCTCAGGAAAGAGCATGAGCGCGCTTGCGATAGCGGGGCTTCTGAGCAGACATTCGATAACCAAGACGGGTAGGATCATGTTTAACGGAGACGACCTTCTTACCTGCGACAGAAAGACTTTGAGGTCGTATCAGGGCGATGAAATCTCGATGATATTTCAGGAGCCGATGACGAGTCTCAATCCGGTCAAAAGAATCGGCTGGCAGGTTGAGGAATCTCTTTTCATCCATCATCCTGAGATTGACAAAAAGAAGCGTAAGGAAATGGCGATAGAAATGCTTCTGGCCGTGGGACTAAATGATGCGGAGAATATCTATCATATGTATCCGCATGAATTATCGGGCGGTATGAGGCAGAGAGTTATGATAGCCGCCGCGATGATAGGAAATCCCAAGATCCTGATAGCGGATGAGCCTACGACGGCACTTGATGTGACTGTTCAGGCGCAGATTGTCGAGCTTCTTAAGAAGATAAACAAAGAGCGCGGGACGTCGATAATCTTTATTTCTCATGATCTGAGTCTTGTAAATCAGCTCTGTGAGAGGGTTATCGTGATGCAGAAGGGAAATATTGTAGAGAGCGGCGATACTGCGAGAGTTTTTGGCTCACCGCAGGACAGTTATACAAAGAAACTGATCGCGGCGATCCCGAAGATTGACATAGGAAACTGATTATGAGCGAGGATAAGGTTTTAAGGGCTTCTAATCTGAATGTTTTTTATAAGAACAGAAAGAGAAAGCTCTTTTCCAAAAATAAAAAAATTCAAGT
Organism: Butyrivibrio hungatei; assembly: GCF_900101605.1. Taxonomy (GTDB): domain Bacteria; phylum Bacillota; class Clostridia; order Lachnospirales; family Lachnospiraceae; genus Butyrivibrio; species Butyrivibrio hungatei_B. Next base: position 18,463 of record NZ_FMUR01000005.1, read on the forward strand.
GCTGCATGACGTGACTTTCGATATGGAAGAGGGCGAAGTGCTTGCAATCGCAGGTGAGTCGGGATGCGGTAAGTCGACGCTTGCAAGGGCGATTGTCGGAATCAATAAGGATTACACAGGTGAGCTCGTGCAGAAGTACGACGGGCCGCAGATGGTATTTCAGGATCCGTATAGTTCGCTGAATCCGGCAAAGAAGGTGGGATGGCTTATGGAGGAGCCACTCAAGGTTGACAGGAAGAGAAAGTGGACGAAGGAAGAGCGCATGGCTAGGGTAAAAGAAGTCATGAAGGAGGTTGAGCTTCCGATAGAAATGCTGGACAGATATCCTTCGCAGCTTTCGGGCGGACAGAGGCAGAGAGTGTGCATCGGTATTGCGCTTATGAGATATCCGAAACTTTTGATTGCGGACGAGCCTGTTTCTGCGCTTGATGTGACTATTCAGTCACAGATAATGGAACTTTTGCGGTCACTTCATAAAAAGCTTGGAATATCCATTATTTTCATATCTCACGATCTTAGGGTGGTGTACAGGATCAGTGATCATGTGATGATAATGAAGGACGGAGTCATAGTTGAGCATGGCAAGACGGATGAGGTGTACAGGCATCCGCAGGCTGATTATACCAAGCGGCTTTTGACGGCGGCGGGTATCAGAAAGTGAGATTTGAAGCTTTTTGGATGGAGATGTGTTTGTGTAAGTTAGTTTATATGCGAGATTTCATACTTTTTTAATAATTTGGGCTTAATTTATGGGCTTTTCTTCCGATATATATTTTAAAAGGGCGACAGTACGTTACCTTAAACGATTACGTTTTTTATATCATATGAAATTGCTTCCCTATGATATAAAAAACGCTCCGCAGGGATGCGCAGCTCGCGGAAAGGAATATATTGCTTGTGCAATCCGCTCGCGCGCTGGCATTTCACGAGCGAAATGCTTTTTAAAGTAACTGATGTGGCAAGGAAAGGAGGCTTGGTATTATGGCAATTAACAGAGTTAGCGGTTATGGTGGAAGTAGTGCTTACAAATTTCCGACAACTGTGGGTAATGACGCGAGGGATAATACCGAGTTCCTTAAAAATGACGAAGTTAAGGCCGAAGTACAGGATGATGCAAAGGAAGAGCTTTCGGAGGATTCTTCTGTCAGAGGAAATGCATCGATTGATAATGTTGCGATTTCTTTTGGAATATATGATGATGCCTCAAGAAATCTCTTTAAGATAGACGGCTTGTTCTCAGAAGACATGGTGCAGGCCATTTCCGGAATGCAGAAAGATCAGATTCTTCGCGAGTATCAGTATTTTGTCGGGGATGACCTTTCCGGAAATAAGAGCAGTATTGTTGCAAGTACCGAGGACGGGCTTGTTATAAAGAAGAATTGAGCAAATATAGGTCTGACCTGTATTTTCATTTGAATATAGGAAAAGCGAAAGGGACGTGCATGACGCGTCTCTTTTTTTGTTGAATAGGAGATTTCTCCGAAATTCCCTATTCAACAAAAACGCTCCGCTTGAGCTAAGCACTTGCTGAGGTTTTATCGAAGCTAGTGCTATACAGAGTAGGGGTGCGCAGCTCACGTGAAAGCGGCATGTTTATATAATGTGTAAGTAGCAAATTGCACGGAAGATTGACTAAGAACGAAGAAAAGAGCCGATTTAGTCAACGTAGCTCGCGGAATGCTAAATAATTGCTTTATTAGAGAATAGAAGGTACAATTTATACCAAACGACTAAATTACCGTAATAATACATAAACAGAAGAGGTGGCAAACTATGAATCATACTGATGGAAATACTATGACATGCGGACTGATTGGAAATCCCGTGAGACATACGTTGTCTCCTCTTATTCATAATTCAATCGCTGAGATGAAGGGCGTTAATCTTGTCTATGTTCCGTTTGAGGTTCCGAAGGGCGGCGTGAAGAATGCTGTAAGGGGCGCAAATGCGCTGGGAATCAAGGGACTTAATGTCACAGTTCCTTATAAGAGTGATGTTATCGATCATCTTGTTGAGATTGATCCGCTTGCAGAGGGAATCGGAGCAGTGAATACGCTTGTCAGGACTGAAGGCGGATTTAAGGGCTACAATACCGATATGTCGGGACTTTACCATGCCATGCAGGATGAAGGAATCGTGCTTGATGGAGAGTGCGTTGTTATCCTCGGTGCCGGCGGAGTTGCAAGACCTGTTGCTTATCTTTGTGCTACGAAGGGCGCTGACAGGGTATACGTTCTTAACAGAACATATGAAAAAGCTGAGGCTGTTGCGAAGGAAGTGAACAATGCGCTTGATGAGAGCCTCGGTGAAAAGATAATTCCCATGCCGCTTGATGATTACAAGGAACTTCTTGATAGAGAAAAGAGATTTTTCGTTGTGCAGTGCACTTCGGTAGGTCTTTTCCCCGATGTGAACAGCGCGGTCATAGAGGATGAGAAATTCTATAAGCACGTATATGCGGCAATTGATGTAGTATACAAGCCGCTTGAGACTAAATTTATGAAGCTTGTTAAGAATGCCGGAGGAAAGGTCTTTTCCGGACTTAAGATGCTTCTTTATCAAGGAATCGACGCGTTTGAGCTTTGGTTTGAAAATGAAGGAATAAAGATAAGCAAAGAAGAGGCAGACATCATATACAAGTCACTTATGATGGAAGTACTAGGCGCGACGAATGTTATTCTTGAGGGCTTTATGGGAAGCGGAAAGAGCACGGTTTCGGAGCTTATTTCCGATAAGCTTGAGCTGGAGCTTATAGATACCGACGAAGCTATAGAAGAGGCTGAAGGCAGGAAGATTTCTGAGATTTTCGAGCAGGACGGCGAGGAAGCTTTCAGGGATATGGAAACAGGGCTTATGGAAATGGTCATCTCCGAGCACATGAGAGAGACAGTTATTTCGCTTGGCGGCGGGCTTCCCGTCAGAGAGAAGAACAGAGAGCTTCTTAAGAGAGCGGGCAAAGTTGTTTATCTCAGGACATCGCCTGAAACTGTCTATGACAGGCTTAAGGGGGATGACACGAGACCTCTTCTTAAGAGCGAAAATCCGCTTGCAAGGATAAAAGAGCTTCAGGATGAGCGCGGAAAGATCTATGAAGAAGCGGCGGATATCATTGTTGATACGGATGGAAAGTCACCCGAAGAAGTTGCGAATGAGATAATCGCGGCGATTGGATTTGCCGATTGAGCAGAATATAATAAAAAGCACTTTTTTAGAAAGAAATACAGAAGTGAATAAGGTTAATTATTCTAAAGAACTGGAAAAAAGAATACAGGGATTTCAAAGAAACGGCGAGGTGCCAAAGCTTCTTTTGCATGCGTGCTGTGCCCCCTGTTCTTCGCACTGTCTTGAGTATCTTCGGGAGTTTTTCGATGTGACGGTATTTTTTTACAATCCGAATATCACTGAGCGCGAGGAATATTACAAGAGGGTTGCCGAGGAAAAGAGACTGATAAAAGAGTACAATAAGCAGGTTGATACGCAGAATTTTGATGGGATGCGCTCCGATGAGAAGGCAAGGAAGATTGGCATTATCGAGGGCGAGTATGATGTAAAGGAGTATCTTGATGCCGTGCGTGGGCTCGAGGATGTTCCTGAGGGCGGCGAAAGGTGCAGGAAGTGCTTTGAACTGCGGCTTAGAAAGACTGCTGAGATTGCGGCAAAAGAGAGATTTGAGTATTTTACGACGACGCTTACGATCAGTCCTTTGAAAAATGCGGATGTCCTTAATGAAGTCGGTGCGCAGGCTGCGGAGTATGTGAATGAGAAGATTGCAGTTGGGATGCAGGCTTTTGGCGGAGGCTTCGGCGAGAATGGAGATGATGGCGGGAAGGTAGTTTTTTTGCCATCTGATTTCAAAAAGAAGGAAGGCTATAAGCGGTCTATAGAGTTGTCACAGAAGTTCGGGCTATACAGGCAGGACTACTGCGGCTGCGGATTTTCCAAGGCGGAAAGAGAGAGGCAGAAGGCATTTGACGTTGCCATAGATAATAGATTTTGATAAAATCGTGTAGTTGGTAATCTGAAGAAATATCGTATCGGTGTTTCTTTTCACGGAAATAAAAAGCTTTTAGAAAGAAGGTTTTGATTTGGATAAAGTATTAGAGATTATTTCAAAGGAAGTCGGAGACGCGTTTGAGAAGGCGGGATATGACAGGGAACTCGGAAGGGTTACCATTTCTAACAGACCCGATCTGTGCGAGTATCAGTGTAACGGTGCCATGGCAGGTGCCAAGAAGTACGGCAAGGCGCCGTTTATGATCGCTGACGATGTTGCTGCAAATCTTGCGGGAAATGAGATGTTTGAAAAGGTTGAGTCTGTTAAAACCGGATTTCTTAATATCATCGTGAGCGGTGATTTTGCAAGAAGTTACATCGTAAAGATGCTTCACGAGAAGCACATGGGCGTCACAATGCCGGGGCATGAGCCTACATATATCATTGATTACGGCGGACCTAACGTTGCGAAGCCTCTTCACGTGGGACATCTTCGTTCAGCCGTTATCGGAGAGAGTATTAAGAGGATTCTCAGATATACAGGAAACAAGATCATCGGTGACGTGCATCTCGGCGACTGGGGACTTCAGATGGGACTTGTTATCACAGGTCTCAAGGAGAGAAAACCCGATCTTTGCTACTTTGATCCTGATTATAAGGGCGCTTATCCCAAGGAGGCACCGTTTACAGTGTCAGAGCTTGAGGAGATCTATCCCGCAGCCAGCAAGAAGTCCAAGGAAGACGAGGAGTTCAAGGCTGCAGCTATGGAAGCAACCAAGCTTTTACAGGATGGATACAAGCCTTACAGAGCTCTTTGGCATCACATTTTGAATGTTTCTGTAGAAGATCTTAAAAAGAACTACAACAAGCTCGGAGTTTCTTTTGACCTCTGGAAAGGAGAGTCTGACGCTCACGTAGCTATCCCGGATATGGTCGAGTATATGAAGAGCAAGGGATATGCCCATGAGAGCCAGGGTGCGCTTGTAGTCGATGTTGCAGAGGAGACGGATACAAAAGAGATTCCGCCTTGCATGATTCTTAAGTCAGACGGAGCTTCATTGTACAACACAACCGATCTTGCGACTATCAGACAGCGTATGGACGAGGTTCATCCTCAGGGAATCATCTATGTTGTAGATAAGAGACAGGAGCTTTATTTTACTCAGGTTTTCCGTTGTGCGAGAAAGACAAAGCTTGTTATGCCTGAGACAGAGCTTCATTTCGTCGGATTTGGAACAATGAACGGCGCTGACGGCAAGCCTTTCAAGACAAGAGAGGGCGGCGTAATGCGTCTTGAGAATCTCATCGCAGAGATTGATGAGAAGATGTTTGCAAGGATCAAGGAGGGCAATCCCGAGATTTCTGACGAGGAGGCAAAAGATACAGCGCACAAGGTTGCCGTATCTGCCATCAAGTACGGAGACCTCTCAAACCAGCCTTCAAAAGATTATATATTCGATATTGATAAATTCACTTCTTTCGAGGGAGATACAGGTCCGTACATCCTTTATACAATGGTACGTATCAAGTCTATCCTCAAGAAGTTCGAGGAAGCAGGCGGAAACGTAAAGGATGCAAAGCTTGGCAATCCCGACAGCGATGCTATGAAGAGCCTCATGCTTCTTCTTACAAGATTCGCCGATTCCGTTGAAAGTGCCGCAAAAGACCTTTCACCTAACAGAATCTGTGCATATATTTACGACCTCAGCAATGCATTCAACAGCTTCTATCACGGAACCAGAATCCTTGCAGAGACGGATGAGTATAAGAAAGAGAGCTACATTGCTCTTTTGGCAATCACGCTTAAAATCTTGGAAACAGGAATCGATTTATTGGGATTCTCTGCACCGGAGAGAATGTGAGTGATATATGGAATGAGTAAACAAAGTTTTGTGCTTGCATAAAAAATTTGTTTATGAAATGAATATTGCGGAGTAATCCGCATATCGCGGAAATGCGAAGATTTATGAGAAAAAATATGAGTAAACAAATATCCGAATCTAATCATATGTTCAGCAACAGGAAGCTTTTTCTGTTGCTGATTCCTATTATAGCTGAACAATTCCTTACTTCCCTTATGGGCATGGCGGATTCCATGATGGTAAGTACCGTCGGACCTGCCGCTCTTTCGGGAGTGTCGCTTGTTGATGCCGTAAATCTTCTTGTTGTTCAGGCATTTAATGCTATGGCGACAGGCGGCGTAATAATATGCTCCAATTACATAGGACAGAAGAATATCAAAAAGGCCAATGATTCGGCGCGTCAGGTGCTTTTGGTCTCGCTTTCGATATCTCTTTTTATGACAATTCTGGGACTTGTTTTTAGGACAGGGCTTCTAAGGCTTATATTCGGAGAAGTTGATGCGGATGTCATGAGAGCTTCGCAGATTTATTTTCTTTTGACCATAATCTCTTATCCGTTTGTATCGCTTGCAGCGGCGTGCAGCGCAATTTTCAGAGCTCAGGCCAACACAAAGCTTCCCATGAAGATTGCGATTCTTTCGAACGCGCTTAATGTTGCGGGAAATGCGATACTTATTTATGCATTTGGTATGGGAGTTGCCGGAGCTGCGACATCTACGCTTGTTTCAAGGGTGTTTAATGCCGTTGTGCTTTTGGTGCTTCTTAGAAGTGAAAAGAATGAGATTTCTGTGCGGGATTATCTTAAAATTCGTCCCCATAAGCACAGCGTCAGGAAGATTCTTGCCATGGGCGTTCCGAACGGTATCGAGAACTCGATGTTCCAGTTTGGGCGACTTGCGATACAATCGTCTGTTTCAACGCTTGGAACAATAACCATTGCGGCGCAGTCGATGACGGTTATCCTTGAAAATGTCAATGGTGTGGCCGGAGTCGGCGTTGGAATCGGCCTCATGACTATAGTCGGACAGTGTCTCGGTGCCGGCAAGAAAGACGAAGCTGTCTTTTATACCAAGAAGATGCTCAAATGGGGATATATTGCGATACTTACAAGCTGTCTCATTGCATATGCGATCGCGCGCCCTGTCACCTTGCTGGCCGGGATGCCTGCAGAGAGCGCGAGGCAGTGCATTTACATGATGGGCTGGATTACAATAATCAAACCGCTTATCTGGGCGCCTTCATTTGTTACGGCTTACGGCATGAGAGCTGCAGGAGATGTGAAATTCTCAATGATCGTATCGACTCTTACCATGTGGCTTTGCAGAGTTTCGCTTGCAACCTATCTTATTCGCGTTGCACATATCGGCGCTATGGGCGTCTGGATTGGTATGTTCTGCGACTGGGGAATAAGAGCGGTTATATTTACGATAAGATTTATGAGCAAGAAATGGATTCATAAGGTTGTAGAGTGAGGAAGGGTAGCGGATGCAGAGCTGTGATGGGCGGCATAAGACCGGCTTATAAGCATAAAGTTGGTTTATTATGCGCCGAAAACGTTGGCTTATGTGCATGGAGTGGAATTATTAGTGTTAGTGTGATTACACTTGTTAGTATATTTGTTTTATGCTAGAATGATTTTTGCTTTTTTGAATTGTTTGATTACTCGGGCGCCTGTTCCGGCGCCTGTATCTTGAAGCATCCGTTCGGATGAATGTTCCCGGTAGAGAGGAAATATAACTTAACGGCATACGGTGGGAGATGCTCTTGTTTTATTAGGCGTATGACCTATGAGAGTAAAAATGAGTAAAAAGGTCATGAGCAAACTTTGAAAACAGGGGTTTATGAAAGCAGGTACATGACCCGTGGAGGCGAAAATGGCCAAAAAGGTCATGAGCAAGGCTTGAGAACATAGGCTTTTGAAAGGAGGTACATGACCCGTGGAGGCGAAAACGGCCAAAAAGGTCATGAGCAGGCTTTTAAAACATAGGCTTTTGAAGGAAAGTACATGACCCGCGAGAGCAAAAACGGCCAAAAAGGTCATGAGCAAGGCTTGAGAACATAGGCTTTTGAAAGAAGGTACATGACCCGTGAGAGGAAAAACGGCCAAAAAGGTCATGTGCCGAGCTCAAAACACAGTTTTTGGAATTAAAGAGTCAGCATCAAAGAAACATCAAAGCTGCATCAAAGCCACATTAAAGAAACAACAAAGAAGCACCACAAAACCATCAAAGAAAGGAAACTGAAACATGGACAAATTGATCAAACTTATGGAGAATCGGGCAAAGGTATTACGAAATGGTATTAAGATTGCAGAAAGAGATAAAAAGACATTTCCTGAGGGGCATCTGAGGATAAGCAGAACCAATAATCAGATACGCTACTATGAAGCGGCGGATGGCCCTACACCGGATGAAAAATACATTTCGGTGAAAAACATGAAGCTGATCAGGAGACTTGCGCAGAAAACATATAATAAAACGTTTTTGAGAAATGCCAAGAATGAGCTTGAGGATATAGAAAAGCTGCTAAAAGTTTTTAATAAGGCTGATGCGGATTCATGTTTTACTAATTTATCTTCTGACAGACAAAATCTTATTGTTCCATATATCATACCGGATCATCTATATGCCAAAGAGTGGCAGTCACAAAATTTCCAATCAAATTCATATATGCCTGAAAATATTAAATATGATACTCGAAGAGGAGAAAAAGTCAGATCGAAATCAGAAGCGATACTGGCGGATATAATGTTTGAACTTGGGATTCCGTACCATTATGAAAAGCCATTGATAATAAGCGGAGGAATAGTCAGATACCCTGACTTTACCATGCTTAATGTTAAGACGCGGGAAGAAATCTATATGGAACATTTTGGCCTTCTTGATGATGACGAATATAGAAGAGCGAGCCTTAATAAACTTGATGATTACAGAAGAAGCGGTATCTATCCCGGAAAGAATCTTATATTTACATACGAAACAGATGATAGTCCTCTGGATATCAAAGGAATAAAAGAAATGCTCAAAGAACTTTTATGTGAAGCATAAGAGCTCTTTGAACATTTCCTGTTAAACAAAAAAATCCCTCAACCATGCGGTTGAGGGAAGTAGCGAGAGGGGGATTCGAACCCTCGACACCGCGGGTATGAACCGCGTGCTCTAGCCAACTGAGCTATCTCGCCATCTGTGTGTTTCAGCTGTTTGTCACAGCCGACTTAGATAATATACATCGTAGGTGGGCCCGTTGTCAACACGTATTTTTCAAATTTGAATAAAAAATTACAGCAAATCGGTATATAATATAAATATGAATTTAATCCCGTTTATTAAGGAGGCTGTTATGTGGGCATATGAAACTTCTTTCTACCAGATATATCCGCTTGGTTTCTGTGGCGCACCCTATGAGAATGACGGAAAACTTGAGCACAGGATACTTAAAGTCATAGATTGGATTCCACATCTAAAAAAACTTGGAATAGGAGCGGTTTTGTTTAATCCTGTCTTCGAGTCGGACACTCACGGTTACAACACCAGAGATTACAAAAAGATAGATGTGCGGCTTGGGACAAACGAGGATTTTGCCAAAGTCTGCAAAGCGCTGCACGAAGAAGGCATAAGAGTGATATTGGACGGAGTTTTCAATCACGCCGGAAGAGGCTTTTTTGGCTTCGCCGATGTCTGCGAAAAGAAATGGGAATCCGCCTACAAGGACTGGTTTAATATAAACTTTGACGGAAACAGCAACTACAACGATGGGCTGTGGTACGAGGGTTGGGAAGGCAACTACGACCTTGTGAAATTCAATCTTAAAAACCCGCAGGTCACGGACTACCTTTTGGAGAGCATTCGCACCTGGGTAAAAGAATTTGATATAGACGGCCTGAGACTTGATGTTGCTTATTGCCTCGATCAGGACTTTATAAGGACGCTCAGGCGAGAAACGACGGCGCTCAAGCAGGATTTTTATCTTACGGGTGAGATGATCGGCGGTGATTATAACAGGATCATGGGCGACGATCTGTGTCACAGCGCCACCAACTACGAGTGTTACAAGGGAATGCACTCCGCGCTTAACAGTATGAATCTGTTTGAAATCGTTCACTCCCTGCTTCGACAGTTTGGACCCGAGAATTGGACTTTGTACAGAGGAAGGCATCTTCAGTCGTTTGTTGACAATCATGATGTCAGCAGGATTGCAAGTGTTCTGAAACGTCCGGAGCATCTGAAGCTGATTTATACGCTTATGTTTGGTATGCCGGGAATCCCCACGATCTATTACGGAAGTGAATGGGGAGAGAAGGCGGATAAATCAATGGGTGATCCGGCGCTAAGGCCAAGCTTTGAAAAACCGCAGTGGAACGAGCTTACTGATCATATTGCAAAGCTGTGCAAGGCTAAAGCGGAATCGCAGGCGCTTAACTACGGAGATTTCACATCCCTTCTTCTTACAAACAGACAGTGCATTTTCAGGCGCGCGTGCGATAAGGGGCGCGTTCTTACTGTGATCAATGCGGACGAAGCGTCTTTCCATGCTGATTTTAACGCTGAGGCGGGATGCGGTATAGATCTTATAACCGGCAAAAAAATAGATTTTGGCGGAGGGCTCGATATTCCTCCATACACTTCATACTTAATAGAACTTGAATAACAAACAGGCAAACTTTTTTGATGGTAGCGGCACTATAATCCAATATATACAAGCGCAAAAATAAATATTATAATTAAAACATGGAAATACGTACACTTATTATTGCAATTTTAGTTCTTGGAATTTTGATGCTAATCTATATGAGAAAGAGCATACTACAGCTTTCCACGACTCGTATGTTCTGTCTCTTCTTAGTGTTGTCTGCTTTAAATATAGTTGTTGAGATGGTCGAATACGGCGCTTTCGTTTATCCCGATGAGTCAAATCTGTGGCTGCAGGGCATTTCAAGAGGACTGTATCTGATAACGTTACTTGTCACGGTCTTTTCGCTTTGTATTTACACTTATTCAAGATTTACCATAAAGAGAGGTGTTCCTGTAAAAAATGCAGTTCTGTCCGCGATTCCGGCGGCGCTGGGATTTCTTCTCATTATCCTTTCGAAAGTCTTGTTTGGAGGAACGTCAAGCGACATCCTCCTGACTATTTGCTATATTATCGGCATGTTATACTCGATTGCGTCGGTGGTTCTGGCTTGTGCATATAACGGAAGGACGAAGCGAGAAATTCTTTCTGCAATCGTGGTGTCACATCTTGTATGGTGCGCGATGTTTATTTTCCAGATCATCAGGAAAGGCACGCAGGTTTCATCCGTAGCGATCACGGCTTCGGCACTTATCATTTACATTTTTGTCGAAAATCCCAAAGATTATTATGAAAAAAGCATTCCGGGTGTAAGGAACAAAGATGCTTTTATAGCAATGCTTGCAGAGCGCTTTGCGCGGCCGAAAACGTTTTTCATAATGTCTGTTATTTTTATTGAGAAAAATATTCTTTTCACAGATTCTGCAAGAAAAGCGCTTGAAGACGAGCAGAAGAAGGTTGCAGAGTTTGCTCGCTCGGATTATCAGCTCAGTGCGTACTTGTCGAGCTGGAATACGCTTAGCTTCATGACGGGAAGAGCGGACGTCGTCGAACGTTTCATGTCCGCAATCAATCTTTATAAAGGCATCGGCGCGGGAAGTTACAGGTTTACATTTTCGGTTGTAGAGGCTCCGCGAATTGTAAAAGAGCTTGATAAGGCCATGCAGATACTTACATATGTTTCCGGAGAATATGCGTACAGCCAGTCTTCGCCAAACATTGTGATCGATGAAAATATAGTCGATAAGATGGTTTACAGAAACACGATAGAGGATGTTGTGCGCCAGGCGGTGAAGGATAAGAGCTTTGATGTATATTATCAACCGATCCTGAGCGTCAAAGAAGGCTCTTTTTCCTCGGCGGAAGCTCTTGTAAGGCTTCGCAGGCGCGACGGCGAAAAATATATCTCGCCCGAAGATTTTATCCCAATCGCGGAGAGATGCGGTCTTGTGCAGGAAATCGACGATCTTGTATTTGAGAAGGTTTGCTCTTTTATTGCAAAAGAGAATCTTATAAGCTACGGAATTAAAACGATTGAAGTCAATTTATCCGGAAATGAGGCGGTTGACGCGCATACGCATGAAAGACTTTTCAGGAAAATGGAGAAATACCACATTCCGCCTAATTATATTAACTTTGAGATCACTGATACGTCCCATATAACGGGCGATGCGACATTTAAAGAGAATTTCACGAAGATGCGCGAACAGGGATTTACCTTCTCCATGGATGATTTTGGAGTGGGAGATTCCAACATTTTGGAGCTTCTCAAATTTGATTATGTGCTGATAAAGATGGACAGAGAGTTTATATGGAATTGTCTGGATCCCGAGAATCCCGAGAAGCTGAATGTGCTCAAACATACTATTGATTTTATGAAGAAAAACGGACTTCACGTGCTTGCAGAGGGAGTTGAGACACTTGAGCAGGCAAGGATCCTCATAGATAACGGCGTTGAGTATCTGCAGGGATTCTATTATTCAAGACCCGTTCCCGAAAATGACTATATAGAATTTTTGAATGCACAAAAAGGACTGGTTCATAAAGCGGATGGTACTGCAAACTGATAGACTGTTATTACGAAAATGGGAAACCGATGACGCGGCAGATCTGTACAAGTACGCCAGCGATGAAAGGATAGGCCTTCCTGCGGGGTGGCCGCCTCATAAAGACGAAGCATACAGCAGAGCAATAATAAGAACTGTTTTTGCAAGGGACGAAGTGTATGCTATCTGCATGAAAGAACACGGAAGAACGGTGATAGGAAGCATAGGACTTACTTTGGAAGGCAGCCCCGAGCGCCCTATTGCCGAGAACGAGGCGGAACTTGGCTACTGGATAGGGTATCCTTTCTGGGGTAAAGGAATTGCGACTGAAGCGGCAAAGGAATTACTTAGACATGGCTTTGAGGATCTAAATCTTAGCCGTGTTTTTTGTGCGTATTTTGAGGGGAACGAGCGGTCAAAAAAAGTACAGGACAAGTGCGGGTTCAAACTTCATCATGTGAATCATATGACCAGAGTCGTTATGCTCGGAGAACTTAGGGTGGAATACGTGAATGTGCTTACTTTTGACGATTGGAGTAAAAAATTTAAGGCAAATGAATAAAATTTTTGTAAAGATTTTCGAACGGTATGATATTACATAAAAAACTGTATTGTGATATACTGAAAAAGGTTCGCGGATTTCTTACGTGGAATCATATATTTTTTTCTTGCTTGCTGAAAGCGCTTACATAAAGTTGTGTTGGCTTTTTTGAGAATATTGAAGGAGGAACGGAATGTTGAATGTAGGTGATTGCGTGATTTACGGTAGCCATGGATTGTGTAAGGTTCGGGATATTCTCGTTCCGGCATTTCTGGAGAAGGGAAATGAGAAGCAATATTACATGATGGTTTCCGCTGTGGATGCAGGCAGCGTTATCTATGTTCCCGTCGAAGGGGCAGAGGATAAGGTTCGCGATGTTATGAGCGCGGACGACGCCGAGGAACTTATCTGCGAGATTGAGGATGTGGATGAGCTTGATCTTCCCGATGGCAAGAAAGCTGAACCGGAGATTACCGGAATAATAAAGAGAAATATAGCCGACGAGATGATGAGTCTTGTGAAGTCGCTTCATAAGATCAAGGCTATGCGAGAGGCTGAGGGCAAGAAATTTGCCGCACTTAATGAGAAATATCTGAATATGGCTGAGAAACTTCTTTATACCGAGATGGCATTTTCGCTGAAAACAGAGAAGGAAACGATCAAGGATAGAGTGATTGAAGTGCTGTCAGGTCTTCCGCTTGAAACTATTTAATAAAAAGGTTCGATAAAGAGTCGCTTGTGAAAGATTCAACTTTTTCAAGCGACTCATTTTATATCAGAGGAAATTTCTTCCCTCTGATATAAAAAATACGCTCCGCTATGGATGCGACCGATGCGCAGATGAATTTTGTAAGCTAAGGTTTGCGCGCATCGGCGCGCAAAGAGTTGCAAAGCAACTCTTTGTTCTGATACAATACAACCTATGGGTAAAACAGTTGAACTTTATTATGAAAGTGCATATATAACTGAATTTGACGCGAATGTATTAAGCTGCAGAGAACGTGAGGACGGTAAGTTTGATGTTGTTCTTGATAAGACGGCTTTTTTCCCCGAGCAGGGCGGTCAGACTTCTGATGTGGGAGAGCTTACATCGGAAGACGGAGCAAATTTCGAGGTGTCATATACGGGAATCGGGAAGGAACCTGATTCTGGCGAAGATGAGATCTATCATGTGCTTGATAAGAGCATTGAGGCGGGCACCGGTGTTCATGGCAGGATTGATTGGGAACATCGCTTTAGCAATATGCAGCAGCACACGGGTGAACATATTTTTTCCGGAATAGTAGGTTCAAAGTACGGTTATGACAATGTCGGCTTTCATCTGAGTGATACTGAAGTTACGATGGATTATAACGGTGCGCTTGGCGCCGAGGATATAAAATTTATTGAGAAAAGCGTAAATGAAGCCATCTGGAAGAATGTAAGCGTTATCGCAAGATTTCCTTCCGAGGATGAGCTTAAGGACATTTCATATCGCAGTAAAAAAGAACTTACGGGTGCGATCCGCATTGTTGATATCGAAGGCTACGATTCATGCGCATGCTGTGCACCTCATGTTGCGAAAACAGGCGAGATAGGGCTTTTGAAAGTTGTGGGAGTCCGTAATTACAAAGGCGGAGTGAGAGTTAATATTCTGTGCGGTAAAAGGGCGCTTGAATTTCTTTTGACCGAGCATGATATCTTATCGAAGCTCGCGACAGACTTTACGACATCTTTTGACAATGTACCTTCATCCGTTGCAAAGCTTAGGGATGAAAATGCCGCATTAAAAGAAAATCTGTATGCTGAAAGAGAGAAGCTTTTGGGATATGAACTGGCGGATATAGACAAGAATCTGAAAAACGTATTTCTTTTTAAGGATGCCGATACGGATATGAACCTTATTAGGAAAACCGTCAATTTACTTGTTGCGGAGCACGAGGGATTTTGCGGAGTTTTCGCGGGAAATTCCGAAGCAGGATACAGATATATAATCGCTTCCGGAACGGCCGGTGGCGATGCGCGCACTGTTTCAGGACTTTTGAAAGAAAAGTTTGGAGCAAAGGGAGGCGGAAGCAATCAGATGGTTCAGGGTAGTCTTTCGGGCGCAAGCCGTGATGAACTGATGGATTGCTGTAATAATCTATAAGATTAAGGTGAAAAAGTTTGATATGAATGTTGGCAAATTCAGTGACTTCAGAGACGGAGTCAGGGATGCTGTCCCGATTTTTCTGGGATATATAGCTGTTTCTTTTGCATTCGGAATAGAGAGCTCCAAGATTGGAATGACGGTATTTCAGTCGGCGATGACATCTCTTCTTAATGTCACAAGTGCAGGGCAGTTTTCTGCTCTTGATATAATCGAAAAAAACGGAAGTTTTCTTGAACTTGCCGTATTACAGTTTATAATCAATTTAAGATATATGCTTATGTCTGCGGCATTATCGCAGAAACTTGATCCTAAGGTAAGTATTTTGCACAGACTTGGAATTTCATACGGCGTTACGGATGAGGTTTTCGGAGTGAGTGTCCTTAAAAAGGGCGGGCTTTATCCCATGTATTCGTACGGACTTATAACGCTTTCAGTGTTTGGTTGGGTACTTGGAACTGTTCTTGGCGCGATTGCGGGCCAGATCATGCCGCAGAGACTTATAAGTTGTTTGGGCCTTGCCATTTATGGTATGTTTATTGCAATAATCATCCCGGATACAAGAGAGGACAAAAATGTGCGTATGGTTGTCACTTTTTCGATGATCCTGAGCACGGTTTTTGCGTTTGCACCGTTTCTTAACTGTATATCTTCGGGATTTAGAATTATAATAATTACAGTGCTTGTGGCTGCCTGTGCGGCTGTGATCGCACCTGTCAGGGAGGAAGAAGATGAGTAACGTTTATGCATATATTTTTCTTATGGCAGTTGTGACCTATGCTATAAGGGCGCTGCCGCTGACTCTTATCAGAAAAGAAATAAAGAGTACGTTTATAAGATCGTTTCTTTATTATGTGCCTTATGCAACGCTTGCGGCCATGACTTTTCCGGCTATCTTATCTGCTACAAACAGCCATATTTCTGCGTTTGCGGGTTTTTGTGCGGCACTTGTACTTGCTTTTAACAAAAAGAGTCTTTTGACGGTTGCGGGGCTTGCCTGTGCTACGGCTTTTGTGGTTGAATTTTTTGTTTGATAAAAGAAGTTCGCTTTATGCGATTGGTTGTTTTTAGAATTGGATCGGAGGATATAAGATGCATATTGGAATGGGGTATGATGTACACCGCTTGGTTCCCGACAGGGATCTTATCATCGGCGGAGTAAAGATTCCTTATGAGAAAGGTCTTTTGGGACATTCTGATGCAGATGTACTGCTTCATGCGATAATGGATGCGCTTTTGGGAGCTGCGGCTCTCGGAGATATCGGTAAACACTTTCCGGATACGGATCCCAAATATAAGGGTGCCGATTCGCTTGAACTTATGAGAGAAGTTGGAAGATTGCTTGACGAAAACCGCTTTCTTATCGAGAATATTGATGCTACGATAATCGCGCAGGCGCCAAAGATGAGGCCTCATATAGATGAAATGAGACAGAATATAGCGGATGCGCTCGGAATTGAATTAAGTCAGGTGAATGTCAAGGCAACGACGGAGGAAGGACTTGGATTTACCGGAAGCGGAGAGGGAATCTCATCTCAGGCGATATGTCTTTTGACAAGTCCTATTGAGCTTCATTCAACGAATGTGACGTTCCAAACGGGAGAGGCTCCGAAGGGATGTTGCGGAGGTTGTGAGAAATAGTTGTAAGATGCCGGTCAAACGGTGATCAAAACGCTTCTGATGTTGAGATATATACTTACTTTTCCAGGGAGATATGAAATTTATGGCAAATTTTAAGTTTTACAATACACTTACAAGAACAATTCAGGATTTTGTGCCGAGAGAAGAGGGAAAGGTGTCTATGTACACCTGCGGACCTACGGTTTATCACTATGCGCACATCGGTAATATCCGCACATATATCATGCAGGATGTGCTTGTAAAGGCGCTTATGTACGCAGGCTACGATGTTAAGCGTGTTATGAATATAACTGATGTGGGACACCTGTCTTCCGATGCGGATACGGGCGAAGATAAGATGCTCGCAGGGGCAAAAAGAGAGCACAAGAGCGTTATGGAGATTGCAAAATACTACACAGACGCTTTCTTTGCTGATTTTGACGCTGTCGGAAACAAGCGCCCCGATATTGTTGAGCCTGCGACAAACTGTATTTCAGAGTTTATTCATATGGTGGAAGTTCTTCTTGAGAAGGGTTATGCCTATGTTGCCGGCGGAAATGTGTATTTCGACACAAGTAAGCTCGATGATTACTATGTCTTTTCATCCGATATCGAGAAAGAACAGCTTCAGGTAGGCGTTCGTGACGATGTTGAAGAGGATACGAATAAAAAGAACAAGACAGATTTCGTTCTCTGGTTTACAAAGTCAAAGTTTGAAGAGCAGGCGCTTAAGTGGGACAGCCCATGGGGCGTCGGATATCCCGGATGGCACATTGAGTGCTCATGCATTTCCATGAAGCATTTGGGCGAATATATCGATATTCACTGCGGTGGTGTGGACAATATTTTCCCTCATCATACAAATGAGATCGCGCAGTCTGAGAGTTATCTCGGCCACGAGTGGTGCAAATACTGGTTCCACAGCAATCACTTGAATGACAAGTCGGGAAAGATGTCAAAGTCAAAGGGTGCGATCCTTACGGTTTCCGTTCTTAAGGAAAAGGGATACGATCCGCTTGTTTACAGATTTTTCTGCTTACAGTCTCATTATCGCAAGCCTCTTGAGTTTTCTTTTGAGGCGCTTGATAACGTGACGGGAGCATTTAACAAGCTTATAAAGAAAATTGCGGAGCTCAAGGACGAGGGCAGTGTTGATAATGCTGTGGTAAAAGAGTTTGAGGATAAGTTCAGGGATGCCATCTCAAACGACCTCAACACGTCAATGGCGATCACGCTTCTCTACGATATACTTAAGGCTGATACAAATGATTCAACAAAGCTCGCTGTCGTAAAGAACTTTGATACGGTTCTTTCACTTGATCTTATCGGGCATGCGGCTGCTGTAGGGGAAGTAAAAGAAGTAGATCCCGAGCTTGAAGCTTATGTTCTTGATGCTATTGAGAAAAGAGCTGCGGCTAAGAAAGCAAAAGATTTTGCAACAGCTGATGCGATCCGCGATGAACTCCTTAAAAAGGGAGTTGAGATCAAGGATACTCGTGAGGGAGTTAAATGGCAGCTCATTTGAATGAATATCTAAATGATAAATTTGGCATAGCGGGGAAGGATATAAGGACATATTCTCCCCTTACGCTTGCTTATATCGGTGATGCGATCTTTGATGTTGTTATAAGATCGATACTTGTAAATGAAGGCAATACCGCGGTTAATAAGCTTCATAAGAAAGCAAGTGATATTGTAAAAGCCGGCACGCAGGCTGCTTTTGTAAAAGCTCTTATGGATGATCTTACCGAGGAAGAAAAAGACATTTACAGAAGAGGACGCAACTCAAAGCCTCATACAAAGGCGAAGAATGCCACAACAATGGATTATCTCGATGCTACCGGATTTGAGGCCGTTGTGGGATTTCTTTATCTTACGGACAATATGGACAGGATATGCGAGTTGGTGAAACTTGGAATTGAGAGACTGGAGCTCGATATTCTCAAGTGATGCTTTATAAAGGATATTATCGGCGCGAAAGAGTCACGAGAGACTCTATATTTGATGCGTTTTGAGATTGATATATTTTTTGAGGAATTATGATGGAAGAAAATTTTGAAAGCAGAATAATAGAGGGCAGGAATGCGGTTCTTGAGGCATTTCGTGCGGGAAAGACGATAGACAGGTTATTTGTCTTGGACGGATGCAAGGACGGTCCTGTTCAGACAATAATGCGTGAAGCAAAGAAGCACAAGGACACGGTTGTGAGCTTTGTAAAAAAAGAGAGGCTCGATCAGCTCTCGGAGACAGGAAAGCATCAGGGAGTCATTGCTTATGCGGCTTCGTATGAGTATGCTGAAGTTGAAGACATTCTCGCAAAGGCTGCGGCTAAGAATGAAGATCCTTTTGTGATAATTCTTGACGGGATTGAGGATCCGCACAATCTTGGAGCGATAATCAGAACAGCAAATCTTGCGGGTGCGCACGGCGTCATCATCCCGAAGCACAGAGCGGTAGGCCTTACGGCAACAGTTGCAAAGGCTTCTGCGGGTGCGATAAATTACACGCCTGTTGCCAAAGTTACCAATATAGTAAAGACCATCGAAGAACTCAAAGAGAAAGGGCTTTGGTTTGCCTGTGCGGATATGGGCGGAACCGAGATGTACAAGCTCAATCTTAAAGGGCCTATCGGAATTGTAATAGGAAATGAAGGAAGCGGTGTTTCGAGACTTGTTAAAGAGAACTGCGATATGATCGCGTCAATTCCCATGAAGGGTGACATTGATTCACTTAATGCTTCGGTAGCTGCAGGTGTACTTGCGTTTGAAGTGGTAAGACAGAGGCTTGGTTGACCTATGAAAACAAACTATGACGGACAAAGTGATGAACAGCTTATAGTTAAGTTCCATGATGCGGGAGACAAAGAATCCGGCATCATGGATTTTATTATGGACAAATATAAGAATCTTGTCCGCAAAAAAGCTGCATCTATGTTTATTCTCGGCGCTGACAGGGATGACCTTATCCAGGAGGGGATGATCGGCCTTTTTAAAGCCATAAGAGACTATGATATCGGAAGAGATGCGAGTTTTGCCACGTTTGCGGATTTGTGCATCTCAAGGCAGATGTATTCTGCAATCAAGGCATCTGCGCGCAAGAAACATGCGCCTTTAAACAGTTATATTTCTTTATATTCTGAAAAAACGGATAGTTCCACAGACAATGATGTAGCGCTGGAAGATGTGCTAGAGTCTGATTCCAGTTCTATTCCGGAAGAACAGATAATCGAACGCGAGAATCTTGAAGCTCTTGAGAACGCCATCGAGCGCGAGCTCAGCGACCTTGAGCGCCAGGTTCTTGATCTATACATTACGGGAATGTCTATAAAAGAAGTCTCCGCCGTTCTTGGCAGAGATGAGAAATCCACAGATAATGCCATGCAGAGGATAAAGACTAAGCTTAAGAAGTATTTGCGGAAGTGATGGGGACGAGTTGACGCTTTGGACGCTTTGGGGTAACGGTGAGTGAGTTGCGCGGTGTTTCAGGCGCTTTGGGCGCGGTGATGTGAATGATGCGGGCGTTTGGGCGCTTTTGGTGAGCTGAGTGTGTTGCGGGGAGCGAGATGCTTTACTTTGAGTGGCTGAGGGTGCTATGGGAATGGCGCTGTGCGTGCTTGGAGGAAAAATATGCCTTAAAAGAGTGAAAAGACTGAGGTGAGGCATACTTTTTGCAGTGTTAGCAGTGCTTAGAAAAGTAAGATATGCCTTAAAATAGGAAAATTTCTGTGCTGAGGCATACATTACGCCGAGGAATCAGTGTGTAGGAAAGTAAGATATGCCTTAAAAGAGTGAAAAGTATGAGTTGAGGCATACATTACGCCGAGGAATCAGTGTGGAGAGAAGGGAAATATGCCTTGAAATATGAAAAAATCTGCGCTGAGGCATATTTCATTCCGAGAAAGCAGTGCAGAGGAGAGAAAAGTATGCCTTTGAAGAGGAAAAAGCATGATATGAGGCATTTTTTGTGCTGTGCAAAGGGCACTGCTCAAAGAAATCTATGCCTTATAACAAGAAAAGTCGTTGTATAAGGCATAGTTGTCATTTGCAGAAGAGGACAAAAGAGAAAGATTGAGATGTCATTGAAAGGGAAAAATTATATTTTTTTCATAAAATAATCAATATTTCACAAAGGGTATGTACAATTTGATATCAAATGTTCTATAATTCGATATAGTTCAGAAAAACGAAAATATATAAACAAATTAAAGGGCACTCTATTGAAATTTGAGGGGAAAGAGTAAAGGTGAGTGTGAGCTTTTTGTTTTTATATGAAAATTTTTTTCTGAATAAAAATCAAAGACTGGATGGATGAGTGTATGAAAAAAAGAAACATTGATATCTCACGAATTTTAGTGAAAATAATGGGAACAACGTTGGCGACATTCTTATTTTTTTCGATGAATGTGCATGCTGAGGAAGTAGAAGAATTGGATAATTCAGAAGATATTGCTACGATATCAGATGGAATCGATACTCTTGATGAAAAAGTTGATACTCTTAACGATAATTGCCAGGATGAAGAGCTGTCAGAAGATATTTCTGATATATCTTACGTAATCGATGTTCTTAATGAGACAATTTCAAAGTTAAGCAGGAATTATGCCAAGCTTTCATCAACGATTGATAATAATAGACGTTCAATCATAGATGGTTTAAATAGAACTGTTTTTTCAAATAATAATATATCTAAAAGTGCATCATACTCAGATGTTATTTCAAAGATTAATGGTATAAAGAATCATGGAACATTGGATGTTACACTGGATGGCAATGATAAATTTACACTTGAGAGCGGATACTACGAAGGTGGTACAATTGACGTTTCCGCAATAGTTGAGGCTGTTCGCGAGGAAGCTTACAATGCCGGAAAAGCAGATGGCTATAAAGAAGGAAAAGAAGAAGGCTTAAAGGAAGGAATAACAGAAGGAATTAAATCCGGAAGAGACGAAGGCGTTAAAGCGGGAAAAGAAGAAGGGTTTAATGCCGGAAAAGAAGAAGGCATAAAGGAAGGCTTTGAATCAGGAAAGGAAGAAGGATTTAACGCCGGAAAAGAGGAAGGCATAAAGGAAGGATTTGAATCAGGAAAGGAAGAAGGATTCAATGCCGGAAAAGAGGAAGGCTTAAAAGAAGGCAAGGAAGAAGGTTTCAACGCCGGAAAAGAGGAAGGCTTAAAAGAAGGCAAGGAAGAAGGCTTCAACGCCGGAAAAGAGGAAGGCATTAAAGAGGGTAAGGATATTGCAATTATCGAAAATAAGCAGACTTGGATAGATGAAGGAAAGAATCAAGCTATCAGAGATAATAAGCAGACTTGGATAGATGAAGGAAAGAATCAAGCTATCAGAGATAATAAGCAGGCTTGGATCAATGAAGGAAAGCAACAAAGATATTCTAAAACACAATCAATATCAACAAGATTCGGTGTATATCAAGATACCACAGGATATGGGTATATTAAATTCGATGAATTATCTAATATAAATGGATTTTCGAGTATCTCAGTTACAACTGACGGTCGATTAAATCTTTCTACTTTTAGTGTGTCAGGTAATGTTTTAACCCTAGGTGGTTACTATGACGGGTGGGGAACAGGTTATGTGAATGTTTCAGCCACAGCTTTTCAATATTAAAAAAGATGATAAAAATAGTGACGACTCAATCTAAAAAGGTTTAGCCGTTTTTTGTGGAAAAAAATAACGCAGATAAAAAAAGTCTAATAGACGGTGTTTATCTGTGAAATTTGGCCTGATTTTGATTGAAAAAAAGAAAAACCACAGATAAGGGAAGTTTATTTACTCTACTTATCTGTGGTTTTATGGTTTTTCAATGAGAAATATTGTAAAAATCACAGATAAAGAGAGCAGGAGCTATGGATTTATCTGTGATTGTGTTATTGACATATCTGCATATCGGCGCTGTCGGTATCAGCGCATTCAATCTATATTTGCAATGGCTATGTTTGTTTTGTGTATGTAAATCTTTTTACTTTTTTATTCACATGTCGTGTGCTATAATCAACAAAACGAGGGGTTAATGATTTATAGTAGGAGAGAACAACAATGGTATGTGGAACATGCGGATGCAATAATGAAGATGCAGCTTTATATTGTGCAAATTGCGGTGCACCTTTAAAGACAGATTCGTATGGAACGACTGTAGAGAATAAATATAATACACAAAACAGCTTTTATGTGCAGGATGGCGTTGGTGATATCAACAAAACAGAGGAACTTTGCGTTTCAAATACGCAGGATGATATAGCTGCCGAAAATGGCGCATATCCTAACGATAATATTAGTCAAAACAACAGCAGTTATCAAAATAACGGCGAGAATCTTAACAATAATAGTGGATTTCCGAACAACGGAGGCTATCAGAGCACCAACGGAGTATACCAAAACAATAGCGGATTTCCGAACAACGGAGGCTATCAAAACGCCAACGGAGCATTTCAAAGCAACAATAGTGGATATTCGAGCAACGTAGTCTCCCAAAACAACGGAGCATACCCAAACAATAACGGAGTATATCCGAATAATGGCGTTTACCAAAACGCCGGCGGAGCATATCCAAATAACAATAGTGGATATCCAAGCAACGCAGCCTATCCAAATAAAAATAACGGAGGATTCCCAAACAATAATGGAGTATACCCGAATAATGGTGTCTATCAAAACACCAACGGAGTATTTCAAAATAATAGCGGATACCCAAGTAACGGAGTGTACCAAAACAACACCGGCGCCTATAATCAAAACGGCGTCTACCCCGGCAACAGTACTTACCCCAACAACGGATACGGTGTTCAGGGAAATTACTATGCGCAGAATGGTGTGGATGACCTTGATTCGCTTCTGGGAGCGAACAAAGCTCTTTCAAACAGGATGAAGCCGTCTGATTATTTGAAGCTTCCTGCTATGGCGGGAGATAAAAAGAAAATGACCGGCACGGCTATTTCAATATATGTATTGATCGTCATTTCTGCTGCGTTTAGTTTTTCTCAAGGAAATTACTGGGGAATACTGGATTATATTCTTCTTATTATTTTGTCGGTTAACATTCAACTGAGGGGAAGTCTTGTTGCGGCATATGTACTTCTGGGATATGGTATTTTGAATACTATAATATATACTATTGAGATGGGATTCCCGGCCGGATTTGGATATATTATTGCCGGAATATTTGCGGTTATTGCTACAAATAAATTTCGTAAATCGTACAAAGAATACGTGAGAACGGGCTATATCCCCAATAACATGGTTTTTTGAGGCTGAAATTTTTTAAAGAAAAAATACTTGCATAAAAAATATGTCTATGTTATATTTATATAGCTGTTGTAAACAGTGAATAAATTAGTGATATGAGAAGATTCTTTGTATATAGAGAGGTGAGAAAGAGATGAGACAGGACATTCAGCCAGAATTCCATCAGGCCACTGTTACTTGCAACTGCGGTAACACATTTACAGTTGGATCAACTAAGAGCGACATTCACGTTGAAATCTGCTCAAAGTGCCATCCATTCTACACAGGCCAGCAGAAGGCTACAGCTGCTCGTGGACGTATTGATAAGTTCAATAAGAAATACGGCATGGACAATAAGTAATTTGCAGAAGTAAAGAAGAGAGGTTGAGGCTGTAGCCTCAACCTTTTTTAGATAGTGAGGTGAAGAATGAAGAAACACAAGATAGATCACTATTCCGGAATTGGAGGTCAGGCGGTTCTTGAAGGCGTTATGATGCGTAACAAGGATATGTACGCTGTTGCGGTCAGAAAGCCTGATGGTGATATTGCTGTTGAGATAGATGAGTTTCACGGAGTTGCTTATGGTAGTAAGCTTTTGAATATTCCTTTTATCAGAGGAATGTTTGTGTTTATTGATTCACTATTGCTTGGAATCAGGGTGCTTACTTATTCATCTTCATTTTATGAAGAATTGCCCCAGAAGCCATCCAAATTTGATGAGGAGCTTGACAAGGTGTCGAGCGGACATGAAGACAGTCTCCTTATGGTTTTGACTACGGTTGCTTCATTTGTGCTTGCGATTGCTCTTTTCATGGTGCTTCCGTATGCACTTTCTGAGCTTGTTATCGGAAGATATATCAGAAATGCGTCTCTTACAGCAATTATTGAAGGTGTTTTGAGAATTCTGATCTTTATTATTTATATACTGATAATATCGGGAATGAAGGATATCAAGAGACTTTTTAGATATCACGGAGCGGAACATAAGTGCATCAACTGCATTGAAAAGGGTAAGCCCCTCACTCCTGAGAATGTAAAAAAGAGTTCAAGACTTCACAAGAGATGTGGAAGCAGCTTTATACTCTTTGTTATGTTTGTGAGCATTGTCGTATTTTTCTTTATAAGAGTTGAGTCGGTTTTGTTCAAGGTATTGCTCAGAGTATTGCTTATTCCCGTGATCTCGGGTATTTCATATGAGATTATCAGACTTGCGGGCAGAAGTAACTTTATTCTTGTCAGAATAATATCTGCGCCAGGTTTCTGGCTCCAAAGACTTACAACCAAGGAACCGAATGATGCAATGATAGAAGTTGCGATCAAGTCTGTTGAAGCCGTATTTGACTGGAAGCAGTTCCTCATGGACTCTTTCGGATACGATGTTGACGGCGGAGAATACAATGATTATGAAGCTCCCGTGAAGAAGCAGAGTAAGAGAGAAGCTGCAATAGAGCTTTACGAGCGCAAAAGAGAAGAGACAAAAGAGTTGACCAGAGAGATGCAGATTCGTGAACGTTCAAGAAAACGCGACGAATATGACGACTGATGACTGATAATGCTTTAAGAAAAAATATGAATTATAAAGATTGTTTGGAAAAAGGAACAGAGAATCTTGAAAGAGCCGGAATCACAGAAGCTAAGCTTGATGCCCGGCTCCTTTTAGAATATGTATGTAAGACGGATCACAGCACTCTTTTTGCACACCCTGACAGAGAGGTATCGGATGATGAAGAGAACCTTTATGAGGGATTTATAGCAAGGAGAGTTAAGAGAGAGCCGGTTGCCTATATTCTTGGAAGTATGGGCTTTATGGGGCTTTCTTTTGATGTTTCCAAAGATGTGCTGATACCGGAGCAGGATACTGAGATTCTTGTGGAAGAGGCGCTCAGATTCTGTGAAGACAAGATGAGAGTTCTTGATCTTTGCACGGGATCGGGATGCATAGCTCTCAGTATTTTAAACTATACGAATGAAACTGAGGCTCTTTGTACCGATATATCTGAGAAAGCAATTTCTGTTGCTAAGGGAAATGCCGAGAAAATGGGGCTGTCGGAGAGAGTTGAGATTGTTATGACAGATCTTTTTCCCGGAAAAGAAGTAGGAAAATTTGATATATTGGTCTCGAATCCGCCCTATATTCGAAGCAGCGTTATAGACAGCCTTGCGCCCGAAGTTAAGGACTATGAACCGAGGCTTGCTCTTGACGGAGCTGAAGACGGACTTGTTTTTTACAGAAGAATTGCTGAAAATGCCGAAGATTATCTGTATTCGGGAGCTTATATTTTTCTTGAGATAGGATACGATCAGGGGGATGAGGTAAAAGAGCTCCTTGAAAAGCAGGGAAAGTATCATGATATTGAAGTTATAAAGGACTACAGCGGAAACGACAGAGTGGTGCGTGCGTGTTATTACTGATTGTTGTAAGAGAACGTAAAATCAGCATTTTTCGCTTAGTATTGACAGAAGAAGCAGGTAGATTATGTTTGACAGATTGGAAGATATTTTAAGAAGATACGAAGATATTACGATGGAGCTTAATAATCCGGACGTTATCTCGGATCAGAACAGATTCAGGGCGCTTATGAAAGAGCAGAAGAGCCTTGATTCGCTGGTTGAGTGCTATCGTGAGTATAAGAAATGCAAGGAGACGATTGAGGAGAGTCTGGCTCTTCTTGAGGAGGAATCCGATCCCGAGATGAAGGAAATGCTCAAAGAGGAGCTTGCTGATGCAAAAAATATGATTCCTTCATATGAGGAGAAGCTCAAGATACTTCTTTTGCCTAAGGATCCCAATGATGATAAGAATGTTATTGTCGAGATCCGAGCAGGTGTCGGAGGCGACGAAGCGGCTCTTTTTGCGGCGGATATGTACAGAGTGTACACGAGGTATGCCGAGAGGCAGAATTGGCGCGTAGAGACAATGAGTGTGGAAGATATAGGAATAGGTGGAATCAAGGCGGTCAGCTTTATGATAAAGGGAACCGGAGCTTATTCCAGGCTTAAATTTGAAAGCGGTGTTCACAGAGTGCAGAGAATTCCTGCGACGGAGTCGGGCGGAAGAATACATACTTCGGCAATTACCGTTGCGATCATGCCTGAAGTCGAGGATGTCGAAGTCGAGATCGATATGAATGATTGCAAATTCGATGTTTTCAGGGCGTCAGGAAACGGCGGACAGTGCGTAAATACCACGGATTCTGCGGTAAGACTTACTCATTTTCCGACGGGCATAGTTATTTCATGTCAGGATGAAAAGAGCCAGCAGCAGAACAAGGCAAAGGCGCTGAAGGTTCTCAGGGCAAAGCTCTATGAGATGGAACAGGCCAGAAAACATGAAGATGCCGCAGAACTTAGAAGGAGTCAGGTTGGAAGCGGAGATAGGTCTGAAAAAATAAGGACTTATAATTTCCATCAGGGACGCGTGACGGATCACAGAATAAATTTAACTCTTTATAAGATAGATCAGATAATGGATGGGGATATCGATGAACTTATCGATTCTCTTATAGCCGCAGACCAGGCGGAGAAGCTTTCTACAATGGAAAATTGAAACAGATACGGAATATATTTACGGAATGTAGCATGATAAGGATGTTCAATCTTGCTGTAGTAAAATATATAGTGTAAAATTACACTATAAAACGTTTATTTATGTGAGGTATATGAATGGATGCTGCTTTTAAAGAAGAACTGATTGAATGGGGCGTCGATTGGGAAGATGTCCACAATCGGTTCATGGGAAATGAGGACCTTATTGCCAAGTTTATGCTCAGATTTCTTGGTGATCCGAGCATGACAAGTCTTTCGAAATATCTGGGAGAAGAGAATGTCTCGGAAGCATTTAAGGCAGTACATGCATTGAAAGGCGTGAGTGCGAATCTTGGGCTTAAGGGTTTTTATTCTCAGGTCTATGACCTCACGGAAATCTTAAGAGCAGGAACGATGGACGGTTATGAGCCGTATTACGATCATATCAAGCTTAAGTATGACGACCTCATAAGCATATTGAGGAAATATCAAAGCAGCGCATCATAATAACTGATTTTCAATTCCACATGATTCAAGAAAGCTTGGGAAATAATTGTCCCAGGCTTTTTCTGCGCTCTTATCAAGGGTAAAGACGTTGTATGCCGTTCCTGTGGTTAAAATAAGCTCGTTATTTGCGAATTTGATATTTATCCCGAGATTTAGCATAAAAGGGTCTATATCGCCCTCAGAACCGCTTATAACGGCTTCTTTGGTATCACTGTCGGCATGAAGCACAAATTTAAAGCTTATCGGAGTTCTTTTTCCCTTAATCAGATTAAGGCAGATGGGACGAAGTTCCGACCATAATGAAAAAGAACGGTTGTTATTGTTTGCGGTTTCGTTGCTTTCGCCGGCAAAAAATTCTCTGTTGATATGGCCGTCGATCGAAAAAGTATTGAAAGTTTCGATGGTGACTTCTTCGACCTGAAAATTATCGAAAACCTCGGTTGTGAGGAGCTTTTCCATAAATATTTTTATGTTGTTTATCTTGAGAGCTATCATAATTTCTCCTTAATATTAAGTCATCACAGAAAAAATTATATGATAAATATAGCTATTTGTGTGGATTTTTTTTATGAATTAAATAATGCGCTTTTTTCGGGCGCGCCAACTACTTAAATGAAGATTAATTAGGATAATTTAAATTTCCTGTATATTTTTGTGAGGATATACGGTATACTATAAAAAAATGTCTAAAAAGAGGGACAATATGGCAAAGACAGTTAGACTTAAGGACATTGCTGAAAAAATAGGGGTTAGCACTGTCACAGTATCAAAAGCATTATCAGGACAGAAGGGCATGAGCGACGAACTCAGAGAGAAAATTCATGCTCTTGCAAATGAGATGGGATATATCCCGTCTATTTCTCGTAAGGTAGACATCTTTAGTAAGAGTTATACTATAGGTCTTCTTATTTCTGAAGATAATATGACTGAGTACAGTTCTTACTATACAAAGATGCACCAGAAAGTTTCTCAGATTGCAATGGAGATGGGATGTTTTACCATGCTCGAAGTTGTATCTGAGCAGAGCGAGAAGAAAAAGAATTTCCCGCGTATAGTTGCGGATAAGAAGGTTGACGGTATCATCGTTATCGGAAGATTAAGCGGAGAGTATCTCAGATCCATCAGGGATAATTTCTCTATTCCAATGATATATCTTGATTTCTGTAACCACACAGGAGATGAGGACGCTGTTGTAGCAGACAGTTTCCACGGGGCATATCTTCTTACAAATCATCTCTTTGATATGGGGCATACATCTATTGCATTTGTAGGAACAATAATGGCAGAGGGGAATATTACAGACAGATATCTCGGATATGTTAAGTCGCTACTTGAGCACAGCCATCCTGTGAGAAAAGACTGGGTAATACCGGATAGGGATCTTAGTACAGGCGAGATGGACTACAACAGGTTCTTCAAGCTTCCGGAAGAAATGCCTTCAGCATTTTTCTGTAACTGTGATGTATCTGCAAGTATGCTTATCAAGCGCCTTAATGAAAAGGGATATAAGGTTCCGGATGACATTTCCGTAGCGGGATATGACAATTATATTTTCCCCGGACTTTGCGATATCAAGCTTACAACATTTGAGGTTGATACATACGAAATGGGAAGAAATGCGATCTACAGTCTTATTCGTAAGATTGGTGGAGAACGTTACAGACAGGGTGTCATGATCCTTGAAGGACACATGGTTCTCGGAGACAGCGTAAAGAATTTGAATGCTTAATGATATTTAAAAAATTAAGACCATTGGCTCACAAATAACAGTGAATCAATGGTCTTTTTTTATGATTTTTTTGAAAAACAATCAGCAGGTTACGATGATTCCGCCGTCAGCTGCGTAAGTGGAAGATAAGCCTGCCGTATCAACAATATATGCGGCCTTAAAAGGAACCTTTTTTAGGATCATATCCTTAACTACGGCTGCTCTCTCAAAGCAATTAACGTTTGATATCATAAGAGTCTTTGTCTCGGGGTTTTTTACTTCGGCTGCGACAAGCTCTGTCATCTTAACAAGGGCTTTTTTCATGCCTATTCCCTGACTCTTCTGAAGTATCTCGCCTTTAACACCGTGGCACACGGGCTTGATGTTGAGTGTTGAAGCTACAAGAGCTTTCATGCCTGTAAGTCTGCCGTTTTTTCTGAGAGTCTCGAGCGAATCGAGAACAAAATATGTAAGCATTTCGTCGCGATAAGCTTCAACTTTTTTTACGACTTCATCAAAAGGAAGTCCGGCATCTGCAAGCTCTATTATCTTAAGAGCGATATTTCCTTCGCCGCAACTTGCGGACAGTGAATCGAAAATATGGATATTCTTTTCACCAACTTCTTCGTGATACAGATTTTTTCCGAGAAGAGCACTGTTATAACTTCCGCTGAGCTTGGATGTAAGTGTGACAACATATACATCATCGGCATCTGTGCGGTATGAATTCATATAAAGGTCCGGTGACGGACAGGCTGTTTTTGGGCAATCCTCAGAAGCAGCCACAAGTTCAAGGTACTCTTTCTGGTTAAATGTATCATCATCAACGATCACGTGGTCGTCAACCTGCATGATGAGAGGAATGAACTCAAAACGAGAATCAGTCCTATACTCGACAGGAAGATCGCAACCGCTGTCTACAACTATCTTATAACTCATAAATCCTCCAAAAGCGTTTTTAACGTAGTTTTTGATACTACATACTGTATCATACCACGTATGAAATTCTCAGTAAAGCGCACTTTGAATATGAGGCTGTTTAGGCTGCTACGAGTTTGAGTCCGCATTATTGTTTCTTTGAATCTTCAATGGCTTGTCTGACTATCTTGGAATAGTAGAAAGCGACGAAGAAAGATATTCCGTTATCCATAGTTATGCGTAGAGAAGAACTCTTTTTTACATGATTGATATTTATG
Source organism: Butyrivibrio hungatei (assembly GCF_900101605.1). Taxonomy (GTDB): domain Bacteria; phylum Bacillota; class Clostridia; order Lachnospirales; family Lachnospiraceae; genus Butyrivibrio; species Butyrivibrio hungatei_B. The sequence continues at coordinate 49,397 of NZ_FMUR01000005.1, forward strand.
AGTCCGTCGTTGGAGACGGGGCATATCTGTGGGAATATTGAGCACTGGTCGTAGAAGTTAAAGACTGAAGTTACGAATGTTAGAATACGACCGTCAGCGAGATAGACGAGGAGGTTTTCTCCTTTCTTTTTTGCACAAACGATATCATCGCCCGATGCATAAATTGTATCTCCGTGATAGCGAAGCTCAACTGTGGAAGGCGGAGCGATTCTTTCTGCCACGATGCGGTCGACAAATTCTGTCAGCTCTTCAACTTTGATCGGCTTGTCAATGAAATAGAGATTATTTGCTTTGAGACCTTCATCATCAGCGAGCTTACGATAATCTATAGAAGAGCAGCATAAGATGATTGGCTTGGTTATACCGATATCAAGGAGAGTTTTGGCAATTACAAAACCGTTTGTCTCTTCCAGAGTCATATCTATGAAAAGAGCTTGATACATCTGAGGTCTTATCATGAATGCTTCTTTGTTTCCGAATGAATCTATATAGATCTGCTCGCCGGATTCTTTGATGACCCTTTCGGCCTGTCTTTTGAGTAGCCTTTCCGACTGCTTTCTGTCGGCGATATTGTCGTCACATATTGCAAAATACATAATCGCAAAACCTTTCGTATATAACAAAAATGAATAATATGATATACGAATTGCCCCAAATTTCCGCAATTCTACAAACATATTATCATATAAAACTAAAATGTAACGGAGATAAACGTAAAAGAATAATAAAAAGAAGCTGTACAAAGATTATCACCGGGATGCCGATCTTGAATTTCAGGTGCTTTGTTTTGTGCCTGAATGTGTACATGCCGATGAACATTCCGATACTTCCGCCGATCAAGGAGAATGCAAAAAGGGTTGCCTCAGGGATGCGAAAGGCGTTTTTACGCGCCCTTCGCTTATCATTTCCCATTAAGGCAAACCCTATAATATTTACTGCTGCAAAATAAATTAACAATAAAGAAAGTGAATCCATCGATTATTTATTGTTGGCTACTTCCTGCATCTTCATAGCGCGAACCTTTGAAGAGAGGCCGAAGAGGTTGATGAATCCCTCAGCATCGTGGTGGTCGTAAAGATCACCTGTCTTGAATGATGCAATGCTCTCGTTGTAGAGAGAGTAAGGTGACTTTGTACCTGCTTTGATGATGTTACCCTTGTAGAGCTTGAAAGTAACTTCACCTGTTACATACTTCTGAGTTGATTCGATAAATGCCTGCTCGGCTTCACGAAGAGGAGTAAACCATTTCCCTTCATATACTATATCGGCAAACTTGTTGCCCATATCTTTCTTCATTGTATAGGTATCACGGTCTAAAATCAACTCTTCAAGCTGCTGATGTGCTTCGTAGAGGATAGTTCCGCCGGGTGTCTCGTATACACCACGTGACTTCATGCCTACTACACGGTTTTCAACGATGTCAACGATTCCGATACCGTTCTCGCCGCCGAGCTTATTAAGAGTACGGATAATGTCTGAAACTTTCATTTCCTTGCCGTTAACTGACTTGGGAACGCCGGCTTCGAAAGTCATTGTAACTGTTGTAGGAACGTCGGGAGCATCTTCGGGAGTTTTGCCGAGTACAAGAAGATGCTTGTAGTTGGGCTCAAGTGCCGGATCTTCGAGCTCAAGGCCCTCGTGTGATATATGCCAAAGGTTTCTGTCACGGCTATAGCTTGAATCAGCTGAGAAAGGAAGGTTTATTCCGTGCTGTCTGCAGTATTCAATCTCAGATTCACGTGAATCAAGTGTCCACTTGTCGTTTCTCCATGCTGCAATGATCTTGATATCGGGAGCAAGAGCCTTGATACCGAGTTCGAAACGGATCTGGTCGTTTCCTTTACCTGTAGCACCGTGGCAGATGGCAACAGCGCCTTCTTTTCTTGCAACTTCTACGAGCTTCTTAGCGATAAGAGGACGAGCCATAGATGTTCCGAGAAGGTATTTGTTCTCGTATACGGCATGAGCCTGTACGCAAGGAACTACGTATTCATCGCAGAACTCATCAACTACATCAAGGATATAGAGCTTGCTGGCGCCGCAGCTTACAGCTCTTTCTTCAAGTCCGTCAAGTTCTTCTTCCTGACCGCAGTCGATACATACACATACTACTTCGTAATCAAAATTCTCTTTAAGCCACGGAATGATAGCAGTTGTATCAAGTCCGCCTGAATAAGCCAAAATAACCTTTTCTTTTGCCATGTTATTCCCTTTCTTCCATTGTAAAATGGTATCTTTATTTATTCGGATTTCTCAATTCCACTTACCATAATATACTCTCGGAAAAAACAAAATGCAACACCAAAATGAATAAATATTAAAAAAATCAACAAAATATGCATAAATATTAAAAATGGGTTGCATAATTTTTTTTGCGGTCGTATACTGAAAAAAGTTTATACATCTTATGTTTATAGTGTAAGTTCATTTATTATGAAAAAACTGAGAGGTTGAATAAAATGATTAAAGTCGGAATAATCGGTGCTACCGGATATGCAGGTGCAGAAATCGTAAGGCTTATACAGGGACATCCCGAGGCTGAAGTTGTATGGTACGGCTCCAGAAGTTATGTTGATGAGAAGTATAGCAGTATATATGGAAACTTCTTTAAATTGGTAGATGCAAAATGCCTGGATGACAATATGGAAGAACTTGCAGATCAGGTTGATGTTATCTTTACCGCAACTCCTCAGGGATTGTGCGCATCACTTGTTAATGAAGATATATTAAATAAGGTCAAGGTTATCGATCTTTCCGCAGATTTCAGACTTAAGGATGTTTCGGTTTACGAAAAATGGTATAAAATAGAACATAAAGCGCCTCAGTTCATAGATGAAGCGGTTTACGGACTCTGTGAGATAAACAGGGATAAAATAAAGGATGCGAGACTTATCGCAAATCCCGGTTGCTATACGACATGCTCCATACTTACGGCATATCCGCTTGTAAAAGAGGGACTTATCGATCCGGAAACTCTTATCGTTGATGCACTCAGCGGTGTTTCGGGCGCAGGAAGAGGCGCAAAGGTTGCAAATCTCTACTGCGAAGTAAATGAGAGCTGCAAGCCTTACGGTGTCACAAGTCACAGACATACACCCGAGATCGAGGAACAGCTTAGCTACGCAGCGGGAAAAGATATAGTGATAAATTTCACACCTCACCTTGTTCCGATGAACAGAGGAATCCTTGCTACGGAATATGCTTCTCTTAAGGAAAAGAGCGGTAAGCTTCCGACAGCTGAAGATATCAGGGCAGCATATGAAAAGTATTATAAGGATGAGTTCTTTATAAGACTTCTCGGAGACGGCGTTTGTCCTGAGACAAGATGGGTCGAAAACGCAAATTTCGTCGATATCGGATTTAAGATTGATGAGCGCACGGGAAGAGTGATCATGATGGGTGCGCTTGATAATATGGTAAAGGGAGCTGCGGGACAGGCTGTTCAGAACATGAATATTCTCTTTGGCCTCAAAGAGTCCACGGGACTTGAGTTTGCACCAAGTTTCCCTTAACAGATAAAAAGAAAGATAGCAGGTGATACAGATGGTTCGTGCAATGACAATGGATGATTATGATGATGTTTATGCTCTGTGGATGTCGATTCATGGCTTTGGAATAAGGTCGGTCGATGATTCCAGAGAGGGCATAGAGAGATTTATAAAAAGAAATCCCGGGCTCAGCGCAGTTGATGTGGAAGACGGTAAGATCGTCGGAGCGATTCTCTGCGGGCATGATGGCAGAAGAGCCTGTCTGTATCATGTTTGCGTAAGCGAAGAATACAGAATGCACGGAATCGGCAAGAAGATGGTTCTTTTTTGCTACGAGGCACTTAAGAAAGAAAAGATAAATAAGGTTTGCTTAAATGCTTTTGTGACAAATGAGGTCGGAAACAAGTTCTGGCAAAAAATGGGTTGGACACTTCGGGATGATATGAATTATTACGATCATACCTTGAACGAAGAAAATCTTACAATCTTTAATAAATGATAATGGAGAACGGATATGGAAGTTATTAAAGGCGGAGTTACGGTTGCAGAGGGATTCAAGGCCGCAAGCTGCGAAGCAAACATCAAATACAAAGACAGAACGGACATGGCTTTTGTGTATTCGGAAGTTCCCTGCGTTTGTGCGGGAACTTTTACAAGTAACGTTGTAAAGGCCGCATGTGTTCAGTGGGATAAGCAGATAGTTGATTCGGGAAAGCCTATGCAGGCTGTTGTCATCAATTCGGGAATTGCAAATGCCTGCACCGGGAAAGAGGGCTTTGATGCCTGTGAAGCTACTGCAAAAGCTGTAGAAAAGAGCCTTGGCGTAGATTATGCATCTGTTGCCGTAGCATCAACCGGAGTTATCGGTATGCAGCTTCCTGTAGATAAGCTTGTTGCCGGAGTCGAGAAGATGAGCAAGACTCTTGATGGAAGTATTGAAGCAGGAACCGACGCTTCTAAGGCGATAATGACAACCGATACTGTGAATAAGGAAGTAGCTGTTTCTTTTCACATAGCGGGAAAAAAGGTAACGCTTGGCGGTATGAGTAAGGGATCGGGAATGATCCATCCCAATATGTGCACAATGCTTGCATTCCTTACAACCGACATTGCAATTGAAAAGAGTCTTTTGCAGGAGGCTGTCAGTGAGGTTGTTTCCGATACATTCAATATGATAACGGTTGACGGGGACACATCGACAAATGATACTCTTCTTTGCATGGCAAACGGCAAAGCCGGAAATGATATTGTAAAAGATAAGAATGACGATTACGAGACCTTCAAAAATGCGCTTTTCTATGTCTGCGAGTTTCTTGCAAAAAAGATGGCGGCTGACGGAGAGGGCGCAAGCAAGCTGTTTGAAGCCAAAGTTGTGAATGCAAAGACTAAGGAAGATGCGAAAACTCTTTCAAGAGCGATTGTAGGATCGAACCTTTCAAAGGCAGCTATTTTCGGATGTGACGCAAACTTTGGAAGATTCTTGTGTGCGATGGGATATTCGGGAGCACAGTTTGATCAGAACGACGTGGAGCTTTTCTTTGAGAGCAAAGCGGGACGCATAGAAGTATTCCATAAGGGAACTCCGCTTGATTTTGATGAAGATAAAGCACTTGAGATAATGAAAGAGGAAACGGTCACGGTATTTGTCGATATGCACGAGGGAGATGCAGAGGCAACCGCGTGGGGATGTGACCTCACATATGATTACGTTAAGATAAATGCAGATTACAGGAGCTGAGAAAATGGATAAGGATATGCAGGATGTGTTAAAAAAAGCGGAAGTTCTCGTTGAGGCGCTTCCGTATATTCAGAAATTCAACAGGAAGATCATAGTTGTTAAATATGGCGGAAGTGCCATGAGCAACGAAGAACTTCAGAAGAATGTAATAACAGATGTTACGCTTCTTAAACTTGTGGGATTTAAGCCAATCATCGTTCACGGCGGCGGAAAAGCCATAAGTTCATGGGTTTCAAAAGTCGGAAAAGAAGCTCAGTTTATAAACGGACTCAGAGTTACCGATGCTGAGACAATGGAAATTGCTGAGATGGTTCTCGGAAGAGTTAACAAGCAGCTTGTTACAATGGTTCAGGAACTTGGCGTTAAGGCCATCGGTATAAGCGGTAAGGATTCGGGACTTCTTCATGTAAAAAAGAAGCTTTCGGATGGAAAAGATATCGGATATGTCGGAGAGGTTGACCGCGTCGATCCAAAGATTCTTTTCGACCTTCTTGATAATGATTATCTTCCTATCATCGCACCTATCGGACTTGATGATAATTTTGATACATATAACATAAATGCGGATGATGCGGCTTGCGCTGTCGCAAAAGCTGTAGGCGCAAACAAGCTTGCATTCCTTACCGATATCGATGGGGTTTACAAGGATATCAACGATCCTTCTTCGTTCATTTCGAGACTTACATGCTCAGAAGCCGACGCTCTTATTGCTTCGGGCAATATCGGCGGCGGAATGCTTCCGAAGCTCAACAATTGTACGGATGCTATCAGAAAAGGCGTTAATAACGTGCATATTCTTGACGGAAGGATTCCTCATTGCATACTTCTTGAGATCTTTACCAAGAAAGGTGTCGGAACAATGTTTATGGCAGATGACGACGCACTTGCACAAAATAACTGATCGTAAAAAATTACGCTGACAGGGAGAAATAAAGATGAGTGAAAAAATGAAGAATTATATTGAAGAAGCTGAGCAAGCGTTACTTCACACATATAACCGTTATCAGATCGTTCTCGACAGAGGAGAGGGCGTATACCTTTATGATATCGATGGTAATAAGTATCTTGATTTTGTTTCGGGAATTGCAGTTTTTGCTCTCGGTTACAATTACAAGGACTACAATGATGCGCTTAAAGAGCAGATTGACAAGATTCTTCACACATCAAATTATTACTACAATGTGCCTGCGATAGAGGCTGCCAAGAAGATAAAAAAAGCTTCCGGCATGGACAGGGTATTTTTTACAAACAGCGGAGCTGAAGCTGTTGAAGGAGCACTTAAGGCTGCGAGAAAATATGCATTTCTTAAGGATGGCAAGACAGATCATGAAATCATTGCAATGAATCACTCATTCCACGGAAGAACATTCGGAGCGCTCTCTGTTACAGGTAATCCGCATTATCGTGAGGCTTTTGAGCCGATGATCGGAAATATTAAGTTCGCGGATTTCAACGATTTTGAAAGTGTGCTTTCATGCGTGACCGACAAGACTTGTGCAATCATCATGGAGACTGTTCAGGGAGAAGGCGGTATCTATCCCGCAACCGAAGAGTTCCTTACCAAAGTAAGGGCACTTTGCGATGAAAAAGATATCCTTCTTATTCTTGATGAGATCCAGTGCGGAATGGGAAGAACGGGCTCAATGTTTGCATGGCAGAAATTCGGAGTAAAGCCTGATATCATGACGACTGCAAAGGCTTTGGGATGCGGAGTTCCGGTCGGAGCATTTCTTATGACCGAGAAAGTCGGAGCAAATTCTCTTGTTGCAGGAGATCATGGTACAACTTACGGCGGTAACCCGCTTGCTTGCGCGGCTGTTAATAAAGTTCTTGATTTATTTAACAATGACAATATAATAGAAAATGTGAATAAAGTGGCACCTTATCTCGAAAAGAGACTTGATGAGCTTAAGGATCGCTACGACTTCATAGTCGACAGAAGAGGCGCAGGATTTATGCAGGGACTTGTATTTAACAGACCTGTTGCGGATGTTATTAACATGGCTCTTGAAAAAGGACTTATTTTGATAAATGCCGGATCCGAGATCATCAGATTTGTTCCCTCTCTTGTCATAACCAAAGAAAATGTTGACGAAATGATCGACATTTTGGACTCATGTTTGGGGAAGATATGAAATTTGAAACCAAAATTTTTTCTATATTTCTAATACTATGCATGCTGGCGGGCGTTTTTGCAAACTCCCGCTCAGATGAAAGCATATTTGAAGATTTTTCTTTCTTTTCAAATAAGACAACTCTGAGAGTTTGGTACACGGATGATGCCATCACTCCGTATCTTCAGAGTATGGCAATCAAGTTTTCCGAGAAAAACAGGGAGGCGCGTGTTGAGCCTAAGCTTGTTTCGGGAATGGAATATCTCGAAGCGGTAAATAAGGCATCTATGGAGAACAAGAACCTTCCTGATATTTTTGTTACAACAAACGATACTCTCGAGAAAGTTTATTGTGCCGGCCTTGCGCTTGAAGCCGATAATTCGGACGGATTTTTTAACAAGGTTCTTTTTCCTAAAGCGGCACTCGATTCCGTAACATACAAAGGTAAATATATAGCTTATCCTTTCTACTTTGAGACCAGTGCTCTCGTATATAACAAGACATATCTTGAAAGCTATGCAAAAGAGCAGATGGAAAAGAGAAAGAAGCAGGAAGAAGAGGCTGTACAGCAGGAGACTGCGCTCGAAGAAGGCGAGGAGAGTGCTTCCGAAGGTGATTCGGCCGAAAAAACCGAGGATTCGGAAAAAGCAACCGAAGAGTCAAGCGAAGCATCAAGTGAAGAGTCTCAGGACGATGAATCTCAGGATGAAGCCGGAGAGGAAAACAGCGGCGAGGGAGAAGAAGGAGAAGATTCAGAGGGCGAGGACGCGGAAGATGTCGAGATTCCCGAAGAAGATTTCTCTACAGAAGAAGTTAATGAAGAGATCAATGATATTCTTTCTTCAGATTTCAAATCGATTCAGGATATCATCAACTTTTCACGAAAGTACGATGCTCCGGAAAAGGTTAAGTCCATCTTTGAGTGGGATGTCAACGACATTTTTTATAACTATTTCTTCGTCGGAGCTTACATGAATCTTGGCGGTGACGCGGGAGATAATATTAACGTTGATAATATAGATCAGGATATAGCTATATATAACGGTAACACGATCAGTTGTATGAAGATCTACAAGCAGCTCAAGCAGTTCTTCGCTATTGATGCAAAAGAGACCACTTACGACGACATGGCGACAAGGTTCCTTAAGGGAGAAATCCTGTTCACCATTGCGACGACCGATATTTTCAAGAAGTATGATGAGATAAAGGTTAAAGACCCTCTTACAATCACGGCAGACGGCGGTGAATACTATGAGTATGCAGTAGCGCCCGCAGTACCGGAACTTCCGAACGGCTTGAAGACAAGGACCATGTCGGTTACAAACTGTCTTGTTGTCAACGGACTTTCGGAACATCCGGATCTTGCTGAAAAATTTGCAAGAATGATCTGTATGGATGAAAAAAATGATATTTACAAAATGTCACATAAACTTGCCGCGCATTACGGAATCGATTACGGCCAGGAAGGACTTAATAAGTTTGTAGATATCTATGCCGATTCCGTTTCCATGCCCAAGACTATTCAGACAAGTAATTTCTGGATGGAACTTGAGATTGCTTTTGCGAAGATCTGGGATGATGAGGATGCGGATTGTAACGCCATACTTAAAGAATTGTCAGAGAGTATAAAAACTCAGGTAGTGGGGAAAGAGTATCACGATCAGCCGATACAGGATCCGATGGATACGCCTATTACCGCAGGACTTTCGGAAGAAGACGAAGAAGGCGATTAACGTATGTTAAATTAGCTTGATAAATTACTTAATATATACTAAAATAAAAAATGCATGGCGGGGACCTCTGTAATGGAGGATACATGCGAAAAATCTTTTTAGTGTTGTTCAGTTCGGTATGTTTACTGGCTGGATGCGCTTCGACAAAGGCTGAAACAGAGCCTGTTATGAACAAGATGATAAGTGATCAAGGAGCAGAAGCATATTCGGAGGACGATTCCGGTGAGGCTATCGTCGGGAGTTCGGAAGAATGTAGTTCCCAAGTGCTTATTGTATATGTATGTGGTGCAGTATCCGAACCCGGAGTATATGAACTTTCTTTTGGAAGTAGGGTAAATGACGCTGTTATTGCTGCCGGAGGATTCAGTGACGAGGCTGACACAACTTATGTCAATCTTGCTGCGGAGATTTCCGACGGTGCTAAATTACGAATTCCAACTCTCACTGAGACGGAAGAGATTAAGGGGAAGGGCAATGTCTTGTCGGAAGAATTTGATTCTTTTGACAAAACCGGACTTGATGTTGATGTAAAATCGGTTAACTATGAATTGATTAATATTAATTCAGCTACCGAAGAGGAACTTAAGACTCTCCCGGGAATAGGCGACAGCATAGCGGCGAGAATTGTTAAGTACCGTCAACAGAATGGAAAGTTCAATTCCATAGAAGATATAATGAAAATATCCGGTATTAAAGACAAGCTTTTTTCCAAGATAAAAGAATACATCACTGTATAACAAAATTATAGGAATGGGTGGATTATGAGTAAAAAAGTTTTGGTTGTTGATGACGAAAAGACAATTGTAAAAGGAATTAAGTTCAGCTTGGAGCAGGATGATTTCGTGGTTGACTGTGCTTACGACGGTGAAGAAGCCGTTGATATGGCTAAACACCATAAATACGACATCATTCTTCTTGATCTTATGTTACCTGTGATGTCAGGTCTTGATGCTTGTCAGCAGATCAGGGAATTTTCAAATGTTCCGATCATTATGCTTACAGCTAAGGGCGATGACATGGACAAGATTCTTGGTCTCGAAAACGGCGCGGACGATTATATCACAAAGCCATTCAATATTTTGGAAGTTAAGGCCAGGATCAAGGCAATAATCAGAAGATCTGCAAAGGCTACTCTTGATGATAAGTGCCTTCAGTTTGGCGATCTTAAGATTTATCAGGAGTACAGAAGAGTATTTATTAATGATAAAGAAATCGATGTAACAGTTCGTGAGTATGAGCTTTTGGAATATCTTGCGGTACATGCCGGAAAGCCTTATACAAGAGACATGCTTATGGATGTTGTTTGGAATAAGGATTGGGATTTCAAGGGCGATGCAAGAACTGTAGACGTACATATCAGAAGACTTCGTGAAAAGCTTGAGGCTAATCCGAGCGAGCCACAGTATATCAGAACAAAGTGGGGAAGTGGATATTATTTCCAGGCATAATCCACGGCTAAAAATATGAAACGTTATTTTGGTGTGATTTTAAGTTTTTTTAAACAATTAAAGATCAGTAACCTATTAAAGAGTCTAAGAGCGCGATTTTTCATAATTGTATTTCTTACAGGATTATTTTCATGTATTATAATGCATATTTTGATTCTTCAAAGTTATGAAGATCGTGCTGTCAATGTAAATTCAAAAGGCGTTCAGACACAGCTGAGAATTTTGGCTAATCACCTTATTACGAATGAGTATTTTACAAATACATCATCGGAAGTCGTAAATGCGGAGTTGGATATGCTGACTACCATTTACGACGGACGTGTGATGGTTATTAATAATGAGCTCAAAGTTATAAAGGACACTTACAATATCAATGAGGGAAAGACTATTATTTCCGAAGAAGTTGTAAATTGTCTTAAGAAGGGCTCAAAAGGGGCAGTTTCAAAGTATAACCATGATGACGGTTATATCGAGTTGGTTACCCCTATTATTCAGGCGCCCATTATTCAGGAAGGCGACATTTCGGATAAGAATGAGCCTACAGAGGTTGTAAGAGGAGTTATCCTTACAAGTGTATCGACAGACTCCATTGAGGCTACACTTGAGATTCTCAGCAGAAGAGCGATGACTATTGAGGTTATTATCGTTCTCGTAATCTTTGTATATGCCGCTGTTGTTTCGGCAACATTGCTGCAACCGTTTGACAGGATTACGGCTGCCATTAACGATGTTAAGGCAGGTTATACGGATGAACCTATCATAGGACCCAATTTCCTTGAAACAGAGCAGATCATAAAAGCTTTCAATGCGCTGCTTAAACGAATGAAAGTTCTTGATGATTCGCGTCAGGAATTTGTTTCAAACGTATCGCACGAGCTTAAGACGCCTATCACTTCGATGAAGGTTTTGGCGGATTCTCTTTTGGCTCAGGAGAATGTTCCCAATGAGGTATATAAGGACTTCATGGTGGACATTGTAAGCGAGATCGACAGAGAGGATAAGATCATAAACGATCTTCTGTCCCTTGTTAAGATGGATAAGACGTCTGCTGATCTTAATATCACAAGTGTGGATGTCGTTGAACTTGTTGAGATAGTCTGCAAGAGACTCAGACCCATTGCGGTTAAACATAACATAGAACTTACACTTGAGAGTAAGAGAGCGGTAACGGCAGAGATAGATGAAGTAAAAATATCACTTGTTGTTATGAATCTAGTTGAAAATGCGATAAAATACAATAAGGATAAAGGACAAGTCAAGGTTGAAGTTGATGCCGACCAGCAATTCTTTGTTGTAAAAGTTATGGATACCGGTATGGGTATTCCGAAGGAATCACTCGATCATATTTATGAGAGATTCTACCGTGTTGAGAAGTCAAGATCCAGACAGATCGGTGGTACGGGACTTGGACTTGCTATCGTTCGAAATGCGATCCTTATGCACAGAGGAACTATCGATGTAGACAGTGAAGTGGATAAGGGAACAACATTTACCGTTAAGATACCGCTTATTTATACAAATCAGAAGTAAGAGAGATATGTTATGAGAACCAGCTGCTTTATGAAAAATAGAATATTGTTTTGCGCAGCAACCATACTTACATCTGCGTTTCTGGTTTCATGCGGGGAAAAAGAGATCGAAGCAGACAACAAGATAAATGTGTTCTACGTGAAAGCGGATGAGTCAAGTATTGTGCCTGTAGAATACGAGCTTAAGACGGATCCTGCGAAGGATATGTACGGCGCGATCACTGAACTTGTTCAGAAGCTTGAGGAGAGTCCCGGAAAGAGTTTGTATGAGGCTCCCATATCGGGCGATGAATCCGGAGAAAAGCCGAGTGAAAAGAACGGCGATGTAGTCGGAGATGCCTGGCTTAACAGATATACTTACGAACACAGAGTTCTTAAACTTGAGTTTGGTGCTCAGTACGGTAAGCTTGGAATAACCAAAGAGGTCCTTACGAGAGCGGCGATTGTCAGTACATTTACGCAGATTGACGGTATAGATAACGTATATTTTTATGTTGGAAAAAAAGAAGCTGTTCATATGAATTTTGAAGGTGATGCCGATTCTGCGACAGACGATCCTTACGAGCCGGCACCTCTCAAAGATCATGCGGGAAATGCCATTGGCCCGATGAAGGGTGAGGATTTCATTTATAATGTCGACAGCGAGATAAACAAAAACAAGAAAGAGGAGATCACGCTGTACTTTGCCAATAAAACAGGCGATAAGCTTAAACGTGTATACAGATATGTTGTATATAACAGCAATATTTCCGAGGAAAAATTAAGGCTTGAACAGTTGATAAACGGTCCCAACACAAATGATGCTTTTCCTACGATCAATAAGGAGACCAAGATCAACAGTGTGAATATCAAGGATAAAGTTTGCTTTATCGATTTTGATTCATCCTTCCTTACTCAGTCAAATAATGTTACCGTTCAGGCTGCGCTTTATTCTATAGTAAATACGGCAACCGAGCTTCCCGGTGTTGACAGGGTTGTTATTTCGGTTGACGGAGATTCTTCGTTCACCTATATGGATTATAATATTTCGGGTGCATACGAAAGAAATGAGGATATTATTTCAAGATAAGGAGTTTTACATAAGTGAAAAGACCGTTATGTCCGGTTGCACTGGTCATTACGGCGATTGTCTTTATTTATCTTAGAATTTCTTTTACAGATTATTTATATCAATTACCTGATGGTATAGATGGGAAAACGGGCTTTATTACCGGCGTTGTTGCACGGAAAGAAGCCCGCCCGGATCCATCCGGTGATAGTCTTAACGTTATTTATGTGGTTCCACAGAATATCTCAATCGGAAAAATGAAATATGTAATGTGCAGTTTAAAAGAGGGAGATGACTATATTCCTTCTATTGGCGAGCACGTAAAGATACGAGGGGAATTTACTTCTTTTAAAAAAGTAAGAAATCCCGGAGGATTTGACAGTCGCTTGTACTATGCGACCATGAAGATTGCTTTCAGATTATTTGATGCGCAGGTTACGGAAACGGATGGAAAAAAAGATGTTCTGCGCGAAAAATTATATAATCTCAAGATGTTTTTCGAAAAGAATCTTGATAGTAATAAGGTGCTCACAGAGAGCGACTGCGCTGTGCTAAAAGCCATGATACTCGGCGATAAAGCCTATATGGATGATGATATAAAGGATATGTATAAAAACAGCGGAATAATGCATATTCTTGCCGTTAGCGGACTGCACATTTCCATAATCGGAATGGGGCTTTACAAAGTACTCAGGAAGTGCAAGCTTAAGCCTTTATTCTATACAGTGATCCCGATAATCGTGATGTATCTGTACGGGGAAATGTGCGGTATCGGTTCATCTTCGTTCAGAGCGATATGTATGTTCACGATGCGGCTTATTGCGCCGCTTGTGGGAAGAACATACGATATTTTATCGGGACTTGCGATGGCTGAGATACTTCTTATTCTGGACTGTCCGCTTTATTTATATAACAGCGGATTTTTATTTTCTTTTTGCGCGGTAATAGGTGTGACTGTGGTTCGCCCCGCTCTTGAAGATATGTTTGAGAAAAAGAAAAACGGAAAGCTCATGTTTTCCGGTGATGAAGATAATATTCTTTATAAAGGAAAGCAGTTCCTTCGCTCGGGATTTATATCCGGGATAGCGATAATGATATCCACTTTACCGATATATATGGCATATTATTACACATATCCGCTGTTTTCTTTGATATCAAATATGATTATAATTCCCTTACTCAGTATACTGATGGGCGTAGGAATCCTGTGTCTTTTTGTGGTAGGGATAACAGGCTTTGTTCCGGGGATTATAGCGCATATAATTCTTCTTTTTTATAAAAATGTGTGCGGTGTTCAGACGTTACTGCCGGGAAACACACTCTATATCGGGCATGCGGGGACTCTTAAGATCGCATGTTATTGTCTGATCGTCTGTATCGGTCTCTTTTTCCCTAAATATTTATTTGGTAAAAGACGGCAAATTATGAATATTGAGAAGTACATAAGGATGGCGCTTATCCCGATAGCAACAGTTATTCTTGTATATAATCCCAAGCCTTCGCTGACAATCTCGGCTCTGTATGTCGGGCAGGGCGACGGCATCGTGATTGAAGACGGAAGAGAGCGGATTCTCATAGACGGAGGAAGTACTTCGGAAAAGAAAGTCGGAAGGTATTCGATAATCCCTTATCTTAAGTACAGAGCAATCGGAAGTCTTGATGCGGCGGTTGTTACACATGAGGACAATGACCATATTTCGGGACTTTTGGAAATAATGGATGATATGGAAAAAGGCGGGATAAGGATAAAAAGGCTGATACTTCCCGATGTCTCGGAAAAATCAAGAGGTGATAACTACAGAGAACTTGAGAAGAGAGCCGGGGAACTTGGCATTCCTGTTTCTTATATTTCGACGGGAGAGGAGATTACTGTTGGAAAAACAAAGTTTTTATGCATAAATCCGGACAAGGGAATGACTACTGAGGGCGCAAATGCATATTCTACGGTTCTTCTTATGAGCTACGGAGAGTTCAAAGCTCTTTTAACGGGAGATGTGGAAGAAGAGGGGCAGGAGAATATCAAAGATCTGATAAGAAAAAATCCTAGGATTTTCAAAGATATTACGCTACTTAAGGTAGCACATCACGGGTCGAAGTATACGACTGATGAAGAGTTCCTTGAACTAATAAGGCCAAAGATTGCGCTAATTAGCTGTGGGGAGAATAACAGATACGGACATCCTCACGAGGAAGTGCTTGAACGACTTGAAAATATTGGCTCGAAGATATACAGGACCGACGAATCCGGAGCGGTTATCTTCAGGATTAAAAATGACAGGATGGAAGCGGAGTGCTTTTTAAATCAAGGGAAGGAATTTCAATAAAAAAGCATTTTCTATAATATAAAAAGCTACAACCTCATTAGATAGAGGCTGTAGCTTAATCGTTATGTTTATATATTTATGAAATATGCAGTAATTATGCAATTCCGTTCATACGATTGTAACTTTCGCAAATGGCATTTGTATTTTTGATAATGAAGTACATAGCAACAAATGAACCTGCACAAGCGAAAAGCAAACCGATAAGAATCCAAAGAAGTATTGTTGTACCGGTCTCTGTGATGTTGACACCGTATCTGGGGCCATTCTCGTGGAGTCTGTCACCCAATGAGTAGTACCAGTAAACACCGTAAATTCCACATGTTACGATAGATAAAAGAATGAGCTTAAGGAGCCCTGCAGTCTCTTTTCCGTCTCCGGCACATGCTACATTAACGTCTTTTGCAAGTGAGTGAATAAAGAATAATGAATAGATACCACATGTTACTAAGGATAAGAGGATATAAATAAGAAGGCTTCTGTCTGTCTTAAGAGGTACAGCGCCTATGTATGACTGATTGTTTCCGTTGAATGAATCCCCTACATAAGTGTTTGATACTTCCTGGCCGGCTGCATTATAAGTCTGTCCGGAAGTATTTGCGAAATCTGATGCCATTGACTCTACGGTTGTTCCGCATGCAGGGCATACTTTTGATCCCTCAGGTATTTCGTTCCCACAATTCTTACAAAACATAAAAATTCTCCTCCTAAAGTAAAGTTATTATTTTGTATATAGCACCGTGACGCGGCATACAGGTTACTACCGATCCGTCAGAGTACAACATACGAAAAACATACACGAGTAAGTATAAGGTAAAAGAAAAAAATATGGAAGCATTATATATTTTATGTGGAATATTTTTTTTGAAAATAACGATAAACGCAGCAGGGATAGGCATCCAGAAGAGTGGATGGAATCTGAACGCTGCGGCGACATCACCTTTAAGAAGAGCAAGCCATGCTCTCGTTGTACCGCATCCAAGGCAGGATACGCCGGTCAGATATTTTATCGGACATCCGATCCCGGTGATATGAAAAATAAAATATATTGCGAAGATAAAACCTGACACGACAAAAAGATCTTTTTTCATGACAACCTCACTTAAGCACAAATTATGATGCCTATATTATCTATACAGAGTTAGTTATACAATCACATCATTATAATGTCCATATATTAAGGTGAGTTTTTGATACATCTGTGGTAACATATTGAATGGAGTGTGATTATATATGGCAGTTAAAACATCGGATTTTCCTGTGAAACAAAGACAGATAAATGAAGACGTAGCGAGCGGGAATTTTAAGCCTTGCTATTTATTATACGGGGATGAGGCTTATCTGAGACTCCAGAATAAGGACAAACTCATTAAGGCAATGGGGGTTGACGCTTCTTCGATGAATTTCACCAGATATGAAGGCGATGCCTGCAATCCGGCTGAGATAATCGATATGGCTGAGACAATGCCTTTTTTGTCGGATAGGAGAGTAATCCTTGTTGAGAACAGCGGCTTTTTTAAGAGCGGCTGTCCCGAACTTGCCGATTACTTGAAGAATCCTTCTGAGACTACATGTTTTATCTTTGTCGAAAAGGAAGTAGATAAGAGAAAAGATATTTTTAAAGCTGCCTCTAAGCTTGGACTTGATATCAGCTGCGATGAACAGAGCGAAGATACCTTGAGAAGGTGGATCGCGGGTAAACTCAAGGCTGAGGGGAAGACTATTTCTCCGCGTGCCCTTGCATTGTTTCTCGGACGCGTAGGAACGGATATGTCAAATATCAGCACTGAGATAGAGAAGCTTGTCTGCTACTGCATTGACAGAAATGAGATCACTGATGAAGATGTTGAAACTGTATGTGCAAACTGGCTTACAGGACGTATCTTTGCCATGACGGATGCAATCGTTGAGAGAAAAAGGACTGTGGCGATAAATCTCTACTACGATCTTCTGGCACTTAAGGAGCCACCTGCAAAGATACTTGCTCTTATAACCAGGCAATTTAATCTTATGCTCCAGATAAAAGAGATGACCCAAAATCACAAGGATAAAGCGCAGATAGCGGCTGCCGTGGGGTTGGCACCGTTTCTTGTCGGTAAATACGTGGGATGGGCAGGCAATTATACGATTGAAGAGCTGAGAGATGCCCTTGAGTTGTGTGCTTCAAATGATGAAGCTGTTAAGACCGGAAAACTTGATTATATTATCAGTGTCGAGATGGTCATAATAGGTTGCACCCGCGACAAACAACCGGACAACTGCTTTCCCAAATGATATTTGAAAAAGAAGTGTTTTGGGCTTATACTTAATTTTGTTTACGCTTATAAGGGAGGATAGATTTTGGAAAGATCAGTACCAAAACCACAGGAGTTATACAGACATTTTAAGGGGAAAATGTATCAGATAGTCACTATTGCGACGCATTCCGAAACTAGGGAAAAAATGGTGGTCTATCAGGCTCTTTACGGTGATTATTCGGTTTATTGCAGACCACTTTCAATGTTTATGTCGGAAGTTGACAGGAATAAGTACCCCGATGTTAAACAGAGATACCGTTTTGAAGAGGTCACAAATGATGTGAATGAAGAGGAGACTCAGGGAGAAGAAGTTATTCAGGAAAATAAAGCTGTTCAGGATAACAAAGTGAATTTGGAAAAAGATATTACCAAAGACACGCAAAATGTAATTAAACCTGAGAAAACTCCGGAAAATAAAAAAGCCGAAGATACGGTAAAGAACGAGAGAAATGAGGCAGGAAAGATGAGTGATGAGAAAAAAGTAACTTCAGCACCGAAGTTTAAAGTAGATACTTCTTACGAACGCTCTGAAGTTATGGAGAAGAGCATTGATGATGAGGCGCGCGATCTTAACCTTGATCCGCTTGTGATAAAATTTTTGGACGCAGACCTTGCTTCCGAAAAGAATGATATTTTGTGCAAGCTTCATCCGATAATTACTAACGATATGATTGATATAATGGCGATGTCGGTTGGCGTTGTCATTAACGAGGGGGATGTTGACGGCAGATACAACGATCTTAGAAACTGCCTTACAACGATGGAAAAATATGAAAGTACCAGATTAAGGAGTTAAATTTAGTATGAAATTACTTTCAGTTGCGATTCCCTGCTACAATTCAGAAGGGTACATGGCTAAATGCATAGAGTCGCTGCTTGTTGGCGGTGAGGATGTAGAAATTTTAGTCGTTGATGACGGATCAAAGGATAGAACAGCGGAGATAGCCGATGAATATGCGGCAAAATATCCCACGATCGTAAAAGCAATCCATAAGCCCAACGGCGGACACGGCAGTGCCGTAAATGCCGGACTTGAGAATGCTACAGGTCTTTTCTTCAAGGTAGTTGATTCGGATGACTGGGTAAAAGAGATTGCCTACAGAAAAATATTGTCGACACTTGCAGATCTTGCGGGCGGAGATACTCAGCTTGATCTTTTGATCAGCAATTTTGTATACAACAAAGTGGGCGAGAAGAGACATAAGGTTATGCGCTACAACACGATGTTTCCTGTTGAAGAGCTCTTTTCATGGAAAGACATAAAGAGAACTCCCAAGGGACACTATCTTCTCATGCATTCTGTAATATTCAGGACAAAGCTTTTAAAGCAGTGCGGATTAAAGCTTCCCGAGCACACATTCTATGTTGATAATATCTATGTGTTCAATCCGCTTCCTTTTGTAAAGACGATGTACTACCTCGATGTAAATTTCTATTATTATTACATCGGGCGCGAGGATCAGTCCGTTAATCAGAAGATCATGCTCTCACGTATCGATCAGCAGATCAGAGTGAATAAGCTTATGATCGATTATTACGTTGAGAATATAGGAATGATCAAGTCGCAGCCTGAGAGATACAGATATATGTTTAATTATCTGGAGATTATCACGGCGATTTCTTCGGTTCTTCTTATTACGGAAGATACAACGGAAAATCTTGCCAAGAGAAAAGATCTCTTAAACTACATCAAGGACAAGAATTACTGGTTATATGTAAGGATCAGATACAGTATTGAAGGCACATATATTTATTTGCCCGGAAAAGGCGGTAGAAAGATAACTTTGGCCGGATATAAATTATTACAGAAAATTTTTCACTTTAATTAATAACGATAAAGTGATAAAGTAGTTTGAGATACAGAAGTAGCAAATACACCTATGAGGAAATTATGAAAGATATATTCGAAAGACTTGTTGGAAAAAAGCCTGACAAGGGCTATTTAAAGAATGTATTCGGAATGGCAATGCCGCTTCTTATGTATGGTGCTTTGTATATTACCTGGTTCTCAATAATAGAGAAACACAGATTTTCACACTATGCCGTTATACATACGGCGCTTGATGACAGGATTCCATTTATAGAAGCGTTTATTGTTCCGTATTATTTATGGTTCTTTTACGTATCACTTACGCTGGTTTTCTTTATACTGACGTTGGAAGTGGAGGATTATTACAAGAACTTCTTTTTCCTGACTACGGGAATGACATTGTTCCTTGTAATATCGACTCTTTTTCCGAATGTACAGCACTTAAGGCCGGCTGTTATGCCAAGGGATAATATTTTTACCGCGCTTGTGCAGATCATATACAGCAAAGATACGTCGGCAAACCTTTGGCCGAGTATTCATGTATATAACTCAATCGGAACCATGATTGCTGTCCGAAAAAGTAAGAAATTTAATAAGAGATTAAAGATCTCAAGTGACATTTTGGGAACACTTATTATTCTTTCAACCATGTTCGTGAAGCAGCATTCGGTTTATGATGTTGCGACCGCGATCTTGATGGCTGTTATCTTCTATATTTTCTATTACCGCACATCGGCAATGGAGAATTTCTGCAAAAGAAAAGAAGAGAAGCTTGCTTTCAGATATGAATAAAAAAATACTCCGTTTTACCTTGATTACTCGGTAAAAACGGAGTTTTTTGATTCTTTTGACATAAAAATTATGTCATCAACTTAAGTTTTTGCTTAAGACATTCCAGTGTTATATCGTCTGATTTTACCGATACCTCTCCGTCTGTGTGAACCCACATGGGAATGAGCGTCTTTATACGTATCTTTGAAGTTCTGTATTTGTACACACCCTTAAAGTAGTAGTGAAGTCCAAAGAAAGAGAACGGAAGAGCGAGCATCATCATGGCTCTTTTCATATCGCCTACAATGCACAGGTCAAATTTTCCGTCGGTAAGCTTTGCTTTGGGAGCGAAGTTAAATCCGCCACCTTCGTAGCGGTGTATCATTGATGCGATAAATAAGAAATGCGTCAAATGCACCTGCTTACCGTTTTCAAATTCGATGTCACACGGTATCTTATCGGCTTTTATGAGCTGTTTTATCGCGATCATTCCGTAGGTCAGCTTTCCGAGACCTATTTTATTAAGGAAATTCTTTGTTCCGGATGAGAGAGCTTCTTCACATACGGCAGCATCAAATCCAATACCTGAGCTTACGCCGAAATATCTGACTTTATCGGGCGTTGTTTTACAAAGTCTGGATATGGGCTTTGTCATTGAGCCGTAGGTGAGCTTTCCTATATCAAGGGTTCTGATAACTTTTCCGTCTATGATGCGCTCAAGAAGGTCGTCATATTCTTTCGGATAATTCAGATCTCTTGAGAAATCATTGCTTGAACCAAGAGGAACGTAGCCGACAATTACTTTTTCAAAATCGGTGATTCCGTTTATTGCTTCATTGAGGGTTCCGTCGCCGCCAAGTACGATCACTTTTATAGGAAAATCCTCTTTGTCTGCGGCTGCGATGAACTGTGACATCAGTTTGGATGCGTGTCCCGGACCTTCGGTGAAGACGGGAGTGTATTCTATTCCCGCAGAGATAAATTTATATTCGAGTCCGGTCCAGATATCTTTTCCTTTTCCGGATCTTGCCGATGGGTTGATTATACAGTAATACATACGAGTCCTCTGTTAAAAAAATAATTAATCCCCAACATTATAGCATTTTTTTTGTATATATGGTACGATATGCAAGATGTTGCTTTAACACATTAAATTGTCGAATTTAACCTATTATTTCGGAGGAGTTGAAATGTATTCATTGGATGAAGTCAGAAAGATTGATCCTGAGATCGCTTCATTGATTGAGGCGGAAGTAGAGCGCCAGAATAACCACATCGAGCTTATCGCATCAGAGAACTGGACAAGCAAGGCTGTTATGTCTGCAATGGGAAGCCCGCTTACAAATAAGTATGCAGAGGGATTACCTGGAAAAAGATATTACGGCGGATGTCACGTAGTTGATGAAGTTGAGAAGATTGCCATTGAGAGAGCAAAAGAGCTCTTCCACTGCGATTATGCAAATGTTCAGCCTCATTCAGGTGCACAGGCTAATCTTGCGGTTCAGTTTGCTCTTTTACAGCCCGGTGATACCATCATGGGTATGAATCTCAGCCAGGGCGGACATCTTACTCACGGAAGCCCGGCTAATATTTCAGGAACATATTTCAAGGTTGTTCCTTACGGAGTTGATGATAACGGAGTGCTTGACTACGAAGAGATGTACAAACTCGCTGTAGAGCACAAGCCCAAGCTTATTATTGCAGGTGCATCTGCATACTGCAGAACAATAGATTTCAAGAAGTTCAGAGAAGCTGCTGACGCATGCGGAGCAATCCTTATGGTTGATATGGCTCATATCGCAGGTCTTGTTGCTGCAGGCGTTCATCCAAGTCCTTTCCCTTATGCGGATGTTGTTACAACAACAACTCATAAGACACTCAGAGGACCCAGAGGAGGACTTATCCTTTGGAATCAGTCTGCTCAGGACAAGTTCAAGATTAACAAGGCTGTATTCCCCGGAATCCAGGGTGGCCCTCTTGAGCATGTTATCGCAGCTAAGGCTGTTTGCTTCAAGGAAGCTCTTTCTCCTGAATTTACAGAGTATGCAAAGAATGTTGTTGCAAATGCTAAGGCTCTTTGCGACGGACTTATGAAGAGAGGCGTTAAGATCGTATCAGGCGGTACAGACAACCACCTTATGCTTGTCGACCTCACAAACTTCGGCCTTACAGGTAAGGAAGTAGAGGCTTGGCTTGATGATGCTCACATCACAGCTAACAAAAATACTATCCCTAACGAACAGCAGTCACCTTTTGTAACAAGCGGAATCCGTCTCGGAACTCCTGCTGTAACAACAAGAGGAATGAACACAGAAGATATGGATCAGATTGCTGAAGCCATCGCCGTTGTCATCAAGAACAAGGGTGAGAAGAACGATGAGGCTCGCGCTATCATCAAGAAGCTCACAGATAAGTATCCGCTTGATTGATACATACAGATAAGAATAAGATAAAGATTGAAAACCATGTAGCTTTATACGGCTACATGGTTTTTTGGTTTCTCCATCTATTTGATTGCATTTATGATTGAGATTTTGATTATATTGTCAAAAAATAAAATAAGATATCATAAATTATTTTATGGAAAATTGTCGGCATTTTTTAAATGTGCGACAATTTTTTCTTTTATACGGCTCTTTATTGCTGGGATTTCTTGGACGGCAAATGAATATGCAGAATTGATTGTAATGTACATACAATTAAGAATATACACAGAATATTTGACAATTATAAATAAAATATCAAAATAAATAAAGAAAAAATATAAAATGTCTTGACAAATTAATGCCCTATAAATATAATGGAGTCAGATAAAGAAAAGGGAATTAATATAAAGAATACTTCTCCTGAGAGTTCTTTAGATCGAAAGAGCAGGGAGAAAGAATAGGAGGTACGGTCCAAAGGGATAGTTAATTAAAATATTCAGGGAAAGGATGGTACAGACCACCAAAATATTTTGAACTAACTAATTAGGTATTGTTTAGGATTTTAATTAAAGTTCAGCTCTTCCGGTACATGATTCGTGGTTTTTCAATATTTAATTCTTGAGCCACAGCATCTGAATGCAAAAATGAATGGAAAGATAGTAGCTGGGAAATTGGAGGACAGTCCATTGGACATGGAAAATTTTAGTTCAGAAGAGTACTCGGTATAGGGCAGAAGCAGGTAAAAAGATGAAGCTTCTGCCCTTTGATTATGCATATTTATGTGTTAAAATAATGGGGAAGAAATAAATGAATAATGGGGATATGAGTGTAATGGATGAGCAAGTTTTAGATGAAAGAAGACTTGAGAGGAGACGGAGAAGAAGGCGAAACCAGAGGATAGCTTATTTGATTTTGGCAGGAGTAATGGTAGTTGCATCTGCCCTGATTTTCATAACGGTATATTCCCTAAATAGAGTATTTAAGTTTGTTAAACCAAACGGAGGAGATCTTGTTGCGGCTGCCGAGATGAGCTCGGAGGAAGTTATTATCGAAAGTCCGGGTGCATCGGGAGGAGAGACATCGCAGACGCAGGAGATGTCGTATGATGATCTGCTTGATGACAGTATTGATACAATCATCGAGGGGATGAGTTTGGAAGATAGGGTTGCGGGACTCTTTATCGTAACTCCCGAACAGCTTACGGGAGTGTCTACAGCCGTCAAGGCAGGGAGCGGAACACAGGAAGCTCTTATGAATTATGCTGTTGGCGGAATGGCTTATTTTTCAAAAAATATTAAAAATGAAGATCAGATCACAGAGATGCTGGATACAACTTCTTCAATGAGTAAGTATCCCGTGTTTACTTTGGTTGCGGAAGACGGAAGCAAGAACGGCGCGATTTCTTCAAATCTCGGTATTGAAGGCGTAACAGATGTTACCGATTCCGATTCTGCGAGAGATAATGCGAAAGCAATTGGAAGTGCCATGTATAAGTATGGCTTCAACTTCAATATCTCACCTGTGATGGATTCATCAAGTAATGATAAGGAAGAAAAGGACTTTAATAAGGTTAAGGATATAGCGGTATCTTTTTCATCGGGTCTGAAAGACGCAGGAATGACTTCATGTCTGAATGCTTTCCCTGCTAAGGTCGATACGTCGCATGGAAAGACTGAAGTGGAAAAGAGTGTAACGGATCTTGAATCTTCTGAGTACAAGATATTTGAGGAAGCTGTAAAAAATGATTCCGTGAATGCAATCATGGTTACGGGTGCTTCTTATCCCAATGTGGACGGAGACGACACACCTGCATGTCTTTCGGAGAAGATGGTTACGGGGCAACTCAGGGATCACCTTGGATTTGACGGTATCATACTTACGGATGCACTTAACACTTCAGCGATAACAAAGTTTTATTCGGCGGATGAAGCGGCAGTTGCGGCAATTAAGGCAGGCGCCGACATGATATATCTTCCGGAAGATTTCAAGAAGGCATACGAGGGCGTCAAGAAGGCTGTTGCGGATGGAACGATATCCGAGGACAGGATCAATGAATCTCTCAGAAGGATCTACAAGATCAAGTATGCAGGACGCGTTGATATGATCATGGATAAAAAAGATAATGTGCAGTAATGTGGACCAATCAAAGGCTGTACCGTGACGTGAGTTATGGGTACAGCCTTTTTGTTACGCTCTGCTCCAAAGCCATCCGCTTGGAGGTAGTTGCTTTTCACCGTGCGGCAATAAGGCGGATTTTCTTGTAGTTGCGTATGTTGATATTCAAGGCATAAAAAGATTTAAGCTTCCATTCTTCGCTCCAAAACTCGCCCATAGATGGGCTCAAACAGTTGGAGCGAAAGCAGAATGAAATCTTAAATCTTTTTATTGCTCTTGAATATGGCAACATACTTAAATACTGCGAAAATCCGCCTTATTTCCGCACGGTGAAGTTTCTACATTTCTAAACGGATGGCTTTGGGGCAGGGCTGTGTATGAAGAGCTATAGTAACCAATGGCGTGAGGAGGCGTAAGGCAGTGTTATCTGAAATGGATACACAGCAGCACTCTATAATTTTATAAAAAGGCTATTAAATCTAGTCAATAAATATTTCTTTTTACGTTTTGACGGAGTACAATGAGGGTGCAGAATAGTATGTAATCTTTGCACTGAAATTCGCGGTGATATACCGGTGCAAAGTGAAGGAGGTAATATGGCAGATTTAAGTATTAATAGTCAGATATCTAATTCGCTGAATTCATCCGTAAATGCACGTGGTATTGAACCTCAGAAAACGGCAGATGCAAAGAGCATTGATACTCAGAATAGGAATACCGATGACGGCAGACAGAATGCGACAAAGGAAGCGGCGTCTAAAGCAGAGGAAGTCAGAACATCGGAATATGGGCCTATTATAGCGAAATCCGGTGATGGTGATACAGTTCGTGTAAAGAATGAAAAGTCAGACCTTAGAGCGGATGATAAGGAAAATTCAAAAGCCCTCTACGATGTCAATAAGGCAGCGAATGACAGGAGGGAAAAAGAGGTTGTTCCCAATATAGATCTTCCCGAGAAAAAGAAGGATGATGCTGCTGTTGATGCTCAGAAGCGGGAACAGAAGATTGAAGATGATGCAAAAGAAAATATAAGAGCAGAAGCAAAAACCGAAGCAGAAGAAGCGAAAGAAGCTCCAAAGTATGAGCAGAAGAGAAGCAAGATAGATCTCACGGATAAAGGTGAGAGAGAAAAAATGGCAAAGAAGGCTGCCGAGAGTGCTAAAAAGCAGTCTATTGAAGAGACCAATCCCGGACTCGTTGACAGAAAGAATCAGGAAAAGATCGCACAGGCCGGTTCAAGTGCTTATGCCGGTTATACGGATGCGCAGTTGCAACAGATGTACTTAAGGGGAGATGTGTCCCAGATTGAGTATAATGCAGAGGTTGAAGCAAGAGATGCTGCAAGGGAAGCAAGGCTTGAAAGTGCTAACGAGAATTTTCGTAAGATCATAGAGGATGAGGCAGAGAGCAGGGAGATTGAGCGTACCGAAGATATGGTAAATACGATCCAAACGGGAGACGTTTTGGAAGGTGAAGGAACGGTGCCTCTTGAAGTTCGTCTTCAGGCGATACAGAATGCGGAAAATATGGTAGCATCCGGCTAAACAGCAGTTAAAAAGGTATAGACATAAACAAACAGCTCGGACCAAAAAAACGATCCGGGCTGTTATTTTTTTACCCAACTTTTCTATTTATAAGACTGCTTAGCGTTTCGTATATGCTGTCTTTATTTAAATAAATAAGATTTGCGACGATGATTCCGAGAGTCACCGTGATAAATAAGAAGTTTTGCCAGTGCATCTTGTATACCGTGTGGAAAAACTCTCTGTACATGACAGATTTTATGGTATATCCCAAAAAACCGATAGCAAACGGCGAGGTAACAAGTGTTTCAAGGTTTTTGGCATTCTTCATAACGGCCTTGAAAGCAATTGCGCATAAAAAAGCAACCAGGATATAGAGAAGAATTGAAACAACATCGAATACAGCCCATTTAATCATTGCTATATTGCCCGGTTTAATCCTGAAATCCTGAGGAAATGACAAAATGATACTTGAAATCGCATTGATCAGATTGTAAGCCCCGGCACAAAAAAGTGATCCGTATACGATCACCAGTTTATAAATGCTTATGGATTCCGGAACGTAGTCTGCGTCTGATGTAATTTCATTCAAATAGTTATTGCTGTTCATAATATCCATGTTTTTTCCTTTATATAAAGCACATAGTGCGTAAAAATTATTTGGGTTATATCCCACCTTGGGATTATCTATCAGCAGAAGGAGGTAATCCGATCGTGATAATCTCAAGATGGGTGGTAAAAGTATATATACAGAGTCGTTTGATCACCCCTAGAGTGAGACATCTGTTTAGTAAGTTATGGCAATGTCAGTACCGGTAGATAGGATAGCAGAGATACCGATATTCCCCGTTTTTGCGTCAGTAGTGATGCCACTTGATGAAGAAAGAGAGGACCCTGTAGATGCGGCATCTGAAGTTGATGCCAAAGCATCAACTCCGGAGAATGAAGAACCCGTATCTAATGAAGGGGTGGCATCCGAAGGGGATGCGGTATCTTCTATATTTGTGCCTGACTCGGATGTTTCTCCCGAAGACTGACATGCCATAAGCGTGAAAGCTAATGATGTTGCAACCAAAATTGCAAAAATATTTTTTTTCATATATCTAAACCTCCGAAACAATCGTGTATTAGTAGTGTTAATACAGTTATAACATGATTGCTTATGGGTGTCAACAAAGTAATTTATTTTTTTGCAATTTTTTTGTGGAGCCGCTGATACACTGAGAGAAAGGATGTGGTGTGAAAGAAATTTTAATAAGAAATTTAAAAAAAAGTAATTTTTTCAAAAAAAGTCTACCAAAACGGATAAAAATGATGTATACTTGTGAACGTTGTGTGGTAAGAATGTGTTTAAATTGTGAAAACGGTGGTATTTGTTAATGTTTACGAAAGAAAAACTGATTTTTGAATTACCAAAAGTGGACTATGATCTTTATTTTACTAAAGATTCGATCCTCTTCCTGGCAATCATCGTATCGATACTGTTTTCGATATGTATGTGTCTTTGGGGACACCGTTGTTTTAAGGTGATTGCTTCTATTCTTATTGCGACCGGACTTATGGCCGGAGGAATGATCGTATTGGAACCGCTTGTTCCAAGTCCGACACTTAAAATGTTCTTGCTTGTGCTTTTTGTCTTTATAGTAATGAGCTTATTCTTGGGCTTGTTATCTCTTATTGAAAAGAAGAGACGCGAAAAGGGCGAGGACAAAACAGGAATGAAGCGGATTATCCGCGCGATTGCACCAATTGTAGGAGCAGGAGTTATGTTTGGCGTTATATACACGGGTGTATACAGCGACATAATCGTGGATGCTTGCATCGCTGCAGTATTTGCAGTATTGGGCTACATTATCCAGATGTGCTCAAAGGGCGAAGATATTCAGTTCCGCACCTATGATGATATATATTACGGGAGGTGAATATGCTTGATGTAAGTAGAAAAGAACTAAAGTATATCATTGGAACAGATGAGATATACATTTATAAGAGCAAGCTTGAGAAGATCATGGACGCCGATCCGCATAATAGGGACGGCGGTGGTTATACAATAAGATCACTTTACTTTGATACATTCCATGATAACGATTATATGGAGAAGCTGGACGGACTCGATAAGAGACAGAAGATCAGAATGAGGATCTACGATGGCCAGACCAATATAATTAAGCTTGAGCTTAAAGCTAAAGAGGGCGATTTCCAGAGAAAAAGATCGCTTAGTCTAAGTCTCGAAGAGGCGGAGAGTATGATAGATGGGGACTATACTTTCTTATTGGAGAGACCTGAGCATTTAGCTCACGGACTTTATACTTTTATGAATACGAAGGGATATGTTCCTAAGTGTATCGTTGAATATGACAGAATGGCTTTTATGAACGAATTCAATGATATAAGAATAACGTTCGATATGAATCTTAGAGCGTTGGAAGATCCTTCACAGTTCTTTAAGGATGACATTGAGTCATACAGAGTTGCCGATCCTTCGGAAACAA
Organism: Butyrivibrio hungatei; assembly: GCF_900101605.1. GTDB lineage: Bacteria > Bacillota > Clostridia > Lachnospirales > Lachnospiraceae > Butyrivibrio > Butyrivibrio hungatei_B. The sequence continues at coordinate 78,250 of NZ_FMUR01000005.1, forward strand.
CAATGGAAGTTAAATACAATGGGTTCCTATTCTCATATATTAAGCAAACACTTGATATTGTAGACAAGCCCAGAGTATCAAACAGTAAATATGGTCGTTCAAGATCATTTGCAAAATAAAAGGAAAAACGAGAAAGAGAGAGTAAAAAAATGAAAGAGTATCTTTACACAGGACTATTGGACAAAGCAGGAAGTTTATCAATTCAGAATGTAATTCTTAACTTTGTAGCAGCATGTATTTTGAGTCTTATGATATACATCTCATACAGAGTATCTCATTCAGGAGCAGTTTACAGTCGTAAATTCAATGTATCCCTTGTTATGCTTGCACTTGTAACAACACTTGTTATGAATGTAATCGGCAATAACATTGCTTTGTCACTTGGTATGGTTGGTGCGTTATCAATCGTTCGTTTCAGAACAGCCATCAAGGATCCCAGAGACACAGCTTATATTTTCTGGGCAATAGCAATTGGTATTACTTGTGGTGTATCAGACTATATCATGGCAGGAATCGGAACATTCATCATCTTTGTATTCCTTGTACTCTTCGGTGTTGTAAGAGATAACGAGAGAATTATGATCGTTATGAAGGCAGAGGCAGACAAGGTAGAGGATATCGATAAGGAAATTGCTTCTTTCTTTGCAGGTAAAGCTGTCATGAAGCTTCAGAATGTCAACAAAGACAAGAATGCAGCAGAGCTTATCTATGAAATTTCAGAAACAATCCTTAAGAAGCGTGAGAAGGCTAACGGTTCATTTGTTCCTAATTTCTCTGCAAAAGTAGGAATCAAGTCAGTTAGTCTTGTAAGACAGGACGAAGAGATTAACCAGTAATTATAAAGAGTGAATGGGGCTACTAAATGCGTAAGAAAATTCATTTTAGTGAAAGAAAGGTTCTTATTGCCCTTTTTCTTCTTGTAATTGTGGTTATGGGAGTTTTGAGCATTTTTAGTTCGGATGAAAGCTTGAAGGAAAGAAATTCCGGAACATATGCAGAGCTTACTCCCGATTCATCAACTGAAGATCCGCTTCTTTATGTTAACAACGAATATAAAGTAAAAGCTGGTTTCCATACAAACCTTCCGATAGTCGTAATTTCAGTTGATAAAGAAATGCCTCAGTATAAGAAATACAGAGATGGACAGGAGATCCTTTCGGGTGATGATCCCTATGTAACGGGAAACATCAAGGTAATTGACGGCGGAACAGGAGACAATAATCTCTCAACCCCCGTTTCATTTAACAGTCAGATCCGTATCAAGATGAAGGGACATTCTTCAATCGGATACGATAAAAAACAGTATAAGATAAAGACCGTTTTGGCAGGCGGAGAAGAGAATAATTCAGATATCCTTGGAATGGGTAAGGGATCTGAGTGGGTTCTCAACGGAAGTATGGCTGATAAGAGCATGATAAGAAACTATCTTGCTTACAGGATTGCATCTGAGATTGATGGCAACAGCATGGCTCCCGACAGCAGATTCTGTGAAGTCCTTATGGAAAAGAACGGTGTTTATACGTATCAGGGCGTATATCTTTTTATGGAGACAATCTCAAGAGGAGATGAAAGAGTTAAACTTGACAAGTATAAGCCCAAAAACGTGTATTCAAGCTATATCGTAAGAAGAGACAGAAAAACATCTTCGGATGTAATGCTTGATACATATGGCAGACTTTCAGGAAAAGTTGAAGGCACTAATAAGCAATTTGATAACTGGATCGGTCTTAAGTATCCGTCTCAGTCTAAGCTTACTGATGCGACCAAAGAGTACATTGAAAAAGATTTTTCAAAAATGGAAAAAGTCATATATTCGGATGATTATTCAATATTCAGAACATACGATCAATATATTGATACACAGTCATTTGCGGATTATTTCCTGATAAATGAGTTTTTTGGAAACTATGACGCCGGTAAACATTCAACATACATGTATAAGAACTCGGGTGAAAAGCTTAAGATCGGACCTGTATGGGACTATGACCAGGCGATGAATAATAACCCTACTGTTGAGATGGATCTTGAAGATCTTGCGTTCCATACACGAGATATTTATACACAGATATGTAATGATAAGAAGTTCATGAAGCAGTTGAAGAGTCGATTTGCATATCTTCGCCAGTATCACCTTTCTGAGGAACACTTATTTGATGTTATAGATGAGACAACTGCGTACCTCAAGTCTGCACAGGTGAGAGAGTGGTACAGATGGGCCGATGATTATCTAGATCCTACAGATGATAATTCAGGTAATTATCATCTTGCATCATATGAAAAAGACGGTGTGACATTATCGAGATTTACGGATGACTATATGGATGAGATATATGTCATCAAGAATTTCATACAGAAGCACGGCAAGGTAATACAGGTTGACCTCGGATATATTCTTGATAGTGCCGAATATGACACATCGGTTGAGGGTATTAGAGAACTCTTGCTTATTGCAGCTTTGTTGTTACTTATAATTCCGTCATATCTGATTCAGAGAAAGGGGTAAAGAATGTTATTTTCCAGCATACCATTTTTGGTATATTTCTTCCCAATTGTGTTTCTGGGATATTATTTGCTCTCTTTTTCTAGGATGGCACAGAATATATGGCTATTATTAGCCAGTCTTTTGTTCTATGCATGGGGAGAGCCTGTTTACGTATTTCTTATGATCGGATCCATACTGTTCAACAGTATAATTGCGATCATTATTGAGAAAGTTGAAGATAGCAAGGTTAAGAAGGGATTGCTCATCACTTCGATAGTTGGAAATATTGCGGTGCTCTTTTTCTTCAAATACCTTGGATTTGTATTTGGAATAATTAACAGTGGTTTCAAGGGACTGTTGCCTGATTTGAAGATTGCACTTCCTATCGGAATCTCATTTTTCACATTCCAGGCATTGTCATATGTCGTTGACGTGTACAGGGGTGTGACAAAGGCAGAGAATCCTTTTTATGTAGGACTTTATATTGCATTTTTTCCTCAGCTCATTGCTGGACCTATTGTACAGTACAATACTATTGCAGAGCAGATCAGAGACAGAAAGAGCAGTATAGATAAGATTGCGCTTGGACTTTCACGTTTTGCAGTCGGAGTAGGAAAGAAAATCATAATTGCCAACAGTTTCGGTACGATCGCAGACAATGTATTTAACTGGTCCCGTATCGGTACCGATAAGCTTCCTGTTCCTGCTACACTTGCTTGGCTTGGATCAATCGCATACTCATTGCAGCTCTATTACGACTTCTCTGCATATTCAGATATGGCGATAGGACTTGGACTTTGCTTTGGATTTAAGTTTAAAGAGAACTTCAATTATCCATATATTGCCGGATCTGTTTCAGAGTTCTGGAAGCGCTGGCATATCTCTTTGACTGACTGGTTCAGAGAGTATGTATATATTCCTCTCGGAGGAAACAGAGTTGCAAACAGAGATACTATGGTAAGAAACCTTGCAATTGTATGGCTCCTTACAGGTATCTGGCACGGTGCGAACTGGACATTTATTATTTGGGGAATGTTCTTTTTTGTATTACAGCTTCTTGAGAGACTTTTGGATTTTGACAACCGTGTTCATAACACATTTTTAAAGCATGCATATACTTTGCTTATAGTTAATTTCCAGTGGGTAATCTTCAGAGCTGATGATATTTATCAGGCAGGACGTTTTTACCTTAATATGTTCGGAGCCAATAACAATGGTATATTGAGTGCAACAGCGTTTATGATGTTTAAGGAGTATTTGCCGGTATTCATTTTAGGAATTATTTTCTCAATACCGGTTATACCTATGATGAACAAGTGGTTCCATGAACATGAGGGTTCAGTTTGGCACAAGGTATACTCGATAGCATATCCGGTTCTTATGCTTGGGATGATTATAATTTGCGTGAGTTATCTTGTTATCGGAAACTACAATCCGTTTATTTACTTTAACTTTTAAGGGAAGGCGCCGTTATGAAATATTTTGTTAAAAAAAGAATATTTGCGGTAGTTTTCCTGCTGGCAATGTTTTCGTTTAGTGCCGTAAATATTTACTTGAATAAAGATGCTTTTATCAAAGAAGCAAACAAACATTTGAATGAACCCGACAAATTGCCCTCTGAGTTTGAAGAGGTCATGCAGGATGAGATTGTCGGTAAGAGACATTTTGTTGAAGCTTATGGTCTTACACAGAAGACTTTGGGTAAAAAAGAATTTAATTCTTTTGAATTTGTCAAAGACAATAATGGATTTCTTCATTACGCAGCATTTTATCGTGATGATGAAAAGAAAATTTTTGAGTGCGCGCTCAGAGTAAAGAGGCTTCAGAATTATGTGGAGAAGTACGGAACAAAGGTGCTCTTTGTTATGGCTCCTTCGAAGTACAACAGAAAGTACTCTGACTTTGAAATGGGGTTGCCGGTAAATAATCCCACTGAGGATACATATGAGATGATGATATATCTCAACAGACTCGGTGTTCCGAGTATCAATCTCGGAGAGGTTATTCCAAGTAAGGATATTCCTTATGAGCAGGCATTCTTTAAGACCGATCACCATTGGACCGTTCCGGCAGCATTCGAGGCTACAAAGGTAATGATCGATGAGCTCAATGACAGATATGGTGCAAATTTTGATCCTACAGGATTTTATTTGTCAGACAAGGCATATACTGTAAAGAAATATGAAGGTCATATGCTTGGATCAATGGGAAGAGATACCGGAATAGCATATTCCGGACTTGAAGATTTTACAGCTCTTCTTCCTAATTTTGACGGTCATTATAAGAGAACTTACATAATGGATGATGAGGAGACTTTGGAAGGTACATATTCGGAGACTCTTTTGGATATGGATGTTCTTGAGCCGGATATTGATTATTATGAGGATTCACAGTATTCACTTTATCTTGATCAGGTTACAAACCTTGAAAATATTGAGAATTTTGATAATCCTGACGGACCAAGTGTACTCATGATAAGAGATTCATATTTTGGACCTGTAATTCCTTTCATGGCACCTATGTGTAGCAAACTTGATGCTATATGGGCTTTGGAAAAGATGGACGACATGAATGTAGGTGAGTACATTAAGAAACAGTATGAGAGTGGGGAAAGATACGATTATCTTATAGTCGAATACTATCCTCATAACATCGACGAAGAAGCTTTCAAATTCTTCCGCGGAGATAACTAATATGAAAATTAAGATTTGCTTTTGGATAAATACATTTTTTTCTGTGCTGTATCTGGTCTGGAGAATATTTTTTACAATTCCGTTCAGAGCAGGTGCGTTGTCGGTAGTATGCGGCGTTATTCTCCTTGTTTTTGAAGTGCTTGGTATGGTAGAGGCTCTCATTCACTTTATGAACATGCATACATCGCATGATTATAAAGTTCCCGATGTGCCGAAGGACAGATTTCCTCACATAGATGTTTATATCTCTACATACAGTGAGGAACCGGAGCTTTTATACAAGACCATTAATGGCTGCAAAAATATGGATTATCCCGATAAGAGTAAGGTGCATATCTATCTGTGCGATGATAACAGAAGACCCGAGATGGAAGAGCTTGCCAAGAAGATGGGCGTAAACTATCTAAAGCGTGCCAATAATATTGGTGCGAAGGCGGGTAACCTTAACCACGCTCTTGCAAACTCCACATCTCCTTACGTTGTTACATTCGATGCTGACATGATACCTCAGAAGAGGTTCCTTATGCAGCTCGTACCGTATCTTGTTGATGCGGAGATGAAGAATGAAGGAAAGAGTGAGGAAGATAAGGTAAAGATCGGCTTTATCCAGTCTCCTCAGAACTTTTACAATCCTGACCTGTTCCAGTTTAATCTTTTCTCAGAAAACAGGATTCCTAACGAACAGGATTATTTCTATAAGGATATTCAGGCTGCCAGAACTAAGAGTAACAGTGTTATTTATGGTGGCTCAAATACTATTATTGCTAGGGAAGCTCTTGAGAGCATTGGAGGTTTTTATACAGAGGCTATTACAGAGGACTTTGCTACAGGTATCCTGATTCAGAGAGCAGGCTTTGTCTGCCTTGGAACAAGCGATCCTTTGGCTTCAGGTCTTTCGCCCACAGATATTCCTAACCTTATCCAGCAGCGTATCCGCTGGGGACGAGGTGTTATTGCAACAGGAAGAAAGATGCACATATACACTGCAAAAGATCTTTCTCTTTCTCAAAAAATGAATTACTGGGCATCAATTTGGTATTGGTATTCACCGGTTAAAAGACTTGTATACATGATATCACCTATCTTGTACGCTGTTTTCGGATTTACAATATTCAAATGTACCCTGCCGCAGGTATTGGCATTCTGGCTTCCGATGTACCTGACTTCAAATCTGGCTTTGAGCCAGCTCTCAGGGAACGTCCGCTCTAATAAGTGGACGGGCATATATGAGACTATCATGTTCCCTTATATGCTTCTTCCCATAGTTTTAGAGACTTTCGGAATTACTCTTAAGAAGTTTAAGGTTACGGCAAAGAGTCAGCTCAGTGGCAAGCAGCACTACGAGCTCTATATGATCCCGTTCCTGCTTCTTATAGCACTTTCGTTGTTTGGTATATTCAGATGTGTAGCTGTAATTTTCGACAGTTCATCGTTTGGTCCGGGAGTAGTTTTATTCTGGATGATCATGAACCTGTACTATATGGTCATGGCTGTTCTGTTTATTGACGGACGTGTTGCGTACAGAAGAACAGAGAGAATTCCTTTGGAAGTTCCTTGTACATTTACTGTTGACGGTGAAGAGATCCAGGGTACTACAGTTGATATTTCAGAAGAAGGTCTTTCGGTTCAGTTCGACAAGCCATATTATATCAACGAAGAAGCTATGGTTCCTGTAAGTCTTAATTGGGAGAATTGCGATACCAATGTTCTTACAAAGCTTGTTTATGTAAAGAGACACAAGAACACATGGCGCTATGCTATGGAGATCATTGATTACAAGGATAGCTACAATGATTGGCTCAACCTTGTATTTAACAGAATCCCGCCTCTTCCGTCTGAGATCATCAAAGACAGCGGAAGTTACGACGATATCCTGCTCAATACCAAGAAGAGACTCGATCCTCCTACATTCCAGAAGAGAATCTATCCGAGAGTGCTTCTTAACTATGATGCAACTGTACTCGGAGAAGGTGAGAGCAAGGTTCGTGTAAAGAACTTCAACTATGCATGCGTTAACCTGGCTATTTCAAAGGGACCTAAGAAGATGATGATAAAGCTCTTTGACGACGTTATCTTTGACTGTACATTCCAGTTTAAGAGCCGCGGAGAGAACTGCATCTATACTATCAACAACATGCAGGAGATAATCAAGGATAAAGAGAAGTATCACAAGTTCCTTGACTTTGTTGTTGAGAATAATGCTATAGCCAGAGGCGAAGCTAAGGCTGAGCAGATTGAAAAAAACAGAATGATAAAAGAATATGAGAAGAAGAGACTTATCGTATTCGATGAGATGAATTACGTATAAGATTACCATCAATTTCACAATTCACCATAACGGGCTGAAGGATCAAACCTTCAGCCCGTATATTTTGTCGGAAATCTTTGTTTTGTGATAGATGTCGGCATATTGAGACGGCGTCAGGTCTTCTACATAATTTACCGAGAAGTTCTTCTTTATGCCGTTTTTTATAAGTATATCTGCGGCTTTGTTGTATGCAATCGCAGCTTCGGCCTCGCTGTTGTATTTGCCGATGACATAGTTGCTCTTTACATGGATCACGGCTTTGTAGCGGACAAAGCCCTTTTCGGCAAACTGTCTTACGCCTCGATATCTGTTGAGAATGATTATGTTTTCATACCTAAGGTCTGTCGGATCGTCATTGGCAAAGCGGTAGTCACGTCCTCTTACCGAATAGCTGTTGATTCCGTATCTTTGAAGGACGGAGAGCTGACTTCCGTAGTCTGCAACAAACAGATGCGAGCCTCTTCTCATTATTTTATGAGATGAATAGTAGAAGAGATCGTCTATGTCAAATTTTAATTTTTCATCTTTTGAAAGGTAATAAGTGAAATATTTTTTTTCCAAATAGATCGGATTGGCGATATACATCCCTTTATCGCGGTAATTTATTAGCGAAACAAATTTTTCGAAGGGAAGCGTCATTGATGAAGTGTACGAATCAATATCTATAGATAAACGATTTAACACTCTTTTTGCTTCTCTGTAAACTTTGGAAGCGTCCTTCCTGCTTGGGAAAGAGCCAAGTGCGATGTGTTTTCCGCAATATGTTATGGAAGCCCTGAAGGATGGGGTTCCGTCTTTTAAAGTTGTCTCGTAAACACCTATTGAATTATTTTTTTTCACACAATCCCCCGGTTTGTATGTTATAATTTTAACTTAAGGGCTCTGTTTTTTTGTCCTTAAATCATTTATTTTTAAATATTGTATCAACAAAAGAGGAGTAAAAGCAATGGCAAAGGAAGTTTTGTACAGTAGCACCAGAGGAGCACAGGGTAATATTAAGGCTTCAGAAGCAATTCTCAGAGGACTTGCACCGGACGGAGGTTTGTATGTCCCTGATCATATACCGCATCTTGAAAAGACTTTAAGAGAGATCGCGCAGCTCGATTACCAGGGTACTGCATATGAGGTAATGAGACTTCTTCTTACCGATTATACAGAGGAAGAGCTTAAATACTGCATTTCACATGCATATGATTCAAAGTTCGACACAAAAGAGATAGCTCCGATTTCAGAGGCAGACGGTGCTTTTTATCTTGAACTGTACCACGGCGCAACTATTGCTTTTAAGGATATGGCACTTTCAATTCTCCCATATCTCATGACAACGGCTGCAAAGAAGAATAATGCAAAGAACGAGATCGTTATTCTTACAGCTACGAGCGGAGATACGGGAAAGGCTGCTCTTGCAGGATTTGCAGATGTTCCGGGCACAAGGATCATAGTTTTTTATCCCAAGCACGGCGTCAGCCCCATTCAGGAACAGCAGATGGTAACACAGAAGGGTGACAACACATGTGTTATCGGTATCGAAGGAAACTTCGACGATGCTCAGACAGGAGTAAAGAAGCTCTTTACAGACGAAAAGCTTGCAAAAGAAATGGATGAGAAGGGATTCCAGTTCTCATCTGCAAACTCCATCAATATTGGACGTTTGGTTCCCCAGATCGTATATTACGTATACTCTTACGCAAAGCTTTTGAAAGAGGGAAGAATTGCAGACGGCGATCCCATTAACGTAGTTGTTCCGACAGGTAATTTCGGTAATATTCTTGCAGCTTATTATGCAAAAAATATGGGTGTGCCCATCGGAAAGCTTATCTGCGCATCAAATTCAAACAAGGTGCTTTTCGACTTCTTCAAGACGGGAGAATATGACAGAAATCGTGAGTTTGTTCTTACAGCTTCACCTTCAATGGATATTCTTATTTCGTCTAACCTTGAGAGACTTATTTATCATATCTCCGGCGACAATGCCGCAGCTGATGCCGAGTACATGAGCAAGCTCTCCAAGGACGGAAAATATGAGATAACAGATGATATGAGATCGAAACTTGTTGATTTCTTTGGCGGATATGCTTCTGAGCAGGAGACATTCGATACTATCAGAAGAATATTTGAAAAGACAGGTTATCTTATGGATACACATACTGCTGTTGCAAGTGCTGTATACAGCAAATATACGGAAGAAACCGGCGATAAGACACCTACAGTAATCGCATCAACGGCAAGCCCCTTCAAGTTCACAAGAAGCGTAATGAATGCACTTGGCAAGGGGGATGATTCTAAGGGGGATTTCGAGCTTGCAGACGAACTCTCCGAGGTTTCAAAGGTTAAGATTCCCGAGGCGGTATCTTCAATCAGAACCGCTGAGATAAGACACAAAAAAGTAGTTGATAAGACTGAGATGGAAGGCGCAGTTAAAGAATTCCTCGGTCTTTGATCTGAAAAACATTATAAAATGCTTAAACGGAGGTGCGGATGGAAAACGGAAAGAATATCTACTCTGAAAACACACCTGAGATAGTTGAGCTTGCCAAACTGTCAGAAGCTGCTGATCAGATTGAAAATGAGCTTTTTGTCAAGTATGACGTAAAAAGAGGACTTAGAGATTTAAACGGAAAGGGCGTACTTACAGGCCTTACACGTATTTCGGAAATAGTTGCAAAAGAAGAAAAAGACGGAAAGAGTATTCCAAAAGACGGAGAGTTGTACTTTAGAGGATATGATGTAAAGAAACTCATAAAGGCAGCATCCGACGATAACAGATTTGCTTTTGAAGAATGTGCGTATCTGCTTCTTTTTGACAAGCTACCGAGTAAAAATGAACTTAGTGATTTTAATAGACTTCTTGGCTTTTACAGAAGTTTGCCCACAAGCTTTGTAAGAGACATAATCATGAAGGCTCCGAGCAGGGATATGATGAATACCCTTGCCCGCAGTGTCCTTACTCTTTACTCTTACGATGATCTTGCGGATGATACATCGCTTCCAAATGTGCTTAGACAGAGTCTTCAGCTTATAAGTTTGTTCCCGCTTTTATCAATTTACGGATATCAGGCTTATAATCATTACCACGAGGGTAATACTTTATTTATTCACCCTCCTCTTGAGGAACTGTCAACGGCGGAGACAATTTTGTATCTGCTAAGACCCGACAGCAAGTACACGGAACTGGAGGCTAAACTTCTTGATATCTGTCTTGTGCTTCATATGGAGCACGGCGGCGGTAACAATTCATCTTTTACAACACACGTAGTCAGCTCAAGTATGACCGATACATATTCGGTTATCGCAGCGGCAATTGGATCTCTTAAGGGACCCAGACACGGTGGTGCCAATATCAAGGTTGTGCACATGTTCGATGATATTGAAGCCAATGTCAAGAACTGGGAAGATGAGGCGGAAGTTGAGGCATATCTCAGAAAGATACTTAACAAGGAAGCCTTTGATAAGGCGGGACTTATTTATGGTATCGGACATGCCATTTATTCCAAGTCGGATCCGAGAGCAACGGTACTAAAGGGCTTTGTAGAGAAGCTTGCTATAGAAAAAGGCCGCGAAGATGAACTCAAGTTATATGAGCTTGTTGAGAAACTTGCACCGCAGATCATTAGCGGAGAGCGCAAAATGTACAAGGGTGTAAGTGCTAATGTTGACTTCTATTCAGGATTTGTATATCGTATGTTAGGACTTCCCGAGGAACTTTATCCGACTATATTTGCCATGGCGAGAATTGTCGGATGGAGTGCTCACAGAATGGAAGAACTTGCCAACAACGGCAAGATCATTCGTCCCGCATATATGGCAATCGAGCCCAGAAAGGGCTATATGGATATGAAGGACAGAGATTAAGAAAGGGGTTCAATATGGACGAGAAAGAAATATTAAAACTTATTGACCACACTCAGCTTCAGGCAGATGCAACATGGGAAGACATTGTAAGTCTTTGTGATGATGCGGTTAAGTACAAGACAGCGACGGTTTGTATACCGCCAACATATTTAAAGAGAGTACACGACAAGTACGGTGACGATCTCAAACTTTGCACCGTTATCGGATTCCCTCTCGGCTACAGCTGCACAGCGGCTAAGGTTGTAGAGGCACAGGAAGCCATTAAGGACGGAGCGGAGGAAATCGATACCGTCGTTAACGTCAGTGATGTAAAGAATCACAGATATGACGAAGTAAAGAAGGAACTTGAAGAGATCAGAAAAGCGTGCGGAGATAAGCTCCTTAAGGTTATTATCGAGACATGCTATCTTACAGAGGATGAGAAAAAAGAACTCTGCAAGATCGTTACTGATGTAAAGGCTGATTATATCAAGACTTCAACTGGATTTGGCAGCGCCGGTGCAACTCTTGAAGACATAGAGCTCTTTAAGAAAAATATCGGTCCTGATGTTAAGATCAAGGCAGCAGGAGGAATCCGTACGATCGAGGATGCTGTGGCTTATGCGGAAGCAGGATGCAGCAGGATCGGATCTTCTAAGGTATTACCTCTTGTAGTTAAGAAGTACGGACTTTAATATTTGAGAAAAATATTCATTTACTACTCACAGTTTATGGGCTTTTGGCGCTATGGATTGTGAGTAGTAGTGGTTTATAGGAAGAAGTAGATATGGGAACAGAGAATAAAGAAATAAAAAACAGATTGTCACAGCTTAGAAAGAAGATGAAGGAAAATGGGATTGATTATTATATGATCCCTACTGCTGACTTTCATAATTCGGAGTATTCAGCCGATTATTTTAAGACAAGAGAGTATTTCTGCGGCTTTGACGGATCAAACGGAACTCTCGTAGTAAGTGCCGATGAAGCGGGACTTTGGACTGACGGAAGATATTTCATTCAGGCTGCAAACCAGCTTTCAGGTACGGGCGTTACTCTCTTTAAAATGGGAGAAGAGGGAGTTCCGACTATAGAGAAATATCTTACGGATAATATGATTTCAGGTCAAACGTTTGGATTTGACGGAAGAGTTGTTCCCGCTGAAGAAGGAGAACTGCTTGAATATCTGGCTAAGCTTAAAAACGTGACCATAAAGATCGATAAAGATCTTGCTGAAGAAATATGGGAAGACAGACCGACACTTCCGTGTCACGATGCGTATGTGCTTTCTGATGAACTTTGCGGCAGGTCTTTTAAAGAAAAGCTTGCTGATGTGAGATCAAAGATGAAGGAGAATAATACTTCGATGCATCTTTTGTCCAAGCTTGATGACATCATGTGGCTCACAAACCTTAGAGGAAATGACGTTGAATGTAATCCTGTAGCTCTTTCTTACGCAATGATAACGGACGATATGTTTATCCTGTTCATACAAAGCGGAGAGATCACGGACGAAGTGCGCGCATATTGTGAGAGCAATGATATTGTTTTAAAAGATTATGCGGAGTACGGTGAGTATCTTTCGGAGCTTGTGCTTACCGGAAATATCCTAATCGATAAGAGAAATACAAATTATCTTACTTATAAGCTTGTTGCGGATAAGGCAAGTGAAGCGGGTTATGAGATCAAAGATTGCAGTAACCCGACAGAACTTATGAAAGCAATCAAGAATGAGACTGAGCTTAAGAATATACGTGAAGTATATTTAAGAGACAGTGCCAAGCTTACGGAGTTTATTTATTGGGTAAAAGAAAATGTCGGCAAGATCCCTATGACGGAGTATTCTGCGGCAATGAAGCTTGACGGTATGAGAGCGGAGCTTCCGGGATTTATTGAATTATCTTTTCCTACTATCAGTGCATATAATGCAAATGCAGCAATGGCGCACTATGAGGCTACAGAGGACAGCGCTGCCGAAGTAAAAGCGCAGGGTATGCTTTTGGTGGATTCCGGCGGAACATATATGGGCGGAACAACCGATGTAACAAGAACAATCGTTGTCGGTGAAATCTCTGATGAGATCAAGAAGCACTACACAGCGACGGTATCAGGCATGCTTGAACTTGCGGATGCGATTTTTAAGGATGGATGCACCGGAAGAAATGTAGATATATATGCGAGAAGACCGCTCTGGGATATAGGAATCGATTACAATCACGGAACGGGACACGGAATCGGATATATGCTGAATGTCCACGAGGGTCCTCACAACATCAGATGGAAAAACTCCGATGCCGCAAACAAAACAGAGCTTAAGCCCGGAATGATCGTATCCGACGAGCCCGGTGTTTACATTGAGGGAAGTCACGGAATACGTATCGAGAATATTGTGGAGGTCGTAAATAGAAGCGAAAGCGAATATGGAAAATTTTACGGATTTGACCATCTCACTTATGTTCCGATCGACCTTGAGGCAATAGACAAAAAGTATATGAAGCCTGAGACGGTCAAACTGCTCAACAAGTACCACAAGACAGTTTACGACAGAATATCACCTCTTATCGAAGATGAAGAAGTGAAAGCGTGGCTCAAAAAAGCAACCGCAGAGATTTAAAGCGGTAAAACTATCCGCACCTTAGTGGCTCGCAGATTAAGTTTTTTGTCGCTTTCATCGAAATTATATTGTGCAGGAAAGTGATCAATGACCTTAAGAAAAACAGACGAGGGTATAAAAATCATCTGCAATGAACGGATAAAAAATTCTTTGGTGCATATGTGAGTTTATGAGCGCAGCATATGTTTATCCAATCCACTGACCAATATAATGTTTTGAGATGACGCGACAAAAAACTTAATCTGTGAGTTGCCTTTGGGCGGATAGTTATAAAAAAACATAACATACTACACGGAAATTTTAGTAATATATGTGTAAAAATACTCTTAAATCACGCGTAAAGCCTTGAAAAATGAGCATGTATGGATATAATTATAGTAGAAGTACAAAGAACTACATGGGTAGTTCTCCTGGGATGTCCGACAACTCCTGTGTAATTTGAACCTACATTACTTTAAACGGGACTCCTACATCATCGGTATAAATGTCACGCCTTCGGCTCTGCGCATGCGCAGACAAAGCTACGGGAGAGGAAGACAGGCATATCGGTTGCGGTAACCCACCTGGCGTCAGCTAGGAGTCAAATAACAGGAACCGGCATTTTGGGAATTACATTGGGAATAAAAGCAGTCATATAAGTATGACTGCTTTTTCCATGACATTTAACAGAACGTTATGGACGGGAGAGTGAAATGAAGTTAGATGACAAGTTCTTTAAAAAGAAGTGGTTTTCTTACACGATCGCTACGTGTTCAGCTGTTGTTTTGTATATGATATTGTCCAATTTCTCTTCAATATTCGATGGGATAAATTCTTTTTTTGGTTTCCTGAGACCTGTGATCCTGGGCATGGTTATAGCGTATATATTTAATCCTATAGCAGTCATGCTTGAAAAAGGGATATTTAAGAAAATAAAAAAAGAGAGCAGAAGATGGAAAATGTCTGTCGCATTTACCATATTTTTTATTGTTCTTGCAGTAGTGCTTTTGTTTGTGGCACTCGTTCCGCAGCTTATCGACAGTGTTTCTAAACTGATCTCCAGTATCGGCGAGTATGTCGATCCTTCAAATAATTTTTTGAAAGACCTTGAGAGCAATAAGATTGTACAGCTTCTGGGTATTAATCTTTCTGTTTTGGAGAGCTTTGAGAAAAATGTTCTCGGTATGATAGGCAGTTATTTCTCGGATAATATGCTAAACTTTGTGAGCGGATCTTTGAATGCCGGAAAGGGAATGTTCGATCTCGTTCTTGCATTTATTTTCGCGATATATTTTCTTTTGGACAACAGAAGACTTATTAAAGGTATTTCTAAGTTCCTTAGCCTTGCAATGAATGAAAAGACATACAGAAGAACCTGTGATGTTACGGACAGATGTAATACGATCCTTATCAGATACATCAGCTTTGATATCATAGACGGAATCATAGTCGGATTTGCAAACCTCATCTATATGCTTATAGCGGGGCAGCCGTATTCAGTGCTGATCTCGGTCATTGTCGGAGTGACAAACCTTGCGCCGACATTCGGACCTATAGTCGGTGGAGCGATAGGCGCATTCATCCTGGTTCTGGAGAATCCGTGGTATGCGCTTTGGTTTATTATTTTTACGATCATACTTCAGACTGTTGACGGATATATCCTTAAGCCCAGACTCTTTGGTGAGAGCCTTGGAGTATCACCTCTTATGATACTTGTTGCAATTGTCCTCGGAGGAAGGAAGTTTGGCGTTATAGGAATCGTACTTGCGATTCCTATTGCGGCGATAATAGATTTTATCTGGAAGGACTATGTGATAAAAAAACTTGAGGAAAAACGTTCACAGAGGTACAATATATAGTAGATAAATGATTTGAATTGTTTCTATTTTGGGGGTAATGTAATGATAGAGTTTGTACAGAACGCTGTGGATTTTGGAAAGAAGAAGCTGGATAAAGCGATCAAATTCTGGAACGGGCTTGATGATGACAAGAAGAGACTTTACACTGTATGTGCCATTGTCGTTGTAAGCTTTGTTATCGTAGCTTCTATCGCATATAGCTTTGGCAAGAGCCGCAGAGGGAAGTTTATCTGATAAAGGTGAAATGTGCCCGCAGTTATGTTTTTTATATATGATACTTTTATTTAGTATGCTCAAAAGAGCTTGTTAAGCGAAAAAACGTTTAGCAAGCTCTTTTTTAGTATAGCTCTTAGCGAGGTTTTTTCGAGCTTAGTGCGAACAATACAAGTTCACTTGACGAGGTTTTGTCGAGTCTAGTGAAGCTTGTAGATGACAGTTATCGTTTTTTCGAATATAATGGAAATATACTTTCGAAAGGGGACAGGAGTTATGGTGCAGAAAAAGAAAAGAAACGTAATTGTTGGGCAATCAGGTGGACCTACCGCGGCAATTAATTCTTCACTTGCCGGCGTGTACAGGACTGCAATGGATCGCGGATACAAAAAAGTATACGGTATGATCCATGGCGTCCAAGGTCTCATGGAAGGTCGTTATGTCGATCTTTCGGATCACATTCAGTCAGGACTCGATATCGAGCTTTTGAAAAGAACTCCCTCGGCATATCTTGGTTCTTGCAGATTCAAGCTTCCGGAGATTTTTGAAAGTAAAGAGATATACGAGAAAATCTTTGAGATTCTTGTGAAGCTTGAGATCGATTGTTTTATCTATATCGGTGGTAATGACTCCATGGATACGATAAAGAAACTTTCTGATTATGCCATCATTACAGGCTCTGATATCAGATTTGTCGGATGTCCCAAGACAATCGACAACGATCTGGCGCTTACGGATCACACACCGGGTTATGGCTCGGCAGCTAAGTATATCGGTACGTCCGTAAAAGAAATAATAAGAGACAGCTGGTCTCTTGAGACAAGTCACGGACAGGTTATCATTGTAGAAGTAATGGGAAGAAATGCAGGCTGGCTCACGGGAGCCACAGCACTTGCAAAGGGCGAAGACTGTGACGGTCCCGATGCAATCTATATGCCTGAGATTCCTTTTGAAATGGATGCATTCCTTAAGAAGATCAAAACTCTTTTGAAGACAAAAGCATCAATAGTGGTTGCCGTATCTGAGGGTATCAGGACGAAAGACGGCAAGTACGTAAGCGACCTTGATAATTCGGTTGAGTACGTTGATGCATTCGGACATAAGCAGCTTACGGGTACAGCGAGATATCTTTGCAATGTTGTTTCCACCGAGTGCGGATGTAAGACACGTGCGATCGAACTTTCTACACTTCAGAGAGCCGCAAGCCACTGTGCATCAAGAGTAGATATCCTTGAGGCATATGAAGTCGGCGGTGCTGCGATGAAGTCTGCCGATGAAGGAGACAGCGGAAAGATGGTAGTCATTGAGAGGCTTTCCGACGATCCGTATCAGGCAGGAACAGAGGTAAAGGATGTTCACAAGATCGCCAACGACGAAAGACTTGTACCCAGAGAGTGGATCAGCAAAGACGGCACATATGTGACCAATGAGTTTATTACCTATGTAAGACCGTTGATTCAGGGAGATGTAGGCCCTATCATGGTTGATGGCATTCCCAGACACCTTTATAGACCCGGATTCCAGGATATCCTCTGATGAAAATGGCTAAAATTAAGCATTTTTAAAGGAAAAAACTTGAAATTTCCGCATTTTTCCGCTTTTTCTTGTTGTTATGCTCCTGAAATGGTGGTAAAATGGGCAATGTAGTAAAATAAATTTCTTTTTGGAGGGAAATTACATGAACAAGACAGAACTTATCGATGCAATCGCTAAGGAAGCAGGTCTTTCAAAAAAGGATGCTGCAGCAGCACTTAATGCTTTCACAGAGACAGTTACTAAGGAGCTTAAGAAAAAAGGAAAGGTTCAGCTTGTTGGTTTCGGAACATTCGAGACAACAAAGAGAGCTGCTAGAACAGGTAAGAATCCTCAGACTGGCGAAGCTATCAAGATTCCTGCTTCAATAGCACCTAAGTTCAAAGCTGGTAAGGCTCTTAAGGATCTTGTAAACAAGAAGTAATTTTATTTTATAAAAAGGCTGTGCCGTATGGTACAGCCTTTTTTGTAGTTCTGCTATATTGAAAAAACATAAATTTTTTATTAAAATTATATTATGTAAAACTGAAGAAAACTGATAAGGACGGGTGTATATGAATTTTGAAAAGAGTTTTGAGAACTTTGTTCAGATACTTTCGGAAGAGGCAATAACACCGGAAATATCGCCAAGTGCTATTGCTGATTTAGCCAAAGAATATTCTTTACGTTCTATTGTTTCCATAGTTTCTTTTATAAAAGGCTCCGATCATGAAGGTGAGCCTGATACAATAATCCCGCTTTTTGGCCCTGTTCCTGAGGGCGAGCCGCCGGCATACTATTTTCAGAATAAGATGGCGGGGCAGAAGCTTGTCACTTATAATATCTATCTTTACGGTGACAGGCATTGGAATGATGAGGAATATAAGAGTTTCTCGGTTCTTATAGATATTCTTTCTTTTCATATGGAGAGATTTCTTCTTAATACTGTTGTCAGAGAAAGCTCGCTTAAGCAGTATCTGACAGGCCTTCCAAATTCGGGAGGATTCTTTGTGTTCGCCAATAAGCTATGCGACAGCGGCGAAATAATGCTTTATGATTCCTTTTATTTTAATTTAAAGAGTTTTGGCCTTTACAGCAGGCGTTACGGGATTGCTGAGGGCGACGAGATTATGAAAAGATATGCCCGTAAGCTAAAAGCTTTTTTCCAAAAAGATGAGATTGTTGCCCATCTTGGCGGTGATAATTATGCAGCTCTCGTTAAGAAGGAGAGGACAAAAGACTTTCTTGAGTTCCTTTCCGGTGTTGACGTTTATGGTATAAGAAACGGAAAAGAAGAGCCTATTAAGATTGCTGCGGTGTGTGGCGTATATGCCGTGGACGATTCGCTGAAAGACCCGGGACAGCTTCTCTCAAGGGCTGCGATGGCGCTTAACTATGCAAAAAATGTGGCAAGTAAGCCGTATGTTTTTGTCAATAAGGCTATGAGTACGCGAATCTACAGGCAGAAGCAGATTGAAGACAGGTACGAAGAGGCTCTTGCCAACGATGAATTCAGAATATATCTTCAGCCTAAGGTTGATACCGTGACCGGCGAGATCGTGGGGGCAGAAGCACTGTCCAGATGGTTTTGCAACGGAATTGTACTCTATCCCACGGAGTTTGTTCCTATTCTTGAGCAGGAGGGGATAGTTGCTTCGCTTGATATCTATGTGCTCAAAAAAGCCTGTGAATTTGTTAAAGACTGGCAGACGCGCGGAATACCCGTTGTTCCCATATCTGTTAATTTTTCAAGGCGAGATCTCAGTTATAAGCGCATAGTGGATGAGATTGTCGAAGTGATAGACGGCTGCGGAATTGACAGGAAGTTCATTGAGATTGAAGTTACGGAAACCGTAAGCGAAGATGAGAGATCTCTCATGACGGGCTTTTTGTCAAAGTTAAAAGATGTCGGAATAAATACAGCCATTGATGATTTTGGAACAGGTTATTCGTCTCTTTCAACACTCAGAGACTTCCCTGTCAAAGTCATAAAGATAGACAGATCCTTTATAAGTAGCGACAACCTCAACAAAAATGATGAGATTGTACTAAAGAACATAATTACCATGTCAAAGGAACTCGGAATCGACGTAGTGACCGAAGGTGTCGAGAGAGAAGACCAGGTCACACTCCTCAAAGAAGTAGGTTGCCACATCGTTCAGGGCTTCCTTTACGACAACCCCATGCCTAAACCAGATTTCGAAAAACGCTTAGAAAAAAAGTACTACTCTGAATAAGCTGCGCACTCTTTTTCTAAATACGACTTCACAACCATATATCCGAAAATACTTGCCGTACATATGCTGCGTATTTTCGGATATAAGGGCTGTTGAAGTCTTACGTAGATAAATGAGCCTGCGCAGCTTATTCAGTGTGCAGTTTTTTCTTAGCATCAGGCCCTTCGGGCATCTGTTCGAAAATGTGCAGTTCTTGGACGAGGAGATAATTCATAAGATAAAAATCCTGAAAAAAGTCGACTTCTCTGAGCAACGCCGAAAGGAGACTTTTTTCAGGATTTGAATCTTAATGAATTACGACGCAGCCGAACACAAGCATTTTTGAACAGAGCCTGTGGGGCTGAGATAAGAAAAAACCTGCCACGGATTTGAAGCGTGGCAGGTTGGGTTTATTCTATGCGGGTGTCTCCCCAGAAGAAGAGTGCGACTGTGCCGGGGCCGGTGTGGCTTCCGATTGTTGTTCCGATATCAAATATCTGAATCTTGCCCTTGAGACCGGGAATCTGAGCTTCAATCATATCGGCTACAGCTCTGGCATCATCGTAGCAATCTGAGTGAGAGATAAAACAACTGTCATTGTAATCTGTTCTGTTCTCACAAAGCTCAAACATTTTCTTTACCTGAGCTTTCATAACGGCATTTTTGCCTCTTACCTTTGCTTTTACAGCAAGATGTCCTTCTCTGTCGATATTAAGAAGAGGGCAGATATTAAGTACATTTCCGATTGCGCCGGCTGTTTTTGAAACACGGCCGTTTCTCACAAGGTACTTGAGGTCGGAAACAAAGAACCAGCTCTGAACATTGTATTTGTTTTCTTCTATCCAGTTATAGAGAGTATCGATATCTTTTCCCTCATCACGAAGATCTGCAAGCTTGTCCGCAACAAGTCCGAGACCTGCTGAAGCGGCGTAAGTATCAACTATATAGATCTTGCGGTCCGGATATTTTTCTTTTAACTGCTCACAAGCAACGGAAGCGGAATTGAATGTTCCCGATATTCCCGAGCTGAGTGCAAGATGAAGGATGTCCTTGCCTTCTTTAAGGAAAGGCTCAAAGAATTCTACATATTCACCGATACTTACCTGAGAAGTTCTCGTCATGGCGCCCTGTGCCATCATATCATAGAATTTTTTGAAAGGAATTGAATCTCCGAGATCGTCCGGATAATCTTTTCCGTCTATTTCAAAGTGAAAGTAAACATATTTGATGTTTCTTTTATCAAAATGCTCACGCGAAAGATCCGCAGTGGAGCATGTGCTAATAATAAATTCGCTCATATTATCCCCTTTTTTGCTGTGTTTAATACCCTAATATCATACAATAATAACCTTTTTGTATCAAATTAATTAAGAGGATAAATTGTTTACGCGAGTTCATGGGAATTGTTTGAATTGTCTGAATATAAAAACAATTAGAAAAAGATGATTGACAAAAGTGTAGGGTGATGGTATATTATAGTTACAATCACTTAAGAGATAAAACCTAAGTATCCGAGGTGGCTTAAGCTTCACCAAAGGAAAGCGAATGGTTATCGGAACGGCTGACATCTACAGCTAGGGTGGCGAGGCTTCACATATGCCGAGGGATGTCGAGGTGCCGTTGCAGTAAGTGATTTAATATAAATAAAATTGAAAAGAGAGGACAGACCATTGGAAAACCAGACATGAGGGCGAGTGTTCATTAGTTTAATGGATGCTTGCCTTCAATTTTTTTGCGTTTTTAGGAAATATTATCTCTTGAGGCAAAACTATATTATTGATACAAAGACTCGGGTTTGATAATATATAGAAATATTATTCTGTAGGAGATAATTATGGCAAATACTATACTATTTTTTGTAAATAGCGTTATGTTGGGGCTTGGGCTCGCCATGGACGCTTTTTCTGTGTCACTTGCAAACGGTTTTGCCGATACTAAGATGAGCAGGAGAAGAAGGCTGGAAATTTCCGGTGTATATGCGGTTTT
Source organism: Butyrivibrio hungatei (assembly GCF_900101605.1). Lineage (GTDB taxonomy): Bacteria > Bacillota > Clostridia > Lachnospirales > Lachnospiraceae > Butyrivibrio > Butyrivibrio hungatei_B. Next base: position 99,940 of record NZ_FMUR01000005.1, read on the forward strand.
TCAGTTTATAATGCCGTTTATAGGATGGTTTTTGGTACATAACGCAGCTAATATATTTAGCGGTCTAAATGTTCTTATCCCATGGATAGCGCTTTTTTTACTTGCATTCATCGGTGGAAAGATGCTGATAGAGGGGTGGCATGAAAGAAAGTGTTACAGCGGAAAGAATTGTAAGGACTGCAAGAACACTGAATGTGTCAATAAGGATCCGAGTTCTTTTTCCAAGACATTATCCAACAAAACACTTATGATTCAGGGAATTGCAACATCTATAGATGCTCTTTCTGTTGGATTTACAATCTCGCAGTACGGCGTTCTTATGGTCCTTGTATGCGTTGCGATAATCGGAGCGGTTACCTGGGTCGTATGCTATGTGGGGCTTAAACTTGGAATCAAATTCGGAACGAAACTTGCGGGAAATGCAAAGATAGTGGGCGGACTTATCCTTATCGGAATAGGTCTTGAGATATTCTTTGGATAAATTCTTTTGGTAAAAAAGAGATGAATTACACATATATAGTTGAATGCGCGGACGGCTCTTTGTACTGCGGATGGACCAATAATCTTGAAAAGCGGATCGCAGATCACAATGCCGGGAAGGGCGCCAAATATACCAAGACGAGACTTCCTGTCAAGCTTGTTTATTATGAGGAGTTTGATACCAAGGAAGAAGCCATGAGCAGGGAGTGGCATATCAAGCAGCTTAGGCGTGAGAAGAAGATGGAACTCATAGATATGAGCAAAACATGATCGTCGTAATGGCCAGGGTTGACAAAAAAGCTATCGAACAATACAATAAATTGTTGAATAAAGAATAAATGCTATGAAGATGTGGGCAGAGCCCAAGATGTTATACTACATGGTTCAGAGAATGGAAGTCGTCGGCTGTGAGCTTCTTACTACGGGTATATACGGAACATTCGCATCGGAGCAGTCCTTCTGAAGGCTATCTGTTTAGTATGCTTGTAGGTTGGACCGTGTTGTCTACGTTACAGATATAATGAGTGTCCGTACATAATTATATATGACGGGAACTTGGGTGGTACCGCGATAATTTCGTCCCATGTGTTAATTACTAACACATGGGATTTATTATTTTGAGCAGAGCACTTAGCGAGGTATTGTCGAGCTTAGTGCGAGCCATGGGGATGTACTTAACGAGGTTCTTTCGAGTTTAGTACATATCCCAATACTGAAGCCAGATATTACAATTAGGAGGAAAAAAATGATTAGTGAACAGCTGGACAAAATCCGTGAAGAAGCCCTGAAGCAGATTAAAGGATCTGACGGACTCGAGAAATTAAATGAGATCAGAGTCAACTTCCTTGGTAAAAAGGGTGAACTTACAAGCATCTTAAAGAGCATGAAGGACGTTGCTCCCGAGGACAGACCAAAAGTTGGTCAGCTTGTAAACGAGACAAGAGAGGCGATTGAGAAAGTTCTTGAAGAGACCAAGAACAAAATGGAAGCTGCTGCTAGAGATGCCAAGCTCAAAGCTGAAGTCATCGACGTAACACTTCCCGCAAAGAAGAACAAAGTTGGACACTGTCATCCAAATACAATTGCTCTTGAAGAGGTAGAGAGAATCTTTACCGGAATGGGATATGAAGTGGTTGAAGGACCTGAAGTTGAGAAAGATTATTACAACTTCGAAGCTCTTAACATTCCCGCAGATCATCCCGCAAAGGACGAGCAGGATACTTTCTATATTAACGGAGACCTTCTCCTTAGAACTCAGACATCTTCAACACAGGTGCATGAGATGGAAAAGGGCAAGCTCCCTATTAAGATGATCGCTCCCGGAAGAGTATTCCGTGCAGATGAAGTTGATGCTACACACTCACCTTCATTTCACCAGGTTGAAGGTCTTGTTATCGACAAGAACGTTACATTTGCAGATCTTAAGGGAACTCTTGCAGAGTTTGCAAAACAGCTCTTCGGACCTGAGACAAAGACAAAGTTCAGACCTCATCACTTCCCGTTCACAGAGCCTTCTGCCGAGATGGACGTAAGCTGCTTTAAGTGCGGCGGAAAGGGATGCCGTTTCTGCAAGGGCGAGGGCTGGATCGAGATCCTCGGATGCGGAATGGTACATCCTCACGTTCTTGAAATGAGCGGAATCGACCCTAACGAGTACACAGGTTTTGCATTCGGTGTAGGACTTGAGAGAATCGCACTTCTTAAATACGAGATCGATGATATGCGCCTTCTCTATGAGAATGATATTAGATTTCTTAATCAGTTTTAGCGATATAGGGATTCATGTACATTCAATGCTGTGCTTGCACAAAGCATTGAATGTATATGAAGACCGAACGGAAATGAGGAAAAAAGATATGCGAATGAAATGAGCATATCGATTTCCGAATGAACGTAGGATTGCGAGAGCGAAGCGAAGCAATCCGTATATCGCTAAAAGAGCAAATAATATTGATCATCACTTTTTACATAAATAGGAGAAAAAAATATGAATTCATCAAAATCATGGATTAAAGCATATGTGCCGGATCTTTCATGCACCGATCAGGAATTCTTCGATGATATGACACTTTCCGGAACAAAGACTGAAACATATACAGCACTTGATAAGAACCTTGAGAAGATTGTTGTCGGCCAGATCAAGACAATCGAGCAGCATCCTGATGCAGATAAGCTCGTTATCTGCCAGGTTGATATCGGCAAGGAGACAATTCAGATCGTTACAGGTGCAAAGAATATGAAGGAAGGCGATAAGGTGCCTGTTGTTCTTGACGGCGGACGTGTTGCCGGAGGTCATGACGGAAGCCCGAATCCCGCAGAGGGAATCAAAATCAAGGCAGGCAAGCTCCGTGGTGTTCCGAGTGCAGGTATGATGTGCTCAATCGAGGAACTTGGCTCAACAAAGGATTTTTATCCCGAGGCTCCCGAAGACGGACTTTATATCTTCCCTGAAGATACAGAGGTTGGCGCTGATGCCGTTGAGGTATTGGGGCTCCACGACACAGTATTTGAATTTGAAGTTACATCTAACCGTGTAGACTGCTACAGCATTCTTGGTCTTGCAAGAGAAGCTGCAGCTACATACAAGCTTCCTTTCAAAGCTCCCGTAGTTAAAGTTAAGGAAGACGGAAAAGGAAACGTTAAGGATTTCATAGACGTTGAGATTAAGGATACAGACCTTTGCTCAAATTATTGCGCAAGGGTTGCTACTGATATAAAGATCGCACCTTCACCCGAATGGATGCAGAGAAGACTTGCAAGCGTAGGAATCAGACCTATCAATAACCTCGTAGATATCACAAACTACGTAATGATGGAATACGGTCAGCCTATGCACGCTTACGACCTTTCAACTATCGCAGGAAACAAGATTGTTGTAAAAAGAGCTAAGGACGGCGAGACTTTCGTAACTCTTGACGGACAGGAGAGAAAGCTTGACAGCGAAGTTCTTATGATCTGTGATGCTGAGAAAGAAGTAGGACTTGCAGGAATCATGGGCGGTGAGAATTCAATGATCACTGACGATGTTAAGACAGTTCTTTTCGAAGCTGCTACATTTAACGGACCTAACATCAGAAAGTCCGCTAAGAGAGTAGGCCTTCGTACAGATGCTTCGGGATTCTTTGAAAAAGGACTTGATCCCGCAAACGCACTTGATGCTATAAACCGTGCCTGCCAGCTTATCAACGAGCTTGGATGCGGTAAAGTTGTTCCGGGCGTAGTTCAGGTCGGACTTCCAATCAAGCCTTTAAAGAGATTTGCGCTTGAAGCAGATAAGATCAACAGCCTTCTCGGAACAGATATTTCAAAGGATGAGATGATCGAGATCTTAAAGAGAGAAGAAGTTGAATATGATAAGAAGACTGATGAAGTTATCATTCCTTCTTTCCGTCAGGATCTCAATCAGATGTGCGATATTGCGGAGGAAGTTGCAAGATTCTCAGGATATGACAAGATTCCTACAACTCTTCCCAAGACAAGCGCTACAACAGGTGGTATCTCATTCAAGATGAGAGTTGAGAAGAAAGCAAGAGAAGTAGCACAGTTCTGCGGATTCTCACAGGGATATACATATTCGTTTGAGAGCCCCAAGGTATTTGATAAGCTTCTTTTACCCGAGGATGCAAAAGAGAGACAGGCAATCAAAATCTCAAATCCTTTGGGAGAAGATTTTTCAGTAATGAGAACAATCTCCTTAAACGGAATGCTTACAAGCCTTGCAACCAACTATAACCGCAGAAACAAGGACGTTCGCCTCTATGAGATGGGTAACATCTATGTGGCAAAGAGCCTTCCTCTTACAGAGCTTCCCGATGAGAGAATGCAGCTTACTCTCGGATTCTACGGAGACGGTGATTTCTACAGCATGAAGGGCGTTATTGAAGAACTCCTTGACGGCGTAAACATGCTTGATAAGGTTGAGTACGATCCAAATGCCGGCAAATCATTCCTTCATCCCGGAAGACAGGCCAATGTCATCTATGACGGTGAAGTTATCGGATATCTCGGTGAAGTTCATCCTGCCGTATGCGATAACTATGACATCGATACAAGAGTTTATGTTGCCGTGATCGATATGCCTGAGGTTGTTAAGTACGCTAAATTTGATACAATATATACAGGAATTGCCAAGTTCCCTGCAGTTACAAGAGACATCTCAATGGTAGTGCCAAAGAACGTTCTTGCGGGTGATATCGAGAAGATGATCCGTCAGCGTGGCGGCAAGAAACTTGAAGAATTAACACTCTTTGACATTTACGAAGGTTCACAGATCAAAGAGGGATTCAAGTCTATGGCTTATTCTCTTTTGTTTAGAGATAAAGAAAAGACAATGGAAGATGATGAGATCAATTCAGCAATGAAGAAAATACTTAAGGGCTTACAGGATCTTGGCATAGAACTTCGTTCATAAGATAAGATTTATTTAAGAGGTACAAAATATGAATAAGAAGAATGTATGGACAACTTATAACCGTACACAGCTCAAGGAATGTGATAAGTTTGCAGAGAAGTACAAAAAGTTCCTTGATAATTCCAAGACTGAACGCGAGGCAATCGACACGATCGTAAATGAGATCGAGGCTGAGGGCTATAGAGAGCTTAACAAGCTTGTAAAGGAAAATACCAAGCTTAAAAAGGGTGATAAGGTTTATTCCGTGTGGATGAATAAATCCATCGTTATGTTTAAGATAGGTTCTGAGCCTTTGGAAAAAGGACTTAACATCCTCGGAGCACATATTGATTCTCCGAGACTCGATGTTAAGCAGAATCCTTTGTATGAGGATAACGGACTTGCATATCTTGATACCCATTATTACGGCGGTATCAAGAAGTATCAGTTCGTGACTATCCCCCTTGCTCTTCACGGAGTTGTGGCTAAAAAAGACGGTACGACAGTTATCTTAAATGTCGGTGAAGATGAGGACGATCCGGTATTCTTCATTTCAGATATTCTCGTTCATCTTGCAAGCGAGCAGATGGGCAAGAAGGCTTCAAACGTAATTGAAGGTGAAGCCCTTGATCTCGTTATAGGAAACAGACCCTTTGTTATTGAGGGAAAAGAGAAGTCTGAAGATAAAAAAGATGATTCTAAGCTTACAGAGGGTGAGCAGTACGCAGTTAAGGCTGAAAAAGAAGAAAAAGCTGAGGCCGGAAAGCTTTCAGGCGCTGTAAGAAGAGGAGTCGTAGCACTTTTATACGATCTGTACGGAATCGAGGAAGAAGATTTCATATCTGCAGAACTTGAGATAGTTCCTGCAGGAAAGAGCAGAGATGCAGGTTTTGACAGATCCATGGTGCTTGGTTACGGGCACGATGACAGAGTATGTGCATATCCTTCTGCAGTAGCTCTTCTTGAAGCAGGAGACCTTAAGAGAACGGGATGCTGCATCCTTGTTGATAAAGAAGAGATAGGCAGCGCCGGTGCTACGGGCATGAAGTCAAGATTCTTTGAAAATGCTGTTGCAGAGATAGTTGCTCTTGTAAACGGAAATTATGATGAACTTGTATTCAGAAGATGCCTTGCAAATTCAAGTATGCTTTCATCTGATGTAAGTGCAGCATTTGATCCTTGCTATGCTTCTGTTTTTGAGAAGAAGAATACTGCATATCTTGGCTTTGGCCCTGTGTTTAACAAGTATACAGGATCAAGAGGAAAATATGCTTCAAACGATGCAAATGCAGAGTACATTGCAGCAGTAAGAAAGGTATATGACGATGCAGGCGTATTGTTCCAGACTGCAGAGCTTGGCAAGGTAGATGCAGGTGGCGGCGGAACAATCGCATATATTCTTGCAGAATACGGCATGAATGTTATTGATTCGGGAGTAGCAGTTCTTAACATGCACTCACCGTGCGAAGTGATCAGTAAGGCAGATCTCTATGAGTCTCTAAGAGGATATATCGCATTCCTTGAGAACATGGATTTTTGCAATGAATAAAAACGTTCTTTTTAGAAAGTAAGATATTATGTCAGAAACAACACAGATTGGATTATCAACCGCAGATTACTTCTTTGATCTGCCACAGGAGCTCATAGCTCAGGACCCTCTTGAAAAAAGAGATGAGTGCAGGCTCCTTGTGATAGACAAAGAGACCGGCAAAACTAAACATAAGATTTTTAGTGATATCATCGACTATCTTGAGCCCGGTGACTGCCTTGTTCTTAATAACACCAAGGTTATTCCCGCAAGATTACTTGGTGAAAAGGAAGGAACAGGCGCAGCGGTTGAAATCCTTCTTCTTAAGAGAAAAGAAAATGATATATGGGAAACTCTGGTTAAGCCCGGAAAGAAGCTTCGTCCCGGTGCAAGAGTTTCTTTTGGCGGTGGAATCCTTACCGCCGAGATCCTTGATATAGTAGAAGACGGAAACAGACTTGTTAAGTTCTATTATGAAGGAATCTGGGAGGAAGTTTTGGACAGGCTTGGCGAGATGCCGCTTCCTCCTTATATCACGCATAAACTCAAAGACAAGAATATGTATCAGACCATTTACGCCAAATATGAAGGCTCTGCGGCAGCACCAACTGCAGGGCTTCATTTTACGGATGAACTTCTTAAGAGAATTTCAGACAAGGGCGTAGATATGGCTTTTGTAACGCTTCATGTGGGACTTGGAACATTCAGACCCGTTAAGGTGACCAATGTCAAAGAGCACCATATGCATACCGAATGGTATCAGGTTACAGCTGAGGCAGCAGAGAAGATAAACAGGGCAAAAGAAAACGGTCACAGAGTTATCTGTGTCGGAACGACCAGTTGCAGAACGATAGAGAGCGCCGCCGATGAGAACGGCAGACTTTCTGAGTGCAGCGGTGATACTTCGATTTTTATTTATCCCGGTTATAAGTTTAAGGTTCTCGACTGTCTTATCACCAATTTTCATCTTCCCGAGTCGACGCTTGTAATGCTTGTTGCGGCACTTGCGGGAAGAGAGAACATTTTGGCCGCATATGAAGAAGCCATAAAAGAAAAGTACAGATTCTTTTCGTTTGGCGATGCGTGTTTTATTACTGACAGGATGGAGTAGGACAGTGTGGCAACTTATGTAATATCAGATCTTCACGGTCAATATGGATTATTTAAAAAACTGCTCGAAAAAGTAGGTTTTTCGGGCGCTGACAAATTGTATATGCTCGGAGATGCTATTGACCGCGGTCCTGACGGCATAAAGATATTGCGTCATGTGATGCGTGCACGCAATATGTATTTTCTTTTGGGAAACCATGAGACTATGATGCTTCACGTGACGGCTCCAAACGGAAGTGTTACTCCGAATCTCAGTGAGATTCACGGAAGAAGAGCTGTAAACTGGCTTTTTCAAAACGGAGGCGCCGTAACATATCACAGGTACAGGCTTCTTAAAAAGAGGGAGAGAAAAGAACTCCTTAACTGGCTTAATTCCTGTCCGGTCTCCACTAAAGTCGATGTGAACGGAACAACTTTTTTCCTTACTCATACCGCTTTTGTAAAAGAAGTTACGGACATTCCATATAAAGATATGGATTCTGATATTGCGCGTTATATTGTCTGGTATTCTCCGTTTAGAGAGGATATATATAAGAGTATTAAAGACTATGCTGCGTGCAGACCGTGGGTATTTGTCATCGGCCATGTACCGGCTTATTATCTCGGAAAAGACAGAGATTCCCGCCCGCTTTCATCATATCGGGAAGAGAATGTTATAGACATCGACGGCGGTTGTGCCGAGCCTGATGATAAAGAGCGTAAGGGCGGAATCCTTTTAAGGCTTGATGATATGAAAGAATTTACGATGTCGTTTGCGGAATATGAGAATAGTTTGAAATGATTTTACTTTAAGTTCCGCGCCCTGATGGTATACTGTATCTATATGCAACAGGGTGGGAAGTTTTTATCGTTTACTGAAAATGACCGAAAAAATGTAAAGTAGTTGCTATTTTTTCCGAATAAGGTATTATATTAGTAACACTTTTTATCGGGGGTTATATAATGGATAATAGAAGAAGAACCAAGAGACTTGATTTGGCAGGCGAAATACTCCTTAAGGAAATCGGCGGTGAAAGCTTCGAAACAGTTGAGATCACAATTACCGATGCATCAAGAGACGGCGTTGGATTCTCAACAAACAAGCAGCTTACAATCGGCGCTAATTACGAAGCTAACCTTACAATATGGACAAAAGAGGTCCTTCATGTATTTATTCAGATCGTAAGAGCATCAAAGAACGGTGATACTTTCCACTATGGCTCTATGTTTGTAGGAATGCCTGAAGATATGAAGGCTCGTATCGACGTTTACTCAACTATTCAGGAATATACTGAGAAGAACGGCGATAAATAATTATAGATATAATACTCGGCTCAATGCAGTAAAATCCGCATTGAGCCGTTTTTTTTATTTCAGAGCAAATAGTGCGATTTTATAGCCGGTTCAGGCGCATGGGCCATGGGTTTGGATAAGCGTGTTTTTGTACGAGGTGATTGATTTTCAAAATTCATGAGTCGGCAGATGCCGATTGCTTTGAGCAACGCGAAATGAGGCATCTGCCGATTCATGAATTTTAGAAAATCACACCGAAGACGTACACACGCCTATCCGCCCCTATGGTCCTGCGTCTGAACGTCCCCAAAGGCAAGGCGTCCAAAGGCAAAGTCTAAATCATTGACCGCCCCAGTGCAGCACAGTATACTGAATTTAGTATGAAAACTGTGCCGAAAAATAATAAACCACGGGTAAAGAAGCCTTTGAAAAGAAGGCTGATCATATTGGCGGCAATGATAACGGTGCCGTTTGTGCTGATAATTTTGTACATGATCTTTTCACTTACAAATTATTCCGATGCATACAACACCATCGTAAGTAATCTGACCGTTGCAAACAGCTATAATCTTACTTTTAAGGAACAGATGGATGAAAGCGTATATAGGATAATCGTAGGAAGAGATATGTTCGGAAAAGGCGATGAGAGCGATCCGTATGTTCTTGTTGAGAATATTCGAAGAGATTTCACGGAACTTAAGTCAATCACGACAGAAGTAAACAGTAGGACGTGGCTTGAGACACTTATCAGAAACGTAGATACTCTCGAGAACAGGCTTGACGATATCAAAAAAAGCGTAGAAGCAGGCGGTAACTACGATGAAGACGTCGAGATGCTCGATTCCAATATATATTCGCTGACAGAGCTTATACAGGACAATATTCAGTATTATATCTATTATCAGACCAAGACCATCGAGGTTATCAATAAGGGCCTTATTAAAGAGATGGAAGATCTTCTGGTTTTTCTTATCTTTCTCCTTATCCTCGGAATATTATGTACCGTGCTTACTACGGACAAAATAGCAAGGAGTATTGTTAAACCCATTGATGCGCTCAGCTCCGCAACAAAGGAAATTGCGGAAGGAAATTTTTCCGTAAGAACCTCTGTTGACCTTGAGGATGAGATTTCTCTTCTTTCCGAGAGCGTAGATGATATGGCGGCTCATCTTGAGATACAGATGGAACAGATAAGAGAGGATGAAAAGAAAATGCGAATGGCGGAGGCAAGGCTTTTGCAGGAGCAGATAAATCCTCATTTTCTGTATAACACTCTTGATACCATCGTCTGGCTTATCGAGGATGGGAAAAATCAGGAGGCGGAAGACATTGTTGTTTCTTTGTCCAAGTTCTTTAGGATATCGCTAAGTCACGGCAAAGAATGGATAACCATACGCGAAGAAGCGCAGCATATAAGGAGTTATCTTGAGATTCAGAGCGTAAGATATTACGATATACTGTGTTATTATATAGATATCGATGACAGTTTAAATAATTATAAGATTTTGAAGATGACGCTTCAGCCGCTTGTTGAGAATGCATTGTATCACGGCATTAAGAATAAGAGAGGGTCCGGACTTATCAGGATCACAGGCAGGATAGAAGATGAACTTATCAGATTTGAAGTAAGTGATGACGGAGTCGGAATGGATGAGGAAGCACTCGGTCATATCAGAAAAGAGCTGACCAAGCCTGCCAAAGATACCGACACGGGATTTGGCATGGCAAATGTCAACGAAAGAATTAAGATGAATTTCGGTGACAGGTACGGAATTTCAATAGAATCGGAACTTGGAAAAGGGACCACGGTATCTGTGGTTATCCCTGCAATTTTGTTCAATTACGAAGAGGATAAGAATGCTGATAAACAGAAATAAGATCGCGGCTCTTTTGACGGCTGCCGCGGTTTTGCTGACAGGGTGCGGGCCGTTTACAGGTTTTTATGTATATGATGTGTCATCCGAAGACGGCGGGATTGAGACGAAGGCAAACGATGCGCTGATCAGTGTAGGCTTTTCACAGCTTGGAAGTGAGTCCACGTGGAGAAGTGCAAACACTGAATCCGTGAAAGCCGCATTATCTACGGGCAACGGCTTTTTTCTCATATTTGACAATGCAAGGCAGAAACAGGAGAAGCAGTTTAAGGCTGTGAGAAATTTCATATCCCAGAGGGTTGATTATATAGTGATCTGCCCTGTAATTCAGGAGGGATGGGATGTGGTCCTCGCCGAAGCAAAAGATGCGGGGATTCCCGTGATATTGCTCGATAGAAATATCTCTGTAAATGACGAATCAATGTACACATCTTTTATTGGGGAAGATATGTATGCGGAAGGAGCGTCTGCGGGGAAGTGGCTTGAAGAGTATCTTGACAGCCGGGGGAAGAGCGAAGAAGAAATCAATATTGTTGTGATTGAAGGGACAAGCGGATCGTCTGCGAAGGAAGGACGGGCGCAAGGTTTTGGGGCAATTGCGGCAAGACACATGAACTGGAAGATGCTTGCTTCTGCAACAGGGGAGTTTACGCAGACCAAAGGCAAGGAGACGATGGCCAGACTCTTGGGGGAGTTTGACGATATCGATGTGATCGTGTGTCAGAATGATGATATGACCTTTGGTGCGATAGAAGCTTTGAAAGAAGCGGGTGTCAAGACGGGGGGCGTAGGAGAGCCTGTTCTTATCTCTTTTGATGGTACGAGGAAAGCTCTGGAGCTTGTAAAAGAAGGTGTTATAAATGTCGATGTCGAGTGCAATCCAAATTCGGGAGAACTTCTTGCTCAGATAATAAACGATCTTGAAGCGGGAAGAGAAGTCGACAAGGCTTATTATATGGAAGAGAAGGTTTTTACAAAAGAAAATGTCGATGAGTATATCGAAGACAGAAATTATTAAGGGGTTATTATGCTTAAGGTTTTTCTTGTGGAGGATGAAAGTGTTGTGAGGGAGAGCCTCAGAGACAACATTCCGTGGAAAGAGTATGGATTTAGTTTTGTCGGAGAAGCAAGTGACGGTGAGGTGGCGCTTCCGCTTATCAGGAAGACGGCGCCGGATGTTCTTATAACGGACATCAAGATGCCTTTTATGGACGGCCTGTCACTTAGTCATATCGTGAAAAAAGAATTTCCGTCAATGCGTATTGTCATCATGAGCGGGTACGATGATTTTGAATATGCAAAAAGAGCTATCAAAGAGGGCGTCGATCAGTATATCTCAAAGCCGATCACAAAGTCGGGAATGAAGGAAGTTCTCGACAGTGTAAAAGAGAAGATTGAGAAAGAGCGCACTCAGCAAGGATATCTGATGCAATATCAGATGGAGACGCAGGAGTATGAGCAGCTTCAAAGGAGAGAATTTTTTGAAAAAGTCCTTACGGGCACCATGCCTGTAAAAGATATTTATGTAGAAGCGGGGAAACTTTCGCTTGATATCACGGCTTCGGCATTCAGTCTCATTCTTTTTTCCATAAAAGATAAAGAGAAGCCATTTGAGGAAATAGGCTCCGTTCAGTATTGCAGGGCACTCGAGGAACTTATGAGTTATTTCCTTAGGTTCCCCGCATATATACTTTCGAGATGGTCGCTGAACACTTACATAGTTATTGTTAAGGGCGAAAAAGATATTGTTGCGGATTACGTGGAAAAAGGCGTTTCTAAGATCACGGAGATCTGCGATGATAAGGATGACAAGATAGAGTGGTATGTTTCGGCTGGTAAGCCAGTTGAGAGGTTCAGCGCGCTTGTTAAGTGCTTTAATCAGGTCAACCATGCTTTTGCATGCAGATACTTTGTGCAGGATACTCATATTCTCACGGAAGAGACCACAGCGAAATATACATCCGCTCAAAATGACGGTTCGATCGAGAATATAGACAGTTCAAAGGTTGACAGCGCGGTCATTAAGGGATTTCTTTCAACGGGAACGGAAAGTGAGATTGGTGAATTTGTTTCGGAGTATCTGTCGAGTCTCGGTGATGCGTTAAAGAGTCATGTGTTCAGGAATTTCTTTGTGCTCAACTCACTTTTTGCCGCAAGCAGTTTCCTTGAAGCAAGCGGAGTTACGGGAAAAGATATTGATGAGAATCTCTTTTCTCTTAAAGACGGGTACGAGATAAAGAGTAAGCAGGTTTCGGAGTTTATGACGTCGCTGCTTAAGAGTGCGCTTGAACTTAGGGATGGCGCATCTAACAGGCGTGGAAATAAGCTTATCAGCGATGCCATTGCATATATTGATGAGAATTACATGAATGAGAGCTGCACGCTGGTTGATGTTGCGGAGGCGCTTTCTGTCAACAGCAGCTATCTGAGCACGGTTTTTAGTAAGGAGATGGACACGACATTCGTGAAATTCCTTACGGCAAAACGCCTTGAAAAGGCAAGAGAGCTTCTTGCAAAAGAGAGGATGCATACGGCGGATGTTGCCGCCGCGGTAGGATATAAGGATTCACATTATTTCAGCTTTGTATTTAGGAAGATGTACGGGATGTCCCCGAGAGAATACAGAAATCAAAACAGCTGATAGGGAAGGACAATCGAGACTTTCGGTTGTCCTTTTATTGTAGAAAGAATTCTTTTGGCGATAGTATAGGAAAGCGTCTTTCCGCGGTGGGAAAAGCTTTTTATGCGAAAAGAATTTACCTGTGAAAGATAACTGTTGTCAAAGCTGTATACTTTCTTTTCCTTAAGATTTATGAGCTTCTTGTCTCTAAGCGCCTTTACATGCGGGTAGGCAAATTCGTCGCTTCCAAATATGATCGCATCTGATTCTTTGCAAAGGGCGCTTATGTCGGAAGAGGGAGCATCTTCAATCACATATCTTTTTTTGCCAAAATCAAGGTCAAGGTCTCTGAGGGCAGAGATGAAGCCGGATATCATGGAAGAGTCCTGAGGATTGGTATTTTTGAAAACGCCTGAGATCCTGCGGTGTCCGCTTATATGAAGCTGCATAACAAGATTGTAAGCGGCATCGTATGCTCCTTCCGCTATGGAGGGGAAATCCGGCATGTTTCGGTAGGTTCCGTAGAGGAAGATGACGGAGCACCCTTTCTTTTCAAGAGCTTCGTATAAATCGTGGTTTGGATTATCCATAAGCGAAAAGCATTCGGATAAAATAACCAGCGGAGGATTCTTAAGAAGGTCTTTCAGAATGTTTCTTTCCCTGAAAAAGTCGGACTGAGTCTCGGAAACGGAGACGGAAAGAGGAATGTCGCTTCCTGAAGAGATGTTCTTTTCGATATCGTAGATAAGAGAGGGATAAATATATTCGTCAGGCCTTGCGAAAAGAAGGCATATATGATTTCTTCCTGAGTCCGGATTTAGACCCGTAAGATGATATCCGCTTCCTTGGCGGGAGTTGATAAGTTTCTCTTCTTTTAGGTTTGACAGCACCTTTCTTATGGTCTGGCGGCTGCAGGAGTATTTTTCACACAGCTCTTTTTCGGTCGGAAGCGCCATTTTACCTGAAAGAAGTCTTTGTGAGATATCTTTTTTTATTTTTTTTGTAATATTTTCTTGTTTTGTCATTTTTTTCTTCGCCTTTTAATAAAAAAATGGGTAAAAAAATTTGTATTCTTTTGATCATAAAAAATATTCTGCGTAAATTTATAAGTCTTTATCAAAACTATCAGATAATTTCCCGGAGTTTTTTTCAATATAATCCAAAAAATTTTATTCAAATATAAAGAAATTCAACCAAAAGTATTTCTAAAAATAGGTCTTTTCAAATTTGTACTTTTTATAAGAGTATAGCACCTGAATTTGTATTGTCAAAAGTTAGAAAATTGTGCAAGGTGCCTCCAAATTCTATGAATACATGCGGGTCCTAAGTAAAATGTGTATAAGAAACATTCATTCAACATTTATATATTAAATGGAGGGTACAAAGTATGAAGAAGAAAGTGTTGGCAACTATTATGGCTACGGCAATGTCAGTTTCGATGCTGGTAGGATGTGGCGGATCAGGCGGAGCGGACGCAACGGCTCCCGATGCTACAGATGCAACAGAAGCACCGGCAGATACATCTGCAGACGCGGGAGAAGCACCGGCAGCAGACGGAGAAGCAATAACGGTTGGATTTGCACAGGTTGGTCACGAGTCAGATTGGCGTACTGCTTCAACAAATTCGGTTAAAGCAGCTCTTTCAAGTGAGAACGGCATCGATCTTCAGTTTGTAGATTGTGATAACGATTCGGCTGCACAGCTTGAGGCGGTTCGTAACTTTATTGAGCAGGATGTTGATTATATCGTTATCGATCCCATTGTATCTACAGGATGGGATACGGTTCTTACAGAGGCCGATGATGCCGGAATTCCTGTTATTGTAATTGACCGTACTATCGATGATTCCGATAAATATGTTTCATGGGTTGGCTCTGAATTTACAAACGAAGGTCTTGCGGCAGGCGCATGGCTTAAGGCTTATGCAGAAGCTAAGGGCATCAAGGAACTCAATATTCTTGAGATCACGGGAACAACAGGTTCTTCTGCTGAAATCGGACGTACAAAGGGATTCCATCAGTTTGTAGATTCGGAAGGCTGGAAGCTTCTTGATTCACAGACAGGCGACTTCACGCAGGAAGGCGGCCAGAAAGTTATGGAGTCTTACTGCAAGTCTTATGCAGGTAAGTTCAATGTTGTTATCTGTCAGAATGATAACGAAGCATTCGGTGCTATAGATGCTATGAAGGCAGCAGGTGTTTCATACGGTGTTGACGGTGATGTTATCGTTATTTCCTTCGATGCTTGTACAGCAGGTCTTCAGAAGGTTCTCGACAAAGAGATCAACGCTGACTTCCAGTGCAATCCTCTTCAGGGACCCGATTGTCTTAAGATAATACAGGCTCTTCAGGGCGGACAGACTGTTGAGAAGCAGACATTCATGGAAGAGCCCTGGTTCGTATCAGAGGATGTTCTTAAGGACATTTCTTACAAGAACAATTCAGGCAAGGATGTTACAGAACCCCTTATCGTAGTTGATAAAGCAACTGTTGATGAAGCATATTGATTTTGTTCATTAGAAAAGCAATTAAAATAGGGTGGTTCATATGAACTGCCCTATTACATTTAAACAGAGAAAGGTATTATTTATGGAGCAAAATGAACTAATTGTTATGCGTGACATAGTGAAAGCTTTTCCGGGTGTAATAGCACTTAATCACGCACAGCTTACACTTCATAAAGGCGAGATTCACGCACTGATGGGCGAAAACGGCGCAGGAAAGTCTACCATCATAAAATGTCTCACGGGCGTGTATGAGCGTGATGCCGGCGAGGTTTACGTGCAGGGCGTGGAAGGAAATGTCTTTAACCATTCTACGGAAGATGCACAGAAAGTAGGAATAGCAACTGTTTATCAGGAGGTCAATCTTTGCCCGAACCTCTCGGTTGCGGAAAATCTTTTTATCGGACGCGAACCCGTGACCAAATTAGGAACGGTTGACTGGCGTACCATGAATAAGAGGGCAAAAGAGATAATGACGGGGCTTGGCATATCTATTGATGTGACGGTTGCTCTGGAAAATTATTCGCTTGCGATCCAGCAGATGATAGCTATTGCAAGAGCGGTAGATATGGAATGTAAGGTACTCATTCTCGATGAGCCCACATCTTCACTTGATGACAACGAAGTTGAAAAGCTTTTTAACGTAATGAGGGATCTTAAGGCAAAAGGAGTCGGAATAATATTTGTCACACATTTCCTTGAACAGGTTTATGCGGTGTGCGACAGAATCACGGTTATGAGAAACGGAAGCTTCGTAGGAGACTATTCAATAAGCGAACTTCCCAGAGTTAAGCTGGTAGCTGCCATGCTCGGAAAAGATTTTGACGATCTTGCGGCGATAAAGCCTGAGGGAAATGTCGAGATAAATCCCGAGATAATGCTCAAAGCAGAGGGGCTTAGCCATAAGGGAACGGTAAAGCCGTTTGATTTTGAGATTCACAAAGGCGAAGTAGTGGGAGTTACAGGTCTTTTGGGAAGCGGGCGAAGCGAGATGGTGCGCTGTATCTACGGCGCAGACAAAGCTCAGACCGGTAAAGAGTATATAAAGGGAAAAGAGATCAATATAAAAGCACCTATCGATGCCATCAAGGAGGGTATGGCTTATCTTCCCGATGACAGAAAAGCCGACGGATGTATAGGGGATCTGTCTGTCAGAGATAATATCATTCTTGCGCTTCAGGCAAGAAACGGAATGTTTAAAAAAGTTTCAAGAGCAAAACAGATTGAGATCGCTGATAAATTTATAGATATGCTCCAGATAAAGACTGCGAGCAGAGAGACGCCTCTTTCACAGCTTTCGGGAGGAAATCAGCAGAAGGTTATTCTTGCAAGATGGTTGTGTACACATCCTGATTTTCTTATTCTTGATGAGCCTACAAGAGGTATTGATATCGGAACAAAGACGGAGTTCCAGAAGCTTATTTTGCAATTTGCACAAGAAGGAATGAGTGTGGTATTCATATCTTCCGAGATAGAGGAGATGCTTCGAACCTGCACCAGAATGTGCGTTATGAGAGATGGTGAAAAAGTTGGGGAAATCGACGGCGATATGACGCAGGAAAGTGTGATGAGTGCGATCGCGGGAGGTGAGAAGTGATGGAAAAAATAAAGAAACTAACGAAGCAGCAGTTGTTTTTGCCTTTCTTCTGCCTTCTTTTGGTTCTACTTATAAATTTGATAAAGAATCCGGCATTTTTCAGTATCGGTATTCAACATGGAGTGTTGTATGGAAGACTTATAGATATTTTGAACAGAGGTAGCGAGATAGCAATACTTGCGGTGGGGCAGACGCTTGTTGTTGCTGTATCTGCGGGAACAGATATTTCTGTGGGATCTGTTATGAGTTTATCTGCTTGCGGAACCTGTATGATGCTTGCAGGCTACGGCGTTAACTCGACAACAGAACTCGCCGTTCCGATGGGAGTGGGAATCCTTTTCGGAATATTTTTAGGCGGTGTGTGCGGTGCAATGAACGGTGCACTTGTTGCCAAGTTAAAGATACAGCCTATGGTCGCTACACTTATTCTTTTCACTGCGGCAAGAGCCATCGGCCTTCTTATGTGTAACAATCAGATCACATATATAAGATACGAGCCTTACAAGTACCTCGGTAATTTCATACCGGGATGTCCCGTTCCGACAGCCATCTTTGTTACTATAGCGGTTATCGCGGTTGTGACGCTGTTCCTTAAAAAGACGGCGCTTGGCCTTTACATTCAGTCGGCGGGTATCAATAGCAGAGCGGCGAGGATTTCCGGTATCAATTCGGCACTTATATGTTTCCTATGTTATGTGATCTGCGGTGTCTGCGCGGGAATCGCGGGAATGGTCGCAAGCAGTCGAATTTATTCAGCCGATTCCAACAATATCGGACTTAACTATGAGCTTGATGCGATCCTTGCGGTTGCACTTGGCGGAAACTCACTTGGCGGCGGTAAGTTTAATCTTGCCGGTGCGGTGATAGGAGCGTATACAATTCAGGCCATCACGACAACGCTTCTTGCCATGGGTGTTTCGACGGATCAGGCGCCTGTTGTTAAGGCTATCATAGTTATTATCATCGTAGTTGTTCAGGCACCTACTTTTAAAGAGTGGATCGCAAATGCTGAGGCAAAAAGAAAAGCACTTAAGGTGGAAGGAGGTCAGCAGGCATGAAGAGTTTAAAGAAATTCAGCGGAAACACGCTGCTCCTTTTGATCACCATAGTTCTTTTTGTTGTGATGTATGCGGCAGGATGTGTTGTTTATTCGGCTAAGGGATTTACACATGTACAGACATTTTTAAATCTCCTTATTACAAATGCGGGACTTATCTGCGTTGCTTGCGGAATGACCTGTGTAATGCTTACGGGAGGAATTGATATTTCGGTTGGATCGCTTGTTGCGATGGATTGTATGATCCTCGCATATGGAATGGGCGTAAAGGGATGGCCCTGTATTCCGCTTATTATACTCATACTTGTTATAGGACTTGTATTCGGCGCGGTTCAGGGATTTCTTATCGGATATCTCAAGATTCAGCCGTTTATTATTACAATGGCAGGCATGTTCTTTGCAAGAGGTATGACGGCGGTCATCTGCACGGATCAGATATCTATCACACAGCAGATGAATCCTACGTTCTATAAATGGGCAAATGCCAAGATAAATCTTCCGAAGTTTCTTGGTTATGTAAACAAAAAAGGTAAGACTGTAGTTCCTTTTATCAGACCTACGGTAGTTATAGCGATTTTGGTCGTGGCACTTATTTTTTTCCTACTTAAATATACTAAGTTTGGAAGAAGCCTGTATGCGGTTGGCGGAAACCAGCAGTCGGCTACAATGATGGGACTTAATGTCAAGACTACAAAGATGAAAGCCTACATGCTTTCTTCATTCCTTTGTTCCATCGGAGGAATATGCTATTGCCTAAATACTATGTCAGGTTCCGTTCAGCAGGCACTCGGATTTGAGATGAATGCGATCGCGTCGGCGGTCATCGGCGGAACGCTTCTTACAGGCGGTGTCGGCAACGTTATCGGATCGCTCTTTGGTGTTCTCATAAACGGAACAATCTCGACGCTTGTAACAACCAACGGAAAGCTTTTATCAAGCTGGAGTAATATTATGACGGCGGCGCTTCTGTGCTTCTTCATAATTTTGCAAAGTCTGTTCGCCTATTTCAAAAATAGGAACAGCAGATAAATATATTGTGTGTGAGCCACCCCGCGGATTGTATAGTCCGCGGGGTGGAGCTTTTTATACCTTTAATTTGCTTTACAAGACGTTTTTTATTAAAATGATTCAGGAGTGCGTGCGCTCCATATAAAATGGGTTTATAAAAATACCAAAAATTCAGAGGTGAATATAATGAAGATAGCTGTAGTTGGGACAGGATATGTTGGGCTTGCGATGTCAGTTCTTCTTGCGCAGTACAATGATGTAGTGGCAGTGGATATTGTTCCTGAGAAAGTTGACAAGATCAATTCAGGAATCTCTCCGATTGTTGATAAGGAAATTGAAGAATATCTTAAAAAGGGGAATTTAAGACTTACGGCAACCTGTGATCTTGCACAGGCTGTTAGGGATGCCGAGTTTGTTGTTGTTTCGACACCTACTAATTACGATGAGAAATTAAATTATTTTGATACGTCTTCCGTAAAGAGTGTTATAGATAAGGTGAGAAAAGAGAATCCGGATGCGTTTATCGTTATCAAATCAACGATTCCGGTTGGATATACCGAGTCGGTAATGGAAGAGTATGAAACGGATCACATTCTCTTTTCACCGGAGTTCTTGAGAGAGGGACGTGCGCTTTACGATAATCTCTATCCTTCAAGAATTATTGTCGGTTTCGATACCGATTCCGAGGAGGCTGCTGAAAAGGCAGAGCTGTTCATGGGGCTTCTTAAGCAGGGAGCACTTAAAAAAGATATTCCGACACTTCTTATGAATACGACAGAGGCTGAGTCGGTTAAGCTTTTTGCAAATACGTATCTTGCACTCAGAGTTTCATTCTTTAACGAGCTTGATACATATGCTGAGGTCAGGGGACTTAACACCAGAAATATAATCGACGGTGTGTGCCTCGATCCGAGAATAGGCGATTTCTACAACAATCCTTCGTTTGGTTACGGCGGATATTGCCTTCCTAAGGATACCAAGCAGCTTCTCGCAAACTATGAGGATGTTCCGAACAATCTCATCACTGCGATCGTTGATGCGAACAGAACTAGAAAAGATTTCATAGCGGACAGAGTATGGGCTCTTCATCCCAAGAAGGTCGGTGTTTACAGACTTACAATGAAGGCGGGTTCCGATAATTTCAGACAATCGGCGATTCAGGGTATTATGAAGAGAATCAAGTCTCGTGGTATCGAGTGTGTTGTTTACGAGCCTGCGCTCAAGGAAGACAATTTCTTTAATTCAAAGGTTGTTCGTGACCTTGATGAGTTCAAGAGAGAGTGCGACTTTATTATCGCAAACAGGATAACGCCCGAACTTCAGGACGTTGTTGATAAGGTTTATACAAGAGACCTTTTTGGGAATGAGTAAGCGTTTGTTATTGATGTAATAGAATTTGTAGTATTATGAAAGCTTTTTTTAGAAATAATAAGAAAATACTCTTAAAGTTGCTTGCGGTCATTGCAATAGTAATGATTGCTGCAACAATATGGTATGAAGTGCCTGTAACGGAGCATATAACAATAAGCGGAGAGGGAAAGATTGGTTTTCCCGTAAGATTTGCTCTGGTTACGGACCTTCATTCCTGCTATTATGGCAAAGATCAGTCGCAGCTTATAAGGATGATCGACAAAGAAAAGCCTGATGCGATTCTTTTGTCGGGTGATATATTTGATGATAGATTGGGGCAGAAAAATGCGCGGATATTTATCGAAGGTGTGGCGGACAGATATCCATGCTTCTATGTTACAGGGAATCATGAGTTCTGGAGCAAAAAAGAAGATGAGATGAAAGAGTTTCTTGCATCAAAAGGAGTTACTGTGCTTGAAGGAAATGCAAGAAACATAAGCATAAACGGAAATGATATTGATATATGCGGAGTTGACGATCCGACATATATGACTGAATCAGAGTGGGAAGAGAGGCTTGACGGGGCGGATAAAGAATCCAATTCCGAGAATTACAGGATTCTTTTATCTCACAGACCGGAGAAAGTTGAAGCTTACAAGAAGTATGATTTTGATCTTATCCTATGCGGACATGCTCATGGCGGACAGTGGAGAATTCCTTTTACGAAAAGAGGCGTGGCTGCACCAAATCAAGGGCTTCTTCCTGCATATGTCGACGGATTGTACGAGCTTGATGACGGTTCGGAGATGATCGTCAGCAGAGGACTAGCAAGAGAGCGTATGCCATATCCGAGATTTTTTAATCATCCGGAAGTGGTAATCATAGATATTGGATAAAAGACAGTGGAAAGAGTCACATATTGTGGCTCTTTTTTTCTGCGCTTTTTTACTTAAAAACAGATTTACTGAGATTGAAATTAGTTTGACTTTGTGATAAAATGTTAATGTTTTATTACAAAAATGTTTCTTGGATAATAAAAAAATCTAAGAAATATCAAATGAGGGGATAACGCTGATGCATAAGACTGATTGATTAGTACTATGTGAAAGGGGAAGAGTAGTGAAATGATAACTTACAAGTGCAGAAATTGTGGTGCACAGCTTAAGCTTTCCGACGCGGGGGGATTTACATGTCCATACTGCGGAAGCAGGTCTTTTATGTCGGATTCGGAGCTTAAGGGTAATAACGAATTTCGTAAGAAAATGGTTACTTATTACAGTGCAAGAGCAATGGAAAAGGAGAATGATTATTCGGGCGATACGCTCTGGGAAGAGACGGGCAGAGTTGAATATATAATGGAAAATGGCAGTGAGCTTACGATTGCTTATATGGATAAGTATGAGTATCCGCGTATGACTTGCTATTTAGCTATGAAAAATGTTGTTTATATATTTGATAATAACGAAGAGGCAGATCTGTTTCTGTGGGGACTCGACAGTCTTGTTTTTCCTGAAGCGGATATGAAACTTGACAGGTGCTTTCCTGTACTGAGACAGCGAGTGTCACTTGAAGGCGGAAAAGAAGTTTTGGTATTTGTGCGTAAGCCCTACTTTTATCCGGCTGAAGTTTTTGCGCCGTTTGAACCGGAGCATTTGGCGTGGGTTATCTCTCGAATGGAAAATATGTGTTGCGCGCTTGAATATTCGGGAGTTTCTCATGGTGATATCAGCACGTTTAGCGTATTTGTAAATCCGCTGACGCATGAAGGAATGCTTTTTGGCGACTGGAGGAAAGTGGGAGTGAAGAGATCGAATTTGGATCTTAAGCTTGTAAGAGAGACTGCAAAAAAAATCATGGGCGGAAACGGACAGCCTGTGCAGCTGACAGAGTTTTTGCGATCCATGCCAAGAAGAGATGCATACGAAGATTTTGAATATTGGGACACCGTCATCGAGAGGGGAT
This sequence comes from Butyrivibrio hungatei, assembly GCF_900101605.1. Taxonomy (GTDB): domain Bacteria; phylum Bacillota; class Clostridia; order Lachnospirales; family Lachnospiraceae; genus Butyrivibrio; species Butyrivibrio hungatei_B. The sequence continues at coordinate 122,691 of NZ_FMUR01000005.1, forward strand.
TTGGCGGTCATAGATTTAAAAAGTTGTAAAAAGATATAGGGGAGAGAAGAAATGGGTTATGGAAGTGATTTGAAGTTATGAGAACGGTTGCCGTTATTGGAAAAAATTTTGGCGATGAGGGAAAAGGTCTTGTCTGTGCGAGCCTTTCAAAAAAGGCAAAAAACACTCTTATTGTTAAACATAACGGCGGGGGGCAGGCCGGACATACTGTGGAGAGTATAGATGGTAAGCGGTTTATACATCATCAGATAGGATCGGGAGCAGAGTTTGGAGCGGCAACATTGCTTGCGGACACATTTATGGTCGATCTGTATCAGCTTACGGAAGAAGTGAACAGCTTTGAACATATATATGGCATCATACCGGAAATTTATGCCGAGAAAACTACGCATATTACGGTTATTGATGATGTGCTTAGAAATATGTTCATTGAGTCAGCGCGCGGAGCAATGCGCCACGGAAGTTGCGGCATGGGGATTAATGAATGTAAGATGAGGCAGGCGGAAGGTTTTTCTCTGACTCTTGAGGAAGTAAGAGACCTTAATCCGGGAGAACTTTTTCGAAGACTCAAAAAATTCCGCATTGAATATGGACAAAGGGATATAGAAGCGCTCAAAGCCAAGTTCAAGAAGAATAATCCGGGTGAACATGCCGATTATTACGATATGCTCACGGATGACGGAGTTCTTTTTACCTATGTGAAATATCTGAAAGAGGGTATGAGGTCCATCAAACTTGTTGATGCAAGTAAGGAATGGCTTTCGGGATATGAGCAGATAATATTTGAAACGGGGCAGGGACTTCTTCTTGATGAGGATTATACGATTTATGCACCTCACCTTACGCCGTCCAAGACAGGGCTTCACAATATTGCGCAGTTTCTTGAAAAGAGAGAGATGCTTCTCAATGAATTTATCTATGTCACAAGGCCTTATGTGACAAGGCATGGAAACGGACCTTTGCCGCATGAGATAAAAAGGGAAGAACTCCCAGGAGTCGGCAAAGACAGCACTAACATGGATAACGAGTGGCAGGGCAGTATCCGCTATGCAAAACATGAGAGCTTGCAGAGCTTTGACAGGCCTGTAAGAGATGATGTAAAGAGCGTCTTGCATATGAAATGTATGCGTGGTGCAATGGTGTCGATTCTTTTGACACATTTGGACGAAACGAATGATATTGTTTATTTCCACGATGGCGATATTCATTCGGATGATCTTGTGAAAAAGCTGCTGGAAGATTATGGATATACGAGGGTATACACGTCACACAGCAGATTTGATGCAGATATTGCAAAATGATATAAAAAAAAATAAATAACCGCGCGGTGCTTGAAATAATAAGCACTACGCGGTTATTTGCGTAGTGCAATAAAAATTTGTAAATAAAAATATTAGATTGATAACCAAAAACTTTTGCAGTACAATGGATAACGATTGTTTTTGAAATCATCTTGTTTTGAATATGTTTTAACGTTTTATGCAGTATAATTTTAAGACTTTTAGGACTTGCTATGTTGAATGACTTGGTAAAAGGGAAACGAGTTTTATTTATTACTACAAGAAACATTGATTATATTCGTAATTCCCAAGAAAAGAAATTATTAGAAAAAAATGCAGAATCTGTGGAGTTTATCTATTCCACAAAGCACAGTTATCCATTGCGTCTGTTGGATATCTACGGCAATATTGTTTATGAAAAAGTAAAAGGTCTTTTTCATAAAGGCAAGATTTATGATTGCAATATTGTATTTATCGGGTTTGCACCCCAATTAGTTCTACCTGTATTCAAAAGTTTTTTCCACGAAAAAAAAATTATTATTGATTTTTTTATTTCTGTCTATGACACCATGATATGTGACAGGCAGAAATTCAGAGATGGCGGAGTGATCGCAAAAATCTGTAAATTTTTTGACGAGATCACTTTGAGATTTTCCGATTATGTGATCACAGATACCAAGGCGCAAGCCGATTTTTTTATTAAAGAGCTTGGAGCGGTTTCGGAAAAGATTGAGACAATCTATCTTGAGGCGGATGAAAAGATTTATTACCCGCGAACGCAGGTAAAGTCTGATGAGCTGAAAGATAAGTTCGTGGTCTTGTATTTTGGCAGTATCTTACCTCTTCAGGGGGTAGATGTTGTATTGGAGACCATAAGAAAGCTTAAGGGTAGAGATGATATTTTCTTTGATATCATAGGCCCTATTCCCCAATCTTTGCAAAAGCCGATTCAATCCAATGTGCGTTATACGGATTGGCTTTCGCAGGAGGAACTTGCGGAAAGGATTGCAAGCGCGGATCTTTGCCTGGCAGGACATTTTAACGGCAGCATAGCTAAAGCTGACAGAACAATTCCGGGAAAAGCCTATATTTATGAGGCAATGAAAAAGAAAATGATCCTTGGGAACAGCAGTGCAAACAGAGAATTATTCAGGGAAGATGCAATGCATGGTTTTGTCACTATGGGAGATTCTAATGAAATGTGCAGGTTATTGCCGGAATATATAAATAAAAACGAAAGAGAGCAGAGTAAAATTGCTTATTAGCGTGATCGTACCTGTTTATAACATTGAAAAATATATTGGAAAAGCAATTGAAACAATTATAGGTCAGACTTACAGGGAGTTGGAGATAATACTTGTAGACGACGGATCGACGGATAGAAGCGGTGAAATATGCGAGTTTTATGCCGGTAAAGACGATAGGATCGTAGTTGTTCATCAAGAAAACGGAGGTCTCTCAAAGGCCAGAAATACCGGGACAAAAATTGCAAAAGGAGATGCGATTGCCTTTATTGACGGTGATGATTATATACATCCTTGCTATTTTGAGATACTTGCAAAAAATCTTACGGAGCACGATGCCGATATCTCTGTATGCGGAATGCAAGTCGTTTCCGAGGATGAATATTCGAAGCTGATGTCGGTAAAAAATGTTGAAGATTCAGCTATAGATATTTCTTCCAAAGAAGCGATAGAAGGTATGTTATATCAGAAGCTTTTTTCACTTTCTTCATGTGCTAAATTATACAAGCGAAAGATTGCTAAAAGTCACTGCTTTCCGGAACGGGAACTTTTTGAAGACTATTATACCGTCTATAGATTTTTTACCGAAGCAACTGCGGTTACATACACAGATGCCCGTTTATATTACTATCTGAAAAGAGCAGGAAGCATTACCAAGAAAAAATATTCGCATCAGATGATGGATTATATAAAGCACGGAGAGCAGGTGACCGATCATGTTGAACGAAACGGGCGTCTTCTTTTTGATGCTGCGATTTCCAGACTTGTATGGGCCTGCTTTTATATAGTTACTCATATAGATGATTCGTCGAAGTACAGAGAAGATGAAGAATATTGCTGGAACTATATAAAAAAATACAGAAGGAAAGTTATCAAAGATAAGTCCGCAGTAAAGAAAGAAAAGATTCTTTGCGCACTTAGTATGTTTGGTAAAAGGCCATTAAAACTTGTATATAAAATGTCGTTGAGGTGAAAAAAACTATGATTCCAAAGATTATACATTATTGCTGGTTTGGCGGGAATGAAAAACCTGAAAGTGTCCTTAGATGCATAGAGTCATGGAAAAAATATTGTCCGGATTATGAAATAAAAGAGTGGAATGAAGATAACTTTGATATAAACATCAACAACTATGTAAAAGAGGCGTATCAAAACTCTTTTTGGGCATTTGTCAGTGACTATGCAAGGTTTTTTGTTTTATACAAATACGGTGGATTATATTTTGATACCGATGTAGAACTGATAAAACCTATCGATGACTTGGTGGAAGAAGGCCCTTTTTTTGCGAGAGAGCATAAGGATAAACTTATAATCGCAACAGGGTTGGGGATGTGTGCACTACCGGGAATGAATCTGTACAAAGAAGTTTTGGGATATTATGACACAATGCATTTTGTATATGAAGACGGAACTTTTAATAAAAAAACCGTCGTGGATCATGTGACCAAAGTGCTTGTCAAAAATCCAAATGAGTACAAGAATATGGATACTGTTTTTAAAATTCAGGATATAAGCATATATCCCAAAGAATTTTTTTGCCCCATTGATTATCTTACGGGAGATGAAGAGTATACCGAGAATACAAGGGCGATTCATCACTATGATTCGACATGGCTGTCTGAAGGTGAAAAGGAGATCAATCAAAAAGTACGTAAAGTAAATAAGAGGTTTGGTCACAAAATAAGTTTGGTTTACAAGATTTTACTTGAGACTGATTCAATATATAAAGAGGATGGATTAAAAGCTTCTTTTCGCCATATAAAGATCAGAATGAGAAACTGGTCAAAAAATATGTGACAGAACAAAATTGAAAAGGAAGATATGACGGCTTTGGGAAAAAGAAAAGATACTTATTATGCTTTGATATGCTTTTTTGTGTGTTTTATTCCAAGGATCATCATCAATTTGGGAATAAAGGCGAGTACCGGAGGACACGATGATCTTGGTTTTTTGGCTGTACCCTCTTACTTGGCGGGATATGACTGGAGTGGAGTAATCAAGCATACATCATATTATGGATTTGGTTTTTCAGCTTTATTTATGACTCCTATCATAAAGATATTCGGCGGCACACCTTTTTTGATGTTTCAGATCATGTGGGCGACAGTTGCCGCATTTCAGTCTCTTGTGGCGGTAGCGGTATATTATATAGCGTACGATCTCTTTGAATATAAAGACCGGAATTTCTGTGCGATATCAGGAATAATAATGTCTTATCTGACATTCTGCTCGTCATGCAGATTGGAAAACGATTCGGTTATGCCTTTGTTTATATGGGGAATTATTCTGATATTGTCATTGCTGATAAAAAGTGATGAACACAGAATGGAAAAAACTATTTGTCTTGATCTCGTGGTGATTTTTTTACAGTTTATGCATACAAGATCTGTTATTATATGGATCGCGTTGTCTATTGTTGTTATTATCTACAGAATCATGGAAAAAAGATGGCCGGTGTGCCCCAAGACTTATTTGGCAGGTATGGTGATCGGAACATATCTGGTTAAAAAAACAGTTTCTTATGTCCAGACGGTTGTCTGGGGAACTACCGATCTTGCCAATTCTTCCGCGGGTTTGAAAAACCAGTTGCTTAGCGGTGCGGAGTCGGGAAGTGCCATTGAGTATATCAGATCTTTTGTTTTCTTATGTGCAGGTGAATTGTTCACCATAATTCAGTTTTCAAATATATTATTTGCGGTAGGGCTTGTTTCAATCCTGTTTTTCTTGTTTGACAAAATAAAAAGAGATGACAGAAAATCAGAATTTTATAGTCTTATTTTTCTTTTGATATTATTTATGGGAATGTTGGGAGCTTCGGGGCTTTATTGGAACGAAGATGCAAGGAATGCAATGGCGTCGGGGGAGTTTTCAAAGGGGTTCTTTTATTTGAGGTATATTTCTACATTTGCCATGCCTATAGCCTTTTGGGGAATTGCATTAACGCGTGATATCAATATGAAATATATGGCGTTACTATCTTTTTTTTATATAGTATTATGCCTGTTTGTTATCAGCAATATAGGTGCGTTACCCAATCAGGATTTATGGGCGACTTTTGCATCAAAATATAAGGGAAACTTTAAATCTATGCTTACCCAAAACGATCTTTCAATTGTGAGCATAGTCAGTCTGTCTGTATTCTTTTTCTTTTGGTTGCTATGCAGAAAACCAGGCAAGATCAAAGCATTGTCAATGATATTTTTGCTTGTTGCGACTTTTTATAATTATACTTATCAGATCCAAAACGGCGCAAAGATGTGGGGAGAAAGCGTATATAACAGCGTTGACGGATTAAGAACGCTTAATACGGCTTTTCTTGATGATTTTAATATCTATTGCAATGATGATATTCAAAAATATGCGCTCCAGTTATCTTATCCCAGGATAGCGGTGAAAGATTATGAGGATTATAACGGTGAAAAAAAATCGGTATTGATATCTCGTGATACGGATGGCATTAAAAAGACCGATCTTTATTATGTTATCTGTGATGACGAAGTGATTTATTTTTCTGATGCCGAAACAAAAAAATCAGTCTTGGAGCGGATAAATAAATGAGTACGATTAAAAAAAATTCTATACTGAATGTCCTTTATACTCTGGTCAACATTCTTTTTCCCATAGCTGCAAGCGTCTATGCGGGAAGGGTACTTATGGCGACAAGAGTCGGAACCGTGACTTATGCGCAAAACTATGCGTCATATTTTATAATGATTGCGTCAAGCGGAATGGATATATATGGCATCCGTGAAATATCAAAGATAAATAAAGGCGATTCAAAGAAGGGGGAAGTGGAAAAAGTTTTTAATGAGCTTTTTTCCATAAATTTCTTTCTGACTTTATTCGCACTTTTATGTTATGGCATTATAAATATTTTTAGAGGTAATGCGATCAATCCGATTTATCTTGTATTTGGGCTTCAGATTCTTTTTAATTTTTTTAATGTTGATTGGTTTTATCAGGGAATTGAAGATTACAAATATATAGTTAAACGAGGCGTGATAGTAAAAACATTGGTCCTTATAATGATCTTTTTGACTGTAAAAAGTGAGAAAGATTATGTTATCTATGCCATGTGGATTGCATTGGTCGGCGTGCTTAATTATATATGCAATTTATGGAATCTGATGAAGCAGATAAAGATCAGGATTGTGGTTGTGGGATTGCGTAAGCATTATATGCCCTTACTTATGCTTGCGGTCAGTACATGGTTATCGCTGTTCTACAGCAAACTGGATATATCAATGCTTGGAGTGATGAAAGGAGATACCGCTGTAGGATTGTATTCTACGGCACACAGGGTTATCTTCATGATTGTTACTGTTTCAACGGCGGTCTCGAATGTGTTTTTTCCCAAAATGAATGTTCTTTACAAAGAGAATTATGATAAGTTCTGTAAGCTGATCACGGCGGGAATTGAGTATATTTCGGCGATTGTCTTTCCGATGATAATCCTGTGCATTTATTACGCCGGAGAGATGATAGTTTTTCTGTGGGGAGAGTCTTTTAAGGGGACGGAATATATTTTATTGTTCCTTATACCGATTGCTTTTTTTCAGAGCTTTGGAAATTTGTTGTGCTATCAGCTGATGATATGCATAGGAAAAGAAAAAGAGCGTATACCTGCATATGCAATCGCATGTATTTTGAATGTTATATTGAATATATTGCTTATACCAAAGTTTGGGGCGATAGGGGCAGCCATAGCGTCGTCTTTCTCCGAGATGTCAGTGAATCTGGTGCAATTTATTTATGTGAGAAAAATAATCAATATAAGGGTAGCGCCAAAGAGTGTGCTCGGAATTTCGACTAGCATTTTTTTAACTTTTATTATTACGGCTTTTATTCACCATATTGTGACAAATTTTATTCTGGGAATGATTTTTTCTGTTGCCGGAATAGCGACAATTCAAGGAATACACGCTATTTTTATAGATAATAGCAATATTAAGGATAAAATATTAGAAAATATTTAAAGTAGCTTTAATTGTGAAAAAAATTCGAAAAATACGAATAGAAGTTTACAAAGGATAAAATTGTGCTATTATAAGACACATGCGAAAAGCAGAAGATTCTGTTTTTTCGTAAAAAAATAATAAGGGAGAGCATTTGTTATGAGTATTAAAACATTTAAGAGAATTCTTGCAGTAACAATAGCAACTTCAATGCTTGCTATGCCTCTTACTGTAGGAGCGACTGACTCAGCTGACTCAACAAGTTCTGATTCATCGGTGACAAGACACGAAGCAGCCTCTGTTAAGACAACCAGCGAAGTCTCTGTTAATGATTCAGTAGTACAGAACGAACTTCCTGGTATTTTTGAGATTACTGCATCGCCTGCGGTTACAGGTATTGCAGTAAGAGGAACGGCAGCTCAGATTAAGCAGAAAGCAGGTCTTTCAGGTAATGAATCACCTCTTGTAAGAGCTTATTCGGTAGAACGTAAGAAAAGCCCTGCAGTTTATGCAAGCTTTGATGCAGCTGCATCAATTGTTGGAGGTAAACTGGTCGGCGGAATCAATGTTGACCTTGGTAAGGTTGCAGAGGGAAAGTATACAAAGCTTCCTGCAGAAGTTTCTGTTCCTGCAACAATTGGAATAAAGAATTATAATCCTAAGCTTAATTATTATGTTGCTAAAGTAGTTTCCGGTGGAGCAATCGAACTCATTCCCGTAAGTGTTGAAAAGGGAATGGCTACGGTTGATATTACCGGAGGATTGGCCGGATATGGCCTCATAGTAAAGTAATCTTTATGACTTTGAGGAATATACAATTTTATATTGGAGGGGGAATGACAGATACAGTCATTCCCTATTTTATAGTGAGGGGTGCATGAATATAAAAGAAAGCAGCTTTAGCTACATAGCGGTAGTTGCGGTAACTTTGGTTTCTCTTGTGTGTTTGTGCATGTATGGTATTCAGGGAATATACAGCTTTTCATTGTTCCCTGATGAATTCGGCTATTGGGCCGGTGCGGCAAAGGTTTTGGGATATGATTTCAGTGAGATCACATCAATCGGATCATTTTATTCATTTGGCTATTCTTTGATACTTATGCCTGTAATGAAGATTTTTTCTGATTCCGTGCTTGCATATAGGGCAGCAGTAGTTGTTAATTTACTGTTGCAGGTTTCATCTTTTTTTATCTTTACTAAAATAGCGGATAGGTTATTTGAAAATACCGACAGACTGACCGGGGCGATTCTGAGCGGAATTGCGGTCTTATATCCTTCGTGGGTGTTTTATGTACAGATGACTATGTCCGAAGCGTTGCTGTTCTTTATGTATACGCTTGTAGTTTTTCTCATGATGTTTTATTTGGATAATCCTTCTGTTTATGCGGGAATTTTAGTGGCGATAGCTGCTATATATGTATATTCCGTGCATATGAGGACAGTGGGGATTCCGATTGCGGTTATTTGCACTATTTTGTTTGATTGTGTTTTGAGGCAAAAAAGACATGGATCCGGCAAGTGTTTTTTAATTGCAGGCATGTCTGTGTCACTTATTATTTGTGGTTTTATCCTTTGTCTTTTTCTAAAAAAATACATGATTGGAGTTTTGTACTCCGGTGGTGCCAAGAATGTTACGGCAATAAATGATTATTCCGGACAGATGTCCAAATTTGCCGAACTTTTTACCGTTGCCGGGATAGGCAGATTTTTTGCAGCCATGTCAGGCAAGGTATTATATCTTGGATGTGCAAGCTTTGGAATGGGTTATATTGGTATCTATGCCCTTGTTAAACGCGTAATACGCAAGGATGTGAAGGCATTATTTGTTTTGCTGGCATCTCTTTTCCAGTTTGTGGTGATGTGTATTTATCTTATTCACAGTGCTGATGTTGTAGAGGAACGGTACGATCTTTTTCTTAACGGCAGATATATTGATTATGTTGTACCGCTTCTGACAGTGATAGGGATGAATGAAGTTTTGCATTGCCGCGTAAATATAAGGATAATTGCAAGTCTTGTATCAGTGATGATAAGTTCTGCTGCAATTTCCTGTATGGTGGTTTTGAGAAATAAAGTTGGGATGAGAGATCCGCATGGGATGCTTATGGTAGGCATGAGCTATTTTATGGATGAAAAAAATGTCAGACCTGCACGGACGATTATAATCAGTACCGTTTTTGCATTACTTGTCATGTTTGTGATGATGGGGATTGCATTGTTTTATCAAAAGAGTGGAAATTTTTATGTTTTATGTATTATTCATCTGTTTCTTATTGGACTGTCTTATAATGCGTGCGATCATTTCATTTATATCGGACAATCATATATATATGGCGACATACAGGTGGCTGATGAAATTGCGGGTTTACGTAAAGAAGGACATAGTGGGGAAGTAATTTTAATATATGAAGGCGGACTTGAGTATATTGACACGGTTCAGTTTAGGCTTCGTGATGAACATATCGGAGTGATCTATGCAGGTATACGTGGAGAGTTGTCGAAACTTAAGGACGATGATCTTGTTTTGGTTGATTATGAAAGTGATCTGAATGCAGAGCTTTCTAAAAAATATGACAGTTCATGGGAATCGGGACATTTTGAGCTATATTACAACAAAGTTGGGAGAGAAAATTAATGAAGCTTATTATTCAGATACCATGTTACAACGAGGCAGAAACGCTTGAAGTTGCGCTTAACGACCTGCCAAAACACATAGATGGAATTGATGAGATTGAGTATCTTATCATCAATGACGGAAGTAAAGATAATACAGTAGATGTTGCCAGAAAATGGGGTGTCCAGAACATAGTAAGCTTTAAACAGAATCAGGGGCTTGCTAAAGGCTTTATTGCGGGACTGGACGGATGCCTTAGAAGTGGCGCGGATATTATTGTAAATACTGATGCAGACGATCAGTACAAAGGAGAGGATATCGAGAAGATTGTACGCCCGATACTTGACGGTGAAGCGGATATCGTTATCGGAGCAAGACCTATTGATGATACCGAGCATTTTTCTTTTGTGAAGAAAAAGCTTCAGCATTTTGGAAGCTGGATAGTAAGAAAGGCATCGAGTACCACAATTCCCGACGCACCGAGCGGTTTCAGAGCTTTTTCAAGAGAAGCTGCAATGAAGCTCAATGTAGTAAATGATTATACATATACCTTGGAGACCATTGTTCAGGCCGGAAGAGAAAAAATCCCCATGACGAGTGTTCCGATCAGAACAAATGCCGAACTTAGACCGTCAAGATTGTTTAAGAGCATTTGGGGATATGTAAAAAAATCAATGATAACCATACTCAGAGCATATGTCTTATATAAACCTCTTAAGGCGTTTTCATTGTTGTGCCTGCCGTTTTTGACAGTAGGAATGGCTATAGGTGTAAGATTCCTTTGGTTCATGGCTCACGGAACAAGCGGCGGACATGTTCAGTCTCTTATACTTGGATGCACGCTCATAATAATCGGCTTTTTGATTTTTGTAATAGGTGTTATGGCTGATACACTTGCTGCAAACAGGCGTATTTTGCAGGATGTGCAGTTCCATGTAAAGAGTATGGAATACATGAGAAGAGCCGGTGGGAATCAATTTGAGATATAAAAATTGGGGAGTTGAATAAATGATATCATATGTAAAAAGAATTGAGAGAATCAGAATTATAGTCGGATTGTTGCTGTTCTTTGGTGCTTTGTGTTGTTATTGCCTCAATATATCAGCTTCCGAGCAGGTAACCGGGAGTTTACAGACGGTAACGGAAGACATAGTTGCATACGATTCAATGGATGTATCTTCGGGAAGAGTAGATATTAAAGCGGGCGAAATAATACTTGTTGCTGACGAAGATTCGGAATGGTTGCATGTTTTATATCAGGGAAGCAATCTGTATATAAAGAAAACTGATGCTTCTGCCTTTGGAAAACTTGAAAATGAGGACGCTGCAAAGGAACTTGAGAAGACTGCACAAATGGATAAATCTTGGATAGAATCCTATATTGTGCAGATGAAAGCTATAAGAAGCGGAAGGATATGGAGAACTGTCATAGCGGTAATGATCGTAGCGGTCATTGTATTTATAGTGATGAATAGTATCAGAAGAAATACTTCTGGAAAAATAAAGTAAAGGATAGTTATACGTTGTAGTTCTGTATATTTTGCTATGAAACGAGATGAGAAGAAAGTAGATTATTGTTTGAATCATATAAGCGGAGGGAAAGATTCTTTTGAGGATTTAAAAAACAGGATATATGAATATATTAATCCGGAGCCTGACAAAGGCTCCGATTATCTTGTTGATTATCTGGTAAGAGTCCTTCTTTTTTTGTTCCCGTTATATGTTTATGACAGTGTCGGAGTTATGGGGATATCCATGAAAGATATTCTTTTTGGCATTGTTGTTCTTATTATGACCGTGCGTTGTATAAGAAGTTTGCTTCGGAAAAAGATCTGTTTGGGAAAGAAAGAGCTTTTTATACTTGGAATTTTTGTAAGTGTGCTGGCATGTTTTTGTATACAGACAATAGCGCTGAGTGCTGAGGTTTCGCATACATATTTTTATGTCGGGATGTTTCTTTTGCCGTTTTGTGTAGGCTTTATTGAACGTAGCAAAAAATATTATATGAATATATTTGTTTCATCATACATCATTGTATATCTGAGTATATTTATATATATCTTTACAGCGAAAGCGACGTTTCTTGGTTTTGAAGAATATCTTGATGAAAGTTACAGGCTTGTGCCTTCTTTTTTACTTAGCAGTGCTGTTTGTGCCTTTTTATATATCATCGAAGAAAATAAGAAGAAGCAGATCTTATATCTTGTGCTGGAAGCGGTCGGATTGATTGTCCTTTTTCTGTACGGAGATACGGTGGCATTTATGATGCTGCTTATTTTTTTGATGTGTCTTCAGTTTGTAAGAAGAGCGACAGTGAACTTTGTTAAGAAGAATCTGATCCTTTTGTTTGTATTTGCCTTTTGTGCATCCAATGTTCCGATACTTGCGCGTTTTGGAACAATCGGGATCAATAGATCGTTTAATCTTAAATATAGTATTTGCATAGATATGTTTATTGCGATAGCCTGCTTTTTTATTGCCGGATATTGGGATCGTATTCCAAAAGATCATAAGGAAGATTGCATTGTTATGGTGAAATTTTCTGCAATATTTAAGCAAGCTGTTCTTATACTGATTGTTCTTCTCGGTCTATGCTTTGTTTTTGGAAGTAAGGCGGATAGTCTTTTGGGAGGATTCGGAGGAGAGGTTTTAACGGGATTTTCCGGGGCTTTATGGGATTCTGTCAGCAGTTCATACGGTGAATTGTGGCATGTGCTTGAAGTATATGGAATTGTCGGAAGTGCGGTGCTGATCATATTCTCTGTGTTTATCTTGAATATACTTTATAAAGCCTGGAAGAATCATGAGACAACAGAAGAAGAGAAGGGATATATCATGATAACTCTTCTTTTTATAGTGCAGAGTTTATTTTATCCTTTTACTTCTGTGTCAATGCCTTCATTTCTGATATTTGCGGGATTTGCGTTTAAGGCGGCATGGAAGAGTAATTACATATCGAAAGATGAGAAAACAGATTCGGGCAACAGTTTTGATGCGATTTCAAAAATGGAGATTTTCTTTATAACAGTATTTTCATCGGCACTACTTGTTTTGGTAGCTTTTGCATTATATAGGACCTTTGTTCCTGCAGGCGCCGAAGGCGGTGACAGCTCACTTGTGCAGACAGTGATCGAGCAAAAGGAACAACAGACTATAACTATGGATGAGAAAGAGAATAATAATGAAGAGAAAGAAAATGGCTTATAAGAATAAAAAGCTTGGGCGGGGATTGTTTATTGGATTAATGTGCCTGATAGGAATAACCATTATTATCGGAGCTGCGTTTATTGTGCTAAGGCCTTACAAGATTACACTTGATCTTGGTGACGGATCGGCACCTATGACAAAAATATACACGGTAAACGCGGGAAAAATAGATTTGGGCATACCTAAACGTTCAGGGTATAGATTTACGGGATGGACAGGTTCGAACGGAACCAAACCGCAGATAGATATTGCAGTCGGAAACGGAGTGCTTGGAAATCTCTGCTATACAGCCAATTGGTCAACCAATCTCGATGTTACATGTCAGGACTGGATAGTTGATAAGAATGGAAATATGATACGAGAGATAACTGATGAAGTCGATCGGTTTCTTGATGAAGGCGGAAGCTCAAAGGAATATACTGTCCAGAAAAGGACTGTTCAGGTTAAAAAGGGAACGGTAGTGAGCGCGTCGAAATGGGGAGAAGACAAGGATTATAAAGCATATTCCGACAAATATATGTATGTCGGTGCATCAAAGGATGTTACCGTAAATGAAGACGGAGCGGTGCTTTTTAGATATTTTTATCCGATTCTTGATGTGAATTATGCTTTAGATGGCGAGAATGCCACAAATAATGCTGATATAGCTTTTTTTGATCTGTATGTAGACGGAGAACTTGTAGATGAGGGTGCTTATGATTTTTGCGGTGCCATACCTTACGGATCGGAATATAAGATTGCATTAAAGAATGTCAATCCTCTTTATCAGTACGACAGTACGAAAGAAATTGCAGGTAAAATGTCTGATTCAAGAGGTGTGGCAACCGCACGTTTTATGACCAGAGAAGGTAATTGTAAGGTTACCTGTGAAGATTGGGTTATAGACGCATCGGGCAAGAGAATAAAAGAAATTACTTCTGAAGTTGATAAATTTCTGGCTGAAGGTAAGAGTAAGAAAGAGTATCATTCTCTTGGCAGAAATGTGAATTTTAGCAAAGGTGATATTGTCAGCGGAGAACTTTGGGGATGTGATAATTCCAAAGGAGCTTATAGCAGCGGCTATGTATATGTATCTTCTTCAAAAGGAGTTTCGGTCGATGAAAAGGGTGCGAAAGTATATCGCTATTTTTATCCGGTTCTTGATGTGAATGGTGAGCTAAACGATGAGGTCTTAAAAAATACAAGTAAGATAGCGAAGTTTAATGTATATGTCGATGGAAAGGCTGTTGCGGAAAATATTGCAGATTTCTTTGAAGGAGTTCCTTATGGATCGGAGTATGAAATAAAAGATATTAAAACTGAAACCGGATATGAGCTTTTAAAAGATGACTATTCGGGAGTAATGGGAACTATAGAGAACTGTGTGGATTTAAGATTTAAAGCTGCAAGCTGATAAAAAATGAAGGTGCTGTGAAAACGATTTTTGATATTTCACAGCACCTTTGATTTTTATATTATCTTGTCAGGTTCTTCAGATCTTCAAAGAATGTAGGATAGGAGATTGATACGCACTCCGAATCCTGTATGACGGTTGGGCCTTCAGCGGCGAGCGATGCAATCGCAAAGCTCATTGCAAGTCTGTGGTCGGCGTGACAGTTGATGCTTGCACCAAATAGCGGTTTTCCGCCACGGATTATCATACCGTCGTCTGTAGCTTCCGCATCGCAACCCATTGCGGTGAGGTTCTCGACAACAGAGGCGATACGGTTTGATTCTTTTACTTTGAGTTCTGCGGCGTCGCGGATAATTGTCTCACAGTCGGCAGTTGCGGCAAGAACCGCAACTACGGGAAGTTCATCTATCATAGTCGGTATGTCTTTTCCGCCGATAATGAATTTACCGTTTTCGTTTCCGCAGAGCTTACTGTATCTTACGAGGATGTCGGCTCTTGATTCCTGAGAATTGTCTTCGTTAAGGAGAGTGATGTCTGCCCCCATTTTTTTCAAAACATTTATGATTCCCGCGCGTGTCTTGTTGACACCGACGTTTTTGATAAGAAGCTCGGATCCGGGAACGATAAGAGCTGCTGCGATAAAGTAGGCGGCAGAAGATATGTCGCCCGGTACATTGATGTCGATTCCGTGAAGCGCCCTTCCGGGATGAAGGATGGCAGAGGCTGTTCCGTCATTTGCAGTCTCGTTGTGAATGTCGGCACCAAAAGCGGAGAGCATTATCTCTGTGTGGTTTCTTGAAAGAGCAGGTTCGTGAACGATAGTATCGCCTTCGGCGTAGAGCCCTGCGAGTATGATCGCGGACTTAACCTGTGCGGAGGCGACGGGGCTTGTATAATCAATTCCTTTTAGTGTCTTGCCGCCTTCGATATTAAGCGGAGCACAGCCGTTTCCGCGCGCGGATGTTATAGATGCCCCCATAAGTGTAAGAGGATCGATAACTCTTTTCATAGGACGCTGTTCTATTGAAGAGTCGCCTGTGATCGAGGTGTCGAAAGGTTGCGCTGCAAGAATTCCGGACATGAGACGAGTCGTTGTTCCGCTGTTTCCGGTATAAAGAGTCTCGATGGGAGCGGAGAGACCGTTTAATCCCTTTCCGTGAACGGTTATCTTTTTGACATTTTTATATTCGTCTTCTTCGCGGTCTATTGTTATTCCGAGCTTTCTGAAGCAGTCAATGGTTGAAAGACAATCGGCACTTTCAAGAAAACCCGTGATGGTGGTATCACCCTCGGCAAGTGCGCCGAACATAATGCTTCTGTGAGATATTGATTTATCGCCTGGAACTGTAACTTCCCCTCTTAATGGACCTCTGGCTTTTTCTAGTGTAGTCATGTGAGTCTCCTTGTTTTTTACAGATAGATGTTATAACCGTTACTTTTAAGTACGCTGTTTGCTTTGTCGAGACCTTCCTTGTCGTGAAGTTCGATCCGTAATGTACCGCGCTCGTATTCCCTGTTGTGCACGATACCGATGTTTTTAATATTAATTTCATTGTCGGACAAAAGAGTCGCAACTTTGGCAAGTCTGCCCGGATGGTCGTCAATCTCAACCGTTATCTCGTAAACTTTCTGAATGGGGCCGCTTGATGTCGTGATAAATGACTCTCTGTATTCTCTCGCTTTTGAGAAAAATTCAAAGAGTTTCTCATTGTCTTTTTCATCGATTGCAAGTTTGATGTCATATAAGGAATCGATGTATTTTGACAAAAGATCTGAGATATTTGCCGAATTGGTCGTACAGATCTGTTGCCACATAACGGGAGAAGATGATGATATTCTTGTTATGTCCTTGAAACCGCCCGCTGCGATTGTTTTCATAAGTTCATCTTCAGAATCGTTGTCTTTTACAAGGTTAACGAGCGAAGCGGAGATCACGTGCGGAACGTGGCTTATCGCCGCAGTGATATAGTCGTGCTGCTTATATTCAACAACAAGCGGGATCGCACCGATCGTCTTTACCAGGTCATAGTATCTTTTTAACCTGTCTTCATCCGTGATGTTTGTCTTTGTCAGGATGTAGTACGCATTTTGCAAAAGAGAGGACTTGGAGTTGTTAAAACCGATCCTTTCGGTACCTGCCATTGGATGGCCGCCGATAAATTGATCTTCAAGTCCGAGTTCTTTTATCTTCTCATGTATTCCGTTTTTGACGCTTCCGATATCCGTGAGCGTTGTTTTTTTATTCAAAAAAGGAAGGAGCTTTTGGATATTATCATTGTTGCACTCAACGGGAGCGCACAAAAAGATATAATCGCAATCGCTGAAATCTGCGCCGATCTCATAGAGGGGAGTGTCGATTATCCCTTCGGCATGCGCGGTATCTACGGTCTCTTTGTGAGGAGTGTAGGCGATTATCTTTGAAGACGGCTCATTTTCCTTTATTGCCCTGGCAATCGATCCGCCGATAAGTCCGAGGCCTATAAAACCATAGGTCGTATTGTTCATAAAAGGTAGAACCCCCTAAAATCATGTATTCTTGTGAAAAAACTATAACACTTTAATGTGCGAAAATCAATTATGAACCCTTACCATATGTGGCGGAAAAAGATACTGCAACTTTTGTGCATAATCGCCCAGAATACTTGTTTCAGATACATGTTTTTAGTAAAATATTATTATAAGTCTTTGGGGAATTGTATCATATCTCATACATAATACCCAAAATTGAGCGACTGGAGGATAAGATATGAACGTTTACACAACTGATAAGATTCGTAACGTGGTACTGCTCGGACATGGTGGAGCCGGAAAGACAACCTTAGCTGAAGCAATGGCTTATCTTGCCGGTATTACATCAAGGATGGGGACAGTGGAGGATGGAAATACTCTGAGTGATTTCGATAAGGAGGAGCAGAAGAGGCACATTTCTATAAGCACATCGGCTATTCCGCTTGAGTGGGACGGACACAAGATCAACATTTTGGATACTCCCGGATTTTTTGATTTTGTCGGGGAAGTAGAGGAAGCAATCAGCGTAGCGGATGCAGCGATTATCGTCGTTTCCGGAAAAGCGGGAATTGAAGTCGGAACAGAGAAGGCATGGGAACTTTGCGAGAAATACAAGATTCCGCGCATGGTATTTGTTTCCGATATGGATATAGATGATGTTTCCTACAGACAGGTTGTGCAGGATATGACTGATAAGTACGGCAAGAAGATGGCTCCTTTTAACCTGCCTATCCGTGAAAATGAGAAGTTTGTGGGATATGTAAATGTAATTCAGGAGAAAGGTTTTAAGTGGTCGGGAAAAGAAGTTGTTGAGTGCGATGTTCCCGAGTACAACCTTCAGAATCTTAAGATATGCAGAGATACCCTTATTGAAACCGTTGCGGAAACTTCGGAAGAGTTTATGGAAAGATACTTTAACGGTGAGACTTTCTCAGAGTCCGAGATAAGAGCTGCGGTAAGGACCAACGTGTGCGACGGAAGCATTGTTCCCATAGAGATGGGATCGAGTACGCTGTGTCAGGGTATCTACACGCTTCTTGACGATATCGTAAAGTACATGCCAAGTCCCGAGAATCGCAAGATGGCGGGTATCAATACAAACACAAACGAGATTTTTGAAGCGGACTTTGACTTCTCCAAGCCAAAGACAGCTTTCGTATTTAAAACAATGATCGATCCTTTCATCGGTAAATATTCACTCATAAAGGTAAGATCCGGTGTCCTTAAGCCCGATGATGTTATGTTCGTTGCGGATAAGGATATGGAAGTTAAGATAGGAAAGCTCTATATTCTTCAGGGAAATAAGACAACAGAAGTTTCGGAGCTTCATGCGGGCGACCTAGGTGCACTTCAAAAGATTGATGTTGCAACGGGAGATACTCTTTCTACCAAGGGAACACCCATACAGTATGCAAAGATGGATATTTCGCAGCCGTATACCGTTATGAGATATCATGCGCAGAATAAGAGCGATATTGATAAGATCGCACAGTCTCTTGCCAAGATAGCTGCGGAAGATCAGACGATAAGGGTTGTGAATGATGCGGAGAACCGTCAGACACTTCTTTACGGAATGGGTGACATGCACCTTGAGGTTATCCAGAATAAGTTAAAAGATGTATATAAAGTTTCGATTGACCTGACTAAACCCAAGGTTGCATTTAGAGAGACAATCAGGAAAAATTCCGATGTGGAATACAAATATAAGAAGCAGACCGGCGGACACGGACAGTACGGACATGTTAAGATGCGCTTTGCGCCTCTGGGAGATCCTACGGTTCCTTATACATTCGATCAGGAAGTTGTCGGCGGCGCTGTTCCTAAGAACTTCTTCCCTGCAGTTGAAAAAGGAATCGCAGAGTCGGTGCAGAGAGGCCCCCTTGCGGCATATCCCGTTGTCGGCGTTAAAGCAACTCTTTATGACGGATCGTATCATCCTGTTGACTCGTCCGAGATGGCATTTAAGGTTGCTGCATCAAATGCTTTCAAAAAAGGCTTCATGGATGCAACTCCCGTTCTTCTTGAGCCTATAGTATCTCTTAAAGTCACGGTTCCCGAAAACTATACAGGTGACGTAATGGGTGATCTTAACAAGAGAAGAGGCAGAGTGCTCGGAATGAATCCATCGCTTACGGGCAAGCAGGTTATTGAAGCTGAGATTCCTCAGATGGAACTCTATGGCTATTGCACACAGCTTCGCTCAATGACCGGCGGAAGCGGAGAGTACGAGTATACATTTAACAGATATGAGCAGGCACCTTCGGATGTTCAGGCAAAAGAAGTTGAGGCAAGAGCAGAAAAGGTTGCTGCTGCAAATGCAGAAGAATAAAATTGGTATTTTACATTAATTAAAATAAGAGCGCGAAATCTTAAGCTTTAAACAGACTTGGGAGGTCGCGCTTTTTGTTTTCGGTTGGGCAGGTACGCTGAAACGATTTTGTAATTAATTATTAACAAAAATGACGGCTCGGAAATGTATAGATTGAACGAAAATGATTAAGTGTGATTATTTATGATTGAATATGATTGCAAATTGATTTTTTGAGTGCTATATTTTAATTAGAAAATCACAAATTAACATTTTTGCTCAAGGAGATTATGAATGCTGACTGAAGAGAGAAGAGCACGTATTGTTGATATTGTAAATGAAAAGAAAGCTGTTTCCGTAAATGAGCTGATCGAGCTTTTGGATACATCTGCAGCGACCATAAGACGAGATATAAGCGCGCTTGATCGTTCGCGCAAGCTTATAAAGGTCTTTGGCGGCGCGACTGCACTTGCTTCAAGGAATGTTGATACCAAAGAAGATGCGGTAAAGATGAAAGTTCAAAGGAATGTGCGGGAGAAGGATGCTATAAGCAAATTTGCTGCAGAGCTCATTGAGGATGACGATTTTGTCTATATCGACGCGGGCACGACAACACTGGCAATGATCGAGTATTTAACAAATCACAATGCAAAATACATAACAAACGGTGTTGTACACGCAAGACGCCTTATGGACAAAGGCTTCGAGACGATAATGATCGGAGGAAGGCTCAAGGCTTCCACGGAGGCGGCGGTCGGAACCGATTGCGTTGAGTTTATTCGCAAATATCATTTTACGAAGGCTTTTATGGGTACAAACGGAATTTCAGTTCACGCAGGATTCACAACACCGGATGTTGACGAAGCGATGATCAAGACAGCGGCTATCAAGCATGCTTACAGGTCATATGTACTTGCAGATCATACCAAGTTTGACAAAGTCAATTCCGTGACTTTTGCAGACATAAAGGAATGCAGCGTTATTACAGACAGACTTACGGCAAAAGAGTATGTGAATCATACAGAGGTATTTATCTGTTGCAAGTAAAGATGGAGGGATATTGATGATTTATACGGTTACTTTTAATCCTGCGCTTGATTATGTAGTCAGAATGGATGGTGAATTACAACCGGGTATGACAAACCGTTCTACCAGTGAGGAGTTCTACTACGGCGGGAAGGGCATAAATGTATCCATGGTATTGGCGGAACTTGGATTTAAGAGTACGGCTTTAGGATTTGTGGCAGGCTTCATAGGACGCGCCATTGATGAAGGCGTTAAGGCAGCAGGCATTGACACCGATTTCATTCAGCTTAAGGAAGGAATCTCCCGGGTTAATGTCAAGATTAAGGCAGTAGCGGAAACAGAGATAAACGCTCAGGGTCCTAAGATCAGTGATGAGGCGCAAAAAGAGCTTTTTGACAAGCTCTCGAGACTCAAAGAAGGCGATCTTTTGATACTGGCGGGATCTATCCCCGGCTCGCTTCCGGACGATGTATATGAAAAAATTCTTTCTATGCTCGACGGTAGGGGAATAGAGTTTGTTGTTGATGCGACGAAAGATCTGCTCACAAATGTTCTTAAGTATCATCCGTTTCTCATTAAGCCGAATAATTTCGAACTTGGTGAGATCATAGGAAAAACACTTGAAACGGATGATGATATATACGAAGGCGCGGTCAGTCTTCAGAAGATGGGAGCAAGAAATGTTCTTATCTCTATGGCGGGAGACGGAGCGATGCTGGTTGACGAAAACGGCTTGAAATATCGCATCGGAGTTCCGAAAGGAACAGTCAGAAATTCAGTCGGTGCGGGAGATTCTATGGTAGCAGGTTTTGTGGCAGGGTACTTAAAAACAAAAGACTACGAGACTGCACTAAAAATGGGAACGGCTGCAGGTTCTGCAACGGCATTTTCGGATGGCCTTGCAACAGCTGCAGATATAGAGAAGGTTATAAAAAACATGTAATTTTTTAGGAGGTATTATGAGGATTACAGAGTTTATCGATCCTAGGGGGATCAAGCTTCAGGCAAAGGTGTCTGATCAGAATGAAGCAATCGATCAGCTTATCGCACTTCACGAGTCAGCCGGAAATCTTAAGGATGTTGCAGGATTTAAGAAAGCTATCCTTGAACGTGAGTCTAAGGGCTCAACGGCAATCGGAAACGGAATCGCGGTTCCGCACGGCAAATCTGCATCTGTAAATAAGGCAGGACTTGTTGCAATCACATGTCCCAAGGGCGTGGATTACAAAGCACTCGACGGTAAGCCGAGCAATCTTTTGTTCATGATCGCTGCACCTGAAAATGGCGCAGATACACATCTCGAGGTACTTGCAAAGCTTATGGGAATGCTTATGGACACAGAGTTCTGCAAGAAACTTGTGGATGCCAAATCGGTTGACGAGTTCCTTAAACTTATTGATTCCAAGGAAACAGAAAAAGATGCTGAGAATGGAGCGGTTAAGTCTGAAGCACCTTCTAAAGCAGGAAAGAAGATCGTAGCGGTTACAGCTTGTCCTACAGGTATTGCACATACATTTATGGCTGCTGAGGCACTTGAGCTTAAAGCAAAAGAGCTCGGAATTACTTTCAGAGTTGAAAAAGACGGATCGGGCGGAGCAAAAGATCCTCTTACAGCAAAAGAGATCGCTGAGGCAGATGCGGTAATCGTTGCATGTGACAAAAATATAGATATGGGACAGTTTGACGGTAAGAAGGTAGTTATGGCATCAACGAAGGAAGCCATCCACGAACCCGAAAAGCTGTTTGAGAAAGTTGACAGAGCTTCCGTATATCATCACACGGGAGCAGTTACAAGAAAAGAAGACGCAGCAAATGAGTCGCTTGGCCGTAAGCTTTACAAGCATCTAATGAACGGTGTATCACATATGCTTCCGTTCGTTATTGGAGGCGGTATCCTTATTGCGATAGCATTCCTCCTTGATGATTATTCAATCGATCCGAGCAACTTCGGTACAAACACACCTGTAGCTGCATGGTTTAAGACAATAGGCGGAGCAGCATTTGGATTTATGCTTCCGATACTTGCGGGATTTATAGCAATGTCGATAGCTGACAGACCGGGTCTTGCAGTCGGCTTTGTAGGCGGATATCTTGCATCAACCGGTGCAACATTTGCAAATCCCGGAGGAGATATTCCGTCAGCATTCCTCGGAGCTTTGGTAGCCGGTTTTGTATCAGGTTATCTTGTTCTTTGGCTTGAAAAGATATGTAACAAGCTTCCTCAGTCACTTGAAGGAATAAAGCCTGTTCTTATCTATCCTCTTGCAGGTATCACGATGGTAGGTCTTGTTATGTGCGCAATCAATCCTGTTGTGGGAGCACTTAATAACTGGATTTCAGGTGTACTTACAGGTATGAGCAGCGGATCGATAATCGCACTCGGTATCCTTCTCGGAGCAATGATGGCAACAGATATGGGAGGTCCTCTCAACAAGGCGGCATATGTATTTGGTACAGCAGCTCTTGCTCAGCAGAATGAGACAGGATGGATGATCATGGCGGCAGTTATGGTAGGCGGTATGGTTCCTCCTATCGCTATAGCTCTTGCTACACTTATCTTCCCTAAGAAGTTCACTGTAGCTGAGAGAAAAGCAGGCCCTGTAAACTTCATCATGGGATTCTGCTTCATTACAGAGGGCGCTATTCCTTATGCGGCAGCAGATCCTATCCGTGTAATTCCTTCACTTATGGTCGGATCGGGTGTTGCAGGAGCTCTTTCAATGGCATTTAAGTGCACACTTATGGCACCTCACGGCGGAATCTTTGTATTCCCTGTAGTAGGAAACTGGGCACTTTATCTTGTTGCACTTGCAGCAGGTGCGGTTGTAAGCTGCCTTATGCTTGGTGTATTGAAAAAGACAGTTGAAGAATAAAAAATCATATGATGTAGGTGTTGGAAAATATTTTTTGGCACCTGCATCATAATTCATACAAAAAGGAGAAAAAGTGTAATGGTTTCAAAAACAGTAAAGATCGTAAATGAACAGGGAATGCATATGCGTCCTGCGACAGTTTTCAGTCAGGCTATGATGCATTTCTCATCAGAAGTAAATCTTTGCGTTAACGGTTCAAAGTATGACGGGAAGAGCGTCATGATGCTTATGGCGGCATGCATCAAGTGTGGCGCCGAAGTTGAGGTTACCTGCGACGGTCCTGATGAAGAGGAAGCACTTGCAAAAGCGGTTGAGCTTATTGAGAGCGGTCTCGGAGATTGAAGCAAAGGAAATCTTTTACGGGAGGTCATTATCTATGTATAAAGGCATAGAAGCATCAAGAGGAATAGGCATTGGCAGTATCTGTCTTATAACAGATTATGATCTGTCATTTGAAGCCAAACATATTGAAGATACAGAAGCAGAAAAAAACAGACTTAGAGCGGCTGTGGAGGTTTTAAAAGTTAAAACATCCGCTATGGCCGATAATATAAGGAAAACTATCGGGGCCAAAGAAGCTGAGATTATGGAAGGTCATATAGCAATGATCGCCGATCCCGCTATGTCGGGTGAGATGAACAAGATGATCGATGCAGGGCAGTGCGCTGAAGCTGCAGTCACTGCTGTATGCGATATGTTCATAGGTATGTTTTCCAAAATGGAAGATGATATGATGCGCCAGCGTGCATCTGATATTTCCGATGTGAAAACAGGTCTTTTGAAAGAACTTCTTGGAATAGAAGATGTAGACATAAGCAAAGTGCCGCAGGGTACTGTGCTTGTTGCTCATGACCTTACTCCTTCAATGACTTCACAGATAGTTAAAGAGAATGTTGTAGGCATTATCACGGAAGTTGGCGGAAAGACCTCACATTCAGCTATTCTTGCAAGAGCACTTGAGATTCCTGCCGTTCTTTCCGTACCGGGAATAACAGAGAAGGTAAAAGATAAAGATACCGCCGTCGTCGATGGCACAGAAGGCGTTGTATATATTAATCCTGACGGGGAGATAGTTTCAAAATATGTTATCAAGAGGGAAGAATTTATACGCGCGCAGGCTGAACTTGAGAGTTTCAGGGGGGAAGAAACTCTTACGGCTGACGGCATGAAGGTAGAGCTTTTCTGCAATATAGGTACGCCTAAGGATGCAAAGAAGGCTATAGAATGCGACGGGGAAGGTATAGGTCTTTTCCGCTCGGAATTTTTGTTCATGGACAAGTCTCATCTTCCTTCCGAGGATGAACAGTTTGAAGCATACAAAGAAGCGATTGAGATCATGAACGGTAAGACGGTTATCATCCGTACTCTTGATATAGGCGGAGATAAAGAGATTCCGTATTTGGGGCTTGAGAAGGAGGACAATCCGTTCCTTGGATACAGGGCGGTGCGTTATTGTCTTGCAAATCCGGAAATTTACAAGACGCAGCTTCGCGGAATCCTTCGCGCAAGTGCATTCGGTAAGGCAAAGATCATGGTTCCGCTTGTTACCTGTGTCGATGAGATCCGTGCAGTGAAGGCGCTTGTTGAAGAGTGCAAGAAAGAGCTTTCTTCTGAGAATATTGGTTTTGATGAGAAGATAGAAGTCGGATGCATGGTCGAGACGGCGGCAGCTTCGCTCATAGCCGATATGCTCGCAAAAGAAGCGGATTTCTTTTCAATAGGAACAAACGACCTTACGCAGTATACAATGAGTGTCGACCGCGGAAATGCAAAGGTTGCATATCTTTATTCCGCATTCCAGCCTGCGGTTCTTCGCTCGATAAAGAATATAATCGAAGCCGGAAAGGCAGTAGGAATTCCGGTGGGAATGTGCGGTGAGGCGGCAGCAGATCCGCTGATGATACCGCTCCTTATCTCCTTCGGGCTCGATGAGTACAGCGTGAACTCAGTACTTGTACTGACCGCGCGCAGCATCATCTCGAAGTGGTCAAAGGCCGATGCGGATGCTCTGGCAGAGCAGGTGCTTGCACTCTCCACAGAGGCAGAGGTCGTTGCCGCACTTAAAGCTGCGGCAAGATGATGGTGATTAAGAGAAGGTATTTTATAAAGGGTATTTAAGAAATATATTTACGGAGAGAAAAGTGACTAAGAACGGCAGAAAATGCCGGTTTAGTCACTTTTTTGCTTTCTATCAGAATCCGGACGGTACAGAACGACTCAATCCTCCGCCTTGTACATGAATTATTTCACTTCGTAATTGATCAAAATTCAGCTTGTCTAGTCAAAAATGTCTTTCACGTTTTCACTTGCTGCCTATTTAGAACGGTAATCCTAAAAAGGATTGCCTATATAGGATAATAAAGCGGGCTTATTGAGCGACGGCAACATTGGCCACAAAATGCCTTTCGCTTGTCGTATACGTTGAGCAACAAAAAATTGAAAATCCCCAGGAATTGATGCTTTTAACTTTGCTGATAGAGTCGGCTCGGCATCGAAAAATCTGGAAACGTAGTATTTTTGATGCTGTGAACATACTAATGCATCTTGTAAAGCATCGAAAAGCTCAGGTATTTATAGTTATGATGCTTTTCGTTCTGATGGACTAGATAGAGCCGGTACAGCAGCAAAAACCTTGAGATGAGTCAGGCTTGATGCTTTCAACAGATGCTTTTCATAGGAGGCAAGATATATGATATATTTAAAAATGTGTGATTATCAGATTGCGTATACGTGATAGGTACATATATTGAAGAGAGTAGGTTAGAATAAAGATGTTGGGGAGGGGATTTCATGGTTATAGCGGTATTATCAGACATCCATGGAAATCTGTAATGAAAAATACGGAGAGTGCAACTGGCCTAAAGTGCCGGAAGAGTGCATGGCAGAAGCATTTGACGAAATATATAAGAGCCGTTGATGGAAATGGATAAGAAATGCACTGTCAAAAAATGCAATCAGCAGAAAATAGACAGAATCATAGCGGCAGGAGAATAATTAATGGATTTAACAGTAATTGAAAATTTGTCTATAGACCGCATAATAAAGCGGGGCACAGCGGAAATAATCGAAAAGGATGTCGATGCGATATTGCTTAAAGATACGGTCAGCAAAGGGGTGATGTTAGCTTGTGATGATGCAGAAAAAGGAATGGAAATTCTTACGCGTAATATCAAGGAAACTCACCCGCTTTTAATGATTTCAAATCCTGAAATAGGAAGAAGAGCTGTTGACAAATTTGGATACAAAGAAAGTATGGAATGCTATCAGTTGGCATACTTATCAAAAGAACTGCCAAAAATATATTCGAAAGAGCCGATAATAGCGTATTCAAAAGAGTTGCCACAAATAAATTCAATAGAACTGACAAAAACATATCAAAAGGCTGCTTCTGAGACAGTGGATTTAAATGGTGCTACAGGAAATCAGAACATGCAACCCTATGGTATTCTTGAATATAGAGTGGCAACGATGGAAAATTTTCCTCTTATATCAAGAGAGTATGGCCTTGTGAGTGAGGATGAGTTAAAAGAGCTTATTGAGCGCGGCAATATTATCATGGGCTACAAAAATGGCAAAGCAGTCGGATTTGTCGGAGAGCATTTGGAAGGAAGCATTGGTCTTTTGCAAGTCTTTGAAGAATACAGGCGAAAGGGCTATGGCATGGCGCTTGAAGCAGAGATGATAAGGCGGACAATCAAAAAAGGCTATATACCTTTTGGCCAGGTTGTCGTTGACAATACGGCATCACTTGAACTTCAGAGAAAGCTTGGTTTAACCAGGTCTGAAGGGACTATATTCTGGATGTGGTAAAGAAGGAGATGAAGATAACTATAACAGTTTGAATGAAATTACAGAAATCCGCACTGGTTGCGGATTTTTTGTGAGAATATGATTCGGGAGTGAGGGTATGAGAGTAAAAATATCTGTGATCAGGAAAGAGTTTTATGGGGATCTTGCCGAGGAATATCTGGTGGATGGAAAAGAGGCCGGAGCGTGTCCTGTGCTTGAAGTTGGAAATGAGTTTTTCTATGAAGGCGGAGCGGTAATGCCTGAAGGTTTTTGCCCTGTTGCATGGCTTGATATTTATTCTTCGCTATGTGCTTTGATGAGTGGAAATAATATAATCAGCGATTGGTATAAGAATCCCAAAACAAAGATTTTATGCTGCACAGACGGTACAAGGCCTGTAGTTTTCAAGCTGGAACAAGTTACAGATTGACAGGAGCGAAAGATGAAAATATTACTGTTTTGTTGTAAAGGTTTTGAAATGCTTGAGTTTGCGCCGTTTTATGATGTGGCAGGCTGGGCGAAGAGTGAGTATGGATATGATGTTGAGCTTGAAACATGCGGATTTGAACGCGAAGTGCCAAGTGCGTTCTGGAGAACCAGGATAAATACAGATAAACTCATAGATGAAATAGATGTAAATGATTATGATGCACTTGCAATTCCCGGAGGAGATCATAATTTCGGCTTTTTCGAAGACGCATATGATGAGAGGTTTCTTGAACTTATCCGTAAGTTCAATGACTGCAGGAAAATTATCGCGAGTGTTTGCGTTGCGGCACTTCCTATAGGAAAGAGCGGAGCGCTTGCTGGAAGGAAAGGCACAACATATCATCTGTGTGACGCCTACAGGCAGAGAGAGCTCGCGGAATTTGGCGTAAATGTGATAAATGAACCTGTCGTGATCGATGACAATATCATAACATCGTACTGCCCGCAGACAGCTCCGCAGGTTGCTTTTGAGCTGCTTGAAAGACTTATTGGAGAGGAGAAGACAAATTTAATAAAAACCGGGATGGGATATATCTGAGAAAAAAAGTGTGCTGACACACTGACAATTGATTTCGTAGTTCAATAATTTATCAAATTGTCAACGTGCCAGCACTTTTTTTATTGAATTTCTCTGAAATTCCCTATTCAATAAAAACGCTCCGCTAAGGATGCGCAGCTCGCGGAAAAGAATATATTGTTTATGCAATCTGTTCGCGTGCGAGAATATCGCAAGCGGCATTCTTTATTCTCGAAAAAAAGTTATACTTAATGTATGATTAAATAATCAGCAAAACACGTTTTATAGTTAAAAAGGAGACAAACGTATGAAGAGACTCTTTAATGACGGCTGGAAGTTTTGGAAGTCTGAATATGGCACCGGATACGAGACTGCTTTAAAGAGTGCGGATAAGTTTACAAGTGTTGAGATTCCGCATGATTGGATGATTGAGGATCCTCATAATCTGTATGGTACAAATACCGGATGGTACAGCAACAGGTTTGAAGTAGTAAATCCTGATAAAAAGACATTTTTAATATTTGACGGTATCTACATGGACAGCATCGTGTACATAAACGGACAGGAAGTCGGTGAGTGGAAGAACGGGTATACGCAGTTTGTGCTTGATGTCTCCGATTATGTGAAAAAAGGCGAGAATGATATATATGTCGGTGTAAGATGCAGATATCCAAGTTCAAGATGGTACTCGGGCGCCGGAATTTACAGAAATGTATGGATAGATGAACTTGATGACACATATATACCTGAGAATGGCATTTATGTTCATTCCGAGAAAACGGGAAATGATTATAAGCTTACGATACAGACTGAAGTTTTGGGAACAAAGGCCGGAAAAGCGGAAGCGCTGTATAGGTTATTTGATGATGAGAACAGAGAAGTTGATTTAATCGGATCGGGAGGCGGAGAAGTTGACTTATTCGGACAGGCAGACGGTGAAGTTAAGTCGTTCGGACGGGGGAATGTAGGTGCCGAAGATAAAACGTGTGCATTGTCTAAACAGATAGATTCAATCGGCGAAAAAGAGATTTCTTTTTTCATAAACGATCCTAAATTATGGAGCCCTGAGAATCCTAACCTTTATAAACTCGAAGTTATATTATCGATAGATGGAAGGTGTATTCAGAAGAAAAAAATCAATATCGGCTTTAAAGATTTAAAGCTCGATTCGACGGAAGGCTTTTTTGTAAACGGAGAGCATACCAAGCTTCAAGGCGTTTGCATACACCACGATCTTGGCGCTCTCGGAGTTGCTTTTAATAAAAATGCAATGAGAAGACGATTATGCCAATTTAAGGAACTTGGTGTAAATGCGATCAGGCTTACGCACAATGTCTATGCTCCGGAGCTTCTTGATCTTGCGGATGAAATGGGCTTTTTTATCATATCGGAAGCGTTTGATATGTGGGAGAAAGCAAAGACGGAGTATGATTATGCGCAGTTTTGGAGAGACTTTCATGAGAAGGATACGGAGAGCTGGGTAAAACGCGACAGAAACCATGTCAGTGTGATCATGTGGAGTATCGGAAATGAAATTTATGACACTCATGCGTCCGAGCGCGGCGTTGAGATAACCAAAGAACTCAGGGGACTCGTTGAAAAATTCGATCCTTTAAAGAATGCACTTGTTACGTCGGCTTCCAATTATATGCCGTGGGAAAATGCGCAGAAATGCGCTGATGAACTTGAAGTTGTAGGATATAACTACGCTGAGAGATTATATGAGAAGCACCATGACAAGCATCCCGACTGGATCATATACGGAAGTGAGACTTATTCGCTTGTTCAGAGCAGAAATGTATATCATTTTCCTCTTGGAGAAAAGATATTGATGGATACTGATCTTCAGTGTTCATCTCTTGGAAACAGCACAACAGGCTGGGGCGCTGAGAGCTTTGAATACGCAATCTGCATTGACAGGGATCTTAAGTATTCGCTTGGTCAGTTTGTTTGGACGGGCTATGACTATATTGGCGAGCCTACGCCTTATCAGACCAAGAATTCATATTTTGGACTTGTTGATACTGCGGGATTTAACAAGGATGCTTATTATGTATGGAAATCGGCGTGGGTGAGCTGTAAGAAGGATCCTTTTGTACATGTATTTCCGTACTGGGACTTTAATGAAGGCCAGCGCATTGATGTCAGGGTGGCGAGCAATTGCTGCAAGGTGGAGCTGTTCTTAAACGGAAAGAGCCTCGGCGCGCAGGAGCTTAGTAACAAAGTAGGAAGCGGCAATCATATTCTTGCAGACTACAGCGTGATATATGAAAAAGGAACACTTGAAGCTGTGGCATATGATGAAGTCGGCAACATAATTGCGAGGGATATTAGGAAATCCTTTGGAGATGTAGCTTCGATTACGGTAAAGGCGGATGCCGAGAATACATTTGGCGATCTTGTTTTTGCAGAAATAAGCGCTTTTGATGCAGACGGAAATCCTGTAGAAAATGCAAATAATTATGTACATGTTTCCGTAAAAGGCGGAAAGCTGATCGGTCTTGATAACGGTGACAGCACTGATTATGACAGTTACAGATCAGATACAAGAAGACTTTTTGGCGGAAAACTCCTTGCCATTGTAAAGGCTGACAAAGAAGGAACGCCTGTTAAAGTTGATGCCGAGCTGCCGCAAAAGACAGATATAAGGACGATCAAGCTCTTTTCCGAAAAAGGACAGAAATTGAGCCCTGATGTGAAGTCGACCGTTGTCACGGCAGAAATCTTCCCTGCAAGCGCGCCTATGCAGAAGCTTAAATTCAGGGTGCTCAACAGAAAAGGGAAAGATACAAAACTTGCACAGGTAAGCGCAGACGGTAATAGAGCCATAATCACTGCATTGGGAGACGGATATTTTAAAATAAGATGCGAAGCATATAACGGCGCCGATTCTGCGAAAGTAATATCTGAGCTTGATTTTACAATCAAGGGAATCGGTGACTTGATCGCAGACGGCACTGAAAAAGAGCTTAGAACCTACACGGAAATATTGGCGCCTGAAGCAGATTCAATCTACGGCGACAGCTTCCTTAAGTTAAATGATATTGTTCAGGGCATTGGAAACAATGTAACCGTGGGCTTTGGTATTCTTGATTTTGGAGACAAAGGAGCAAACAAAATTGTCATAACGGGAAGAGCAACAAAGGGAGCCAATACAATACATCTTCGCTTCTATGATGAAGAGAGCGGAAAAGAGGAGCGGGAATTACTGGAATTCCCCGAAAATCAAGATTATGCTTCCGAAACTTTTGATATCGGAAACAGAAGCGGTAAGTGGGATGTGTCATTTATCTTCCTGCCCGGAAGCTATTTTGATTTTAGATCGTTTAAATTTTTAGAATAAGATACTGCATAAATCTCATGAACAAAATGGGAGATATTTACAGCAAATGTCCGCGTGTCGCGGACATTTGTTTTTTTACACAATAAATCAACTTAAACCAATTAAGATTTGAGCAATATTTTACATTGTTTTTGAAAGTCTCTTATGTTAAGTTGTGATTATAATTTTTTGTACTTTACTATGAAAAAGTGGGAAGGATAAATAAATATGGCACAGCTTTGGGGAGGCAGATTCACCGGCAGCATAAATGAACTGGCTTGGAATTTTAATGCATCCATCAGTTTTGACAAGAGATTTTTGGAACAGGATGTCAGAGGCAGCAAGGCACATGCGACTATGCTTGCCAAGCAGAACATCATTTCCGAAGAAGAGAAGAAACTCATAACTGAGGGACTTGATTCTATTTTAGAGGACGTTAAGGCCGGAAAACTTGAGATAACAAGCAAATATGAGGATATTCACAGTTTCCTTGAGGCTAATCTTATAGACAGAGTCGGAGATGCGGGAAAGAAGGTTCATACCGGACGAAGCAGAAACGATCAGGTCGCTCTTGATATGAGACTTTATGCAAGAGGCGAAGTTGAGCACATGGCAGATCTTTTGAACAATATGCTCGTTACGCTTCTTGATATTATGAAAGCGAATACCGAGACCTATATGCCCGGTTTTACGCATCTTCAGAAAGCACAACCCGTTACACTCGCACACCATGTGGGTGCATATTTTGAAATGTTTAAAAGAGACCTTCTGAGAATGAAGGATATACGCGAGAGGATGAATTATTGTCCGCTCGGAGCGGGAGCGCTTGCGGGAACGACATATCCGCTTGACAGAGATTACACTGCGGAGCTTCTTGATTTTTACGGACCGACACTTAACAGTATGGATTCCGTATCAGACAGAGATTATCTTATTGAGTTCCTTGCAGCTCTTTCGACTGTAATGATGCATCTTTCAAGATTCAGCGAAGAGATCATCATCTGGAACTCTAACGAATACAGATTTGTTGACATTGATGATGCATATTCTACTGGAAGCAGCATCATGCCTCAGAAGAAGAACCCCGATATCGCGGAACTTGTAAGAGGAAAGACCGGAAGAGTTTACGGAGACCTCATGTCGCTTCTTACAACGATGAAGGGAATCCCGCTTGCATACAACAAGGATATGCAGGAGGACAAGGAGGCTGCGTTTGATGCCATTGATACGGCTTCAAATTGCCTGACTCTTTTTACCGACATGTTAAGGACACTCAAGTTCAACAAAGAGAACATGGAAAAGAGTGCGATGATGGGCTTTACAAATGCCACTGATGCGGCAGATTACCTCGTTGTTAAGGGTATGCCTTTCAGAGATGCACATTCCGTTATCGGAAGACTTGTTCTTCATTGCATAGATAAAAAGTGTGCGATAGACGATCTTAAGATTGATGAACTTAAGAGCTTTTCGGAGCTTTTTGACGAAGACATCTATGATGCGATCAGTCTTGAGACTTGTGTAAACAAGAGGCTTACGGTCGGAGCACCGAGCCCTGTTGTAATGAAAAAAGTAATTGATGTTAATGAAGCTTTTTTAAAAGAATTTAAGCTTTAATATATGATAACTAGGAGGACATTATGAGCGAGAAATTGAAGGTTGCGGTACTTGGCGGAACAGGAATGGTAGGACAGAGATTTATTGATATTATCAAGGATCATCCCTGGTTTGAAGTTACAACAATTGCTGCAAGCCCAAGAAGTGCAGGACAGACATACGAAGAGGCTGTAGGAAACAGATGGAAGATGGACGGACCTATTCCCGATTCCATTAAGAACATCGTTATCAAGGACGTTACAGATGTAAAGGGCGTTTCAGAGGACGTTGACTTTGTTCTTTCAGCAGTAAATATGTCAAAGGATGAGATCAAGGCTATCGAGGAAGAGTATGCCAAGACAGAGACTCCTGTAGTTTCAAATAACAGCGCACACAGATGGACTCCCGATGTTCCTATGATCATCCCTGAGATCAACCCTGAGCACATGGATGTTATCGAGTTCCAGAAAAAGAGACTCGGAACAACAAAGGGATTCATCGCAGTTAAGCCCAACTGCTCAATCCAGAGCTACACACCCGCTCTTACAGCATGGAAAGAGTTTGAGCCTTACGAGGTAGTTGCTACAACATATCAGGCTATTTCAGGTGCGGGCAAGAACTTTGACGAGTGGCCGGAGATGGTTGGAAACGTTATTCCTTTCATTTCAGGTGAAGAAGAGAAGTCAGAGAAAGAGCCGCTCAGAATCTGGGGTAAGGTTGAGAACGGTGTTATCGTTCCTGCCGATGATGTTAAGATTACATGCCAGTGCATCAGAATCCCTGTACTTTACGGTCATACAGCTGCTGCTTTCGTTAAGTTCAAGAAGAATCCTACAAAGGAACAGCTTATCGAGAAGCTTGAGAAGTTCTCGGGACTTCCTCAGGAGCTTAAGCTTCCCAGCGCTCCCAAGCAGTTTATTCAGTATATGCAGGAAGATAACAGACCTCAGATCACACTTGACGTTAACTATGAGAACGGCATGGGTGTAAGCATCGGACGTATCCGTGAGGATTCTGTTTATGATTGGAAATTTGTAGGTCTTTCACACAATACACTTCGCGGCGCTGCAGGTGGTGCGGTTGAGTGTGCAGAGCTCTTGAAGGCAAGCGGATTTATTAACAAAAAGTGATAAAGATAAAGTAAAGTATGGAAGAGCAGAGACAGGACGATTTAAGTTTTTTAAACAGATATTATGAGAGTGGTTTGTCCAATATTCTTGTTGTCTACGGACACAGAAATATTGAACAGGATGCTTTTCTTATGAAATTCATGGAAAACAGAAAGAGCTTTTTCTATTCGGCGCGTTCCGCGTCGGGTAGAGAACAGCTCAGGCTGTGGACCGAAGAGTTAAAAAACGACGGGATTGTTGCGGATAAAATAGACAGCTATTACAATCTGTTTGGTATTTGCGCCGATTCTGTCGGAAGAGTTCCTGTTGTTTTTGTGATCAGAAATTTTGAGAACATTTTAAAGACAGATCAGACATTTATGAGTCAGTTGACAGATTACATTGAAAAGAACGGTAAGTTCAAGCAGATACTTGTTCTTCTTGTAAGTTGCGATGTCAACTGGGTTGAAAACAGTATGGTGGCAAGTCTTGGGAATCTTGCGGCAAATATCGCGGGATTTAGGAAGATAAAGCCACTTCCGTTTTCTGACCTCAGATCTTTTTATCCCGGAATGTCCTATAAGGATGCGGTGATGACGTATTCGGTGCTCGGAGGACAGACCGGACTGTGGAAATATTTTGACGGTTCGCTTTCTTTTAAAGAGAACGTTTGTAAGAATATTTTGAATAAGGATTCTTTTCTCTATGGTGAGGCGCAGAGGCTCACATCGGAGAATCTTAGGGAGACTTCTGTTTATCACACGATCCTTTCCGTGATGGCAAGAGGCATCAATAAGCTCAATGATATATATCATGAGACGGGGTTCTCGAGAGCAAAGATTTCTGTTTATCTCAAGACTTTGATAAATCACGATTTTGCCTATAAAGCATATTCGTTTGGAAATGTGGGAAGAGAAAATGTTGTTAAGGGTGTGTACAAGATAGCCGATCCCCTTATGGATTTCTACTTCAGTTTCATCTTCCCGAATGAAAGTAATCTTATGCGGATGCCTGCCGAAAGATTTTATGATATATTTATATCTGCAGGAATTCAAAATTATGCTGCGGAGCATTTTAAGTCTGTTTGCCGCGAATATATCTTGCACTGCGACGAGAAAGGTCTTTTTCCTTTTGAGATAGAGGAAGAAGGAGAGTGGCTCGGTAAAGAGGGCAGTCTTGATATTATCGTCCAGAGCGATGTCGGAGATACGGCGATCGGAATGTGCTGTTGGCAGAGACAGGCTACACATGATGACCTAATAAGCATAGAGTCCTGCGCAAAAAAAGCAAGACTTGAGGGAGATTATTACTATTTCTTTTCAACTGTGGGATTCGATGCGTGGCTGCAGGATGCAGCAATGAAGCCCGAAAGTAAGATACGGTTGATTGGGATAGACGAACTTACGAATGGCTAAACAGGTTTATATAGCGGAAAAACCAAGTGTTGCTCAGGCATTTGCCTCGGCGATGAAAATAAATTTTACCAGGAGAGACGGTTACCTTGAGTCGGACACCGCCATCGTTACATGGTGTGTCGGACATCTGGTAACCATGAGCTATCCTGAGGTCTATGACGAAAAATATAAAAGGTGGTCTTTGGACACACTTCCTTTTATTCCGGAAACCTTCAAATATGAGGTCATCGGAAATGTCTCAAAACAATTCAAGATAGTAAAAGAACTGCTTAACAGAGAAGATGTTGATACGATATATATCTGTACCGACTCGGGACGCGAGGGTGAGTATATATATCGTCTTGTTGATATGCAGGCAAATGTAAAAGACAAGAAACGAAAGAGGGTTTGGATCGACTCGCAGACGGAAGATGAGATTCTGCGCGGAATCAGAGAAGCGAAGGATGACAGCGAGTATGACAATCTCGGAGCGTCCGCGTTCCTCAGGGCAAAAGAGGATTACCTCATGGGTATCAATTTCTCCAGAGCCCTTACTTTGAAATATGCCTACTCCATCAAGAACTATCTCAATATAGAAAAATGTGTTGTTTCGGTCGGACGAGTAATGACCTGCGTTTTGGGAATTGTCGTTGAGAGGGAGAGGGAGATAAGAGAATTTGTTAAGACTCCTTTTTACCGTGTTATTTCCAAGGTCGATATAGCGGGCAAAAAATGTGATGCAGAGTGGAGAGTTACGGACGATTCCAAGTACAATGGCTCTTTTGATCTGTACAGTGAAAAGGGCTTTAAGACAAAAGAGGGTGCAGAGAAGCTGATAAAAGCGCTCGGAGAGACTCCTGTCAGTGCATCGGTACTTAAGTGTGAGAAGAAAAAAGAAGCCAAAAATCCGCCTCTTTTGTACAATCTTGCGGAGCTTCAAAATGACTGCTCGAGATTTTTTAAGATAAGTCCTGACGAAACGCTTGCCGTGGCTCAGGAACTCTACGAGAAGAAGCTCACGACTTATCCGAGAACGGACGCCAGAGTTATGTCATCTGCGATTGCCAAAGTGATAGATAAGAATATCGGCGGACTTTTTGCATATGAACCGTGTGCGATATTTGCAAAGTCGATATTACAGCACGAAGCGCACAAGGGCATTGAGAAGACCAGATACGTAAACGATAAGGCTATAACCGACCACTATGCGATAATACCGACAGGTCAGGGATTATCGGCGCTTCAGGGACTTAGCCCGACATCGGCTAAGGTCTATGAGATAATAGTAAGAAGGTTTCTGGCTGTTTTTTACCCACCTGCGAATTATCAGAAGGTTGCGCTTGAGCTTGCGATGGACAATAAGGAAGAAGAGGGCAAGAAAGAACATTTTTTTGCAAACTTCAAGATACTTACGCAGAAGGGCTATCTTCACGTGATGGATTATTCTTTTTTCAAGGATAAAGATAAGAATAAAAAAGCGGACGATGAAAAAGAAAACGAGAGCGAAGACGAGACCGTAACGGATGAGGAGCTCTTTGAACATCTTCAGAAGCTTAAGAAGAACGATGTTCTTAATGCTGAATCTTTTGAACTTAAGGAAGGTGAGACAACACCGCCAAAGCGCTATAACTCTGGTACGATGATCCTTACGATGGAGAATGCGGGACAGTTTATCGAAGATGAGGAGCTTAGAGCGCAGATAAAGGGTTCGGGAATAGGTACGAGCGCTACGAGAGCGGGAATACTCACGAAACTTGTAAATATTAAGTATCTTAATCTGAATAAAAAGACGCAGATAATAACGCCTACGCAGCTTGGTGAGATGATATATGAGACTGTTGCGTGTTCCATGAAGCCTATGCTGAATCCGGCACTTACGGCAAGCTGGGAAAAGGGACTTACAGGCGTTGCGGAAGGTACGATTTCTGAAAAAGAATATATGGAAAAGCTTGATGATTTTGTGAGCAAGCGAACGAATCTTGTAAAGCAAAATGATTACAGAAGGCTGTTGCTTTCGAGATTTGATTATGTTTCGACCAATTATAAAAAGGCTGAGCAAAAGAAAGGTTCAGCCAAGAAAAGTACTAAAAAGAAAAATACGGTAACGGAGGCGTGAAATGGAAGAATTTAAGATTTCAAACATGTACGATCTTAACGAGACAATAGCGGCAGATTATATGAAGACTAAGGAGTATCCTTGGGAGCTTCTTGCAGGAATCAAGGACTATATCATAGAACTTGGAAATAAGCTTCCTGCAGATAAGTTTGAGAAGCGCGGAGAGAATGTCTGGATTGCAAAGAGTGCAAAGGTTTTTGATTCAGCCTATATCGGAGGCCCGTGTATCATCGATGAGGATGCGGAAGTAAGACAGTGCGCATTTATAAGAGGTAGCGCTATTGTCGGAAAGGGAGCTGTTGTTGGAAATTCCACAGAGCTTAAGAATGTAATTCTTTTTAATAAAGTTCAGGTTCCTCATTACAACTATGTCGGAGATTCAATTCTCGGATTTAAGGCGCATATGGGCGCGGGTTCCATCACATCAAACGTAAAAAGCGATAAAAAGCTCATTGTTGTAAAGAACGGCGCGGATGATAAGGTTGAGACGGGCCTTAAGAAGATGGGAGCGATGCTTGGAGACAATGTTGAGGTTGGATGCAACTCAGTCCTTAATCCCGGAACCGTTATCGGCAGATGGTGCAATATCTATCCGCTTTCATCGGTAAGAGGATGCATTCCCGAGTATCACATTTTCAAAGATAAGGACCATATTGTTAAAAAGGAAGAAGATTGAAGCGGATTGGTGATTAATACGTTAAAAATATAACATTACCATTGAAATAT
Organism: Butyrivibrio hungatei; assembly: GCF_900101605.1. Classification (GTDB taxonomy): domain Bacteria; phylum Bacillota; class Clostridia; order Lachnospirales; family Lachnospiraceae; genus Butyrivibrio; species Butyrivibrio hungatei_B. The sequence continues at coordinate 161,154 of NZ_FMUR01000005.1, forward strand.
ACGCTGATTTATGTAAAAATATTTGTTGGCGAATATATGTGATTCGGTTGTTTTACCGATATATATATTTGCCGTCTCTGACCGTGCTTGGCAGGCACATTTTTGGTCATTCTGTTTTACAGGTAGTTAGTAAGTAATGGTTCATTACTTTACAATATGAAAGGAGATTTTCACATGATTTACTCAACAGAGGTAAAGAATATGTGTCCCGTAACACAAGGGGTACATCATGGCGCTGCGCCCATTCCTGAAGAGGCTAAGTGGGTTCAGTCCAAAGAGATTAAGGACATTTCCGGCTATACACACGGTATTGGTTGGTGTGCACCTCAGCAGGGTTGCTGCAAGCTTTCACTTAACGTTAAGGAAGGTATCATTCAGGAGGCACTCGTAGAGACTATCGGATGCTCAGGAATGACTCATTCAGCAGCTATGGCTTCTGAGATTCTTCCCGGACTTACAGTTCTTGAAGCACTTAACACAGACCTTGTTTGTGATGCTATCAATACTGCTATGAGAGAGCTCTTCCTTCAGATCGTTTACGGAAGAACACAGTCTGCATTCTCAGAGGACGGACTTCAGATCGGTGCAGGTCTTGAGGATCTTGGTAAGGGTACTCGCTCAATGGTTGGTACAACTTACGGAACACTTGACAAGGGACCTCGTTATCTTGAGCTTACTGACGGTTACATCACAGAGGTTGCTCTTGATGAGAACGACGAGATTATCGGATACAAGTATGTTAACTTCGGAAAGATGATGGACTTCATCAAGGCCGGTGATGACGCTAACACAGCAATGGAGAAGGCTAAGGGTCAGTACGGACGTGTTGCTGATGCTGCTAGATTCATTGATCCCAGAAAAGAGTAATTAAGGTAAGGAGGAATTTAAAATGGCTTTATTTGAATCATATGAAAGAAGAGAGCCCCAGATCCTGGCTTGCCTTAAGGAGTATGGGATTTCTTCAATAGAAGAGTGTAAAGATATTACAATGGCAGCAGGCATCGATGTTTACAGCCTTATCGAAGGCATCCAGCCTATCTGCTTTGAGAACGCTAAGTGGGCTTACACAGTAGGTGCTGCTATCGCAATCAAGAAGGGATGCCGCAAGGCTTCTGAGGCTGCTGCTGCAATCGGTATCGGTCTTCAGGCTTTCTGTATTCCCGGATCTGTTGCTGACCGCCGTAAGGTAGGTCTTGGACATGGTAACCTTGGAAAGATGCTTCTTGAAGAGGATACAGAGTGTTTCGCATTCCTTGCAGGTCACGAGTCATTCGCTGCTGCTGAGGGTGCTATCGGTATCGCTGAGAAGGCTAACAAGGTTCGTCAGAAACCCCTCAGAGTTATCCTTAACGGTCTTGGAAAAGACGCAGCTCAGATCATTTCTCGTATCAATGGTTTCACATATGTTGAGACACAGTACGATTACTACACAGGCGAGGTAAAGGAAGTATTCAGAAAGTGCTATTCTAAGGATGCAAATTCACCTCGTGCAAAGGTTAACTGCTACGGTGCTAACGACGTACAGGAAGGTGTTGCTATCATGTGGAAGGAGAACGTTGACGTATCTATCACAGGTAACTCAACAAATCCTACAAGATTCCAGCACCCTGTTGCAGGAACATATAAGAAAGAGCGTACAGAAGCCGGCAAGAAGTACTTCTCAGTTGCTTCAGGCGGCGGTACAGGACGTACACTTCACCCTGACAACATGGCTGCAGGTCCTGCTTCTTATGGTATGACAGATACTATGGGACGTATGCACTCAGATGCTCAGTTCGCAGGATCTTCATCAGTTCCCGCTCACGTTGAGATGATGGGTCTTATCGGCGCAGGTAACAACCCGATGGTTGGTATGACTGTTTCTACAGCCGTTTCTATCGAAGAAGCAGCTAAGGCTGGTAAGTTTTGACCTTGCCAACTTAGCGAGGTCTTGTCGAGCTTAGTTGGCAAGGTCGTTCGATCGAGCGCGAAGTGCGAGAGTCGAACTTCCTTTTGATATCAGCTTAACGAGGTCTTGTCGAGTTTAGTGATCAAGGTCGTTCGGGCGAGCGCTGTGGCGCGAGAGCCGAACTTCCTATTTAAGCCGGATAGCTAATTATAATAAAATAAGGTCGGTTCTGTTTTATACAGAACCGACCTTTTCTTTACGAAAACCAGTCATTATTTGACTTTGAGCCCCTTTCAGTGTTATCATTTCCGCATGTCATAGGCTTTTTGTGACAGCTTGAAAGGAAAGATTTACATGATTCAGATTACTTACTTGGGGATGTTTACTTTTATTACGATATGCTGGATCGTTGCGAGAATAATATGTGCCAGAGTTAATAAAAGTGTGAACATAAGATATGAATTGAAACTTTTGACTATATATGCTTGTTTGGTGGTTATCGCCAGATATGTGTATTTCCCGTTTGAGCTTGAAAACGGACATATTCCTCCTGTAATTTTTGATATTCATAGGGCATATCCGTTTAAGTGTAATTTTAAGATACTTCTTTTTCTTGAGCAGAAATATGTCGGCTACAAAATAAATATACTCGGTAATATTGCGATGTTTATACCTGTAGGAATGGCTTTGCCGTTTTGCTACAAAAAACTCAGCAATATCATAAAGGTTACTCTTATCGGATTATGCTGGACTGTTTTTATCGAGATATCACAGCTTCCTTTATATCAGAGACGCACAGACATCGATGATGTGCTCCTTAACACACTCGGAGTGCTGATCGGAGCCATAATATATTTTGAAGCTAAAGCTGTTTACGAATTTATAAAAGAAGATAAGAAAAGCTCTAAGATGATCACGGAAAATTAGGAATAATTATAAAAGGGTGAAATCCATTTGATACCTATGGATCTCACCCTTATTTTGTCGGAAAACTTATTTTATCATATCCGGATAGTTATAATAGAATTCCTCATTAAATTCCTGCTCGTACTTGTTGGCATATTTCATTGCGCTGTGAAGAGCGCCGTCGGTGTTGTCCGTGTAGTATCCGACTGTGAAATAGAGCCAATCGGGATCGCTTGCAAGGTCCTTGAGATTCTCAATTTTTTCTTCAAACTCTTCTTCGGAGCTTGTCGTTGATATAACTGCGAATTCATCACCGGACGAACGGTATATGTAATCATTATGGAATACTTCTTTGAGCATTTTGCCGGCTTCTTTCAGAAGGTTATTACCAACATCATGTCCCTGCTTCTCGTTAACTGTCTTAAGTGTGTTGAGATAACAGAAAGCAACACTGAACGGGGCGGGAGTGAGCTTTAATTGTGCTGAAAGTTCATCTACCATATTGTTCATTGCAGTTCTGTTATATACGCCTGTCCTTGAATCGATAAGACTTAGGTTTCTTAACCTCTCTATGAGAAGATGATGAGCAACTTCCGATGTGACAAAGGCAGACAGAAGCTCAATAATCTTTTTAAACTCAGCTATCTTTGCAGTATTGAAGTTTGTGACATACATATATCCTATTATGGTATTTTGATGAATGAAAGGGATAAGACACAGAGTCTCGACGCCGTTTTCTTTAAGAGTTTTTACCCAGGCGGGAGAGCGCTTTTCGTAATTATCCATATCTGCACTATTTGTTATGATTATAGAATCATTCTCAAGTGTAAGTTCTTCCCATGTCTCAACCACTTCATACGGAATGTTGTCAAAAACATTTTGAAGCACGATTTCATTGTTTCTTACACTCTCGCCGACAACATTAAATTTGTAAAGATCTCTTGATATTGTCATGATACATGAAGCATAAGAATCGGTATATTCTCTTAAATCTTTGGCGACATTATCCATGCTGGAACGGAAATCTTCGCCCATGCGCATATGTAGACAAGTCTTTATTATGAAGGCCGAAAGATCGGCGGATAATTCTATCTCATCAAAATGCTCAAAAAGTTTATTGAGTGACATTGTTTACCTCCAAAAAGTGCATCTTACCGCATAGTAAATTCATATCTATATTATCCTTAAATTATTGAATAATCAAACAATAAAGTGTGAAAAATAATAAATTAATAATTAAGTTAACGCCTTCTGTCGGGGTGCTTTTCATAGAATTCGTTTTTGTCCCGATACATCCGTTCATCTGCATAGCGCATGGCAAGTTCCAAGGGGCCCGATCCGCCGTCGTGATAGTAACCGATCGCAAAACACAGCTTGTCTGGATCGCTTGTAAGTTCACGGAGTCTTTTTATTTTTTCCTCAAACTCATGCTCTGAGCTGTGCGTTGAGATGATTGAAAATTCATCGCCGCCGGCCCTGTAGATGTTGTCATCTTTAAAGACTTCCTTGAGAATGTCGGCAGCTGCTGCGATAAGCTTGTCACCCGCATCATGACCCAGATTATCGTTTACGATCTTAAGCCCGTTGATATCACAGTATGCGACAGAAAACGGGATGGGATTAAATTTGAATTTAATAGAAAACTCTTCAAGATCTGCATTCATGCAGTTTCTGTTCTTTACGCCTGTCAGAATGTCTATATTGCTGAGGTATTCAAGCTTTTCAAGGAAAAGATGGTTTGCAACTTCCGCAGATAAGAAAAAAGACAACAGCTCGAGCATTTCTTTGACTTTTCTCATCTGACTGACATCAAAATTTGAAATAAACAGATAGCCTATTATGTTATTTTGGCGTAGAAAGGGTACGAGGCACAGACTGAAAACGCGACTGTCTCTCAGAGTTTTTACCCACTCGGGAGCCTGACTTTCGTAATATTCAAGATCCTGCTCGTTCTTAATGATGATCGCATTTGTATGTTTCAGAAGCTTTTCCCAGCTTGCGACAGTTGAGAAAGGAATATTGGCAAATATTTCTTTTATGCTTACTTCATCGACGGTTGAACCGCTTATCACTTCGTATTTTTTTAGGTCGCTCTGGTAGGACATTATACTTGCACCGTAGGCGCCGGCATATTCTCTTATATAATCCGTAACAAGCTGCATGCTGGAATAGAAATCATTTTCACTTTGAAGCTCTAAGCAAGATTTTATGATGAATGAGGCAATATCGGGAGATACCGCGGAAAACTTATTCACATCCATTTCCTTGTTTAATGTGTATATGAAAAGGCAGAAAGCAACGTTGGGTTCTGTTTTATCGCTGCTTACTGCGACGGGCAGGAAAAAGTTTTCGGTCCAGTATCCGTACATTTTTGTCGTATCTACATAGTTATGGATGGGCTCTCTTTTCCATGCCGCTCTGAAACAGGCATCTTCAAATTTAAGCTCCTTTTGAACATTTGCTGTATATAATTCACCCTCAAGCCTTGATTCTACTTCTTTCAGTCGTTCTTCTCTGGTTTTACTGTTATCTGATTCGTCTTTAAAAAAAAGATACAAAGAGTCGGAAATAAATGAATCGTTCATGGTAAAGTAGCGAAGCTCGTCGCAATTTCCGTTACCGTCTTTTTTGACGGACAGGATTGCGGCTGAAAGAGGTATTGAATTTACGGCTGTTTTAAGCTCTGTATATAAATCATCGATCATATGCATAAGTCCTTTCCCCTATAATATATAATAGCCGTGATTTGAGTAATAATCAAATGGTATAACGATAAGAAGTTTACCTGATATATACATGGATTTCCCGCTGAAAAGAATGTATAATATGAGTAATACGTTACCCAAAACAGCGGTAGCGGCGATGCAATGGGGAAGGGGGTATCTATGGATTTTATTTCTACACCGGCAGGTTATTGGCTGGTAATCACTGTTGTATTTGCATTAATTGAACTTGCAACCGTCGGACTTGTGACGATATGGTTTGCTGCAGGTAGTTTTATCGCGATGATACTTGCACTGGCAGGAGCGGGACTTCCGGCTCAGGTTGCCGTGTTTGTGCTTGTTTCAGTCGTATGTATCGCGGCGGTAAGACCTATTGCAGCCAAACATTTTAATAACAATCTGACCAAGACCAATATTGACTCCGTTATCGGTAAAAAACTGATCGTAAAGACCGGGATCGATAATATGAAAAATAGCGGTAAGGTTGAGCTTGAGGGTTCAATCTGGCTTGCAAGATCGACTGATGACAACATTACAATCGAAGAAGGAGAGGAAGTTGTCGTCGAAAAGATTGTCGGAAATAAACTGATCGTAAAAAAAATAACTTATTAAAAATTGAGAGAGAGAGGACATAATTATGTTTATTTTTCCTATTGTGGTAATTCTTGTGATTATTTTGCTTGCGGCAAATATCAGGATCGTGCCTCAGGCACATTCATTTATCGTTGAGAGACTCGGAGCATATAAGGAGACATGGGATGTAGGTCTTCATATAAAAGTTCCTTTTATAGACAGAGTGGCAAGACAGGTTGATCTTAAGGAGCAGTATTGCGACTTCCCGCCTCAGCCCGTTATCACACAGGATAACGTAACAATGCAGATTGACTCTATCGTATTCTTCAGAATTTCAGATCCTATGGCATTTGCATATGGTGTAAGAAATCCTATCGGAGCTATTGAGAATCTTACTGCTACAACACTTCGTAATGTTATCGGATCGCTTACACTTGATGAGACACTTACATCAAGAGATCAGATCAATGCGCAGATGCAGGATGCTCTTGATATCGCAACAGACCCTTGGGGAATCAAGATTACAAGAGTTGAGCTTAAGAATATCAATCCTCCCGAGCAGATCCGTGATGCGATGGAGAAGCAGATGAAGGCTGAGCGTGAAAAGAGAGAGAAGATTCTCTTTGCAGAAGGTGAAAAGCAGTCTCAGATCACTGTTGCAGAAGGTGAGAAGCAGAGTAAGATCCTTCAGGCCGAGGCTGATAAACAGGCTACTATCCTCAGAGCTGAAGCTGAGAGAGAAAAGAGAATCCGTGAGGCCGAAGGTCAGGCTGAAGCTATCAAGAATATCCAGGAGGCTAATGCAGAAGGTATCAAGATGCTCAAGGAAGCCGGAGCAGATGAGTCTGTTCTTACACTTAAGAGCCTTGAGGCGTTTGAGAAGGCTGCAAACGGACAGGCAACCAAGATAATCGTTCCTTCAAACATTCAGAGCGTTGCGGGACTTGCAGGATCATTAAAAGAAATAGTAAAAGGATAATATGATCATATTATATTTTCTTGAGGGGAGCTTATTGATTTTTTTAATAAGCGTGATATTTTCGGTTATTGTGACGTTTCTTGACATGATAGGACCGAAGATAATTCAATATACGATTGATTTTTGTATTGCGGACACTGCCTTAAATGAGGGCAGTGTCCCTGCATATATGGAAAGATTGATCGAAAAAGCAGGCGGCAGGGTGTTTCTTAAAGAGAACCTTGTATATGTAGCGGCTGCTGTTATTACAGTTGCGCTTCTTGCGGCGCTTTGCAGATATCTTTTAAAACTTACCAATTCCATTGCGGCGGAGAGATTCGTTCGCAGAATGAGAGATAAGCTTTTTGAACATATTATGGAGCTGCCTTTTTCGTGGCACAGCGAAAATCACACCGGCGATATCATTCAGCGTTGTACATCGGATGTTGATACGATAAAGATGTTTGTCTCGGAGCAGCTTCATTCTCTTGTAAGAACGGTGATAAGGATAGTTGTAGCGGTATATTTCATGATCGGCATAAATAAGACCATGACTTTGATATCCGCGGTTTTTATTCCTGTCATAGTTCTTTATTCATGTTTTTTCCATAACAAGATAAGAGTGGGCTTTGAACAGGCGGATTCGGAAGAAGGAAGACTTTCTTCGACTGCGCAGGAGAATCTTACGGGAGTTCGCGTAGTAAGGGCATTTGGAAGAGAAAAGTATGAAAGAGACCGCTTTGAAAAACAAAATTCGCATTATACAGATCTCTGGATAAGGCTTATAAAGATTCTGGCGGCGTTCTGGGCATCAAATGATCTGATTTCGGGATTACAGGTCATGATCATAACGGTGGTCGGAGCGGTATTTTGCGTAAAAGATACAATAACTGTCGGCGAGTATATCGCTTTTGTTTCTTACAACGCCATGCTCACATGGCCTGTACGTGCGCTTGGAAGGATCATCTCCGAGATGAGTAAAGCAAGGGTTTCTATAGACCGTATTGCTTATATTATGAACTCCGAAGTCGAAAAAGACGCAGAAAACGCGGTTGAACCCGATATGAACCGCGATATAAGATTTGAAAATGTTTCTTACAGATACGACGAAGGTTTGAGCGAAGTTGTCGAAAATGTAAGTTTTACAATAAAAGCAGGAACAACGGTTGGAATACTTGGAGGAACGGGATCCGGTAAATCTACTCTAATGTATCTTTTGGACAGATTATATAAGTTGCCTGAAGGATGCGGAAAAATCTACATAGGAGATACGGATATAGCCGATATCAAAGCAAGTCATTTAAGGAAAAATATAGGACTTGTCCTTCAGGAGCCATTTCTTTTTTCAGGGACACTTTCTGAAAATATCGGAATAGCGGGTAATAATCCGAATATGAAAGAAATCAGAGAAGCGGCTAAGATAGCGGCGCTTGATGATACCATACTTTCTTTTAACAAAGGATATGATACCTATGTGGGAGAGAGGGGCGTTACCCTTTCGGGAGGCCAGAAGCAAAGGACCGCGATAGCGCAGATGCTGATGTCAAAGCCGCCTATCATGGTATTTGATGACTCACTGTCGGCTGTAGATACCGAGACCGATATGAAAATCAGGAAGGCGCTTTCCGAAAATGCAGGAAATTCAACGGTTATAATAATATCCCACAGGATAACGACTCTGATGCACGCGGATAATATCATTGTGCTTGATAAAGGAAGGGTGGCGCAGATCGGAAACCATGATAAGCTCCTTGAGCAGGATGGAATCTATAAAAAAATTTATGATATACAGATGCAGGGAATATGAAAGAAGAAAATAACGTAAAGCTGCCGTTTTTTGGCATACCAAAACTTTATACGTATATAAAACCTTATCTTCCGAAGATCATCCTGATGGTTTCTTTGGGCGTGATAAGTTCGCTCTTTGATTCTGTTTTTCCGATATTTAACAGGTTCGCGCTGGATAATTTTGTGGCAAAAAAGACATTGGAGGGGCTTCCTTTATTCATTGTCCTTTATTTTGTGATCCTGATTATCCAGGTTGTCGACAATTACGTGACCTGCGATCTGTGCGGACAGGTTGAGATGGGGATGGACAGAGATCTTAGAAATGCTTCTTTTAACCATCTTCAGGAACTGTCATTTGACTATTTTAACAGAAACAATGTCGGATATATTCACGCGAGAGTAATGAGCGATACGGGAAAGATCGGCGTTATGGTGTCATGGAGAATGATGGATATCATATGGAACGGCGCTTACATTGTGTGGGTGCTCGTTATGATGCTTGTGATGAATGTAAGGCTCGCGGCATTTGTGATCGTGATGGTTCCTGTTGCGGCCGTGATCGCGATGTATTTCCAGAAAAAGCTCCTTGTGCTTAACAGAAAGATAAGAGAGATAAATTCGACGATAACGGGAAATTTCAATGAAGGGATTACCGGTGCCAAGGCGATAAAGTCACTTGTTGTCGAGGATAAGATAAAAGAGGATTTTGAAAAAGATACGGAGAAAATGCGGAGAGAATCGGTTCATTCCACGCATTATTCGGCTCTTTTTACTTCTCTTATAACCATGCTGTCTTCGTTTGCGCTTGCACTTGTATTGTGGAAGGGCGGTAATCTTACAGAGAGCGGTATCATACAGATAGGTACGCTGTCGGTGTTCCTGTCATATGCGCTAGGGCTTCTTGAGCCGGTACAGAATGTGATCGTCACGATATCAGAGATGATCGCGGTTCAGGTAAATGTTGAGAGGCTCTTCAGACTCCTTGAGACAGAGTCTGATGTCTCTGATTCTATTGAAGTAATTGAAAAATACGGAGATACTTTTAATCCCAAAAAAGAGAACTGGGAACCTTTGATAGGAGATATTGAATTTAAGGATGTTTCTTTTAAATATCCGGACGGCGATGAATATGTCCTTGAAAACTTTAATCTCAAAGTGCCGAAAGGAACGAACGTCGCAATAGTGGGAGAGACGGGCGCCGGCAAATCGACGCTTGTAAATCTTGTTTGCAGATTTTTTAAACCGACAAAGGGACAGGTCCTTATCGATGGAAAAGATGCGGCTCTTAGGTCGCAGTTATGGCTTCACAGTAATCTTGGATATGTACTTCAGACGCCGCACTTGTTTTCGGGTTCCGTAAGAGATAATCTTAAATACGGAAAGCCTGATGCGACCGATGAAGAGATAATGGGGGCGCTTAGGCTCGTATCTGCCGAAGATATAGTAAAGAAGATGGAGAAGGGGCTTGACAGCGACGTCGGAGAAGACGGCGACATGCTGTCGACGGGTGAAAAGCAGCTTCTTTCGTTTGCGAGGGCGATACTTGCAGATCCAAGGATTCTTATTCTTGATGAGGCGACATCCTCGATCGACACAGTTACGGAGAGGGCGATTCAGGATGCCATTGTCACAGTTACGAAGGGAAGGACATCTTTTGTCATAGCACACAGGCTGTCAACTATCGTAGATGCTGATATAATATTGGTGGTAAGAGACGGTAAGATAACAGAGCGCGGCAAACACGCGGAGCTTATGAAGCAGAAGGGTTATTATTACGAACTCTTTACCAGACAGTTTGATGAACGGAGCTTTAGTCTTATATGATTGATATTGCGGTATTTGCCGATATACACGGCAATCATTCTGCGTTGCAGGCTTGCATAGATTATGCCATGGGGAGGGGGATAACGAATTTTCTTCTTTTGGGGGATTATGTGTCGGATTGTCCGTATCCTCAGAAAACGATGGAACTTATCTATGTTCTGAAGCAGTATTTTAATACCTGCATAATACGCGGAAACAGGGAGGAATACCTTCTTAATTACAGGAAAAAAGGCGGTGAGGGCTGGAAAGCCGGATCGTCGAGCGGAAGCCTTCTTTACACTTATAATAATCTCACGGATAAAGATTTTGATTTTTTTGCTTCGCTTCAGAATCAGGGAGTATATGAGATGCCGGGGATGCCTAAGTTTCAGTATTGTCACGGATCGCCGGAAAATACAAGCGAGGTGCTTATCAGGGAAAAGAGAAATACCAAGAGGATACTTGCGCATATGAATACGTCGCTCCTTCTCCACGGACACGTGCATATTCAGGATGCATATGTTTATAGGGGCAAAAAAGCCGTTGGCCCCGGATCTATCGGGATTCCCTGGTCTCACGGCGGGAAAACGCAGTTCTGTATACTTCACGGAAACGGGAAAACATGGGAAGAAGAGCTTATTCAGCTTGAGTATGACAGGAAAGAGATATTAAAGGAATTTAAAGAGTCAGGTCTTTGCAATACCGCACCTGCGTGGGCTGCACTGGCCATGCATACGATAAGGACCGGAGTGGACCTTAGTGAAACAGTTCTGCTCCGCGCCATGCGACTATGCGAACAGGAACGCGGAGCAGTTAAATGGCCGGATATACCGGAAAAATACTGGGCTATAGCTCTAAAAGAGAACTATATTGATCTTTCGGGAAAAGAAATTCCTCACAAAAAAGATTAAAATTCAAGTTGTTGTATCGATTGATATTGATGTATCGGCGGCGGTAGTTTTACTGCCGTCTTTTTCGTATTGTTTAAGCTGGTTGTCGAGCCAGTTTGATCTGAATTTCTCATATTTGTCAGCAGTAACTTTGGCTGTGTCTTTGGTATTTGACGTAGAAGTTACTTTCTTGGAATCGGTTGTCTTATCCGGATCGGAGACGGAAACGTTTGCCGTGCTTCCGGTTTCTCTGTATGCGTTGAGCGCTGCCTGATTGCCGACTTTTTTCACATATGATTTCATAAGCGACCTGTAAGAGCCGTTTTTAATGCTTGAATAATCCGAAAGAAGATTGTTCATATCGGACATGTAGTTGTATGAGCCCGATAGACTGTCAAAAATATTTGTGCTCATAACATTGCCCTCCTTGTACATGCGCTTAAAGCGTAAACTCAAAACATCCTTGTTTTGAAAGCGACATTTTCTTAACTGTATTATGTATTATAAATCTTAGATATGCAATTTATTTATTATAAAAAGAATATGAACTAATTAAATGGCTTTTTTATTCAGTTTTTTACGAGGCTAAATTATTGCGCTGAAAGTTCACACATGTTAAGATGTTAATAGGAAATTTATATAATTAATTTTCTAATAACGCAACCGGAGATTCAGCAAACGACAAAGAGGAAAATTTTTTTATTAATGACAAGAGAAGAGAGAACACAACATGCACATGATATAAGTAACAGATATGTTCCGAGAATAAGCCCTGATGAGACGGAAACCATGAAGGAGATAAGAAATCTTCCAATCCAGGATATCATAACGATACATTCCAATGCCTGTTATGCAGTTGAGAAGGGGATTTTCGTAGGTATCAGCAAAGATACTTTAAAAAAGAAGGATACGCACGCTGTCAGATTTATTAAGGCGATAGATGCACTTAAGAAAATCATAATCGAAAGGCTTAAGTCGGCTGAACGGCTTTGGACGGTTACCGACAGGATAACTCATTCACCTTTTATAGATGACGGGAACAGGGTCTGGGTATTTACGGAAAGAGAGTATGCCGATGAGTGTATAGGATATTTTATAAAGCAGTTCAGGACTACGTTTGAAGTGACCGAGATACCGCATGGCGACTTGTTTAAATTTTTTGGCGTTTCGGCTTATATGAGAGGTGTGCAGGTTTTTCAGGTTGATATTATGGCATATTCGGCGATATCGATAAAGAGCGAAGAGATAATCCCGGTGCCTGATTTTAGTAAGACACCTGAGATAAACAGGCCTGTCATGAATCCGGATTTTTTCCGCTCCGTGGCGAAGTTTCAGGAAGAGCGCTTCTACAGTGCAGATTATGACGGAAAAAAAGAAATGCTTAAAAAACTTGAAGCAGATATAGTTAAGGCATTTCGCGGAGCATCATTTCTGGTACCCGTTAAGGGCATGGACCAGATTGCAAAAAGAATCGATGCAAAAGGTTCGGTAAAGAAAGAAACGCAGATTTCGATTCCGTGTCTTTCAAAGGGAAATGGGAAAAACGAGACAAATGCAACGCCTGTCTTTACGGACTGGGATGAATTCTGCAAGGTTTATTCGCAGGAAGAATGGGGCGGATGGATATGGAAGGCATCAGATCTGATGGGCGCGCCGGAAGATATGATCGTTGTAAATTCAGGAACGCTGGGCTTTGAGATGTCCAAAGGCATGATAAGAAAGATGCTGGGACGAAAGAAAGCTATTTAAAGGATTTATTAAAAGGACTTCATCTGTACTATGTTATAGTACAGTCGAAGTCCTTTTTTTATATCATAGGGAATTTCTTTTGCGCGCTGGCATTTCGCGAGCGAAATACTTATTTAATTTGTATGTTTTGTATCTGAGCTTTCATCTTCGGTGTCATCCGTAAGAAGTGTATTTTTCATATAAGAATAGTTGATCAGTCTTTCGGCGTACTGCTCAGCGATATTGTAAGCAAAAGAAATCTTTCGGATATTTGAATCAATATCATGGAGCGTAATATTTATTTTGGCCGCCATCATGCGTACATAGCTTTTGTTGGCGGGATCCATATCCATTTTTTCAAATTTTGCCAGAAGCTCATTTATTTCTTCTTTGCAGTTTTCCAGTTCTTTTTTATGTGATATAAGTTCATCATTGATGAATATGATTTTTGTTTCCATAGCATTTTTCCAATCTTTGATAGATTATATCTCTACATTTTTGTAAAATATATGTTAATAAAAAGATTATAAAAAATTTTTCGGAATGTTGCAAGTATTCTTGTGACAAAAGTGAAGGATTTTGCTGAAAAGTATGATTATAAAGGCGAGTAGCAGTATATGGATTAATTTGATTGATAATGGACTTAGGTTATGTTAAAATTAACATAGAGAGAAAACGGGGCAAACATACAGAAATGTATGGGCGCAAAGTCGTAAATCTTTTATTGTGTGTAATAACATAACGAGATGGTTTGACTGCAGAATAACGGAGAAATCTATTATTTCTGCGGTCATTTTTTGTATCTTAGGAAATTTTTTTCTTTGCTACAAAGTGTTTTTATAATTGGAAAGGGAGTTGGTGGTATGAAAAAGAAAATGATGATATGTCTTATGGCATCAGTGATGATGTTTACACTTGTTGGATGCGAAGTGCCGGAAATAGAGGAACTTTCTGATATAGGTGAAATGATTGAATCTGAGCTAAGCAGTGATTCAGATTTTAGTATTGAGGAATTGTTTGAGGAAAGTAGTGCCGAAGGTTCATCAGATGAGATGACAGAAGAGGAATCGGCTGCTGAGGCTACATCGGAAGAACCCATGGTTCCCGATAATTCTTTTGAATATAATGGAAAAACAGTTTCTGTAAATGATGATATTGATACGATCCTTAGTGTTATCGGAACGGAAGAGAATCAGACAGGGGATGAATCCGGAAATATTTATTATATCGATACGGACAGAATGGTTCTTTTTACAGAAGAAGTTGACGGAGTGAAATCGCTAGGACAGCTTACGATACACGATGAGAACGTTAAGACGGCCAGAGGCATTTCTGTCGGAAGCACTGAAGAGGAAGTGCGTGCCGCCTACGGAGAACCTTCAAGCGAAACTATGGAAGGAAGCCATATCTTGAACTATGATTTCGAAGACTGTGGAATCACATTTGCGCTGGATGAGAAGGTTGTTGCGATAACGTACTTTAAGCAGTAAGTAAGCCGGAGCATCAAAATATTTGAAATCTCTCGGAATTGTTGCCAGTAAGACTGATTATACGGTCTGTATAGCATCAAAAAATCCGGAAAGGCTTTATTTTCGATGCTTTGAACATATTAATACATGGTTATAAAGCATCAAAAATTCGTAGATATCTATGATTTTGATGCTTTTCTTATTTTTTCCTGAGTACCGGCACGTTGACTTTTAATCGGGGATTTTACTGAAATGTCGACACGACATCATATTAATACGGTTTTATGCCTCTGAAATGCAGACTGACGCTACAAGTTTATACTTTTTTAATAACTAAATGATGCAAAAGAGAGATAAGATGAGATAATTAAAGAAAATGAGAGTATAATGTATCTGATGTTTGATATCCACGTTTGCACATACAAAGCGAAGTCACTAATATATGTTCTTAGAGGTTAGCACTCAATCGAAATGAGTGCTAACAATTTAAAAAGATTATTCAAAACATCATATAAAGGAGGCATTTGTAATGAAATTACAACCACTTGCAGACAGAGTTGTATTAAAGCAGCTTGAAGCAGAAGAGACAACAAAATCAGGAATCGTACTTCCCGGAGCAGAGAAGGAGAAGCCTCAGCAGGCAGAAGTTATCGCTGTCGGACCCGGTGGAGTAGTTGACGGTAAGGAAGTTACTATGCAGGTTAAGACAGGCGACAATGTTATCTATTCAAAATATGCCGGAACAGAAGTTAAGCTTGATGATGTAACATACATTATTGTTAAGCAGAACGATATTCTTGCTATTATTAAATAATCAAACACAATTCGGAGGATAAATAAAATGGCAAAGACAATTAAGTACGGCGCAGACGCCCGCACAGCTATGGTTGAAGGCGTTAATAAGCTTGCAGATACAGTAAGAGTAACAATCGGACCTAAGGGAAGAAACGTAGTTCTCGATAAATCATACGGTGCACCTACAATCACAAACGACGGTGTTACTATCGCAAAAGAGATCGAGCTTGAGGATGCTTATGAGAACATGGGCGCTCAGCTTGTAAAAGAAGTTGCTACAAAGACAAATGACGTAGCAGGTGACGGAACAACAACAGCTACAGTTCTTGCACAGGCTATGATCAATGAAGGTGTTAAGAACCTTGCTGCAGGCGCTAACCCTATCGTTCTCAGAAAAGGTATGAAGAAGGCTACAGAGTGCGCAGTAGAAGCAATCAGCAAGATGGCTACAAAGGTAAAAGGCAAGGATCAGATCATGAGAGTTGCCGCTGTTTCATCAGGAGATGATGAAGTTGGACAGATGATCGCTGACGCTATGGAGAAGGTTTCAAACGACGGCGTTATCACAATCGAAGAGTCTAAGACAATGCAGACTGAGCTTGACCTCGTAGAAGGAATGCAGTTCGACAGAGGATACATCTCAGCTTACATGGCTACAGATATGGACAAGATGGAAGCAAATCTTGAGGATCCTTATGTTCTTATCACAGATAAGAAGATCTCTAACATCCAGGATATCCTTCCTCTTCTTGAGCAGATTGTTAAGACAGGATCTAAGCTCCTTATCATCGCTGAGGATGTAGACGGTGAGGCTCTTACAACACTTATCGTTAACAAGCTCCGTGGAACATTCAACGTAGTAGCAGTTAAGGCTCCCGGATATGGTGACAGAAGAAAGGCTATGCTTGAGGATATCGCTATCCTTACAGGCGGTAAGGTTATTTCTTCAGACCTTGGCCTTGAGCTTAAGGATACAACACTTGATGACCTCGGAAGAGCTAAGAGCATCAAGGTTGAGAAAGAGAAGACAACAATCGTTGACGGTCTTGGTGAGAAAGATGAGATCGCTGCAAGAGTTGCACAGATTAAGAAGCAGATCGAAGATACAACATCTGATTTCGATAAAGAAAAACTTCAGGAGAGACTTGCTAAGCTTGCAGGCGGCGTAGCCGTTATCAGAGTAGGTGCTGCAACTGAGACTGAAATGAAAGAAGCTAAGTACAGAATGGAAGATGCTCTCAATGCTACAAGAGCGGCAGTAGAAGAAGGTATCATCTTCGGTGGTGGATCAGCTTATATCCATGCATCTAAGGAAGTTGAGAAACTTGCTGCAAGCCTTGAGGGAGATGAGAAGACAGGTGCAAATGTAGTTCTTAAGGCACTTGAGGCTCCTCTTTTCCACATCGCTAACAATGCAGGTCTTGACGGATCTGTTATCGTTAACAAGGTTAAGGAAAGCAAAGTTGGCGTAGGCTTTAATGCATACTCAGAAGAGTACGTAGACATGGTTAAGGACGGAATCATCGATCCTGCCAAGGTTACAAGAAGCGCTATCCAGAACGCTACATCTGTTGCATCAAGCTTCCTTACAACAGAAGCAGCAGTAGCAACAATCAAAGAACCCGCTCCTGCAATGCCTGCAGGTGGACCTGGTATGGGGATGATGTGAGCGATAACGAGCAAAACTCGTTCAGCACTTAATATATCGCCACGTAGTGGCTCAAATAAAAAAGAAGATTGCCCTCAAGCTTGCTTGAAAGGGCAATCTTCTTTTTTATTTGAGAAAGCTCCGAAGGAGCGCGATATATTAAGTGTTGAAAAGAGCTTTGCGACAACGTACGACAAGAGAAAATAGCCCAATGTACTGATTATCCATAATCAAAGTATGTTGGGCTATTTTCTCTTGTATAAGCGTATCGACATGCCCCCCTCAATCTCACTTGAAAGGACGTTTCTCTCTTTTATAACCGCCCATGTAAAAGCGCCCCTCTCAATATACTTGAAAGGGACGCTTTCACATTATTACTCTTAATAAAAGATTTCTTCAAACTCCTCATCCGGAATCTCCGACGAAAATTCCTCATATACGTCATTGTCTGCCAGATAATTTTCTGATTCGCTATAATCATACTCCTCACTATTATCTGCAGAATAATCTTCGCTTTCTTCTGAGTCTTCGCCTGATTTATGCTTGCGATATGAACTTTCCACTTCTTTTCCCTCTTCTGCGGCTTTTAGATCTTCTTTAAACTGATCCCACTTTTCCGGGTTTCTTACATAATACATAGGACATTCTTTTCCGGTAACTTCATAGTGCCTTATTACATGGTCGGTGCTTAGATTAAATGTAGATCTGAGCCAGTTTACAAGCTTTATCAGTGACTGATAGGACTCATCGGTAAATTCGCCTGTGGTATCCGGGTGGCAAACTTCAATTGAAATGGTGTCTTTGTTTCTGTCATTGCTTGAAGCGGACTTTTCGGTAAGGGGAACGCACATTATTATCTCGCCGTCCATACCGACAACGAAATGTGAACATACATCCGAATCTTGCTGGTTGTAGAAATCTCTGTTCTGCTGTGCGGTAGTCCGTGGATTTCCGACATAATGAACTACAATATCATTTATGCCTTCAAGAATCACACCACTTCTTGAGGGATTGCCCTGATCTATAAGTTGAACATCTATCCAAGATGGAATTTTAGTTTCTGCCGCAATCTCTACGTTACTCTTTTTTGTTAATATCAGAAATGCCTGTGCTCCGATTGCTATCAATATGATTAATTCTATAAAAAGAAAAATTGCATTTTTTTTAAGTTTGTTTTTCTTTTTAGGTGCAGGGTAATTCCTTCGGGGGCTTGTCGTGTTCCTTACGGGAGGACGACTGACCTTCATGAATTGTACCGGTTGCGCTGTCATGTGTCTGTTCATATCTTGATACTTTCTTTTTGCGTAATAATCTAAAATAAATATATTAAAGGGGGTTTTAATTTTGCAATAGTGTATTAACACTCCTAATACACTTATACCATGTTCTCTAAATGATGTCAACGCTTATGATTGTGATAAATAATGCACGCAATAATAAACATCTTGACATCGCCAAAAACTCGTAGTAGTATAGCCAAAGTCACATAAGTAATGACTCGACAGTTCGTTTGCACCATCCTGTCGTTAAACAAAACCAGGGCTGATTGGAAATTACATGTATTATCATGCATTCTGACGGCTCTGCGGTAATTCGCAGAGTTTTCTTTTATTTTTCCAAATTTTCCCTGTGCAAATATTTCATTAAGACGATAAAGTCATATTTTTTTATTAAGGAAAGGTCATAGAAGATGAATATATTATTGGGCATTTTGGAACTTATTGTATGTTTTTCGGGAGTTCTTGTAATGGACAAGCTTTTTGGAAAGTGGGGGCTCTATACATGGATGGCACTTGCAGTTGTTTTTGCAAATATTCAGGTTTCCAAGCAGGTTGATATCGGCGGTATCTCAACGGCTCTTGGAAATGTCATGTTTGCTTCGACATACCTTACGACAGATATTCTCAATGAGAAGTACAGTGACAAAGCAAGCAAGAATGCTGTGAAGATTGCGGCGGCAGCGCTCATTGCCTATATTATCTTTGCAATATTCACACAGCTTTTTGTTCCGAATTCATATGATACGGTAGATGGTGCCATGAAGAGCATCTTTGCTATGTCTGTGAGAATTACGACAGCATCCGGAGTAATGTTTGTGTTATCAAACTGGGTGGACGTTATTCTTTATCAGAAGATTAAACAGAAGACCGGTGGAAAATATATGTGGTTCAGAAATAACATATCTACCATCCTTTGCAACTGTGCTGAGAACTTCGGATTTTCAATACTTGCATTTATCGGAACATTTCCGCTTTTATATTGTCTCGAAGTTGCTCTTGCGGGATCTGTTATAGAGATGCTTATTGCGGCCTGCGATACGCCGTTTTTGTACCTTGCGGGATATCTTAACCGCAAAAGCGGAATCCTTTTGGAAAAAGATGATGATGACCGGCAGGAGGCAGTTGCATGATCTACGATCTTGTGCGATATCAGCTTGTTGATGAGAACACGAGCTCTATGAAAAGAGAAAATGTATTATTGGTATCTCTTGGCTGTTCTTGGGGGAAATGTACTTTTTGCGATTATCAGGATGATAAATCTTCGTCAGTTCTTGCATGTGATTCAGTAAATAAAAAAGTACTCGCTCAGGTAAAAGGAGCGGAAGTGGGGGCATCGGTTCTTGAAGTTACCTGTTCGGCGTCATATACCGAGCTTCCGTTTACTACGCTCAACTACATCAGGGAAACTTGCAGGGATAAGGGAATTAAGACAGTTATCCTTGAAGGACATTATATTTATAGAGATGCAAATCGTTTTTTCACCGAGTTTTTTAAGCAGTATGGTATTAATACGGTTTTTCGCTGCGGCGTTGAAACCTTCGATGAGCATATCAGAGAAGATATTCTGCATAAAGGACTTCCGGGCGTTACACCTGAGCAGATAGCAGAGTATTTTCAATGGATCAATATAATGTTCGGGATGGAAGGCCAGACTATCGAACAGCTCAAAAAAGATATTGAGATAGGACTGGAGTATTTTGACCGAGTTAATCTAAGTATATATACAACGGTAAAGAACGGGCCTGAGCGTGATGTTGACGCGATAGAAAGATTCTATAACAGCGATTTCTACAAAGAACTTAAAATGAATCCGGCAATTGATATCTACGATGAATGGGATGAAGGGAACGAGCACAAAGTGGGGCATGATATATAGATGATAGAGCCGCTCTATCAACAAACGGAGATAACTCATATGAGCTGTCTCCGTTTTGTTTTTTATATGTGGAAGAGAATGAGTATACAATATTTACGAGAAAATAGATGAAATCTTGTTTAAAAAAAGGAATATTCTGAATTTATAAAAAATTTACTGTTAATTATAGTTAAACTATAAGATAATAAAAACATACCGAAAGAATGATATGCTGTTATTAAATGACAGCAAGAAATATCTGTATAAGAGGATAGCTTTGAAAGGAGACAGTATATGGAAGGTATGGACACTCAGGATATTCTGGGCGAACAGGATTTATCTAATGCAAATATTGACGATCTCTTGGCTGCCATGAAGGCAGAAGAGTCATCGGCAGGATTTTTGCGCGAAGATGTGGGAACTGCAACGGATGTGGGGAATGCCGCTGCAATTGATGATGCTCCAATTGATGTACTTAATGCGATAGCGGATGCTGCGCCCGGTTCTCAGGATATTCTTGATACTGATGCAGCGATTGCTGAGGCACTCGAGGGTATTGCTGCAGATTTGCAGGCGGAGGAAAAACCTGTTGAGACGTTGGGAGAAGGAGAATCTATTGATATTGAACCGATAGAAGAACTGCTGGATACAGAGGAATCTGCGGATGCGGCTGTTGATGAATCAAAAGAAGCAGAGCCTGCTGTTGACGTGGATGCGATGCTTGCTGCTATGGCAGAAGCAGAGAAGGCTACTGATGTTGATGCGATGCTTGCTTCTATGACTGAAGCGGAAGCTTCCGATAATGCAGAGTCCGAAGAGGCGAGTTTATCAGAAGAAGAGGCGGCGATTATGGATAATTTAGAAGCTTTGGTGGCAGAGATACCTGAAGTTGACAGCGCTGCGGAAGTGCCGATCACCGAGACTACAGATAACAGCATTACAGAAGCACCTATAACTGAGATTACCGAAACTATGTCAGTTGAGATACCTATACAGGAAGCAACGGATCCTATGCCTGAGTTTTCGGAAGTGATTCTGGATGAGCCGGTTATAGAGGAAGATAAATCAGAAGATACTGAAATTCCCGATATAGAAGAAGCTGCACCTGAAACTTCTGCTTCGGATGATGCGTTTCTTGGAGATGTTGTTGCGGAAGAGGCGGCAAATGTCGACAGCGGTTTGCCCGATCCCGCCGAGATGGATGCTCTTATGGACGCTATGAAAGAGACTGAGAGTGATATCAATACTACAGAAAATGAAGCTATTACGGAAGATATTGGAGGAGACATGTCAGCTGATGAGATGAAGAATTTGGACGAAGTATTGAATGCGGAGGTGGATGCTCTTACAGAGGCGGTTGTAGAGGAAGCAGCGGCTTCTTCATCGGATATATCCATGGCGGATGCAGTGTCCGGAGATGTAAGCCAGATTGAGAGCTTCCTTGACGGAAACGGATATGAATATACTGCCGTAAAAAATGGCGCCGAGACAATCTTTATTCTTAAGACAAGTGAGAATAATGCTTTGGCTATTACTTATGCAGACGGCGAATTCCAGTCGCTTGAGCCCGGATTTAGCAAAGATAATCAGCGCGGATACGGAGATATTCTTACCGCATATGTTGAAGAGACCATCACATCAGGCGGTCTGTTTGAGATTAAGAGACATAAAGGCAATATGCTTGTTTAAGAAAATAATGGTGTATTAAATCGAATGTGATTTTCAGAGGCTTCGGCGTATATGCCGGAGCCTTTTTTTTCTATTTGAGAGCCTCTATCTGGTAATATTAAAAAAACATAATCTGACCATTTCTATATAATCAGATTTGCTGTAAAGTTTCATATAAATATTTTAGATATGGGAGGGCAGTTACAATGACAGAAAAAAATGCAAATGCAAAAATAAGACTTTTGACTCTTGCCGGAGCAATGACTGCATTGACCGTTATCTTTACAGCTTATATTTTCCATATACCTGTTGGGATAAACGGAGGATATGTACATTTCGGTGATACGGTGATATATCTTGCGGCAGTATTGTTGCCGGCTCCATATGCGATGATGGTCGGAGCGCTTGGAGGAGGTATCGCAGATCTTCTTACGGCGCCTATGTGGGCTATTGCAACAGTGATAATAAAGATGCTGATCGTGATTCCTTTTACAAGTAAGGGGGATTCATTACTTACGAAAAGAAATCTGGCCGCGCCTATAATCTCTTTTTTTATCTCGGCAACAGGATATTTCATTGCAGAAAAAATTCTTTTCGGCGGCGAAGTTGCTTTTTTGTCAACTTTATCGGGAAGCGTTGTTCAGTCCGGAGGAAGTGCAATCTTTTTCTACATAGGAGCGGCAGCGTTCCAAAGTGCCGGAGTTAAAAGAAATATTTTAAAGTTTACAACTTAAGGAGCTTAAATAATGGCGGATATATTATATACATACAAAGATTCGGTTTATGCGAACATTACCAATAAATGCAATTGCAGTTGCACGTTTTGTATAAGATCTTTAAGGGATGGGGTCGGAAGTGCCGATAATCTTTGGCATGAGAAGAATCCCACAAAAGATGAAGTGCTTAATGCGATACGAAATTATGATTTTTCCGGATATAAGGAGCTTGTGTTCTGCGGATACGGAGAACCTACATGTGAACTGGATACGCTTCTGGAAGCGGCAGAACTTGTAAAAAAAGAATTCGGATTAAAGACCCGTCTTAATACTAACGGACTCGGAAATGAGGAAAACAATCGAAATATTGTACCTGAGCTTTCCAAAGTTATTGACAGCGTTTCTATCAGTCTCAATGCACCGGATGCGGCAAAGTACCAGGAAGTGTCAAGACCGAAATATGAAAACGGATTTGATAAGATGGTTGATTTTGCAGTGAAATGCAAAGAACAGATAAAAGATGTCAAGTGGTCGATTGTTGATGTCCTTCCTGAACAGGATATCGAGAAATGTAAGGAATTATCTGAAAAAAACGGAATACAACTTAGAATAAGACATTACTCATAAATCAAAAAAACTAATAAAGCGCTACACCACGGGATTGAAATGATTTATTTTTTTCTCTTGACTTTAGACTAAATTAATCATAAAATCCTTGCTGGATGTAGTGTTTTTTAGTTAATTATTCGGTAATGAGTTAGTTTATTATTGATTAAACGACTTTTCACAATCTTCACAATTTATGTCACATTATATGCTATAATATGACTCAGATATCAGATTGTGTGCGATACTAAGCAGCAAATGATGACACTTAATTTTATGTTTTACGTTAAGCGGAGGAATTAGCCAAGTATGAAAATGTCAATTAATTCAATGTTACTGATCTCAACGCTATCAGTTGCCGTATGGGGATGCGCTGCAGCAGATACTGTAGTTGGGGTTGACCCGGCCAATGTCAAAACGGTCACTGCAAATGTAAATGCGAATGCATTACAGATTGTAGGCAGTGCAAATTCAGAGGATTCGACAAAGTTTGATTTTTACAAAGATCATTCATATGACATACAGCAAGAGATCAACGATGCCATACATGAAGCGCTGACAATTCAGAATGAGATTGACAGAGTGGAGAAGATTGCTAAAAAGTACGCGGACTATTCTTCAGACGCCGTAACACCGGAAGAGAAAAAAATTGCTGACGGTCTTGCACGCACAGTATGGGAAACCGAGTTAAATACTCTCTGCACAAGAGTTGTCGGAAAAATATATGATGTAAAGAAAAGAGAAAAACTTCTTGAAGATCAGCGAAGCTGGAATGCAATTAAAGAAGAAGTAATGAAAAAAAGTATAGGCGAGGACAAAAACGGCGAGGTCTTAGATTCAAAGCTTGTAAGTGAGTTTATGGAAAATACCACTCGCAGCAGATGCCTGGTTCTTGCATATGAACTTGCTCAGTCAAATGATGAAAAATTTAAGTTCCCGGAGAGATCGGTTTACGGAACTTTTGTAGATATGCAGGATTCAGATACTATCGGAAGCATACTTGTAACACGTAAAGGTGCTGACGGAAGCAATGAGGCTGTTTTTTCAATCCACCAGATGGCTGTTTTGGAAGGAACCTTTAAGGATAAAGGTGACGGAGAACTTGAGTTTACCGGAAAAAGTAGCAACGTTAAG
This sequence comes from Butyrivibrio hungatei, assembly GCF_900101605.1. Taxonomy (GTDB): domain Bacteria; phylum Bacillota; class Clostridia; order Lachnospirales; family Lachnospiraceae; genus Butyrivibrio; species Butyrivibrio hungatei_B. The sequence goes on from NZ_FMUR01000005.1 coordinate 185,582, forward strand.
GGAATCATCAAGATAAACGGCTGGAAAGATGCAACATTAGAGATCACACAGAGTAATGACAAGATTTACAATGCGGGTCTTAGTTATACATTTGATTTTGCATTTTGATACGTGAAAATATAACAATAGAATAGTAGCTTAAATACTTTATTTCCTGCGAAATTTTACTTTCATAATGGGGAGATATATAGTATCATAATTTTGCTGCACAATTAGAATTGATTGGGGAGTAGTGCGTATGTTTTAATAATACGCACCGCTCTTTTTTGATAGAGAACTTGTGCAACACCATTTCTCGATGGTAGGAGGAACGGCAGTTGGACCTTAGTAGACAAAAGAAAGCGCCAGTTTATGACGCTCTTGAGAAATTTCGCAAGCAAAGAGTAGTACCTTTTGATGTGCCCGGACATAAGAGGGGAAGGGGAAACTCTGAACTGGTACGTTTTTTGGGTGACAGGTGTGTTGGAATAGATGTTAATTCCATGAAACCTCTGGATAATCTTTGTCATCCGGTTTCTGTTATAAAAGAAGCGGAAGAGCTGATGGCGGATGCTTTTGGCGCCGCACATGCATTTATGATGGTAAATGGCACAACCAGTGCGGTACAGGCGATGGTTCTTTCCCATGTGAAAAAGGGAGAGAAAATCATTATGCCAAGAAATGTGCATAAGAGTGCAATAAATGCACTGATCTTGTGCGGAGCAGTGCCTGTATATATCGATCCCAAGGTTGATACGAAACTTGGAATACCGCTTGGGATGGAGATTGCGGATGTTAAGAAGGCGGTAGAGGATAATCCCGATGCTAAGGCTATTCTTATAAATAATCCCTCATATTACGGTATTTGTTCCGATCTTAAGGCCATTGTCAATCTGGCACATGAGAACGGGATGAAGGCTCTTGTTGATGAGGCCCATGGAACACACTTGTATTTCGGACCGGGGCTTCCTTTGAATGCTATGGCTGCAGGCGCAGATATGGCGGCTATCAGTATGCATAAGTCAGGTGGAAGTCTTACTCAGAGTTCGATACTTCTTTGCGGAGCGGATGCAAATATCGGTTATATAAGCCGTGTTGTTAATCTGACACAGACTACAAGTGCAAGTTACCTTCTTTTGGGAAGCCTTGATATTTCCAGAAGAAATCTTGCTCTCAACGGGCATGACAGTTTTGAAAAAGTAACTAAGATGGCGCAGTATGCCAGAGAAGAGATAAATGATATAGGCGGTTATTACGCCTACGGTAATGAACTTATAAATGGCGGAAGTATCTTTGATTTCGATGAGACAAAGCTCGTTGTCAATACAAGGAGTATCGGACTTACCGGAATTGAAGTATACGATCTGCTTAGAGATGAATATGATATACAGATGGAGTTTGGAGATCTGTCCAATGTAATGGCTTATATTTCCATAGGTGACAGGCTTCAGGATATTGAGAGACTTGCGGGAGCGCTTGCGGATATCAGAAGACTTTACTCAAAGCCTGCGCAGAGCTTTTTCTCGGCGGAGTACATTACTCCCATTGTCAAGGCTACGCCTCAGGAAGCTTTCTATGCGGAAAAAGAGCAGCTTCCTATCGATGAGTGTGTCGGAAGAATATCTGCGGAATCTGTAATGTGTTATCCGCCCGGAATACCGATCCTTTCGCCGGGAGAAGTTATTACGGAAGAAATCCTTGAGTATATAAAGACAGCCATGGAGAAAGGCTGTTCGATGCAGGGACCTGAGAGCGAAGATATTTCGGAGCTTTTTGTTCTTAAATAAGAGCCCGCGGTTTGATTGAATATGATATATACTGTGTTTATAGAGGAGATTTGCCATGGCAGAGATGGATTATTGGTTTAGCGATATGCATACCGGAAATGTTAAGATCAGTATCAGGATCAGTAAGCAGCTTTTTTCCGGTAGCAGCGAATTTCAGAGAATAGACGTTTTTGATTCGCCTGAGTTTGGCAAGTTCCTTACTTCAGACGGTAATATTATCTTTTCTGAGAAGGATGAGTTTACGTATGATGAGATGATCGTGCATGTGCCGATGGCTGTTCATCCCAAGGTTCAGAGAGTCCTTGTTCTCGGAGGAGGAGACGGCGGTGTTGCCAGAGAGCTCACTCATTACGAAGAGATAAAGGTTATCGATGTTGTTGAGCCTGACAATATGTTTGTGGATGTCTGCAAGCAGTATTTCCCTGATAACGCTGTTGGTCTTGAAGATGACAGGGTACATATTTACTATCAGGACGGACTTAAGTACCTTCGTAAATGCGAAGATATGTACGATCTTATAATAAATGATGCGACAGAGCCTTTGGGACACGAGGCGGGACTTTTTACCAAAGAATTCTACGGAAGTTGCTACAAAGCGCTTCATGACGACGGAATCATGGTATATCAGCACGGAAGCCCGTTCTATGATGAGGACGAGGAGAGCTGCAGAGCTATGCACAGGAAAGCTTACAGAGTTTTCCCGGTAAACAGGGTTTATCAGGCGCATATTCCCACATGCCCGGCGGGATACTGGCTCTTTGGTTTTGCCAGCAAAAAGTATCATCCGCTTAAGGATTTCAATCCCGACAGATGGGACGAAAGAGGAATAAAAACGTGGTATTATACCACGCATTTACATAAAGGAGCGTTCATGCTTCCCAAATATGTAGAAGATTTGCTTCAGGAAGAGGAAGATATGTCAAGATAACATGGCCATAAGTAATCGACCACTGCAAGCTTGCTTGCAAGTGGGCGAATTACTTCATGACCGTGTTATCTGTTAGAAGAGTATATAAAAGGATAGAAAAGGAGAAAATATGAGCAGATTATTGGTTATAGGTTGCGGCGGTGTCGCACAGGTTGCGATACAGAAATGCTGTCAGAACAGCGAGGTATTTACGGAGATGTGTCTTGCGAGTCGTACTGTATCAAAGTGCGATGCTTTAAAAGAAAAGCTTGAGAAGCAGGGAACACCTGTAAAGATCACGACAGCGACAGTTAATGCCGATGATGTAAACGAGATTATCGCGCTTATTAAGGACTACAAGCCCGACGCTGTGCTTAATGTCGCACTTCCTTATCAGGATCTTGTAATAATGGATGCCTGCCTTGAGTGCAAGGTGGATTACATCGATACAGCAAACTATGAACCTGAAGATATCGACGAGCCCGTTTGGCGCGCTGCATATGAGAAGAGATGCAAGGAGAAAGGCTTTACAGCATATTTTGATTACAGCTATCAGTGGGAATATATGGACAAGTTCAAAGAGGCAGGAATCACAGGCCTTCTCGGAACAGGTTTCGATCCCGGTGTAACAAGCGTTTTTGTTGCTTATGCTAAAAAGCACTATTTTGATGAGATCCATACGGTTGATATTCTTGATTGCAACGGTGGCGATCACGGCTATGCTTTTGCAACAAACTTTAACCCTGAGATAAATCTTCGTGAGGTTTCTGCAAACGGAAGCTATTGGGAGGACGGTCACTGGGTAGAGACTAAACCTATGGAGATCAAGAGAGAATATGACTTCCCGCAGGTTGGACAGAAGGATATGTATCTTCTTCATCATGAGGAGATAGAAGCTCTTGGAAAGAATTTCCCTGAGATTAAGAGAATTCGTTTCTTTATGACATTCGGACAGAGCTATCTCGATCACATGCGTTGTCTTGAAGATGTTGGAATGCTTTCGACAAGCCCTATAAACTTCGAAGGAAAAGAAATCGTTCCGATTCAGTTCCTTAAGGCACTTCTTCCGGATCCCGCAAGCCTCGGACCCAGAACTGTCGGTAAGACAAATATTGGATGTATCTTCCGCGGTATAAAGGATGGCAAGGAGAAGACTCTTTATATTTATAATGTATGTGACCATCAGGAATGCTACAAGGAGCTTGGAAGTCAGGCTATCAGCTACACAACAGGTGTACCTGCCATGATCGGAACAGCACTTGTTTTAAGCGGTAAGTGGAAAAAGCCCGGTGTATATACAACAGATGAGTTCGATCCCGATCCGTACATGGAGATGCTCAATGAATACGGACTTCCGTGGGTAGTAGACGAGAATCCGATTTTGGTTGATTGAGATTGTTTTAAGCGATTATAATATAGGCAAAGCTTCACTTTTAATTTCTAAAGTGAAGCTTTGTTTTTGCATAACGGAAATTACTTTTTTATCAGAATTGGAGTATTTTGGATGAACATAACAGAAATAGCAACACCTGCTTATGTTATAGATGAGCAGAAACTTTTGGATAATTTAAAAATCTTGTCGGATATTGCAAAAGAGTCGGGTGCAAAGATCCTTCTTGCGCAGAAAGCTTTTTCTGCGTACAGTACATATCCGCTTATTGCCGAGTACCTTCAGGGAGCGACTGCTTCGGGACTTTATGAAGCAAGACTCGCATATGAAGAAATGATAAAGCCTTTTGAGGGAAAAAAGAAGCTTGAAAATCATGTGTTTGAGCCGGCGTTTAAGGATGAAGAATTTCCTCTTGTATGCGAGGTTGCAGATCATATAGTATTTAATTCTATTGCACAGCTTGAACATCACAGGAACGTTTGGGAGAAAGCTGCCGCAAAAAAATTACTTTCTGTGGGACTTAGGATAAATCCTGAGTTTAGCACGCAGGAAGGGCATGAGATATATGATCCCTGTGCTCCGGGGTCACGACTCGGAATTAGAAAGGAAAATCTCCCCAATCCGCTTCCAAGCGGTGTTGAGGGCCTTCATTTCCATACGCTCTGTGAACAGGGATTTGAGCCGCTCGAAGCAACTTTTAAAGAAGTTGAACAGGATTTTGGAGAGTTTTTTGCACAGATAAAATGGATAAATCTCGGAGGCGGACATCATATAACAAAAACTGATTATGACAGAGAGGGACTCAAGGAACTTATCAGATATATAAAAGAAAAATATAACCTTGAAGTCTATCTTGAACCGGGTGAAGCTATCGCGCTTGATGCGGGCTATCTTGTGACCGAAGTAATGGACATTGTTGAGACTGAGAATTATCCTGTTCTTATTCTCGATACGTCTGCAGCATGCCATATGCCTGATGTTCTTGAGATGCCATACAGACCGCCGCTTAAGGATTCGGGGCTGTGCGATGAAAAGGAGTATACATACAGACTGTCATCAAGAACTTGCCTTGCGGGCGATGTTATAGGCGATTACAGTTTTGATAAAGAGATCAAGATCGGTGACAGATTGATATTTGAAGATATGGCGATCTATAGCATGGTAAAGAACAATACATTCAACGGAATGCCGCTTCCTGATATTGATATCATGCACAAAGACGGAAGTGTGGAAGTTATAAAGAAGTTTTCGTATGAAGATTTTAAGTCAAGATTATAAGTAAGGAGTCAATTTGAAGATAACGAGAAACGGCGCATTGCCGATAAATGACGGCTTTCGTATGCCTGCTGAATTTGGAAGGCACGAAGGCACAATTATGATATATCCCACAAGACCCGGAAGTTGGGGAAAAAACAGAAGCGGAGCACTTGCTTCTTTTGGGATGATTTTTTATGAGATACTAAAGAGAGAAGATCTTTATCTTCTTGTTCCGAACGATCCGGTATATTATGCGGAGGCAAAAGAGTTTACGGATCTGATAGCAAAGAAAGTCTGCGCAGAATGTGGCGGAAGGCTTGATCATGCAATGAATATCATAAAGATTGATACTGATGATTCGTGGGCGAGAGATGTTGCACCTATTTTTGTTACGGGAAAAGATGGGGCTAAAAGAGCTGTCAACTTTGGATTTAATGCATGGGGCGGCGAATTTGACGGTCTCTATGCAAGCTGGGACAAAGATAATGCGGTTCCCGGTAAGTTCTGCGAACTGTGCGGATATGAGTATTATGATGCGGAACCTTTTATACTTGAAGGCGGATCTGTTCATACAGACGGCGAAGGAACTTTGATGGTAACCGAGAGCTGTCTTTTGAGCAAGGGAAGGAACCCTTCTCTTTCCAAAAAAGAAATAGAAGAAAAGCTTGGATCGTACCTTGGCATTTCAAAGGTTCTCTGGCTTCCCAGAGGAATCTATAATGATGAAACGAACGAACATGTAGATAATATGTGTGCGTTTGTAAAGCCCGGTGAAGTTGTACTTGCGTGGACCGATAATAAAGACGACCCGCAGTATGAGCTTTCCAAAGCATCTTTTGACTATCTTAGCAGTGTGACAGATGCAAAGGGAAGACAGATAAAGATTCACAAGCTTCCGATACCTGATGTTCCTGTCCTTATAACAGAAGAAAATCTTGCAAATTATGTGTTTGAAGACGGCGAGGATGAGAGAAGTGTGGGCGAGAGACTTGCCGCAAGTTATGTGAATTATTATTATATTAACGGAGCGCTTCTTGTTCCTCAGTTTGGAGGAGAAAATGCAGAGAGCGATAAGAGAGCTCTTGATATATTAAAAGATATTCATCCGGGCAGAGATGTAATAGGAATCCCTGCAAAAGACATACTGCTTGGCGGCGGAAATATTCACTGCATTACACAGCAGATACCGGAATAAAAACGGAGGATTAAAATGTCAGATTTTGTCAAAGTTGCATGTATTCAGTTTGCATGTGGAGAAAGTGCGGCATCCGATGAGGAGCAGGTAAAACGCAATATAGAGACAGCGGGAAGACTTGCGCTTGAAGCGGCCCGGAACGGAGCTAAGTTAATTCTTTTGTCCGAGCTTTTTGAAAGAAAGTATTTTTGCCAGGAGAGAAGATATGACTATTATGAGCTTGCTGAGCCTGTTCTTGCCAATCCTGCGGTGATATACTTCAAGGATTTTTGTAAAAAGAATAAAGTGGTAATGCCGATAAGCATTTTTGAAAAGGATGAGAATGTATTTTATAATTCGGTCGTTATGATAGATTCTGATGGTGAGATAGTTGATATATATAGGAAAACTCATATTCCGGACGATCATTATTATCAGGAAAAATTTTATTTTACTCCCGGTAATACAGGATTTAAGGTATTTAAGACCTCGGTAGGAAATGTGGGCGTGGGAATATGCTGGGATCAGTGGTTTCCTGAGACCGCAAGGTGCCTTGCGATAAAAGGTGCCGACATTATTCTTTATCCTACGGCTATCGGCTCTGAGCCCATACTTGATGTTGACAGCTCAGGACACTGGATGAGAACAATGCAGGGACATTCTGCAGCAAATGTTATCCCTGTTGCGGCTGCAAACAGAATCGGAACAGAAAAGGTCAATCCTTGCGAGGAAAACGGCAACCAGACTTCAAGCCTGTGCTTCTACGGAAGCAGCTTCCTTACCGATGAGACTGGAGATGTGATCTCTAAAGCTAGTCGTGACAAAGAAGAGATAATATACGCCGAATACAATTTTGAAGAGAACAGAAAAATGAGATCTTCATGGGGACTTTTCAGAGACAGAAGACCCGAATGCTATGGAGATATTGTTAGGTAAAGAGAAATTGTAATAATATAAAGCGCCACTTTTTTGATTGATACTCAAAAAAATGGCGCTTTTACTTATACGGTGGGAAAAATATATTACTTTATTTGGTTTGAGATATTATTTTGTCTACATCTTTCTGAACGTCTGAATCGCGAAGATTTTTTGGTAAATTCTTTGTTTTGAGAAGGAATGTCTCTTCAATTGCTTTATCGTTATTATCGATGACTATAACTCCAATATTTTCAAATTCGGTACCTGTTGATAATATTTTTTCTCTTTCAGGTTCACCTTTTTGAGGAGGAGTAATAGTGCTGTGTGAGTGACCGTCTACAATAAGGTCAAGTGGTACCGGAGCTATATTTTGTTCCGCGTTTCCTTTGGTCAAGGCGTTATAAACGTCAACACTTCGGCATTGATCTTTTTCAAATGCATCTTCAAGACCTAAATGAGCCAGGCAAATAACAATATCAGATCCGCTATTTTTTAATTCTGTAACCTGATCTCTGGAAATGTTGAGCAGTTTATCGCCGACAGCAACAGAGACTTTGGGGTCAAAAGTAGTTACATCAGGGGTAGCAACTCCAAAAAAGCCTATTGTTATTTTGTTTTTGGGATCATCTTCGTTTAAGGTGATCTTGTGGTTTTTAATAAAATCAAAAGTGTTTTCCTGCGTGACATTTGCATTTATCACTTTAAATGTTGCTCTTTCGATGTTGCCTTTAAGGTATTGCGCTTTATAAAATTCATGATTACCAAGGGTTGCAACATCATAACCTACTTTGTTCATCAGATCGATTGCATTACAATTATCGGGGGTTGTATAAATTGGTTTCTTTTTGTCGTTGCTAAAATCACCTGCGTCAATGACAAGGACATTAGCCTGATACTTGTCTTTTAAAGTCTTCTTTAAACCTGCAAGATATGGATAACCTTCAATCGCACCGTGTACATCGTTTGTTGTCAGGATTATTGTCTTGCCTTTGAGGGAAGAACTTTTATTCTTATTATTTGCTGCCAGTTCATCAAAATGACTGTATTCTTTGAAGTTTGGGGTCGGAATGGGATAGTTAATATCACCAACTTGGGCATTTGCAATTGAGCCACTGGCATTTGCTGTAAAGAAAAGGGTAGTGGCCATTGAAACTGACAGAAGGGCTTTAGTTGCTTTGTTTTTTATAATGTTCATGCCGATTTCCTCCTTTTGCTGTCTGAGTGTGAGCGATTGGATTTCTTTTCTTTGCTTGTTTTTTCGGGTGTGCCGCCAAAGAAGCTCGGGTTATATGAATTTATAATATTTGTAATGGTTGCATTTGCTTCTTCATCGGGACCGAGATTCTCTTTCATGTCATCGAGTGATACAAGGACAGATTTTTCAATTTTAGCTTTACCGTCTGTGTCTTTTCCGATGATAGTGATGCCTGCGTACTGAAGCATATATTTGCCTGACATGATAGGTTCACCGTTTCCGCCTGAGCTTATAAGAGTGTGAGAGTGACCGTCAAGAACCAGATCCAGAGGGTAATTAGCCTTGTATGTGGGATCGTTTTTCACTGCGTTGTATATATCGATACTTCTGTTTTGGTGGTCACCACGGTCATCTTCAAGGCCTAAGTGTGAAAGACAGATGATGATATCCGCACCATTATCTCCAAGAGAGTTTATCTGATATTTTGCGCAAGATAATGCCAGCGAGTCTTTTAACTTTTTGGCTGAAATATTATTTATGTTAGCTTCTCCTGTAAGGAGGCCGAAGAAACCAACCTTTATGCCTGTTTTGGAACTATTATATGTATAACTTGGGGCGCAAAAATAATCTTTTTCGGTAAGACTGTTAAATGCGTTCATCAATGCATTGTTGTCATTTTTATTATTTTTTTCGGCGGTTTCCAGTTCTGTACGAGCATCTTTTGTAACTAGATTTGAACAAATAACTTTGAATTTTGCTTTCGATAGATTTTTATCAAGCTTAACGAAACTTTCAAATTCATGATTGCCTAAAGTCGCGATATCATATCCGGCAGCGTTCATGGCTTCAACACCGGCCAAACCTTCTGAAGGTTCCATGCAGTTGGCACTGTCGGCGTCCTCATTATTGTGTTCAGGATTTTTGTCCTGGCTGAAATCTCCGGAGTCGACAAGGAGAACATCAGCATTGAGTTCATTTTTGAAAAAGTTTTTTAGTGATGCTACATATGGATATTTCTGTATAGCACCGTGTACATCGTTTGTGGAAATAATTACCAGCTTGTCGGACAGGTCTTTGCCTTCCGCTACCATTTTTTTGAAATCAGATATTTTTCCGTCAACAGACTCATTGTGTTCGTATGAGACGGTTTTTGTTTCGGCGTGTGCAACAGACGCACCGAAATTTGAAGAAAGAAAGATTGCTGTTGCCATTATCATAGACATTACAGCCCGAATGGCAGGTGCTTTGTTTACATTGTGTCTTTTCATACTACTACCTCCTGTGATGTTAAAAACGTTGTTATGTCGCGTAGTAAGCATATTGGGCCCCAATGCTTAATCAATAGTATAACGTAAAAAGAAAATTAATTAAACCCCTAAAATTTTAATTCAAATTTTAAGATGTTAAAAAAGCAAACCACTTCCCCGATATATGATCAAAGAAGTGGCTTGGTATATAAAAATTTTTATCTAAAAATCAGGTTAAAATAATCTGATCAATATTTACGTAGAATTAGAACCAGAAGAAATCATCCTCTTCTTCAGGGAATAATTCGTCAAAAATCGACTTCTCGCTCTGCTGATATGAAGGTGCGGGAGCGCCATCGGGCTTAGCAGGAACTGTTTCACCCTTAGGAGCGGCAGCTCCGTCGGGCTTGGCGGGAACTGTTTCACCCTTAGGAGCGGCAGCTCCGTCCGGTTTAGCGGGAACTGTTTCACCCTTAGGTGCAGCGGCTCCGTCCGGTTTTGGAGTGGATGTGCCACCCTTAGGTTGTGGAGTGGGCTTTGGCTGTGGTGAAGGTTTGGGCTGGGGCTGAGGTGTGTCACCGCATTTAGGCTGTGGTGAAGGCTTGGGCTGAGGTGTTGACTTGCCGTTGGTCTTTCCTGTGCAGCTGTTGTAATCCCAATCCCAATCGCAATCGAAGTCGCAATCAGCATCGCCGAAGAGGTTGAAACCAAATCCACCGATCATATCACTTACGAACTTGGAGATGTTTGAATCACCACCAAGGTTCTTGATGATGTCATCGAGAGAGAAGAGGAAATTATCTTCGATAGACTTGCTGTTGTTATCAAGAATTGTTACACCGATATTACGAAGAAGCATATCAGCTAACTTAAGGGGCAGAGCGCTTTCGCCTTCAGCGAAGAGAGAGCAACCGTCAAGAAGAAGATCTATGAAATCACATCCGGTTCCACCCTTTGAGGCACCTTTTGTGGCGCTCTTTCCGCCAAGGCCAAATAAATTGCCGAGAAGATCAAAGATTCCGCTACCGCCTTTGAGAGCATCACCCAAACCAAGCTGGGACATGCAGATAACGAGATCGGCACCGTCTTCTCTAAGAGACTGAGCCTGCTGTTCTGCACTTGTATACCACTCTGAATTCTTGGATAAGTCGTAATTAGCGTTGCAGCTAGCCTGGTAATCGGGGAGCCCGAAGAAACCAATCTTCATGTCTGAATTGGCACAGTCATACATGAAACTGTTGTCGCATAGATTGTTCTGCTTCATGATACTGTTAAAGCACTCGGATGACTGTGAGAAATCCTTTCCTTTACCTTTGCAAGCAGAATTCATTGCTTTATCGGCACAGTCAAAATTGACAATGTTACAGCCTGAATCAAAATAGTTATTTGCATTGGCTGTGGTTGCTGCTCCGAATCCGTAATTTCCGAAATTGGCATAATCGTATCCGGCTTCATTCATTGCAAGAAAAGCAGCATAGTCATTGTCGTAAGTATTCATGCACTGAGAACCGCCGTTTGCACTCCAGAATTTTTCCATATCTTTACCTTCACAGAAATCACCTGTGTCAATAAGTACAACGTCGGACTTTAAAGTGTCTTCAAAAAAGTTTTTAAGTGATGCTACATAAGGATATTTGTCGAAATTACACTGAGCGTCATTTGTAGAAAGAATGACTGTTTTATCTGAAAGATCTTTACCTTCGGCGGCAAGTTTCTTGAAATCATTGATGCTTCCGATCCCCGAAGAGTTATTTATATATACACCTTCTTTTCCTCCGGCATGTGCAACGGCTGCACCTATACCGGAAGTCAGAAAGATAGTCGATGCCAGAGTTAAGGACATGACGGTCCTGATGGCACGCGATTTTTTTACAGTGTGTCTTGTCATACTATTACCTCCTTTGTTAAAACCCCTGTAACTTTGTTAGTAAAATGTTACCAACATCTAAGCAATAGTATAACGCAAAATTTCTTTTTATAAAAGGTGTTATTCTAAATTTCTTTGAATTTCAAGGAGTTCAGACGTTTTAAAGACATATTTTTTGTTACAAAAATGACAACATAATTCAACGGGCTTACCCTCGTCAATCAGCTCCTGAAGCTCTTTTCGGCCAATTAACATAAGAGCTCTTTCGACCCTGTCTTTGTCACAGTTACAATAGAAATTTAAATCAATCTTGTCGGTGATCTCGACATCGAAGCCTTCAAGAAGTATGTTAAGCAGGTCTTCGGGAGTCTTTCCGGCTTTAAGGATATCTGTGACAGAAGAGAATTTTGTAAGATTTTCCTCAAGCTTTGTTATGACTTCTTCGGATGCAAAGGGCAGTAGCTGAATGATAAATCCGCCTGCGGCGATGACCGAGAGGTTTTCTCTTTCGACAAGAACACCGAGTCCGACTGAAGAAGGCGTCTGCTCTGACTTTGTAAAATAGTATGTGAGGTCTTCGGCAACTTCTCCGGTATAAAGGGGAACCTGGCCGACGTAGGGCTCTTTTAACCCCATATCCCTTATAACCGTGAGCGTTCCTTCGCCGATTCCGCCTCCTACATTTAAATGTCCGGATGAATTCGGTTCCATGACAACATATGGATTTGCAACATAACCCTTAACATTTCCGAATCGGTCTGCTGTTGCAAGAACTCCTTTTAAAGGACCGTCTCCGTCCATCTTTACGGTTATGAGGTCCTGGTCGTTATCCATCATTGTTCCCATCATGACTGTACCTGTCATAAGTCGTCCCAGCGCAGCTGCGGCAATGGGAGAGAGGTTGTGGGCCTTTCTTCCGTATTCGGCGAGATCCTTTGTCGTTGCCGCGAAAGCTCTTATCTGCGCATCTGCTGCGGTTGCGCGTACCATATAATCTTTATAAGACATAATTTATCCTCAACTTTCTTTAATTATCAATATCAAAAATGCAATTCGTATTGAATAATAAATGATTTCACCGTCAAAGTAAATGGCGCCGTAAGTTCACTGTTTTTGCGTATTATGTGGGTTTATTGGATTGACATAGATTTAACGCACAGATATAATTATTTTGTATAATCCTTAACAATCATCTATAAATTAAAGCGGGTGGCAAAAAAAGTTATTTTTGGGTACCGGCGTCATAAAATTACAAATATAAATTAAAGGAGCAGAATATGGCAGATAAGGAAATTTCTCAGGCGGTCATTTCCAGACTTCCACGATATTTCAGATATTTGGGAGATCTTAAAGAAAAGGGCGTTGAGAGAATATCATCTCAAGAACTTAGCGACATTATGAAAGTAACTGCTTCTCAGATAAGGCAGGATTTTAATAATTTTGGTGGTTTCGGTCAGCAGGGATACGGATATAACGTAGGTTATCTCTATGACGAGATCAGTAAGATCTTAGGAATTGACAAAGAACACAGCCTTGTTATTATCGGTGCGGGACACCTTGGCAAGGCAATTGCGGGATATACGAATTTCACAAGAAGAGGATTTGTTTTCAAGGGTGCATTTGACTGTAACCCCGAACTTTTCGGAACAAAGATAAGAGATGTTGAAGTTCGTCCCATTGATGAAGTAGAAGATTTTGTAAAAAATAATAAAATAGAAATTGCCGTTTTGACCATTCCGAAGGATCAGGCGGTTCCAATGGCTCACAGGCTTTGCGAGTGCGGAATTCAGGCTATCTGGAATTTTGCACATGTCGATCTTGAGGTACCTGACTATATTGTGGTAGAAAATGTACATTTATCTGACAGTTTGATGAAATTATCGTATAATATAAACAGGTCAGGAAAAAATGTTTAACTCAGGTGAGAAAAACTAATGGCAAAAGACAAAGAAGCTTATATGTCTGCGCTGGAGGGAAAAAATATTCCTATTTTGACGCTGGATAACAAATGGCACCAGCTGTTTACGCAGACGGAAATGACACCGGAGATCTCGAATCTTGCGGATGAACTGAATGCACTTGTCGAACGCGACGGAAAGCTGCGCAGTGAGACCAAGGACCTTAAGAAGGTTAAGAAGAAGCTTCTTGGTGAGATTGTGCCCCTTAGGGATGAAGCCAATAAAGCGGGCGATTCATCCGCTATTGAGAAAAAAATCGAAGACAGAACCAGGCTCATCAATGACTGTAATGAAAGGATCGAATCCTACGATGATGAGCTGAGGGACCTTTCTAAGAAGATATATGAAGCCGATTATGAGCTTATGATAGAAACGATGAAGGTATGCTATGAGAGACTTCATGAGAATACCGACTATATCACGGAGCTTGACAAATGGGTTTCGGATTTCAGGGTGCAGCTTAAGAAAAACATTGTTCTGATGCAGCAGGCGGAGATGGAAAATTACAATCTTTATTCCTATATGCATCAGATTTTTGGTCCGGAAGTTATTGAGATATTCGATATGAAATACGATCCGGACAGAAGACATCCTATTCGCAGGCCTCTTGCAGGCAATGACAAGGATTATACATCATAAAGTATTTAAAAGCTGCCTGTTGGCAGCTTTTTAAATACTTTTAATAGGGGGAGATAAGCATATGAGATATGCGGTTACAAGCGATGAGATGAAAAGATATGACAGGAACACTTCTGAGGTTTTCGGAGTGAGCACTGAGATTTTGATGGAAAGGGCGTCTCTTTGCGTTGCCGATGAGATTGAAAAATATATCTTATCAAAAGATGCGGACAGAAAATTTTCGGCACTCGTATTTGCGGGAGTCGGAAATAACGGCGGAGACGGCATTTGCACCGCAAGACTTCTGAAACAAAGAGGGATAAGAGTTAAGCTCGTTGTTGTCGGTGATATGACAAAGTGCAGCGAGCTGTGCCTTAAGCAGCTTAAGATTGCTGCAAATTACGGAATCAATAGTGACACTTTTTCCAATATAAGAGACAACAAAAGCCCTGCCGAATGGGATATCATTGTAGATGCAGTATTTGGTATAGGTATTTCACGTAATATCACGGGAAGTTATGCCGAAGTGATAGACTATATCAATGATTGCAAAAAAGAGAGAAAAAGCGACCTTTTTGTTATATCTGTAGACATTCCTTCGGGCGTGAGTGCCGATGACGGAAGAATATGCTCTGTATGCGTAAATGCTGACGAGACGGTTACATTTAACTGCGTAAAGCTGGGACATATACTTTATCCCGGATGCGAGCATGTCGGAAAACTTGTTGTCTGCGATGCGGGGATCACCGAGGAGAGTTTTTGCGGAAACACCCCGGAGTATTTCTTTTATGATGAAAAGCCGACAGCTCTTTTGCCCGAGAGAAGAAAGAATTCGAACAAAGGTACAAACGGTAAGATCCTTATCATGGCGGGATCGAAGGAAATAAGCGGAGCGTGCGTGCTGAGCGCGGGTGCGTGTCTTAAAGCGGGAGCGGGTATGGTCAGGGTATTTACTGCTTCCGAGAATGCGGAAGTTATAAAGACTGTCCTTCCTGAGGCGCTTATTGATACTTATGAAGATTATGAGCCTGTATCCGCTAAACTCGAAGAAGCGATGAATTGGTCGACTGCGGCGGTTGTGGGTCCCGGAATCGGAATGAACGGAAAAGGCGCGGAAATCCTTAAGTTTGTTCTTGCAAGATATGACAAGAATCTTGTTGTCGATGCGGATGGGCTTAATCATATCGCGGCAGACAAAGAACTTAGGAATCTTGCGGGCAACTTTAGCAGGAACGGAAGGAAGCTTATCCTGACACCACATCTTGCTGAATTTGCAAGGCTCTTTGGCAGAGATATAAACGAGTGTAAAAGAAATATTCTTTTTTACCCGAAAGAACTGGCAAATGAGCTTCACTGCACTGTTGTTTGCAAAGATGCACGAAGTGTTGTTAGTGACAGTAACGAAAAAAAGATTTATATTAATGTGAGTGGAAATGATGGCATGGCAACTGCGGGAAGCGGTGATGTGCTGTCGGGAGTTCTCGGAGCTTTGATGGGCACGGGGCTTGGCTCTTTTGAATGTGCCTGCGTTGGAGCGTATCTGCACGGAGCGGCGGGAGATCTGGCGGCTTCGAGGCACGGGAAGCTTTCTATGGTTGCTTCCGATATTGTAGAAGAACTTGAGAATATTTTGATTTAAAACGGATGGAATGAAGATGTACGATGAAAATTCAAGGGTCTGCGCAAGAGTGGACCTGGGTGCGATAGAATATAACCTTGAAGCCATGAAAGGGAATATACCTGACGGCGTAAGGATAATGGCGGTCATAAAGACGGATGCTTACGGACACGGTGCTCTTAGGATCGCACAGTTTTTGGAAGATAAAGATTATATATGGGGATATGCGACAGCTACGGCGGAAGAAGCGTTTGACTTAAGAGATAACGGCATAGATAAGCCTATTTTGGTTCTTGGATATACATTCCCTTATGCTTATGAGAAGATGCTTTCTCTTGGGATAAGACCTGCGGTATTTAGGGAAGATATGTTAAAAGAGCTCGGAGATTGCGCCGAAAAGCTGTTAAGGTCGGGAGTTATAAAAAATCCCGCTCCGATACATATCGCAGTTGATACGGGAATGTCAAGAATCGGAATCCGCCATGATAAGAGCGGAGAAGAGTTTGTCGGAAAGGCATTTGAAGTTGAAAGCCTTGAGATTGAAGGAATATTTACGCATTTTGCCCGCGCCGATGAAAAAGACCTTTCAAATGCAAAAGAAAGAGAGCAGATCTTTGCTGAGTTTGTGAAAAATGCGGAGACTGCGGCAGGAAGGAAGATACCGATTCATCATTGCGCAAATTCGGCAAGTATTATTTCAATTCCCGAATCTTCAATGGATATGGTAAGAGCCGGTGTTACGATCTACGGAATGTGGCCTTCGGATGAAGTTTCGAAGGATATCATAGACCTTAAGCCTGCAATGGAACTTGTAAGCCATATAGTAATGATAAAAGAAGTTCCTGCGGGAACACCCGTAAGCTACGGCGGAACCTTTGTTACGGACAGTGCTTCAAAGATCGCGACAATACCTGTTGGATACGGAGATGGCTATCCGAGAAGCCTTTCGAATAAGGGATATGTTCTTATAAACGGACATCGCGCAAATATTCTCGGAAGAGTATGCATGGACCAGTTTATGGTCGATGTTACCGATATTCCCGATGTTAAGGAAGGAGATAAAGTAATCCTTCTGGGAAAAGATCCCGTTTCGGGCGAAACGATCTCAGCGGAGACACTCGGAGATTTAAGCGGACGCTTTAACTATGAGCTTACCTGCGATATCAATCACAGAGTTCCGCGAGTATATATTTAATATTTTAGCTAAAAGGAGAACTTGACTTATAAAAGTTCTCTTTTTTTTACCTTTTTTATGAAACTCCCGAGTACTCGACACGGGTGCGTATTTCGTATAAAATTTTTATAGAAGTTTTGCAAGGGAGTATTTATATGATATCTATTTTGACTACAGCAGCTAACGCTATACTGAGTCTTGCCATAACTGCGCTTAAGGCTTTTTTATCCATGCTCACATGGTTTCTTAAGCTGTTTTTTAGTTTACTCAAATACCTGTATTGCGTTTTACCTGTGACTGCTGTTGTATTCTGCGGGCTGTATTGTCTTAATACATTTCTTTTGCTTTCCGGTAGCGCCGGCCCCGATAAGATTTCCACAGAAGCTTTATCAAATGAGAGACTTGAACAGACCGCGGAGGATTTTCTTAAGACGGGGAATTCGGAAGTCGGATATTTTTATAATGAACTCGTGAACTGGTGGAAAGGAGAAATAGGCAAATACGAGGGCTCGTTTTCTTTTATTATTCTTCTTGTTCTGAGCTTTATCCTGCTTACACCGGTAGTTGGCGTCATTCTTGGCATAACCGTACTTTTTTCCTACGGAAGGATACTTCTTTACGCCGTTGTCGCCGATATGGCTTTCTATGTAGGATTTGCGATAGTCGGCAAGGGATTTATGAGTGTAATGCAAAACAGGTATTACAAGATCTTTCCCGATGCAGGTAAAAGGCATGTTGTAAAAGAGTATGCCAAATGGAAAAAAGAGAAAAAAGAAGCGTCTCCCGAAAATGAAGGATTCTACGATGACAGACCGCGCTATGAAGACAGAGAATTCTACGACGACAGACCGCGCTACGATGACAGAGAATACTATGGGGAGAGAGCGCGCTATGACGAAAGAGAATACTACGACCGCGGCTATGGGGATGCGGGATATGCGGGCTATGAGGACGACGAACCGTATGACGATGCGGAGTATGATGATGAATTCTACGAAGAAGAATATTATGAAGATGAGTATTACGAGGAAGATGCGGATGAATCATCCTACGGCTACGAAAGAGAACCTGCGGTAGCTGCGGCGGGTGCGCAGGGATTTGATTTTTTTGCCGGCTGTAAAAGCAGGGAAAGTGCTGAACGAAAGTATAAAAGTCTTGTAAAACTCTACCATCCCGACAACATGGATGGAGATAACGGCGCACTGCAGGAGATTAATGTACAGTATGATAAGGTAAAGAAGCATTTTAGCTAATATTGTCGGAATTATATATAGTACATTATGCTAAAATGTGGTATATTTTAATTTGAGGTTTTAGGTTTATTTTAATCAATCGCGTATCAGGAGGGCTGATTATGGACGAAGGCTTGCCTTCTGCCAGTTTTCTTTTACTTGCGGCTGTTCTTATAGCCGATATCTTTGTTTTCGGATTTGATGCGGCAATAACCCGCGTCAAGGAAGAGGATGTCGAGAATAAGAGTCGTGAGAATAAAAATAAAGTTGCTTCGGGACTTCTTAAGATCATGGAAAATCCCGAGAAACATATAAGAGCCATGAATGTTTTTGCGGCAGCGGTCAACATGCTTCTCGGAGGAATTGTCACAAAAGGTATCGGAAGATATATTGCATATATTCTGGATTTTGGCGGAGCTTATGTTGCAACCCGCATTACATATTGCCTGACAGGCGCAGTGATATTGCTTCTTACAATGAGTTTTGGTGTCAGAATACCTGAACGGCTTGCGGTCAGATGTCCCGAAAAATGGGCGACCGCGTGTTATTATCCTGTTGTTTTTATGAGATATCTGGTTACTCCGCTGGTTGCAATTGTAAGAGTGGTTTCCGGCACGGTATTATATCTCTTTGGCGTAAGAGGAGATGAGAATCTTACCGATGTCACCACGGAAGGAATCATTTCAATGGTTTCCGAAGGCCAGGAGCAGGGCGTGCTTCAGGAGACAGAGGCAGATATGATCTCGAATATCTTTGAGTTTTCGGACAAGGAAGCTCAGGATATCATGACAAACAGAAATGCAATGGTTGCCATTGATGCGAACATGACTCTTAAAGAGGCTGTCGGATTTATGATGGATACCAACAATTCCAGATTTCCGGTCTACCTTGACGACATCGATCATATTATCGGCATCATGCATATACGTGATGCGATGAAGAAACTGTCAGAGGAAACAGAAAAAGATCTTCCGATCAGGAAGATAAAGGGACTTCTTCGTCAGCCCAAGTTTGTTCCCGAGACCAGGAATATTGATTCTCTTTTTCACAATATGCAATCTTCCAAGACGCAGATGGTTGTTGTAATTGATGAATATGGTCAGACCGCGGGACTTGTATCCATGGAGGACATTCTTGAAGAGATTGTCGGAAATATCATGGATGAATATGACGAAGACGAAAACTACATCAAACCCACAAAGAACAGGGATGAGTTTATTGTAGAGGGCTCAACGCCCATTGAAGTATTGGAAAAGAAATTTGAAATGTCTTTCGGTGAACTTGAGTTTGAGACTTTGAACGGATTTCTTATCTCGAAACTTGACAGGATACCGGAGGAAGACGACGAATTCAGCGTCGAAGTTAACGGCTATAGTTTCACGATTCTTTCCGTTGGCAATCATATGGTACAGAGCGTACTTATGAAGAAACTTCCAAGAGAGGAAAGTGCAGAGGGCGAGAAAGACTCGGAATTAGCAAAATAGAGTTTATATTGAGGAATGAAAGGAATTTTATATGTCAGGACATTCAAAATTTGCTAACATCAAGCACAAGAAAGAAAAAAATGATGCGGCAAAGGGAAAGATTTTTACTATTATCGGTAGAGAAATAGCAGTTGCCGTTAAGGAGGGAGGTCCGGATCCGTCAAACAACTTCAAGCTTGCAACGGTTATTGCAAAGGCAAAAGCAAATAACATGCCAAATGATACCATTGAGAGAGGTATCAAGAAAGCATCCGGCGCAGAAGGCGGAGTTGATTACAAGAGCATCACATACGAAGGATACGGCCCCGGTGGAACAGCCATCATCGTTGAAGCTCTCACAGACAATCAGAACAGAACAGCAGCTAACGTAAAGAGTGCTTTCACAAAGGGAAACGGAAACGTCGGAACTCCGGGCTGCGTATCATACATGTTCGACAATAAGGGACAGATCCTTATCGATAAGGAAGAGTGCAAGATGTCTTCAGACGATCTCATGATGCTTGTTCTCGATGCGGGAGCAGATGATTTCAATGAAGAGGATGACAGCTACGAGGTACTTACAACTCCTGAGAAATTCCAGGCTGTTGTCGAAGCTCTCGGCAAGGAAAATATCGAGACAGCATCTGCGGAAGTAACAATGATTCCTCAGAATTACGTATCTGTTACAGATCCCGATACTGTTAAATATCTTCAGAGAATACTTGATCTTCTTGATGAAGATGATGATGTTCAGGCTGTATATCACAACTGGGAAGAGCCTGAAGAATAATTTAAAGATTATGATGGGAATAAAATGAGGGGAGTCCTAAAGAATGAAACTGAGACGAAAAATACCGACATTGTGCATATGGCTTTTATTCATACTCTTCAATGCGTTGATGGTTGGTTGTTCAGGCTATTTTTTAGGGCTTTTTCCACCCTCAAACAGACTTGGATTCACATTGATCTTTTCCACACTGGGTATTATTTGGACTAACGCGGTCGCGTTACTTGCGGGTAAGGTTTTCGACAGCGTTAAGCTTTACAGATATACTCACAAAAAAGGCTTTGAGATCTTTTATAAAGTCGCGGTTGCCTGCCTTATCATTGCTGCATTTGTTTACAGATACAGAACTATTGCGGTGGGCGATCCGATCTTTACGGGAAATACGTCTTTGCTTGACAATGCGATAGTTGGATCCGACAGCGTTTCATACGAACAGGATCTTCTGTCCATTACTTATTCCAAACTTCTTGGTTTCTTTATGATCTTTACCAGAAATATGTCTGAGACCGTGTATGTGTATGAAGCATTTCTTGCTTGTGTGTTCATCATGTTCACAGGTTCGGCGGTAAAACTTCTTTTAGGGCCTATAGCATCTATTATCTATATCGGTTATGTATCTTTCATGCCCGCATTTCTTAGGACATTTGCAGATAAAGAGCTCAACACGGACAGAATCTTTTATGTTATGTTCGGAATAGAGATCTATGTTGTAATTCGATATCTGAAGCAAATATATACCGTGGAATGTAAGGGACCGGCATTTATGATACTGTTCTTCCTGGTGGGAGTAACGGTAGGCTTTTTGGGTTATGTCGATGCCGGAACTTTTGTTGCGGTTTTTCCGTTTCTTATTTCTGTTTTGTTTATGGCGGAGGGAAGCCTCGCAAATGGCGGAAAAAGCCTGCTTGTAGTGCTCGGCGGAACGCTGTTCACATTCCTTGTTATGATGATACAGGAAGCCGGTATCGGAAATGTAGGTGTTGTTTTTTCTAAATGGATGTCATATTATTTCCATGAAGTGGGTCCCATAAAACCTTTCTTCATTTATTCGGAGAATAAGATTGCGTACCTCATCACGGTAGTTTTGATGTCAGCTGTTTTTGCCGGATATTTAAGGAGCAAAGACGCGGATAATATAATCCCCTGGCTCTTTGGAATGATCTTTCTCTTTGTGATGCAGCCAAGTCTCGGTGAGACCAGAATAATCTCTCAGTTTGTGGTAACAGTTTACTACGGATTTATTCTCGGATGTGTTGCCATGCTTGTTTCTCAGGGTCCCAAAAAAGAATCGGAGATCATTGAGGAAGAGGAAGAAGAGGAAGAATCAGATCCTGAAAACAACTATGCATATAAGAAGGCTTCTGAAATGAGCGGCTTTGGCAATCATGGAGAGAATTCTCTTGCTGCCCGCAATCGCCGTGCTACCGACCGAAGAGAAGGATTTATGACCGGCGAGCTCATTGGTGAGGGAGAAATCATGGACAGAGGCGGAGCTTATGAAAAAGAGCTTCGTGAGAAAAAGCGCCGTGAAAGAGAAGAACGTGCAAGAGAACGTCGTGAGCGCCGTGAGCAGTTGGCCAGAGAAAGAGGACTGCGTTTACAGGAAGAGCGTGAAGAGCGCGAAAGAGGACGCGAAAAAGATCGCGAAGACGATAGGGCTACAAAGCAGCTTGATGTGGAAGAAGTTCGTGAAAGAGAACGTGCTGAACAAAGAGCTGCCGAAGAACGCGAAAACGAGCTTTTGGAGCAGGATGATGACAAAGAACGTCGCGAACAGGAAGAGCTTAAGGAAGAAGAAGCTCGCGAGATGGAGCGTCGCGACATAGAAGAACGTGCAAAGGTACTTCGTGAGAGAGCTAAACAGGGAAGATTCGGACGAGACATGGAAGCTCCCGAAGATGAAGAACCTGAGCAGGAAGAGCGTGAGCAGGCAGAACGTGAAGAGCAGGAAAGACTTGAGCGTGAGCAGGCAGAGCGTGAAGAACAGGAAAAACTTGAGCGTGAGCAGGCAGAGCGTGAAGAGCAGGAAAGACTTGAGCGTGAGCAGGCAGAGCGTGAAGAACAGGAAAGACTTGAGCGTGAGCAGGCAGAGCGTGAAGAGCAGGAAAGACTTGCACGCGAGCAGGCAGAACGCGAAGAGCAGGAAAGACTTGCACGTGAACAGGCAGAACGTGAAGAACGAGAGAGAATTCTCCGGGAACAGGAAGAGCTTGTCAGAAAACGTCGCGAGCAGGAAGAACAGGATAGAATCAGACGCGAGCAGGAGGAGCGCGAAGAGCGTGAGAGAATCCTCCGTGAGCAGGAAGAACTTGAAAGACAGCGTCGTGAGCAGGCAGAACGCGAAGAGCAGGAAAGACTCGAGCGTGAGCAGGCAGAGCGCGAAGAACAGGAGAAACTTCAACGCGAGCAGGAAGAGCGCGAGGAACAGGAAAGACTTGAGCGTGAGCAGGCAGAGCGTGAAGAACAGGAAAGACTTCAACGCGGACAGGCAGAACGTGAAGAACAGGAAAGACTTGAGCGTGAACAGGCAGTACGTGAAAGAATCCTTCGTGAGCAGGAGGCCAGAGCCAAAATGCTTCACGAACGTGCAGCGCTTGCTCGTATTCAGCGTGAGCAAGAAGCGCAGGAGGAACAGGAAAGATTGCAACTTGAACAGGGAACACGTGAAAAGATTTTACGTGATCGAAGAGAAAGAGAAAGATTACAACGTGAACAGGAAGCTCTCGAGCGAGTTATGCGAGAGCAGGAAGAGAGCATAAGGCGTCAGCGTGAACAGGAAAATCAGGAAGAGCAAGCCAGAGTTCAGCGTGAGCAGGAAGCACGTATAAGATTGCAGCGTGCAAGAATGCTTCGTGAGCAGGCAGAACGTGAGCGACTTCTTTTTGAAGCACCTGTAGAACCTGAAGCTGAGCTTAGCGTACCTGAAGATCGTGAAGATAAATTCCGCGAGATCGAAGAACGCAGGAAGATGCCGCGTGAGCAGCAGGAGCAGGAGATACGCCGCCGTGAACTTGAAGAGCAGGCTAGAGCTATGCGTGCTAAAGAAGAGCAGGAAGAGCTTGCCAGAATTCAGCATGAACAGCAGGAGCGTATCAGACTTCAGCGTGCTCAGATCCTTCGTGAGCAGGAACAGAGAGCAAGACTTATTGAGAAGGAAGAGCGTGAGCAGGCAGAGCGCGAAAGACTTCAGCGTGAACAGGCAGAACGTGCCGAGCTGGAGAGACAGCGCCGCGAGCAGGCAGAGCGTGAAGAACGCGCCAGAATGATACGTGAGCGCGAAGAACGTGAAAGAATCATGCGCGAGCGCGAGAGATTGCGCCGTGAGCAGGAAGAGCGTCAGAGACTTATGCGCGAACAGGCAGAACGCGAAGAGCAGGAAAGGCTTGAGCGTGAACGTGCAGAGCGCGAAGAACAGGAAAGACTTGAGCGTGAACGTGCAGAGCGCGAAGAACAGGAAAGACTTGAGCGTGAACGTGCAGAGCGCGAAGAACAGGAAAGACTTGAGCGTGAACGTGCAGAGCGCGAAGAACAGGAAAGACTTGAGCGTGAACGTGCAGAGCGCGAAGAGCGTGAAAGACAGCAGCGCGAGCAGGCAGAGCGTGAAGAACGTGAGAGACAGCAGCGTGAGCAGGCAGAACGTGAAGAACGCGAAAGACAGCAGCGCGAGCAGGCAGAACGTGAAGAACGCGAAAGACAGCAGCGCGAGCAGGCAGAACGTGAAGAACGTGAAAGACAGCAGCGCGAGCAGGCAGAGCGTGAAGAACGTGAAAGACAGCAGCGTGAGCAGGCAGAGCGTGAAGAACGTGAAAGACAGCAGCGTGAGCAAGAAGCACGTGAAGAAGAACTCAGTGAGGAAGAAGAACTCGAGAGAGAGCGTCGTGAGCAGGAAGAACGCGAAAGAAAGATCATCGAAGAGGAAGAAAGATTCTTTGCTGAGGAAAGAAAGCGTCAGGAGCAGGAAGAAGAGGAAGCAAGAGCCCGTCGTGAGCAGGAGCGCATAAAGAGAATCCGTGCCCGTGAAGAGAAGAAGAATATCCGCTTCGTTCCCGAGGGAATGGTTCTTCCTAAGGAAACTGAAGCTGATGCTTCCGATGCAAGAAGTGCCGAGCCCAGGATGAAGATGCCTGAATACAACGGTACAATTTCGATACACAGAAATAACAAAGAAGCGGTTAAGGTAAGTGCTGCCGGTTCAAAGACTGATTTTGATTTTGATTTCAGTTCCGGAGACGACTTTGACATTTAAGGAAGGCTGATTGATGAATATAGAAAATTTATCTGCATATGAGATCGTTGAAAAGAGACATATAGACGATCTTAACTCAGACAGTTATTTGATGAGACATAAAAAGACAGGGGCGAGAGTTGCAATTCTTTCAAATGATGAAGAGAATAAGGTTTTTGCCATAGGTTTTAGGACTCCGCCTAAAGATTCCACGGGAGTTGCTCATATAATCGAGCATACGGTTCTTTGCGGATCTGAAAAATACCCGATAAAAGATCCTTTTCTTGAACTTGCAAAAGGATCGCTCAATACTTTTTTGAACGCCATGACATTTCCGGATAAGACCGTATATCCGGTTGCAAGCTGTAATGACGCTGATTTCCAGAATCTTATGGACGTTTATCTGGATGCGGTTTTTTATCCGAATATCTACAAGACAGACAAGATTTTCAGCCAGGAAGGCTGGCATTATGAAATGGAAAATGACGACTCCGAGCTTACAATAAACGGAGTCGTTTACAATGAGATGAAGGGGGCATTTTCATCTGCTGATGATGTGCTTTCAAGAGAAATACAGGCTTCTCTTTATCCCGATATCACATATGGAATGGAATCGGGCGGAGACCCTGATGTCATCCCGGAACTTACATATGAGGATTATCTTGATTTTCACAGGAAATATTATCACCCTTCAAACAGCTATATTTATCTTTACGGAAATATGGATTTTGTTTCGAAACTTGATTATATCGACAAGAACTACCTTTCAAGATTTGATCGTCTTGATGTTGATTCAAAGATTGAGAGACAGGAAGCATTTAAAGAGCCTAAGGAGATAGTAAAACCTTATCCGATCCTTTCCGAAGAAAAGATAGATAAAAATACTTATCTTTCATATAACTGCAGCGTTGGATCGACTCTCGATCAAAAGCTCTACATTGCTTTTGATATTTTGGATTATGCGCTCTGTTCCGCACCCGGTGCGCCTATCAAGAAGGCACTTATCGAAAGAGGAATCGGACAGGACGTTTACAGCGAGTATGACAACGGAATACAGCAGCCTGTTTTTTCAATCATTGCAAAAAATGCCGATGCTTCGCAGAAGGATGAATTTGTTGAAGTTATAAGATCTGTGCTTAAAGAGCAGGCTGAAAACGGAATTGATAAGAAAGCTCTTTTGGCAGGGCTTAATTATGATGAATTTAAGTATAGAGAGGCTGATTTTGGCAGATATCCCAAGGGGCTTTTGTACGGACTTCAGGTTTTCGACAGCTGGCTCTATGATGATAACAGACCTTGGATAAATGTTGAGGCTAATGCCACATTCGCGGAACTTAAAAAAGAAGTTCAGGGTAGATATTTCGAGGAACTTATCGAGAAATATCTTTTGTCCAATAATCACAGGACAGTGCTCATGCTTGAGCCCGTTCCGGGACTTACAGATAAGAAGGACGAAGAACTTAAGAAAAAACTTGCGGATTACAAAGCATCTCTTTCAGCTGAAGAGATTGCAGAGATTGTAAAGTATACCGCAGATCTCAAGGAATATCAGGATACACCCGATTCGCCGGAAGATCTTAAGAAGATTCCGCTTCTTGAACTTAAGGATCTTAAGAGAGAGGCTGAGAAATTTATCTATGAGAAAAAAGAAGAGAACGGAGTCGATATTCTTTTCCATAATATTTTTACAAACGGAATTGTCTATCTGACATTTGTTTTTGACTTGAAAAATCTTGATGCAAAGCTTATTCCGTATGTTTCGGTACTTAAGAAAGTAATCGGAATGATGGATACGGAAAATTACAGCTACGGCGATCTTTTTAACGAGATCAACATAAAGACGGGCGGAATCACAGGAACTATAAGCACATATACGGATTCGGATGATGTAACTAAGTTTACGACAACTCTAGAAGTCAGCGTAAAGGTTCTTCATGAGAATCTTCATGATGCTTTTGAACTTGTAAAAGAGATAATCACAAAGACTAAGCTTGATGACGGCAGAAGACTTAAGGAAATATTCGGCGAGCAGTATGCAAGACTTCAGTCAGATCTTGCCGCCGCCGGACATCAGACAAGTGCGGTCAGAGCAATGTCTTATGTTTCACCTGCTGCAGCTGTTTCGGACAGAACAGGCGGAATCGGATATTTCAGACATCTTGAGGGACTTCTTTCTGAGATTGAAACTTCCGAAGGTGCAAAAGAGATATCGGAAAAGCTTAAATCTCTTTGCAATGCGATATTCAGAGCGGAAAATCTTTTGGTTGACGTTACATGTTCTGATAAAGAGTATGCGGGAGTTCCTGAAGAGAGTAAGCTCTTTGCGGATTCTCTTTTTACAGATGACTATGAAAAAGTTAAGTTCGAGATCGAGACAAGCAGAAGAAATGAGGCATTTAAGACGGCCGGACAGGTTCAGTACGTATGCCGCGCAGGAAATTTTGCATCGAAGGGACTTAAGTATAACGGCGCGCTTCGTGTCCTCAAGGTTATGATGGGATATGATTATCTCTGGAAGAACATCAGAGTCATCGGCGGAGCTTACGGCTGCATGAGCAGTTATGCAAAGAACGGTGATTCGGCATTTGTAACTTACAGGGATCCCAATCTTAAGAACAGTATCGATGTATTTGAGAATGCATCTGAGTATCTTAAGAATTTTGACGAGGACGAGAGAGTTATTCTTAAATACATAATTGGTGCGATTTCCGACCTCGACACACCAAAAACTCCTGCCGCAAAAGGAACTTACGGTCTTTCTGCGTATATCTGCAATTCCAAGATGGACAGGATCCAGCGTTGCAGAGACGAACTTCTCGGAACAACAAAGGAGACTATAAGAGGCTTAAGCAAATATGTTGATGCATTTATGGAAGATAAGTGCCTTTGCGTAATAGGAAGTTCTGAAAAGATCGATTCGGAGAAAGAACTGTTTGATAATATTGAGCAGCTTGTAAATAAGTGATCTTGTGCTTATGCACACATGGGTAAAAATATGAGAAAAAGATTTATTCAAAAGAAAGTATTTATTATTTTCGCATGTGTGACTTTATTTGTTTTGACAGCTATGGGATGCGGAAGTTCAGCTGACAGCTCGTCGGAATCTTCGGATATGAGAGCGGAGTCACCCGCTGATACCGTAAACGCCGGAAGACCTAATAGGGCCGGTATGAAAAGCGTTGCTGCAGAAGATGCGGCTATGACCGAACAGGCGGTTGAAAGTGAAGCTTTTGAAGTTGAGGAAGTCGCCGATACAGGCGGTGATGCGGCGCAGCAGGAAGCCGAAGCTGTAGCGGATACTTCAAGAAAACTTATCACTACGATGGAAATGAGTGCCGAGACGGATAATTTCGATGAGGCGTCTACTCAGATAGAAGCAAAAGTCGGCGAACTCGGCGGATATATCGAGTCAAGCGATATATATAACGGAAGTTCGTACGGCGACGATCGCAGCAGGGAAAATAGAAGAGCAAACTATGTTATAAGGATTCCCGCCGATAAGCTTAAGGAATTTGTTGACGGGATCGGCGAAGCATATAATATCACGAGCAGACTTACAAATGTTGAGGATGTAACGCTTCAGTATGTTGATCTTGAGAGCAAGAAGAAAGCTCTTTTGACCGAGGAAGAGAGTTTGCTTAAGATACTTGAATCCGCTCAAACGGTGGAAGATATCATCACTGTGCAGGACAGACTTTCACAGGTGAGATATCAGCTTGAGAATATGGAGTCCCAGCTTAGAACTTTTGACAACCAGATTGATTACAGCACTGTAAACTTAAGCCTTGAAGAGGTTGCAAAGTATACGCCTGTTGAAGAAAAAGGTGCCTTTGCAAGAATGGGCGAGGGCTTTGTTGAGAGCCTTAAATCTGTAGGAAATGCGATAAAAGAATTTATTGTATGGTTTGTGATACATATTCCTCAGCTTTTGTTCCTTGCCATTTTTGTTGCGGTTATCTGGATAAGTGTCAAGAAATACAGAGAAATGAAAAAGGCAAAACCTGTAGTTGATGCCGAAAAGAAAACAGAAGGTAAAGATGGAGAATAATTTTAAGACCGGTTACATAGCGCTTATAGGACGTCCGAATGTCGGAAAGTCGACGCTTATGAACCAGATGATAGGTCAGAAGATCGCGATAACTTCGTGTAAGCCGCAGACCACCAGAAACAAGATAATGACTGTTTATACGGATGACCTGTGTCAGATGATCTTTTTGGATACACCGGGTATTCACGAGACAAAGAATAAGCTTGGCGAGTATATGACCAAGGTTGCGAAGAGTACACTCGACGAAGTTGATGTGGTCTTGTGGCTCGTTGAACCAAGTACATTTATTGGCGCGGGCGAACAGGGAATTATCGAGGAGTTAAAGAAGTGCGGGAAGCCGGTCATACTTGTTATAAATAAGATCGATACGGTAGATAAAGACAATCTTTCGAAATTTGAAGATGCGTATAAGAGCAGGATGGATTTTGCAAAGGTTGTACATACTGCGGCGCTTCGAAGAATAAATGTCGATGAGGTAATGAATGCGATAAGAGAGTTCCTTCCCGTCGGACCTCCTTTTTACGATGAAGACACTCTTACCGATCAGCCTGAGAGGCAGATTGTTGCTGAGATCATCAGAGAAAAGGCTCTCAGACTTATGAAAGATGAGGTTCCTCACGGAATCGCCGTTACGGTTGAGCGAATGAGAGAACGCGAAGACAAGGAACTCATGGATATCGAAGCTACGATCATCTGTGAGAGAGAGTCTCACAAGGGAATCGTCATAGGTAAAGGCGGAGCGATGCTTAAAAGAATCGGCTCAAACGCAAGAAAAGATATCGAAGAACTTGTTGGGATCAAAGTAAATCTTCAGTTGTGGGTCAAAGTCAGAAAAGACTGGAGAGATGACAAGACGCAGCTTAAGAGTTTTGGATATGATGTCAGAGGCATAAACTGAGAAAATGGTAACAGTTATATGGAAGAATTGGTAAATGTAAAAGGCATGGTCATAAAACATTCTCCCGTCGGGGATTATGACTGGGTAGCAACCGTGTTTACGGCCGACAGAGGCAAGATAACCGCCTTTGCGAGAAATGCAAGAAAACCCGGAAGTAAGCTGGCCGGAAGTGTTGAGCCTTTTTGCTTCGGAACGTTTAAACTTTTTGCCGGAAGGAATTCCTATACGATCGTCGAAGCTGACATAGAAAATTATTTTGAAGGTTTTAGACAAGATCTGGAAGGTGCCTGCTATGGCACCTTTTTTCTTGAGATAGCTTCTTTTTATACAAGAGAAAACAATGAGGACAAAGAACTTTTAAATCTTTTGTATATTTCTCTGAAGGCTCTTTTGAATGAAAAGATCGGGAACAATCTTGTCAGATGTATCTATGAAATAAAGGCTCTGTGCATAGAAGGAGAGTTTCCCGGAATTCCCGGCGGAAGGAAATTTCTTGATTCTACAGTGTATACAGTCAATTATATAGCGACAAGTCCGCTTAAGAAGCTGTATTCATTCGATGTTTCAAAAGAAGTGCTTTCGGAACTTGAGGATATTACCGCAGAATACAGGAAAAGATCTATCGATAAACCTCTTAAAAGCCTTGAAATGCTGGAGAGTCTGTATAATGTGCGTTAGTATTGAAAAAAAAATACTATTTGGATATAATATCATTTGTTTGCTGGAAAAACAGTTTAGTTTATAGAAAAGGAGGGCATCAGCACAACTATGCAGGGTAATATAATTCGACTTAATAAAATGATGAAGAAGATAGCCGTTGTTTTCATGACTGCAACTATTTTCGTTGTGCTCGCAGGATGCGGAGAAGAGAAAAAGGACATTACGTCAATTAAGATTGACAGAAAAGGAAACATCACAAGTGTAATCTATGATGATTTTGCCGGAGAGAATTACAGTCAGGAGGAGTTTGAGACTGCCAATTCTGCAAGGGTTGAAGCATATAATGAAGAGTGCCTTGGTGAGAGAATTACTGTTGAATCAGTTGAGAAAAACGAAGAGACATCTAAGATTAAGGTTGTTATGACATATGACAGCCCTGACGACTATAAAAAGTTTAATGGTAAAGTTCTTTTTTACGGAACCGTTAAAGAAGCAGAAAAAGCGGGATACACGCTTACAGATAAGCTTGTAGACAGTGAGAGAAAGGCACCGGATAAGAACATCTTAAAAAAATATAAGAATAAGCATGTTATCATTGTAGAGGACAAGACAACAATTTTTGTACCTTACAATATTGATTACGTGTCTGTAGGTGCAAGATATACCGGCAAAAAGGGAGTTGATCTGTCGGGTTGCAGTACACAGCTCGTAGAGATACTTCTTTCAAAATAAAAAAATATTCGCAGGAATGGAGACAGACAATGGAAAATAGTGCAAAGACAATGGAAAAAATTATAGCTCTTGCAAAAGGAAGAGGCTTTGTACATCCGGGCAGTGAGATTTACGGCGGACTTGCAAACACATGGGATTACGGAATTTTAGGTGTTGAGCTTAAGAACAACATTAAGAAGGCTTGGTGGCAGAAGTTTGTTCAGGAGAGCCCTACCAACGTAGGCGTTGACTGTGCCATTCTTATGAATCCCCAGACATGGGTTGCTTCAGGACATATTGGAAGTTTCTCAGATCCTCTTATGGATTGTAAAGAATGTCATGAGCGTTTCAGAGCAGATAAGATCATTGAAGATTATGCTGCAGAGAATGGAATCACACTTGAGTCAAGTGTTGACGGCTGGTCACAGGAGCAGATGAAGGCTTACATCGAGGAGAACAATATTCCTTGTCCTACCTGCGGTAAGCATAATTTTACAGATATCAGACAGTTTAACCTTATGTTTAAGACTTTCCAGGGCGTTACAGAGGATGCCAAGAATACGGTATACCTTCGTCCGGAGACTGCACAGGGTATTTTTGTCAACTTCAAAAATGTTCAGAGAACATCACGTAAGAAGATTCCTTTTGGTATTTGCCAGGTTGGTAAGTCATTCAGAAATGAGATCACACCCGGTAACTTCATTTTCCGTGTAAGAGAATTCGAGCAGATGGAGATGGAGTTCTTCTGTGAGCCTGATACAGACCTTGAATGGTTTGCATACTGGAAGCAGTTTTGTATTGATTTCCTTAAGAGCCTTGGCATGAAGGAAGAAGAGATGAGAGTAAGGGATCACGATCCTGAAGAGCTTTCATTCTATTCAAAGGCTACAACGGACATCGAGTTCCTTTTCCCGTTCGGATGGGGAGAACTTTGGGGAATCGCAGACAGAACAGACTACGATCTTACACAGCATCAGAATGTATCCGGTGAAGATATGACATATTTCGATGATGAGAAGAGAGTTAAATATCTTCCTTTTGTTATCGAGCCTTCACTTGGTGTTGAGAGATTGTTCCTTGCTATGCTTTGCGGAGCATATGACGAGGAGGAGATCGGAGAGGGCGATGTAAGAACCGTTCTTCATTTCCATCCCGCTCTTGCACCTGTTAAGATCGGAATTCTTCCTCTTTCAAAGAAGCTTAACGAAGGTGCTGAGAAGATCTATGCTCAGCTTTCGAAGAAATACAATTGCGAATTTGACGACCGTGGAAATATCGGTAAGAGATATCGCAGACAGGATGAGATTGGAACTCCTTTCTGCATCACATATGATTTTGACTCTGAGACAGACGGAAAAGTTACCGTAAGATTCAGAGACAGCATGGAGCAGGAACGTGTTGCTATTGATGAGCTTGAGACTTATTTTGCTGACAAGTTTACATTATAAGGAGTGATTAGATGAGACAATTTACAGCTAACGAGCTGCGCAAGACATGGAAGCAGTTTTATATAGACAGAGGGCATGTTGATGTCGGTGCGGTTTCTCTTGTATCCGACGGTTCAACGGGAGTTATGTTCAATGTTGCGGGAATGCAGCCCCTGATGCCTTACCTTCTCGGTAAGAAGCATCCTCTCGGAAAAAGACTTTGCAATGTGCAGGGTTGTGTTAGAACAAACGACATTGACTCTGTTGGTGATAAGAGCCACGTTACATTCTTTGAGATGATGGGAAGCTGGAGTCTCGGAGATTATTTCAAAGAGGAGCGCTGTAAGTGGAGCTATGAACTTCTTACAGAGGTATTTGGCTTTGATGCGGATCATCTTGCTGCGACAGTATTTGCCGGAGACGACAATGCTCCCAGAGATGAAGAGGGTGCTCAGTATCGTATAGCTTCAGGATTTAAGAAGGAAAATATCTACTATCTTCCTGCCGAGGATAACTGGTGGGGACTTGAATATGGTCCCTGTGGTCCCGACAGTGAGATGTTCTATATTGCCGATAAGCCGGACTGCGGCCCTAATTGCGGTCCCGGATGTGACTGCGGCAAATATACAGAGCTTGGTAATGACGTATTTATGCAGTATGAGAAGCATAAGGACGGTTCACTTACACCTCTTAAGCAGAAGAATGTTGATACGGGATGGGGACTTGAAAGAATCCTTGCATTCCTTAACGGTTCCAAGGATGTATATCAGGTTGATGTATTTACTCCTGTTATCAGCTATATCGAGAAGAATACAGGCGTTAAGTATAATGCGGACGAAAAGACTACAAAGTCTATGAGAATCCTCGCAGATCATATCCGTACATCTGTTATGCTGATCGGGGATGAAGCTAAGCTTCTTCCGTCAAATACAGGTGCAGGTTATATCTTAAGAAGACTTATCCGTCGTGCCGTAAGACATGCGAGAGCACTTAATCTCGGTAAGGATAAGATCATTGAGATGGCTTCAATATATATCGATAAGGTATATAACGAAAGCTATCCGAATCTTGTAAAGAATCGTGAGTTTGTTCTTACAGAGCTTTCAAGAGAGATAGCACGTTTTGAGAGCACTCTTGAGAACGGACTTAAGGAGTTTAACAAGATCCTTGAGAAGGCAAAGAGCGAAGGCAGGAAAGAGATTGACGGTAAGAATGCTTTCTTCCTTTATGATACATATGGTTTCCCTGTTGAGCTTACTGTGGAGCTTGCGGGAGAAGAGGGACTTCTTGTTGATGAGAAGGGATTTGCGGCTGCTATGGAAGAGCAGAAGCAGAAAGCAAGAGATAACCAGAATTTCTCTGCAAACCTTTCCACAAACGAGGGTGTATTTGATGCGCTTGATTCATCTGTTGTATCTGAATTTGTAGGATATACGGATATTGAAGCTAAGGGTAAGATCGTAGCGATTGCCGACGAGACAAAGCTTGTTGACAGTGCAAAAGCCGGAGCAAATGTAACTGTTATCACGGATAAGACCCCTTTCTACGGAACAATGGGTGGACAGGTAGGCGATATCGGTATTATCGAAGGAAGTAAGGGTACCAAGATCGAAGTTACTGAGACTATTCATGTTGCAGGCGGAAGAATTGCACATGTAGGTAAGGTTGTATCCGGAAGCATCAAAAAGGGAGATAAAGTTACTCTTATTGTTGATGCGGAGAACAGAGCAAAGACTTGCAGGAACCATTCTGCAACACACCTTCTTCAGAAAGCTCTCAGAGTTGTTCTCGGAGATCATGTTGAGCAGGCGGGTTCATATCAGGATCCTGACAAGACAAGGTTTGACTTCAGCCATCATCAGGCTATGACGGCAGATGAGATAAAGAAGGTTGAAGATCTTGTTAATGCCAAAATTGCGGAGGCACTTCCCGTATCTACCAAGGAAATGTCAATGGAAGATGCGAAGAAGACAGGCGCTATGGCATTGTTTGGCGAAAAGTACGGTGATGTTGTACGTGTTGTTGAAATGGGCGATTTTTCCGTAGAGCTTTGCGGCGGTACTCATGTATCAAATACCGGAAAGATAGGCTTGTTTAAGATTGTATCAGAAAGCGGCGTTGCTGCAGGTGTAAGACGTATAGAAGCTCTTACGGGTTCAAATGCAAGAGATTATTATATAAATACCGAGAATACTCTTAATGAGGTTGCAAAGCTTCTTAAGACAAATTCAGAGGGTGTTTCGGCACATATCAAGAAACTTCAGGACGAACTCAAGACACTCAGGAGCGAAAATGAGTCTCTTAAGAGTAAAGAAGCTCAGGCAGCTCTCGGAGATGTAACAGATAAAGTTAAGCAGATTAACGGAGTTAATTTCCTTGCTGTTTCTTTGAAGGGTGTTGATATGAATGGGCTTCGTGACCTTGGCGATCAGATGAAAAGTAAGATTGGCGGAGGCGTGATCCTTCTTGTATCTGAGAATGAAGATAAGGTTAATCTTGTTGCAATGGCTACCGATGATGCAATGGCTAAGGGTGCTCATGCAGGAAATCTTATTAAAGCAGTTGCGCCTAAAGTAGGCGGTGGCGGCGGCGGACGTCCCAATATGGCTCAGGCCGGCGGTAAGAATCCTGTGGGAATTCCTGATGCTTTACAGGAAGCCGAAAAGATTTTAAGTGGTCAGATAAAGTAATTAATTGTTACTGTTTAGTGCGAATATTGGATGCATATTTTACGAGGTAACTGAATATAGTTACCTCGTATTTTTGAGAAAATTAAAAAATAGTTAAAAAATATATTTTTCTATTAATGAATGTGTAATTTTTAGAAAACGTTTAAGATGCGGCGGTTGAGCTGAAAACACGGATCGGTGCAGTAATAACAAGTGATGTTATGGCTCTGGTGGGTATTGACAATCCTTTGGAAAATGTGATATAAAAATTAAGTCATGTAAAGTTTATGAGTTGATTTTTTAAAAGACGGGGGACGTTTTTATTACTAGTTATTTACGACTTAAAAAAATGAGGTTGACTGAAGGGTTTGCAGGACGTTATGAGCAGAGGAGATAGTATATATATGCAGTGGGAAGAGAAGTGCAAATTTGCCGTTTCTCTTATTGGATTGAAAGTTATAGCAGTATTTGTTGTGATTTTTATGATGTTTGAGGGATTAAGCGTTACGGTACAGGCACAGGATGAAATTTTTTCAGAAGGAATTTATCGAACTCTTTTTAATGATTCGGGGGAAAGCGGTTACGCGTCCACTATCGGTGACACGGGTAATACACAGACAAGCGAGTCTGATTCGGCTATGATCGAACGCGAGAGAGAAAAAGGGGTTTTATCTACCGCCGGTGGCTTTATCGGTGGTGTGGCTGTGTTCTTAATAGCGATATCTATTCTTGGAACCATTGCGATTCAGAATGAAAAAAATGTATACTATAACAGGAGTACAGATCCTGAGTTTGATGATGAAGAAGATGCGGAGTAAAATTCATGCATCTTTTTTTATTTATTAAATAAACATAAAATAGTCACATAAATAACGAAATTGTATTTAATTTATGGACATTGATGGTATAATTGATGCAGATGGCAGGGGATTTGTATAGTTATCTGTTTTTTTGGAAAAGGTTGATCTGTGTGATTTTTTTGTAAATTGCACCTGCTAAAGGAGGCTGCATGAATACTGGAAAAGGTGAACACAAACAAAAACTTCTTATCAATGTCATTATTATCGCTATTATAACTATAAGTGTGGTGGCGGTACTTCTTACTATTATGGCATCTGCCAATATCAAGAAGGTATATCATAATCTTATTCTTGAGGAACTCAAAGCTACGACTGAGCATTTGGCCAGCGAGGCGTCAGCTCTTAATGATAACGGAGACTGGGGACTTATTGATGGAGACCTCGTTAAGGGCGGAGACTCCATTACTGAGGAACTTGGCGGTATTTTGGATGAGATTCACGCTGAAACCGGTGTTGATTATACAATCTTTTTCGGTGATACCCGTATTTTAACAACAATACTTAAAAAGGGAACAAATGACAGACTTATCGGAACCAAAGCATCTGAAGCGGTGATACAGGCTGTTCTTAATGGAAAGAAGGAGTATTCGTCAGATTCGCTTGTGATCGAAGGTATGCCTTATTACGGATATTATGTTCCTTTATTTAATTCCGACGGAAGCGTAGCAGCTATGGCTTTTTCGGGACGCGAGAATTCGGATGTAATGGCACATATGAATTCCATATTGATGTCTATGATAATAATTACCATTGTTGTTATATTGGCTGTTGCTGTTGCAGGAATGATGATGGCCCTTAAGGTGTCTTCGCAGATGCAGGGTATTGCAAGATTTATTGATGAAGTTGCAAACGGAACACTTAACGGTGAATTTGATGAAAGAATAATTGATAATAAAAATGAGATCGGTGCGATTGCTGAAAGCACATCGCTTCTAAACAGAAAGCTTGATGAAGTTATAACCAAAACAAAGAGTATGTCAAAAGACCTCAATAAGGCAGGATTGGAACTTGCGGATTCTGCGTCACAGGCAACGGCAGCATCTTCACAGGTTACAGATGCCGTGGGTGAAGTTAGTAAAGGAGCCGTGTCACAGGCTGAGAGTGTTCAGAATGCTGCGGCAAGTACGGATTCTATCGGAACAAACATCGATCTTATCTCGGAGAAGGTTAATACGCTTGACGAGGCGGCGAGCCGAATGAAGCAAAGCTGCGATAAGGCAACGAATGCGCTTGTTGAAATAGTAACCCAGAATTCTGTTGTTGCAGAGGCGGTTGCGGATATCGGAACAACGATTACCGCAACAAACAGTAGCGCAAACGAGATCGCTAAATTTTCTGATGCCATAAATGAAATTGCATCTCAAACCAATCTGCTTTCGCTTAATGCCTCTATTGAAGCGGCAAGAGCAGGGGAAGCCGGCAAGGGATTTGCGGTTGTTGCAGATGAGATAAGGCAGCTTGCCGATGAATCCAAGAGTAGTGCGGATGAAATCAAGTCCATAGTCGAGAAACTTCTTGAGGATGCGCAGGCTTCCGTAAAGGTTATGGATTCACTGAATGAAAGTATAGCTCTTCAGGGCGAGAGTATTGCATCTACGCAGAATGATATGATCGAGATGTCTCAGAACGTTGCTGTTGTAACTGACAATACGGCGAATATCTCCGGAATGATCGATAATCTTAATGGTGCAAAAGTGGCGCTTGTTGAGATTGTACAGGATCTTTCTGCCATATCTGAAGAAAATGCTGCATCTTCTCAGCAGACAAACGCATCAATGCAGGAACTTAATGCCACATTTTCTATCATTGATGAAGCGGCCGCAAAATTGCAGGGGCTTGCCATGGATCTTGAGGATTCGATAAGTTACTTTAAGTAAAATTATGCAGGCGCGTTATTCACTTCTTTTCGACAGTTGATAAAAGCTAATTCCGATTTTATAATGAATTGAAAATTGAGCTAAAGAATTTGAAGGAATCAGTATGAAGAATAAAATCAGGATTGCTGCGGCTGTTGTATGCCTGGCGGTTGTTGTTTTTGGAATAATAAGTGTTGTTAAAGACAAGAAAGAACTTACTCTGGCAACAAATGAATATGACAATATAAGAAGCACATACGCAGATTTGCAGGCGCATGGTTCGGCCGGAGATTCCGAAAATGACGGCTATCCGGATCTTGCGGTTGACATTGAAGGACTTGAAAAAACAAATCCCGATATTACCGCATGGATATATATGCCGTGCCTTGAAATAAGTTATCCTGTCGTAAAAGAAAAAGAGATAGATGAATATTTGAATAAAACTTTTGAAGGCCAAGAGAGCTATGCGGGAAGTCTTTTTGAGGATGTGCTTAGTGATGAGAACTTCTGCGGCATGCATGATATGATTTTTGGACATAACATGAAGGACGGCTCTATGTTTGGTAAGCTGAAAGAAGTTTATTCATCAAAAAAAGCTGATATCCTTAAAGAAAATCCGTATGTGTACATTTATACAAGAGATACCGTATACAGATATGAAGCATTTGCGTATGAGATAACAACAGCGGGAAGCGATGCTTACAGCGAAGTAAATGATAATGATGAATATGACCGCTTTATAGACTACGTGCTTTCAAACAATCAATGGGGATCGGGGAAAGAAAAAACTTTTGAAAACAGACCTTCGATTCTTTCACTTTCAACCTGTAGCGGCGTGACGGGTGGAAAAAAGCGGTTTGTCATTCATACGTTTAAAGAGAGCCAAAAAGAAGTACGATAAAAATACGATAGAAAAGTATGTTACCTACGAATTAATGCTTGACGACATATTTTTTTGTGCTATAATATTCATGTTATGTGAGCTTTAGTGGCTTAAAACATAATAAATAACCCAATCAGTCATGTGCTTGAAGGGACTGAAGGGAGGGTAAGAGTAGAAGATGTCAACTGTAGTAGTAAAAGAAAACGAGACTTTGGATAGCGCATTGCGTCGCTTTAAGAGAAGTTGTGCGAAGGCTGGAATCCAGCAGGAAATTCGTAAGAGAGAACACTACGAAAAGCCTAGCGTTAGACGCAAGAAGAAGTCTGAAGCAGCAAGAAAGCGCAAATATAACTAAATTTAAATGTGAAAAAATCCTTGGTTTTTCCAGGGATTTTTTTTATGCTATAATGAATTTCGGCGAAAAAAATTTTGAGAGTAATTACTTATGACATTTTTTTATTGTGCTGCAGCAATAACTTTGTTTATAATATTGTGCGTTGTTGTAATTTATCATGACACGCATAATTTTGTTGTGCGGAATTATGAATTGGAATCGGATAAGATCAAGGGAGATCACACTTTTGTACTTATTTCGGATCTCCACGGATATTCATTTGGGCCTAACAACGAAAAGCTTGTGAGCGCGATTGATGCAATCAATCCGGATATCATACTTTGTGCGGGAGATCTTTTTACAGCCCGCAAGGATAAGAAGCCTATAAAGTATGAGCCGGGATTTGAACTGGCAAAGAGCCTTGCACAGAAGTATCCGCTTTATTATGCAAATGGCAATCATGAATACAGGCTTAAGATATGGACTTCCGATTACGGTAATTTCTATGACAGATATAAGAGCAGACTTAAGAAAGCGGGAGTTACCTTTTTGGAAAATGAGTCTGTCGGGATTAAAGACGGAAACATCAGAATAACCGGGCTTGATCTTAATATGGAATACTATCGTAAGATTGTAAAAAAGAAGATGGAACCCGGATTTATAAAGAGAACTTTGGGAGACAGCTCAAAGAAAGAGTTTCAGATTCTTATTGCGCACAATCCACAGTATTTTGATGAATATGCAAAATGGGGCGCGGATCTTACGGTGTCGGGACATGTTCACGGAGGTATTGTAAGACTTCCGTTTATAGGAGGCGTTATTTCTCCTGCGATAGCTCTTTTCCCTAAATATGACGGCGGACATTATGAGATTGATAAAAAGCATCTGATATTGAGCAGGGGGCTTGGAACACATACGATCCAGGTGAGAATGTTCAATCCCTGTGAGATAGATGTTATTAAAATACATGAGGCAAAATAAATGTCACTTGAGGTAAAACTGCAGGTCTTTGAAGGTCCTCTCGATCTTCTTATGCACCTGATAGATAAAAACAAAATTGATATCTATGACATCCCGATAGTTACTATAACTGAGCAGTATATGGATTACATAAATGCCATGCAGAGGGATGATATGGAAGTTACAAGTGAATTTCTCGTTATGGCTGCGACGCTCATAGATATCAAGTGTAAGATGCTTCTTCCCAAGGAAGTCAATGAGGATGGAGAGGAAGAGGATCCGAGAGCGGAACTTGTTGAAAAACTTCTTGAGTACAAGATGTACAAGTTTATGGCGGACGAACTTAAGGACAGACAGCAGGAAGCGGATATGCAGTGGTTCAGAAGCAGGAACATCCCTAAGGAAGTCAGCGAGTATGAGGCCCCCATTGATTTTTCGGACCTTATAGGAGATGCGACGCTTTCAAAGCTTAATTCTATTTTCCAGGAACTTCTTAAGCGACAGGAAGATAAGGTCGATCCGATCAGAAGCAGATTCGGAAATATTGAAAAAGAAGAGATCGATATGGATGCCAAGACTCTTTATATCAAAGCATACATACGTGAACATGACAGATTCAGTTTCAGACAGCTCCTTGAAAAGCAGCACAGTAAGACAGAGATAATAGTGACATTTCTTGTTATGCTTGAAGAAATGAAGCTTGGAGAAATTGAGATAGAGCAGGACGAGACGTTCGGAGATATTATTATCAAATCAAGAAAGGCAAGTTGATACCATG
This sequence comes from Butyrivibrio hungatei, assembly GCF_900101605.1. Classification (GTDB taxonomy): domain Bacteria; phylum Bacillota; class Clostridia; order Lachnospirales; family Lachnospiraceae; genus Butyrivibrio; species Butyrivibrio hungatei_B. Next base: position 226,462 of record NZ_FMUR01000005.1, read on the forward strand.
ACAAGTAAAGAAGGCGCAGCGATTATAGAGGCAATCCTTTTTACAATGGGAGATTCGGTTGAAATCAGTGCTTTGGCAAAGGCCATGGATGTAAATGCAAAAGAGGTCAAAGAGAGTATTGAATATCTAAAGACCAAATATGAAAGCGAAGACAGCGGGATTGGTATTATCGAGCTGGAGAACGCTGTACAGCTCTGTACTAAAAAAGAAATGTACGAGTACCTTGTAAAAATAGCAAAGACTCCGAGAAAAGCGGTTCTTACAGATTCTCTTATGGAGACACTTTCGATAGTCGCTTACAAACAGCCCATAACAAGGCTTGAAGTTGAGAAGATAAGAGGTGTAAACAGCGATCATGCCGTAAACCGTCTTGTTGAGTTCGGACTTATTCAGGAGCTTGGAAGACTTGATGCTCCCGGAAGACCGCTTCTTTTTGGAACAACGGAAGAATTCCTTAGAAGTTTCGGCGTAAAATCGCTTGAGGAGCTGCCTACGGTGGGTGCTGTTCAGGTCGAAGAATTCAAAGCCGAGGCTGAGCAGGAAGTAAATGTAAAACTTGATATTTGATTTTATATTACAATGTTTTCGGAAAAAGGCAGAAAAAATGCTTTTTTCCTTTTTTTTGACTTTCTTTTTTGATATACTATACTCTGACTTAAGTTGCGTTCTTTTTCCAAAAGATTAACATAACTTAAATATATTTACGGAGGTTAAAGAAAAATGAGTAGTTCTTCACAAGCGAGTCAAAGAATTATCTCTTTGCTCGACGAAAACAGTTTCGTTGAAATTGGTGCTCTTGTGACAGCCAGAAACACAGATTTCAATCTGAAACAGGAAGAAACACCTTCAGACGGTGTTGTTACCGGGTATGGTGTTATAGACGGTAATCTGGTGTATGTTTACAGTCAGGATGCATTAGTACTTGGCGGTTCTATAGGTGAGATGCATGCCAAGAAGATCGTTCGCCTGTACGATCTGGCTATCAAGACAGGCTCTCCTGTAATCGGACTTATCGATTCAGCAGGACTTCGTCTTCAGGAGGCAACAGATGCGCTTAACGCATTTGGAGAGATTTATCTTAAGCAGGTGGAGGCTTCGGGTGTTGTTCCTCAGATCACAGCTATCTTCGGATCATGCGGTGGCGGACTTGCGCTTATTCCTTCAATCACTGACTTTACATTCATGGAGTCCGAGAAGGCTAAGCTTTTTGTTAATTCACCCAACGCTCTTGAGGGCAACTATAAAGAGAAATGTGATACTTCAAGTGCTAAGTGGCAGAGTTCTGAGGCTGGCAATGTAGATGTTGTTGCCGATGAAGCTACTGTTTATGCACAAATCAGAGAACTTGTATCTCTTCTTCCTTCAAACAACGAGGATGCAGATGCATACAAGGAGTGCTCAGACGATCTTAACAGAGCTTGCGAGAATCTTGACGGAGCAATCGAAGATCCCGCTGTTATTGCCGGACAGATCGCTGACAACGGTCTTTTCTTTGAGACAAAGAGAGACTATGCAAAAGAGATGGTTACCGGTTTCATCAGACTCAACGGAGCAACTGTTGGTCTTGTTGGAAACCGTACAGCTATATATGACGAGAACGGAAAGGTTTCGGAGAAGTTTGATGATAAGCTTACAGCTCACGCATGTGAGAAGGCAGCAGAGTTCGTAAACTTCTGTGATGCATTTGATCTTCCTGTTCTTACAATCACAAATGCAACAGGATTCGGTTCATCCAAGTGCGATGAGAAGCATGTTGCAAAGGCTGCAGGAAAGCTTGTTTATGCTCTTGCAAATGCTACAGTGCCTAAGGTTAACCTTATCACAGGAAAGGCATTCGGAAGTGCATACGTTATCATGAATTCTAAGGCAATCGGTGCAGACATTACCATCAGCTGGCCTAATGCACAGATCGGATCAATGGATGCAAAACTTGCCGCTAAGATCATTTGCGATGGAAAAGATGCAGATACTGTTGCAAAGGCTGCAGCTGATTATGCACAGCTTCAGAACAATGTTAAGAGTGCTGCTGCGAGAGGATATGTGGACGAGATCATCGAAGCTGCCGATACAAGAAAGTATGTGATCGGTGCTTTTGAGATGCTTTTCACCAAGAGGGATGAACGTCCTGCAAAGAAGCACGGTACAGTATAATGAAGGGAGCGCTCAAAATGAAACGTAAAATTTTAGTTTTGGGAGTGATACTCAGCTGCCTTTTTGGACTCAGTGCTTGCGGTGAAGCTGCAGAAGGCTCCTTGGACAGTTACAGATATCCAAAAGAACTGTTTAAACCTGATTCATTGGAGCAGTATGCAACATATATCGAGGATAAAGTTTTTGAGGGATGGTATCTTAACGATATCACACCCGAAAACTTCGATGAGAAGCAGTATCTTGGCTTGGCAATGGAATTTGATGAGAATAACCTTACCATCAAGGAAGTCAATGAAGATGATTTTAATGCTATTAAGTCAGGATATATAAGCTGGTACAAGGCAGTTGAAGAAGTTGGTTTTAACAGTGTTGAGACTCTCAATGATGATATAAAAGTTACCGATGTAAAATACTACATCAACGATGATGATGTTCTTGTTGTAGATGCTACAATTCAGGGAACAAAACATTCCGCGCTTTTGCAGCTCTATATCAACAATGATTTCAGTATTCGTGATGCAGGTGTTACGGTAAACAAGACACTTGGAGAGAAACTTACAAATGCCGGTCTTAATACACTTCTCGGCATGGGAATGGCTTTTGCCATCCTTATTCTTATTTCGCTTATCATCTGTCTTTTCCCTGTTCTTTTCGGAGAGAAGAAGAAAAAAGTAAGCGACAAAGATATTGCAGCAAAGGCAATGGATAACACAATAAGCCAGATCGCCGAGCAGGAAGATCTCTCAGGAGATTCAGAGCTCGTTGCCGTTATCGCCGCTGCGATCGCTGCGTACGAGGGAAGCGGAAGCACAGATGGATTCCGTGTAAGATCGATCAGAAAAGTTAATAATAATTGGAAAAAATTCTAATAATGACATCGGGTACACGGAGAATTTATTCTGTGTCGGATGAAAGGAGAAACGATGAAAAACTATACAATAACCGTAAACGGAAACGTATATGATGTAACAGTAGAAGAAGGCGCAGGAAGCGGAGCAGCTCCTGTTGCTGCAAGCGCACCTAAGGCTCCTGTAGCTCCTGTTAAGAAGGCAAGCGCAGGCGCAGGTTCAATCAAGGTTGAGGCAGGTGCTGCCGGAAAGATCCTTAAGATCAACGCAAGTGTTGGACAGGCTGTAAAGAAGGGCGATACAGTTATCACTCTTGAGTCTATGAAGATGGAGATCCCTATGGTAGCTCCTTCAGACGGAACAGTTGCAAGTATTGATGTTGCAGCAGGCGATTCTGTAGAGGCAGGAACAGTTCTTGCAACTCTTAATTGATGAATCAGAGAAAGTATTATTTTATACAGAAATGAGGATAAAAAATGGATTACATAGTTAAGACATTATCTAATCTCTGGGATCAAACTGCATTTACTTCAATGTCTGTCGGCAACTATGTCATGGTTGTCGTAGCATTGGTTTTCCTGTATCTAGCAATTGCCAAGGGATTTGAGCCATTACTTTTGGTTCCGATTTCGTTTGGTATGCTTCTTGTAAATATCTATCCTGCTATTATGGCTGAGCCTGTTGGCGAGTCTGCAGGTGGATTGTTACATTACTTCTACATCCTTGATGAGTGGGCAATTCTTCCTTCTCTTATTTTCATGGGTGTAGGTGCTATGACGGATTTCGGACCGCTTATTGCAAACCCTATAAGCTTCCTTATGGGGGCAGCTGCACAGTTCGGTATTTTTGCAGCTTACTTTATTGCTATTGCACTTGGTTTCAACGATCAGGCTGCAGCAGCTATTTCAATCATCGGTGGAGCAGACGGCCCTACTTCAATTTTCCTGGCTTCTAAGCTTCATCAGACAGCAATTTTAGGACCTATCGCGGTTGCGGCATATTCATATATGTCACTGGTTCCCATGATCCAGCCGCCTATCATGAAACTTCTTACAACTCAGAAGGAAAGAACAATCAAGATGCAGCAGCTTAGAGAAGTTACTAAGCTTGAGAAGATTCTTTTCCCTGTAGTAGTTACAGTAGTTGTTAGTATGATTCTTCCCACAACAGCTCCTCTTATCGGAATGTTGATGCTTGGAAACATATTCAGAGAGTCAGGCGTTGTTCGTCAGCTCCAGGAGACAGCTTCAAATGCACTTATGTACATTGTAGTTATCCTTCTCGGAACTTCTGTTGGTGCAACAACAAGTGCTGAGGCTTTCCTTAATATGACAACAATTAAGATCGTTATTCTCGGACTTTGCGCATTCGCTATTGGAACTGCAGCAGGTTGCCTGCTTGGTAAGCTGTTGTGCTTCATAACAAAGGGCAAGATCAATCCGCTTATCGGTTCAGCCGGTGTATCAGCCGTGCCGATGGCAGCTCGTGTATCACAGAAAGTTGGTGCAGAATACGATCCCTCCAATTTCCTGCTCATGCATGCAATGGGACCTAACGTTGCCGGTGTTATCGGTACAGCGGTAGTTGCAGGTACATTCATGGCAGTATTTGGAGTATAAATCACAGAAAGGGTGAAAATAGATATGGCAGATATTGAAAAGAAACCAATTCGTATCAATGAGACTGTTCTGCGTGATGCACACCAGTCACTTATCGCAACAAGAATGCCCACAGAGGTTATGTTGCCCATCATTGATACAATGGATCAGGTTGGATATAACGCAGTAGAGTGCTGGGGTGGTGCAACATTCGATGCTTGCATGAGATTCCTTAAGGAAGATCCCTGGGAGAGACTTCGTAAGTTAAGAGCAGGCTTTAAGAATACAAAGCTTCAGATGCTCCTTCGTGGACAGAACATTCTCGGATACAAGCATTATCCGGATGACGTTGTTGATTACTTCGTTCAGAAGTCAATCGCAAACGGTATTGATATAATCAGAATTTTCGACTGTCTTAACGACCTTAGAAACCTTGAGGCTTCAGTTAAGGCATGTAAGAAAGAGGGCGGACATGCTCAGATCGCTCTTGCATACACACTTGGTGATGCATATACAGAAGAGTACTGGATGAATATCGCTAAGGATATTGAGTCTATGGGTGCAGATTCAATCTGTATCAAGGATATGGCAGGACTTCTTCTTCCTTATGAGGCTGAGAAGCTTGTTAAAGCTCTTAAGAGTGCTACAAAGCTTCCTATCGACCTTCATACACATTACACTTCAGGTGTTGCCAGCATGACATACATGAAGGCAGCTGAGGCCGGTGTTGATATCATCGACTGTGCAATTTCTCCTTTTGCACTCGGTACATCACAGCCTGCTACTGAAGTTATGGTAGAAGCATTTAAGGGACGGCCTTTCGAGACAGGTCTTGATCAGAAGCTTCTTGCTAAGATCGCAGATCACTTCAGACCTTACAGAGAGGAATGCCTTGCAAGCGGACTTATGGATCCCAAGGTTCTTGGTGTTAACATCAAGACTCTTATGTATCAGGTTCCCGGCGGAATGCTTTCTAACATGGTTAGCCAGCTCAAAGAGCAGAACGCAAGCGACAAGTACGATACAGTGCTTGAGGAAATCCCTCAGGTTCGTAAGGACTTCGGTGAGCCTCCGCTTGTTACACCTTCTTCACAGATCGTTGGAACACAGGCCGTTATGAACGTTCTCATGGGTGAGAGATACAAGGTTGCTACAGACCAGACCAAGGATCTCCTTGCTGGTGAATACGGTAAGACAATCAAGCCTTTCAATCCCGAAGTTCAGAAGAAGATTATCGGAGACAGAGAAGTTATCACATGCAGACCTGCAGATAAGCTTGAGCCCGGACTTAAGAAGTTCGAAGAGGATGTTAAGCAGTGGAAGCAGCAGGATGAAGACGTACTTTCATACGCACTCTTCCCTCAGGTTGCAACAGATTTCTTCAAGTATCGTATGGCTCAGCAGACATCGGTTGATGTGGCTGCCGCAGATACAAAGAACGGAGCATATCCTGTTTAATTATTAAAAATTTAGAGCTATCAGATGTAAATATTTACGTTTGATAGCTCTTTTTAACGCTTATTTAATGAATATTATGGTAAAATTAATGCATGAGTGAATACAGACGGCATAGAAAAAGCAAAAAGTTAATAGATGCCGAAAAGAGGCAGGGTGTAGAGCTGAAAGAGGATGAGTATGAGCGTCAGTTTCTTCCTCTGGACGAGGTCAACGGATATAAGATAAGACCCGGCCTGTCAAATTTGTATGGGGCAACTATGCTTCCGGGTGGTATTAATTTCACCATTTATTCCAATGGTGCGACATCTATTACGCTTCTTTTGTATCACAGAAATGATAAGGAGCCTTTTGTGACGATTCCTTTCCCTGAGAGCTACAAGATAGGAAAGGTTTATTCAATGATCGTTTTTGGATTGGACATTGAAAACCTTGAGTATTGTTATAGCGTGGACGGACCATGGGATCCTGATAAAGGGCTTCTTTTTAACAAAGATAATTTATTGCTGGATCCTTTTGCTAAGGCGGTATCAGGGCAGCGTATATGGGGCGAAAACCTTACATCCGGTACGTACAGGGCGAGAGTGGTGCGGCAGAATTTTGCATGGGATGATGTGACGAGTCTTGGAACCCCCATGTGTGATTCAATAATCTATGAGTTGCATGTAAGGGGCTTTACTATGGATGAATCATCAGGCGTAAAGTGCAGGGGAACCTTTGAGGGAATCACTGAAAAAGCGGATTACCTTGAGGCACTTGGAATTACTGCCGTTGAACTGATGCCTATATTTGAGTTTGACGAAACTCGCGATATGCGCGTGGCAAACGGAAGGATACTTCTTGATTATTGGGGATATAATACCACTGCATTTTTTGCCCCGAATACGAGTTATTCATATGAAGCAGAGCACAACAAAGAGGGTGTCGGACTCAAACATATGATAAAAGAGCTCAAGAAGAGAAAGATAGAAGTCATTCTTGACGTAGTATTCAATCATACGGCTGAGGGCAATGAATACGGGCCTTTTATCTCATTTAAGGGGTTTGATAACAATATATATTATCTGCTCACTCCCGACGGAAAGTATTATAATTTTAGCGGATGCGGCAATACTATGAACTGCAATCATCCTATGGTTCAGGAATATATTGTTTCATGCCTAAGGTACTGGGTTGAAGAATACAGGGTGGACGGATTCAGATTCGATCTTGCAAGTATCCTGGGGCGTGATCAGGATGGTGCACCTATGGAGAGACCGCCTCTTATTCAGAGAATTGCTTACGATCCCGTTTTGGGAAATGTTAAGCTTATTGCGGAAGCGTGGGATGCGGGTGGAATGTACCAGGTGGGAAATTTCCCTTCGTGGAAACGCTGGGCGGAATGGAACGGCAAGTATAGAGATGATATAAGGTCGTATCTTAAGGGTGATATCTGGGCGGCGCCCGAGGCGGTTAAGAGAATTACGGGATCCATGGATATGTATGGCGAATCGTACATGGGATATGAGTCTTCCGTCAATTTTATAAACTGTCATGACGGATTTACACTTTACGATCTTTATGCATATAATAACAAGCATAATGAAGATAACGGCTGGAACAATACTGACGGTGCCAATGATAACAGGAGCTGGAATTGCGGGTATGAAGGTGATACCGACAATCCGGATGTTCTTGGACTGAGATTCAGAATGATGCGAAACGCCATCACTGTTCTTATGTGCAGCCGCGGTACTCCGATGATCTATGCCGGAGATGAATTCGGTAATACGCAGTATGGCAATAACAATGCGTATTGTCAGGATAATGAGATTTCGTGGCTCAACTGGGATTTCCTTAAAAAGAATCGCGAATTCTATCTTTTTTACAAATACATGGTCCAATTTAGAAGAAAGCATGCGGCTATCAGAAAAGACCTTGAGAGCGCCAAAAGCGGTTTACCCTTTGTGTCTGTACATACAGAGAATCCGGATAACGGAAATATCACAAAGGATTCAAGGGTTATATGTGTGCGCTTTGCGGGCTTTGATGAAAAGAAAGGCCATGATGATATCGTATATCTTGCGATAAATGCTTATTGGGAAGATATACAGATAATGCTTCCAAATCCGCCAAATGGCGCGTATTGGGGGCTCTGCGTTGACACAGGAGGTGACGAGGACGGTAAGTTCTACTTTAACAGGCCCAAACCTCTTACATGGAGAAATAAAACTTTGAAAGCTAGAAGTGTCAGCGTATTCATAGCTTCATACGGAGTTGAATATGGCAATCAATGATGATCGTACAGATACAAATTTTATAGTGGGTGGTTATGACTTTTTGTCTGAACTTGATGCCCAGAAAGCGTCTTTGGACTTATCCAAGATAAAAGTGTTGGAAGAACGGGTAAAGGCGAGCAGACCCAAAGACATAAAGGCAGTATATGAAAAAGCTATAGAGAATAAAATATTTAAGTCACCCATAGGGTGGGAGTACCTTGCAAGGCTTAGAGACAGGCTTTATGCGAGTGGCTTTTCGGAGGAAGAGCTTATTCCGATTCCGATACCGGTTAGTCTTACAAGACATTCGGCTTTTGAAAATCTGTCGGTTCAGCAAAGAATCAGACCTGTAACTAAGGATAATAAAGCGGAATTCAAGAGATTGTTTCCATATATTCTTAATATCTTTTTACTGATAATAGTAATCGCAATGTTTATAATCGCATCGACAAGCGACAGTGATAATATATTAAATTACAAGAGGAATGTGACAAACCGTTACTCTTCGTGGGAGCAGGACCTTACTCAGAGGGAAAAAGTGATTCGTGAAAAAGAAAAAAAACTTGGCATTGACAGCTCTGAGGGGTATTATGGTGGTGCGAATAATGACTAGGTTAGGAGGAAAGTCAGATTGGATGATTTAAAGATTTTGGTGGTTGATGACGAGAGCAGAATGAGAAAGCTTGTCAAAGACTTTTTGATAAAAGACGGATATATTGTTATCGAGGCCGGTGACGGACAGCAGGCACTTGATATTTTTTATGAGGACAAAGATATTTCTCTTATTATCCTTGATGTAATGATGCCTAACAGAGACGGATGGGAAGTATGCAGGGAAATCAGGAAGAATTCCAAGGTTCCCATCATAATGCTTACGGCAAAATCGGAAGAACGTGATGAACTGCTTGGATTTGAACTTGGTGTTGATGAATATATTTCTAAACCTTTCAGCCCAAAGATCCTTGCTGCAAGAGTTTCGGCTATTTTGCGAAGAGCCAATATCGTAACAACAAACGAAGTAATGGAAGAGGGCGGTATTACCATAAACAAAGTCGCCCATAGCGTTTCGGTTGACGGAAAAGATATTGAGCTTAGTTATAAGGAATTTGAACTTTTATCCTTCTTTTTTGAGAATAAGGGCGTTGCTCTTTCCAGAGAGAAGATTCTTAATAATGTGTGGAACTATGATTATTTTGGTGATGCACGTACCATTGATACGCATGTTAAGAAACTTCGCGGAAAGCTCGGAAATAAGGGCGATATGATAAAGACTATTTGGGGAATGGGTTACAAGTTTGAAACAGACTGAGACTTCTATTGGTGATAAAATAATGAAGACACATTCTGTACGGGCAGAGATCAGTGCAGTATTTATTCTAACGATGCTTGTGACTTTCGGGCTGTGGTTCATCATTAATGTTTTTTTTCTGGAGCGGTTTTATGTGCAAAAGAAAAAAGAGAATATAATTGAAGCCTACGAACTGGTTGTGGGTGCTATTGCGGATGGAAATATTGAGTCTGATGAATTTGAACGCGATATGCGTCTTATTTGCGAACGATACAATATCGATATGGTGGTATGTGACAGCGACAAAAAAGGCGTTATGAGTGTTTCAAGTAATAATCAGCTGGTCAATGTTCTTTTTGATTGTGTGCTTCAATACATGAATCCGGCACTTAGCAAAAAAACTGTAGAAGAAGACCATATTGTTCTAAGTAGGGGTCTTTATGACGGAAATGAATATACTCTTCAGAAGAGCATAGATAATGCCAATGGAAGTGAATATATTGATATTTGGGGAACCGCAGAAAAGACGGACGGCATAAATTTCAATGTTATCTTTATACGTTCTAAAATGGAGAGTATCGAAGACAGCGTTGCAATATCCAATAAGTTTATGGCTTATGTCGGCGTTGTTACACTGTGTATCGGTTCAATGCTCGTTCTTATAATATCAAAAAAAGTTACGGCTCCGATCAAGAAGCTTTATCTTATTTCGGATGAGATGAAGAAGCTTAATTTTGAAGCCAAATATGAAAACAGCAGCGATTATAAAAATGAAATAGATGTTCTTGGTCAGAATATGAATGAACTTTCCGAGACACTCGAAACTTCCATCAAAGATCTTAAGAATGCCAATATTGCACTGAAGCATGATATTGCTAAGAAGGAAGAAATAGATGAGATGCGAAAAGAATTTCTTTCAAACGTATCTCATGAACTTAAGACTCCGATAGCGCTTATTCAAGGGTATGCCGAGGGACTCAAGGAAGGCATAAACGATGATGAGGAAAACAGGAACTTTTATTGTGAAGTTATCATGGATGAGGCATCCAAGATGAACATCATGGTAAAGAAGCTCCTTACCCTGAATCAGCTTGAATTTGGTAATGAGAGTGCAAATATGGAGCGTTTCGATATAGTCGAGATGGTGAAGAACTATATCAGATCCGCAGAACTTTTGGCTAAACAGAAGGATGTGACCGTAAAGTTTGGCGATTATCATCCGATATTTGTATGGGGAGATGAGTTCAAGGTCGAAGAAGTTCTCCAGAATTATTACAGCAATGCGATCAATCATGTGAGCGGTGACAATATAATCGAGATAAAGCTTGTTCATAAAGACGGCAAGGTCAGAGTGTCCGTATTTAACACGGGAGAATCTATCCCTAAGGAGAATATTGATTATATCTGGGATAAGTTCTATAAGGTTGATAAAGCCAGAACAAGGGAATACGGCGGAAGCGGCGTGGGTCTTTCCATTGTTAAAGCAATAATGGAGAGCATGCAGCAGGACTACGGTGTGATCAATTACGCGAACGGCGTTGAGTTCTATTTTGAACTTGAAACTAAATGACAAAAGAGGATGACTTTATGCGCTTAAATAAGTATTTTTTGCCTGCATTTATGATAGGAATGACAATTGCTCTGACCGGATGCGGAGAGAAATTCCCTTCGCTTACGGATGAAGAGTATGACCGTACCGTTGAATATGCCGTCGGACTATTGATGAAATACTCAAGAAACGAGCAGGCCAGACTTACATATGTTGATGCAAATTATGAAAAAAAGAAGAGAGAGGCCAAAGCTATGGAACTTGCCCAAGCTGAGGATGACAATGCGCATTTGACGCCCGATCCTTCTCAGAATGAGTATAAGGATGATGAGATAAGCGCAGATGTTTCATCTTCAGGAAGTGAAGCTTCTTCGCTTGCAAGTGATGGTAAAGCGGGAGATGAGAGCAGTTCTTCGGAGAGTACCGATGCAAGTACCGGAGAAAGCTCGAAGAGTGCATCTTCAAATACAGGCTCGGATAACAATTCTTCAAATACAGATTCGAAGGCCGGCTCAGGCAGTACATCGTCAAATATGGGAGAAAAGGGTGCGATCACTCTTTCTGCCGATGATACACAGGAAATACTTAATGACATTTTTTTGTCCTATCAGGGATATTCTGTTTCGAGTACCTATCCCGAGAGCTCCAAGAGCTATGTTATTAACGCGGATAAGGGCAAAAAACTGCTCGTATTAAGGTTTGATCTGTATAATGCCTCAAATTCCGCAAAAGAGGTAAATATGCTCAAATTGGATCTACTGTTCCAGATAATCTTAAATGGCAAGAATATAGGCTATTCTTCAGTCACATTCCTGCCAAACGACCTCACTTCATATGTCGGAACGATAGATTCGAGGGCACATGAGAGTCTTGCCATACTCACGCAGATAGATGAAAAGAACGCGTCCAATGTTGAAACTCTCGGGCTTATTATGACGGAAGACGGCAAAGAACAAAGAATCAATTTAAGATAAGTAATATACTTATGAACGCGTTACGGCGGCACTTTTTCGTAATGAAATGTGCCGCTTTTTACTTATAAAGAAAATTGTTTTCACGCTAAAAAAATACGACAGGAGAATGACATGATCAGAATAGTTTCAGACAGCACGTGTGACCTTTCTAAAGAGATTACGGATAAGTATGGCATAATTATAGTCCCTTTATATGTCAGGCTTGGTAATGAGGAAAAGAAAGATGGAATTGACATCACTCCCGAAGAAATATACAAGTGGTCCGATAAGACAGGGGAAACGCCCAAAACGGCGGCTCCTTCGGTTTCCGATTATATGAGCGTTTTTGGCGAAAATAAGGATGATGAGTATATTGTATTTACCATATCGTCATCGATGTCCGCGAGTAATAACAATTGCAGGCTTGCGGCCGAGGAACTGGAGATCGAAGACAGGGTAAAGATAATTGATTCCGCAAACCTCTCCACCGGTATAGGGCTTTTGGTCATGGAAGCGGTAGATCTTGTCAATGAGGGAAAAAATCTTTCGGATATCGCGGAGTACATTGAAGAAATAAAAGGCAGAGTCAGAGCCAGCTTTATCATTGAGACACTTACTTTCTTGCACAGAGGAGGAAGATGTTCCGGTATAGCGGCTCTATTGGGCAATACACTTAAGCTTCATCCAAAGATCGTTGTTGAAGGCGGTGCAATGAAGCCTACCAAGAAGTATAGGGGAAGTGCCGATAAGTGCATTATGAATTATGTAAAAGACATGGAAAATGAGCTTATGAAGGCGAAAAAAGACAGAGTTTTTATCACTCATTCGGGCTGCGACAGGGAAAAAGTAGAGGAAGTACGTAGTTTTTTGGAAAAATTAGGGATTTTTCTTGACATAGTCGAGACGCGAGCCGGAAGTGTTGTGTCATCCCACTGCGGCCCAGGAACCATGGGTGTTTTGTTTATTTCAGAGCCTTGAAGTGCTTAAGAAAAGTGACGTTTTTAAGTTGGATGTATTTACGAAATGCAGATTTACGCATTTTTTTGAAAAAAAATTCAAAAAAAGTGTTGACATTAAATATAGCGGGTGATATATTTATATTCGTTGCTGATGCAGACAAAACACTGCAAACGCAGTACTGGAGCGGGTTTAGAGCTCCTTGTACCTTGACAAATAAACAGTAATGCAACCCTGAAAGATTCCAAGAGAATAATTCAGAAAAATGTAAATTAACGGACAGAACGAAAAGCCAAGCTTAAGTTCTTAGCCGGATTAAACTTTTAAACGTGAGAGTTCGATCCTGGCTCAGGATGAACGCTGGCGGCGTGCCTAACACATGCAAGTCGAACGGAGAATTTACGCTGATGAAGCTTCGGCAGATTCTTGTAAATTCTTAGTGGCGGACGGGTGAGTAACGCGTGGGCAACCTGCCTCATACTGGGGAATAACAGCT
>NZ_FMUR01000036.1 GCF_900101605.1 Butyrivibrio hungatei
GGACTTTATGTATCATGTATTGAAGAGATTGCTTATAAGCGCGGCTTTATTAACAAGGAACAGCTTCTTAAGCTTGCTGAGCCTCTTATGAAGACTGATTACGGCAAATACCTTGTTGAGGTTGCGAGTGGTTTGTGAAGATGTACTTTATAAACTTCAAATATTGCATTGACTGAAAATGTAGAAGTATATGTCGAATAATGAGTTAATTAGTTTAATATATGATATATTCGTTTTAAATAAAAAAGAAATTCGCTTTAATGATTTTTAAAACGAATTTCTTTTATAGTAATAAGGCAAAAATATAGTTAAAGATTGCTTGGATGACTGCAAATATATAGGTGAGAACGAAATATTTCGGCGGATATAAAAACGCCTGTTAATCCTTCATAATGAATTTGGACTATAAAATACATTTTGTTGTCACTTAAGTAGCCTATGCATAAGACTAATAGACGACACTTTGGTGTCGCATTTCGGAGGCTTATCATGTCAGATTCATGCAAAGAACAACGTAAAACCCTTGGTGCACGTTTTGCTTTTGAAGTGAAATTCATATAATTGAAAAGAATACATAAAAACGAAAGGAATATTGATGAGCGAGATAAACATATATTGTGATGAGACTTGTCATCTTCCAAATGATGGTATCGATTTAATGGTTATAGGCGGGATATCCTGTCCTAAAGAAAAAGTGAAGGATATTAATAGACAAATTAGGAACATTAAAGAAAAACATAATGTTTATAAATTTGCAGAGATAAAATGGGTACGTGTATCTAACTCGCAATTTGATATGTATAAGGAATTGATAGATTTATTTTTTGATAATTCGTTTCTTAATTTTCGGGCTGTTGTAGCACATAATAAATCTAAATTGGATTATAGGCGTTTTCATTTAACTCATGACGATTGGTATCAAAGAATATATTATCTAATGTTGCGGGGGATGATTGACATTAGCGATAGTTATCATGTCTATGTTGATATAAAAGATACAAAAGGGGCTGAAAAAATAAATACATTACGGGATGTATTAAATAATGCAGCGGGATATTTTTATGAAGAAACAGTAGAAAGTATTCAACTTCTAAAATCCGATCAAGTCCAGCTTATGCAGCTGACTGATCTTCTGATTGGAGCCGTAGCATATGCAAATAGGGGCTTGAATAGTAGCAAGGCTAAAATTGATCTTGTGTCATATATTGAAGAGCGCTCGAATAGAATGTTAAAGAGAACAAGTCCCAAAAACGAAGTTAAGTTTAATGTTTTTCAGTGGCTTCCCAGGGAGGTTCGCTGATGAGCTGTGAATATGTACCCGATAAGCTTATAAATACAATGGATGATTACACGGAATACGAAGAAGCTGTATATCAAGAATATATGAAAACATTTTCCAATAAAGAATTTTATTTTAATGGAAAACGGATTGCGGAAAAGAAACATCCACTGATAGCAGGAAAATCATGTACTTTTTGGCATATTATTTCATCCGGTGACTGTGAAGCTGAGAAATTGCCGGATTTTGACAGATATGAAACTGTTGGGTGGCCGGGCTTTATATTGGGATATTGTTTGGATAATTGCAAGGAGAAATTGATTTGGGAGACAAAAAGGCATTCTAAAATAAGGGTTCTCATATATTGTACGGAGATTGATTATCTTATTGTTTTAGATAAAAGTGATGATTCTTGTAACATCCGGACAAGATTCTTGAATTATCCGGACACGTAATCTTTTATTATCCGGACAAGCATTCTTGAAACATGCGGACAGCCATTCCTGAATCATCCGGACAAATGA
>NZ_FMUR01000009.1 GCF_900101605.1 Butyrivibrio hungatei
GCGCATGGCGTGAGGCTACTGAAAAGATGCAGCGTAGCTATTCCCATAGCGGTTATCCATACGATAATGCCTGCATAGAATCCTTCCATTCCTTGATTAAAAGGGAATGGCTTAACCGCTTTTCTATTATCAACTACAAGCACGCATATAGGCTTGTATTCGAGTATATCGAAACCTTTTATAACACCGTTAGGATTCACAGCCACTGTGACTATATGTCTCCTAACGAATTCGAAGAACTATATGAGAGGGTTATGGTTGCGCCTGCTGCATAAGCAGGTAAACCTCTCATTTTAATTTGTACTATTTATTGACATAGGACCAGCACCATCTATTGTGATTTCACCGTTCTCAGGTTCATAATAGCGCAATAATAGCTTTGCTATAGTCGACTTCCCGCTACCACTTGCCCCAACCAATGCAACCTTCTGTCCTTTCGGAATCGTAAAGCTGATATTGTCCAAAGCCGGTTTTCTATTACCATATCTAAATGTAAGATTCTTTATTTCGATATCTCCGTCTACACCTGTTATTTCTTGCTGCTCATCTTCTTTTTCTTCCCTCTCGTAATCCATAATTTCCGATAATCTCTTCATAGAGATATTTGCTTCCTGAATCTGCAACTGAAGCCCTACCAGATTACTTATCGGATTCATGAAATATCCTGAGAGAGTCATAAACGCCATATAACTTCCAAGTGTAAGTTCGTTATTAATTACCGAGCTGATTCCAACATACAATAAAACAATATTTCCCATTCCCGATATGATACTCGAAATAGTTCCCTGTACATTTGAAAGCATGGATTCTTTGTAGCCAATTCTAAGAGATTTTATATACTCTTTTTCTATGCTCTCAAGCTCAGTATCCTCATTTGCATTTCCCTTTATTGTTTCTACAGCACGAAGCCCCTCAATAATCTCTGAATTAAGAACTGATGCCTGCTGCATTTGCTCTTCATTAATCTTTTTGTATGGCTGCTTGAAGATAAAAACCAATATAATACTGACAACTGTCATAAATAAAATTATGGAAAAAAGCTGCGAATTCATCCGAAACAGGATGACACCGGACATAAGTGCCATTGATATATCCATGATCAGCGATAATGCTATTCCGGTAAAAATATTTTTTATAGTAAACGCATCAGAAAATCGCGTCGTTATATCTCCCGTTTTTCTTGTAGAAAAAAATTTCATCGGAAGCTTATATATGTGTTCAAAATATCCCAACATAAGAGGAATATCTATCTTTATTGATAAATGTAACAATATCCACTGTCTGATAAATCCAAGCACCGTCGAAGTAAACGATATCCCAAGAAAGACTACAAGCATAATCTTTAATGCATCCTTCTGCTGGTACGTCAGGATTTCGTCATAGATAACATTATTAAACAAAGATGATACTATTCCTAAGAGTGTTGTAAGCGCCGATGCCAGGAAA
Source organism: Butyrivibrio hungatei (assembly GCF_900101605.1). GTDB lineage: Bacteria > Bacillota > Clostridia > Lachnospirales > Lachnospiraceae > Butyrivibrio > Butyrivibrio hungatei_B. The sequence goes on from NZ_FMUR01000009.1 coordinate 1,447, forward strand.
GCATATATAAACAGCTTCTTTTGTGGAAGCATAAGCTTAATATACCGCTCAAATATATTGACGCCTTTTACCTTTCCGGACTCAAATTCACTGTTAGGTTTTAGCAGAAGTAACGCTCCTGTAAATTTCTCATAGAAAGTATCAATTTCAACACGTTCTAAATCCTTTGCCGGATCACCAATCACTATATGTTTATTATCTTTTTTAAAGATAACCACAAAATGTGACAAACCTTCTTTTGTGATAATATTTGCAATACACGGCAAAGAAAATTCACTTAAAAATCCTTCTTTGTCGACTTTTACTGCCTGTGTCATGAATCCAAGTTTTTCCGCGCATTTTGATAGTCCGATAAGATTTGTTCCTTTGAGATCAGTGCCCATCATATCACGAAGTCGCGTAATGGTTGTTTCTTTCTTGTAATGTAAGCAAACCATTGCCATGCAAGCTGCAGCACAGTCCGTATAATCATGCTGTTTAACAAATGTGTATCTCATGCCACAATTCTATCCTTCGATTATTATATTTAATCCCGGTACGTTTTATATTTCCTTTTCATTTGAACCTTAACAATAATTAATGATAATCGTTCATTTCCACACTCACAATGTATCTTGAGTGAACACGCGGTATCTTGAGTAAACGAAAAAAACTCCGGCTTTTCACCACCGAAGTTTCAAAAAATCAATCATAGCGCTATAAAGGCTACGAATTTACCATCTTCAATTTTATTACTATAAAATCCATTGTATTTATTTACTACAGCTCTTACACTCTTCATACCAAAGCCATGATTCTTAATATCTTTTTTTGTAGTAAACATATCTCCATCAATGATTTTATCTTTCATTATCGTATCATTTTCCACCCTAATCAAAAGCTGCTCTCCACTATTTGAAACCTTAACATCTACGCCTTTTTCATCAGCTTCTACTTTTTCACACCCTTCTACAGCATTTTTTAAAAGATTGTAAAAAATCGTGCAGAGATCATAATCGCTTATTTCCTCTCTAATTTTTGGGCAGCCCTCGTATTGGAACTTTATGTTTTTGTCCTGCATTACTTTTGTTTGATCATTAATCACAGCATCAGCAGCCATATTGCACGTATACTTTTTAGTTTGGTCGATGTCAACTTGTTTTTGCATACAAGCTAGATACTCCTGCATTTTTTCAGTATTGCCTTCGTCAAGATATTTTTGTAGTGCTGTAATATGTGCACGAACATCATGCCTAAATCTTCGCACTTTTTCTTGATCATTCTTTAAACCGTCAAAATAATCTGATTGAGCTTTAAGCATATATTGATACTTGATTTCGTCTTGCTTCATCTTATTATTTCTATTTACAACAAAGCTTTGCCATACCATAACAGCAATAAATAGAAACAATAGTCCCAGCATAGCAACAGATATAATAACGTAAGCTTTTGGATCATACTCTTTTCTTCTCACCATTTTCCCCAATGCAGGAATTATAAAAAGCCCCCCAATAAAACTTGAAAAAATCACTCCTAGTTGTGAAGTAGAAAGATAATAGTCTACCTTCCTTTTTATAATAATATTCATTAAAAAATGATATATCATAGGAGCAATTAAAACCAATACCTTATCCCAAAGAGGTCTTCCGACAAGTGCTCCGTATAAATAACAATCATCTTCAAACATGGCATAAAAGAGCATTTTAGATAATGTTGATAGTAAATCCATAATTATCCAGGATACTGCCATGTATATAAACCCCTTAACCCTTTTTCCTTTCTCTATTAACACAACAAAAAGAATGGAGCAAAGATTCGGAATTCCACTAAGCCATCTATCTCCTCCACGGATTTCAAAATATAAAAGACAACATAACATCGAAAAAACAAAATAAATTGGAACAGATATTTTCTTCTTGTAAATTGGAAAATTAAATGCAATAAGAAAAAAAGAAAAGTATTTCAATAAATCCAACAAACTATATTCTGCGGCCCATAAAAGATCCTTCATACACTCATCCCCTCATACAAATATTGTCTATAACTTCTTAAAGCAGTATCTTTATAACTTTTCCCAATCGGTATGCTTTCTTTTGTTATCAAGTTAATATAGGCACCGGATAAATTTGATATTTTATTTACATTAATAAGATATGATCTATGCACGCGAAGAAACGGCATCCCTCCGAGGATACTTTCACACTTTTTCAATGTATAAGAAGTAACTATTGTCTTTTGTATAGTATGTATATCACAATAATTTGAATCAGCTTTAAGATATATAATATCCGACTTGCGAAGATGATAATCGCCGCAATTGTCTGAAAAAACTACCAATGCATCAGATATCACTCTCTTATAAACCTTTTGAATCCTTGAATTGAAATCAGTTTCCTTTATCGGCTTTTGGATAAACCCCAATGTCTTATATCCATATGCATCTCCGGCAAATTCATGATGACTGGATACAAATACTATATTTAAAACATTAGGCATCTTTTCAAGTCTTTCCATTACAGACAATCCGTCGATTCCGCCCATCTCTATATCCAAAAAAACGAGATCAATATGCCTGTCAGTCTCCTTTATAATCTCTTCTCCCGAATAATATGAGTAAACCTTATAATTTACTTTTTTATCAATAAAAAATGAGTTGCATAACCCGATTATTTCGTTGTGCAACTCTCTATCATCATCACATATTGCAATATTGAATGTACCTATATCCATTACATATGCCCCCTATAATCAAGTAAATAGCTACATTTTTAAAAGATTATATCATAAAAATTCCTATATAACACTTTTGCTTTATTATAGTTTTAAAATCATTTATCTATAATCATATTTCCATACACTCAAGATAGCCGTAGTTTACTCAATGATATACTCTCTGCTAATCGAATTATTATATAATGCAATCTGTCATCTCAAAACAAAAGGAGGAATGTATTCATGTATCAATATGATATACTTGAACTTATTTTCGGAAGCGGCAATCCTTAATAGTCATTTCCCATCTATAAGTCGCCAAGAGCGGTCAAAATAATAAAACTTTGGCGATTTATACGCTTAAAAATGCTTATAAATCGCCAAAGTCTGTTTTTCAAATTCATCTCTTCTATTCTTTTATTTCATTGCCCTGTTGTGCCCTAAAGAACTTCCACACCGACACGCCGTTAACCTCGGTATCGCGCACTTCTATTCCGGGGCCATAGTGTTCATTCAAGAACTGATATAAATATCCCATTCGTTCACCGTCGCCCCAGTAATATACATCATCCCTGTCAACAAGTGCCGCCGCTGACGTTGATACTCCATTCTTATTAAAAGAATAAAGCCCTATCGGAGATGGAAGCAGCCAACCTCCGTCAAAAAGAATATTGTCAAACCAGCCGTCGTATTTCTTGTCAATTTCAAATATATTCTTTGCGCCGCACATTCCGACAACCATTCTCATAACGCTTACTACATAGTAACCGTTGCTTTTGGCAAGAGAATCTATCTCATTGTGCCTCTCCACATCCGAATCGCTCACCTGAAGATAACTTCTGCGGCTGTAATCAAGATAATTTTTCTGCCAGGAAAAAAGAGTTACCACGGCAATTACTGCCATTACAATACCCAAAATTCTCTTTTTACCCGTACTCTTTAATTCAGGTTTTGGTAACACCGTTGCAAACATCGTAAGAAAAACAATAGGCACAAACCACACGCCAAACTCCGCTCTCCATATGGCTCGTCTCATATTCAAAAGATAATATAGTTCACCATATGCTGTGATGACACAGACTAAACTTGCCGCAAGATGCAGATATGATTTACTGAATATGCAAAGAGCAACCGTCAAAAGGAGCAGCCCCAAGAGCACATAAGGTAACACACTCAAAGTCGATGTTTTTTGTATCTCTTCAAAAGTTTGTGCAAAAATATCCGGATCGAAGCGCAGATTACTTACTCTGGTATCTTTTCCGATAATCTGTATCTGCCTTACTTTATCCAAACTGAAAACTTCGGTATCATTCCACATCCATTCATCAAGCAGTTTAAAATCCCCCTCAGAAAAGCCGGCCTTTTCATAGCCTTCACGATTCCAATTGAAATTATAATTGCCATAATCACGCTTCTGGATCATTATGCCGTCCCACTCATAAAAATCCTTCCATCCTTTATTAAGCTTAAATGCCACGAAATTGGAGGAAACGACGACCAATGTAAGCAAAAGCGGAATCAAAAGATAAATTCCTCTTTTCCTGATCTCGGCTCTTTTCCGGAAAAGTACCAACGCAACCACAATAAATCCAAACGGCAGCACCATCAGGAAAGAATCTTTTCTTGCGCTAAGTCCCAAAGCAATAAGCACCGAAGAAGCAATGACATATATAATATTTGTCTTTTCCCTGCCAAGCGCCCATGCAAGAACAGCAAATCCGACCGCCGCATAAAGCACCGCATTCTTGGTGTACTGAAGATTTATATAAATGTCTTTTGCAAAAAGAATGTTGATAAACACAGACAGTATCGCAGTTGTCAGATATGACGCATCATGCGTTACAGCCAGCAATAATAGGATCACCGCCAGAAGATTGAATATCAGATATACCCAAAGGTAACAATTGACCGACGGAAAAAGCGCATACATAAATTTAATAAAATATCCAAGCAATATCCCGCTGTAGACCAGATACTGCGAAGGTTCCCCGTATGCACCGGCCGCTATGAAATTCATGGTTATATCATCACATTCCTCATAGCAAATGTTTGAAAAAATAATGCATCCAATCCAAATAAGAACAGATATTATTGATATTTCCGCCAACTTAATTTTCCGCATGCTTTGTCTCCTCGCCCAAGTCTGCTTGAGCCGCTTTTATTTTAGGGAAACGCCTATATTACATAGCGTTTCCCGCATTAAATCAGAAAATCTACTCAAACTGCATTCTGTAATACTTCTCGTACAAACCGCCTGTCCTTAAAAGTTCCTTGTGCGTTCCGCGCTCTTCTATGCCATTACTTCCAAGAACAATAATCTCGTCTGCTCCAAGAATCGTTGAAAGCCTGTGCGCAATCGTGATTGTTGTTCTTCCGACCGAAAGTTTTTCAAGACTATCCTGAACATATCTCTCACTTTCGTTATCAAGTGCACTTGTTGCTTCGTCGAGAATAAGTATCGGAGGGTTCTTAAGGAACACTCTTGCGATGGCAATTCTCTGTTTCTGGCCACCTGACAGTCTTGCTCCTCTTTCACCGACAAGTGTGTCAAATCCATCTGACAGACTGTTTATAAAATCCGTCAGATCTGCTTTTTCAGCAGCTTCCCTTATCTCATCCATTGTGGCATCAGGCTTTCCGTAAGCGATATTCTCTCGAACCGTACCGTTAAAGAGATACACGTCCTGTTGCACAATTCCGATAAATGATCTAAGCGATCTCTGCGTTACGTCACGAATGTCAACTCCGTCTATTTTAACGCTTCCGCCCGTAACATCGTAGAATCTCGGAAGCAGAGAACAAAGCGTTGTCTTTCCGCCACCCGACGGACCTACAATAGCTATATTTTTACCCTTATCAACATGTAGACTGATGTGGTCAAGAACGCTGTCTTCCTCTCCGTATGCAAAAGAAACATCCTCATAATCAATAACGCCCTCAACGTGTGTCAGCTCTTTTGCCCCTTCTTTATCCACGATCTCCGGAACCGTATCCATTACTTCACAAAATCTGCCAAATCCCGCAAGACCTTTCTGGAGCTGCTCCGTAAACTCAACAAGTACGTTGACCGGATTGATAAATATGTTGATATACAGCGCATATATGGCCATATCTTCAACCGTCATCTGCCCTTTGGCAATAAACACGCCGCCGGCCACAATAACAGTTACAAACAACAGTCCCTCAAAGAAGTTGTTTCCCGAATGAAAAAGCGCCATCTGCTTGTAATTGTCCTTCTTCGACTCAAGGAAAGCGAGGTTACTTTTATCAAATTTCTTTTCCTCAATCTCCTCACCCGTAAATGACTTAACAACCTTGATACCGCCGAGCGTATCCTGAAGTGATGAGTTGATTCCCGCAACCTTCTTTCTGTTATCGGAAAACGTAGCTCTCATCTTTCTGTTACGACTTACGGAGAATACTGCCATTACAAACACAACAGACACAAGACACAGCGTCATCGGCACATTTATACGCATCAGAAGTATGAATGAACCGACTATTTTTACAAATGAAATAAATATATTCTCGGGGCCGTGATGCGCAAGCTCGGAAATATCGAAGAGATCCGATACAAGCTTACTCATCATCTCGCCCGTGTTGTGCGTGTCATAATATGAAAACGAAAATGCCTCAAACCTTTCAAATAGCTCTTTTCGCATGCCGGACTCCATCTTGGCGCCCATCATATGTCCCCAGTATGTCACGTACCATCTGCACAGGAATCTGATGAAATACAAAACAAGCAGCAAAAGTCCGATGATCCATATCCTTTTCATTATGATCGCAGGTTCTTCAAGAAACAGCGTCTCTCTGAGTATCCTTATGAACTGTGGAAATACGAGATCGATTATAGAAAGAACCGTCGCGCAAAAAAGATCGAACAAAAACACTCCGATATAAGGTTTGTAATAGGGTATAAATTTCTTGATAAGATCCATGGTGCATAATTCCTTTTTTTACATAATTTACTCTGCATGCCCTATCGCAAGATTATTGAGCCAGCGCTCTTTCTTTAACCAGAAATGGAAAATAGTTATCTTGATAAAATCAACAAGTTTTACACATATAAAGAGCTCAATAGGGCCTATATCCGTGTATTTACCAAGGATAAGTATCATCGGAAGAAGTACGAACAAAGTTACAAGCGCATCTCCGTATGCTCCCATCTTTGTATCACCGCCGGATCTGGCAACTGCCTGCTGAGCATTGATGTACACCCATATTGGCATGAACACAGATAATACTATAACCATCCTTCTGCATATGTCTATAGCGCCGCCACTCAATCTTCCGTATACTACAGGCACGATAAGCGTAGTCACAAAACCGACAAGCGTCATTACACAGCCAAAAGCAAATGCTCCGGACAAGAGCCAGCTCTTTTGCTTACGTGCTTCTTCAAGTTTGCCTTCTCCAAGTGTCTTGCCCATAATCACGCTTGTAGCAGAATAAATTCCACCAAATGCAACAAAGAAGAGATTTGCGATGGCAAAACCTGCCGCCATTCCGGATACTACTTCCGCTCCGCCTCTGCTGTTAAAAATAGCGGTATTTACAGTCTCAGAAAGCACCCATGTCATCTCGCAGAAGAGCATGAGAGCTCCTTTTTTCAATATCTCGCCAAAGAGGCCGAAATTTACTTTAATTCCATTCTTTAATCCAACGGCAAAATCAGGCTTAACCTTGATATATATACCAACAAAGATAGCAAATTCAAGCGTTCTGGCTATAACAGTCGCAAAAGCCGCTCCTCTTACGCCAAGTGCGGGGAAACCAAAGTTTCCGTATATAAGAAGGTAATTAAAAGTAGTATTGGTCAGCGTAGCTATTATCGTTACGATAAGCGGTGCCTTTACCCTTCCCATATCTCTCAGAGAAGTCGCTATACATACAGAAAAAGTCATGGGAAGCCCCATCCAGAACATGATATTGATATATCTCACCGCCTCATCGAGGATAAACGGCGCCTGGGTATTTCCTATGAGCATAAGCGACAAGACCTGCCTCGGGAATACTCTGCAAACCAGAAAATAAGGAATAAAAGCAGAAACTCCCATAAACAGCTTAAATATAAACGCCTGCTGCATTCCTGCCTTGTCATTGGCGCCAAAGAACTGCGTGAGGAATATTCCTCCCGACATACAGATGGTATTAAGAAATACCATGAAAATAAAGAGTATCTGACCTGCAACATTAACTCCCGACATAGATACGTCGCCAAGTCCCGATACCATGAAATTATCTATAAGGGAGACCATGTTCTGAATAAGCTGCTGTAACATTATCGGCACAGCAATCTTAAGAGCATTTCTGTAAAAAGATCCGTCTCCGAATAGACTTCTTTTCTCCTTCAATAATTTGTTCATAATAAATTAAACCTCATCCACTCAATAAGAACAAACAAAAGAGTTTTGGCAATCTATAATACAATTTTAGTGTATAAATCGCCAAAACTCTATAATTTAAAACAACATGTTATACGTCAATTACTCAACCGTAACAACCTTTGCAAGGTTCCTTGGCTTATCAACATCGAATCCCTTGGTATAAGATGTGTAATAAGCTATAAGCTGCATAACAACAGCTGCAGGGAACGGCATGAACATATCATCCATCTCGGGAAGGATGAATGTATCATCCTCAGGGATATTCATATCCTTATAAAGAGATTCTCTTGTGATAAGTATCATGCTTGCGCCACGAGACTGAACCTCTCTGATATTGGAATATTCCTTTGATGCAAGTGCACTCTGAGTAACAAGCGCCACTACAGGTATTCCGTCCGTAATAAGAGCAATTGTTCCGTGTTTAAGCTCACCGGATGCATATGCTTCCGAATGAACATATGATATTTCTTTAAGTTTCAGCGAACCTTCAAGAAGAAGTGAGTAATCAAGTCCTCTACCGATCATGAATGCATTCTCCGAAAGGAGGAACTTACTTGTCATCTTCTTTACAAATTCTTTTTTCTCTAAAATCTGTCCGATAACTTCAGGTACTCTCTGAAGTTCATTCAAAAACTTGCTGCTTTCTTCCTCAGAAACAAGTCCGTTAAGTCTTGCCGCATGGATTGCAAGAAGATAGAAAACAGTTAACTGGCTTGTATAAGCCTTAGTACTTGCAACAGCAATCTCAGGGCCTGCATGTGTATAGATGCAATAATCACTGATATCTGAAATTGTTGAGCCCTTTACATTAACTATAGAAAGAACCTTTGCACCCTTCTTCTTGGCATACTTAATAGCCTCGATCGTATCTACAGTCTCACCTGACTGTGATACTGCAATTACAAGTGTTCCGGGCTTGATAACAGGATTGGTATATGTAAACTCTGAAGCCACTGCTACATCAGTGTGGATATTGGCAAGTGTATGGAAAAGCTGCTGGCCTATAAGTCCCGCATGCATAGCTGTTCCACATGCGATAACCACAATATTCTGATTCTCTCTGAAGAAAGAATTGGGAATTCCCTCTGCTTCGAATGATGTTTTTCCATCGACAATGTGAGGTGCGACTGTATCCTTTATGGCATCGGGCTGTTCATGGATTTCTTTTTCCATATAGAAAGCATAGCCACCCTTACCGCCGCGACTTGTATCCCAGTCGATAGTCATGAGCTGAAGAGGAATCTCATGTTTCTTCTCATCATGAACAACAATTCCCTTAGATGAAAGGCATGCAACCTGATACTCCGGAAGGAATGCATATTCCTTTGCATGCACACCAAGAGCTGCGACATCAGAAGCAAGCATTGCACCATGCTCAGTCATCGCAACAACTATAGGGCTTACGTTTCTTACCGCATATATCTTTCCCGGCTGATCCGCAAAAATTACAGCGAAAGCAAATGTTCCTTTAAGTAATGAAATAAGCTCTCTTAATGCCTTTTCAGGATCACCGTCATACAGCTGGTTCAAAACCGCAGCAGCAACTTCGGTATCTGTCTCTGAGATAAGCTTATCTTTAAGATCATATTCTTTTACAAGTTCCTTATAATTCTCGATAATTCCGTTATGTACAAGTGTTACTCTTCCATTCTGATGAGGATGGGCATTCTCATCACTTACGCCGCCGTGTGTAGCCCAACGTGTATGTCCTATTCCTGCGCACGCCTCATCTGTAAGACCTGCACATACCTCTCTTAACCTAGAAACTCTTCCTGCGACCTTATTTACTACAGGTTCGTTTGCTCCATCAGGGAAAAGAGCTATTCCGGCACTGTCATATCCTCTATACTCCAAAAGCTCAAGCGAATCCAATAAAATGTCTTTTGTGCTCTTCTTTCCGATGTATCCAATAATTCCGCACATAACCTCTCCAATCAACTTTTCATCTATTTCTAATATTAACTAATTAATAGGAACATTCCTATTTAAACTGAAGCGCTTAAACCAAGCGTTAGTACAATCAATGCTATATTATAAGAGTTTGTAGCTTTTTAGTCAAATTTGACATCTTATTGAACCTCATGTAAAATTTCATAGAATTATGAGTGGTGAAGATATGAAATTAAAAGATCTAAAAAACAAAAACTTAATATTGGTATCAGGTGCACTTTTAGTCACCTCATTGGCTGTATGTGGTGCAGCATTTGCAACGGACGAGATTAAAGTCTCTGCAACCGAAGCAGTTATCGCTTCAACTGAAGGCGTTCCGGTTCAGCCCGAAATTGCTTCCACCGAAGGAAGTTCAGTCATAGCAGAAGAAAGTTCAGCTTCAGCATCTTCCTCCGCAGAACCTATTGACCCAAATGTAGTTATTCATTATGAAGTTCCTGCGAGCATGTTCGCATCAGCTACCGTTAATGTAAGGAACGGAGCAGGAATCCAGTGTGAAAAGATCGGTAAGCTCTCATGGGGCGCACAGGTCACAGTAACAGGCGAAACAGGCAGCGGTTGGTATGAGATAGCATACAAAGACGGAATAGGCTATGTCAGCAAGGACTATGTATCTACCGGTATCCCCGGCGTGCCTTTTCTTTTTGTAGGAGACTCAAGAACAGTTCAGCTGAAAACTGCTGTCGGTTCAACCGATAAAGCTTATGTTGCCAAAGTCGGAGAAGGTTACAGCTGGTTCAAGAATACAGCTCTTCCTCAGATTCCCAATTATGCAGGCAACGGAACAACAATGATCATCAACTTTGGTGTAAACGATCTTGCAAACGCTTCCAAGTATATCAAACTTGTAAACAGCAACATCGATGCTTGGACAGAGGCAGGAATCAAGGTATACTACGCTGCAGTTACTCCCGTAAAGAACTGCAAGACAGTTTCCAATGACCAGATAGAAAGATTTAATGCGAAGCTCAAATCACAGCTTGATCCCAGAGTAACTTGGATAGACGGTTACTCATACCTCAAGCAGAACGGTTTCTCAACCGGTGACGGGCTTCATTACAACAACTCAACATACAAGAGTCTTTACTCTTACTATATGTCAGTAATTGACGCTTAATTTTAAGGCTGTCGCACTTTTGTGTGGCAGCCCTTTTTGTCCCCAATTAACGCCAGCCCCAATGGCATCAGGTCTGAAATTGTAGCTGTTTGTTTTCACAGTAAGGGTATAAGGCGAATTTTCTTGTTGTTACATATGTTGATATTCAAGGCATAAAAAGACTTAAGCTTTCATTCTTCGCTCCAAAACTCGCCCATAAATGGGCTCAAACAATTGGAGCGAGAACAGAATGAAATCTTAAGTCTTTTTATTGCTCTTGAATATTGCAACATCTGTAAATACAGCAAAAATCCGCCTTATACCCTTACTGTGAAGCCAAAAGTTATCGACTTTCAGACCTAATTCCCTTGGGGGCCGGGCTGTCTATGAATGAATCTACTCAAACAAAAAAGCCGCCAAAAGCGACTTTCTCTAAGCTGCTGACGGGAATCGAACCCGTGACCTCCGCACTACCAATGCGACGCACTACCGACTGTGCTACAACAGCGCATGCCCTAAAGCACGATGTTTATTATAACAATCCTAAATAACGGTGTCAATCAGAATATAGTGAAAGAGCATATCTCCTGCTCATGCATGAAATATCTCGAAGATAGGCAGTACATTTATCTTGCACACATCTGCTCTTTTACATTTCATCTTAATTATGAGCAGTGTGATTTTCCTACCCGTATCTGCTCATATTTATACTTTTCTCATTATAGTCAGTAAGAAAACCATTGATTCCTCTTATTTTTCTCTACACTTCTTCCAAATCAACTGACCATATACTGCTTTTTTAGTTTTAGTCAGTGCACTCTTCCTTCTGACATATGCCCATATTACTATATCTTACAATATAGTCAGTAAAAATAGCTTTTTGACATCTGCTCTTTTCTTTATTCCCGAAGATATGAGCAGAAAAAACAGCGTTTCGCATTTTTCAATCGCAGCAACAATGGCCTGAGAATACTGCCTGTTTCACCATATGGTGCTACCTGCAGTATTCACATCATCAGTTCTTCGATGAGGTAGTGGTAAATCTCTTCGTTCTTTTTTTGCCACTTGTCGCAAATCGACTGTGCAATCTCTTCGGTGGGAACGGGAATTGAGATATTAAGGATACACTTTCCGTTCTCCATTGCCACAAGCTGAGCAGTGTACTCATTGTCACCTGTTTTTCTGTAGTCGCTAAGTATAGAGGCTTCATTTCTGAGCTTCAGACTGTTGGCCGTAAGGAATTCATCGGCCTGCTGCCTGATAGACGGATTAATTCTATCACCAAAAAACTTGAGCGTCTCTTCACCTTCGGCAGTTATCTCAAGAAACGTCCTGTTGGCCATAGTCTTTTCTACAACAAGCTCCGATGAAACAAGCTCAGCAAACACTTCCTGAAGCGTCAGAAAAGTCGTATATTCTTTTTCCAATATAAAGTCGTAAATCTGTGACTTGCTAAGTGGCACTTCGCAGCGCTTTAGCATATACAGAACAATCATTTTATATAAAGTAAGATACCGTGAGCTCACAGTGATGCCTCCATCTTAAATACTATAGTACATTTATCAAATGTGAGCTTTTACAGCTGCTGAAATAACATCTGCTACTCTCTCATCAAAAGCTGCAGGAAGGATATTCTCATCATTAAGTTCATCATCGGGGATAAGTCCTGCAAGTGCATTTGCTGCCGCAAGCTTCATATCCTCTGTTATCTGCTTTGCTCTTCCTTCAAGCGCACCGCGGAAGATTCCTGGGAAAACAAGAACGTTGTTTACCTGGTTGGGGAAATCACTTCTTCCCGTTCCGATAACCCTTACACCTGCTTCCTTTGCAACATCGGGCATGATCTCGGGAACAGGATTTGCCATAGCAAACATGATCGCATCCTTGTTCATTCCCTGAGCCATCTCTTTTGTCACGATTCCGGGAGCCGAAACTCCTACAAATACGTCTGCGCCCTTAAGAGCATCGGCAAGTGTACCGTTCTCCTGATCGGGATTTGTCACATCCATCATCTTCTCCTGCATCCAGTTAAGATCGGGTGATGTCTTACTGAGAATTCCTGATTTATCGCACATGATAACTTTCTTAAATCCATAGCGAAGAAGGAGCTTTGTGATAGCTATTCCGGCACTTCCCGCACCGTTTACAACCACCTTGCAATCTTCCTTTTTCTTTCCTACAACCTTAAGTCCGTTGATCACACCTGCAAGAACAACAATGGCAGTTCCGTGCTGGTCGTCGTGGAATACGGGAATATCAAGGATCTCTTTTAATCTCTCTTCTATTTCAAAGCATCTCGGAGCAGAAATATCCTCAAGGTTGATTCCGCCAAATCCGGGTGCAAGATATGTTACAGCCTTTATGATTTCCTCTGTATCCTGAGTGTCAAGACAGATAGGCACTGCATTTACGCCACCGAATTCTTTGAAAAGAACTGCCTTTCCCTCCATAACAGGCATTGCTGCGTAGGGTCCGATGTTTCCAAGACCAAGAACCGCGCTACCGTCAGAAACAACAGCGATGGTATTTGACTTTATCGTGTATTTATAAGCAAGTTCTTTGTCTTCAGCAATAAGCTTACATGGTTCTGCAACTCCGGGGGTATATGCGATTGCAAGGTCCTCTTTTGATTTCACCTCAGCTTTTGAAAGTGTCTCAAGCTTTCCCTGCCATTCCTCGTGCATTTTAAGTGCTTTCTCAGCGTTAGTCATAATAGTACTACTCCTCTCATTGTTAAAACTCTTTTCCAACTATACTGTAAGCAAACGACACGACCTCGTTTCGTTTGTCCGTATCAATGTATTTGAAGACATCATACAACTTCTTATGTCCTCCGCCCGTGTTTTCAAGGCCGAGCGCAAGCCCCAATGCCGATATCTCCTCCTGCGCATCAACCTGTCTTGACAGCATGAGCGCGTCGATATGGCCATTTTTTACCATTTTTGTATATGCATAGGCAAACGCCGCCGCCTGAACATCTTCTCCCGATGTGGAAGAATATCCCAGCTCACTAAGAATTATAGAGCGGATATTTCCCGAAGTATCCCTCATGGAATCCTTCTGCATATAATTTGTAAGCACCTCGATATTGTCCATGGTTATCGTAGGCGTTGTTTCCGTGTGATTAACGTACTTGGATGCATTCCAAAACGCTGTATTTCCGTTCGGAAAAGAATAAGGATGCGCCGCAAGGCCCCAATCTATATTTCCGTAATTTGATATGGACGACGCAAATATGTCTATGACATCCTTTGCATCATAATCACCTGTCTTTTCCGTATTATATGTCCAGCGCTGGTCAATCGGAATATATACCTTTGCGCTTGAATTCTCGCTCTTTATGGCATTGTAAAAAACTCTGAATGCCCTTGTAAATGCTGCTGTATATGTATTTACATCAGTCTTTGCCATATAATTATATTCTTTTCTGGCGTTGACCTCATTGGCAATTATCCACATACTTACATTGCCATGACCTGTTCCCGAATATCTTCCCGCCAAAAAACTTCCTATAGCGGCAAGCGCTTTTACACCGCCTTCATCTGATGCGTTAAACATGTAATACGGTGCAGTGGAACCGCTTCGTGCATCCGGATGAGTGATCTCGGGATATGTGGAAGGGCTGGCATCATTTAATATGATAGCAGCTATGTCTATCCCCATACCATTGAGCTTCTGGAATAGATTATCATAATCATTCATTATCTGCGAGTTAAAATGATAAACTTTACCGCCATAATCATACTCAATTCCGCCGGAAGTTGTAAGTATATGTGAAAGAGGAATATTGTAAGAACAATAATTCACTCCAAGATCGGGCAGTTCCGAAAGTTTAAGCGGATGCGGAAGTATTCCCTTTATCGACTTGTGCTCCATGCCCCCGTAGCTGTGCCTTGCACAAGCACCGGGATTTGTTATGTACTTGGGATGGCTTATGCCCACAAAGCCGTCGTCTTTTTTGACAGCAAGCATAAACTTGGAAAAAAGCCTTGAATCTGCAGTATCTTTTTTCAGATTAAGCTTAAACTGTGCTTCTTCTCCCTTATATATCCTGTCAATAGGCTCCGCGTCTTCTGCAAGACCGTCCTCATATGTTGCCTGTTCAAAAATATAATAGTATTTATCATCACTTGCCGGTATACCCGAAGATGTTGCTTCTATCTGTACTTTGTCATCATCAACGATGGCACAGTTGTTTATACTGGCAAATTCGGCAGTGTTCTCGGGCGTAAGTTCGATCGTTTCCGGTCTCTGCATAAGACCTTCCGTAACCGTCATACCCGATCCCGTTATGAAATTTATAATATCCTGATTTAAATACTCGTGTTTTCCGTTATTTGTAGTATCATGTGCTACTTCGATAGTCTCAAGAAAAGATTCCGGTTCAGACTCATTATCTCCGTTATATATATTTTTTAGCAAAGTTACAACTAATACTGTAACAACAACAAGCGCAACGGCTGTAACTATTCCTGTGAAGGCAAGCAATCTTCTGTTTCGCCGGATTCTTTGATTTCTTGTACTTCCTCGCCGGGTTCGCATCCTGCGCTTTCTTTTTTTCATCAGTCTCCTTTTTTATTTCTACTCTTTAATTTCTTCATATGATCCTTTATCTTAAGTTCGTAGCCATTTCCCGTCGGATTGTAAAATTCCTTTCCATTAAGTTCATACGGCAGATACTGCTGCTCAACATAATGGTCCGGATAATCGTGGGCATATTTGTAACCAAGGCCGTGCCCAAGCTTTGCGGCCGATTTGTAGTGTGCATCCTGAAGATGCGGCGGAATCGGAAGATTCCCCGTTTCCCTGAGAGTATGCTGCGCATTCTCTATTGCAAGATACGCCGCGTTGCTCTTTGGTGCCGTGGCAATGTAGCTTGCCGCCTGAGCCAGTGTTATGCGTGCTTCAGGCATACCGAGCCTCTCAACTGCAAGCGAAGCTGCAACCGCCACCTGCAAAGCTTGCGGATCTGCGTTTCCAACATCCTCAGAAGCGCATACCATCATTCGTCTTACTATGAATTTAGGGTCTTCTCCGGCATCCAGCATTCTTGCAAGATAGTAAACCGCTGCGTCCGGATCCGAACCTCGCATACTCTTTATAAAAGCAGATATAGTATCATAGTGATTGTCGCCGTCCTTGTCATATCTGGCAACCTTCCTTTGTATACACTCCTCAGCCACTTCTTTGGTTATATGTATGAGACCGTCACTGCTGCGCTCTGTTGTCATAACGCCAAGTTCAATTGCATTAAGAGCATGTCTTGCATCTCCGTCGGAAAGATCTGCAAGAAAATCTGCAGCATCATCCTCAAGAACGGCATTATAACCGCCCATTCCTCTTTCTTTGTCGGTAACGGCACGATTTAAAAGCACTTTTATATCTTCTGCCGTAAGCGGTTTAAGTTCGAAAACTACCGATCTTGATATAAGAGCTCCGTTCACCTCAAAATAAGGATTTTCCGTCGTTGCTCCGATAAGTATCACCGTTCCGTCCTCAACAAACGGAAGAAGGTAGTCCTGCTGCCCCTTATTAAACCTGTGAATCTCATCTATAAAAAGAATGGTCTTCTTGCCGTACATTCCAAGGTTGTCCTTAGCCTTGTTGACGACCTCTTCCATATCTTTTTTGCCCGCTATGGTAGCATTTATCTGGGTAAACTCAGCTTTCGTCGTACCCGCAATGACCTTGGCAAGCGTGGTCTTTCCCGTTCCGGGTGGTCCGTACAGTATTATGGAACTTAGCTTATCTGCCTGAATTGCACGATAAAGAAGCTTGTCTTTTGCAATGATATGCTGCTGCCCTACCACCTCATCAAGAGTCCTAGGGCGCATTCTTGCGGCAAGCGGAGATTCTTTATCCATATTGTTTTCACGCATATAATCAAATAAATCCATAACATTTTAGATTTTACTATTTTTGGTAAAAAAAATAAAGGTAAGCTTTCACTGCAATGTATAATAGATTTTATAAAAAATCATAAAAAGTATTGACCTTCCACCTTATGGAAGGTGTATTTTCCTTATATCAACAAACAGATCGATGCGATTGGAGAGACATCTATGAAGATTAGTCAGGTAGAAGAACTTGTTGGCATCACCAAAAAGAATATCCGTTTTTATGAAGACGAAGGACTTCTTTCTCCTGAAAGAGATCCCGAAAACGGATACAGAGAATATTCTCTTAAGGATGTTGATGAGCTTATGAAGATCAAATTTTTAAGAAAGCTCTCAGTTCCATTAGAGGACATTCGAAAGGTTCAGAAAAAAGAACTTTCGCTCAGCATGTGTCTTGAAAAACAGAGCAGCAATTTAAAAAGCGAGATCACATCCTTGGAAAATTCGATTGAACTGTGTGATTCAGTCAAGGACAAAAATCTTGATTATTCTTATTTTAAAGCAGACGATTATCTCGAAGAAATGCATAGGATTGAAGAAAGGGGTGGAAAGTTCATGAATGTTTCGCAGACAGACGTCAAGAAAAAGAAACTGGGAGCTTTGTTGGCAGCTGCGGTATTCTTAGCAATAATGGTCGCTTACATAATCTTTTTCCTTATGGTCAGTGTAAGCGGCGAAACTCCGATGCCTCTGTTCATTGTGATCATGTTTGTAGGCATCGCTGTAATAGTTGGTTGTATTCTTGCTTTAAGGCAAAGACTTAAGGAAATAGAAGGAGGAGAAGAAGATGAAGCTAGTAAGTATTGATACCATTCCCGGAGCAGAGATTGAGGCTCTCGGCCTTGTAAAAGGAACTGTTGTGCAGTCCAAGAATTTGGGAAGAGATTTTATGGCCGGCATGAAGACACTTGTCGGAGGTGAGATCAAGGGATACACCGAGATGCTCACGGAAGCAAGGCAAATTGCCACAAAGCGTATGGTTGATGAGGCTATGAGTCTCGGCGCCGATGCGATCGTAGGAGTTCGCTACGGTTCATCCGCAGTCATGCAGGGTGCTGCAGAAATTGTCGCATACGGAACTGCCGTGAAAATAAAGTAAATCCGGGCCTTATATAGCGCTTGGGGCGTGCGGGCATAGGCTCTGTAATGCTTGTGTTCGGCTGCGCAGTGATTATCATGAATTTATAAAAACAGGAACCGCTTCCTTTCACGTTGTTCAGAAAAGTCAGCGGTTCCTGTTTTTATAAATATTGATAATCATCTTGCTCGTCCGAGAACTACGCACTACAGAGCCTATGCCCGCACGCCCCAAGCGCTATATAAGGCCCTCACTTACTGCTCTGCTCTATCGTTACGCCGTCGGCGTTCATCTTAATGGTTATGTCTCCGCCTCTGGTGATATAGGTTTCCACACCTTCCGCATCCAAGATATTTACAGTCTCCGCGTCCTCATGTTCCTTCTTACTTGCTGTGATGATTGCGTACTTAGGAGTGACGCGCTTTATAAATTCATCAAGATTCTTTTTAAAGCGGCCGTGATGCGGCATTTTGAGAACATCACATTCAAGTCCGTCTGTCGAGATGAGTTCGTTGATACGCTCCTCTTCCGCATCTCCGGTGAACAGCATAGTCTTATCGGCGCACTGCACCTTGATTGCAAGGGATGAATTATTGCTTACGCTGCTCTTATAATTCATTGCTTCCGGCGGATAGATTGTATATACAACTCCGTCTTCTTTAAAAGAAAAAACATCCTTTACAATAAGGTCTTTATAGCCTTTTTCCTTGAGGGCACTGTAATATTCCGTTATATCATCGGAATCCTTTGATAGATATGTTGTGTAGATCTTTCCTACATTTTTGGCCCTTATTATCTGATCTGCACCTCCGACATGATCTTTATCAAAGTGAGTGATTATCATCTCATCTATGGTGTCTATACCCTGCTCATCTATAAGCTCAAGGAAGTTATCACCCTTTTTATCGGTCGCCGTATCTATTACAACAGTGTGATTCGCCGTTCTCAAAAGAAAAGCATCAGCCTTTCCGCACTTAAACGCAGTGATCGTGATCTCTGAATCGGGATCGGGTGTAAGATTTTTACTCGCTTCATCCGCATAAACTTCCTCAGCCGTATCATCACCGGGCTGAAAAACCTTAGAATTATTGTTGCAGGAAGAAGTTGTAAAAATTGTTGCAATCAAAGTTAAAGCCGCTACCAGTCTCTTTTTCATATGTGTCCCCCTTTAACCTTTCAAATTAATTATTTGCGGAACAAAAAGCACACTACCAAGAAGTTTACATTCCGTGCCTTAAACGAACCTAAATCCTATAATACTTAATTAAGAAAAAAAGTCATTACACTTTTTGTTCAGCATATTCAGTACCCTCTTTTTATCAAGACTCCACAAAGGTGCCTCAAGAAGGCGTCTCGGTCCGTCTCCCGTCATCCTGTGTACCACGGTTTTTTTGGGCAAAAGAGCTATACACTCGCTTACAAGATCCGTATACTCCTCCATTGACATCACATAAAAAGGCTCTCGCATATAATCATCATATACCGAAGTCCCCCTTAGTATCTGAAGGTTCTGGATCTTAATACCGTCAAGTACGGGCTCAAGCCCCGCAAGATATCTGACCGTTTCAAGCATATCGTCTTTTGTTTCACCGGGAAGTCCCAGAATAATGTGCACTATGACCGTTATGCCGGCCTCTTTAAGTTTCCTGTATGCATCCTCAAAAACTTTCAGTTCATATCCTCTGTCCACTTTGCGGGCAGTCTCTTCATGGATTGTCTGAAGTCCCAGCTCCACCCAAACAGGCTTCTTGCGGTTAAGAGCCGCAAGCATATCCATCACGTCGTCTCCCAGGCAGTCCGGTCTTGTTCCAAGGGAAAGTATCTTAATATCATCCCTGTCAACAGTCTCATTATATAGCCTTGAAAGCCGCTCAACATCGCCATATGTATTCGTATAGGACTGAAAATATGCGATAAAACTCTTTGCACCTGTCTTTTGCTTTATCCTTGCCTTTGCATCTTCAATCTGAACATCTATCGGCGCAATCTTCGCCGCAAACTCACCGGAACCTTGCTCAGAGCAAAAAGTACATCCCTTTGTCAGCTTTTTTCCGTCAGGGGTGACAATAGAACCGTCCCTGTTGGGACATGTACACCCTGATGAAAGAGAAAGTCTGTATATCTTTTCACCGTATGTTTCTTTTAAATAAGTTGAAAGCCTTCGGGGCATGTTTATCTCCGCAAAAAAATATTCTATAAAATCATTTTGCTCGCAAAATGCTAGCGCGCGAGCGGTATTGCGAAGCAATTATCAACCATTCCGCGAGCTGCGCATATGACACCACGAGCAGGTGCCTTACAAGAAAACACCTGCTCGCCTGTCATTTATATTTTCATATTATGCAAGAAAACCTACATCTGATACTATAGGAAGTTCCATTGCTTTTCCTTTAAGTACTCGCACAAAAGCAACAATCCTTACTACAAACAGTACGAGCAGTATGATAGGTCCCGCAATCCATCCGATGAACGGAATAAAGAACAAAAATGCCGCAATAATATCTGCAACTGCAAGCATAGCCGCATTTCTGGCATGGAATCTTGCAAACGGTGAATTGTTTACCAAAAGAGCTATTATCAAGCCCATAAAACCTGTATATGCAAGGGCCGCGAATATCTTGTTGTCTGCAATATCTCTTTTATCATAATCAGAAGTATGATCCTTGGGATCAAATGCCGTATACTGAGGTGCAAACTGATTAAAGCTCTGCCCGTTCGGATTAAATCCGGGCTGCATCTGTGGTACATTACCATCCTGAAAAGAATTCGTATCCACTCCCTGATTCTGGTTATATGACTCTATAGCACAGCCACATTTCTCACAGAATTTTACGTCATCTTCCAACTCTTTCCCACAATTAGGACATATTTTCATCGCACTTTCCTCCTACCCCTAAACTGCTATTTACTTTCAAATTATTGTACATTCTGTGAAAAACATTTGCAAGTTGCGCGCAATTTAATATTGTAATCCATTGCATATTTCGAACAAAAAATAGTAACATAACAATAAGAAAACATTAAGGATGTGATATATGAAAAGAAACGTGACCCTTGGCATACTTGCTCATGTTGACGCGGGTAAGACTACTCTTTCAGAGAGCCTCTTGTATCTTGCCGGCAGAATAAAAAAGCCGGGAAGAGTCGATCATAAAGATACTTTTCTTGATACATACGAACTCGAAAGATCACGTGGAATTACAATTTTTTCCAAACAAGCCATTTTTGATCATAACGACATACGCTTTAATCTGTTGGATACCCCAGGGCATACAGATTTTTCTCCGGAAATGGAAAGAACTCTCCAGGTTCTTGACATTGCTACACTTATAATAAGCGCACCGGACGGCGTTACTTCACAAGCTGTGATGCTTTTTAAGCTCCTTGAGCACTACCGCATCCCGACTGTGATCTTCGTAAACAAAATGGATCAGCCGGGAACAGATATAAATGCGGTAACATCCGATATCAGGGAAACTCTTTCATCCTCATGCATCTCTTTTGACGAAAGCGTGCCTGAAGATGAATTCTACGAAGAACTCGCCATGTGCGATGAAGATCTTTTATCAAGTTTCCTTGACGGTAAAAAAATCACTTCGGAGAATATCAGCAGTGTTGTTCAAAACAGAAAATGCTTCCCTATTCTCTTTGGCTCAGCCCTCAAAGCCGAAGGCGTGCAAAAGCTCCTCGATCTCATATGCGAGGTTGCTCCGAGCATGTCTTCCGAAGCAGAAAATGCAGACGGCTCGCCAAAAGAATTTGGTGCAAGGATCTACAAGATCAGCAGGGACAACTCCGGAAACCGCTTAACTCACATCAAGATCACAAGCGGTGTTCTAAACGTCAGAGATAGCCTTAAAGGTGAGAAAGTCGACCAGATACGACTTTATTCAGGTGACAGATTTGAACCCGTAAAAAGTGCCTATGCCGGAATGATATGTGCCGTAACAGGACTTACCTGGACTAGAGCCGGCGAAGGACTTGGGATTCTGGAAGGAAGTAATGTCTCCGAGATTCTGCAGCCTATCTTGTCATGCACTCTCATTCTTCCAGAAGATGTGAATCCCGTTCCCGTATTCAAACACCTTAAGATTCTTGAAGAGGAAGAGCCTATGCTTCAGGTGACTTCTCTTGAAGAAACCGGACAGATTGAAATCCAGATAATGGGTGAAGTGCAAAAAGAGATTCTTCGCCATATGCTAAAGACCAGATTCGATATCGAAGCAGAGTTTGGTCCCGGACACACTGTATATAAGGAAACGATAGCTAATACCGTTGAAGGTGTCGGACATTTTGAACCGCTCCGCCACTATGCAGAAGTTCATCTTCTACTGGAACCCGGAGAACCGGGAAGCGGCCTTGTCTTTTCGTCAGACTGCCCTACCGATGACCTTGCGCTTAACTGGCAGAGACTTGTACTTACGCACCTCGGTGAAAAAAAGCATCGCGGAGTCCTGACAGGCTCTGAAATAACCGATATGAAGATCACACTCGTCGCCGGAAAGGCACACGAGAAACACACAGAAGGCGGTGATTTCAGACAGGCAACCTACCGCGCCGTAAGGCAGGGACTTATGCAGGCAGATTCAGTTCTTTTGGAACCGATACTCGATTACAGGATAGAACTTCCACAAGAAAATGTAGGAAGGGCTCTCACGGACATCCAGATGATGAACGGAACCGTTGGGCTTCCCGACATCGAAGGCGGCAGATCGATTCTTACGGGAACCGTTCCCGCAGCATGTCTCGGTAACTACGCACAGGAACTTTCCGCATATACAAAGGGCGAAGGACACATCTACACCACACTCAGCGGATACGGCCCTTGTCACAACGCAGAGGAAGTCATTGCTTCTTCCGGCTATGACCCGGACCTTGATACGGATAACCCGTCTTCTTCCGTATTTTGCATGCATGGTGCGGCAACTTTGGTCTCATGGGATCAAGTCCCGGATTACATGCATCTGGATTTTAAAAAGACAGACTCAGCAAAAAGCGATACTGTAACAGATCTTACCTCCGGCATCGATCTCGAAGCCTTAAAGAAGATAAATGCGCGTAAAAACGCGGAAGATACACGCTCTTTTGCAGAAAAACAAAAAGACTATTTCGCCGCCGAAGACGAACTAAAGTCCATATTTGAAAGAACATACGGAACCATAAAACCTCGCTATACGGAGGACAGGTCCGTACTTGCTTCGGCAGACAGCATGACAAGCGAAAATAACAGAGACCTTGATATCGAACAAGAAAAACGCGACAGACACAGAAACGCCACCGCAGCAGAGAAAGCCGCAAACGCAGCTTCCAAGCACTATCTTCTGGTCGATGGCTACAATGTGATTCACGCATCCAAAGAATTAAAAGAACTTGCAAAACACGATCTCAAGGCCGCGAGAGACTCACTTATAGACACGCTGTCAAATTTCCAGGGATACCGGAGGGAAGAAGTCATACTTATATTTGACGCCTACAAAGTTCCCGGAGGGAAAGAGCACATTGAAAAACTAAATAACCTTACAGTGATATTTACAAAAGAAGCTGAGACAGCCGATCAGTACATAGAAAAAGCTGCTCACGAATTCAGTAAGAAATATAAGGTTACAGTTGCCACTTCAGATGCAATCGAACAAGTCATAGTATTCAGCGCCGGTGCGATAAGAATGTCCGCATCGGAATTCTGGGAAGAAATTGAGGTGACACGTCAATCTATACTGGATAAAATTTTGGAAAAAAAGCATAAAAATTAATGGAAAAATATAATTTTTTCCAACAAAATTGCCGATATATTTGTATAATAGACTGACACGGAGGTAATTGTTTCTATGAAGGAAAAACGAACACCCAAGTTCCACGCCAGCATGTCTGCTGTGCTTTTAATGGTTACAATCCCGCTTATAATAGCGCTAATATGCAGCATTATTTTCAGCAACGTGCAGATGAAGAACATCGAAAAGACCGACGAGAAGATTTATTATGACATGCTATATACGATTAATTTTGAGCTTGTAAATGCAGATAAAGACTTGAACGAAGCAATGCTTTCAATCAGTCGCTACCTTTCAGAATTTAAGTATGCAAATATGAGTGTCCTTACGGGTTACATGGATACCACTCAGAATTGCATCGATCAGACATCAGCCAGAGTAGAAAAAGCAAACGGGCTTGCCCAGACCAATTCATATCTGTATAACACTATAACTTCAGACACCGGCGCAACTTTCAGCGCAACTCATGATTTATTTGTCACAGCACTTGCCACATGGCAGGAGGACTACAAACTTACAATAGGATCAGGTTCTGATGAATATAACGCAGGATCCGGCGAGATTAAAAAGCTTACGGATGATTATGCGATTGCAAGAGGTTATCTTACAGATATGACTAAGATTGCCGAAGAATGGGCCAATGATGAAAAAGAGATGAATAACGCGTCTATAAACAGAAAGATCATCGTCAGCTCAACCTTATTCGGAGCTATCGCAGCTGTACTTTTTATCTTCACGATCATTATGCTCCTCAACATCGTAAACAACCTAAAGAGCATATCTCTTGCGGTTAAGAATGTTGCTACAGGAGACTTTGTTACCAAGATAAGACCTAACAGCATTATAAAAGACTTTAATAATATCGCAGCTTCCCTTGAGGGAATGAGACATGAACTCAGACACGCGCTACTTAAAGTCATTACCCACGCCGATACCGTAAACAGCAAAGCTGAGATTGCAAAAGATTCCATCACCAGCTCGCAGAAAACCACAACCGATATCAGTTCCGCAGTAAACGATCTTGCATCCGGAGCAACAGCCATGGCCGAAGATGTACAGAGCACATCCACCATTACGATCAACATCGGTTCTTCTGTTGACAGCGTACTTGATTCAGCAAACTCCAACCTTGAAAAGGGACGCCTTGTTTACAACGAGTCCGTCAAGGTAAAAGAACAGCTTGAACAGATTAAGATTCAAGATCAGAAAACCGACGAAATGGCAGGACGTGTTGCAGAATCGGTTAACGAGACCGCAAATGTTGTTGAACAGATCTCAACAGCCGCAGAATCCATCATCTCGATTGCAAGCCAGACAAACCTCCTTGCGCTCAATGCTTCGATTGAGGCCGCAAGAGCCGGTGAAGCAGGAAAAGGGTTCGCAGTCGTTGCGGATAACATTAAGAACCTTGCAGGCGATACAAATGCTCTCGCAGGTGAGATCACAAACATGCTTTCAACGATAACCGATTACTCAGATACCAACAAAGAGCTTACAGAAAGCATCAAGATTGCTACAACAAACGAAGCTACGGCGCTTGAAGAGATGAGTAATTCCTTCGACGAAATGCTCAGACTCCTTCAGGAGACTGAGGAAGGAAACAAGCAGATTGCTACTCTCGTAGAGACAATGAACTCAGACAAGGAGAACATTCTTAACTCTATCGAATCACTTTCAAGCATCTCCGAAGAGAATGCCGCTTCAACTCAGGAAACAAGCGCATCTCTCATGGAACTTGATACAAATATGGAATCTGTCGTAAGTCAGGCAAAAGACCTCCAGCAGATTGCCGAGGAACTTACCGCAAACGTCAAATACTTCAAGATTCAGGTTCCTTCCGATAATGCAGCCGCTGCAAAACCTGCTTCAGATAAGAAGGAAAAGAAGGCTAAGAAGAAAGAAACTAAGAGCGAAAAGAAAGCCGCTCCTGTTAAGGCAAATACTTCTGATGATTCCGATGATCTAAAGATTGTCGATTTTGACAATCTTGACGACCTGTAATTTTTCTTGATCGATTCTAAATAAATAGAAGGATAAAAACTTTTTTCGGATTACCGATTAAGCTTTTATCCTTCTTTTTTACATTTTTCAAATACAGCATTTTTATTATGATTATGCATTATGCTCAATAAGATAATCATTAAGCGCATCTACAATCTCTTCCCCGTCAATACCGTGTACTGCACATGCTTCTGCAAGTGTCTCCATCTGTGAAGCAGGACAATAAATACATCCCATTCCGCACTCCATCAAGAACTGTGATGCAAGCGGGTGCTTTACCAAAAGATCTCCGACAAGCATATCTGCTGTAACAAGTGCCTGCGCACCTGACTCATTTTTTACTTCTTCGTTTGCCAACTTAATCTCCTCACTTTCGTTATTGCTACGTTCTTCATCGCTACCAAAGAACAGATCTTTTAACTTACTCATATATTCTCCGTTCTAAACACAACATCTCGTTAAATGCTCTACTTTAAAAAGCTGATCCAAACTTAATAAATTGTGCAAAATCATTTTATCGCACACATTCATTTATAGCAAGTATCATTTTGAACTCTTTATATTTATATAAGAATTCCGGCCATTATAACATCTATCGTGGTCTCCATGATCTCGCTAAAGCTAAGTCCGACTTTGAGCATTTCCCTGGAAGCAATGAGCTGTTTAATGCATCCTATAAACAATAATCTGACAAAAGTAAGGGGCATATCCTTGATAAGTTTCTTTTCCATAGCCTTGATAAGAAGCCTGTCGACGTTATCCCAGCTATTTTCTATCTTATAGATCAAATACTCGTAAACATCGGGATATTTACTCTTGAGCTGATAAACTTTTCTGAAATCAATATCTTTATATTTATCCGGAAGACATATTATGGAAAGTCTTATCTTCTGAACCAGATCAATGGAATTATCGTCGATTATCTTGATCTCTTTTTCCCTGATTCCCTCAAATACGTAATCAATGACAGCCTTCAAAAGATCGGCCTTAGTTTTGAACTGCTTATAGATTGTCTTCTTGCTTATATGCATTTCATCCACAAGCTCATCGAGAGTAAACTTAAGCCCGACCTTGCTAAAGCGTATCAATGTCTCGTCGATAATTCTTTCCTTTATATCTTCCATGTGAGCATCCCCCCGGTATTCACAAGTTTTTTATTTTATTTGATTGTCACCGTGTCAGCATTTCTCCAACACAGCTTTTAAATACTCCCACACATTCCTTGCAGACTGTACAGACAATTTTTCCTTTGAGGAATGAATAGACTGCATATCAGGTCCTATCGATATACAATCAAGACCTTCTATCTTGCTGCATATAATTCCGCACTCAAGTCCTGCATGAATTGCACAAAGAACCGGATCTTTTCCGTACATATCTCTGTAAACAGCAACCATATCATCTCTGAGTTTAGAGTTTCGTCTGTACTTCCAACCGGGATAAATGCCTTCTACACGTGTTTCTGCACCAAAAACTTCAGCGATTGCCGCAAGTTTCTTTTTAAGGACCTCCTTAGATGATTCAACACTGCTTCTAAGCGACTGAACAGTCTGTGCCTTATCTTCGCTTGTCTTTACAATACCAAGATTAACGGAAGTCTCTACAAGCCCTTCAATTGCCGCACTAGTTGCAAGAGGGCCGTTTGGCATAGCTATTATCATCTTCAAGAATTTCAATGCATCTTCTTCGACAATACATTCTGCGGTTGTCTTGCCGACTTCACTGAATGTTATCGCCACATCGGGATCCTTTATCTCAAGCTCATCCCTGACATTTTCTGCTGTCTTTTCAACGCTCTCTTTTATCTTTGCGATATCGCCTTCAGAAACAACAATATTTGCTGTAGCCGCATAAGGAATAGCATTATCAGCTTCTCCGCCGCTAAAATCTTTTATATAGAATTTTGCAGCATCAAATGCTTCAAGCATCGTCCTTGCACATAAGATATCAGCATTTCCTCTCTCATACTTGATATCTCCGCCGGAATGTCCGCCTTTAAGCCCCGACACAGCAATCTTGCATTCAACGCCTGATACACTCTCCCTTTTTATTGCAATTTCGGAGATGAATGTTGCGCCTCCCGCACAGCTTGTGATGAATTCGCCTTCTTTCTCATTGTCTATGTTGATCATCTTCTTGCCTTTTAACATAGACAGATCAAGTGCTGACGCACCAAGCATACCTATCTCTTCATTGGTGGTAATGACCGCTTCGATCGGAGGATGAGGTATATCATCGGAATCAAGAAGTGCCAGAATATAAGCCACTGCTATTCCGTCATCTCCTCCAAGACTTGTACCCTCTGCCCAGATGTATTCTCCGTCAGTCTTTACTCTGAGACTGTCTTTCTTCATATCTATGTCACAGTCATCATCTTTTACGGCAACCATATCCATGTGGCCCTGAAGAATAATAGGTTCCCTATCTTCATATCCCTTAGAAGCAGGTGCCTTGATGATGACATTAAGCTCATCGTCAGATATTACTTCCAGATTCCTCTCCTTTGCAAAATTAACAAGAAAAGCACTTATCTGCTCCAAATTTCTGGAGCCGTGCGGAATCTTACATATCTCCTCAAAAAAATGAAAAACCTCTTTGGGTTCTAAGTTCTCTAATACTGACATTTGTGTTACCTCCAAAAATAAAGAAGCCTCTTTCGAGACTTCTTTATTCTATCGCAACAATATCGTTTTATCAACGCATGTTTTAATTTATGCAATCTTTGTCTTTGCAAGCTCTGCAAGTGTCTTAAATCCTTCAGGATCGTTAACTGCGAGGTCTGCAAGCATCTTTCTGTTGATATCAACGCCTGCAAGTTTAAGACCGTGCATCATGTTGCTGTATGAAAGACCATTGATTCTAGCTGCAGCATTGATACGTGTAATCCAAAGAGATCTCATATCTCTCTTCTTCTGCTTACGTCCGGCGAATGCAGAAGTAAGTGCTCTCATAACTGACTGCTTTGCAACTCTATACTGCTTTGATCTTGCTCCTCTGTATCCTTTTGCAAGTTTTAATACTCTATTGTGCTTTTTCTTGGCATTCAATGCGCCTTTAACTCTTGCCATTTAAAATATCCTCCTAAAATTTTTCAAAAACATTTTAAAACTGTTAGTGCTCTTACACTAAGCTCGATAAAACCTCGCTAAGTGCTCTGCTTATGGGATATATACTAAATTCGACAAAACCTCATGTAAGTATATCCCCATAGCTCGCACTAAGTTCGATAAAACCTCGCTAAGTGCTCTGCTTAAGCGTAAGGAAGAATGCTCTTCATTGCCTTTACATTTGTAGCATCAACAAGTCCTGCTTGTCTCAAGTTTCTCTTTCTCTTTGTGGACTTCTTTGTCAAGATGTGGCGCTTATACGCTTTGTTTCTCATAAGCTTGCCTGTGCCAGTAACCTTAAATCTCTTGGCAGCAGCTCTCTTTGTTTTCATCTTTTGCTGCATAACTAAATCCTCCTGTGAATCTTAAGTTTATTCTATAGTGTTCAACCAAAAATAATGGTAAAAACCTTAGTTTTTCTTCTCTGTAAGGAACATTGCCATGCTACGTCCCTCAACCTTAGGCTGCTTCTCGATAACAGCGATATCGCCAAGTGCCTCTGCAAAATCTGTAAGAATATGTACGCTTGCGCCCATGTGAGCCATCTCACGTCCGCGGAAACGAAGTGTTACCTTAACTCTGTTTCCTTTTTCAAGGAACTTCTTAGCCGCATTTACTTTTGTGTTAAGATCGTTCTTGTCGATATTGGGAGAAAGTCTGATCTCCTTGATCTCAACAGTCTTCTGTTTCTTTCTTGCCTCTTTTTCTTTGCGAAGCTGCTCATATTTAAACTTACCATAATCAACAACTCTGCAAACAGGTGGCTTAGCATTCGGAGCGATCATAACAAGATCAACACCTGCATCATCGGCTGTCTTTCTGGCATCCTGGATTGACATAACACCGAGCTGTTCGCCCTCAACTCCAATTACACGAACTTCCTTAGCTCTAATCTGTTCATTGATAAATAACTCGCTAATGGCTTTATCCTCCGCAAAATAAAAAAAGTGAATACGCAACGTATCCACTTTTCTATTCATAATAAAAAACCTGACGGTATTATTCTTGAAAAGATATTAACGCCTGCTGGCTGTGCCGCAGGGTGAGAGTGGATACTCTGCTTTGTTATCAAATACTGAAATAATATATCACAGTAAAAAGTCTCTGTCAACTTTTTTGTTTTAAATTATTATTTAGTCTTTACAGGGATAAGCAACAGATCGTTTGTTCCAAAGAACAAGCTGTTTCTTATCATACCAATCCTATAAAGATTTAATATGTAGAACATCGCACAAAATACCGTTATCAGACCAAAAGTAGCTATAAGGTCTTCAACTGTAGGCGGATAACCACGACGCCTCGTGTAATTTCCGACATATTCTGCGATCTCTGCTTCAAATCCACGCATGATTCCTATACCTCCCCTCTGTGTTTTAAATAGTAGATATATCTATAGTACAGGAGTAATGTTTCTAATTTGTGGAATAAAAATAAAAACAATATAAACAATTATTGTCGCTGCTCACAAATAGTATAATGTATTTATGAAAAAGGGAACTGTAAGGACAACTGTTACTTTATTCCTAATAGCGATATTCATGCTGCTTTTATATGTATTCGTCGGCAGACCCATGATTGGTTTTGTCAAAGATCCCGAGGCTCTGGATGCTTTTGTGCAAAGCAAAGGAACCGCAGGTCTGTTAGTTTTTGGCTTTTTTGTCCTGATACAAACAATGTCAAGTTGCATTCCCGGACTGCCTTTTTATCTGGCTTCAGGCTATCTTCTCGGCGGCTTTAAAGGAGCTCTTCTGTGCGATACGTTTGCAACGCTCGGAAACACAGCCGCTTTTCTTATCGGTAAGAAATTCGGAAGAGATTTTTTACTATATCTTTTCCCTGAAGATAAGCTTGTGCATGTTGAAAACATAATAAAAAAAGGAAAGCCAAAGATCATTCATATTTTATTCATGCTACTGCCCCTTCCCAAGGATACATATGCCTGGCTTGGCTATTACTCGGAAGAACCGCTTATTATGTGGATTCCGCTCACATTTATCGCAAGATTCCCGCATATTTTCCTGTATACTTACGGCGGCGAGCAGCTTATGTCCAATAAGTATATGGTGCTTATCTTGGGAGGAGCCTTTGCAACGCTTGTATACGCCGTTGTTTTGATGTTACTTAAGAAAAAGAATTAGTTTCCTGCGCATCCCTGCGGAGCTTTTTTGTTGAATAGGGAATTTCAGAGAAATTTCCTATTCAACAAAAAAACGCTTAACTCAATGAGTTAAGCGCTTTTAGCAACAGGGGAAGAGGGATTCGAACCCCCATGAGCGGTTTTGGAGACCGGCATACTAGCCATTGTATGATTCCCCTATCTATACGATTTGTCGGCACATGTCGCACCAACGAATGAAATTATATCATAGCAATTTAGGCTTGTAAAGAATAAAAATAAAAGAGTTTATCTCCGTTTTTTGCCGCGATCTTCATCTTTATGATTGGACAATGGTTTGAAAATAGTCATTCTTCCCGTCCATCCTACAATTCTTGTAAGTATTATTCCCGTAATTGCTCCGCTTGAGTCTATCATTACATCTTTTGGCGACGGCCCTCTACCGTGGACAAAAGACTGATGGAATTCATCAAGACTTGCATATCCGACACAGAATAGTCCCGCAAAAAAGATCAGTTTCATTCCTCTTACGCCATATACATACAGCGGAAAAGCTACAGATACTCCCAAAAGGAAGTATTCCGTAAAGTGTGCTGTCTTTCTTACATAATACTGATATTTTGTGGAAAGCTGATCGATACGTTCTTCGCTCCAGCCTTTATCGAGCACCTTGTTTGTAACAGTAAAGATCTTTACCCCCACTTTGTAACTTAACTGGCTGCTGGTCGTACCTTCCTGCGATGAAAGCATAAAGATAATGCACATCATCATTATTGCAGGCAGAAAGGACATTGGTTTTAATACGAATCTAAGTGTTTCTTTTATGTATAATAAAAAATATTTCATTTTTTCCTTTTCGATGTCTTCTTTTTCACTACGCTGTATCCGAATTTTCCGATCTTTTCACCAAGAGTAAAATACTCTCCGTGTGAATAAGAGATCAGATCTGCGGCGCGCAGGTCAAATTTTCCTTTGTTGTCTAATAGTTTCTCATCAACGGTAACGCCCATCACTTCAGCCACAAACATATCATGGCTTCCAAGTTCCAGAACGTTTCTTACCTTACATTCAATATTTACGGGGCTCTCTGCGATTCCGGGAGCTGACACGAATCTTGATTCTAACGGCGTCAGATGCATTTCTTTGAACTTGTCATAGTCTTTTCCCGATCTTACTCCGCACCAATCGGTTGCGTAAGCAAGTTTTCTGTTCGTGAGATTAACCACAAACTCGCCAGTCTCTTTTAAAATATCATAGGAGTAGCGCTCTTTGCGAACAGATATGGATAACATCGCAGGTGAGCTGCAAACATTTCCGGCCCATGCTACGGTAATGATATTTGGCTTCTCGCCTTCTCTTTGGCAACTTACCATAACTGCAGGTATGGGATACAGCATGTTCCCCGGTTTCCATAGTTCTTTTCCGTTTATATTTTCCAATGAATCTACCTCATTATCTTAAATATATTTTAAAAGTATACCACATCAGCGGCATTAAGTGACAAATGTATGAGGAATCATGCCAATATATCTGAAAAAGGTGAAAGAAGACAGAAAAATATCTTTTGTTAACAATATATTTAGCAACTATTGCCATTGAAACGCTAATACATGCTGGTATAATGAAAAGAGCATTTGGAATGCTAAATAAAAATAAACAAATAACAGGGTGAAAATGAATGGAAGGAGAAAGAATATGAAAAGATTTCATACAATCATGGCTGCATCTATTATGGCAGCTTCAATTATGGCATGCGGACAGGAGGCTGAACAGCCGGAGCAGCCTGAGACAGAAACGGTAGAGGAAGTGGAAAGTGCCGAAAATACCGATCCGGTAGATGATACGGATACAGCTGCCGATACGGCGGAAGAGTCAACAAAGGATGAGGCAAAAGATTCAGCTCTTGCCGCACCTACAGTAAAAGATGGTGTAAAGAAGCAGGGACCTGAAGGACAGGATGTATACTTTGAGTGGAATTCCGTTGACGGAGCCGATGGATATGAAATCTCTGTAAAGTCAAAGTACTGTGAAGAACAGGAATATACTGAGGATGCTTCAACCTATGAGACCACAGATAACTTCTATACTGTGGGAGCACAGGATGATTTCGATTTCCTTATTAAGGTAAGAGCTTATAAGGGCGAAGGAGCAAGCAGAACTTTCAGTGAGTGGAGCAACGAAGCTAAAGGAGCTACTTACTGATAAAAAACGAATTGCAAATAAATCTTTGAATAGTTAAAATAGCAATAAAGCAGTTATCAATGATGATGATAGCTGCTTTTCTTATTTTTCTAACTTCAGAAATTGCTTCACTAATATCGTTTTCCGTCATTCCGACTTTTTCAGCCCATTCCTGAGTTTTCTCCATAAGATTATTATATTCATCCATATCTGGTTTATTTATAGTTTTAAACAATATACTTCCTCCTTTCACACCGGAATAATAATCTCAACCGTAGTCCCCCTTCCGGGATACGACTTAACATGCATCTCTGCGTTTTCCATTATGCGAAGCCGTTCTTCCACATTCTTTAAGCCATGCATTTCTGCTTCATAATCGGGATTATCTGTGATCTCATCTGTATCAAAACCTATTCCGTTGTCTTTTACCTCAATCTTGATATATCCGTTTCCGCGATGAGTGCTTATCTTTATGATGCCCTTGGTTCCCGGCGCAAGTTTTCTTATGCCGTGCCTTACTGCATTTTCAACGACAGGCTGCAGGGTAAGTGCAGGAAGCTCAAAGTCTTTTTCCCGTATGTCATACTCTACTTCAAAAGCATCCTCAAGCACAACCTTTTCAATCTCAAGAAAAGTCATCGTATGATCGAGCTCGTCCGAAAACAAGATCATCTCATCTTTTTCAGAAAAACCCTTATTACCTTTAATATATTCAGACAGCCATGAGACAAGATCTTTTGCCCTCTTGGGATCACGTTCGCACAGCTCCTTTGTATAATCAAGCGTTGTATAAATAAACTGCGGCCTGATCTGCGACAGCGCTATCTTATTTCTCAAATTGGACAGTTCACTTTCTTTTGTACTTATCATCACCCGCTGATTCAATAAATTCTTGGAATTATCTTCTATTGCCTGAGCAAGCATAAGTAGCGCGCTCATAAGGCAGGCGAGATTATAAAGAGAATAGCCGTAAACAAATACCTGTAGCCCCGCCGCAAGAATCGGAACAAAGATAAAGCAGAACACCGCAATAAACCTGCGTTTTGTCACTTTCTTGCGCATATACGTAAGATACGAGATGCAGATTATGGCTTCAGACATATTGACCAGAGTCCACAAAGGAAATCCGGGGCCTCTCTCATATAGATTCGTATCGGGATTAATTCTATAGATATATCCGCTCCCCTGCGAAAACATAAGCATAATCTCAGCACATATCGCGATAGCGGCTACTGCGTAGAAAATCGTGAAATCACTTTTTTCTTCATAAACAGAAAAGATCACATAGATTGAAACAAAAACAGGGATCACGGGATTTATCAAGAACGTCACAAAATTAGATGCAGTGACCATTCCATACGCAAATTCCCCCGGAACGCCTCTGTAGCACCAGGCCAGACCGTCAAACACCAGAACCAGTCCTACAGTCAGTTCCAGTATTGCAAGCGCCCTATACTCTTTCTTTATGATCGTGCGGCCCAAAAACAAATATACAGATGCCAGTATACAGAACAATGCGCCCCACAATTCCGCATCGGTAATCAAATATTTAAGTTCCACTCACTCATCTCCTTTTAACGGATTATAATATAATTATAGCCATAAATTTGCTAAATTTCATCTGTATTCTCCCTGTATTTTCACTTTGCTTTTCTTTATGTTATACTTGCAGAAGTGTTTGATTCTAACACAATAACATTTATCAGGAGGAAAAAAATGGCACAGAATCCTATTGTTACAATCACAATGGAAAACGGTGATGTCATAAAGGCTGAGCTCTATCCGGAGATTGCCCCCAACACAGTAAATAACTTTATTTCACTTATCAAAAAGAATTTCTACGACGGACTTATTTTCCACCGCGTAATAAAAGGCTTCATGCTTCAGGGCGGAGACCCGGAAGGAAGCGGAATGGGCGGCCCCGGATACGGAATCAAGGGTGAGTTTTCATCAAACGGATTTAAAAATGACTTAAAGCACACAGAGGGTGTTTTATCAATGGCAAGATCCATGATGCCCAATTCGGCAGGCTCACAGTTCTTTATCATGCACAAGACATCTCCTCACCTTGACGGAGACTACGCTGCATTCGGTAAGGTTACAGAAGGCCTCGAAATCGTAAACAAGATTGCCGAGACCGAGACAGACTGGAACGACCGTCCCACAACACCTCAGGTTATGAAGACAGTTACAGTAGAGACTTTCGGAGTAGATTATCCCGAACCCGAGAAAGCATAAAAAATCATAAACAATGTAAAAAGCCTTGGCTATGGAAGATTCCATAATCAAGGCTTTTATATTCTGTATATCTTACAACTTACCACTCAGGTGATATGGACACCGCGTGGTTATATCCGTCAGAACCAGTTGCAAGGGTAACAACAATTCTCTTATCTTCCAATAGGAACAGGCAATTGTTATATACCGTATTGGCATCAAGTCTTATCTCCATTGTTCCGTCTTTGGTCTGAAGGAAAAGAGTACTCTCATTGGTCTTACTCTTGATCTTACCGCTTACGGTAGCTTTTGATCTCTCATCAACAGAAACTGTAGGTGATGACGTATCACTCTCATTTACAATCTTTGAAGCATGGTTCCATGAATCATTACCTCTGTAGAAATATACCGTATACTTCTGTCCTGGGAAAACAACTCTTCCTTCCGAAGCATCTGTATTACTGTCGATCACAAACTCCATCCTGCCTTCGGAAGTCTTGAGTACAAGCTTACTTGAAGTAGTCTGTCCGGATATTGTTCCTCTGACACCTGCTCCGTACTTTTCAACATTGGCTGTGGACAAAGCACTTGTCATTTTGTCTTTTACAGACAGAGCATGCATATATGCATCGGATCCTCTTGCGCAGTTTACCTCAACCTCTCTGCCGACCATGATGCACTTAACTCCGCTCAGATCGGTTTCGTTATCAAGCTTTATCTCCATTGTTCCGTCACCGGACTTAAGATATATCTTCTCTCTAGTTGTTCCCTTTGCTATCTTGCCCTTTACAGTAGTGGCTTTGGCAGAATCAACTTCAGCTTTGCCGGGCTTTACCTCGCTTTTGATCGAAGTTGCGTGCCAGTACCCGTCACTTCCCGTAGAACAAGTAACCGTAACCTTTGTTCCGGGGAAGAAAAACTTTGCCTCACTGTTATCTGTCGAATCATCGATCTTAATCTCTACTGTTCCGCCGGACGTAGAAAGATACATCTTTTCAGCCGTCGTTCTGTCGTCAATCTTACCTGTAAAAGTCATCTCCGATGCCTTTGAATCCACAGGAAAAACAAGCGCTCCGGCCACTATGACAACAATCGTCAACGCAACACCCAAGATAGCCGATATGCTTTTTTTCATATTTTCTTATCCCCTTTCGCAATACTTTTTCACACAAAATATACCAAATTACAGTTACATTATACATCATCTTGTGCACATATGTGTGTTTCTTTTATTAAAAAAAGCGTTTTTTCAACTAAAATATGCAAAATTTTCTAATTAATTAAATTAGGGAAACGCTTAAATCCGCGTTTCCCTATAAAATAGTTCCTATAAAAAATCTGATTTACCACTGTTTCACGGGCTGTGGCGTTCCTTCTCCGCCCTGACCGTCGGATCCGCCTACCTGCCCTTCTTCTTTCTCACGGGCTCTCTTCTCACCCTCAGAACTCTGTCTTGTTTCCTGTCGCTCTTTCATAGCGCCTTCTTTACTCTTTTGCAACTCATCCTGCTGACGCTTTTCTTTCGGACTGCTCTTATTTTCGCCGTCTGAAGAATCATCTTTTTCCTGCTCGGAAGATTTGTCATCTTTCTGCCGGTCGTCATTTGACTTATCGGGATTCTCCAGTTTCTCAAGCATTTTATCAATATCTTCTTTGAGCTGCTGGGCATCGGCATCCCTGAAGTTATCACCTTCCTCAACCGCCCATCCGTTCTCAAGAAGAACATCCCTCGCCTTATAAAGGACGTAAATAGCCGTATCAATCTTATCCTGACTTGAAAGATCGTCAAAATCTATAGTATTGCACAGCGCAAGTGCAAGATTTATCCTTATCGAACACTCTTTATCTTCGGGAGGATACATCTTGAGCGCTTCGGTGAAATAGCCTGCTGCCTCCGAATAGCTCTCCTGCTTGTAATACGCATCTCCAAGATTATAGAAAGGAGTGTAACTCTCGGGAAAATTCAGAAGCAAAAGCTTCTCTTCAAGCTTCGTATCGTAGTTTCCTGCGTTGTATCTTTTTACAAAAACCTTGTTGACCAGCACCCTTGTAACTATCGAAGCACCCGCAATACAGATAACAAATGAAAATACCAGTAAAAAAATATATCTAAGAGGTGTTTTTTTCATACTCATAACCTCCCTTTTATGCTAAATATGCACAGCTCCGCACAAAGCGCCAAAACAAGAGGTATAGCAAACCAGAAGTACAGATCGACATACTTCTCCATACCGTCCTCTTTCTCCGTTACGGTCTTTGAGGTCTCTTTTATCACATCGATCGTAGTGTTAAGCCCTTTGCTTCCGCTGTTCATATTATGATATTCAAGCCCAAGGTCGCCCGCAATGCTCTTAAGATTATCCTCATTGAGGTAAGATACGGCTTCTTTTCCCTCAGCATCGTCATAGATGTACGTATTGTCAATCTTCATCTTTCCGCCGCCTGCCGAGCCGTATCCGAGAACCACTCCCGAATCCACATATTGCTTCAAAGCCTCATAAGACGTAAGCTCATTGCCGTTTGTAATCTCGCCGTCACTCATGAATATAACTATGCTTTTCCTGTTTTCTTTCCTTGAAGAAGAAAGAAGCAGCGACTCAAGATCTTTGTATGGCAAAGACATATCGCTTCCGCCGGCATACTCATATCCGGGAGGCGCAAGCGTATCCAGAAGAGTCTTCACATGCTCCAAATCCTGTGTACATGGCGAAACAACGTGAGACTGATCGTCAAACGTAACAAGCGCAAAGTTACTTCCCGCAAGATCATCTATGATCTGCTTTGCATCTTTCTTTACGCCGTCTATCCTGTTGCCGTTGTAATAATCTTCAGCCCACATGCTGATCGTTGTGTCCACAACAAAGATAACATCGAGATTCCTTGTGGAAAACTCGTATTCTTCATCCACCGTCATGGGCCTTAATCCGATAATAAGCACCAAGATATATATAATCACGAGCCTCAGCGCAGTAAATATTTTGTCTTTTCTTCCGACACTCGTTCTGATAACTCCCCATACTGTAATCGCGATCAAAACCGCAAAGATTATGAGGAGAAACGCTATCGGTAAAATAGGTCTTATAATCATTTTTGCAACACCCATCCTGCTCCGCAGAACACGATAATTCCCAAAAGAAGCATTATAAATGCCGCTTCGGGGATATCAACATTTTCTCTTGATGATACAACTTTCACCATCATTGCTTCCTGCTTCTGGATATCCTGAACAATCTCGGAAACAGGATGCTCGTCCGTTCTTACATAAAACTTTCCGCCGGTATTCTCAACGGCACTTTGAAATTCCGAAGAACAGACCTTATAACTGTATTCCTCGGGCAAATAAAACTTATCCTCCGAAGGGAATATTCCGAATACCGTGGTTTTATTATTCTTGCACGCTTCTGATGCGTCAGTAAGATTCATAATTTCAGGATAGTACGAATTCAGCTCGTTATCGGTGCACATGATGATCACACGGGTCCTGTCCGATTCTCCGAGATAGGGAAAAGAATAAAGTGCAGAGCCGAGCCCTTCTCCTATAAGCGACGATCCCTTTGTATCTGAGCGATACAGAGTTCCCGCCTCGTAGTATGAAAGCTTCTCATCAAGCTCATAAAACCTCTCTTTTTCCTCTTCCGTCATATCCGTAAGATACTGATATTTATTGTAAAAATTGTCGTACATATCCTTCTGAAGCTTGAAATACTCATCAAGTTCATCGAGCTTTTGTGCAACATACTCATAATCGTCTGTAAGAGGCACATATGTAACGGATGAAGTATTAAAAATGCTCACTCCTATCCTGTCACCTTCAAGCCCTTTTACCACGCCTTTTATATACTCCGTGATCTCTGAGTTGAGGTCATAGAGCGAATATGATACATCAAGGCATATTATGATATCTCTTTTCTTTACACCGTTAACAACTTCCTTTGACTTAAACGGTCTTGAAATAAGAATAAAAGACGAAAGCATGCATATTATAAGTCCCGCTATCAAGACCGTCCTGATTATGCGGTACTGTTTAAACAATTCTGTATATAACTTGCTGGATCTGATTTTCCGGGTATTGGCAGCTCTGATTCCGCCGTTAAATTTAGTCGTTATCTTCTTGCTGTATTTATAAAGTCCAAAACAAATTCCGGCGATCAGCACGACTCCCAAAACGATGACCCATTTATGCATTATGTCCATGTTCTGATCACTCCCATCGCAATTTCACAGGATTCCGAAAGTTCCTTGGATATCGGTCTTCCGTCCTCCGCAAATTCCGGAACGTAATACTCTTCCATAAGCTTATCCAGATGCTTGATACCAAGCTTTTTGACATCACGGATAGTCGCCGTCTCAACATTGATTCCCGTAACATCATGTATAAAGCCTCTTATCAAAAGACTGAGCCTCTGAAATCCCTCTCTCTGGCTCACCTTCCCCTTTCTGTAATCATTACTGAGCATCTGAATCTGCGCAATATACTTCTGTTTCATTATGTACTGATATCCACTGCCGATACTGAAACGATTGTCTTTTTTATCGGAAGTAATATTCTCACCTCTCTCGATTCCAAGTATCTTGGAAAGCACCCATATAAACGCAAAAAGAAAGGCCGCAAAAATAGCGATTCCGACCAGCAAAACCCAAAGACTGTATTCAAATGGTGGTCTTAATGTAACCGTAGTTTCCATGTCTGTGCCTTTCAAATAAAACTATTGTCTTATCAATTATCTCCTCCGTACCTGAAAGAGAGATAACCGATGTTCTGCTCTGCCTACTGCTTAACGCTATGCTGTTTGCCGTAGCTTCTCTAAACTCAAGCTCCTGCTTTTTGAGCTTTTCGTTGTGAGAAAGAAACCACTTCTCATAGTGTCCAAGCTCATTGTCAAAAACATTATCTCCCGTCAGCATGGCATCTTCCACACACATCGCCATAAGATCGTTATTGCAGGAAACCGCCTTGAGCGTACTCTCACTTACAGATGAAAGTCCCTCGATATCAGTTATGAGAATAACTATCATTCTCTTATGTACACAGTTAAGGACGTTCTTTATGCACTGTTCAAAAGAAATATTGCTGTCCTTATCAATATACTTTTCATATTCGTATATGAGTCTCTCTATATGCTCAGTTCCTGCCTTGAACATACTTATTTCTGATGTATCTCCCTTAGGAAAAGCCATCGAAAAATCGGCTCCGTTCTTGTCCGTAAGATATGCCACAGTTCCGAAAGCATAGAGCGCAACATCCTTTTTTGACTCACCTTTCGGAGTATCGCCCGTCATCTTTTTTCCACAGTCACACACAAACATCACGTTGTGTCTTCTGTCGGTCATATATCTTCTTACCAGTGTTTTTCCCATTCTGGAAGATGATTTCCAGTCGATGTCGTGAACCTCATCGCCAAGCGCATACTCTTTCAGATCTTCAAATTCCATACTTCTTCCCTTATGTATGGAATGAAAATCACCGTCAAGAATATTGGAGGTTTTTTTATTTGTATAAAGAGCTACCGCTCTCCTTATCTTCGATAAGTATTCGTAATCAATATTCATAGTCGCACTCTATCACGGAGTCTTAACAGAATTTACGATTCCGTCAATTACCGTCTCAACTGAAATATTGTCTGCAACAGCCGAATAATTAAGACCTATTCTGTGTCTTAAAACCTGATGTCTTACAACCTTTACATCTTCGGGTGTTACATAAGTTCTTCCCATCATAAGAGCTGCAGCCTTGGCCATCTTAAGGAATGCTATTGAAGCACGCGGGCTTACACCGATCCTTACATATTTGCCAAGCTCAAATCCGGGAATCTGATTGGCTCTTCTGCTGGCAACAACGATACTTGAAATGTACCACTTAACAGCTTCATCAACATATACCTGATCCGCAATATCCTGAACCTTGTTGATATCCTGTATTGTCAGCACGGGATCTGTCTTTTCGGATATAACTCCAGACTCTATTCTCTTCAATATCTCTACTTCCTCAGCGGCCGTAGGATATGTAATAACCTCTTTTATCAAAAATCTGTCCGTCTGAGCTTCTGAAAGAGGATATGTTCCCTCCTGCTCAATAGGGTTCTGCGTTGCTATAACG
This sequence comes from Butyrivibrio hungatei, assembly GCF_900101605.1. Classification (GTDB taxonomy): domain Bacteria; phylum Bacillota; class Clostridia; order Lachnospirales; family Lachnospiraceae; genus Butyrivibrio; species Butyrivibrio hungatei_B. The sequence goes on from NZ_FMUR01000009.1 coordinate 43,036, forward strand.
ATAAAAATGTCCTCCGGCATATTATAGGTCTTTCCGCCGATGGTAACGTGCTTCTCCTGCATCGCTTCGAGCATTGCAGACTGAGTCTTTGCACTTGAACGGTTGACCTCATCAAGGAGGACAAAATTGGCAAAAACAGGCCCCAGCATAGTCTCAAACTTGCATGTTGCCTGATTATAAATCTGTGTTCCGATGATATCTGCCGGAAGAAGATCCGGTGTGCACTGGATTCGCGCAAATTTTCCGTCTACGGCATCAGAAATAGCCTTAGCCGCAGTAGTCTTTGCAAGACCGGGAACAGACTCGATAAGAATATGTCCGTCCGCCAGAATAGATGCGATAAGAGAAAATTTAAGCTGTTTCTGTCCGACTACCTTCTCGTCAAAGTAATCCGACATTTTCCTTATAACTTCCTGTGAATAAGCAAAGTCAATTTCATTTATATTACTTTTTGAAGGAGCTTTTTTCCCAAGCTCCTCCGTCATGTTCTGTACATTTTCGTCCATCACTATACTCCCCTTTTATCATTTAATAATTGTAGAAAGATTCCTCATTATGCCAGCAGCGATATCAGGCTTGTTCATTGAATAAACATGTATATGGCTGACTCCGTTGGAGATAAGATCGATTATCTGATCGCAGGCATATATTATACCCGCCTCTTTCATCTTCTCGGGATCGTCCGCGAAACGGTCAACCATTATCTTCATCTTCTGCGGAATGGTCGAGCCTGAAAGAGAAACACTCCTTGCCACCTGTCTTGCGTTGGTTATTGGCATGATTCCCGGAAGAACCGGCACTTCTATGCCCTTTTCCCTTATCCTGTAAAGGAACTGGTACAACGTAGAATTGTCAAAAAACATCTGGGTTGTAAGGAAATCACAACCTGCATCCACTTTTTCTTTAAGATGAATGATGTCCTCCGACTGCCTTGCGCATTCTACATGTCCTTCGGGATAACACGCTCCGCCTATACATATATTTTCATCAAGCGATTTTATGTCGCTTATAAGCTGCGTCGCATGATCGTAATCATAGCAGATTCGTCCTTCCTTCGGAATGTCCCCCCTAAGTGCCATGATATTCTCGATTCCTTTTTCCTTGTAAACGGAAATCATGGACTTAACATCCTCTTTTGTAGACGATACGCATGTAAGATGTGACAACACGGTAACTCCGTACTTGTCTTGAAGATCCGCCGAAATATTCACCGTATTCTTACTTGTTCCGCCGCCTGCTCCGTAAGTAACGCTCATAAAATCAGGCTTAAGTGCGGCAATCTCTGCCGCAGCCTTCTCAACATCAGCGTACTTATCGTCAGTTTTGGGCGGAAAAACCTCAAAAGACAAAGTCACATCTTTGTTATTTAGTATGTCAATTATTTTCATATTGCCTCCGAGCGGTATCAAACATTGATCTCAGCGGTAAGACCGAGGTCTCCTTTGTTTGCATCCAATATAGGCTTTACAACTTCCGCAAGGAATTTATCTACCTGATGCGCACTGCATCCAACATACTTAGTGGGATCCATTGACGCCTTAAGCTCCTCGATAGTAAGCGGGAATGCGGGATCTTCTGCGATAAGTTCAAGAAGATTATTGTCTTTTCCCTCAACCTTAACTGTCTTACCTGCTTCCATGGAAAGCTCACGGATCTTCTCATGAAGTTCCTGTCTGTCTCCGCCTGCCTTAACGGCATCCATCATGATATTCTCTGTTGCCATGAAAGGAAGCTCAGACATAAGGCGCTTCTCGATAACCTTAGGATAAACCACAAGGCCGTCAACCACATTTATGCATAAATCAAGTATACCATCTGTTGCAAGGAATCCCTCGGGAATTGAAATTCTCTTGTTTGCAGAATCGTCAAGAGTTCTCTCAAACCACTGTGAAACCTCAGTAATAGCGGGATTGAGAGTATCAATGATGACATATCTTGCAAGTGAGCAGATTCTTTCACTTCTCATAGGATTTCTCTTATATGCCATTGCAGATGAACCGATCTGGCTCTTCTCAAAAGGCTCTTCAACTTCCTTGAGGTGCTGAAGAAGTCTGATATCCTGTGCCATCTTTGTTGCAGATGATGCAATTCCGGCAAGTACGTTAAGTACCTTCATATCAATCTTACGGCTGTAAGTCTGGCCTGAAACAGCCATGCATCCCTTGAAGCCAAGCTTTTCAGCAAGCATGGGATCGAGCTTATCAACCTTAGTAAGGTCTCCGTCAAAGAGTTCAAGGAAAGAAGCCTGTGTTCCCGTTGTTCCCTTTGATCCGAGAAGCTTCATATTATCAAGAACATAATCAAGATCCTCAAGATCGATAGTAAAATCCTGAAGCCAGAGTGTTGCTCTTTTTCCTACTGTTGTAGGCTGTGCAGGCTGGAAATGAGTAAATCCGAGTGTAGGCTGCGCCTTGTATTCCTCGGCAAACTTTGAAAGCTCTGCGATAACATTTATAAGCTTCTTTCTTACAAGCTTAAGCCCTTCCGTCATTATGATGATGTCTGTGTTATCACCAACGTAGCAGCTTGTTGCGCCAAGATGGATGATTCCCTTAGCCTTGGGGCACTGCTGGCCGTAAGCATACACATGGCTCATTACATCGTGACGAACTTCTTTTTCTCTTGCCTTTGCAACATCATAGTTTATGTCATCCTTGTGAGCCTTAAGCTCATCGATCTGCTCCTGAGTTATGTTAAGTCCAAGATCCTTCTCTATCTCAGCAAGTGCGATCCAAAGCTTTCTCCATGTCTTGAACTTCATATCCTGTGAAAAGATATATTGCATTTCTTTACTTGCATAACGCTCCGATAAGGGGCTTGTATAACGATCTGTACTCATTTCATTCCTCCTGATAAAAGACACATTCTTTTATTTCTCAAATTCTCCTCTGATGTCCTCAGTAGGCGGGGTAACCGGATAAGAACCTGTAAAGCAGCCCTTACAGATACCGAGATTTCCGCCAACCATCTCTTCAAGTCTCTCTATTCCAAGATAAGCAAGTGAATCTGCACCGATTATCTTGCAGATATCATCAACATTTCTATTATAAGCTATAAGCTGATCTCTTGCAGGGACATCGGTTCCAAAATAGCATGGCCACAGGAACGGAGGTGAACTTACTCTCATATGCACTTCTTTTGCACCCGCATCGCGAAGCATTCTTACAATTCGGTCTGAGGTTGTTCCTCTTACGATCGAGTCGTCAATCATAATGATCCTCTTACCCTCAACCGCACTTCCAAGTGCATTTAACTTAACCTGAACGCTTGATTCTCTGTTCTTTTGCTTGGGTTTAATGAAAGTTCTTCCTATATAAGAATTTTTTACAAAAGCCTGACCATAAGGTATTCCCGACTGCATTGCATATCCAAGTGCCGCAACGTTTCCGGACTCGGGAACGCCTACTACAAGATCCGCATCTATGGGTGAATCCATAGCAAGAAATCTTCCTGCAGCTATTCTGGCATCATATACGCTGATATTGTCGATAGTGCTGTCAGGACGTGCAAAATAAATATATTCAAAAATACATCTCGCATGTTTTTCCTTAGGGATACACATGCTCTTGTCGGACTGAATTCCAAACTCGGGAGAAATTGTAACTATCTCACCGGGCTCTACATCACGGATAAATGTCGCACCTACCGTATCAAGCGCACATGTCTCGGAAGCAAGGATATAACAGTTCTCTCTTCTTCCTATAACAAGGGGTTTAAATCCGTAAGGATCTCTTGCTCCGATAAGTTTTCTGGGCGACATGATAACAAGGCTGTATGCACCCTTTATCTTGAGCATAGCCTTTCCGACTGCCTCTTCGACAGACTTGGTCGCAAGTCTCTCTCTGGCAATATGATATGCAATTACTTCCGAATCGATTGTCGTCTGAAAGATTGCACCGGTATATTCGAGCTCATGACGAAGCTCAGGTGCATTGACAAGGTTACCGTTATGTGCAAGTGCCAAGGTTCCTTTTACGTAGTTTAGAACAAGCGGCTGCGCATTCTCACGCGTACTGCTGCCTGCTGTTGAGTATCTGACATGACCTACTCCGATGTCTCCCTTTAAAGTGTCCAATATCTCCGGAGTAAAAGCCTCATTTACAAGTCCCATATCCTTATGGCTTGTAACTTTTCCCTTTGGTCCGGTTGTGTCGCTCACGGCAATACCGCAGCTCTCCTGTCCTCTATGCTGAAGTGAAACGAGTCCGTAATATATAGATCCGGCAACATCGCCGCCGTCAAAATCATACATACCAAAGACACCGCATTCTTCACCAAGACGCTTATAATTCTCAGTCCTACCTTCGTAATTCATTTGTTCTCCTTGTTTTTAAAGAAAAAAATAACCTCAAACACCGAACATTTTAACATCATATCAGGTACGATTCAATCAGAACTTATTAGCCTCTCTACATTCTGTACGGTGCCAATAATCATCTTACTGCTGCCCCTGCTTCTCAAAATGGTTGTAGATCGCGCTAATCCCAAAGCACAGTATTCCGCTGATCAGGAAGCTGATCGCACGCCCGATCGTATTTTCATAAGTGATATCGTACATTATAAACTTAACAACACTGACCATAGCCAATACAAGTCCATATATTCGGAGCTCTTTTGCCCCAAAAATCTTGTTGAACCCAATGACTATGCACAGTATGGCAAAAGCCAAAACCGCAACGCTGACAATATAGCCTGCCGCATCATAACTGATAAGCGAAACCAGAAGGATTATGCCAAATTTAATTCCGGCGTACAGTTTTTCAGCACTTTTTCCTGCGAAATGCCTGCGAACGTTGACACAGGCAAGCGCTGTAGTAAAGGCAATATTTATTCCCTGCTGAATAGCTCCTTCGACCATATAAATATTGTAAAGTCCCAAAAGTAATCCCGCTGCATTTACACCATCAAGAACCATCAATGCCGTAATATTACTTACGCCCTTATCGTCCCTGTCAAACTTAAGCATCCGCATGAGCATGTTGAAGATTCCCACGGGGATAACCGCACACATAATCCTGAAACCGTCATTACCAAAAGCAGATTTATCTGCAACAGTCCAAAATAAAAGCGCAATACATGCCTGAACATAGAAATACCAAATAAACTTATATTCAAACGACTTTTTGACGACAAAACCTTCCATTACCAAAACTATGATTGCATATACAAGTTCCACAGCGCAGAATATGATGCTCCACTCGCCGAAATTCTCAAGCAAGGTCATCAGCGCCGCCAATATGATCGCCTGATTTCTAAAAAGAGCATACTCCTTCTTAACGCCGTAAACAGCAATCGGGAGAAGTGCGACAAAAAGAGCTCCGCTGTCAAAAAACTCCTGATATAAAATATATGTACCGATCTCCGCGATTGCAAACCAGGCAGTTATCCAAAAGCTCTTAAAGAACGATACTGTTTCGCTCTCTTTTTCGTTCCGCTGTAAAAAGGCTTCTGCTTCCGCAATCGCAGCAACACCAAAGAACACCATTAGTGCAATCCATTTCGGCATTTTCAGGCAGTCTGCAAGCAAAAGAAATGACACATAAAAGACAATCGCACTTGCACTTGCAAAAAATGTCTTATTAGCACTGTTAATAAGCTTCTTTCCGAATAGAAAAGCCGCAAAATATGCTGCACTGATAACTACAATAAGGCCTGCAGAAGCGGTTAAAGAAACGCATTTTTCAACATTATGACCAATCCGTGTTGCAAAATATAAAATTATCGCCAGATTTATACAACTTTGAATCGTTCGCTGCAAATTATCTTTTCTAAAGTTATACTGGAAGGCGCCTCCCATGATCAAAAGATAAACAAGAACAGGCAAAACCAAAGCTCCATCCTTTAAATTCCATGCAAGAAGCGCGGAAATGATATATCCCGCATTTCCGATAACCTGAAAAAGCTTGCTTTCTCTTTTGCCCATGTACAAAATAATTCCGGCCCAGACAAGCAAAAGGACATACATGGCCACATCGCCGATAACTTTAAAGTAGATCCTTGTCACAAGTATCGACAGATAGCTACATCCGATTCCGCACGCAAGAAGCGCTGTAAAAAAGGTGTTCCCAGGCCTCTTTTGATGCTCATAAAATGCAAATCCCGTAAGCGCAATGCTCACTGTGAACATCAGACTAATTTTGATCACGTCATTGAGATATGGAATAATGAGGCTTGCAAACAGAATAAGCGCTATGAAGATGAGTACGCTTGCAAACACACCCATCAAATGCTTACCTATCCACGACTCCGCTGAGTTCTTATTTGCATTATTAATATTGCGAAATGCGGACTGAGGATTCTGTTGATACGCAGGGTTTAATTGCTGCAGATTCTGTTGGTATGCGGAGTTAAATTGTTGCCTGTTCTGCTGATATGCTGGATTGAATTGCTGCCTGCTCTGATGATATGCCGGATTGAATTGCTGCCTGTTCTGCATAGGCTGATATCCAGTCTGGTCACTGTTCTGCTGCCCATTCATAGGCTGCGCCGGCGCCGCTCCTTGGGGCATCTGGCGATATTGCGATTGCATCCCCTGCGGTTGCAAAGTTCCCCGCATTTGAGGCTGTTGCATGTTTGGCTGCATCTGCGGCTGTGATTGCATAGGCGACTGCATTTGCGACTGTGGTTGTTGCATATTTGCTTGCTGCATGTTCGACTGTATCTGTGCCTGCATTTGTTGCAACTTTTTCTGCTCTTCTTTTATATCTACAACAGCATGTGTGGCTCTCGACAAACCAAGTTGAATCTGACCGACCTGGTACTTTATCGATTCAAGTTCCCTCTCCAATTCTTCTATCTGTCCCATACACTTAACTCCTCCGTTTTGCCAAAAAGTATCATTAAAAAGCGTTTCGCTCGCAAAATGGCGACGCGCGAGCAGTATTTCTAAGCAATAAACCGCCTGAAACATTTTCCTTAGTTCCAGGCGGTTAAATAATTCTGACATTTCTATTTTTTCTTATTCGTAATTATATATGAAGCGGACTCAGATGTACAGCACCTCACGCTATCCCGCTACCGATGCGGTTGCCGCTATCTGCAAGCAAGTAACCTCATGACTGTCTCGGCTTATTTCATCAAAATAGTCATGTTAACGTTCAAAACTCTCTCTTTTCCATGATCTTGTCACTTATAATAATAGATACAACAAGCCCGATGAGTATGACCACGCATGCTGCGATGCCCAAAATTTCAAAGCCAAAAAGATTACCAACTTCCAATATTGCAAGTCCAAAAAGATTACTTAAAATCTCCGTTTTCATTATCACAACGGCGATAATCGTCAAAGTCCCGAAACCCAAAGCCAGTACCAATCGACCTTTTTCAGCACCGAATTTAAGCATCACGGGAATCATTACACTGCAAATAAGAATACATATCGGCATAATAATGATACTATCTAAGAGAATATCCGCTATATTGATCATATTATACTCTTTTATGGAAGAAACTACTTTTACCAGATACGGAACAACCCAGCTCGCCAAAAGAAGAATCCCACAAAGAGCATACTTTGCTCTCGCGTAGTTTTTCCTTGCGTTTGGCATTGTCATCAAAAATACCATCCCATTGTCATGACTGTCGTATGACATCGTCGAAAAAGCCAGTATCATGGCCAGTATTGAAAAAAAGTCTATGAAAAAAACAATATTCTTTGTGTAGATCATCGCCACTATCATCAAAAAATATACCATAAAAAAACTTTTTCTCTGCTTAAGTAATATAAAATCCTTTATCAAAAAACTCTTCATAGTCAATTTCCTCCTAAAGTAAGCATGATAATATCATCAATTCTGCTGTTTTCCACTGCTATATTAGGATAATTATCAATATAATACTGCTTTTCATTTGTAAGACAGGTCACACTGAGGCTGTCTTTTCTGCTGACGGTTACATACTGTTTATCAAGTTCTTCAAACTCTTTTTCCGACATCTTGAGAACTCCGTACTGACCAAGGAGTACATCCGTATCCTCATGCAAAATAATTTTTCCTTTGTCAATCATGTATATGTCATCGCAAAGCCCCTCAAGATCTGTTGAGATGTGCGAACTGATAAGAATAGACCTCGTAGCGTCCTCCTCGAGATATTGCCTTAGCATATCCATCACTTCATTTCTTGCAAGAACATCAAGTCCCGTAGTAGGCTCATCAAGCACCAGAAGCTTTGCTTTGTGACTTATTGTCAAAAGAACTTTCAGCTTTGCTTTCATACCGCTCGAAAAGTCCTTCAAAAGCTTATCAAAAGGAAGTTCCATCTTTTGGCATAATTCCTTGAATTTATCTTCTTCAAATTCATCGTACATCGCATGCATAATGCGTGAAATATCATTGATGTTATAAAGCATGCTCATTCCGGAATCAGAAAAAGCCGCGCCTATGTTCTCCATATTTTTACCTGGAACATCACCCATAACCTTGATGCTACCTGCATCGGGATGTATAAGACCAAGTATAGCCTTTATAGCAGTGCTCTTTCCTGCTCCGTTCTTTCCGATAAGCCCTGTTACCGTTCCTTCCTTGATATCCATTGAAATATCAAGTTCAAAATCCTTATATTTCTTCTTAAGCCCATCTATCTTAATCATCATTTTCTCCTTTTATTCGCCCAGAATTATCTCCAAAATCTCACGAATATCATCATCCTTAAGGCCAAGTGCTCTGGCACGTTCAACCGAAACGGCAAACTCTTCTTCTATCGACTTCTTTCTGGCTTCAACAGCAAGCGCCATATCCGTTCCCGTAACAAAGCTGCCCTTCCCATGCACAGTAACAACAAAGCCTTCCTCCTCAAGTCGGTCATAGGCCTTCTTCACCGTAAGGGCGCTTATCTTAAGCTCATTTGCAAGTTTTCTTACTGACGGAAGCGCATCGCCCTCATTAAGTTCTCCACTTATTATCTGCTGCTTGATATTGTCCATAAGTTGCTCGTATACCGGCACCATAGATGAACCGTTTATCACTATCTGCATGTCTATTTCCTTTCCCGGAGCTTCCCGCCTGCGCAGTGCGGAAACCAAAACTTTCTGCAGTAAGTTTTTTCTCCGTTCATAAACAGTGTATAACAGCATATAACTGTTGTCAACTGTTATATGCTGTTTATTTTTTATGTTGGCAACAATGTAATAGCTAAGCAATCTTTATATAGCAAAAGGCAGCCACACCAAATTTAGTGCAACTGCCTTTATATGACCATAGTTCAGGTTCTGGCAAAAATCATCACTATTACGCCAATGTTGCCGAACATATTGACACTATAGATTATGCGATCTCACTTCTTCTACACATCCATTCTTACAATATATATCCACCTTAATTACATTTCTATATCTTCCGCCATTGGAATAGCGCCACTCATATTTCACTCTACCATTTTTCAACAAACTTTTATTGTACCTTCTTCCCATAATTTTAAACATTTTGCTCTCACTCATACCTACGTGAATTTTGTCAACACATTTTCGGCGCTCAAGTTTTATCACATATGCAATAACAATACAAGCCCCCAAAATAAACAAAAAAGCGAAATAAAAAAGTATAATAATACTCATCCACATTCTCCTTTGCAAAAGCATCCGTTAACATCTGCTCTTATGACATGAGAAGTACACTATCTGATATTCTTTTGATAGATCATCAAGAAACTTGACCGCACCGGACAGTCTGCTTTCATCCAGATTTACAAATGGATCATCAAAAATAAGAAACGGTTTTTCCATATCATACATTGCATCAACCATTGCAATTCTTCTACACAGACCAACAAGATCCTTATAGCCCTCACTCAATACCCCAAGCTCATGCAAGCTCCCTTTTTCTTTTAACTTAATATTGAGATTTGCATCAAGCTCATACTTTTCATCACTGTTTGAAATAATGTTATGATACTTTTCAAATGATTTCTTGATATCATCCATATATTTACCTGAAAAGTTCTGCTTTGCTTTCTCCAGATACTCTTTCGTCTTAGCAATAATCTGATATTTTCTCATATCAGCCGCATATTCTTCTTGTAGTTCCTCAAGTTCCGCCTCATCGCTTTCTATAGTTTCAAGCTCTTGTGCAGTCGTACCAAGTTGATCTCTGAAGCTATCTTCAAGATCTTCCACTTCAGCAATTTCTAGCTTCAACTTATTAAAGGATCCATTCAATTCCTCAAGAGAAGCTGTTTCTGCTGTGTAATCAATATCAATGAACTTTGTAACGTCGTTGTCCCTTTCAAAGGCCTCTTTTCTTTCGGTACTATTTTTTAAAGCATCCTTTGAATAGTTTAAACTAATAATCTTTTCATTCATCAAAGAAAGTTGATCTTTAAGATTTTCCTCAGGTTCAAATCCCATTGATATTATATAGTTCTTAACCTCATTTCCTACATCATCCCTCTCTTTAGAAGCTTTCTGCATCTTATCCATTTTATCCTTAAGCCTTGAATAATCTGATACATCACTTCTAAGTTGATAGAGTGCTTTTTGATAATCGGATTGAACATCCTGTCTGTAATTACCCAAGAATCCTGCAATAGAAATCGTTAAATCTTTTATCTCTTCCTCCCTTTCAGGAGATTCTCCTTTTTGCCACCTATCAGCCAATTCATCATAATCCTTAATAAGGCCTCTGATACGCGAAAGTTCTGCAGGCGCATCATATTCGTTATACTGCATCCCAAGCTTATCAAACATTTCGATACAGCCTTGCTCTACCCTCTTAATAAAATCCTCATCTTTTGCTATTTCATCAAGTAACTGCTCATATGCTGAATTATCCGTACTATTACCATCAGTCTTTTTCTTATTCTTTCCCGACGAAAGAACTACGCCTACTACAGAAAGAAGCCCTCCAACTAAAATAACGATTGCACCTAATGCTATATTCTTTGTGGTTACAATAATCGCACCTCCACTGATCACCGCAACTATACCGATCACAATAAGGAGCAGCCCCACTGTTTTATATGAAGATTCTGAACCACTATTCGCAGAATTAGCATTTTTAAATAATTCTGCATTCATCCTTTTTGAAGAAAGTACCTCTTTTTTGCTCTTTCTTTCGCCCCATTCATTTGAAAGATTATCGATTTCTTCCAAAGAAGGCTTGTAATTCTCAAAGAGTTTCTTTGCATCATCAAGTTTTCTTTTCTCTACATCAGAAAGTTGACTTGCATCCCTTTCCGATTCAAGTTTAGACAATTTATCTATGCTGCCCTCTATATCACGAAGTTTATCCTCATCAGGCACACCGGAATTAAAAAACGACTCCAAAGAAATCCTTTTCCGACTCTCATCATCTGACAACGCGAAGTTTTTCATTGTCTGAAGAGCGTTCTCATAATCATCACAACGTTTTATAACAGCGTCAATATCTGCCTTCTCAGGAACATCTTTAGGAAAAAAACTTTTTGCATTTTCATATTCCTGCTTGGCATTAGCTACCTGTCCGCATAATTCCTTATATCTCTCAGCACCTGCCTGCGAATCCTTGATAGCCGACACACGCACCAATTCTTTTTGGACAGCCTGCTGTTCTTCAAGTTTCTTTTCTTTTTTGTGTATCTGTTCTCCAAGTCTTCTCTCGAGTTCTGTGAAATTATCCACATAAAACTCTTTATTTCTAACCTTTTCATTAAGCTCGGAAATTCTCATGTTCAATTTACTAAGCTTACCTGTTGATCTATCCGGAGTAAGTCTGTTCATCTCATTTTTTAAAACAATCTGAACATCATCATAATTTCCCATATCTGCAGTCTGATCAGAAACATTGCCTATCTTTGCACTTATATTGGGTGTGACCTCTGTACCGCAATCCTGCTGCGCTATAAATACTGTTCTCATAAAAGACTCTAGATCGATACCAAATATTTCTTCGCCAATATTAGTAGAATAGTCATCTGATTTCAGATTTGTCGCATTGTCATATAATGCAAATTCATCAGATCCTGATTTCTTTTCTCCAAATCGTCTTTCCATACGATATTCTCTACCATTTACCGAAAAAACGATATTTCCGCCATAGGTCCCCATCTGCCATGGTCTATATTTTTTTCTCTCATTATCAACGATAGTCCTCTTGTTTTCTCCTATGAAACCATAGAACATAACGCGAATAAATGTGGCAAGCGTACTTTTACCCCATCCATTATCCTCGTGTATTATGCTCTTTTCATCATCGAATGAATAATCAAAATTCTGTAGCTTTCCAAAACTCTCTATGTGGCAACTGACCAATTTCATAATTCGATATCCTCCCCATTAAGCGCTTGAAAACCGCAACGAATTATTTCAGCTTTTTCTTCCTCGGTAAGCGATTCATCACCTTTAACAATTCTTACGAATTCTCCTTTGAGCGAAGCATCGAGTTCATAATCATTATAGTCAACTGCAATTTTGGTTTTGTCCTTAACTTTAGCAAAATAAAAACGTTCCAACAATATTTTTGCTAGATATTCTGTATTCTTTTCACAATCAACTTCAATGTCACCTGTCAAAACAATCTTTAACAGATCCTTTGTTTCAGACTTCTGTAATCCTATTGCCGCATCAATCTTTCCTCTAATATCAGCGTTAGTTTTGCAATCTGAAATATCAACCGGAATTTCATAAAGATGTCTCTTTGCAAAATCTATAAATTCCGTATTGTACGTAAAATCACCTTCATCTATATCAAGTACAACAAAGCCATGCTTTCCACATTCGTCAAATCCTCTGCCTTCAAGGCATCCACAATAGCAATATTTACCTCTTGGCGGCAAACTGCCTTCCTGATATTCATGTATATGTCCAAGAGCAAGATAATCAATATTCTTGTTGCGCAGATCAGATAAGCTTATGTTGTCTGGAGAAGTCTTGACCTGATACGTTGATATCTGCCCATGCATAGTAACAATATTGAAATCTCTTGGATCCAACAAGAGGGATGAATATACAGTGCTTATGTTATCATTACTAAGCTCTATCCCAGATAGTGTGATTCTTTTTCCTTCCTTTTCAAATAAATTATATTTTTTCCAACTCTCTTCAAATAAATGAAGATTATCAGGTATCTCTTTAATAGCATCGATGAAATGGTCTCCACCTCCATGATTGCCCTTAAGATAATAAAAAGCGATATCTTGATGAGAGACAATAGCATCCACAACGCTATTGCGTGTCCCAGCTGAAAAAGACTTTGTATCAAACAAATCTCCGGCGATTATGACTGCATCAATATTATTGTTTTCGGCATAATCAACCATTCTCAAAAACGTGTCCAATATCTCATGTTTTCTCTCTTTTGCCTTTACCTTATCTAAATTTGCCGTCATTTGTGAATCTAGATGAATATCTGCACAATGTATTATTTTCATTGACCGCTCCTTGCTAATATCTTCTTTTGGGATTGCAAAAATCATAATCTCTTATTACTATTATACTATGTATACGCCCAAGCAAATTGAATATCGATAAATTAGTACCTTTTTCCCATGCATTTCAAAAGCTTATAAACAACAACTACGTCAAACATTGAAACTCATAACAAATTCACCGCCTGAAAAGAATGTTCTTCAATTCAAACGGTGAAACATGTTCTGCTATTGTTTTATCTAGTATTAGTGCCATCAAATACCTCAACCTTTTACGAAGAATAAATTGTCATTCTGCAAGGGGATTGACGACACCAACGTAGATTACAACAAGTTAGACAATTACTATAGTCTACTTATTTGGTTACAGTAGCACTGCACTACCAATATAATATCTCGCAGACTTTTAATCATCCACTTCACTTCGCAACTGATCAAAATCCCTCTTCTTAGCCCACTATATATGCGAGCATCAAAAAATTTGAAAACTTCCCCAATTGATGCTTTCAACACATAGCCTAGAGTATGTGAAGCATCAAATTTCCGAAAATGTATCAATTATGATGCTTTGAACGCTCATTACTTTCATTTTAAGCATCAAAAAAAATATAAACTCATAATTTTGTTGCTTTTCCCATAATACTAATAATGCTAACTACCGGATTTATCCACATTTATATATGAGGCGACCTCAGATGAACATGAATTTACAGTCTTTCTCGACCAAGCAACGGCTCCGCACTTTGCACAGCCGTAGTGGCGATAATTTCTTGTAAACTTGCTATCACGCTTGCGATAGATTGTGGCACCACAGCCGCCACAGGTAAATACATACTTTATTGCCATTTCAGAGGCCTTGTAATTCTCGATGCCTTTTTCACAGCCTTCGGTCACTCGTTTGATATTGTAGCCGTAAGCACAATTCATCAGCTCGGCGTACTGCTTCCACTTGCCCATATGTCGCATGCAACCTTTGCAGGTATGAAGAAGCTCATGGATAATTGTTTCCTTGCAGGCTTTTTCAGAAATCCTGTCATCAACAAGAAGTCTCTCCGCAATCTCAATCTCATAACTTCCGTCACGTTTTAATCTGCACAAGCCCCAACGAGTCTTGGCTCTTCTGTTCACAGACCACGAGTCAATCTTGCCAAGCTCTATTCCAAGACAAGTAATCTCACTAATACACTGCTCTCTCAAAAAAACAAAATCCTTCATACCAAACCATAAAACTCCAAATAATCTATATAAAAAAACAGCTTTATGACTTTTTATTGCATTTTACTCCAAATAAGTCATGGCATTTCCTTTCACAACGAGGTTTCTTACTGCATTCGTATGACTTTTTATTGCACTTTCTTTAAAAAAGGTCATACCATCTCCCTTCTAAGCGATGGTTTTCACTGCTTTCTCATGACTTTTTATTGCACTTTCTTTAAAAAAGGTCATACCATCTCCCTTCTAAGCGATGGTCAACGAGGATTTTCGCCACATTCTCATGACTTTTTCAGCATATAATCATCAAAAAAGTCATATCCCCGCAAAAATAGACCTCCGTCACATACAAAAGACACCCACCAAAAAAGACCCCCGTCACATACAAAAAAACTCCACCAAAGCCCCGCTTCGAAAGCCTTTCAAAAAGCCCCCGCCAAAAGCCACGCCAGAAGCCCGTTCAGGCCCCAGCTCCCAGGCTTCACTCCCTATCCTCATACTTCGAAACCATATCGAGGATTTCCTGCGCGTACTCAGGGTACTGGCGCGCCATATCTTCCACTTCGTTCTTGGCATTGCCTGCAACGATGTCCTTGTTGTATTCCATGCGCTTTCTCAAAGACTGACGGCGTACATTAAGGCTGTGCCTTATCTCAACTTCTTCGTTATGACTAAGAAGCGCCTCTGCCTGATGAATCCAGATCTCGGGGTCGCGTACCCTAAAGTGCCTTAGCATATAGATGAGATCCTTCTGATTTGAATCCAGAAGCCTTCTGGCATCTTCGATTTTCTCACGTTCCTTGCGCTCTCTGAGATACTTGTTATAAAGTTCCGTAAGTTCCGATGAACTCATGACCCTGTACTTCATGCGAAGATAATCAAGCAGATTTGTATTGTTTACATATCTTACCTTAACCTGATTTTGCAGCATTATAAGCCTTGATATCGACTTCTTCACATTCTTAAGCTCAACCTGCGCGTTGGTACTCTGCACATATAGCACCGTTATCGCGATTGCCGCAAGAAGGATCAGCATCATATAGCCATAGATAACATTAAGCTTTAATGCAAACTGGAGTATCAAAAGAAAAACTATCATAACCACAAGAACAACGCCCACGGTAATGGTCAGTTTCTTCGAATTTTCAATAGTTTCGTTAAGATCGTCTTCTCTGAAAATATAAGCCTCATGCTCAGAATCAAGACGCTTAAGATCATTCTTTATCTTCTTCTGGAAAGTTTCCGCTTCGAGAAGTTTCTCGGATGCTTCCTTCGCATTGTCCTTGAGTCTGTCCATACGTTCAAACTCTTCGTCCGTCATCCTGCTCTTTCTCTTGTCAAACTTCTCCTGAAATTCCCTTGCCTCAACAATCTTTCTGGCGCAGTCGTCAATCTCTTTCCTCTGCTCGGGCGGAAGCGCATTGATTTCCTCCATGTCCCGCAGATGACTCGTGACATCGTTGTACTCAAATTCAAGAGCATCTAGCTCTCTCGCAGCTTCCTCCATCTGCTGAAGGCAGCTTCCAATATATTCTCTTCTCTGAACCGGATCGTTCATATCGAGATCTTTTCTCGTATAAACTATGTCACTCCAGTTCTCAAGCTCAGCCTGCTGTTTTTTCCACTCATCGGCTGCGGACTTATGAAAAATCTTGTCCCAAAACCCCATTCTTTACTCCCATTGCCGCATCCGGCAAACAACATATTCATTCGGAACCTGCTCATCTCCTTGAGCCGGCGGTCTTTTCCTTGACAGTCTCCCTGTACTTTGCCTTTATACTCTCGGTAAGTTCACCGATTTTCTCATAATACTCGTGCATCTTCCCCTCAGCCTTATATACACCAAGCGTTCCGATCACGTGATTCTCATCGCTTGCAGCATACAGATCCGCACACTCATTCATCCTCTTCTCAAGTTCCAGAGAAGTTTCATATGCTTTCTTATCCTCAGCGACAAACTTAACATACTCTTCATCCGACATCTTCATACGAAGCGCCGCAAGATACTGAATATACGACTCCTCATCCTTACCGTCTTCATAGGCCTTCATGAACAGCTCCGCCGCTCTGTCGAAAAGAAAAAGTCTCGCATACATCACACCTTCGTTGTGCTCAATCCTCGCTCTGATCGCAAGATCGATATCCGGCGTATTCTCAAGCAAAAACTCATATTCCTTAAAAGCCATACTGAACTTCTCGCTCCGCATAAGGAAATCCGCTCTCGCAAGCTTCTTGCTGTAAATATCCATCCCCGCATTTTCACGAAGTATGCTCTCTGTGCGTTCAATCTCCTTGCGCGTATTGTAGCCGACATAATCAAGGATTGTTCCCGCAAGCGCCGCAACCGAGCACTTCTTCGAAGCCATACCTCTAAGCTCGTCGGCAAGTTTCACAAGCGAACATTCCTTGTCTATCCATGTAAAAAGATCGTCTCCAAAACTCTCTTCATCGAGCAAAAAAGCATTCTGTACAATGCAATAGCACAATTCCTCTATGCAAAAGACATTCCTGCCAATTTTTTCCATATGAAACGGCGTTTGCGCGTATGTTCCTATGCACAATATCGGTTTATTCATATCTGCTGCCCACTTTCATTAAAGTTCTATGATCTGTTCCCATGATTTGCCGGATGCAGGGAAAAGTTCTCCAAATCCCATATCAACAACTCTCACGTTCACTTCGCTGACAGAATTCATGTTCATCAAAATCCTCAGCCTCGTTGTTCCGGGCGGCCTCTTCTCAAGTCCGTCAAGATAGAGCTGCACCATCTTCGGCATCTTGCCTGTAAGAGGCGTCACCTGGATATTAAGTATTCCGCTCTGATCCATGATGATATCCATTCCCGTCTCGGCTTCGTACCAGTTTATTCCCGCATCAAGAAGTGCACAGTACACTTCCGTTCCGCATTTTAAAAGATTTATTCCAAGATTGGACTTTAGCTTATCTTCACCCAGAAAAACAAATTTCACCGGCTTTGTGGGATTTATCCTCTCCCTCGCCGCAATACTTGCGCCCTTGCTGAACATGTTGTTTCCCTGAAAAACTCTTCTTGTCCTGCACAAAAACTCAAGCGACCTCTTCTGCCATTTCTCTCTGAAACCATCGCCCAAAAGAAATACAGTCGAGATAATCTTCTCACTGCACACCTTCTGCATCACGGTCAAAAATTCATCGTCAAGCCTCTCGCACATCTTGTGATATGCCGCACCCTCTTTGGGAAATCCGTCCGCAGAAAACTTAAGCTCATCATAGGTGCTCTCTTCAATCGTCGCAACAACGGGCGTCGTATTGTGATTAAGAGACATCTCGTACACTCTCAGCGTCTCCATATCAAAGTCACATGCGACAACCGTGTGATTCATAAGTTCTTCCGGCTGATACAGCATATAATTGTAAAAACTTTCCTCGTGGCTCTGATAAAAGATATTCTCAGTCTTAAACTCAAGCGCCGACGTCACGGCATTCAAAACCTGAATCATCCTGTGATCAAGAGACCTCGTGGTAAACATTATCGCCTCGACATTATCGAGAGAAAGTTCCATTGACAAAAGCGACAGACTTCTTTTTATAAATAAGGTCAAAAGAGCTATCGGATCGTATTCGCCGTCTCCGACAGCCACAGGCTTTCCCTCCCTTGCGGCGCTCACAAGGCCGTATACCGGAAGTCCGTCCTGTTCCTCTATGTGACGCACAGCCTCTTTTCCGTAGAACCACTGGTTTACATCATTTTTTTTGCAAAGAACGGTAGGAATATTATAAAGTTCGGATCCTGCAAGCACCGATAAAGTTTCCGGCATATCCGCATCTGATGCCAGAAAACTTATCTGTGAGACCTTCTCTCCCAGATCATATCCAAGTACAAAACGTCTTTCCTCAGAATTTCCAAAAAGCATTTTATATCTTCCTCTTACTCTTCACTGTTTCTTTTTTCCTGTATCGGTTTAAAAATACCGTTGCAGACAAAGTTCTTATTATGATATTCCGCAAGGAGCTTATCCACAGTATCGTAATCCTGAAGCGTCTCTCCTATCATAATGTCATTGATAAGACTGTATCTGCTGTTGCTGTCGCTCTGATTCTTTGTAATATCACTCTTTTGGATAGTTCCGCTCTCTGTAAGAGCATCCTCGTTGTCTTCCTTATCCTCGGTAATGTAATACTGAAGCTGTTCTCCGAAAAAAAGAACGAAAGCACAGACATAAATTCCCTCGTACATCTCCTGAAGTTCGATGCTGTGGTACTCATTGTCCTCTTCACCCGCAAGTCTGTAGTGAATGTGGCAGTGAGTTCCCGGCTCCGTGCGGTATTCAAGCATCGTCTTATCCGCAAAATGCGAAAGTTCCGGAACAATTTCCGAATACTCAAGATAGAACGGGAAATATATATTGTTTGCCATAAGGCTCTTTATAAATACCTTTGCGACGTCTTTGTTTACCGTCTCCTCGGAGCTCTTTTCCGTAGCATAATATCTGAGATATGCAAGCTTGCACACATCCTGTATAGGAAGCTCCTGAACCGCCAAAGCCTCTATCCTCTCAAAGATATACCTGTCGGTAACACTTCCGTGCACAAAATAGTCGTATGCCCCAAGTGACAAAAATGCCATCTCAATGTCCGCATTTGCTCCGCTTCGCACATATGACTTGAAAATATCTATCTTTTCACCGATATATGAACCGCTGAAAAGCATCTGAACAAGCATCCTCTCCGAAAGAGAATAAGTATCTATACCAAAAGCTTCCGCAGCTTTCCATATATCTCTCATCTCTTTTACGGTTCCCGAAAAATTCTTCTCAAGATACTTAAGAAGCTGCTCGTCATACTTGCCGTTTACAAATGCGTAGTAGGCTATCTCGATCTCTTTTGCCGAAACACCCAGATCATCCTTATCAAGGAGTCTGTTGCACATTCTAAGTATCACTTTGGCGTCTATTCCATACGTTCCGTAAGTTCCCATCCACTCAAGCGCCTTATCGCACAGACCGCCGAGAACCATAAGCTCTATGATCTCGCTGCGCTCATGCCCCTCCATGCTGATGGGATCGATGGCCAAAAGATACTCCGTAAGCTGCCTTGTAAAATCATTGTCGTAATAAAATCTCACAAGACTGCTCTGTATCTCGTTTCTGTATTCCTTTTTTACAAACTCCGACTCGGCAAGGTCTCTGTACCTTCCGACATTCTCCATATCGATGGTGTACGCGTTTTTGCCAAGATCGCACAAAAACAGATCAAGATTCTCTCTTCCCTTCTGAATGTAAGGAATCGCATATCCCGATAGCTTACCGGGAATCATCATCTTGATATTGGAATAAGGCACGCTCACCGCATACCTGTTTTCATCATGGTCTACCAAAAGAACCGTATAATCGCTTCCGTACAACGGCACAAATGCACGTCCTCCGCTCATCGGATAGCGCATCTCTTTCGCGCACTTATCGTATATTACGCAAACTCCGCACATCTTCTGATTGTCAGTCTTTATCTCAGATGTATAAAGAACCGCAAGAACTTTGGATGCATTGGAAGCATCAACCATCTGCTTGGTCAAAAGATTTTTATAAAGATATCCAAGGTCTCTTCCCACGCGCCCTTTATCAAGCTGCGCCATAAGATACTTCTCGATCTGAGGCACATAGGTATCGTAAAGTTCCGGATACTCCTGGCGTCTTTCATGTATATATCTGTAAAGGATTGCATTTTTATCATATTCAAGAGTGCTCTGATACGAGAAATACATGAGAACCATCCTGCTTATCTCGCAAGGAAGCTGTCCGTCATCTTTTACATAAATGGACATCATATAATACTCATACAGCCTCGTTATCCTAAGCTCCCTGTCAACGCCCTTTTCATACCACTCAAACGCGTACCTGTCGGTCACTCCGCCCTTTATCAAAAGAGATACGATAGCTTCAAGCACATCATCGCTTCCCTTTATCTTATAGCAGGCCTTGAGTATTCTAAAGAGTCTCTTGTCAAAGTTCCTGACTCTTGCCGACAGATAAACGACCTGATCGATAAGATTAAGGCTTAAAATCTCTTTTTTTGCCCCGTACTCAAGGATACTGAGTTCCTGACTCTCAAGCCTTGCGAGGATTGAAGGCGCTTCGTTTAAAATATTCATTCCCTCAAGGTACAAAATAGGACTCATACAGCCGTGTGAAAGCTGCTCGCCGATCATCATCCACTTTCTCTGGCCGCTCATCACATGGTCTTCGCTCACATATTGAAGGAGCCAGGCAATTCGCCAGTTGTCGGGATTTCTTCTAAATATCCCTTCAAGCCTTTCGGAGACGTCATTTATAACCCTGTCCTCTTTGCTGCAAAGAGATGTCAAATAAAGATGATAGCTGTAGAGCACATCCCCCGGTACATTTTCAACTTCCATTGCGAGCTGGTCGAGAATCCACTTACCTTCGTTAACTCTGCCCGCAGTTATATAATATTGAGCCGTATAGAGCCTAAACTCAATATCCTTATCATCAAGAGCGTTCATCTTGGATATTATTTTGCCCGTCTCGGAAACCCACACTCTCGAAGTTATCTTCTTGCACCTAAAACTCTCATATGTCTTAACGAGCTGAACCACGAGTTTCTTCTTCTCCTGATAAGCGGCGGAAGGATGTTTTCCCGTAAGATTCACCGAAACCGTAACAGGAAGTTCCACCTTGAAGAAAGCATTGCAAAAGACAATCTTTCCGAAATTATTGCCGCTGTGAAGCTTCTCTGTCCTAAGACGAAGCTTGAGATGGCAGCTGCTTCCGGTAAAATCATCTTCCGTTATCTCGTATTTATCGAGCATGATGAATTCGCCTTCAACCAGAATACTTAATCTGCTGTAGCCCCAGCCGTTCCTTGTTATGAGAATACCGTTATCGTGCGGAAGTCCGGTATAGTCAATCACAAGTTCCTTTTGATCAAGCAAAAAACTCATCGGGCGCTTCTTACTTATCGCAATAAGAAACTCCTCTACGTTCTGCTCATTTCCGGGCACGCAGGAAAGTCCTCTGTAAAGGCTCTCGTACTGCTCGTCATTTCCCTTAAATATTGAAATAAAGTCACTTGAATAAAAGAGGTCGATTGCCTCTTCCCAATCAGTCTTTGCCAAATTTGCAAAATGAAAAAGATTCTTGATGTCACCAAGGCTTGATGCAATCTGCTCATGCCTTACCGTGACAACGAAAGGGAGAACGTACTCTCCCTGATTTGATACAATTCGAAAATCTCCCTTGAGCACATCGCCCTGCGAAAGCCCACGGGAATTGAATCTATAAGATACTTCATAAGGAGAACCGGAAAAATTCTCGGTGAGAACCTCCATCCTGATCTCAGTGGAGCTTACTTTTCCGGTAACCAGCTTATCTTCAGGTCCGAATATGGTAAAAGAGCCTTCGGAAGTTTCACCTGAACTAACCAAAAGCTCAATACGCGGAGTTGAAAAATCTAATTTCTTCTCCGCATACTCATATTTTCCCTGTAAAATTCTCTCAACTATCTCTCTCACGCCGCACCCCATAATACTTTCATCCATTTTAGTATACCACGATAATGCGACGCATTCATTAAAAGATTATCCTGTTTTTATAGTGTTCAATGAAACACCCCTATCAATTACTCACTCCTGAGTGCATCGATAGGATTGAGCTTGGCGGCACGCCTTGCGGGGTAGATACCAAAAAACAGGCCTATTCCGGTTGAGATTGCAACGACACCTGCTATAAGAAAAGGATTGACTACAAAGCCGAATCCGG
Source organism: Butyrivibrio hungatei (assembly GCF_900101605.1). Classification (GTDB taxonomy): domain Bacteria; phylum Bacillota; class Clostridia; order Lachnospirales; family Lachnospiraceae; genus Butyrivibrio; species Butyrivibrio hungatei_B. Next base: position 65,337 of record NZ_FMUR01000009.1, read on the forward strand.
CCACCATGCAGGCAAGTTTGGCAAATAAAAGACCTAAGATTATGCCGATGATTCCACCGATGGATGTAAGGATTGATGCCTCGGCAAGGAACTGCGTGAGGATTGAAGATGTCCTTGCACCAAGGGATTTCCTTATTCCGATCTCTCTCGTTCTCTCGGTAACAGATACCGTCATGATATTCATAACACCGATACCTCCGACCAGAAGAGAGATACTCGCTATAAGACTTACTACTGATGTTATTACATCAAGGATAGTCTCCGATACGGTGTCCATTCCTTCCGTCGATTTAACTTTAATCGCACTTTCGCCTCTAAGCCCCATGACATTCTCTACAACACTCTTTATCTTGGCTTGGGCTTCATCTTTATTGTCTTTGTGCACATATGCAGATGCCGAAGTAAACATGTTATTTACGTCCTTGTCGCACATATCAGGGACAACAGTATATGGTATATCAGGCATAAATATCGGATCGTTTCCATACTGACCTGCATACGCCTTATCCATCGAAGTATCCTCTCTGATACCGACTACGGTGAATTCCTTCGTCTTTTCACCGACAGTGGCTTCAAACGTTTCTCCGACAGCCTCTTCATACCCAAACAATGCAACTGCAGCCCCTTGGCTTATAACGCACACATAATTACATTCATCAACATCATCGCGGGTAAAATAGCGCCCGTGCACAATCTTATTTCCAGTGGTAAAACGCTTCACATCACTTACTCCGGTAAAATACAGACTGTAAGAATCTTTTTTCCCGTCAGACGTTCCAAACATATTTACACTCGGTCCAAATCCGTATATATTACCCATACTGCGCTCTACGGCAGCCATATTTTCAGGCGTAAAGCACTTATCGGTCTTGCTCTCATCAATAGATACATCTATCGTCAAAACATCCATGTCTTCAAACTGCCCGTTGGCGGTAGCCTTAAGACCGTCTCCGATAACGAGGATCGTAAGTACCGACGCTATACCTATTATGATTCCAAGCATTGTAAGAAGCGATCTTCCCTTATTATTTCGTATGCTTGCAATCGCACTTTTTAAATATTCTCCTGCTTTTCCCATATTTTCACACTCTCAATGCATCAATCGGTTTCATTTTTGCAGCCTTTCTTGCAGGATAAAGACCGAAGACAAGGCCTACCATTATTGAAAATAATGCTGCTCCCACTATCGCTGTAGGTGGAATGAAAAGCGGCATATTGATCATCTTGCACATCACTCTTGCAAGAACTATTCCAAGTATAATTCCAAGTACTCCGCCCGAAAGCGTAAGGATTGCCGCCTCAGACAAAAACTGCATGGTTATCGCTCCCGTTCTTGCACCGATGGATTTTCTTATTCCTATTTCCCTTGTTCTCTCCGTTACAGACACGAGCATGATATTCATAATGCCAATTCCACCAACGAGAAGCGATATAAATGCAACAAGGATAAGGAATGTACTTGCTTTGCTCATAATCGTATCAATTGAATCCGACATGTCCGCCATGCTGTAAGAAGAAATTGCATTTGCTCCTCTAAGCCCATGCGCATTTGTAAGTATGACCTGTGCCTCATCGCATCTTTGCTGTAAGACATCCTGATCTGTGAAAAGATACAGCTGAGACCATTTACCTATATCGTACCCGTAATCTGAAGCAAACGATGTATACGGAACCTCAATCGTAGCTGAATAGTCCATATCCTGTGTAAAGAAATCATACATCTCATTTGTATTATCTCTGATGCCAACAACGGTATAATTAGCTGATTTTCCGTCTATTAATAGTTCTATCTCTTTTCCCAGACATTCATCGGTTCCAAAGAGCTTTTTTGCATCATTTTGCAGCATAACGCATACTCTCTGAGCTGATTCCACCTGCTGCTGAGTGAAATAACTTCCCTTGATAATTTTATTTGGATATTGATATTCAATCACTTCCGTTCCGCTCTCTACAGAAGCAAGGAACGTTCCTCTGGGTCCCTTAACCTTTCCTCCAACGTAATAATCCGGCGATGCACCTTTTATATCAGGTAACTCTTCCTTTAGCAGAGAAATATCATCCCGGGTAAAAAAGTCGGTAGTCTTCGACGTATCGATGCTGATCACACCGTAATTACCGTATATTCCGTTGATCTGGTCTTTAACGTACTGCTTCATTCCGTTACCGAGAGCAACCACCGCAATAACAGCCGCTATACCTATGACAATACCAAGCATTGTCATAAGCGTCCTGTAGCCGTTATGCTTCATCTGCTTTATAGCACTTTTTATATACTCACCTAATTTACTCATTCTTCGCTTCCATAACCGCTACCGGCATTCCGTCAGTAAGCGTATCAAGATTTGTTGTTATTACCTTGTCATTTTCTGTAAGGCCTTCTGTGATCTGAGCTTCCGTACTTGTTGAGATGCCGATCTTAACAGGTTTCTTTACGGCTGTTCCGTTCTCAAGAACAAATACATAATCACCCTCTGCATCCGTAACTACATACTCATAAGGAAGAACAATGGTATTATCAGCCTTCTCGGCATGAATCTTGTTGTTTGCCTCTACTCCGAGGATTATGTCTTTATCAGGATTTGTAACTTTGATCTTGGTATCTACAACAGCTACACCGTTGGCATTTTTTGTGGCAGAACCTGAGATCTGTAAGATCTCACCGTTGTAATCTTTACCGTTGATCTTGATATCAACCTTCTGGCCTACCGAGATCTTGGGAAGATCTGTCTTTGACACCTGAACATTTACCTGAACGTCATCAAGGTTTGCAAGTGTAACAATCTTTGTTCCGCTTGCAACTGTAGCACCTTCTACGATATCGACCTCTGTAACAACACCGTTAAAATCAGCCTTAACGCCACCCTTTGCAGCCTCCAGTTTTGCGATAGCATCTCCCTGAGTAAGCTGTGCTGTTTCAAGTGATGCCTTTGTGGACTGAACCTGTCCGCCGTTTACCTGAGAAGCTTTTGCTGTTGTAAGATGAGACTGCTCCTCTTTAAGGTTTGTGATCTGATCGTTCCAGCCCTTTATCTCAGAATCATGAGCGATTGCATAATTTACATCAGCGATTGCTTCATTCAAAGCAAGTGCAACCTGCTCGTCGTTTTCTCTTCTCTCGTTATAATCGAAATCCTCTTCCGTTCCGTCAAGCACGCCATCCTGGTCAAGATCGAGCTTTGTCTTGTTAAGATCTGAAAGTGTCTTTTCCATACGATTTGTCTTCTCTGTGATCTTATCATTCAAAGCATTGATCTCTGCTGTAATCGCATCAATCCTGTCATTGATCTGCTGCGCGTTCATGCCTTCAGCATACTTTCTGTCAGCAGCTGCGGTCTCGGGGAAAAGAGCACTGTATGAACCCTTAGCCTGTTTGATTGCAAGCTGAGCCTGCTTCTCTGCAAGATTAAGCTCTTTTTCATTGAAAGTATAGAGCACATCGCCGTTTGAAACCTTATCACCAACCTTGACATTAAGCTTTTCAACGGGTGCAGCAACATCTGCGAAATAACTCTTTGTCTCAGCACTTTCAACAGTTCCTGAAACAGAGAGAATATTCTCAATTGTTCCCTTCTTGATATCTGCCGTTTCAACGATCGTTACGGCATTCTTGGCTCCCAAAACACCTTTTACAATGAAAAAGATAAGAAGAAGAGCCACTACGCCGATTACTATCCATTTTTTCTTGATCTTCTTTTTGGGCTTTGCCGACTGCTCAATTTCATCTTCATCATATTCATCGTAAATTTCTACACTGCTGCCTGTTGTCTCTTTAATCTCGTTATTGCTCTCCGCAGCGGAAACCTTTTTTTCTTCTTTATTTTCCACTTCTTTGTTTAACTCTTTATTGTCTGCCATTTTCTCAGCTCCTTAATCTTCTTTGTAATCAGGATTTATAATGTCACTCTGAATCATTCCGTCAGAGATTGTTATGATTCGTTTTGCCTGTGCGGCAATACCCGGATCGTGAGTGATAATGATGACCGTTCTGCCCTCTGCATACAGCCTCTTTATTATCTTCATGATTTCCTTACTTGAAGCCGAGTCAAGGTTACCCGTAGGCTCGTCCGCAAGAAGTATCGGCGGCGCCTGTGCTATAGCTCTTGCTATCGCAACTCTCTGCTGCTGTCCTCCCGACATCTCGTTTGGTCTGTGCGTCTTTCTCTTCTCAAGTCCCACGCTGTTAAGAGCAGCATCAGCGAGGCGTTCTCGTTCTTTTTTACCCACTCCTCTGTAAATAAGCGGAAGTTCTACATTTTCCATCGCCGTAAGTGACTGAATGAGGTTGAATCCCTGAAAGATGAAACCGATCTCTCTGTTTCTGATATCCGATTGTTCATCATCCGTCATATGGGATACATCATGTCCGTGGAGGAAATATTTACCGCTCGTGGGAGTATCAAGGCATCCAAGCATGTTCATAAGTGTCGACTTACCTGAACCTGACTGGCCGATTATCGCAACAAGCTCGCCTTCACCGATGGTCAGATTTACATGATTCAATGCCCTTACTTCGTTTTCTCCGGGATTGTATATCTTGCATACATCCTTGATCTCAACAAGTTTTTTCATATAAGGTCTATCCTTTTTTGATATTCAATAATTGTTATATTAGTATACTTTGACTGTCGTAGTACAAATTACTACGCCAGCCGAAGTATGTCAAGTACATTTACGAAAAAAAGGACTTATCTTACTAAATTGTAAGATAAGCCGCTTCAAACACATGCTAATCTCTTTCAACTTTATAGCTCGGAGGAGCAACATATTCATTTATAACCTCATCATCAAGTCTGGCAAGACCGCGATTTAGCCTTGTATCCAGATCTTGCAACACTGCCTCCGCATCTTCCGAATAGCCTCCTGAAAGAAGCTTTATGATCGTCTCTCTCGCAGAAAGTCCCTCATAAGATATGACGCCCTTAGGATCTGCCATTCGAACAACGAACTGATTATCTCGGAACGTAACAAACTCTTTCCAGCCTTTGACCTTAGACTCCCCGGCCATATCAAGCACTTCTTTTCTGTACGGAAGATACATTCCTTTCTCATACATCTCCACAAGATTTTCATCAGCGTAAAACCATTCAAGAACGCGAGCAATCTTGGAGGTATCCTTTGCTTCAAGCGATTTTTTTGCAACAGCCAACAGATCTACCGGCGTTACCATCTCTTTGTATGAATACCCGGAACTGTCTATTGCCGGCGGATCGCATACGACCCAGTTACATTTTGCCGGAAACTGTTCTGTATATACGGCAACATCAAAGCAGGCAGCCATAACAATACCGACTTTGCCTGCAGAAAACTGTGCTCTTGCAGTATCCGCATCCATATTCTCATATCCCGGAAAAACACTGCCGTCTTCGATCATTCCGAGGATATTTTCAATAATCGGAAGTCCGTCCGAATATCTGTATGTTCCGCTCACGGCATCATAGCCAAAATGTCCCAGCGAAGCGGAAGAAACACTGTAAATATAATGATCTATCGTCCATCCGCTCTGAAATGCAAGAAAATAACCGTATGCGTCACCATTTGATACATCCGTGATCAGCTTCGCATCTTTTCTCACATCATCCCATGTCTTGGGATATATGCTTATTCCCGCTTTGTCAAAAAGATCTTTGTTTATGATCATCTTGTACGACTGAAGGTTGTACGGAAGCGTATAGATCTTGCCTCCAAAGACCTGATCGCCTATAAGAAGATCTTCCTTATCATATCTTGAAAGAAGTGAATCGCTGCCCTCAAGTTCAGATATCGGAACCGCATATCCCGCATTCACGTTTTCAGCAAAAGTATTGGATAAAGGTCTGAACAGATCCGGCCCTTCATTTGCCATAAGAGCAACGTTGATGACATCTGCATAATCTGTACCGTAGACGGTATAATCGATTCTGATGCCCTCCTGCTTACCTATCGTATTGTTGAACTCCTCAATCTGAGCCTCCCTTACAGACTGTTCATGTGCATTATCACTCCACACCGTGACCACCTGAACATCTTCATCATCGGCACCATCTCTGACAGAGCTTTTCTTGAGCATACTATCGGCTATATTTTCGCTGCATCCGATCAAAAAAACTGCAATCATTCCCCATGTGAGAATTACCCTCAGCGCTTTTCTCTTCATATGCCTTACCTCCGTACGATCGTAATGAATCAGCGTGCTGTAATTATTTCATAAATAACATATGAAAAAGACCATCGAACAATGATGAGAGAACGAAATAAAAATCTTATGAACATTATATTCCGTTTTTTCTTTTCTGAACAGGAGGAATTATAAATCTTAAAATCCTTTGAGTCTCAGTTCTTCTACGAGGTTTACATAAAATTCTCTGACATCGAAATCCTTAATATTTTCGCGGTTAAGGTCTATCATATCGCCGTGAGATATTCCCCTTCTTCCTTTGGGCACAAGCATCCTGAAATCACTGCCCCAGGGAAAAGATTTTTCTCCGACGAGTCCGTCATTTTTCCCGTCAAAAAATTTAACGAGAAGATATGACATATTGAGAGGAAATCTTCCCGCAAGCGGCCTTGTCTGAATCGAACCAACAGACTGATAGTAAACTTCTTCTCTGTCGGGAAGTTCTTCATTTCGCTTCTCACATGCCTCGTGTGTAAGGTCTGTTACAGCGCCGATAAAATCGGGATCAACATCTCCGAGTGCGGCAGCTCCTGCATTATATGCCTTTGCAACCGCAAGCTTCTGCGCTTCCGGTATCTTTCCAAGAAGGTAATCCGCAAATTCGCATCCTCTGTGAGGTGTGTTAATGGTTGTAAGAGAAGCCACATCCTCATATGCTCCGCACTTTGATATTGCATATCTCATATCAAGTCCGCCTTTTGAATGAGCTATGACATTGACCTTCTCACATCCCGTCTGCGCCTTTATTTCCTTGATACGCTTTGCCAGTTCTTCGCCGCTCTTTTCAACGGTAGCCGCACTGTTGTGCTCTCCGTAAAAAATAGTCGCGCCGTTATCTATAAGTTCCTGCGGAACTCTTCCCCAGTAATTAAGGTGTTCAAAGTCTCTGAAGAAAACCCCGTGAACCAACAGGATGGGATACTTTGTCTTGCATATCTTATCAGCTTTTCTTTCAGCATCTATCTTCATCTTCGCAGATTCAAATCTAACTTCATCATCTGCAGTCTTAATGATCTTACCAAGCATAATAAGGTTGAGTATCGGCACCATTCCAAAAAAGATGCCCAGTGCTCTCCATTTAACGCCAAGCTGTCTGCAATTTATGTAAACCAGAATTATTCCTATCCAGAAAAGGATCGATTCTACAGTAATTATCAGAAGTATTTTTACGACAAAAATCGATGGATTGTCCCTGAATCCGCTGAACCCAAACGGACTTTGAAAAAGATCTCTCAAATAATAGCAGGCAAAAGCCAGCGTACTTATCAAGAAAATCTTCAAAATAATGTTACCTATCCTACAGTTGCGAATTCTTTTCATATGCAATCCCCATTATAATTCATGCACTGTCTATGACTTAGCATAAACAGTGCATCAAACCTTAAACCATCAACATTATTATTTAGCAAGAATCAACATGATCTCATTGCTTCTCTCAACAAACTTAGTCATTGACTCGGCGTCAAGAGGCGCATTCTGGATCCTTGCAAGATCATAGAGCTGTTCACAGATCATCTCTGTATTCTTCTCATCCTTATTGTCCATCACATACTGAACAAGAGGATGATTTGCATTAAGAATAAGTGTCTGACCTTCCGATGCGCCGAAATCTCCCATGGACATTCCGTTCATTGCATACATCTTCATCATATCGGCAAGACGTCTTGATTCCTCAGAAACAGTAAGCATTGAAGACATTTTCTTATCCTTAAGCTTTTCAAGCTTAACAACAAGCTTATCATTCTTAAGAGCTTTCTTGAGCTTTTCAGAAATCTCTTTTTCCTTCTCTTCAAGCTCTTTTGCAGCTTTCTTGGATGTCTTACTCTTAAATGTATCTGTAAGATCGGCATCGATTCTCTTAAAGCTGATTCCCTCATTCTTGCTCTCAAGCTGCTGCATGAAAGGAGTATCGATGTTGTGCTTCATTACGAAAGCTTCCATCTTCTGAGCCTTGAACATCTTGATGTACTGGCTCTGCTGCTGCTCATCTGTTACGTAGTAGATGATACGAGGCTCTTTTTCCTCTTTCTCATCCTTCTTGTCTTCGGACTTATCGTCAACAACTTCTGCTTCAACCTTATTTCCGTTTTCATCCACAGCTTCCTCTTTCTTAGCCTCTTCTTCAGCCTCTTTGTTGATCTGAAGAGCTTCGGGAAGTGTGAGATACTTACCGTCAAGGTTCTTAAAGAGGATGTAATCGTTCATCTTCTCGCAGAACTTGTCATCCTTAAGGCAACCGTATTTGATGAATGGGCTGATATCATCCCAGTATTTGTCATAGTTTTCTTTATCTGTCTTGCAAAGTCCGGCAAGCTTCTCAGCAACCTTCTTGCTGATATACTCTGAGATCTTCTTTACAAATCCGTCGTTCTGAAGCGCACTTCTTGAAACGTTCAAAGGAAGATCGGGACAATCGATAACACCCTTTAAGAGCATAAGGTACTCAGGGATAACTTCCTTGATATTGTCGGCGATAAATACCTGATTATTGTAAAGCTTTATAGTTCCCTCAATTGACTCAAACTCCATGTTGATCTTAGGGAAGTAAAGAATTCCCTTTAAGTTAAACGGATAGTCCATATTGAGGTGAATCCAGAAAAGAGGCTCCTTATAATCGCGGAACACCTTTCTGTAGAACTCAAGATACTCCTCATTTGTACAATCCTTGGGAGTCTTAGCCCAAAGGGGATGTGTATCGTTAAGAAGCTGAGGTCTTCTCTTAATCTTGTACTCGAGCTCAGGCTCTTTGTCCTCGCCCTCTTTCTTCTCGGGATGTACTTCTTCTATCACAACATCCGAATCAAGCTTCTCGCTTGCCTTGATTGTCTCGGTACCTTCTTCGTTCTCTCTTGAAAGATAAATGTCATAAGGCATGAATGAGCAGTATTTTTCTATAACTTCTCTTGCCTTGTACTCATTGCAGAACTCAAGGCAGTCATCCGACAGATGTAAGGTAATTGTAGTTCCTACTTCTTTCTTCTCACCGTCAGACATCTCAAAGTCAGAACCGCCGTCGCATGTCCAGTGAACAGAAGCTGCATCCGACTTGTATGAAAGAGTATCTATATCAACAGAATCTGATACCATGAATGTTGAATAAAAACCAAGTCCGAAATGTCCGATAATCTGATCGGCATTTGCCTTATCTTTATACTTATTAAGGAAATCGGTTGCTCCCGAAAAAGCCACCTGATTGATATACTCTTCAACTTCCTCGGCTGTCATACCGATTCCGTTATCCGTAATCTTAATAGTCTTATCTTTATCATTGAGCACCACATCAACACGGGGCTTAAAACCTTCAGGAAGTTCATATTCGCCCATCATATCCATCTTGCGGATCTTCGTAACCGCATCGCAGGCATTTGAAATTACTTCCCTGTAAAAAATGTCATGATCCGAATAAAGCCATTTCTTTATTATCGGAAACATATTCTCGCTATTGATTGAAAGATTACCTTTTTTTGAAGCCATAACTCTCACTCCTTTGCATCATTTCAGTATAAGTACGGATCCTGTCACCCATCACCGTACAAATAAAAGTTTAATTCCCTAAACCACAAAAGTCAATAAAAAATTAGCACTCACCTCGTTTGAGTGCTAGCAAAACACATCGGTTCACTTTCATGGAATTTACCGCCCACCACAGGGGAAAGCCGCACCGATGCATAGATGAGCTACTCCTTCGCTTGGTTTCATTGGCATCAAAATCTGCTATGAAATTCTAACGGCTCAAAAACTCCATTCGGTTCTACGGAAAAAAATGGGGCTATGGATGTATATTTTTTGCACATTTATCACTATAGCCACATTTTGTGATGTTCCAAAAAACGTTTTTCAAGCGCATGTGAGGCGTTTATAGCCGACACATGCGCATTGAAAGAAAAACGTTCGGAACATCATTAAAAATGTGAGCTTTAGTGATAGTGCAAATAAATACATCCATAGTCCCTGTTTTTACGTGAACCGAATGTCAGACAATGAGCCTAAACCAGAATTTCATAGCAGATTTTGGTGCCTCATGAAAACCTAAGCTCTTTCACAAAGCTCAGCTATGCATCTGTTCGGCTTTCTCCCTGTGGTGGGCGGTAAATTCCAACGTTGTGAACGATGCAAATGTTTGCTATTGTTTATTCGTATTTGGATGCAACGTACTCTGAGTAGCTCATTCCCGCATATTTCTTAAAGCAGCGGCTGAAATAATTGGGATCGGGGATACCGACTTCGGCGGCAGCCTGATACATCTTTACATTTCCTCCCGCGATCTGCATGGCTTTTTTCATGCGAAGATTTGTCAGGTATTCGATGAAATTGCTCCCCGTCTCCTGCTTGAATTTTCTCGAGAGGTAACTTGCGCTAAAGCCGAAGTGCTGTGCTATGTAAGCAAGGTTCAACTTGGAATCCGCAAAGTTGTCCTCTACATATTTTTTTATCAGTTCGGTTGTATTGCTCTCATCCACAGCCGGTGCAACGTGCTCGCTCTTTTGCTCCTCCCAGGTGTCACTTGATGCATCAAGCATCTTTTTTACCCTCTCAAGAACCTTTGTGATCTCCGTTCTGACCATAGGCTTTAGCATATAGTCAAAAACCGGAAGACTTACGCATTTCCTTGCATATTCAAACTGGTTGATCGCAGTCATTATTATTATTACAAGATTCGGATATCGCCCTGTCGCGGTCTGGGTAAATTCAATGCCGTCCATAAAAGGCATCGAAATATCCACAAATGCTATATCAGGCTTCAGATCGTCAATAACATTTATGGCTTCTATGCCGCTTGCCGCTTCTCCGACAACTTCCATGCCCAGCTCTCCCCAATTTATCGCTGCGCGCATGAGCTTCCGAGCCGACTCCTCATCGTCTATTATCATAACCCTATAATTTCTGTCCATCGCCTACGCCCCTTATTGCCATTTCTTCCGAAATAATAAACTCTATCTCAGTGTATTCCCCTACTTCACTGTCAATCCTGACAACATCGTTACTTCCGCAATAAATCCTGATCCTTTCGATGGTTCCCCAAAGTCCGAAACTCTCGCCCTCGATCTCTCCTTTAAAATTCCTGTCCGAGTGAAGAATCTTGTCGATCTGTTCCTGTGTCATTCCGACACCGGTGTCACGAACTTTCAGATGAAGAAAACCATCTTCAAGCTTAGAACTTATTTTTATACTTCCCTTCTCTCCTTTCATTCTGATACCGTGATATATACTATTTTCCACAAGCGGCTGAAGTATCAGCTTGGGAAGAATGAACTTCCCCGTCTTTTCATCTATATCATACTCATCTTCGAATATGTCTCCGTAGCGGAGCTTTTGAAGCGCCAGATAATCTTTTACAATCTGCACCTCTCTTGAAAGAGGTATGACTCTGTCTCCCTTGCTTAAAAAATTTCTGTAAAAGCTTCCGAGTATCTCAAGTGAATCGTGAACCTTCACCGCTCCCGCATCAAGTGCAAGAAAACCTATAGTCTCAAGTGAATTGTACAAAAAATGCGGTTTTATCTGTTCCTGTAAGACTCGCATCTCAGCTCTCTGAAGAGTTTTTTCCTTTTCGATCAAAGTCGCGATAAGCTCATTGACGTGATCGATAAGATTGTTGTAATCGTCCTTAAGCATATCAAGCTCGCTTGAAGGCATCTCTATATCAATCGTCTTAAGGTTTCCGGTCCTCTTATTTTTTTCCATTGACTCGGAGAGCTTATATATGGGATCAGTTATATCCGTCTTGATAAAAAGTCCCATATGAATCGCCAGAACAACAAACACGAGCAAAAGCACCATCAAAACATACAAGATTCCATACGGTATACCTTCCGTTCCGTACTTTGATACCCTGATTATCACGATCGGATAATTGTCGACGCTGCACGCCGATAAAAGCATACGCTTGTTGGCGACTTTGATATTTTTATTCTTTATCCCTCCGACTGCAAAACCTGGGCTGTAATAATTCAAATATTCTTCATTTCCTGCAATAAAACTGCCATCCGAACCAAGAATACAGATATTGTCATAACGAAGCTGATTTAGCATATCCTGAAAGACATTTGACGATATGTTCATCATCATTATTCCGATACACTTCTGGGAATTTATGTCATTTATCGCTCTCTCAATCGTAACCAGGGGCTTATCATCGATTCTCCTTGCAACACCTCCGCAATTCAAGGTGACTATGGCTCTTCCTTCATTGGAATATATGGCCTCTCTCCACTCCCCTGAATTCATAAGGTCTTGATCGTACTTATATGAGATTCTGTTGGTTGAGACCATTTTTTTATCTTCTCTGAATGCCATGACAGAATCCACCCCTTCTGCCGCATTCAATATATCCATCATCCCGTATCTGGCATCATTTGTCATGTTGTCATCAACGGCATTTATATCCGCTTTAAGAAATGTCACGAGCCTTCTGTCTGTTATAACAAGCCTCGAAACATCCATATAATTTTTCAGATCGGAACTTATATTGTTTGAAAGAGCTTTTATCACACTTTCCGATTCTCTTGCAACATATGCTCTACGCTCTTTTTCAGTAATGATATAAGTCGATATCAAAAAAGACACAAAAACTATCATTACAATTCCAATCAAGGTGCTTCTGAAACTTGATGAAAGCGTAGTCTTTTTATTTTTATCCCCAATCTGATCGATCATCTTCTTCCCCTGTTGAAAAGTAAAAATATCAATAACCGTTCTATAAAAAGATACCATTTTTTCCTACTATTCGCAAAATACAAAAGACCCGGCAATAAATGTATGCCGAGTCTCTATATTCAATATTCAATTATAAACCAACATCAACCCTTAACCGCTCCGGCAATAAAGCTGTCCTGAATCTTTCTGCTTAAGAATACATAAGCAATAAGAGTCGGAAATGTTGCTATTACGAGAGCCGCACCGATCGGGCCCCAATCAGTCGTGTATGCACCCGACAAAGCCTTAATACCTACAGGCAATGTTCTGTGCTTCTGATCTGAAATGAATACGTTGGCAAACATGAACTCGTTCCAGCACTGAAGGTATGCATAGATACCTACTGTTGAAAGAGCGGGCTTCATAAGCGGCATAATAATCTTAAAGAATGTTCCAAAAAGACCGCATCCGTCAATTATCGCAGCTTCATCAAGGTCATACGGAATATCTACCATGAATCCCGTACAAATAAGAATTGACATTGAAAGTGTAAAAGCTGAGTAAGGAACAATAAGTGTTGAATACTTATTGAGCCAGTGAAGCTTTGAAAGCACTACATATACAGGTACGATCGAAGCCTGAAGCGGGATTGTAAGTCCAAGCATAAAGAATGCATTTGTGAGCTTACTGAGTCTCCATTTAATACGTGTAAGTGCATATGTTGCCATCATAGCGGCAATAATTGAAATACCAATTGAAACCACTGTAACAAGTAAACTGTTAAAAAAGTACAGTGCCATATTACCGGTTCCCAAAGCTGAGCTATAGTTGGACCACAACCAATGCTGTGGAAGTCCGATAATATTTGCTCCGAAAATTTCGTCATTTCCCTTAAGAGAGAAAGTAAACATGAAATATATCGGGAATAAATTGATTATCGACCAGATAACCAAAAGTATATATACAAATGTTTTTTTCTTTCCTACCATCATTAATTATCCTTTTCCTTAAATGCAGCACTAATTAGTAACGCAAAAGCGAAGCACAGAGCAATAAGCATCACAGAGATCGTACTTCCCATTCCGTATCTGTTTCTCAAGAACAACATGTACTCGAGCAATGTACTCGGAACTTCTGTTGTCTGATAAGGGCCTCCGTCGGTCAAGATACGAACAAGGTCGTATGTCTTAAGTGAACCTGTCACCGCAAAGATAACACTGACTCTGATGATAGGCTTAATGATCGGGATAACAATGAATCTGTCTGTCTGCCACTTAGTTGCACCGTCAATCATTGCGGCCTCTCTAAGATCGGGTGAAACACCCTTAACTCCGGCATACATAAGAAGCATGTGATATCCGACATACTGCCATATTGTAGGAACTACAATACTTCCAAGTGCAGTCTTTGGATCGCCGACCCAAATATGCTTCAGACTTCCCAAATGAATTGCTTCAAGGAATCTGTTCAAGATACCGTAATCGGGGTTGTAGATCTTAAGCCAAAGCTGACCTATAACAACCGTTGAAATAAGCACGGGCATGAAGAAAACTGTAAGGTAGAAACGCTCGCCCTTCGGCTTTCTTCCAAGTATAAGCGCAAGCAATAATGCAAGCGGTAACTGTATAAATACTGAAAATAGTGCCAATATAAGTGAGTTCTTCAATGAGATCATAAATTTAATGGATCCGTTGGTGAACAGCTCTTTATAATTGGCTAATCCTATGAATGTTCCATCGGTAAACCCATTCCAGTCATATAAACTTTTATACAAAGAAACTAAAATGGGAGCAATTAAAATACTAACGAATAAAAGTAATCCGGGAAGCAGAAATACAAAGACTGCCAGCCCTTTTTTCAACTCCTTATTCCTCTTCTGTTTTAACGCACTCTTATCTCTTTCCATACAAAATAACCTTCCAATAAAATACGGTTCTTCCTATGCTTCCCATTGGAAGCACAGGAAGAACCAAAATAAAATCATTTTAGATTTACAATATCTGTAAAGGAATTACTTAATATCCTTTGCAAGACCTTCGATGAATCCTTTTCCGTCGATCTGGCATCCATAAACCTGATCAACATATGAAAGGTATGTCTGAGCCTTATCTGCTGCCATAGCTGTATCTCCGAAGAGAACCATGTAATCAGACTTCTGAACGATTTCTGCAACGGCCTGTGTAAGAGGATTTACAGCACTTGTATCACCGTAAGGTGTCCATGCAGGAAGTCCGCATCCATCAAGGTATCCGTAGTGGCAGATAAGCTTACCAAGCTCGAATGTGTAATCAGCAGCTGCTGCAGCGTTAGGTGAAGAAGCTGCAACTGCAAGTGTATCTGAAGGTCCACCGATGAGCTGTCCAAGCTTTGACTTGTCAGCGTTGATTACAGGGAACTCACCAACCTTAACCTTAGGCAAGAACTCAGCATTTGCTGCGAAGTCTGCACAGTTCCATGTACCATTCATGTAGAATGCATACTTGCCTGCCATGAAGTTAGCCTTAACTTCATCGTTTGAAAGACCGATTCCTGAAGGATCGAAGTATCCGTCTTTGATGAGCTTCTGGAATGTATCAACAGAATCAGCAACATCCTGGTTGTTCCATGACTCATTTCCTGCGAAGATAGCGTCAAGTGTCTCAGCGCCTGCGCTCTTCTCGATGATAGACTCAAGATACTCAGTTACGCACCATGTTTCCTTACCTGCACATCCGAAAGGAATCTTGCCCTTAGCCTTAAGAGCATCACAGCACTTAATGAAATCTTCATAAGTTCCGGGAATCTCATCATATCCAGCTTCTTTAAGGATATCCATGTTAGCGAAAAGACCTACAATATTCATTGTAAGCGGAACACCGTAGTGTTTTCCGTCAAATGTTGTGTTCTTAAGCATAGCTTCAGGAAGCTCGTTCTTATACTTCTCGTATGCTTCGTCAAGGCACTGTACCTTTCCTGCGCTTACGAAGTCACCGAGGAATGCACATGACCATGTAAAGAAAATGTCAGGCATTTCATTAGCTGAAACTGCAGCTTTGATCTTTGTCTTATAAGACTCGTTCTCAAAAGCTTCCCAGTTCAAAGTAACATTTGGATGGTTTGTCTCCATCTCCTTAATAGCTGTCTCGTAAGACTTACGGTTTGAATCACTCTCTGTAGCGATACACCACATGTTAAGAGTAATAGGGGTGCTGTCATCTAACCCTGCGCCTGCAGCACTTGCTTCTGCTCCCGCATCTGCTCCTGCATCCGCTCCTGCCTCTGTTGCTGCTGCTGCGCCGTTGTCACCTGACTCTGCAGGTGCTGAAGCTGTATCTCCGCATCCAACAAGAGAAAGAGTCATCACGCCCGCCAATAACATTGAAACTAAACGCTTCTTCTCCATTTCATACCTCTCCTTCTTATAATGGTTTTGACAGACAAGCTGCCATAATTTATCGTAAACGCGCCATGCGTTTCGATTACGTTGTGCCCTCATCCTTCTTGGTCGTATCCTTCGCCTGAGTCTTGACTAAAGGCCAGGGATAATCGATCGTAAGTTCCTTACCGGTCAAAGAATAATAGAACGTTGCATCCGGCAGGGGTGCATCATACATAAGTTTTACACTGGAATTAGCTTCATCCACTGAATAGTGGCCGTAGAAGGCATCCTCCTCACTAAATTCCAACTTAGGCGCGGGTAAAAATCTGAAAACATTGTTACCGCAGGCCCAATTCCCAACAATCCCATCAGGTTCCCCTTCATCCTGATATTCATACACCGATGCTATATAAAAAACCATTTTTTCATTATCAATGTAGTATCTGTGCTCTATCGAATTACCATCCTTATCTGTAAGAGTGATACTGTCGTCATCCTTAACATATGTGTAATCCTTGCCCTCGAAAACAGCCTTGCCGTCATCATAAAGAGCCAGATACTCTTCAGTTGGCTCATAATCTCTTGCCCATGATTCGATTTTGTTGGCAGAGCCGCAACCGGTGGGGATAAGCATCACCATAGTAAGTGCAAGTATTATCAAAGTCGTTTTTAAGTTTTTCATGCTTATCATCACCTCTGTGTAATTTTGATACTACTGATAACAATATAAACGATTAAGTAAATATTCTGAACATATTTTTTTTACTTCATCAAGCACTTTTTTTACTTCTTGACCATAAATCAAAGAATTTTCATGTTTTATTTGTGCATATTGCTAGTGGTAGCGCTTCCATTTTGTTTAAAGTGGATAAAAATAGACGTATGACCCTTGCAAAAGCAAAAATCATACGTCAATTTGACATCTTCTATTAAATTATCACTTTTTCGGAAAATGTTTCTGATAAACATCCATCATCCCTTTTGCCGTAACTTCGGGATTGTTTCCTATGGTCACACTGCTCCACAGTTTTTCGTTGAGCTGTTTGTTCAGTTTGGCAACGAAGCTGTCATACTCTTCACCAAAAACTTCGCGCTTTCTCTGCTGAACGATTTTAGCCTTATTGGCTTCAGTTTCTTCCAGATTGAATTTACTGATGCACTTGATTATTGCATATCCCTCGCTTGTCGCAAAGACACTGCTCACCTCATCGCCTCCGAGATTAAACGCAACGCCTTCGTAATCGGGCTGTTCGCCCCCTTTTCCAAAAGAGAGTTCAGTTTTGTCGGCCTCATTATATTCAAGCATGAGTTCTTCAAAACTCGCGCCTTCATCTTTAATTTTTCTGTAAATCCCATCAGCTTTGGCTTTGGCAGCCGCCTTATCGGACTCGCCAAAATCCACTTTGTTTCCGTTGGCATCAAGCGAATATGTTTTTATAAGAATCTGCTCAATCGTTATCGTTCTGGCTTCATCATCACTTATCTCGGGATTGATATCTTTGATGATATCGTTATAGAGCTTATCGGCAAGCGCCTGGTCCTTGTATATGCACGCAATGTCTTCCTTCGTGATCCCATCCATGGCTGCTATATCGGCCTCGGAAAGCGTTTCATAATACTCAGCCGCTGCTTCTTCCGCTTTCTGGTTCTCTTTATCGTCAAGCACAATTCCCTTTTCCGCTGCCAGAATATCCATCGTTTTTATCTGCGCGATCTTGGCAAGAACAGAATCTTTCAGTCTATCCTCAACAGTCTCATTTCCGGCTTCGCAGTTCCATATTCCTTCTCCAAAGCTGGCCTCATACCCTTCCCTGGTATTTAAGAGATACGCCTTGGCTTCCTTTAAGGTGCACACCGTGTCTTCTATCCTGAACACTTCATCCTTAGCAAAACCCGTGGTAAATACTATTTTGACAGGCTTATCGGACGATTCGCATCCCGTTAAAAAAACAAAGGAACAGGCGGCGACCACTGCCGCAATTCTTCCTGCTATTATATTGTGTTTATGTTCGCCGCTCCGTCTTTTGTTTTTCACTTTTTATTACCCGATCCGATCTGTTATTTTTCGCTGCAGCGATACTGAACGGGAGTCATACCGAATCTCTCTTTGAAGAGGCGGTTAAAATGCTCAACGTTCTGATATCCCGATGCTTCAGCTACTTTTTCAACCTTCATATTTCCGTTTCGCAAAAGAGTACTTGCCTTGTTAAGTCTTATCTGCTTTACATTCTCACCGAAAGTCATTCCCGACTTATCCTTTATAAATTTGGACAGATAAGGCTTTGAAAGGAAGAACTGCTTGGACAGATCATCAAGAGTGATTGTAAGGTAGTTCTCCTGAATATAATTCATGATCGCATTGATCCTCACATCTCTCACATCCTTGTTGTTCTTAACGGCATCGAGCTGATTGACCGCAACAACAAGAGCGTTTATTGAAGACTTGATGATATCCTCGTCAATTCCGACTCCCCAGTATTTCTTGCCTTCAACGGTAATTCCCACATATGTGCAGGCCTTTGATGAAGAACCTCTTGAAAGAGCGTGCTCTTCATATGTTGAAAGCTCGTACTTTATTCCAAAATACTGCTTGATGGCATTACTTACAGCATCGAGACGTCCGTTTCCGTTTGCCTCAACAACCTGCTGCGCATCAAGATGATCTATCTTGACTTCTGCAAGTATTCCTTCCTTCTGCTTGAAATGACATTCATCAATCTTAAATACATGATTGTTGTGAACGTACTTATCCTCAAAGATCTGGTAGATACGCATGGGAGAAAGCTCCGCATGTTCTCTGTCAGAAATGTCCTTGATCGTGTAGCTGACATCTTCCTGCATTTCTCTGGGAACCATCATACCATAATTATTCTTAAGAATATAGCTTACGCCACCTTTTCCTGACTGGCTGTTGATCCTGATAACATCTCCGTCGTACTCCCTTCCGATATCCTTGGGATCGATGGGAAGATAAGGAACCGACCAGATGCCGTTGTCCTTCTTAAGCTCATGCCAGTTGAATCCCTTGGAGATAGCATCCTGGTGAGATCCTGAAAATGCAGTGAAGACAAGTTGTCCTGCATAAGGCTGTCTCTCATAGATACGCATTCTTGTAAGTTTCTCATATGTCTCTCCGACCTGAGGAAGATGTGAAAAATCAAGTTTCGGATCAACGCCGTGTGAATACATATTAAGAGCAAGTGTAACGATATCGACGTTACCTGTTCTCTCACCGTTTCCGAAAAGAGTTCCTTCGATTCTGTCGGCACCTGCAAGGCATCCAAGTTCTGCATCACCGACACCGGTTCCTCTGTCATTGTGAGGGTGAAGAGAAAGTGTTACCGCATCACGATACTTAAGTGAATTGTGGATATATTCAACCTGTGTCGCAAATACATGAGGCATGGAATTTTCAACGGTTGTAGGAATATTGATTATTACCTTGTTCTCTTTGGTAGGCTTCCATACATCAAGAACGGCGTTACATACTTCAACAGCGTAATCAACCTCTGTTCCCGGGAAGCTTTCGGGTGAGTATTCAAAAGAGAAGTTTCCTTCCGTCTCTTTTGCAAGCTTATCAAGAAGCTTAGCTCCTTCAATAGCGATTTTCTTAACCTCATCTTTATCTTTTTTGAATACCTGCTCACGCTGTGCTACGGAAGTTGAATTGTAAAGGTGGATGATTGCTCTGGGCGCACCCTTTACAGCCTCAAATGTTCTCTTGATGATATGTTCTCTTGCCTGTGTAAGAACCTGAACCGTAACATCATCAGGGATCATATTTCTCTCAATCAAAGTTCTTGCAAATTCATATTCTGTAACAGAAGCCGCAGGGAAACCGATCTCAATCTCCTTGAAGCCGAGCTTTACTAGCATTGTGAAGAATTCAAGCTTCTCCTCAAGACTCATGGGCTCAATAAGCGCCTGGTTTCCGTCTCTTAAGTCAACACTGCACCAGATGGGCGGAGTCTCGATATGATCCTTTTTCACCCAATTATATGTTGCCTTAGGAGGCATATAGTACTGACACTGATACTTCTGATAATTATCCATTATTCATCTGCTCCTTGATTTCTTGATATTTTTTATCATAATCGAATTAAAATATCTCAGTTTTGTTGATGGATATTATGATATCACATTTTTTCACAAATAAAACATGGCAAAATTAATCATTTTACTTGATGTTTTTTGCCATGTCGCTATACTTTTCAGTTTTTATCCCAAAATATCAATATACTCGCCGTTGAGTGCCTTGTTCATGCTGCGTACCGCACAGAACTTACCGCACATCGAGCATGTATCGTCATACTCAGGAGATCTGTCATCGCGGATTTTCTTGGCTGTCTCGGGATCGAGTGCGCACTCCCACTGCTTATCCCAGTCAAGAACTCTTCTGGCATCACCCATCGCATTGTCGCGGTCCATAGCATGAGGAATCTTCTTTGCGATATCTGCCGCATGAGCTGCAATCTTGGAAGCGATGATTCCCTGCTTAACGTCATCTACATTCGGAAGCGCAAGATGCTCAGCAGGTGTTACATAGCAAAGGAATGCCGCACCTGAAGCTGCCGCGATGGCTCCTCCGATTGCTGAAGTGATGTGATCGTATCCGGGTGCAATATCTGTAACAAGAGGGCCAAGTACATAGAAAGGAGCTCCCATGCAGATTGTGTTCTGAATCTTCATGTTTGCTTCGATCTGATCCATAGGCATATGTCCCGGGCCTTCAACCATTACCTGAACGTCTTTTTCCCAAGCTCTCTTTGTGAGCTCGCCAAGTCTTACAAGTTCCTCTATCTGACAGACATCGCTTGCATCGGCAAGACATCCCGGTCTGCAGGCATCTCCGAGTGAAATTGTAACATCATATTCTCTGCAGATTTCAAGGATTTCGTCATAATATTCATAGAACGGATTCTCCTGCCCTGTCATGCACATCCATGCAAACACAAGTGAACCGCCTCTTGATACGATATTCATCTTTCTCTTGTGCTTTTTGATCTGCTCAATCGTCTTTCTTGTAATTCCGCAGTGAAGTGTGACAAAGTCAACTCCGTCCTCAGCGTGAAGTCTTACAACATCGATGAAATCCTTAGCCGTAAGCTCAGCAAGATCTCTCTGATAATGAATAACGCTGTCATATACAGGAACCGTTCCGATCATTGCAGGGCATGATTCTGTAAGCTTCTTTCTAAAAGGCTGTGTATTTCCGTGACTTGAAAGATCCATGATAGCCTCAGCACCCATGTTTACAGCGGCCATAACCTTTTCCATCTCAATATCATAATCCTTGCAATCTCTTGATACACCAAGGTTTACGTTGATCTTGGTTCTGAGCATTGAACCAACGCCCTCGGGATCGATACATTTGTGATTCTTATTTGCGGGAATCGCAATCTTTCCTTCCGCAACAAGTGCTCTTATGAACTCAGTATCACGATACTCTTTCTTGGCAACCGCCTCCATCTCCTTGGTCACGATTCCTTTGCGCGCCGCCTCCATCTGTGTTGAATACTCTCTCATTAAAACCTTCTCCTATTCTGATTTTTTTATATTTAGGGTTTAATAAACTAAATTTTGCCATGTTTGATATTCGAATCGTCCCGTTTCTTCGAAATTCTCGCGATTCTATATCATAGATATACGTAGTCGTTGTAAACCGGCTGCAGTCCTTCGCTTTCAATATCTTCGTACATTCTGTTAAGGCTCCTTCCGTCCGATATTTCAAACTGCTCATCTCCGGCTTCTTCGCCTTTTTCTTTTCCCGAATACTTCTGTTCGTGGTCACCGATTCCCGTCGAAACTCCTGCAGAAACCTTGGTTGCCGCAATCTTCACTATGCCGTTTCTAAATTCCGCCGTTTCCCTCGATGAAACCGTTATTCCGCAGAACGGCAGGAATATTCTGTATGCGCAAAGTATCTGGCAAAGCTGTCTCTCGCCCACATCAAGCGGATTTATGGTCTCGTTGTTGATAATGGGGCGAAGCCTTGGACAGGACAAAGACATCTCGGCATAAGGATATTTTCTTTGCAAAAAATATACATGAAGCGCCGAAGCAAGTGCGTCCTTCCTGAAATCAGAAAGTCCCAAAAGCGCAGAAAAAGCTACGCCGCGCATTCCGCCCATAAGCGCCCTCTCCTGTGCATCGAACCTATACGGCCAGACTCTCTTGTTGCCCATAAGATGCAGCTGTTCATATCTGACTGTATCGTAAGTTTCCTGAAATACAGTGACGTAGTCCACACCGCACTCGTGAAGATACTTGTAGTCTTTAACATTCACGGGATAAATCTCAATTCCGACCATTCGGAAATACTTCCTCGCGATCTTACATGCCTCTCCGATATACTCAATATCCGAATTGGCGGGGCTCTCTCCCGTAAGAATCAGGATTTCTTCCATTCCGCTGTCTGCGATGACCTTCATTTCGTGTTCAATCTGCTCGTATGACAGCTTCATTCTTTTAATCCTGTTATAGCAGTTGAATCCGCAGTAAACGCAGTAGTTCTCGCAATAATTTGCAATATATATCGGGGTAAAAAGATATACCGTATTCCCAAAGTGCTTGCTCGTCTCGCGCTGTGCTTTCTCAGCCATCTGCTCAAGGAAAGGCTCCGCCGCGGGTGAAAGAAGTGCCTTGAAATCTTCAATTGAACACCTCTCGCTATCAAGCGCTCTTCTGACATCTTTCGCCGTATATTTGCTGTAATCGTATGACTCAAAGTGCTCCATTACATTCTTGCAAACATCGGATTCGATCACGTCCATTCCGGGCAAATAAGCCATATGGTCCGTTCTGAACGAAGGATCGTTCTCTATCCTGTGCTTTCTCTCAAGCCCTGCCTCGGACAATTCATCCGAATCAATCAAAAAATGATTTTCCATATCTTCCTCCTTAGTGTTGCTGTCCATTCTGTACAAAAGTCGAAATATCTTACAACAGCATCACTAATGCAAGAATCCTATCAAAGGATCGGATGCGCTGGCTCCGCGGGTCAAAACTCTTCCGACTCCGGCAAGATATGCCTTTCTTCCGGCTTCAATGGCATCTTTAAATGCCGATGCCATAAGAGTCAGATTTCCTGCTGTCGCAAGCGCTGTGTTTGCCATTATCGCAGCAGCTCCCATTTCCATTGCTTCGCAGGCCTGCGAAGGTCTTCCGATACCTGCGTCAACGATTATCGGAAGATCTATCTCATCTATAAGAATCTGTATAAATTCTTTTGTAGCAAGTCCCTTGTTGGAACCTATAGGCGATGCGAGCGGCATGATTGACGCTGCTCCCACTTCCTTAAGCTCTCTTGCAACATTGAGGTCCGGGTACATGTAAGGCATTACCACAAATCCTTCTTTTGCAAGTATCTCCGTCGCTTTGATAGTTTCATAATTGTCGGGCAAAAGATATTTCGTATCGCGCATGATCTCAATCTTTACAAAATCACCGCATCCAAGCTCTCTTGCAAGTCTGGCTATACGCACTGCCTCTTTTGCATCTCTTGCTCCGCTCGTATTTGGAAGAAGTGTGACATTCTTTGGAATAAAGTCCAGAATGTTCTCCTCATCCTTCGTATTTGTTCGTCTTACTGCAAGCGTGATTATCTCAGCGCCCGCATCACGTGTTGCAGCCTCGATAAGTTTCATCGAGTACTTTCCCGATCCAAGAATGAATCTTGAATTAAATTCTTTTCCTCCAATGATCAATTTGTCTTCTGCCATTTTCCTTCTCCTACCCGATGTGCTGTGATATTGCCGATCTGAATATTTCATTGTCTGATAAAACCGGCTTGTCAGCTCATCAAACCATTCAAGTTTCCGTTTCTCCCATCAATATGCGAAGTGCCATATGTGCTTCATGCGCAGCACATGCCATAACTCTCGAAGAAATAAGTCCGATGCCGTCATTAACGTCACTAACGGAATCTCCCGATAAAAAGAACTTTTTCGAGATCTTTTTTGTCTTGATAAGATTGGCACTTCCAAAGCCCGCCATTCCCGAACTTGATACAAGATACTTTTCGGGAGCATTTTCAAGTATCGCATTTACAAGCATTGCTTTGTTCTCTGCCTTATCAAATGCCTCGCACACTATATCCGCATCTTT
Source organism: Butyrivibrio hungatei (assembly GCF_900101605.1). Lineage (GTDB taxonomy): Bacteria > Bacillota > Clostridia > Lachnospirales > Lachnospiraceae > Butyrivibrio > Butyrivibrio hungatei_B. The sequence continues at coordinate 89,591 of NZ_FMUR01000009.1, forward strand.
TGTAAGTTCTATGACATTTTCTTCCGTGACCTTCGTGTTGTGCGTCTCGATGGTTATATATGGATTTATTTCTTTCAGATTATCCGAAAGAGCTTGTGTCTTCGGTATGCCAACCTGCGCAGCCTTGTACTGCTGCCTGTGAAGATTGGATATATCAACCTTATCAAAGTCGATAAGTATCAGCTTTCCAACGCCTGCTCTTGCAAGACATATCGATATATTTGAACCGAGCCCGCCAAGTCCACAGATTGCCACTGTCGCCTCGTCAAATTTCTTTTGATTCTCGGCTCCGTGCCGCTCTATAAGTGCATTGTAGAACTCCTCTCTCGTCGGTGTCATATCAGCCGCCTCCCACAAAGCTTACAACTTCCACGGTATCTCCGTCCTTAAGAATAGTTGCGTCGTAGCATACCTTAGGAACAATCTCTTCATTGATCTCAACGGCGATCCTTGTCTTGTCGTAATTAAGTTCCTCAAGAACCGCGGTCAGCTGCTTGTTTTCATATTGGTATTCTTCTCCGTTTATTTTGACCATGTATCCTCCCGTTTTCTTTTATTTTCGATTCATAAATTCACCATGTGATCAAGAGGTCCTGAGCCCTTGCCAAGATTAAGTCCGGACGCTATAGCATCTGAAATATAAGCTTTGGCATTTCGAATAGCATCTTCGAGGCTTTCGCCAAGTGCCAGGTTTGAAGCTATCGCACTTGAGAGTGTGCATCCCGTTCCGTGAGTATTGCTGCTCTCAATTCTTTTTCCCTCAAACCATGTGATTTTGCCGTTTTCATAAAGGACATCGCTCGCGTCCTCTATGCTGTGCCCTCCTTTTAGAAGGACTGCGCATCCGCATTCGTTTCCAAGCTCTTCCGCGGCTTTCTCCATGTCTTTTCTCGATGTTATCTTAAGCCCCGTAAGTGCCTGAGCTTCAGGTATGTTGGGCGTTATAACGCGGCTTATGGGTAAAAGAAGTCTCGCCATAACCTCGGCTGTTGAATCCTTCATAAGACTGCTGCCGCTTGTTGCGACCATCACAGGATCTACGACAAGATTTTTTACCTTATACTTGGTAAGTTTCTCGTGTACAACCTTGACCTGCTCTGCCGACGGAAGCATTCCTATCTTGGCAGCATCACACGGAATATCACTCAAACAAGCTTCAATCTGCTCCCCAAGAAACTCGGGACTTGACTCCATAATATCCGTAACCCCTGTTGTGTTCTGAGCTGTGAGCGCCGTTATCGCAGTCATTCCGTATACTTTGTGTGCGGTCATTGTCTTAAGATCTGCCTGAATCCCTGCTCCGCCGCTGCTGTCACTTCCCGCTATAGATAAAACTACTTTCATTGAAAACCTCTCCTGTAATTCATTTATGCAATCAAAGCTCATCAATTGCTTTAATAAGTCCCTGCGCCGCCTCTTTGGGTGACTCGGATTTCATAATTGCTGAAACCACGCAGATTCCGGCGATAGGAATACCTTTCAGTACGCCAAGGTTGTCTTTATTCAGCCCGCCTATCGCATTTGCGGGAATCGGCACCGCATTGCAGATATCATTCAAAGTATCAGTTGAAGTAAGAACTGTTTTTACTTTGGTCGTTGTGGGATATATCGCTCCGACTCCGAGATAATCCGCTCCCGCTTTATATGCTGCAAGTGCCTGCTCCACAGTCTTGGTCGTTGCGCCTACTATCTTTTCTTTTCCAAGGATTTTTCTTGCCGTCTCAACAGGCATATCCTCTCTTCCGACATGCACTCCGTCCGCGCCCGTTGCAAGAACGACATCGACTCTGTCATCAACGATAAGCGGTACCCCATGCTTTCTCGTAACCTCAAGGGCCTTGCTCACAAGATTTATATACTCCGCGGTCGTCTTATTTTTTTCCCTTATCTGGACAAAGGTAACGCCGCCTTCTATCGCTTCTTCAAGAGCTTTCAGAAACTCTTCGTCGCTCTTACCCGTGCTGTCCGTGACAAGGTAGAGCTTAAGCTGCTTTCTGTCTAGTGCCATGTAACTTTCTTCCTTTCTTCGATTATGTCGTCGTTTATATCAGCGATGGCGTCAAAAAGTCGCATCAGGAACATATCTCCCTCTGCGTTTTCGCCGCTTATTCCAAAGGCCGCCGTCGCATTCACGATTGAATCTATACTTGTATCTGCCGCAAAAAAACTTGCACACACAGCTCCGAGCATACATCCTGTTCCTGTTATGCTACCGAGTTTCTTTGTTCCGTTCCCGATAACCGCCGTTTTGCTGCCGTCCGATACTATATCTTTTTCTCCGCTTGCAAGAACGATGGCATTGATGTTCTGCGCTAGTTTCGCTGCAATATCGATCATCTCTTCCAATGTAAGCTTCTTGTCTGCATCAACGCCCGATGACTTATAACTGTTGTCAAAAAGAGCGCGGATTTCAGAGTAATTGCCCTTTATGAGCATAGGCGCTTGGGGATTTCTTTTGCTTATGCAGATCATCTTTTTTACAATGCCTCTTCGAAGCTCCGAGCATGCAACGCCCACCGCATCTATGACAACGGGCAACTCTTTTTGCATGGCCTCGTCATACGATATTGCCATTGCTTCAAGCCTGTCTCTCGTCACGTTTCCGAAGTTGAGCAAAAGAGCTTTCGCACTCGCCGTAATCTCTCTGACTTCGTCCGGGTGCTCCGCCATGATTGGTCTTGCTCCCAGAAGGAGCACGGCATTGGCGCACTGCATTATTGAGATTGGGTTAGTGATGCAGTGAATTAGGGGCGATTGTTCTTTTAGTTGTTTGCAGATGTTTGTTTTCATATATGTGACCTTTTCGTCTCTTAAACAGCTTTATTTGTTTTACTATCGATGATATCATTCGAATCATTTTTTGTTTTAGATTTTTCTACTCTTACCACTTCATCACTGCCGTTCAGACTGTCCTGTATTTTTCTAAGCATTCCTGTAGCGGACAGTCTCTTCAGAAGAAGGTACGCAATGCTTCCACCTATCAGCGTTCCCATGATAAATGAAGGGACATAGAAGAAAAGTGTTAGCCCAGTTTTGCCCCAAAGATAAGTCATAACGGGATATGATACGACTGCGCCGATAATTCCGGTTCCGATGATCTCGCCGATAACCGCTGCGATAATCTTGCCCTTTGAAAGCTTATACAAGATTCCTGAAAGAGCCGCGCCAAACACCGCACCCGTAAGCGCAAGCGGCGGGATTCCCATTGTTGCCATCCTGATGGCACCTATCAAAACCGCACATGTAAATGAATACACAGGCCCCATAAACACAGCGCACGTGATATTGATAAGATGCGCCATCGGGCACATTCCCTCAACACGAAGTATCGGAGAAATCACAACTCCGAGTGCGACAAACATCGCAAGCGTAACCATTTTCAGCAATACTTTTTGATTTTTCATATCAATCTCCTTTTGACGGGCCTGAAAATCAATGCACGATAGTGCTTTAGCATCCGGCGGAGGCATCTTTTTTTGCATCAAAAAAGCGGAAGCTCCCGTCCGGTAAGCTTCCGCATAAATCTCCTATTTCTACAAGGCATCCCTACGTTGGCATTATCCAAATCAGGTTCTCGGTCGAAGGTCACACCTTCCTCTCAGCCTGTAATACAAGCTCCCGTCTGTTTAATTTTTATAAATATGGTTATACACCATTATGAGGGGAATTACAATATGGAATAAGGCTATTTACTGCCATATTTAGTTCCTCTACCCATTCCGTATTTCACAACATAGCCCGCATCTACCAACTCATTCAATATCCTTATTGTTTTATCCTTACTCCATTTCAGTTTCTTTGCCAGTTCACTACTACTGTAACGCAACTCACTGCCAAGTATCTCCAACACTTTGCTTCCATTGGAAGTAACTGATACCGTCGATGATAAAACAGGCAATATAACTGTAATAGAATTATCTTTTATATCGAACTTCGGTTTTGTTTTATAATCTCTATATGAATCTATTATTCGCTTGATCCCGGTACCAAACATTTCAATATAATGCAGCCTAAAAAATATATTTCCCAATACCGGATTTCTTAGTGTTGAAATATTACCATCTAAATATTCATTCTCACTTATTCCGCTTGGCAAACCACCGGGAGACGAAATTTCAATTCTATCCTCAAACATCAATATTCTAATATTCGCGCTTATATCCCATGTTCTATGAACTAACGCATTTGCAACAGCTTCGCGAAAAGCTTTTTCAGGTATCTTTTCAACTATAGTTCTATCCACACCTTTAATCTGCTCGTATTGATAATATCTTCGGTACATCATAATTGCATTATCATACTGCATAAGAATTGAAACATGTACAAAACTTTCTCTATCCAATATTTCATCAATAGAATTACCAAAACGCGCAACATCAATACCGGGAAAAGAATTTATGTCAGATAATAACGAAGCAGCATTATTAAGTTTGCCATCTTTTGTATATAGTCCTAAAGTCCGAAGAGTATCATCAGTGACTCTCGTAACCCCTAACTTTTCAATAAGCTTTTCTTCAAGTTTAGCAAATGTCATATCATATTCTTCACTACATAATGATTCAAAATACATGTTGCTTCCTTCAAGAGTAAGTCGCTTCAATTCGATCTGATCAACCTCGATAGAAGCAGTATCGCTTCTACGATATGCTTTTCCTTTGTAAAGATATGGCTTATATTTTCCTTCATTAACTTCCAATGTTATTACATTAGTTTTTCTATTGATTGAAAGCACATAATCAGGTTTGGGGGAAATCAAATCATTAATCTTATTTTCAATGTCAAGACATCTCTGATCCGGATCATCTACACCAATAACAGTTCCATCATCAGCAATTCCAAATAGTATTTTCCCCGTTACGAAATTTGAAAAGGCACTGACTGTCTTCAAAAAAGAATTTGTCAATTCAGATTTATATTCCAATGTCCTTGTTTCCTTCATTAACAATTCCTCCTTGTTTTCATCTGTATCGTATCAAAACAGCGGCGTAAATGCAACGAAAAAAATTACGTTGCATTTACGCCGCATTATTTCAATGGCACAGGTCGTTTCAAAGACCTGCGCCATTTATATTTATTATAACTATCTAAAGCTACTACTATGTCCGTTCATTCGGATAATCCTTTAGAAATCTGATTGATTGTCTCTGCCATTGCGCTCAGTTCCTCGATGTTGGCATTGATTTCTTCCATTGCTGCGCCCTGTGAAGAAATGTTTTCATTTATGCCCACAGTCTTATCTACCATCCTCTTAATGGTTTCGGACATATGATTCAGTGTCTGTGCGATTTCCTCACTCGTATTTGTGGAAGTAACCGCCAGTCTTCCTACTTCTTCCGCAACAACGGCAAATCCCCTGCCTGCTTCTCCGGCTCTGGCAGCCTCAATTGATGCATTCAATGAAAGAAGGTTAGTCTCGGAGGCAATGTCCTGAATAATATCAATTATCCTAAGAGAAGCTTCAACCGACTCATTTATCACATCGGTAGACTTTACGATCTCGGACTGTTTTTCGGCAACGCCTGTCATATCTTTTGTTGCCTGATCGACAGTCTTGGTCATTTCTGAGAGAGCATTTGTGAGATTATTTACACTGGTTCTCATCTCACTCTCAATCTTTTTATTCTTCTTGGAATCCGTAATATCCAGTATCGATCCGGCAACCACTATCGGAGTTCCGTCACTCTCCCTTACGGTCGTGCCAACAGCCTTAAACCACCTGTAGGAACCGTCCTTTTTTCTCAATCTGTATTCAATATCAAAAGGTGTGCGACCTGAATAATCATTGACATGCTTATTAAACGCATCCAATGCCGCCTGTTTGTCTTCCGGATGAAGACTGTCACTCCAGGAATTGAGTACATTCGGAAAATCTCTTTCATCCTGATATCCAAGAAGATGCCTGAATTGCCGGCTCCACCAAAAAGGATTGTCCGGATTGGATGGATTTCTGCCGATAACATTCATACTCCAACTACCCTCAGACAACGTATTGTCGATGGCATCGTGACGTTGAGTCTCAAGTTCCAACTGTCTCTTCTGTTCGATTTGCTCCGTTATATCAATAAAGATTCCTATAAATATCTCAGGTACGCCGTTTGGCTTCCTTGAAAGATTCCCGGCTGCGCGAAACCACCTGTAGGAGCCGTCCTTTGTCTTTAAACGGTAATCGACATCGTACTTCTTTCTGTTGGACTTATCCGCCAAAGTAGCATTAAACTCCGAAAGAACCATATCTTTATCATCAGGATGCAATTTGCCCGTCCACGCATCCAATGTATCCGGAAAATCAGATCTGTCTTTATAGCCTATCATTCTTCGGAATTCGTTACTCCAATTAACTCTATTGATCTCGCCGCTATCAGGATCAAAATACATCTCCCACATTCCGGAATGTATTATTTCATTGACCATATTAAGCTTCGCAGTCTCACCATTTGCATATTCCATTATTTCGGAAACATTATCATTTATCCTCTGAATTGCTTCTTTTTCACTTTCAGAAACGGCCTCATGATTGCTTATCAATTTCCCGCCCTTTAGGACATTGTCTACGCTTCCGCCTTGTATAGCGTCGAGCAAGGCGTCATTATCTCTTATTTTCTTAAAAAACATCGCGGCCTCCTTATGTGATTTATCATGCAGTTATTATCGCAAAAACACTGTTATGTATTCTATCTTACTATATCAATTTATAATAAACCACTAAAACTTCACGCTTATTTCAGCTTAAACAACCGTTCATTGCAGCTCGTACACAACCTTCCGAATCTCCTCATTAAGCTCCTGCCTCCTGTCATTCAAAAGCAGTATCTTATTGTATTTGTAATAGGCTTCGTTCCCCGTCTCGCGCACAAACTTAAGGCTGTAGTAAGCATTTGAAAGCTCGGTGAGGAAGATGACCATCTCCTGGCTTCCCGAAAGAGACTCCTCATCTCCAAATACGCGATTTATGAATTCAAGGCTGTTCGTAAGATGCCTTCCGGCTTCTTCACTTGCGTTTTTCCTTGCAAGCTCGCGGCTGTTGAACCACTCTTTTACCACTGCGACAGGATCCTTATCGCAGTCTTTTGCAATGATCTCCGCACAGTTCTTTAGTTCTGCTGCCGCAATCCTTCTATATTTCTCATCGTCGCGGCTCACCATTCCTGCTTCAACGTCTTTTTCCAGTTTCTCAAGTTCCTCATCCGCTTTAGACAGCAGATATTCAGAGGCAGCATCGGCCTTTGAGGCATTCTTTTCACAGTAGCCAAGAAACTCTTTCATGATTCCGAAAAGATCCTTCTGAACCGCCTGATCTTTCGCATAGTCCCTAAACTCTTCCATCAGCTTATCGACAAGAAGTCCGATAATACTAAGCTTCTCATCAAAGCTTCCGTTACGAAGAGCATCCCTGTCTTCAAACGCCTCTCCCTCAAGGATCTTGGGAATCTTATAAAGTTCTCTGTATCTGTGATAAAGCTCATGGTACGTGGCAAAATCGGAAGCAATATCCGCATTCTGAATGTACTGTCCGACAAGATTTTCATCGACTTCAATCCCTAGCTTCTCATGAACCTTGATAACTCTCGACAGATCCTCCCAACCTCTGGCCGTGACAAAGCTTCTTTTCTCAAGCTCAGTCCTGATGTTGTAGAAATTATCTTTTTTAATCTCAAGATATGCGAGAATTGCGCCATGAACTCCCGCCTTGTAGGCATATTCCTTCCATGCCTCAAAATCCTCTTCAATGTTGATCTGACGCACTCTGTCCAGGGTTACGATATCGAAATCTCTGACCGACTTGTTATATTTTGCAGGATTTCCTGCAGTTACGATTATATATCCGTCAGGAAGCTTATGCGTTCCGAAAGTCTTATACTGCAGGAACTGAAGCATCGTAGGCGCAAGTGTCTCAGATACGCAGTTAATCTCATCGAGGAAAAGAATTCCCTCTTTTACCCCCGACTTCTCTATCTGATCGTAAACAGCCGCTATTATCTCGCTCATGGTATATTCTGTCACGGAATATTTCCTGCCGCCGTACTCTTTCTCCGAGATCATCGGAAGTCCGATCGCACTCTGCCTTGTGTGATGAGTTATCGTATAGGACACAAGACCTATCCCGAGTTCCCACGCTATCTGCTCCATGATCGCCGTCTTGCCTATTCCGGGAGGTCCCATAAGAAGAACCGGCCTTTGCCTGTTTACGGGAATCTCGTACTGCCCGCTCTCATCTTTTGTAAGATATGCCCTCACGGCATTTTTCACTTCATCTTTTGCTTCATTTATATTCATGGTCAATTCCTCATCTTTTGTGTCGTAGTTGTCCTTCATTAAACATAGAGCTTCAGCGCCCACTCCGGCACCTTGGTATCATCGATATCTCCGTCTTTCGGAAATGCAAATGCAACATCGTAGTCAGGGCTCTTTTCCGGATATTCTCCGTACCCGTCGGTAAAATAGATAAGCCCCTTTAGATTCTCAAACTCGCCTTTCTCCCGCAGGCTCTCTACATATTCAAACACCGGCCTAAAGTCCGTTCCAAATCCGCCTTCCACCGTAATCTTTCCAATTCGGCTCTCCATATCATCGACAGATTCAATAATCTCATCCTTCTGCACCCTGTCATCGCACTCGATCAGATGAACTTTGATCTTTTGAAAAAAGCTCTCTCTATCCAAAAGAATCTTCGCAGCCTCTCTCAGAAACCCTTCAAGCAGCGTATCTGTGCAGGATGCGGAAGTATCAACCGCGATCACAAGCTCTTTTAACCGCTTAACTTCCCTGAACTCATTCTCTTCAATGAGCGGCATATTGCCATAATGCATCATCCCATATGAATACATCCCGTAATCGAAAGTATCCATGTCGATGCCGCCCTCTTCCCGAAGTATCATAAATCTTTTCAGGAATTCGCGGTAATCCGTCCTTGATGTATTCTGTATCTGCAAGAGAAAAGAGAGCTTGCCGGCCTTGTCGGAAGCCCTGCTCGAAAGCGCGTCTATCTCGCTCTGAAGGCGCTTTGCCTCTTTCTCCCAGTCTTTTTCTTTATCTTTTATTTCCCTTAAAACAAGCGGACTTATCAGTTTTTCCTTAATTTTCTCATCTTCGTCGTTTTCTTTTTCCGGATCGTCCTTCGGAATCCTTCTGAAAAAACTATGATCGTCCAGCTTAAACTCGCGCTCTGCCCGCTCAAGTTCATCTATCGTAAGCTCTTTTCCCTCTGTGGAAAAAAATCTGTATAACTTCTCCACGGTAAGGACCTTCAGCTCATCCTCAAGCCGCGCGTACATCCTGTCCCTGTAATCCGACGTAACTCTGTATATGCAGGGATAATCCATGCCGTCAAGAATCGACTCGACAACGATATCCGCGCACAGATCAAACAGCCTCTCATCCTCATAAAACGCCGATGTGTACATATGCCTGAAAATGCAGTGAATTATCATGTGAAGATACGTTCTGTTAAGCTTCCCCGGCTCCTCGATAAAGAGCTTTAATATATACGAAGGGTTATATCTGATATTCACCGCATCGGTACCTACGGTCACGGTCGAAAGATCCATCTCATACTTAAGGCTCATAAGCGCCGCGCCCATAAATCTCATTGCGATGTACAGTTCCGTTCTTGACGCCTCAAGCGCTTTTACACCAACCGCCTCAAGTTCCCTTCTTTTCGCACTTCCGGAGTTTTCTTTTTTCATATCATCCTCCGCTGTTTACAAAAGATTAAATTCCTCAAAGCTACCGCTCTGCCTTTTGCTGCGTTCGATAATAACCGCGCAAAGCAGCGTCTTTCCTGCATCGGTAGCCCTCTTTATCCCCTCTTCTATATGTTCATCGAGGAAAAGAGCTTTTTCATCGGATGTCCTGTAATCAAGAAGTTTACCGACATACTCAAGCTCCTCTTCCGTCTCCGATGCACCTTCTATCATCCTGCCAAAAATGCTTCCAAAATTGACGGAAACATAGTCTTCATATTTTTCTCTGTAACCTTCCGCGAGCTCATATGGATAAAGAAGTCGTCCCAACGCGATATCTTCTGCAATTTCCTTGCCGTCTATTTTCGCCTTCTCAAAGAGCTTGTCGTACTCCCTGAAATTGATGAATGTCCTGTCAACACACTCTCTGTACGCATATCCCGAGCCGCCAATTGAGAACTGTATTGTCCTTGCCATGGTATTTTCATTGAAATCATACAGATATTCAGGGAAGGTCAAAAGAGCTTCTTCTATACTCCCGTTCTCCTTAAGAATTTTTATCCTGAAGTTCAGCGTCCCGTCCACATCTGCAAGAAAGTTTCGTATTATCTCATATCTTCCGTTGTTTATGGTCACATCTATATTCCTAAGACTGTCGCACTGCCTGAGAACGCCGTCGTAGTAATCGATTATGCCGTCGTATACACTTATCTCTTTGAGTGACTTGCAATTATGAAAAGCAAAGCCGTAGACAGTCTTTATACTTTCGGGAAGTTGTACGCTTTCAATATCATCTCTTCCCGAAAAAGAATGATTTCCTATTTCCTCAACAGCAATACCGTCAATCTCCGCCGGTACCGCAAGTTTCCTGACAGCTCCTTCATATCCGGTTATCGCAATATATTCATGTCCGTCTTTTTTATGGTTCTTTTTCTCATACAAAAACATTTCGTTTTCATGTTCCTTCCTACACTATTCGAAGTTTACCAAAACCACTGCCACAGTGCAACAAGGCAAGGGGGAGGTGACGGTGGTGACATGGGGACGGAGCAGACAGGGGGAGGGTGGTGACAGGGGGACGGAGCAGGTGACACCTCGTACCGAGGTGTCACCTGCTCCGTCCCCCTGTCACCACCCTCCCCCTGTCTGCTCCGTCCCCATGTCACCACCCTTTCTCTCCCTCCTTGACTCCCCCACACTTATGACTTATATATGTATTTACAACCAAAAAATTATAGTTCACTGACAATAAGGAGAACTTTCACATGAATAATAAAAAATCAGCTTCGCTTAAATATCAGCAGATAGAGGAAGAACTAAAGCAACTTATCTTAGAAGAACAGATTAAACCCGGAGAAAAAATGCCGTCCGAAAATGTACTTACCGCAAAGTATGGCGTTAGCCGCCAGACAGTCAGAAAGGCAATCTCAAACCTGATAAACGAAGGTTTCGTGTACGCAGTTCAAGGAAGTGGAACATTCTGCTCGGATGCATCAAGATTCAAAAAGGACTCAAAGGATATCGCCGTTGTGATGACATATCTTTCGGACTACATTTTTCCGAAGGTCATAAGCGGTATCGATTCCGTTCTTTCAGAAAACGGATACAGCATTGTTCTTAAAAATACCAACAACTCAAGGACAAGAGAAATACAATGTCTTGAAAATCTTATTGAAAAAAACATCGACGGAATAATAATAGAGCCCAGTAAGAGCAATGTCTTTTGCAAGCACAAATATCTGTATGACAGGCTTGATTCCTACGGCATCCCCTACATCTTCATTCAGGGTGCGTACTCTGTCATGGAGGATAAGCCGCACGTGATAATGGACGATGAAAAGGGCGCATACCTTCTGACCGAACACCTGATAAAGCTCGGGCACAGGAACATCCTCGGCGTATTTAAAAGCGACGATACACAGGGACAAAACAGGCACAAAGGCTACGCCAAAGCTCTCGCAAAAGAAGGCATCGCCTACGATCCGGAGAATGTCATCTGGTTCTATACGGAAGACCGCGCCGTTCACCCATATACAACTCTTCAGAAAATGATACGAAGCGGCAAAAAAGTTGATGCGATCGTTGCCTACAATGACCAGATAGCCTTTCACCTTATCAAGGCCATCCGCGAACTCGGGCTTAAAGTCCCCGAAGATATCTCAATTACAGGTTATGACAACTCGCAAACATCGACTAACACTGATATTACCCTTACGACCATAGTTCACCCTCAGCAAGAACTCGGCAAAATTGCCGCAGAAGCCCTGCTAAAGATGATCCACGGCGAGGAAGTTGACAAAAAGATTGTCATCGAACCTAAGCTCATCACCGGAAACTCCTGTAAAAACAGGGCTATTTAGGAAAACACTGATCTAATTATTTTTTTCTTGGAATCAAAGTTTACAACTTGACCACTCGTACGTACAAGTTTGAAAATCATATTATAAACGTATTGTCTTTTTTGTGAGAAGGGAAAGCAATACATGGGGTAAACGCTATATATTAAGGAGGGTTACATATGATTCAAACAAAAACGTACAAGTTCTGGTTCTGCACAGGTTCTCAGGATCTTTATGGGGATGAAGTCCTGAGACATGTTGCGAATCATTCAAAAGAGATTGTTGAAGAGCTCAACAAGTCAGGCATACTTCCGTTCGAAGTTGTCTGGAAACCTGTTCTTATAACAAATCAACTTATCAGACAGACTTTCAACGAGGCGAATGCCGATGAGACTTGCGCAGGTGTGATCACTTGGATGCACACGTTTTCACCCGCAAAATCATGGATTCTCGGTCTTCAGGAATACAGAAAGCCTCTCTTACACTTGCACACTCAGTACAATGAAGAAATTCCTTACGATACCATCGATATGGATTTCATGAACGAAAACCAGGCTGCACACGGTGACAGGGAATATGGACACATCGTAAGCAGAATGGGCATCGAGCGCAAAGTTATCGCAGGCTATTGGAAAGACAACGAAGTAAGAAACAGGATTGCATCCTGGATGAGAACCGCTGTCGGCGTTATGGAATCAAGTCACATCAGAGTAATGCGTGTTGCCGACAACATGAGAAACGTTGCCGTTACCGAGGGCGATAAGGTCGAAGCTCAGATCAAATTCGGCTGGGAAGTCGACACATATCCTGTAAATGAGATTGCAGACAGTGTCGCATCCGTGAGTGCTTCCGACGTAAACGCTCTTCTCGATGAGTATTATGACAAATACGAGATCATCCTTGACGGAAGAGATCCCGAGGAATTCAAGAAACACGTTGCCGTTCAGGCTCAGATTGAGCTTGGCTTTGAAAGATTTCTTGAGGAAAAGAACTATCAGGCAATCGTTACACACTTCGGCGACCTCGGCTCACTCGGCCAGCTTCCCGGACTTGCAATCCAGAGGCTCATGGAAAAAGGCTACGGCTTTGGCGCAGAGGGCGACTGGAAAGTTGCGGCAATGGTACGCCTTATGAAGATAATGACTTCCGGCATGAAAGATGCAAAGGGCACTTCAATGCTTGAAGACTATACATATAACCTTGTAAGGGGAAAAGAAGGAATACTTGAAGCCCATATGCTTGAGATATGCCCGACTATCGCAGACGGTCCTATCAGCATCAGGGTTAAACCGCTTTCAATGGGTGACAGAGAAGATCCCGCAAGGCTTGTATTTACTTCAAAAGAAGGCAAAGGTATTGCCACATCACTTATAGACCTCGGCAACAGATTCCGCCTTATCATCAACGAAGTTGAATGTAAAAAGACAGAAAAGCCCATGCCTAACCTTCCGGTTGCAACTGCTTATTGGACACCTTATCCGGATCTTTACACAGGAGCCGAAGCATGGATACTTGCAGGCGGCGCACACCACACAGCATTCTCCTATGACCTTACCGCAGATCAGATGGCCGATTGGGCTGAAATGATGGGGATTGAAGCCGTAATAATTGATAAGAACACTTCCATACCGTCGTTTAAGAGAGATCTTAAACTCGGTGAAGTATTCTATAGATAACCACACCCTCTTTTTCAGAAAGGGAAACACTGAATCATCAGCGTTTCCCTTTTTTTGAATTGGTTACAGGGGGAGCAGACAGGGAGACGGTGGTGACAGGGGGACGGAGCATTTGGTGACAGGGGGACGGAGCATTTGGTGACAGGGGGACGGAGCATTTGGTGACAGGGGGACGGAGCATTTGACACCTCAGTACGAGGTGTCAACTGCTCCGTCCCCCTGTCACCACATCTTCCTTATGTATACTTTGTCCGTATAGTTATAGCCTTCTCTATGACAGATACATCCGTCTCCTTATACGATCCGCCAAATTCACCGTCAAGCGTCCACTCTACATCTTCCGTAGCTTTGAATGTAACATGCTTAACCTGCTTGTATGTAAGATACGGATTATCCGGTGATTTCATCGCAAGTGCGGAAATTATTGAATTAAATTCAACAAGATTCTTTGGTGCATGGATAAGAATAAGCTCCATCTGTCCGTCATCCTGCTGTATCAGCTCATCTCCAAAAAGAGTCATTCCCGCAACAGACGATGAATTGCTCACTGCTCCAAAGACATAATCACCGCTTTCTTTTACGCCGTCAGCCTCAATCTCCATGTGGCAGCTGTATCCGATGTTCTGCGGAAGTTCAGCGATGGCACTGAGTATGTATGCCGCGTAGCCAAGAACATTTTTTAACTCCTGATCCGTTGCATAACTCACTTTCGAAAAAGCTCCGAATGCCGCAACATAATTAAAATACGTGCCATTCATCTTTCCCACATCGTAACTGAACGGTTTTCCGTCTACCGCTGCCTCGATAGCTCTTGCTCTCACTCCGGGTATTCCAAGACCTTTGGCAAAATCATTGGTGCTTCCCGCAGGGATATATGACAAAACAGGTTTGTTCTTCATCCGCATTATTGAATTGACCACATGATTAAGCGTACCGTCGCCGCCGCTGCACAGTATGGCATCTACCCTGCCGTCATACTGATATATGATAGATTCCGAGGTTATACCATCCTCAGGCAAAATAGGAAACACAACCGGCTCATATCCTGCCTTTGCAAACCTCGTCACAATATCCATAGTATAATTTCCTGCTTTTCCAACCCCCGCAGTTTTATTTATCAAAATAAGAACTCTTTTCTCCATAGGCGTCTCACCCCATTAACACTTTTATTTCTTTTTGTATGTCCTGTATGTATATGTTATGTCGAAATAAACCTGTTCCTCACTCTCATCGACAAGCTCCCAGTCAGGATTTTCATCAAGATTTGGAAAAAAACTGTCTGCCTGATATTCCTTATCGATAAAAGTGACAATAGCCGTATCGCACTCATCAATAAATTCATTATACACGCTTGTTCCGCCAATGATAAATATATCATCGGAAGGAATATCTTTTATAAGCTCATAAAGCTCTTCCTTATTGTGCGCCACAACGGCATCCTTTACTTCATAATCCTCCTTTGTAGAAAGAATAATATTGTTTCTTCCGGGAAGAACGGCTTTTCGAGGAAACGTCTCAAGAGTTTTCCTTCCATATACGATAGTTTTTCCCATTGTTAAATTCTTAAAATTCTGCTGATCTGCTCTTATACTTACCAAAAGACGTCCCTGATATCCTATGGCCCAATTTTTATCAACTGCTACTATTGCTTTCATATTTTCCTCCTACAATACAGTAAAGGGCTGCAACATATTCATTGCAGCCCTCATAGTTTTTTTAATTTATTACTTTACAGTAAGTGAATCCCATGTATCAGCCGGAACAAGTGTGATATATGTCTTACCTGTGTTGATCTGAATCTCTTTACCATTTTCATCATAATACTTGGTTACATGATTATCGCCATCTTTTACCCAAGTAATATCTTTGGCAACGCCGTTTGTAATGTACCATCCAGGCTGTCCTGCTGCGATACAGTTATAAATAAGATAACCGTGCTCATCATACTGATGGAAATCACATTTCTGAATGAGTACATTCTTGAAGCTGAGAGGCTCGTTATCCTCTCCGTCCTCGTGACGTGAACCGTACTCATAGTACTCATATTCCTTAGTCTCGTCATTATACTTAAGTGTTGAAGTATTGTGCCAGAAAGGAAGTGAAATCTCTGTTGCGGGATAAGTCCTCTCATAAACCTTTGTAAGATCTACTTCTTTGCCGTAAGGAGCAAAGTTGAAGTGACTTCCTTCATTCTTATACTGTGTATAATTCTTTGAATACTCAGGATCTGAAGACTTACTTGAGAAGTTCTTATCAAGGTCTCCCTTGCAAACATACTCTGTAAATTCTCTGGGCTTTCCGTTCTTTACTCTCTGGAATGTTCCTGAGAAGTGCTGAGCCCAAGGGTTCTTCAGATACTCATCAATGTAGAAAGGACCGCCGTCATGGCAAAGTACCGCATTCCACTCACCTGCAAGAAGGATATTTGTAGGACGTGTACTTCTTACGCTTCCCATCTGTTCAATCTTATCCCAGTCCTTAACGATACACATAAGTCTGGTAATTCTGTCATTCTGTGTACTGTTCATAAGCTCGTAGACAACATCAGCCTCTGATGTTCCAAAATGAGGAAGAGCTGTCTTCTCATTATCTACCATAACCGCAACGGGACGCTGATCCTTGAGTTCTTCACTTATAGGTTCACCTGTGATCTCACTGAGGTACATTCCTTCCGGAACCTCAAAGTTCTCCGCTTCTTCTGAAGAAGCTTCTGAAGAAGCCTCTACTGCAACATCTTCAACCGAAACAGAAAGTGAAGAATCGTCAGCTCCCTTATCTTTTCCACAAGCTACAACGGAAAAAGCCATAGCTGTGCACATTGCAATCGCAATAAATTTTTCCCTTTTTTTCATAGTAAACATCTCCCAATTTTTTCTTAGCTAATTAAGTCAATGCAATTATTTTACCAAATATCGGCTATTTTTTCCACAAAGAAATTATGATATGCTAAATGAAAAGGGGGAAACGCCATGAAACTTACCTTTATAGGTGCTGACCACGAAGTTACGGGCAGTTGCCATTTACTTTCCGCTTGTGGAAAAAATATTCTTATAGATTATGGAATGGAACAGGGCAAAGATTATTTTGAGAATGTCCCGATTCCGGTTTCGGCACCCGAGATTGATTATGTATTTCTCACCCACGCTCATGTGGATCATTCGGGTAATCTTCCTCTTTTATACTCCAAAGGTTTCAGGGGAAAAATATTTTCAACCGACGCGACCTGCGATCTGTGCAACATAATGCTCAGAGACTGCGCTCATATCCAGATGCAGGAAGCCGAATGGCGCAACAGAAAAGCCAAACGAAACAAAGATATAACGCAGATTGAGCCTTCATATTCCATGGAAGATGCGGAAAAGACGATAAAGTCTTTTATTCCGTGCAAATATGGCGATGAGATCACTGTCTGCGACGGAATAAAGATACGCTTCACCGACATCGGTCACCTTCTCGGCTCGGCCAGCATTGAAGTTTGGATCACGGAAAAAAATATCAGCAAAAAAATTGTCTTTTCAGGCGATATCGGAAATAAAGCCCAGCCGCTTATCAAAGATCCCGAGTTTACCGCTTCGGCAGACTATGTCCTCATGGAATCGACCTACGGAGACAGGGTTCACTCTACGGAAAGACCTGATTATATAAAAGAACTGTCGGAGATTCTCGACAGAACTTTTGCAAGAGGCGGAAATGTTGTCATCCCCTCTTTTGCCGTCGGAAGAACTCAGGAAATGCTCTACTTTATCAGGAAGATAAAAAAGGACAGACTCGTAAAGTCTCTTCCCGATTTCCCGGTATTTGTGGACAGTCCGCTTGCGGTCGAAGCAACCGAGATATTTAACGAAAACCGCTATGAATGTTACGATGAAGAGGCTATGGAGCTTGTTAAACGCAGGATAAATCCCATAACTTTTCCGGGGCTTAATCTTGCCATCACGACCGAAGAATCAAGAGCCATAAACGAAGATTCCGAGCCGAAGGTAATAATCTCGGCATCAGGCATGTGCGAAGCAGGCCGTATAAGACACCACTTAAAGCACAATCTCTGGAGAGAAGAATGTACCGTTCTTTTCGTCGGATATCAATCCGTAGGCACTACGGGAAGGGCAATAATCGACGGCGCCGAGCAGATAAAGCTCTTTGGCGAAACCGTAGATGTCAAAGCCGATATCTGCAAACTTGAAGGACTCTCGGGACACGCAGATAAAAACGGACTTATCGAATGGATAAACGGCTTTAACGAAAAGCGCCCCAAAAAAGTTTTCGTCGTGCACGGTGAAGACAGCGTCTGCAGCTCTTTTGCCAAACTTCTCAGAGACGATTACGGTTTTGATGCCTACGCGCCTTACAGCGGAACAGAGTTTGACCTTGTGTCAGGAACCTTCATAAAAGAAGCCGTCCCTGTTCCCAAAAAGAGCAAAGAGGCCACTCTCGTATCCGATGTCTACGCAAGACTCAAGGCAGCCGGAGCAAGGCTTGTCGGCATAATCGCAAAGAGCGAAGGTATGACAAACAAAGACAAAGCAAAATTTGCGGACCAGATAATCGCATTGTGCGACAAATGGGGAAAGTAATCATATAAATTCAGGAGGAACGGTATGTCAAAAGCCGATGAAATTTTTATTTCCATGTGCAAAGATATCATGGAGAACGGAACATCAACAGAAGGTGAAAAAGTGCGCCCACACTGGCCGGACGGTACTTCTGCCTATACTATAAAGAAATTTGGTGTCGTAAACAGATACGACCTTTCAAAAGAATTTCCAATAATGACGCTCAGAAAGACAGCACTTAAGAGTGCTACCGACGAGATACTTTGGATTTATCAGCAAAAGAGTAACAATATAAACGATCTTCACAGTCATATCTGGGACGAATGGGCTGATGAAACAGGCTCTATCGGAAAAGCCTACGGCTATCAGATTGCTCAAAAGAGTATATACAAAGAAGGCGAGTTTGACCAGATCGACAGAGTCATCTACGATCTTAAGAACAATCCTTTCAGCAGACGTATCATGACCAACACATACATGTTTTCAGATCTTCACGAGATGAACCTGTATCCTTGTGCCTACAGCGTAACTTATAATGTCACGCAGAAAAAAGGCGAAGACAGACTTACGCTAAATGCCGTACTCAACCAGCGCTCGCAGGACGTGCTTGCCGCAAACAACTGGAATGTCGTACAGTATGCGGTCCTTGTCCATATGCTGGCTCAGGTATGTGATATGAACGTGGGAGAACTGGTTCACGTGATAGCCGATGCCCATATTTACGACAGACACATTCCGCTTGTAAAAGAGCTCATCAAGCGCACTCCTCTTCCCGCGCCGAAGTTTACATTAAATCCGGATATAAAGGATTTCTATAAATTTACCAGAAATGATGTGTCACTCGAAAACTACGAAGTTGCCGGAGAACAGCTCAAAGACATTCCTATCGCAATCTGACATAACGGAGCTTAGACTAATGGATAAATTTGCAGATTTTCGTAAAATCTCAGGAAACACGCTTAAAATGATAGCTCTTGTGACTATGCTTATAGACCACATAGGAGCCGCTGTGATTGCCCCACTTGTAGAAGATGACATTTTACCTGTGGGGATGTCTTTTGACACCCTTAATACAATATATAAGGCACTGAGATTTATCGGAAGAACATCCTTCCCTATCTTTATCTTTCTAATCACGGAAGGTTTCATACATACTTCAAACAGACTAAAATATGCTGCAAGCCTGCTAATTTTTGCTTTGATATCTGAGCTCCCCTATGACTATGCTTTTTACGGGAAAATAGATCTTGAAAACAGCAATGTATTCATAACGCTTTTTCTTGCCCTTATCACGCTATGCGGCGTAGATGCCGTAAGTAATTATTTTCATAAAAAAAATCTGAATACCACATATGCAATGTTCGCAAGCATCATAATAATTCTGATAACATCTGCCGCTGCATCTTTTATGCAAAGCGACTACAAATGCTACGGAATCTTCCTTGCAGTAATATTCTGCTTCTTCAGACCGATCTTTCCTTTAAACATACTCGCCGCATATATTGTTATCGCTTCATACAGCACTGAATGGCAAAGTTTTCCAGCCTTTATCCTAATATTTCTTTATAATCAAAAACAAGGCAAAAAGCTTGGCAAATATAAATATCTGCTCTACGCTTTTTACCCTGTTCATCTCATCATCTTATATGTGACCACGCTTCTTATCGCCGGCGCACTTTCAAACTGATTCAATCCCCTACAATGCCTGCCATAGCTTCCTGTGCTGCGGCAATATTTGTTGTAGACAAAGTATATGTCTGCAACGTTTCCGTTGAAAATCTTACGGTATTGTACTTATCCACGGTTACAACCGCATACTCCGTGTAACCTGAATCCTTATCTCCCGTAAGTATGTAGACCTCATCGCCCTTTAACACATCCATCTCAACTTCAACCGTTACCTCTTTTGGCAAAATTTCTTGATTAAATGATATCTCATATGTTCCCGGATAAAACGATTCCGGATCTTTAGTTATCGTTCCGCTGTACGGGAGTATCTCATCATTATCGTCTTTAACAGTCACCCTCTGGGTAAACCTGCTGTTCGCCGTCAGATCTGCAACTATTTCCTCGTCACTATCGGAAGAATCATCCTCTTTATTATCAACGCCCAAATACTTAAGAAGTGTCTCTTCTGCGGCATAGTATGCATCTTCATTATCAGCTGTCTGCTGATTAGAGCCGTGCCTTCTGTAAATATGAATGCTAACGACAGACAAAGCGACAACAAATACCACAGCAAGAACAATAACTACCCACCTTGCTCTTTTCATCTTCACCTCAAAATAAACTTTATTCTTTTTTAACTATTATTTCACAGAATAAACTAAAGTTTATCACAATTTGGACACAAATTCCAATAGATTTTTTCAAAAATATTGCAAATTTTATTCAATTTCTTGAAAATGGCTTATCTACGCCATGTTTTGGGTTTCATGATTATAAATATCGGTAACAACTCAAGTCTTCCGGCAAGCATATCAAACATAAGGACTATTTTGGACAAAACAGAGAACTCTGAATAATTACCCATAGGTCCTACCATTCCAAGTCCCGGTCCTATATTGTTGAGCGTAGCCGCAACCGAAGTAACCGTCGTCTGGAAATCAAAATTATCGAGTGCAACCACTATTGTCGAAGCAATAAATGTCATAACATATAGGCCAAGATATGCAGAAACCGACTTAACCGTAGTTCCTTCAACCGTGTGTCCGTCCATGTAAACTCTCTTTATAGCTTTCGGATGAACTATGAAATTAAGCTCATTCCTAAAGTTTCTTACTACAATGATCGCTCTTGAGAACTTGAATCCACCACCTGTTGAACCCGCGCAGGCTCCGACAAGTGAAAGAATACACAGGATCATCTTTGAAAACATCGGCCATTTATCAAAGTCGAGTGTTCCAAATCCTGTCGTAGTCATAACGGAAACAACCGCAAAAAGCGAATGGTGGAACGAAAGCCCTGCATTATCAAGAATTCCCGCCCTGTATATATTCACAGCAATAAGTGCTGCTGCAAGGAACATTGTTCCAAAGTAGAATTTTACTTCATCTATGGCAAAAGCCTCTTTGGGCTTCCTGTTTAAAAGGAAATAGTAAACGGTAAAGTTTACTCCGCAAAGTGCCATGAATACAATGATTATGGCCTGGCTCAACACAGAGTATCCGCCGACACCTGCATTGTTAACGGCAAATCCACCCGTTCCGACAGTTGAAAAAGAAATCGTTATCGCATCATAAAGCGGCATTCCCGAAAGAAACAGACATATGATCTCAACAACGGTGATTCCAAAATAAATAAGGTAAAGAATCTTAGCGGTATCTTTTACCTTGGGAACGATCTTACCTACAACGGGTCCCGGGCTCTCCGCACGCATAAGGTGCATACTGTATCCGTCCGCCATCGGAACGATTGCAAGAAGGAATACCAGAACTCCCATTCCTCCGATCCAGTGTGTAAATGTTCTCCAGAACTGTACGCTGTACTCTATCCCGTCAAGAGTTGTAAGAATACTTCCTCCTGTGGTCGTAAGACCTGATATCGTCTCAAACACAGCGTCAACGTAACTTGGAATGGTTCCTGTAATAACAAAGGGAACCGCTCCCAAAAGACTCATAAGTATCCAAGCAACGGCCGTGATAGAAAAGCCCTCTTTTGCATAGATAACCTTGTTTGCAGGCTTTTTTAACGAGCCTATGACACCTATAAGTGAGCAGGCCGCCGCAAGTACCAGAAAAGACACCGCGCTGTCATATTCCTTATAGATAATTGCCACTACAAACGGTAGCATAAACAGACATCCCATTACTCTCATAAGCCTAAAGAGAATGTATCTGATCATTGAATAAT
This sequence comes from Butyrivibrio hungatei, assembly GCF_900101605.1. Lineage (GTDB taxonomy): Bacteria > Bacillota > Clostridia > Lachnospirales > Lachnospiraceae > Butyrivibrio > Butyrivibrio hungatei_B. Next base: position 111,691 of record NZ_FMUR01000009.1, read on the forward strand.
TCATTTTTTAGTTCTCCAAAATATCATTTATGTCTTTTAATCCTGTATGCGTTGTAACAACGATCACGGAGTCTCTGTCCTTGATCACACTCGCACCTGTAGGAGACAGTATCTCTCCGTAGTGATTTATGCAGGCTATAAGAATGCCCTTCTTAAGATTGAGCTGTGCAAGAGGAACATCGATTACGGGACTTCCCTTTCTTACGATAAACTCAAGTGCCTCAACGCGCTCATCATTAAGTTTGTACAATGTCTCAATATTACTGTCCTTGGAAGCTGACATACCTCTTACAAACTGAACTATCCTGTCAGCGGTAATATTCTTGGGATAAATGACACTTCCTATATCAAGCGAACCGATTATATCCCCGTAATTTACTCTGTGAACCTTAGTAATAATCTTAGCCTTGGGATTTATGCTCTTAACGTACATTGAGAGCATGATATTCTCTTCATCAAGGTTTGTGAGCGCTACAAAAGAACCGACGGAAGTGATGCCTTCTTCAAGAAGCATATCCTTATCCGTTCCGTCGCCGTTTATTATAAGTGCCTGAGGAAGAAGCTCCGAAAGCTCCTTGCATCTTGATGCATCTTTTTCAAAAAGAGTAACTTTGATTCCTATAGAGATAAGCTCTTTTGCCAGATAAAAACCTGTCTCTCCGCCGCCGACGATTATAGTTGACGGAACCTTCGCAGTCGGAAGTCCGAGCTTTCTAAAGAATGTAAGTGTGTTTCTGCTCGATCCAAAAATTGTTATCTCATCTCCGGCCCTTAATATAAAGTTACCGTCCGGGATAAATACTTCATTGTCACGTGATACAACAGAAATAATAACCTGCTTCTTGAGGTCGTCAGGGATATCTCTCAGAGCCTTATCGCAGATTCTGAGGTTCTTGGTAACGATGAACTTTACGAGCTCCGCTCTTCCCCTTGAAAAAGTCTCAACCTTCGTAGCCGACGGGAACTTAAGAAGTCTGTCCGCTTCTCCCGCCGCTGCTTCCTCGGGATTGATTACCATTGAAAGACCAAGTTCTTCTTTGATGAAATTGATCTCTTTTTTATAGATCGGATTACGTACTCTTGCTATTGTGTGGCAGTTACCTGCTTTCTTCGCAATAAGACAACAGAGAAGATTAAGCTCATCCGACTCAGTAACAGCAATCATAAGATCCGCTGACTCAATTCCCGCATCCTTCATTATGGAATAACTGGCACCGTTACCAACTATTCCCATGACATCATAACTGTTTACCACATATTGGAGAACATTACTGTTTTCCTCAATGACTGTTATGTCATGTCCCTCCTTGCTAAGTTGTTGAGTAAGCGTCTGGCCGACATTTCCACAGCCAACTACTATGATCTGCATATAATTCCTCCATATAAAAGACTAAAAGGTTGCTCTTAATTTAGCTGAGCAACCTCTATTATTATATTGTTTAATCTAATAATAATCAACCTGCCCAAAAAGCGCGAAAACATCGTTTTTTTGGCACATTGAATCGCTGAAAGTCGCTGTTTTATCGTTTTTTTATAATAATTTCCTCTTAAGTTCATTGTATATATAGCATTCTGACGGTACAATTATGATGTCGGTGGAGGTTTTGTACACCGACTTTTGTATATAATTTCATAATAAGGAGACCTAAAATGAGAAACTTTTTCTCCCAATTTTTCCAGGGACGCTACGGTTCCTACGGAATGGACAAACTCACAAGGTTTCTTTTGATATTGTCAGTAATAGCTTTGATCGTCTCGCTTTGTTCACCATTTGGTATTCTATACTATGTTGCCTTTGCGTTATTGATCTACTCATATTTCAGGCTTTTATCGAAAAATATCACAAAGAGATACAAGGAAAATGAGAGTTTTATAAGAATTGAGCAAAAGATACGTTTATTCTTCAGAAAAACGCAAAACAACTTTGTTCAGCGCAAACACTATCACATCTATACCTGCCCGCAATGCAAGCAGAAGATACGCATACCAAAGGGTGCCGGAACCATCATGGTTCGCTGCCCCAAGTGTATGACCGAGTTTAAAAAGAAAGCATAGAATGAAAAAATATCTGGTCGTGTACGCCAGTGAAACAGGTAATACCCTTATGCTGGCAAAAGAAATTTATAATGCCATAAATTGTCCCAAAGATGACAAGGGCCTTGTAGACATACGGGCCTGGAACGGCACTCTGGATGCAGAGCTTTATTTTATAGGCTTCTGGGTCAACCGAGGTTCATGCAGTCTTGAGATAATCGATCTTATCTCCTCTCTGCACGGCAAAAATGTTGTTTTCTTCGGCACATGCGGTCTCGGCGACAGTTACGAATACCACAAGGTACTCGAGCAAAACGCCAGAGCATGGCTTGCGGCGGACAATAACTTTTTAGGTTCATTCTTTTGTCTTGGAAAAATGCGTTCTGAAATCAGAAACAAATATGAATCTCTTCGCGGGACATGCGAAGATGTACAAATAGAAATAATGCTGAGTATGCTTGACGATGCGTCAAGCCACCCCGATAACCGGGACCTTTTACAGATCAGACTTTTTACGGATGAAGTACTTGTAAAATCCGAGAATTATACTGCGGCATATATATAACTTCCCGCTTATTGCAAGGCATGGCTGTAGCCTTTTTGCTGTAGGTGCTACGCACCGTATGACCATGACCAATATAATTTTTCGAGCGTCCTGCAAGTTCTTTTCGAAGCATGCAAGAGGGAAAGTAATCTGACCTTTAGAAAAACAAGAGGATATAACGAATCTGCATGAACAGGTGAAAATTCTAAGGTGCATCTGCTCAGACAACTTCGCGCAGCATATATCCAATCCTCGGGCCAATATAATTTCGATGAAAGCAGCAAAAAGGCTACAGCCATACCTTGCAATAAGCCCCTAAGTTTTACACTGCCACCGCGTAACGGTCAGTGGACCCTTATAGTACTTGCACTTATATTAAAGCTTTCCTCGCAATCGTCATCTGCAGCTCTTTGATATGTGATGGTGAATGTGCGATATTTGGAACGTATTATATATACGGTCTGATGAACGACCTGCGAGCCTTCGGGTTCATATTTGGCGACTATCTTGTAACCGGGATAGCCGTCTATTTCTATGTGGTCAAAAGATTCTACTTTGAATCCCACATCTGCTCCATATTGAGCCTTATACCCTTCCGAAACGAGAGCTTCATATTTGTGCTTATCGAGTTTTCCGAGGCTGTCGATACTCTTTTCACCGCTTGCGATCTCGGCTTTTTCTCTGTTCGTAAGCATGGAGTCGGCGCTGTTATCATGCACATTGTAACTTACAGATGATGATTCCATAGGTCTGTACTTATTTACATAGTAACCCTTCACCCCGGCAGGAACAAATTCGGAATTAAGGACGAAAGTACATCCAGTTGCTTCCTTAAGCTCTTCGCCTGCTGCCAGTTCAAGGCATAGAGCGTTAGTAACAAAAATGGCAAATGCCATTAATGCCGCAACTATTGCATTGAATAAAATTTTCTTTTTATTCATAGATAAGACGCCCCATTTCATTAAATGACCTGACCATATAATATGGCCAGGTCTTTATAATTTCTTTTACAAAACAAATATATCAAGCTTCGTAGCTGTCGATAAGCTCAAGGCTGTGCTCTTCGTTCATCTTCTTGCACATCTCAACGAGTGCATCAAGAGGAACGTTCTGAACCTGCTTGTTGGAACCACGAACATTGATAGATACAGTGTTCTCCTGTGCTTCCTTGTCACCGACAACAATGATGTACGGATCTTTGTAGTTCTTGAACTTCTTGATCTTCTCTTTCATGTTGTTGTCTGAGTAATCAGCTTCAACACGGATTCCGGCTTTTACAAGAGCCTCTTCAACCTTCTTGGCATACTCGTTATGCTCTACACGGATAGGCACGATACCAACCTGATAAGGGCTGAGCCAGAACGGGAATACTCCCTTGAAGTTCTCGATGATGATACCGATGAATCTCTCAAGTGAACCGTAGATAGCTCTGTGAATAACTACAGGCATCTGCATTGTTCCGTCCTGAGCCTGGTATGTAAGGCCAAAGTTGTGAGGAAGCTGGAAGTCAAGCTGTACAGTACCGCACTGCCATTCTCTTCCGAGTGCATCCTTGATCTGAAGGTCGATCTTAGGTCCATAGAACGCACCGTCTCCTTCGTTGATCTCATATCCACCCTCGCCATACTTCTCATCGAGGATTTCCTTAAGAGCAGCTTCCGCTCTGTTCCAAACTTCGATATCACCCATGAAGTCATCGGGTCTTGTTGAGAACTCGGCTCTGTATGTAACACCGAATGTCGAGTAGATTTCATCAGCGATCGCGATAATATCGGCAATCTCTTCTTTTATCTGAGATTCCATTACGAATGTATGGTCATCATCCTGACGGAACTCCTGAACACGGAAAAGACCGTTCATCTGTCCTGACTTCTCTTTACGATGAAGAACATCATATTCGCTGTAACGGATAGGAAGCTCTTTGTAAGAGTGGTTTGTTCTCTTATATGTCATCATCGCATTTGGACAGTTCATGGGCTTTGCAGCCATTGTGTCGTCCTGCTCACGATTATATATAACGGATTTAGCCAGAATCTTAATGTTCTTAGGCTCTTCATCAGGTTCATTGATATTCTCAAGGATGCCGGGAATCTCAGCATCTGCCTTGAGCCATCCCGAAACACCGGGAACCATGAACATGTTATTTACGTAATGAGCCCAGTGTCCGCTTATAAGCCAAAGCTTTTTGTTATTAACAAGGGGAGCTGCGATTTCTGTGTAACCGTGTCTCTCCTGTACTTCTCTTGAATATTTAAGAAGTGCCTGATACATCTTCCAGCCTCTGGGAAGCCAGTAAGGCATACCGGGTGCGGTCTCATCAAACATAAAGAGATCGAGCTGGGCACCGATCTTCTTGTGATCGCGCTCCATTGCTTCCTGGATCATCTTGATGTGCTTTTTGAGCTCATCCTTGCTCGGGAAAGCATAAAGATAAATTCTTGAAAGCTGGTCTCTCTTCTCATCGCCTCTCCAGTACGCTCCTGAAACAGCCTTCACCTGATAAGCTACATTCATAAGCTCCTGAGAGTTTGCTACATGAGGTCCGCGGCAAAGATCGACATAATCATCGCCTGTATAATAAACTGTCAAAGTTTCATCTTCGGGAAGATCGTTGATAAGCTCTGTCTTAAACTTCTGATCCTTGAACATTTCAAGTGCTTCCGCTCTTGAAACCTCTTTGCGTGTAAAGTCTTCTCTTCTCTTGATGATCTCACGCATCTTATCCTCTATGGTCTTGAAATCATCCTGTGTCACAGCCTTGGGAAGTACGAAATCGTAGTAGCAACCGTCGTCGATCTGAGGTCCGATTGCATACTGCACTTCCTTTCCGTAAAGCTCTATAACAGCCTTAGCGAGAATGTGTGCCAATGAATGGCGGTAAACTTCTAAATATTCTTCTTTTGTCATTTCAGCTCCTTCTGCTATACCTACCGGGTACAGCCATGCTTTTTTATATTTATGATGTTCCGCTTTCGCGCATAGCGCTCGCCGGAACTAAGTAGTACACCAAGCTCGAAAAAACCTCGCTAGGTGATTACTTATGCGTTCTTTCCGCAGCACTTCTTATACTTCTTGCCGCTTCCGCACGGGCAGGGATCGTTGGGATAGATCTTCTCTTCTTTTCTGATTGTGTGAGAAGCCTTCTCTTCTTTGTAGAGGGCTTTTCTCTTGTCCTCGTCAAAGATCTCTTCCCATTCAGGAAGGTTGTAGAGCCAGTCTGCGCCGGCGTTTACCATGTTTTTGTAAAGGAGTTCTTTTTCGAAGCCAAGGTTAACCTCAGTATCCTCTTCCATCTCTTCGATAGGATTCTGCTCCTTAAGACTGTCGTTGATTCCGTCGAGGAAACCAACCATAGTCATTATGTCAACTTTGTATTTCTCTGCAAGCTCTTTAACTGTTCCCTTAACAACTTCATCGGGATTCTTTAAAAGCTGCGCATAGATGTCGCGCTCTTTCTGGAAGTACTCTGTCCATAATTTCTGGAGGGTACCCTTGTCTGTAGTCTCTGAATAAGCCATATCATGCCATTTTTTCAATAATGCCATATCCGTTACTCCTGTTTTCTAAATAATTATCTCATTTATTGAGCTCGGTACTACCGACCTCTTTTTACGATATACGCAGATTTTATTCTATCGTATTATCATATAGGTGTCAAAAGCCACGAATATAGTATACGTTTCTTCAAATATTATCCAATACACATCTCAAACATCAGCTTAATAAAGAAAATCGAAAGTACCGCTATCATGACCGGCTTAACGATCCTGGAGCTGTTTTTTTCAAAGCATGTAGCTCCAATGTAATTACCTGCAATGTTGAAAAGACCTGCGACTGCGCCAAGCGGAAGAAGTACCTGCCCGTTTATCAGAAATACCACAAGTGCCGCGATGTTGGTGGACAGATTTATCACTTTGGTAAGTCCGTTGGCTGTTGTAAGCTTCATTCCCGCAAAACAGGTCAAAAGAAGTATCAAAAACACACCGGTTCCGGGGCCGTAGAAGCCGTCGTATGCACCGATGAAAAAAGCCACAAAAGCACTTATAAATAAGGCCGCTTTGTCGGAACGGACCGTATTTGTTTCCAGATTTCCTTTGCGTGTAATAACATAGATTCCCGTGAGCGGGATGATTATCATAAGGATTGTCTTAAGAATATTGTCGGGAACAAGAAGTGAAGCCTTTACTCCAAGCGCAGATCCGGCGAGTGCGCACGGAACGCATACTATTCCTATCTTCCACGGAATAAAACCTCTTCGCGCATATTTTGCCGTAGTTACCGATGTTCCCATAAATGAACTCATTTTGTTTGTAGCTATACAGTTATGTACGGGAATTCCCGTAATCATATAAGCGGGAAGCGACACAAGTCCGCCGCCTCCCGCTACCGCATCTATAAAGCCCGCAATGAAGATAAGCGGGCAGATTATCAAATACTTAGTAAGCATTTCCAAAAATAATGCCTTTCTGTTTACACAGTTCTTTTTCCTGATAAGATCAGAGCTTCTTAATTCTCTCAAGCGCTTCCACACTGTTCTCATAGCTTCCGAAAGCCGTAAGTCTGAAGTAGTGCTCTCCGCTTGGCCCAAATCCCGATCCGGGTGTTCCTACTACGTTTGCCTTCTCAAGAAGGTGATCGAAGAATTCCCAGCTTGTCATGTTGTCAGGAGTGCGAAGCCATACGTAAGGTGAGTTAACACCACCTGAAACGTCGTATCCTGCGTCTTTAAGACCGTTAAGAATATAGTTCGCATTCTTCATGTAGCGTGCAACCATATCTTTTATCTGAGCCTTACCTGCATCTGTGTAGCAAGCCTCTCCCGCCCTCTGAACGATGTAAGGAGCTCCGTTGTACTTTGTTCCGTGTCTTCTTGCCCAGAGGCTGTGCATCTGAACTTTTTTGCCCTCAAAATCAACTGTAAGATCATGAGGAATAATTGTTGCTCCAAGACGAAGTCCCGTGAATCCTGCATTCTTGGAGAATGATCTGAGCTCTATAGCGCAAGTTCTTGCACCCTCGCACTCATAGATTGAATGAGGAACGTTATCCTCTGAAATATATGCTTCATAAGCTGCATCAAAGATGATAACGGCGCCGACTTTATTTGCATAGTCAACCCAAACCTGAAGCTGATCCTTGGTAATAGCACTACCTGTAGGATTGTTGGGGAAGCACAGATAGATAAGATCGGGTGTCTCCTTGGGAAGCTCAGGTGCAAAGCCATTCTCAGCCGTACAAGGCATGTAGATGACATTGCTCCAGATTCCCGTACTCTCGTCGTAATCGCCTGTTCTTCCTGCCATTACGTTGGAATCAACATATACGGGATATACGGGATCGCAAACAGCAATCTTGGCATCCTGTGAAAAGATTTCCTGAATATTTCCGGAATCACTCTTGGCACCGTCAGAAATAAAGATTTCATCGTCGGCAATGTCGCATCCTCTGCTTCTGAAATCGTTCTCAGCCATTGCATGGCGAAGGAAATCATAACCAAGATCGGGAGCATAGCCTCTGAATGTCTCAGCTACGGCCTGCTCGTCAACAGCCTTGTGAAGCGCCTCGATTACTGCGGGGCAAAGAGGCTGTGTAACATCTCCGATTCCGAGTCTAATTATTTTATTATCCGGATTAGCCTGCTGATAAGCATTAACCTTCTTTGCGATAGTGCTGAAAAGGTAGCTTCCGGGAAGTTTCAAATAGTCACTGTTAGGTTTAAACATCGATTCGTCCTCACTTTCATGCGAATATAGAAAAAGTTTACTACTTTTTTGTATAATTGTATACATTTTCTTTTCGGAATGAAATCAGCTATTTACAATTCGCTATAGAAGATACTGCTCTATCATATTCTTTATTACATAAGAGCTAATAGCATACTGCGAAGTTTCAAATGTCATGATCATGTTTTTCCCCTGATAAAACCCACTCTGTTCATAAGCATTTATCTTCGCAATATTCTTATTGGCATAGGCAATGTTATCCATCATTCCGAAATGTTCCCATATAAACTCTTTTCTGGTTCGTATATTAAGACACATAAAATCCGGGCGAACCGTTCCAATCCCCTTTAGTGTTATCGGATATTCATAGCGATATGGAACTTTGAATTGTTCAAGCATGTTAGCGATGATTATTTCCGACTTGGACCTAAGTCTTACTCCACCATTTGAACAATATACCGACATATCCCCTTCAAAGCCCATAGGTTTATATATCTCCCCTCTCCAGGCTTCTATATATTCCTTGTCGGTAACAAATACCGGAGTTATAAGTTCCTTTCTACCGGGCATCATTAAAGCAAATAAATCTTTAATAGATTTTGTATTTATGAAGTCCTCATAATGCTTAATTACTTCCAACTCTTCTTTTGCCAAGTCCAAAACCTTTCTGTCATATCCCTTCTGCGCCAGCTCACGCGCAGTCCGTTGCCTTTTCTTTGGAATGTAAATACCATTCGTATCTTTTGGATCAGTCCTTCGGTAATACTGCCATCCATTCGGCCTTTTAAGCACTCTGAGAGTCCCTTCCGGCGCTGATTTCAATGCCTTTTCCTTTTCGCTTATCAGGTATTTCAACATTTCTTTTCTTTTTTTAAGCAATTCCAACAGCTGCTCCTGCTGATCTATCTCTTCTATCCTTTTCATATTTCCTCCGATTTTGAGACTTCTTTGCCCTATTACGCCCTATTCAAGCGCACAAAACATATAATTCAAAATTGATTTGCCATTGTTATATGCTTTTCACCTCTGTTCCCACATTCAATAGGCATATAAAAAGTCTAAGCATGAAAAAAGTTATATGCTATCCTCCCTTACTCCCACCTCAGAAAAGCATATAAGGACCGCAATTCCTATACATTTTATTGCTCTTCACTTTATTTTTTTACCAAGTAGCATATAAGTCTGTTGCGTATTCAAACTTTATATGCTTTATACATCACTAAGCTTCTGAGAATGCGAGCAGATAATTTTCTCATTATGTAACCGCCAATGAGATTACCACTGTTCAGCTTTTATAAAAGCGTTTAAACTCATTAGCTTGGCAACGCAAAGACATCTTAAACAATTTGTTCATTATAGGTTATAATTGTGGGAATATATAGCTGCTTAAGAACAAGCAACATTCCTGATATCATATTAGATTATTCAAAAAGACAAATAACAGAGAAAATGTACTATAAAAATCCAAAAAAGTAAAGCTCTTTCTTACGCTGATACACTACTCAGTCTTACATTGATACACTGCTCTTGATAAACAATCTTCACACAAAAGCACACTAATCAACGTTTACAAAATAAAAAGCACCAATTCCATACTTTTTGAACTTATAATACAATGTAGATAGCACTATAGTAAGCGCCAATACATTTGCGGTTTACTTTATAATACACAGAATGCGAGGTACCCAATATGAAATTTACCAAGATGCACGGCTGCGGCAACGATTATGTATATGTAGACGGAGGAAAAGAAAACGTTCCTTCCGAGAAAAAATCTAAGGTGGCACAAATGGTTTCAGACCGCCACTTCGGAATCGGCTCTGACGGTATTATCTTTATAAATCCAGTTGCAGATGATGACATTGATTTTGAAATGGAAATGTACAACGCCGACGGCTCCCGCTCCGAGATGTGCGGAAACGGCATCAGATGCGTTGCAAAATATGTCTATGACAAGAAACTCACAGATAAGACCACCCTTACAATAGTAAGTGCAGGTAAAAAGAAATACATCGACCTTAAGATCGGATCCGACGGACTTGTAGAGACTGTCAAAGTTGATATGGGTGCTCCGATCCTTGATGCTACAAGCGTTCCCGTTTCAGTATCTGACGATTTTCTTACTAATGATAATAAAAAATATGAAGCTCTTTCACCAAAATACGGAAGACTCGCTGTAGATGTTCCCATCGAAGTTGCAGAAAAGACATGGCACATGACATGCGTATCAATGGGTAACCCCCACTGCGTTGTATTCCTTCCGGAAAACGAAGACCTTGCAAACTTCGATATTGAAGCCGTAGGTCCTTTATTTGAAAATCACTCAGTGTTCCCTAACCGCACAAACACTGAGTTCGTAAAGATAGATGACAAGAACAACGTACACATGAGAGTCTGGGAACGCGGAACAGGCGAGACACTTGCCTGTGGAACAGGATGCTGCGCTACCACTGTTGCATGCATACTTAACGGTCTTACAGACACGGAAGTTACCGTACACGTTCTCGGCGGCGACATCAAGTGCTCCTGGGATAAAAAGCCCGAATCGCCCGTGATCATGGAAGGCCCCGCAACTACTGTATTTGAAGGTGAGATTGAGATATAACGCGACTTTGAGTTTTAATTTATTTTTGAGTTTTAATTTATTTTTGAGATTTAATGCGACTTTGAGATATAATTCGACTTTAAGTTTTAATTGAAACTGTAGTTTACATAAACCCAAAGAATATTCTGCTTCAGACAAAAAATGACTAAACCACCATCTTTTAATGAGTTTAGTCATTTTTTTCACCATGTTAAAGTCACAGCTATTTTCATCAAGTGACTAAATAGCGCTCTTTTGTCTGTTTTAGTCACTCTACGACTGTATTGTTCTATTTCAGCCCTTTCGCTTTAACTCAAGGCTGTGCCGCCGCGTCACTTTGCTTTAAATCCCTCTTTCAAAGTTGTACCTATCGGCTCACTTCGATTCATCATGTCGCCGTAGCATGAACTCGGGCAATTATAATAACTGTTTACTTCATCGTCTTCATGAACGGTGTTGTAAACGATTATTCCGTTCATATCAATTCTTTCCGTCTCAGAATCAGGAAACGGAATCGGCGTTACATAATAGCCGTCTTTCACATGTTCAGAAAAACGATTCTTATCAACCTTAAGATAATGAGCCGTCCAGTTTCCGAAACATACAACTGCGATAGCTACCATTGCAAATCTAAGGAACGCTTTCCCCTTAAATATATTCTCTGCAAGATCCATTGCCGCACAAATCGGAAGAAGCATCAGAAATGCCAGTCCGTACCTGATAAAAGGCGCGGTAAAAAACCACATGGCAATGTTGATAAACACGGCGATATAGAACATTGCTACATCCGCGCGGATCTTTTTTCTAACTTTCCTGATGATAAGATTAAGAAGCACCGCCCCCGCTCCCGCCACCTGAAACGCGAGAAGAAGTTTCTCATAAAACCTTTTCTTTTCCCACCAAATTGGAAGCCACTCGGATATACCGACTGTTATGCCTTCCTCTACACTTGTGATATCTTGAAGCTCTCTGCCCCAAACCTTGATCTGATTGGCATCAAACTTCATATATTCTGCAGGAACCTTCCATACAACATTAAACAAATCTATCGCTTCCGCAGGGTACAAGAGCCATCCGGAGATTATCACATTCCTTACAAGATACGGAAGGAAGGACAAAAAACCTATCACGATAAAAGAAATCGTCTCTTTTGTCATCTTCTTTTTTACCAGAAGAATAAAAGGAAGAACTGCAAGCACAACAAGCGCTGCCGCGGAAAGCTTCATGCTGACCGTAAATATAGAAAGAACCGCAAGATACCCGTAGACAGGAATATCCTCCGAATCATCTTTTTTCTCAACTGCCTGCGTAATCCAGGCACACATGATGTAAAGAACCATGTACATCGCACCGTAGTCCGTTGCAGGAGACTGCAGATATTCAAGAACCGTGATGCCATAGATGATTATCGCAAGTCTCGCCATATCAGCCGTATGGCTAGCGCGAGATGTCCACTTCATAAGGCCGCAAGCGGCATAACAGGTGAAAAGAGCCATTATAAAGCCTGTCATCGTATGAAGTGCAAACGGCAATATAAAGCTCATCGTAAACAGCGCACAAAGCGCAAGATACGAGCTGTTATATGCAAAATGCAACTGGAAATTACCGATACCCTTTATGACACCATACTCTTCAATTATCCTGATTGCCTGAGCATGATAGATGCCCGTATCCCTGTGGAAAACGCCTCTCGACGCATAAAAAGCGGATATAAGCACGATTATAAGACAAACAACGCCCTCTTTTGACCTGAATCTCTTTTTTACATTTATAAGAAGCGCGCTTACTTCCTTGCGACACTTATAAGCTCCGATCGCAAGAATCGTGAGCATCAAGGCATGACATACCGCTCCTACCTTGTAGAAGATACTGAAACACTCGGCATATACGGTTAGCGTCACAATGCCGGTGGTAACGATGCCTGTAATACCGATTCTCTCTTCGTTCGGAACGGGAATAAATCTTGAAAGAACTTTTCTTATCGTCACTCCCGCAATAAGGCAGATTAAAAATATATAAATATAGCTGAGTAATACTACAACCATATATTAATCCTCTCTGTTATGCATTTATCGCATTTATCTTTGCATATCAATACTTCCATAAATCTCTTTAATGCGGGAACAGGCTCACTACTTTTACCAAAATTTTTATGCACTTACATCGCATCTTTGCCGTTTTCACCCGCAACAATATAAATCCTCTCACTCTCCTCTGTCGGAGCCTCGTGGGTGTCCGCATCGTAACAGGCGATAAACTTAAGTCCCGCTTTTTCAACAAAAGACTTCATCTCATCGAGCGTATATCCTCTCTGATAATGAGTCTCAACAGAGCGCTTGAACACATCTCCCTCGCCGCACTTTGCAAATATCGTAAGGTCATATTCATTGATATGCTCTTCGCCATGATAATAATTATCCCAGATAAAGCTGCAATCCTCGCGGTTCTCCGCTATCGTCACATCACCGATGACATCTCTGTATTTGTGAAGCGTATTGAAATCAAATATGAACACTCCTTTGGGGAAAAGAAAATTATTCACAAGCTTAAAAGTCTCGATAACGTCCTCATCCTCAAGAAGATAATTTACGCTGTCACAAACGCTTAGAACCGTTCCGCATGTACAATAAAGGTCAAGTTCTCTCATATCCTGCTCAAGATACATGACATTAAGTCCTTCGGCCGCAGTCTTTTTTCTCGCAATATCCAGCATATCGGATGACATATCTATTCCGATTATATCATAGCCGCGCTTTGCCATATTCAGGGTAAAAGAACCTGTTCCGCAGCCAAGTTCAACGATAAGATTTTTCTCTTCTTCAAGCGCCTGCTCGGTATCTTCCTCAGTTGTATATTCACATGTAACGCATTCATTTTCATTCTGCACCTTGTCATTTGCAGACTGTTCAGGAATATCATTGTCATCTGTATTATTAGCTTCATCATTTGAACATGTCGGACATCCTGCATTCTTCACAGGCTTAGTGACTCCGTATTTATTCAAAAGCTCCACTACAAAATCACCCCATACGTCGTATGGGGTTTCATCCATGAATGTGTCATATACATTTGCAAAATCTGTGTATGCTTCCATGTTTAATCCTTTGTCTCAACTAAATGTTCAGAACAAACTTACTATAAGTAATACTGCCTTCGTTCCAAGTCCCATTATAATACCCGCAAAAACCACACCACAGACAACTGCTTTAACGCTCTTCTTAAAATCCATATCGAGGATTGAAGCAGCAAGCGTGCCTGTCCAAGCACCTGTTCCCGGAAGCGGAATTCCTACAAATAAGAAAAGTGCCCAATACAAGCTATTTCCGGCTTTCTCTTTTAATTTTTCTCCGCCCTTATGTCCCTTCTCAAGACAAAAAGTAAAGAATCCACCGATTATCGGCTTATCTTTTCCCCATTCAAGAACTTTTCTTGCAAAGAAGAAAATAAAAGGCATCGGAAGCATATTACCGATAATTGCGATAATATAGCTTGGAAGTACCGGAAGTCCAATTTTGATAGCGTAAGGCACTGCTACTCTAAGTTCTACCAAAGGGACCATTGATATCAGAAAAACAATTAAATAATTCAACATAATAAACTAATAACACTCCTTATCAAATCAATCTACAAAATACATCTCATCCCAGAAACTCTTTAAGCTTTGCAATAAGAATATCCATCTCCTCATCCGTTCCGATTGATATTCTGAGGTGCTCCTTGATCCTGGGCGCATCCCATCTTCTTACGATTATGTTGTTTGCCCTGAGGTAATCAAAGATTTCTTTTCCTGACTTCTCTTTGTGCTTTGCAAAGACGAAGTTGGTCTTGGAATCTGCAAACTCAAAGCCAAGCCCACGAAGCTCTTTCTTAACGCGCTCTCTCGTGTTGACGATCATACTCACAGTTTTCTCAAAGTAAGCTCTGTCCTTTATTGCAAGAGAACCAAGCTCAAGTGCAGGCATATTCATTGTATATGAGTTGTACGCAAATTTCACGTCAAGAAGGTATTTGATAAGCTTCTTGCATCCAAATGCATAGCCTATTCTCATTCCTGCCATTGAACGCGACTTTGAGAAAGTCTGAACAACCAAAAGGTTATCGTACTTGTCTATCAAAGGCAGAACCGACTGTCCGCCGAAATCAGCATAGGCTTCATCAACGATAACAACTACGTCGGGATTTCTTTTTATCACTTCCTCAACTGCATCAATCGGAAGCTGTGCGCCCGTCGGTGCGTTGGGATTAGCAAGAACAACACCGCCGTTCTCGCCAAAGTAATCTTCAATCCTTACAGAGAAATCATCAAGTAACGGGATCTGCTTGTAAGGGATCCTGAAAAGCTCTGCCCAGACATCATAGAACGAATATGTTATATCCGGGAAAAGAACCGGCTTATCCGAATTAAAGAATGTCATGAAAGCCATTGCAAGCACATCATCGGAACCAACTCCGACAAAGACATTCTCTTTATCAACCTCGTAAAAATCAGCTATAGCTTCCACAAGAACATCGCAGGTAGGATCGGGATATTTCTTAAAACTTTCCGCATCCATATTCTTAAGCGCTTCCACAACCGCAGGTGCCGGCGGGTAAGGATTCTCATTTGTATTAAGCTTGATTATATTCTTAACTTTGGGCTGTTCACCCGGTGTGTACGGAACAACCTTGCGTACATTTTCTTCCCAACTCATAATATTCTCCTCATCTTGCCATGCGCATTTATATATATGCACAGCAACGCTATTATAACAGAACAACGAGTTGCATAGCAACTCGTTGCAAATTGAACGTATTCCCCATCGGAACGTTTAATTATATTCCTGTTAATCATATATATCTCTGCGATGTCCGACATTCAAAACCAAAACAATAACTTTATCATCTTCTATTTCCGTAATTATTCTATAGTCCCCTACACGATAACGCCATTGTCCACTTCTGTTTGCGGTTAATCCTTTCCCATGAACTCTGGGATTATCACATCCTTCTATATTTTTTCTGATCCAACCAAGAATGAGCGAAGCACTTGATTTATCCATCTTTTTCAGCTGTTTCAAGGCATTTTTTGTAAATTCAACATGATACATCAATCAAGTCCCAACTCTCTTTCCACTTCATCCAAAGTGAAAGTTTTATCGTCCTCTTTATATAACTTCATAGCCTTCTCATAACACTGAAGATCATATTCATCTTCAATCTTTTCCATAACAGACTGACGAAAAAGTTCTGATATGCTGATATTATGTAATGCAGCATAACTCTTTATCAACATTGTATCTTCCTGACTTAGTCTTAAAGAAATTGCCATAACAACCACCTCTCTTTGTAATACATTGTAATACGCGCAAATAATAAAGTCAATTCATATTGAATGAAATTGCAGAAATTCGCAGCCAGTGCGGATTTTTCGAGTGAAATGCTTTTTATTATTAAAAAGCGCCTATGCAGTTTTCTTTGCATAAGCGCCCTTAAATCTTTTATTCTTTTTCAAAATCTTATCAATGTGTTGCTGTGGCAACCGCTGCAACTCTCACAAATGCAAGAGGTCCGTGCTGTGTAAGATTTACGGTTACATGATTATCCGTTACGGATGAAACAAGTACCTGTACCCAGTTTTTGCCCTGGAGCTGATATACAGCGATAGTGTCGTTCGCATATACGCCGGTAACAGTGAAGTTTACTGTCGCAGTTTTAAATGAAACTCCGGGTGAGCTTGTTGTTACGCAGTGAAGAAGTGTACCGCCGACACTGTTTGCATACTGACTTGCAGAACTTAAAACACCTGAAGTCGGAGCAGCGAGTGTAAATGTCACATTGCTCTTTCCTCCGTTAATCTGAACGTGTCCGCCCTGAGCAATATATCCGCCGTATCCGTCACCTATCGCATTGTTTCTGCTAAGCTGCGCAGCTCTTGAAGGAGTTTCGTTCTTACCGTGCTTTGTTGCATTTCTATACTTTTCCTGATATTTATCTCTTACTTTTACAGCGTCATCAAGACTCTTCTTTGTATTTTCAAGCTGCTTTGTAAGATTGTTTTTCTGATTGATAAGATCGTTCTTCTGATTATTAAGTGTGCTGTTTGCAGCTGAAAGAGATGCATTATTTCTTTCCTGGGCAGCCTTAAAAGCCTCAAACTGATCCTGAAGAGATCTAAGCTGCTGCTCCTGCATATCTTTCTGCGCACTGAGAGCTCCTACCTGACGATTCAGATCGGCAATATCTCCATTTGCTTTTTCATACTTTTCCTGCCAATATTCTGCCGTAGTCGGGCTGTATGTTGCCTCGCTGCCTCCGTTTGAACCTGCATCCGTATTCTCTTCAGCAACACCAATACCCTCTGCAGCAAATACACATACGGAACTTGTCACCATAAGTGTACCCGCAACTGCAAGTGCCAGAATCTTTCTCATAATTTTTGCCTCCGTTCCTTTATTAAACATTACTGTTTTATATACTATTACATCATTGATCTTCATTTCCGTAATCAATCTCACGGTCTATCTTTCCTGCCGCATCACCTACAAGGCATCCCACAACAACCGTCTGCTTGCCCGGCTCCGTAACACTGTCGGTGGTAAGCGTAATAAGAAAATGTTCGGGAGAAAGCCCGCTTTCACAACCTTCTCTGATAATCCCATTCATGCCGGCTTTACTGTAAAGCTCATCAATAAACTCAGAACATCCCGAAGCATACGAGAAATCATATTGCTCAAGAAGCCTTGTATTATCGCGCGTGTAGGCCGCAATTATGTAATATGTAAGTGAATTATCCTGCATATATACATATGCATATTCATGCTCATCAAAAAATTTTTTATCCAAAAAATTATTGATTCCCGCAAACCTGGTCCCGTCCGCAGGCGACGCTCCGTGAATAACCTCATTAAAATCACACATGTTATTCAGATTTGCCGCCTCGATATATATGGCACCGTTTGCATCGGGCTCTTTGAACTCGTTGTGATCCGTATAAAACATATCGTCACCCTCAGCATTTTGAAGGATCGGATAGTTGATCTCCGTTTTGGGAATATACAGCCACGCAAAAGCATCCTCATTGAGCTCTTTTACACTGTCGAATCCCGACTCCTGCTCTGTAGGAAGCGCACTCGTTTCAAATCCCGTATTTCCAACAGAATTCGACGCCTCTTTGGAGCATCCCGTAAGTCCGAGTACAATAAACAGTAAAAAGAATCCTTTTACGGCTTTCTTCTCCATATCAATATATCGTCTCATTCTGTACATTACATTAGTTCTTATCATTAATTTTTTCATAAAAAACATTTACAATAGCCTCATACAGACTATTTTCATCCGCATAAAACTCTTCGTACTTGCCGTTTTTCTCAGTTTTCCCATCTATGGTCACGATATTGTCAATATCGAACTTGTATGATACAAGAAACGGAGCAAGATAAGAGATCTCGTCGGCGGAAATATTGGTGACCATCTTATTTCCTATCGCGGTAAAGAGTTCAACCGCCGCGTTATTATTCTCCCTGCACATAGTCCTTGCAGAATTAATAAAAGAATTTATGTACTGGCGCTGTCTCTCAAGTCTTGAGCCGTTTGAATTCGGGATGTAAATATCCCTGCTCTTTACATAGTGAAATGCCGTTTTCCCCTCAAGATGAACCCTTGCACCTTTCTCAAGCTTTTTATCAAACTTGGTAAGGTCCTCTAAAACAACAACATCCACGCCACCGACCTGATCGTTTATCACAGGAATCGCACTCATATTTATCGCGGCATACCCATGAATCGGAAGCTGGTGAAAAAGATTCGACACTGCCTTCACCTGATATTCACAAGACTCTTCCATGCCGTTGCCGAAGCCATGTTGCAAAGCAATCTGTGCCTTTGCTGTTGTCTGATATCTTCCGTACTCGTCGTAAACATCGACATCTGTCATTGTATTTCTGTTGATTCCGATAATGCTGATCGTCTGATTATGCGGGTTAAGTGCAAGCAGGAACAATGCATCCGCTTGGCCTCCATCGGTTCCTTCCGCAACCTTGGTAACGATCTCATCATCCTTGTCGATACCCATTATTAAAAAAGTGATTATATCTTCATTGTAATCATAAACAGCGCCGTTATATCTGATCCAGTCATCCTGCCACTTGGAATCGCCTGTCGTATTGCCCTCATAGAGAGCAGACTTTGCCATAACAGGTGCTGTTGTTGCCGATTTTGAATCAAGATTTGCTCTTCCAAAACCTCTCATTATCTCAAAGCCCAGCAACGCCCCCGAAATAAGCGTCATCAGCACTGCCCATATAATGAGAAAAATCTTTCCTTTTCCCCTCATCCCTGACTCCTAGTTACCGTTTGTTTCTTCTTCGCTGTCGGCTGAAGATGCCGCAGCCACGCTCTCCCCGTTTTCAAAAGAAATATTGGGGTGCATACCGTCCTCTATCTTTTCAGAGGAATCACCGTTAAATTCTATATCCGCAATGTTTGCCGGAAAAACTCTCGACTGTTTTGTTACATTTCCGCTGTGATCGGCAACCGCGTAATATACTACCGCCGTTTCCGCGTCTTTGTTAAGAACGACTTTCTCAACAACTATTCTGTCTGTAATATCTCCGTCCTTTGCATCATACGCATTGATCCCAACAATTAAGTCTTTGTCATTTGTCGCGGAATCATAAACAAGATCAAGTGCCGAAAACCTGAACTCAGGAGCCATTTTATCGCTCCTTCCGTATGCCAAGACTATAAGAGCGATCATCACTCCGCTCAATATGGTAAAAAATATACCGAGTATATTTCCTCTCACTTCATCCTCCGAATGTGTCACATGCAGCCTTTAAGCCGCCTATAGTAGTAATTCTTATCTGTCTTTTCTGGTAACTCCCGCCAGGTAATTCAGCTCATCCAAATCGTCATCGTCAGGTTCTGCCACAGTCTCCTGCGCCTTAGGGCGGGTAACCTGCATTGCTTCGCCTTCGCCATACTTGCCATAGTACTTACCGTAATACTTACCATAGTATTTGCCGTAATAATGGCCATAATGACCGTAGTAACCTTTGCCATTAATATCAACCTTGTTAAGTACCACTCCGAGCATCTTTGCTCCGGCCTTATCAAGCTGGTCTTTTACCCTCTGTGCAAATCTGTAGCTGATCGAATTGCTCTCGATTACCATTACCGTTCCATCGCACTGCTTGGCAACAACGGCCGCATCGATAACGCTTCCGAGAGGAGGCGTATCAACGATTATGTAATCAAAAACCTGTTTCATATTTTCAAGTGCTTTGGCAAAAATCCTGCCTCCGAGAAGCTCACTTGGGTTGGGAGGAACAGGGCCGCTGAATATCACGTAGAGATTAGGTGTATCCGTCTCACAAATAACACTTGATAGGCGTTCTCTTCCTACAAGACAGTGCGTAAGACCGAGCCTTACAGAACCCGTTCTGTATCTACCCACAAGAACAGACTTACGCATATCGGCATCGACAAGAATTGTCTTCTTGCCCGCCTCGGCGAACGCTCTTGCAAGTGCCATAGCAACTGTTGTTTTTCCCTCTCCCGGAGTACAGCTTGTAACAGAGATAACTCTGACATTCTGTCCGCTGAACTCTACGTTACTTCGAAGTGTCTTATATGCTTCTTTTACCTGATAATTATTTTCTGCCTGACTGAAATGAAGTTTTGCGGTCTGCATAAAATCTCCATTCTATTTTTTTATTTTTTTGATTTCTTTTTTCCCTGTTCATCTGAAGAAAGAGGGATAAGTCCGATAGTGCTGAGTCCAAGATATCTCTCAACATCGTCGTTACTCTTAATGGTGTCATCCATAAGGAAGCCCAGTACCACGAAAAACGCCACGATAACCGTTCCCGCAAATCCCGAAACTATCGTCCATCTGAAGACGCTCGGGCTCGCTTTTTTAGTAGGAACATTGGCCGTCTCCGCAACATTGATGGCATCTATATCCATAACATTTGTAATGTGTTCACTTGAAACTTCTCTGATACAGTTTGCAATCTCCATTGCCATAAGCGGATCTTCGTCCTTAGCCGTAATGGCAACGATTCTGGTATCGGAAGGTGTATCAACCTTGACAACCTTGGCAAGATCCTCATAAGTTATGTCTACAAGATTAAGCCTCTGTATGGCTTCTTCCAGAACATATCTGCTCTTTATAAGCTCCGCATAGTCCGAAGTAAGCTGCGTAGATATCTGAACATCGGAATATGTCACCGTCTGATTTTCCTCTTTATTAAGTATGTAAATCTTGGTCGTTGATTCAAAAACCGGGTGAACGACGAACTTACTCACAAACAGACCTGTCAGAGCAAAAAACAGCCCCGCACTGATTATGAGAAATGCCCTTCCCAAAAGAATCGAAAAAAGCTCCCCAAGATTAATTTCAACGATGTCGTCTCTTTTATCCATCAATTACTCCAACAAACTTTTTTTCATATTAAAGGAACCGTCAATTTCATCCGTATTCCCTCAGATAACGTCATTATTTATGACGCTCATGGGATTATCGTAAAAAATCTTTCTCCCATAGTCCTCCCCAAATTTCCTGTCCACATAGTTTCTGCAATCAAGAATATCAGGCGCTCTCTTTGCCGTATCGTGAGCATCGGTCGCAACGAAGTGCACAAGCCCCTTCTTGAGAAGTTTTTTTGTAAAAAGACCTATTCCAAAGCCATACTTGCCCATAATACTCGACGCATTGACCTGAATATAGCACCCCATATCACGCAGTTCTTCCACATAAGAAGGATGCAAAACTACATCGCTGTAACGTTCAACATGCGCTATTATCGGCATATATCCGGCGGACTGGATTCTGTACACCGCGTTATGTATTGCTTTAAATGTATTGGTCGGATGAAACTCCACAAGTACATACTCGGAACCTGCAAGTGTAGTTATCTTGCCGTTTTCAAGTTCTTCCTGAGTCTCATCGCTGTAATATACTTCATTCCCGGGATACAGGTTGATATTTATTCCAAGTTTGGATGCTTCCTGCCGGAGCTGTTCCGTATAACTTCTGTTATGCAAAGGGCTCACATTATGGTGCATGGGCTTATGATGCGGCGTAAGTATAACATGGGTTATTCCGTTCTTCTCCGCAATCTTAAGCATCTTAAGACTTGTCTCAATATCCCTTGAGCCATCATCCACACCCGGCATTATATGACAATGAATATCGATTGATTTTTGCATATCATTCGCTTTCAGTAATAATCACTTAATTTTCCCGCTTATATGCTTAAAGTACACAAACCGAGAAAGCTAATATATCAGATATAATCAAATAAAATAAGCTCTTATATCACATTAAATTATACACCAACAAAATAGGCACTTTCAACATAATGTGCTGAATTATGCATTATTGATGTTCAAGAATGCATAATTTTTAGGTAGACGATTTATCATTATTTCCCGATTTTTGATATCTCTTCCTCGGTTAAATCATGATAATCAATATCCAATTTCTCAGTTCCATTTGTATAGTACTTAAGCCACGCCTGATATTTATCATCATCTACTGCAAATTTCAAATTATCACTAGAATAATAAGAATCAATAAAATAGACATAACCATTTCCGTCTTTATCCACATTTGAGAGAAATGCTGTTTCATCTGATGGCCAAGCTTCAGACCATAATGCCTCAACATAACCGGCACTGTCATATTTGCCTGTATTTTTGTTAAACACATATAAATTATAAGGCAAAAAAACACCTCCATACGGAGCACCATGAGACAGGCCGTCTTCAATAGCACCGTTCTCATAAAATTCAAGCCCATAATATCCACGATATACTTCATATAATTCATGTTTTGTAAAATCATATCCAATAACTTGTTCATACTTAGAGGCAGAAATGCTAGCATTAAATCTGAAAATCAATTCATCATACCCATCTCCGTCAAGATCAAACACACTAAAATCTGCAACAGAACTATCTGAATCTGAATCTATATCATACATATAATTATACATATAATTCTCTTCTTCCTCACACAGCCATTTCCCTTTTGCCACAAAGTCTCTGAGTGCTTTTTTGTATGCATCATACATCTCGTCAGCAGAACCTTCTTTTCCATATAAAGCTATTGTCTCACTGTCGGAAGCCGTACTATTGATTGCAGTATCTGAAAAAGAAGATGATTCACCGTCAGACTCACCCTCTATCGAAGTTGAAACACTACTATCACCTTGTTCTTTTTCATCAGTAAATAATTCGTTGCCTACCTGTGTCTTTTCTAAAATCTTCTCTGCATCATCCTTAGCCTCTCCACAGGCAGTAAGCAAAAAACACACCGTTGCTGCCAATATTAGTTTCTCTCTCCTAAACATATTCCGTCTCCTTGCCATGTTGCATCTTGTTTTCAAACTCAAATATCGTATCATGTAATTAATACTATTAACAGTGCGAAAGCACATTCTCCGGGAGGTTCACTATGTTACCGAAAGATCCTGTTATGCTATTAAGTTATATGAATATGAAACTGAGAGACAACTATTCAAGCCTCGATGCTCTCTGCGACGATCTTGAAATTAATAATGAAGAGCTTGCCGAAATCATAGGCAAGCTCGAAGGAATCGGATATAAGTATGATTCCGGAAGAAATCAATTTACATGACATCTTAAATGAAATTGCAGAAATCCACAGATAAACCTTCTATCTTCCGCAAAATCTATCTGGGTTATGCCGCTATCATTAAATAGATAAATCAAAAACCACAGTCCGGCTATAAGGGGAGTTTTCGCAGCATTTACATATGTTGCCATATTCAATAGCAAGAAAACTTCTCTTATAGCCGGACTGTGGTTCCTTGCATCAGTGTTTCGCCGAAGCAACAAGTTCGCCGCCTTGGACATCGAATTCTATGGTGTCGTGAGGCTTAACTCTGTCTTCGAGAATGAGCTTTGCGGACAAGGTCTCAACGTGCTTTTGTACATATCTCTTAAGAGGTCTTGCGCCGTAGATCGGATCGTAGGCCTCATCGATTATGTAATTCTGCGCCGCATCGGTCAGACGTATGGAGATTTCTCTCTCTGAAAGTCTGCTGTTGAGATCGTCAACGATAAGTTTGATGATTCCGCCAATGTTATCTTTGGTAAGAGGCTTGAACATGATAATCTCATCAAGTCTGTTGAGGAACTCAGGTCTGAAGTGGTTTCTTAAATCCTCCATCGTCTCTTTTTGTGCTTCTTCGCTTATGTTTCCGGCGCCGTCTATTCCGTCAAGAAGATACTGTGCACCGATATTTGAAGTCATAATAAGAATTGTATTCTTAAAGTCTACCGTTCTTCCTTGTGAATCGGTGATACGGCCGTCATCAAGCACCTGCAGCAGTATATTGAACACATCGGGATGTGCTTTTTCAATCTCGTCAAAAAGAACTACCGCATAAGGCTTTCTTCTCACAGCTTCCGTAAGCTGACCGCCCTCTTCGTATCCGACATATCCGGGAGGTGCACCGATAAGACGTGACACGCTGTACTTCTCCATGTACTCACTCATATCAATACGAACCATGTTGTTCTCGTCGTCAAAAAGTGCCTGAGCAAGGCTCTTTGCAAGCTCAGTCTTACCGACGCCGGTAGGTCCGAGGAAAAGGAACGAACCGATAGGCTTTCCGGGATCCTTTATTCCAGCTTTGGATCTCATGATTGCTTCGGAAACAAGTGTTACCGCATCATCCTGTCCGATAACCCTCTGATGGAGTTCATCCGCAAGATGGAGTGTCTTATTCCTCTCGCTCTCAGTCAGCTTGTTTACAGGAATTCCGGTCCATCTGCTGATGATTCCCGCGATCTCTTCATCTGAAACTCTCTCGTGAACAAGCGTTGTATCAGCTTCTTTTTGATGCGCAAGCTCTTCCGCTTCTTCAAGTTCCTTCTTAAGTGCAGGAAGCTTACCGTACTGAAGCTCTCCCGCTTTCTCATAATCGCCGTTTCTCTGTGCGATGGCAATCTCGGAATTGATCGTATCTATCTGCTCACGCATAGCGGCAAGTCTATCAACCGCCTGCTTTTCATTCTCCCACTGAGCCTTTCTCGTATCAAAGTCTTCCTTGAGATTCGCAAGCTCTTTTTGCAGATTGGAAAGTCTCTCCGCGCTCAAAGAATCGTCCTCTTTCTTGAGAGCCGCTTCCTCGATCTGCATCTGCATAATCTTACGATTGAGCTCATCAAGCTCTGCAGGCATTGAATCCATCTCGGTCTTGATAAGTGCACATGCTTCATCCACAAGATCGATTGCCTTGTCGGGCAGGAAACGATCCGAAATATATCTGTTTGAAAGAACCGCAGCACTCACAAGCGCACTGTCCATGATCTTTACGCCGTGAAAAACTTCATATCTCTCTTTCAATCCACGAAGAATACTTATCGTATCTTCAACCGTCGGCTCATCTACCATGACAGGCTGGAAACGTCTCTCAAGAGCCGCATCCTTCTCAATATATTGCCTGTACTCATTAAGCGTCGTCGCACCGATGCAGTGGAGCTCACCTCTTGCAAGCATAGGCTTTAGCATGTTGCCCGCATCCATTGCGCCGTCAGTCTTACCCGCACCAACTATCAGATGAAGCTCATCGATGAAAAGAATTATCTCACCATCAGAACCTTTTACATCCTCAAGGACAGCCTTAAGCCTCTCCTCAAACTCGCCTCTGTACTTGGCTCCTGCAACAAGAGCCCCCATATCGAGTGAAAAGATCTTTTTATCCTTAAGGGCAGATGGAACATCGCCGCTTGCTATTCGCTGCGCAAGTGCCTCAACAACCGCGGTTTTACCTACACCGGGTTCACCTATGAGAACGGGATTGTTCTTGCTCTTTCTGGAAAGAATCCTTATCACGTTTCGGATCTCGGTATCACGCCCTATAACGGGATCGAGCTTTTGCTGCTTTGCCTTCTCGACAAGCTCGGTGCCGTATTTGCTGAGCGTATCATAAGTTGCCTCCGGATTATCCGTTGTGACATTTCTGTTGCCCCTAACCTCAGAAAGCACCTGAAGAAATCTGTTTCTGTCGATTCCGAACTGCGCAAAGATTTCTTTTACCTCCTTGTTTGGATGCTTTAAAAGTGCCAGAAAAATATGCTCAACAGAAACATAAGAATCTCCGAGCGCCTTGGCTTCATCCTCTGCGGACAAAAGAGCCTTGTTAAGCTGTGCTCCTATATAAGGCTGCCCGCCCTGAACTTTGGTTCTCTTGCCGATTCCCTGTTCAATTCTTGTGACAAAAGAAGACGTATCAACGCCCATCTTCTCCACAAGCCTTGAAATAAGGCTATCTTCTATTGTCATAAGAGCATAGAGAAGATGTTCCTGTTCTATCTCCTGATTGCCGTATTCGACAGCAATCTTCTCACATCCGCTCACAGCCTCTATGGACTTTTGTGTAAACTTCTGGATATTCATAATCTCCTCCTACTGCATTATACATAATTCTATTTGTTCTACTACAACTATAACACGAATTATAAAATTGTCAACACTCATACTATGAAACTTCCCACACCTCAGCCATAACAAGCCAAAGTGTGGGAAGTTTCATAATACCTTTTATATAACTTTTTTCAAAAAATCTTTAACTTCATCAAGAGTCGGCATGACTGCCAGAGCGCCTCTTCTTGTTGTGATGATGGATGCCGCTGCGTTGGCGAATGTCAGGCACTCCGTAAGCTTCTCCTCTGATAATTCTGTAAGACCGTTCCTGCGGATGTAGTCGATCGCGCATGCGCCGAAAGTATCGCCCGCACCGGTCGTCTCTATCGTATCGGGATTCTTAAAGCCCGCTTTCTTTACAACTATATCTTTGTAAAGTGCCATGCTTCCTTCTGCGCCGAGCGTTGCAAATACGATGGGAATATCAAATTCTTTTTGTATTTTCTTGGCTCCCGCCTCGATATCCGTCATGCCCGTGAACAGTTCCACCTCATTATCGGAAATCTTCAGAATATCACATTTCTCAAATCCGTATCTCATAGCCTCAAGTGCTTCTTCCACAGATTTCCACAAAGGTTCCCTGTAGTTTGGATCGAAAGAAATAAGAATACCTTTCTTCTTTGCAATATCCACAGCAAGCTTTGTTGCCTCTTTTGCAGGTTCACCTGTCATGGATAAAGTTCCGAAATGGAAAACTTCCGCATTCTCGATAACAGCTCTGCTCTTATTAACATCATCTGCAGTCAGCATCATATCCGCCCCCGGATTTCTGTAAAAAGAAAAATCTCTGTCTCCGTTCGGAAGCTTATTAACAAATGCCAATGTTGTATGCACCGCGTCATCCGCCACCAATCCTACGGAGTCTATTCCCTGTGCCTCGATTCTCTCTTTCAGCATTCTTCCGAAAAAATCGTTGCCGACCTTTCCTATAAATGCCGTTTTATTGCCGAGATTTTGGAGCATTGATAAGACATTACACGGAGCTCCTCCGGGATTAGCCTCAAACATGGGATTTCCCTGTCCACTCACCCCATTATTTGTAAAATCGATCAGTAACTCGCCAAGTGCTACAACATTAAATTCACTCATTTTTTCTTCTCCAATTCATTCATCACAACGTCCATTGACAGTTCGCCACTTGCTCTAAAGCTGATTCCTTCAGCCTTAATATCTGTAAAGATGCCCATTGACATTACCTGTTCTCCGTCATTAATGAACAATTCCATGCTGTATCTGTCAAGTATCACACGCAGTGTAATCTCTCCGTTATTATCAGCCACTTTGCACCTTCTCTGGTGCACGATTGCCCTTCTGTTTCCCGAATGCTTGCGGTCGATCTTCACAACAGATTCAACAGGATCAAATTCTATGCTTGAATATTCTTTACCGTTATCTGCAAAGCGTATCTCAAATTTTCCGTATGAAAGATCCGAACCTGTCGGTCTTACATTAACCGTCATGTCAATGCATCTGCCTTCTACGCTTGAAAGCACGCAATCATCGGTAACGATGACATTTTGTCTGCTTACTCTTTTACCGTAGTAATTCTTTATTTCGCGAATAGGCTTTTGAATCAGCCTTCCGTTCTTTATCGATATTTCCCTGGGAAGGCTCATCTGTCCAAACCACGGAAAATCTTCACGTTTTATTGCCAAAGCATCCCAGTTCTGGAGCCAGCCTATCATAACCTGTCTTCCGTCTTTGGTCCTGATAGTCTGAGGCGCATAAAAATCTATTCCGTAATCTACCGCCTGACAATTCTCCTCGCAGAAATCTCCTTCATCGTTGACACTTCCGATTATGCATAATGTGCCGTTACCGTTATGAAATTCAAGCCCCTCGGGAAGCATGTCCTGCGGACTTGTGAGAAGTACACGCTTTCCGTCAAGCGCAAAGTAATCGGGGCATTCCCACATAACTCCAAATCTTCTGTTGTTCTTTATAAGTATTTTATCATAATTCCAGTTAAAACCGTCATCACTTGAATACTGCAAAAGCTGACCGTCGCCGTCTACCGTCTTGTTTCCTACAACAAGATAATATTTTCCGTTTTCTTTCCAGATCTTCGGATCTCTGAAATCTATTTTCCCTGCTCCCTCCGGAAGCTTATCGCCCGTGATTACCGGATTCATCTCATATTTCTCATAGTCTCTTCCGTCTCCTACAGCAACGCACTGAGTCTGGACATCATAGAAGTTGCCATTCTCATCCTGTTTCCTGAGAACACCGGTATATAGTATCAGATGTTTCCCATCCTCTGTTTCAATCGCACTTCCCGAAAAACATCCGTCCTTATCATAATCTGTTTCCGGTGCCATAGCGGCAGGAAGATACTTCCAATCGATAAGGTCTTCACTCTCTACATGTCCCCAGTGCATAGGTCCCCAAACAGTCTCATAAGGATTATATTGATAAAAAAGATGATATTTACCCTTATATATGCTAAATCCGTTCGGATCGTTCATCCATCCGCATCTTGGAGTAAGATGGAAAAGAGGACGAAATCCCTCCGCGATTGTCTTTTCCTTTTTGCACTCATATTCTCTTGCTTTTAATAACTTATCGTTCATAGTATTCCTTTCCTACCATATATCTTTAAATTGTCTATGCTTGCTCCCTGAAGGCGCACTTTCCAATCCGCGCCCACCGCCGAATAAATGCGATTTGACAATGCTTTTTCGCCGTTAACATAAACCACTGTTATATCTTTTTCCACAACTACATCAACTTGATACTTAACTCCCACCTTAAGGCTCATACTTTGTTCATTGGGATAAGCATCATAGGTAATCTTATCTTCGCCATTGTCTATAGTTATTCTGTATTCTTCATTCTTTTCTGCATTGTTAAATACAATCTCCGCCTTGCCTTCGTTTTCCATCTCAAGCTCAAATGTAAGCCGGCAGCTTTCCGGAACATTTCCAAGTTCCGATTCGTCTTTTACACTTTCTGCTTCAAAAATCTGTTTGTCAAAATAATTTATATATTCTTCAGGCATCGCTACGCCAAGCGTTCCATCTTCCAGTTCCTTAAGTTCATATACAAGGAGATTTCCCGCCCAGGTATAAGGAAGCCTGTCACTTTCTCTTTTCTTTCTATCCAAAAAACCTATAAGATATCTTTTTCCTTTATAT
Organism: Butyrivibrio hungatei; assembly: GCF_900101605.1. Taxonomy (GTDB): domain Bacteria; phylum Bacillota; class Clostridia; order Lachnospirales; family Lachnospiraceae; genus Butyrivibrio; species Butyrivibrio hungatei_B. The sequence continues at coordinate 141,149 of NZ_FMUR01000009.1, forward strand.
TCACAGGTCTTTGCCGCATAAAAACCGTTTCCGTCAAATGTATCTATCTTTGGTGTCTCCCACGGTCCGTTGATACTGTCTGACATTCTGTAATATACAACGTTATTCCAACTGAACGTCAGATAATAATGATCTCCCAGCTTAAACAAATCCGGGCATTCCATAAAATATAACTCTTTATTTGTATATAAGTCTCCTTCAAATTTCCAGTTTTTAAGATCATCGGAACGATAGCATATTATCGCGCTCTCATTCCCGTTTTCTTTTCTCGCTCCCACAAGCATCATATAGCCGTCATCTGTTCGCAGCACCTGCGGATCGCGAAAATCTTCCGTACTGTATCCTTCAGGAGCATGTATAATATTTTCAGTATCCTTGGTATAAGTCTTATTGTCTTTACTTGTGGCATGCATCAGGCACTCTTTGTCGAGCCCGTATTCCTCATAATAATCATTATGTCCTGTATAAAAACAATGATATGTTCCGGCATCATCAATAATAAATGATCCTGTTCCCACAGCAAGATCCGGTGCTTCCATTTCCTCTGAATATGCAAGTACCTGTCCCTTGTCTTCAAAGCTTACAAAATTACGGGTGTAGAACTGATGTATCGGATGATACCCCACTCCGTTATTATCCGTTTCATAAAGATAATTGAGGTATACACCTTTTTCCGTTGAAAGTGCCATGACATCTCCGACGTAACTGTCTTCAGCCCTTGGGAATAAACATTCATTCATTTTTTTACCGGCACATCCTTGTATCATCATTAACGATATAAGTAGCAAACAAATTGTTATTCTTTTCATCTTTTTTAAATGGGGAGGATCATCTCCTCCCCATCTCCAATAAACATTAACCTTCCGATTACTTGTAAAACTCGTCAAAATACTTCTGATAAATTGCAAGATATTCATCGATTCCGTATGCATTAACCTGATTAAGATAAGCCTCCCAATCAGCATCGCTGAGGCCATCCATTACAAACTTACTTCTGCTTGAATTTATATATGTAATAAGATCCTGCTGAATAGATGTAAGCTTTTCTGTATCTTCCGCTGTCATGAATACATTGGGATATACATACTCATTGTGCATATCATTGGTGTAATACTCCTTGATCCAGTCAAGACGATACTGAGCATCATCAGGACATGTAACATATTTGCCGTAATACTCATCAAGGATTGCAAGAGGTCCGCCTACACACTCTGCTTCACGTACTTCTACAGGAGAAGCATCGCCAAGTGCCGCATGCTTAAGCATCTTTTCACCCTGATCATTTGTTGACAACTCAAAGATATCAAACTCATCATCCTCTCCGTATGTTCCCCAGTTATTCTGAGGTGACTGGAACGGATCGTACATCTTATCGAGCCATGCGCATACAAGTGCAGGATTCTCGCACTTTGCAGTTACAACGCATCTTCCGCGATCAAATCCGGAAGTAAAAGAGCTGTTAAGAGGAGTAACATTTTTTGTGTCTGCCTGAAGCGCTGCAAGAGGAACAAAGTCCTGAAGATTATCAATATTTGCAACGTCCCATGTGAAGCAAACGCCATATCTGTGAGACTTACCCTTTGCTACATATGTAGACCAGTCCTGTGTAAAGCACTCAGGATCGATAAGTCCTTCTTCGTAAAGCTTGTGGAGCCACCGGAAGCCTGACTTAAATCCTTCCTGTGTTGCTGTGCAGATAACCTTCTTGTCATTTGTCACAGCAATATGCTGTCCGATATCGTTATCTCCGTATCCCTCTCCAAATCCGTTGATAAGAAGACTGGGATCCTGATCGTTCATTATGCATGACATAGGAATGATGTCACCTTCAATACCAAACTCAGCCTGAAGCTCTGAAGCGTGATCCTTAAATGCTTTCAAAACCTGCTCGAATTCATCAACTGTTGTAGGAGTTGAAAGTCCGAGGAAATCCAACCACTTCTTGTTGATATAAGTAAAGTTGTTTCCAACTGTCTGGATAGCAGTCTTATTGGAACCAAGCTGCTCTATCCATGGAAGTGCCCAGATATGTCCCTCCGAGTCGGTACACATCGTGCGGTACTCCGGATACTTATCGAACACGCCTTTTAGATTAGGCATGTTATTGTCGATATAATCTTCTAAAGAAATGATAACCCCCTGGTCAGCATATCTGATAAGATCTGAGTTTCCAAAACTTGCATTGAACACAAAATCAGTAAGAGCATTCTTGTTTGCCATATTCAGCTGGATTTTGTCCCCCCACTGATCGCTTGAAATAGCTGTCCAATCAACATGCACGTTTGTTTCTTCCTCAAGTCTCTTGAAGATTGTCCTATTGTTTGGTTCCGATTCCGTACCGGACGGATAACTTATCGTTCCGGTGATCGTAACCTTTTCCTGAAGCGGAAAGCTCAGATTATCTGTTGAAACAGATGCAATATCACTTCCCGAAGATGCTTTGCCGCATCCCATAAGTGCGCCTGCAGATACTGTCAAAGCAAGCGCTGCCGCCATAAACTTAGTTTTTTCCTTTCTCATTAGCCCTCTCCTTACTATTAATACTTTATGCCTTCACAAGGATGTTATGCTCTTTTTTACCCTCCAAAGTACATTTAAGCTATCCTTGAAAAAACCACTGCAATTCTTCTCATCCCTTTACAGATCCGATCATAATTCCGGAATCAAAGTATTTCTGGAAGAATGGATACATCACTATTAACGGAAGACTTGAAATTATTATCGTTGCATATTTTAAAAGTTCAGCCAGCTGCGCCCTCTGTGCGGTACTCTGCATATCTGCGATCATTCCGGGATCGGGCTCGTTCTGTATGAGGATAGCCCTGAGCACCAACTGAAGCGGTTGTTTTTCAGCCGAATTAAGATAGATCATTGCGTCAAAATAACTGTTCCACATTCCGACAAACTGCCAAAGCACCAAAACCGCAATAAGTGGTGTGCACACCGGAAGCAGTATCCTGAAGAAAAACACAAGCTCGTTCGCTCCGTCAACATCTGCAGCCTCTCTAAGTTCGTTTGGAACTCCCTTGTAATAAGTTCTGGCAATTATCATGTTCCATACGCTGAAAGCGTTCGGAAGTATTACCGCCCACATGCTGTCCAAAAGTCCCATGTTACTGATAAGAAGGTATGTGGGGATAAGACCGCCGCCAAAAAACATAGTTATGATAAAAATTGTGTTGAATATCTTTTTCCCTTTAAAATCATCTCTGGACATCGGATATGCACAAAGTAGCGTTATAAATACCGATATTCCGCTGAATAAGACCGAGTAAAGAACTGCATTGCCAAATCCGATCCATATCTGGGAATTGGACATTACTCTCTCATATGCCGTAGTTGTCCACTTGCCGATATCAAAGACAATTCCCTTGTTCTGAAGTGTTATGGGATCCATAAATGAAGCTATGATAATGTACACTATCGGTCCGATTATCGCTGCTACAAACAATCCCAAAAGTATATATCCGATCAGAAGAAAGATTTTATCTCCCACGGAAGCTCTTGCAAATTCACTTTTCTTAACTGTAAGTGTTTTTTCCATCTTTCTTTCTCCTTATAATCCCTGACCGTCATTGAGCTTTTCAACAACCTTATTGACTGCTATCAAAAGTATTACGTTTATGATCGTATTGAAAAGACCTACCGCCGTTGAATAACTGTAATCGCCATTCAAAAGACCTTTCTTATAAACATAAGTTGCAATGATCTCCGATGAGGCGAGATTCATATCCGACTGAAGAGCATATGCTTTTTCAAATCCGATACTCATGATGTTTCCGGCCTGAAGTATAAACTGGATAACTACCATATCCTTTATGGCAGGCCATTCAACCGCTTTGATCTGCTGCCAGATATTCGCTCCGTCAATCTGCGCCGCCTCTTTTAACTCTGCACTTGCATTTGAAAGCGCCGCCGTGTACATGATGGATGCCCATCCTGCTCCCTGCCAGATACCGCTTATGATATAAATTGGTCTGAATGCTGCAGGGATGGTAAGGAAGTTTATGTTTGTTCCCAAGAACATGTTGAAAGGTCCTGTTACCGAAAGCAAAATCCTTACCATACCGCAAAGAACGATTACTGAAATGAAGTTGGGCATGTACAGGACCAGCTGAATCTTCTGTTTTATCTTGCTGCTTGTTATTCTGTTGAGAAGAAGTGCCAAAATGATAGGCATCGGGAATCCCCACAACAGTCCGTATACACTAAGTTTTAACGTATTCACCAGATACTGCATAAAGTCAGGTGAAGACAAAAACTGTTGAAAATATTTAAGTCCAACCCACTCACTTCCAAGTATTCCTTTAAACGGGTTGTACTTCTGAAACGCAATCAGGATTCCTCCCATAGGAATATATTTGAAAATAATGGTGAGTATAAGTGCAGGTCCTAAAAAGAATACATACAACTGCCAGTGCTGCCTGATATATACGAGTGTGTTATGCAGCGTATTATCCTTCGTTTTAGCATTCATATTAGTTCCTCCATTACTTTTACATTTGTAACATTCATTTTGTATATGTAAAAATTATCACATGTAAACTTATATGTCAACATATTAATTTTTACATTTGAACAATTTTGATTTACATTTGACACTTCCCGCATTGCATCATATAATTTATCTGCATAGTGTGCAAATGTAAAATAATATGCACAATATTTTTTGACCAACGGAGAAAAAATATGTCAACAAAAGTTACTATTCAAGATATAGCCGATGCTCTGGGATTATCCAGAAATACGGTGTCCAAAGCAATAAACAATACAGGTGTACTGGCTGAATCCACAAGGCAGAAAGTTCTTGAAAAAGCGCTGGAAATGGGATACAAGCAGTTCTCATATGCCAATTCTGTTGCGGATATAAAAAATCCTTCTTTTACAAAGGCCAAAGTTTCGGGTGAAATAGCTCTTTTCACCGGAATTTTTCTTAATAATTCGCATTTTGCATCAACCATGCTCGACAAGTTTCAGCACGAGATTTCCGTTATCGGATACAGTCTCACCATACACAGAGTCGATGCAAACAACTTTGCGGACTTAAGCCTTCCTCTTACATTCAGGCCCGAAAACACAAAAGCTATTGTTTGTATAGAAATGTTCGATCAGCAGTACTGCGAAATGCTCTGTAATCTCGGCCTTCCCGTTCTTATGATAGACGCCCCGGTCGCAAGTTACTGGCGACCACTTAATGCCGACATTCTGCTGATGGATAATTTTTCCGATATATACCGCGTCGTAAACGACATGAGCAAAAAAGGTATAACAAAAATAGGTTTTGTCGGACAGGTAACACACTGCCGCTCTTTCTATGAGCGTTTTATGGCATTTAGAGAAGCCATGTACATCAACAATCTTACATTTGAAGATAAATACTGCCTTTCTGAGGTTCATCCTCACGGTCTTGAGTACAAGGACTACTTATTTAAAGCTCTTAAAAAAATGAAAGAACTACCCGAAATGTTTATTTGTGCAAATGACTTTGTTGCATTGGATCTTTTGTATGGACTTAGTAAGATAGGCATAGAATGCCCCAAAGATATAAAGTTGTTTGGCTTTGATGATTCGCCGGAATCAAAGATAATGACTCCGTCTCTTTCAACAAGCCATATTCACAGTCAGATAATCGGCTATTCTGCAGCCAATCTGGTTATTTCACGAATAGAACAGCCTGATCTGAACTATCGTATCACATATACGGAAACCGATCTTATTTACAGAGAATCTACCAATGTATGATATTTTAAATGAAATTACAGAAATCCGCACCGGCTGCGAATTTCGTGAGAATTTGATTCAAGAAGGCATGGAGTATTTAATCAAAACTCTATGCCTTCTCTTGCCTCTATTCCCCTGTCATACGGATGTCGTATCTTCTCCATATATGTTATGTAGTCTGCTCTGTCTGCAAGAAGCTCGTCCGCATTTCTTCCCGTCATAACTATTTCAAGTCCGGACGGCTTATTGTCTATAAGATCTTCGAGTTTCTTCTTGTCGATAACACCATAGTTGTAAGGATATGTGATCTCATCCATTATAAGTACGTCGCATTCTCCCGCCTGAATCAGCTCAATAATCTTATCAAGGATCTCATTGTGAACGATGCGAAAAGCCTCACACTGTTCGTCATCATCACGTCGAAGCCAACCAAGTTCCTTATCGCTTCTGACTATCGTAATTCCCGGAATAAGCGAAAGGCTGCTTAGCTCCGAAGTCTGTCTTCCTTTCATGAATTGTGAAAAGATAACCTTCCTGCCCGCGCCTGCTGCCCTTACGGCAAGCCCTATTGCAGCGGTAGTTTTTCCTTTTCCCTCGCCGGTATAAAGATGTATAAGACCTTTTTTACGTTTTGAACCCGACTTGGAAGTACTGCTTTTCTTCTGAGGCTCTTTTCTCATAGGACAACTCACCGCGCTGCAGTTTGCGCAATCAGAATGTTTCTCGGTTCTCTTTTCATGAAGTTTTGCTGAAAAAACAACGCTCTTTTTCGGAACAAGGACAAAAGACTCATTGCATTTTACAATCTTCTGCCCCAGCTTAGCCATAACAACCGCAAGTTCTTCAAGCGGCATCTTATCGCTTCCCGCAAAGACATAGCTTCCGACATAGAGCCCTGTCTTTTCAAATATCTTCTTGTCAACTTCTTCATAAGCAAGTGACAGCATTTCAGTTCCGAGGCAGTCTATTATAAACGCCTTCTGGATCTCACCTTTTTGCAAAAAGCTGTCCTGAAAACTGTCAAAGGCATCACCCAAAGTCACGACAACATAGACGGTATCGCCCTCGATCACATGATGAAAACTTGCATGTACTCTTGGGTGAAGCTGCCTGTAAAGCATAACAATATCTTTTTTTTCACTTGTTTTAAAATGATAGCGCTTGATAAAGCCCTTGATCCCATTCTCATCAAGTGCTACCGATAAAGGTTCAAATGTCATATTTCTCCGATACAGCTAACTACATATTTCAGAATAAAAATACAACTATTTGCATATTTTTACAACTGCCTGCATATATAGCGGTCAGGCATAAGATATTACTTTTTATCTTCGTCGCTGTCGTCGTAGAAAATCTGTTCTTTTCCTTCAATTCTCTTGGAAAGTTTTCGGGCAATGCGCCTGAATATCTTCGGAACCTTCTTGCTTCCGCATATGGCAGCAATGACAAGCAATGCGATAAATATGAGTCCGATTATGATCGCGCCGATCACCATGTACTTGTACTTAGAGACCGCAAGTCCCGCCTTGGGGAATCTGACTTTCAGCGTAAACTCATTGCCTTCAACATCATACGTGCTGTACTCTCCCATTTCGCCTGTCTTTGTAAGGAGCTGTTCCTCATCTCCGTTTACAAGATAAACCTCAAAACTACCAAGTGCTTCCTTTATCTTGGCCACGGGCTTATATCTCACCGTATGAACAGACTGACCATCGTCGGGAACGGTTACTTTTATCGTCGTATAATTCTTTAAAGTATCGGCATCATAGTCTTTTGCCGAGGTGAATTTTTCAACATCAAAAGAATCTTCTCTTTCAACAATAAGTTTATCTTCATCCTTAAATTTTCCGTCAACAAGAATCTCGCTTTGATAAATTCCGCCCTCATCCTTCTCTTTTACCTCTTCAGAGATAGTCGTTCTGTACCTGCAATATTTGGCGGTAACGATCTCATCCGTAGTTACGAAATCCGAGGATGCTTTATCCCATGCCACATAATAGCCGTCCTTTGGTTCAATAACGGGATACTTTTGGCTATCCGATTTTTCACCGTATCTTCTGTTTCCTTTTTTGATAATTACATTTCCGTCATCCGATTCTTCATCTTCAAGCTCGAATGTGACCGTAAGATTCTCAAAATCAGCGGGAAGTTCCTTGCTGTCATGCGGAACGGGCTCTGCCTTTAACGAATAGCTGACCCTGTCAATTCCCGCAAGTGTATCACTTACAAAATAATTGCCTCTCACTTCTCCGTCGTCGCTTACATGCCCTGCGATCGCACCATACCTACTGTCTGCATCCTTTATATCAACCAAAGTCCTGCAATCTCTGATATTGGTTCCATCACCCGCTATACCACCAACATAGGACATACCGTCAAGTATTCCCTTTGAACTTGAACTTACAATGTAAGACAGCGAACTTCCGCAAATCCCGCCGACATACTCTCCGGAATTGGATTTCATATTTCCGTAGTTTGCGCAGTTAATGACGGTTCCCATCTCCTGAAGCCCACAGATTCCTCCGATGTAGCTCTTTTCACCTTCTGCGGTATTATAGTTCCTATTGTCTCTGAGAACACATTTCGAGATAAAAGAGGTGTTAAGCTTGGCATCTTTGATTCCCGTTATGTCACTCTCCGCATCAAAGTCATACTCAATTGCCATTGTTCCGGCAATTCCCGAAGTATCGATATCTCCGTAAGTTGCGCCGTAGTTAATGCATCTGTCGATTGTCGCATCCGTACAGATAAGCGCTTCCTCCAAAGAGACATCCTCAAATGTATTCGAATAGTCTTTTTCAAGAACACCGTCAATGGCATCCGCATACAGATTCATTATCACATTGAACTGATCCGCTATCGACTGAAGATCGTCAACGATAACTCCCGTGGCACTGTTCATCTCATTGTTAAGAAGCCCGAAGTTATCATTCATTCCCTGCATATTATCGGAAAGCGATACTGTATGTGCCTTGTATTCCGAACTGAATTGTGGAAAAGAGATTGCGCCGCGTCCCGCAACATTTCTCACTATTCCTTTGGCTTCATCTCCCGCCGATTCAAGATTATCCGATGCCTTTTCCAGGGAATTCATGGCATCAAGCGCATCTCCTCTGGCTGCATCGGCCATGAACGGAAGATAATATGTTGTCTGACTCCTTATTTCCTCCGTTGAATCCGCAAGATCTCTATCGTAATAGAAACTTCCGATGCTATCGTCAATCGGACTCTGATAATTGCTTTTTGCATAGAGATCTGCCTGAAGCTGCGCATAAGAGGCAGCATCAGAACTTAATTTTTTGTCATCTTCCACATCCACATCAGGGAAAATCCGGCCGTCAGTCGAATGTTTCCATTCTCCTGAGACATTATAAGATCTTACAAGTTCGGTATCTGTTGCTACATCCGTTCCAAAGCCTGCACTGTACGTAAGGTCTGCCGTCTCAGGATATGATGCACTTCCTTTGTTTGTATCAATAAAGTAATTGAAATACGCCCTGTTGGCATCTTTACTCAAAACAGCATACTGACTTGAAAGACTTTCCAATGTATCTCTTGCTCTTTCATATTTTTCTCTGTCGCTGTCACTCATGTACTGCTCGATCTTAAGATCGCCCACGGTTTCTTTTAGGCTCCTGGCCGCATCGGAAGTATGCTCTACCGCATCATCCGCGTTATCAAGAAGGCCGTCGTCTTTGGCGGATTCTTCAAGAATATACTGAACTCTCGAAAAAGCCTCAGATGTCGATCCCGACACTCCGTTTGCAAAATCCGCAGTTTCATTTGAAATAAACCTGACATCTTCGATAGCGCCTGCCGTATACTGCTGTATCACATTCAATCTGTTTGTTATGGTTCCCGACTGATATTTGACATCCTTAAGCGTTGCGGAAACTCTGTTATGAAGCTCGCTTATGGCAGTATTCAGCTGATAAGCAACATCCCTGCTAAGGTCAACCGTAATATACGGCTCAGCCTGTCCGACAATTCCTCCGACATCTTTTCGTCCGCGAACAACTCCGTTATTGGTGCACCCTGATACATATCCCGACTGCCTTCCCACTATTCCGCCGACATTGTATCCGACATGTTTGTATCCGACCTGCCCTTTATTAATGCAGCTGGATATTATACCTATGGAAGTTCCGGCAACTCCGCCTATATCCACCGAAGTTATGTCGGCATTTGCTTCGTCGCTTTCCTTCCCGTCCTTCTTTAGCATGTTAATGACCTTATTAAGCGTATTCATGCTGTCTATGGTGATCTGCGAATCCACATTTGTCGTATTTACCGCACTCTCATTGACACATCCGGATATATTTCCCATATTCTCGCCGGCTATTCCACCTGTAAAATGGACGCCTTTGATATATCCTTTGGAATTGCAATCCTTTATATTTCCCGTAAGTTCGTTCTTTCCCGCAATTCCGGCAACATAATCACCGCCCGATACGATACCCTCAAATTCTAGCTCACTCAAAAGGCCGTGATTATCCGCAACAATCCCGGCCACTGCGATCTGTTTTCCCGTAGGAACCACAGTGCCTTTAACGACAAGATTCTTAATGATACCGGTCTTTTGGACATTGGAAAAAAGAGCCACATATGACATATCATTCTTTATCGAAAAGTCTGTTATCTCATGCCCACAGCCGTCGAATTCTCCGCCAAACGTCGGCACTCCGGAAAAAGAAATATTTGAAAGCGAAATATCTTTTGCCAGGATAACTTTCTTATTTACCGACCATGTATCCAACTTGCATTTCTCAGAAAATTCTACAAAGTCTTCCGCGCTCTTAATGGTTATCTCTTCTATATCATCAGGAATCAGCTTGTCGATATCATCTTTTATATCCGCATCAACATCTTTTTGTTCTTCCAAAGCTCCCGTCTGCGTGCCTGTTGTAACCGTCTCCTGTCCGTCGTTTCCCGTCTCGCCGTACACGCATACGGCAGAATTGATAAAAAGAACTATTCCCGGAAGAAGCATTAACACTCTTTTTTTCATATCAGATGTCCTCCCCTTCCGTGTAGTAAAATTCAGCATTCTCAGCATCGATTGGCTCGTCCTCCATAGGAGTTATATCGCCGTTTTCTATATACGCACTTACATCACCTTTTACAACGGCATGAATGACACCGGTCACATTACCTTCAACGCGGCCTCTGATAAATCCGTCAATCCGCATGGTTCCGGTTCTTTGCTTAACTCTAAGAGGCATATTCATAACAAATGCTGTAAGTTCGATAACTCTGTCGCCGACAAGAAGTATCTGTGGAAGCACAAACATAGTGACCAGGATGGAAATTATTGTTCCTCGACCGAGACATTTTCCGATACCGTAAATCGCGCAGTCAGACGTCATGTTTCCTATAAGCGTACCGGCGACCGCAAGCATTGTTCCCGACGTGATGATCGTGGGGAATGAAAGATTCATGGTATCGATGATCGCATCTCTTTTGCCCATGGTCTCTCTAAGCTCAGTGTATCTGCCTGCTATAACGATCGCATAGTCGATGTTCGCGCCCATCTGAATGGAGCTGACTATAAGATATCCCAAGAAAAAGAGATTGTCGTGCCGGATGGCGGGTATCGAAAAGTTGATCCAGATACAGCCCTGAATTACCGCTATCAGAAGCACCGGCATACCTGCTGATTTGAATGTAAAAAGAAGCACCACAAGAACCGCCAGTATCGAAATAACTCCGGTCACCGTGTTATCCCTTGAAAAGCACTTCTTAAGATCATACTGGCTGACAGACTCTCCGACCACAAAGATCTTGCTCGGAGTGTAGTATTTTTCCGTTATCTTATGAAGCTTTTCTATAAAGTCAAAAGTCTCATCCGACTCCTGCGGAAGATCTACATATATGAGTATTCTCGAATATTCATCGCTCTCAAGCTGATTCTTTGCAAAATTCATCATGCGGTTTGCATCTTCAAGCTTTTGCATAAGGTCGTCATCGAGGGTGACATATCCTTCTTTTATCTCTTTATATACAAACATGAACATATCAATAAGCGGAACTTTGTAGTTGGAAAGCCCGTTGACCGCTTTGGCATAGTCCTCATCGTTAACGGCATATGCAGCATAAACAAGCTCCGCAACTTCGTAATCTATATTAAGAAGCTCGGAAAATTGCCTCGGTGTCAGCTTATCCGTAAGTGTATATCCGTTCATCGCCTCGGTATTTGCAAGACCTGTCACAGATGTAACATCATCTTCCAAAAGTATTTCATCGATCAGCCTCTTTTCCCTGTCGTAATCACCTGACGGAAAAACAAGCGCCATCATATTATCCGATGCAAAATTCTCCTTCTGGATATTCTCCGCCCTCTGAACGGCATTGGTAAGAGGCGGTGTGATCTGCGAGTAGCCGTATACATACGGAGTTTTCGAAGAGATCCTGTTTGCGATAATTATTGCGACAGCAAAAAGCGGAGCGATGATATATCTTGTTTTATACGCAAATCTGCCTACAAAAGGAATCTGCGGAATGAAGTTCTTGTGTTTGGTCTTTTCCAGAAGTCCCGCGAATACCATGATGATTCCGGGCATCAAGAGAAATACCGACAAAAGGCTGAGAATGATCGCTTTGATAAGAACTATACCCATATCCGCGCCGATACCAAACTGCATGAACAGCATGGCAACAAGGCCACCGATCGTTGTCAGGGAACTTCCCGTTATCTCGGGAATTGACTTTGACAGGGCGACAATGCAGGCTTCTCTTGGCTCAAGCGTCATATGCTCTTCTTTGTATCTGTTTAGGAAAATAACCGCATAATCGACAGACAGCGCAAGCTGAAGAACAATCGTAACCGAATTTGATACAAAAGAAATAGTCCCAAGAAGGAAGTTTGTTCCCATCTGAACAAGCGCTGCGCTTCCGAATGTCAAAAGAAGTATCGGAACTTCGGCATACGCCTGTGATGTAAAAATAAGTACAAGAACCACGACGATAACGACTATCACCGAAATGACATTCATCTCCTGATCTATAAGTTCAGACTGTGTATCACCGAGACTTGTAGTCAGATAATAGTCATAATCGTTAAAGTACTCTTTTACCTTATCAAGAAGCTCAAGGCATTTATCATTTGTTTCATCATAATCAAAGGTAATATTAAAAAGTGCCGATCCGTTTGCATAATGCTCATCCGAATCATCGAGTTCCGCAGAGAAAACTCCGGCCCTCTTCTCCAGGTCTTTCTGTATCATAAGTGCCTGATCGTAAGATATGTTTGCGACCATGACTTTAGCGGAGCCGTAAGTTGTAAACTGCTCCTCCATAAGTTCAAGTCCTCTATATGTCTCAGAAGTTTTCGGAAGATACTTGGGCAGCTTATTCTCTACACCGACCCAGCCTCTCGCTATCACAGAAAATATACACGCAATGGCATATATCAAGAAAAAAAGATTTCGTTTATCAACGATAAACTTACAGATTTTAAGCATAAAACTGTTTCCGGCTTTTTCATTACTACTCATTTTTGCCCCCTCAAAATTTTTTCATAATGAACATAATACAAATCCCTACGCATTTACATAAATTTGTATACTATATATTGTACACCTCTGTGTGTACATTAACAACCAAGGCCTATGCATTGAAAAAGGCACACCGCGATAACGCGATATGCCTTGAATTTGTCGATCACTTTTTGCAGTAATCTTCCCATCCGGATTCTTCTTTGATTCTGAGAACGTCGGTGGAAGCTTTATACTCATACTCGTATGTATCTCCACCTTCAGTGGTTATTTTACCGTCAGCCCAGGTTATTTTTACCGTATCCTGGAATGTAAGACTTCCTGTTCCGTCCTCATTAAATGTAACAGAATAAATTCCCTTTATTTCCTGTCCGTCAATCTCCTCAGTATATTCTCTGGAAAAGATACCTACAGGTTTGTCACTTACAACATTGTCACTTCCGGGAGCTCCTATCCTGTCTTTGGTAGCAGCCTTTGAGGAACTGTCATCTGCTGCATTTCCCACAGATGAAGTATCTTTTGCCGCTGTACTGTTTGCTCCGGTGTCGATTTCCTCTTCATCGGCAAACATACTTGCAAGTGCATCGGCTGTATCTGAATCCGAATTTGAATTGTTAAAAGAACACCCGGTAAACACTAACGCGAGTGCTAAAATACTGATAATTCTTTTTTTCATCTCCTCAATTCCTTTCTTTCAAGCAAAAATCATGATGTTAATCGGAATGTAATCATCATAACATATATTTTAAGTGCAATTTTACGAGTGTTCTCTTCAAAATTAGTTTGCCATTTCGCTCTCTGTAGCGTCGGCATTGTCTGCACTACCTATTGTGATAGTGTTGTCATCATCTTCGGAAAAGCTACTTTCTCCGCCTGTTCTGATAGTTTCAAGCGCTGCTTCTTTTTCCGCATCAGATTCTGCATTTTTGGATGAGCATCCGGTCATTACCATAGCAAGTGCCAAAATGCAAATAAGCTTCTTTTTCATCTACTCGTTTCCTTTCAGAATGTTAATTTTGACATAACTCATAATACTCCATTCATCCGGAAGCGACAATAAAGTTTATTAGTATTTTTTTAACATTTTACATTCATTTTGTCCTATATCAGATATAAGAAAATAAATATCTTTAATATCAAAAATTTGCATATCTGTAATACACAACATTCATTACACTGTCACATGCATTTAATAAGCAAATGTTCACCATCAATATACAGCATAAATCTTTTTTGATAGAATATATGGGAACAAAAAACGAATCAGCATGATCATGGAGATAATATAAGATGGTAATAAAGAATGTAAATCTTGAGACAGTATGCGGTATCACAAGCACTCTACCTGACAATCCTTACCCCGAATTTGCTTTTGCGGGAAAGAGTAATGTCGGTAAGAGTTCTCTTATAAACGGCATTATGAACAGAAAGAACTATGCGAGAACTTCGCAGGAGCCCGGTAAAACCCAGACAATAAACTATTACAACATAAACAACGAATTCTATCTCGTGGATCTTCCGGGATACGGCTTTGCACGTGTGCCTGAAAAAGTAAAGGAGCAGTGGGGAAAGATGGTTGAAAACTACCTTCACACTTCCAAACAGCTCCTTAGAGTTTTTCTTTTAATTGATATAAGGCATGAACCCTCGGCAAACGACGTTCAGATGTATAAATGGATAGTACATCAGGGATTCCAGCCCGTAATTATCGCAACCAAGTCCGACAAGATTAAAAAGAGCCAGCATGAGAAGCACCTTAATATGCTCAGAAACGGTCTCGGTCTTCCGGACGATGTTAAAATATTCCCTTACTCAGCCCTAAGTAAAGACGGCCGCGATGATATCTATGACTTCATGGACGAGCTACTCGCCGAAGCAAAAGAATCATAATCACTTTGATCTTATAATTTCAAAGCTCTGCGCTTTAAGAACAACCTTATCACCGCTGTGCTCTATCCTGCCTATTGAGTAGACTTCTTCGAAGTTTCCGCTCTTTATTGCAGGATGGTCGGCGGTATACTCAATATCTTTTTCACCCGGATTAACCAATATAATAAGCTCGCCTCTTCTATATATAAAGGGCTTTTCTTTTCCTCTGCACAGAACTTCAAACGGTGCATCGGCGCAAAGGGATTTCTCGTTTCTTCTTATATTAAGGATATCTTTTACGACGTTATACAGCGAAGACTTGTCGCTTTGCTGCGCTTTGATGCTTGGACCGCCTTCATCAACAGGAAGATAAAGTTTATCTGATGAAGCACCTGAAAATCCCATGTTCGTGGCATCTACGTCCCACTGCATGGGCGTTCTGCTACCGGTTCTGGTATATCCGCCTTCCTTTGTCGGAAGATTCTCAATATACTTCATCCCGATCTCATCGCCGTAATAAATAAACGGAACTCCGGGAAGCGTAAATATAGTGGCATACGCGATCTTAAGTTCTGTCTCATCAAGCGTCCTTGTAGGTCTCGGTGTATCGTGATTGCAGGTCATAAAGCATATATAGCCTGCGTCTTTTGTCTTCTCATATTTTGGAATATAGTCACTTAGAAAAGCCGATGCATCGCTGTCACCGTCTTTTTTGAAAAAGCTTCTGTCCCTGCCTTCGGTATTCTTCCTATCCTCAGCTATCGGAAATACATGGTACTTTTCAAGTGTCTCGTAATCTCTGAAAAGTCTGTTGTATCCATTCCCTGCATGATCGAGATAGAAATCCATATGAAATCCGGCGTCATTCAGAGACAGTTCGGGATTTGACCACTCGGAAACCATCGCAGCTTCCGGATATTCACTGTCAAGCATTGCCCTTACTTTTTTCCAAAGTGAGCACGTACATGTCTTTCTTTCATCATCGTCTTTTACAAGTGAATCTGCCATATCCACTCTAAAGCCGTCACATCCCATATTTAGCCAGAATCTCATAACATCCATCATAAGTTCCAGTGTTTTCTGCGGTTCGGGATCTTTGTAAGACATTTGCCAGCTCTCGGTCGGAGCGGCAAAACCATAATTAAGAGCGGGCTGTGACTTGAAGAAATTCAGCATATACACGCCGTTTCTGTCACATTCTCCGCTTATATAAGGATGGCCGCCAATACCTGACAGCCAGTATTCAGTCCAGATGTATCTGTCGGAGTGTTCATTTTTTTGAGGAACTCCGTCAACAACGGGAATTGCCTTCCCGCTTTCTTTAAACCACTCATGTTCTTCGGATGTATGTCCGGGAACAAGATCAAGAAGTACACGGATGCCCTTACTGTGCGCTGTTTCAAAAAGGCGCTTCGCATCATCATTAGTTCCGTACCTTGAAGCAACCTTTTTGTAATCTCTCACATCATATCCGGCATCCTTGAATGGTGAATCATACCACGGATTTATCCAGAGCGCATTTGCGCCAAGTTCCCTGATATAATCAAGTTTTTCGATGATTCCTTGAATATCGCCTATTCCGTCACCGTTTGTATCATAAAAGCTCTGCGGATAAATTTCGTAAAATACTGCATTCTTAAGCCAACCCGGCATTGCTATATCCTACCTTTCCGTCTCCTTCTCTTATCCTCATACATCAAGGTATCTGCTCTGCTTATATATTCATCCAAAGAAACTTTTCCTTTGCCTTCCGTCACAACATATCCAAAGCTGAGTGACAGATCGACGGGAAGTTCTATTTTTCTGGAATCGCGCACCAGATTTTCTCTGATCTCAACGATACAATCCCTTACTATCTCATCGCTCATAAACTTATCTATGATAAGGAATTCATCACCGCCAAGTCTAAAGCACATTCCCTCAGGGGTAACATGCTCTTTTAACTCATTGGAAGCACATATTATGGCCTTGTCACCAACTTCGTGGCCATAAGTATCATTCAAATACTTAAGCATATCAAGATCGGAATAAAGGATAAGCATCTGCCTTCCTTCTTTGTGTCCGTCAGCGATAAGCTTTTCTGCATATTCGCCAAATCCGAGTCTGTTATAAAGGCCCGTAAGAGCATCTTTTACAGAAAGATCCGAGAGTTTCTCATTGGCCCTTGCAAGACATTCTTTCTGATAAAGGATCTCCATTCCCGATAAGAATGTGTTGATAAGGTCAAAAAGGAACTGCTGCTCCATAAGATATATCGGGTTCTTCATTGCGAGATATCCCGCGCTCTTTTCCCTAAAGTGAATGGGAATAAACAGATAGCAATCGCCTCTGCCCGTTCCTTCAAAAGTCGGGAAAACATTTTTTATACAATCTTCATTGATGTAAGCCGTATCAAAGATCCACTCTTCCTCGGCGGTCTCAAACTGCGCCCAGAACTTGGGATCAAGTACCATTATGATATCTTCGCATCTGGATACTTTGACAACATCGCGGATAACATCAACCATTTCTTTCATGCTGTCTGCATGAGTGATCCTTGAAGAAAGCTTTAATAAGTCATTTGCAAACTCTACGCTGCTCTCATTCCACAGGATATTGCCTTTCATCTGGGCACGGCTGTCAACAATGATATCAGACTCGCAGTCGCAGCTGTCCCAATATATATTGGTGGAATTAATATAATTCTCCTGCTCCACAGGCTTTCCGCTCCACAGATCAAGGAAAAGCTGAATCGCCATCTCTCCGGCATCTTCTCTCTTATAGCTTACGGTAGAGATTCTCGGAGAATAAAATCTTGCCTTGTCAAAATCATCAAATCCCGTTATATAAAAGTCCTCGGGACATTTGATTCCGTATTCTTCCGCCTCTGCAAGTACGCCGACCGCAAGATTGTCATTAACACAGATCACCGCATCGGGCATCTTCTTTTTTGCCCCATACAAGCTTCTAAACGCTTCTCTGCCATCTTTAATATCAAAGCCTCTAAATTCAAGAACATAATCCTTGTTCTTTTTAAGGCCCTTTTCTTTTGCAAAGTCAACAAGTGCCTTGGCACGTCTCTGACTCTCATAATTTCCTTCAGGCCCCATGACAAACCAAAAGCTCTTGCAGTTCTTTTCATTATATAAAAAGCTTATGTTATCATACATGCACTGATAATTATTTACACCAACAAGATAGAAACCGTCTTCCTTTGCATTGATAAGAATAGCCGGTGTTCCCGAAGCCCTGACTCTTTCTATAACATCTGCCCTTACAGCAGGCTCTTCCGTGTTATTAAGTTCAACTATGACTCCATCAAAATCACAAAAATCAGGGAGATCGAATATATCGTGTTCTCCCTGATTATAAAGCTCATCTGTGCTCCAATTGGCATAAGCGTTAAATACATATAAGTTTACATCTGCATCCGCTTCCTTGATCTTGCTGAGGATTCCACTTATCCATGCGTTAGTGATATATCGTCCCCAGCTTTCCATTACCAGAGCAACTTTCTTCATAAGCCCTTATTCTCCTAAATATCAAAATGCCACTTCGTAGACAAATGTACTTTTTGCCGACACACTTAGTATAACACACATCTTCAATAATTATAAATAGGGCAATTTCATTCTTTATGCTTTTTTAAGTCAATTTTTAAGACAAAACTATCATTATCCTTGTTCCAAGTTCCGTTCTTGAAACAACTTCAAAGTGTCCGCCGTGTCTGTCCACTATCCATTTTGCTATAGAAAGTCCAAGTCCCGTTCCCTGAAAACTTCTGGCTTCATCGGCTCTGTAGAATCTTTCAAACATGTGCTCAACGTCATTTTGCGTCATGCCGATACCCGTATCCTGCACCATCATGTACGGCCTGTCATCATCTGTACGCCCGACTCCAAGAATTATCTCATCATTTTTATTCGTATACTTTGCGGCATTATCCACAAGTATGCGAACCGCCTGCTTAAGGAGCGTTCGATCGGCCTCAATCGTTATAAGCTCAGACGCATCCCTGAACTTGTACGGGTGCTCTTCATCTATCATAAATGATTCCTCATATATTTCCTTCATAAGTTCATTTAAGAGAATATTCTCTTTCTGCAATACGGTCTTTCCGCTATCGCCCCTCGCAAGGAAAAGAAGCTGCTCAACAAGGCGGTTCATATTCTCGACCTCATTGGAAATGGCAAGAATAGACTCATCAAGCACTTTTTCATCAGTTCTTCCCCAGCGTTCAAGCATATCTGCATATCCCCTTATGACTGCGATAGGGGTTCTAAGCTCATGCGAAGCGTCATTTACAAAACGTGCCTGCTGCCTATATGAATCCTGAAGTCTTTCTATCAAATGATTGACCGCCTGCTCTATCCCCAAAAGATCCCTGTCGTTAAAATTTATCGTTCCCTCAGGATCTGCATTCTCTATCGCGTCTTCAATAAGTCTGAATTTATCCTCAGAAAAAGCAAGTCTGTTCAGTTCATCTGCTTTTTCCGCAATCTCGCGGATTGGTCTAAGCGTGCGACGTGCCTTTCCAAATACAACAGGAAGTGATAGCAAAAGCCCTATCATCTGCATAGCAAAAAGTATCGCCACAAAAACAGTTATTCTGAAAAACACGGTAAAAAAATCTACGGACATAAGCATTTTTCCGTCCGTAGAAAAAACACGGTAGCACAATTCGCCTATATGACCGGTCTCTGAATAAAAACTTCGATTGCGGCCCAAAAAATCAAAATTCCCGATAACCTCGAGTTCTTTCATATACACCCATCCCGCATTCAGCAGAATAAATAGCAGCAGATCGGTTTTTAAATATACTTTAGCCTTTGCCAGGCTTATCTGAACAGCGATATGGTGCGTAATGGATGTCATTTTTTTTGACGGACGCACATTATTCTGCATCGGATTTGATGACATAGCCTACTCCCCTCACGGTAGTGATCATATTGACATCATACGCATCATCAATCTTTGAACGAAGATATCTGATGTAAACATCAATCATATTGGTTTCTCCGACATAATCATAACCGCACACTTTCTCAAGAAGGGTGTCCCTCGAAAGTACAATGTCTTTATTCTTTAGAAGCATTTCAAGCATCAGGAATTCACGGTTTGTAAGCGAGATAATATGCCCGTCATAAGTAACTTCACGCTTTTTCTCATCAAGTCTGAGCTTCTGCCAGGTATAAACGCCCTCTTCCTTTGTGGCAGAGACGCCACTTGTCGTACTTTCCGCGCCCACTTTTCCATGAAGTTTAAGTGCAACCCTGACTCTTGCAAGAAGTTCCTCGATGGCAAAGGGCTTGGTGATGTAATCCACCGCTCCGCCATCGAGTCCCGATACTTTATCCATGACTTCGTCACGCGCTGTCAAAAGAATAGTCGGCGTCGGATTATCCTGCATAAGACGCCTTAAGACCTCAAGACCGTTCAATCCGGGCAGCATGATATCAAGAAGTATAAGGTCAAAATTTCCTTCAGTAGCCATCTTAAGGCCTTCGCGGCCATCGGCCGCTTTGCTCACTTCATATCCTTCATGCTGTAACTCAAGTTCAACAAATCTTGCGAGTTTTTCTTCATCTTCAACTATAAGTAAATGTGCCGCCATGTAATACTCCCGTCGTGTTTAGTCAAAACTGTTATGATTCCGAAGAATTGTGATGAAATTCTTCCTTAACCTGTTCTGCAGTCTCTTTTGCCTTATCCATCACGTTATTTGCGCCCTGCAGATTATTTTTTCCATAGAATTTATAATTCCAGTCAAAGAACAATGAAATTACAATAAGTACAAATACAAACCACCAGCCGAGTACCAATATCAAAACCGCCGTCCAAAGAGGAAGGTCGATCACCTGCTCATCATGATGCGAAACTTTCATGTGATTGTTTGAAAGATAGTCGATCACGTTTTTAAGGATTTCTTTAATCTTGGTTCCCCATTTCTCACCGCAATCTTTTTCATTGCCGACAGGAACCATTTCGTAACCGGGTTCTTTTGTATATTCCGTTGAATATACCTGCTGATCGGGCTTTGTAACCTTACCCTCTTTCTCCAAAACGATCATGGCGTCAAGAAGATCGCCGTTTGCCTCATCAAGCGCTGCCTTAGCCTCCTCATAAGTGATGTTCGCTCTTGTTCTTAATTTTTCAATCTTTTCAAATTCGTCCATAGTATATTTCCTTTCTCTGTTTAGGATTTTTTTCTGTTCACTGTAATCAATATAGGCATTCTAAATTAAACAATCCTTTGAGAAAGATTAAAAACAGATTAATGTCATTATAATGTTTATTGCATAGAAAGGTCTATACCGTGAAAGAAAAAGGCTTATGTACATATCTTTTTCGATCTGTACATAAGCCATATAGTTTTTATTATCCCTTGATCGCGCCTCCGGACACGCCCTCAACATAGAACTTCTGCATGATGATAAACAGAATCGATATCGGTATGGAAACCAGTAATCCTCCTGCGCAGAATATTGAGAAGTACTTGTTTATAAGTGACTTATCAAGCATGTTGTAAAGTCCGATCGCAATAGTCCAGTCTTTTGAAAGACCGGAATTGAGCATAAGCTTTGCAAGTACGAAATCCCCCCATGGAACAAGGAATGAGGCGATTACCTGATAAACAATTATAGGTTTACAGATAGGAAGTATGATATTAAGCATGATCTCAAGCTCATTGGCTCCTTCAAGTCTTGCCGACTCACGCAAAGATATGGGAATTGTATCCATGAAGCCTTTAACTATAAGGAATCCAAGTCCGGAACCCGCCGAATATACTATTATCATACCAATGTGACTGTTTGTAAGTCCGAGTGACTTAAGCACAAAGTATACGGCTATCATAGACAGTACGCCGGGGAACATATTCAAAACAACGCTGAATACCATAAGTTGCTTACGTCCGGGGAATCTCAAACAGCAAAATGCATAACCGACCATAAATATAAATACCGTGGAAATTATGCAAGTAAAGATTGCTATGATAAGCGTGTTTTTAAACCAGGTCACATACTGAACAACAGAGTCCGGTTTGAACAAAATGGTGGCAAAGTTATTTACCGACCATGTCTCAGGAAAGAAATGAGATATGTCAATTCCCTTGTATCCGCTGAATGCTGTAACCACAAGCCAAATAATCGGTATTATCCATACAAATGTAATGAACGCCAATAAAATATGAAGGAGGCTTGATACAATAAATCTTTTTACTTTCATCACATGAATACCTCCTCTCTTTCACCTGCTACGATCCTGCTAAATGAAAGAATAGTAAATATCGAACATATCGAGAATACAATGACGCCGATGACCGAAGCCATCTTGTAGTCATAATACTCGTTTGTCAATCTAAAGAGCCACGTTACAAGAAGGTCTACTTCTTTTCCGTGTGAATTGGCAAGCGCCTGATCCGTCGTTACATATACATCCTGCGTAAGCAGATAGATTATATTAAAGTTATTGATATTTCTAACGAAATCGGTTACAAAAGTCGGTCCCTCAACAAACATAACATACGGCATGGTCACGTTTCTAAATATCTCAAACGGTGACGCTCTGTCGATCATCGCCGCCTCGATCTGATCTCTTGGAATATTCAAAAGAATTCCTGTAGATATCAGTATCTGATACGGAATACCAACCCAGATATTTATTATAACAATTGTAGCTTTTGCCCAGCCCGGACTTGTAAGAAAAGGAATGTATGTAATATTCTTGCTCACAAGTCCTATATTCTGCAAAAAAGCGGTTATTCCGACATTGGAACATATCGAATTGACAATACCGGAATCCGCAAAGAAATTTCTTACCAAAAGTAGCGTTACAAACTGAGGTACCGCAATGGTAACTATAAACAATGTCCTCCAGAATCTCTTCAACTTGATGAGCCTTGAATTAATAAGCAGTGCAATGAGGTGTCCAAGCAGGAAATTCGATACTGTCGCAAGGAACGCCCACAAAAAAGTCCATTCCAAAATTTTCCTGAATGCATATCCAAAGGAAGACGAAGTTGTCTGTGTAAAGAGTTTTACAAAGTTTCTGAATCCAACCCAGGTAAACAGTTCACTCGGCGGCAAATGATTCTGGTCGTAATTGGTAAATGCAATCGTAATAAGGATCAATATCGGAATGATATTCATCAAAATAACGCCAAGGATAGGGAATGAAAGAAGTGTAATATGAAACTTCTCGCCCAAAAGCTCTTTGAAATCTTCGCCGAAAGTATTTACATGCTTTCTTGCCTCCAGTAAAAGCTGAGTCTTATACATGCTCTTGATATTACTTACCCAGAATAAAAAGAACATGAAAATAATAAACAGTGCTCCTACCGATCCAAGCAATATCATAAATGAATTATCATAATCATTTACCGTATTCTGCATCGTAAGAGGATCGAAAATTGCTTCTCTTTTCACTGTTCCAAGTGTACTGAACTTAGCAAGATTGGGTGCGGCACCAAAAATGAGATATACAATAAACAGTGCCTGCACAATAAAAACAAGCACACCTTTCATAAACTGATAATTGTATATGTGCCCCAATCCCATAAATACGGTCGACAATTTCAAACAAGTGCTGCCCTCCGAAAGACAGGTACCCAGCTCCTTGAAATATTTTACGATCGGATTTACTTTGGGTTCCTTCTTGGTACGAACAGTCTTTTGATTACGCGGATAATTTTTATGACTAGTCGGATAGCTCCTATAATTAGCCAATTATCTCACTCCTTTCTCTTACCCTTTTTTGACAAATATAACCCCATACCTCATTCGATATGGGGTTATACTTTGACGGCCGGTAACAGGCCAAAAATTCAGTTTTTAGTCATTAGCCGGTGCTGTGATACCTTCAACTGCCGTGTCAAGAAGCTGCTGAAGATCCGTATTGTCAGGATTTCCGCTGGCAAGAATCTGTCCGAGTGTCTCAGCGGGACTCCAGTAATTTCCTCCGATAATCTGAGGCGTTGAGAAAGGTGCCTGAGCTGCGAGAGCTGAAATAGCTTTATCGCTCTTAACCGCATCCGATGAAGCCGCATTTATATTGGAAGGTCCTAAGTTTCTGGCCTCAAATCTTGCTGTCTGAACTTCCTCTGAAGTAAGATACTCAGCAAGAAGCATAGCCCAACCGATATTCTTGGCATGAGGATTTACTCCGATAAGCTTAAATCCGGAATATGATGAAAGCTGACAATCTTTGCCACCGATCTTCATTGTGGGAAGTTTACTTGCTTCGTAATTTTCTCCCCAGGCATCTGCAGCAACCTGTGCATTCCAGATACCGTTGATGGCTGCGCAAACAGTTCCATCCTTAATTCCTGTAACTGTGGTTCCATCATCCATATTAACAACAACACCAGAAGCAACTGCATCAAGGATTGCCTGACATACGTCAACACCGCCCTCTCCGTTCCAGTTACAAGTGTTTGTTTTTCCGTCTTCGTTAAGTGTTGCATCAAGGCCGACAGCCTTAAAGAAACCGTAAAGGTACCATCCGTTCTTAAACTCGATTGCAATCTTCTTACCTGCAGTCTTTGCATCGGCAATCATTGCTTCAAGATTTGAAGGATCTTTGATAACTTCACTGTTATAGAACATAAAGTATCCGTTATCTGCCGTCATAGGGTAAGCATAAAGCTTTCCTCCTACCGTTGCGGCATCAACAGAAGTCTGAACATTGGCATTCTTTACATCATATGTATAAGTAGCCAGCACTTCCTGAAGTGCTCCCGCATTAACAAGATCATTGATCTGATCGTGCGCAAAAGTATATACATCAGCAGCAGCTTCAACATCTGTAAGAACTTTATCCTTTGCTGTAGACTCTGACTCTGCGCCAAGTGTGATGTTAAATGTTATATCAGGATAGAGAGCCTTGAAATCTTCAATAACTCCCTGTGTAAAATCCTGGTCTTCCTCGGAAGCCCATAGTGTAAGATCGACAGGACCTGTCGTATTGTTTATAAGGTTCTGAACTGCATCTGCGGAAGCTTCGCCCCCCGATTCTGCGCTATCTCCGGAGTTATCAGCTGCAGGTTCTGTTTGAGTCTCTTCCGTATCGTTGGCAACCTCAGGATTGCCACACCCCGTAATAGCAGCTGCAACCATCATAGATGCCAAAGCAATTGATAGAAACTTCTTTTTCATAATCGTTTCCCTCCTAACAATTATATGTAATATAAAAGTTCTTCTGCCTGTACAATTGCGCAAAATCACACGCAAACGGTTGTCCATACTATTATATTTTACCTTTTTTACGAGATTGCATCAATGTTTTTTTGATAACATAATCGAATTATCGATTTTCTGTGTAGATTCTTTCATTAACACTTTATAGCCCAGAATGCTTTTTTCCGGAACCTCTTCACCGTCTATCAGTTTAAGAAGCGTCCTACATGCAACGTTCCCAAGCTCCTTCGGATCATATTGAAGCGCAGTGACCTGAGGCTGGTTCCCCGCGAGAAGATCGCTGTTGTAAAAAGATGCTATCCCCACATCTCCGGGAACACACACACCGTCTTTCCTAAGTTTCAATATCACATCACGGCATATGCTGTCGTCCATACATACTATGCACTCTGCGCCGGATCTAACCGCTAGATCTGCTGCGTTTTCAACTTCTTTGGAAGTTTCGTTTCCAAGTAGGAGCATATCGGGCTTAACTTCAATACCTGCTGACTCAAGTCCCATCTCAAAACCACGCTGCCTTGCCATATTCACCATATGACTAAGTGAACCGCCGATCAAAACAAGCTTTTTATATCCGCATTTTATAAGAGCAGATGTCATCTCCATGCAGGCCTTCTCCTGATCGTTGTCAACCTGAATGACGCCCTTTTCTTTGGTGCTTCCCACAGTAACAAACGGGATATTCATGCTTTTTAAATACTTAACGGAAAGATCGTTGACCATTGTGCGTCCGAGGATCACGCCGTCTACTTTTTTATTTTTGACGATTCTTTCCAAATGAGAAATATTATCCTCGTACACAAGCGAGATCAGAACATCATAATCCGTAGCCATTGTAACTTCGCAGACTCCCGCCATGCACCTTTGGAAAAAAGGGAGCGCATATACATTCGAATCCCCCGGGATTGCCCAGCATATGTTGTATTTCTTCTGGTCTGCAAGGCCTTTTGCCATCGGATTAGGTCTGTAGTTGTTTTTTTCTATATACTCAAGGACTCTCTGCCTTGTTTCATTTCCTATTCTGCCTTTGCCGGAGATTGCACGTGAAACCGTTGTTTTTGACACCCCCAAGGCTTCCGCCACGTCCCCTATGGTTATGTTCTTTTTCTCATTCTCTCCCATACCGTAAAACCTCTTATAAAAACCCCTATTTATATGATGTTTAATTTATTCGACATTTAATTTGTTCGATATTTAAAATAATACTTTGCTTTTTTTAAACTCTGTGTTATACTTTGCGCAATTGGTTGTCTTGTTTGAAATTTAGCACTTTATCAATTTTTCGTCAACCGCAATTGTTACCTGATTTTTCATATTGACAGCTGAATGGAATCATTTTTAGCATCTTTTTATTTTTTGTTTATACGAATATTTTTTCTCTTTTTTTGACATATAAGGCAAATTTTTTTATAAAATATATATGTAAAGTTTTTTATGTTTTTTATGAGGTAAACGTTATGAAATCAACTCTTTTTGGCACGGCATATTATGCTGAATATATGCCTTACGACAGAATAGATACCGACTTCCAGCTCATGAAGGATGCCGGCATGAACGTTATCAGGATAGCCGAATCCACTTGGAGTAGCTATGAGCCTTCCGATAACGTATTTGATTTTACATATTTACACAAGGTTCTTGATGCGGCCGCAAAATATGATATCTCGGTCATCGTAGGCACACCTACTTACGCCATACCTTCATGGCTTGCAAAGAAATACCCTGATGTCATGGCAGTGACTCCCGAAGGACAGAACATCTACGGACGCAGACAGCAACACGATATCACCAATCCGCATTTTCTTTTCCATGCTGAGCGAATCATCAGAAAGATGATGGAGGAAGTAGCGGCAAATCCACAGGTTATCGGATATCAGATTGATAACGAAACACGTTCCGGAAACGGATACTCCCCCGAAAATCAAAAGTTGTTCATCGAAGAGATGAAGAAAAAATATCCCGATATCAACAAATTCAACGCTGAATTTGGGCTTAATTATTGGAGCAACCGCATCGATTCTTGGGACGACATGCCCGATATCCGCGGTACGATAAACGGTAGTCTTTCCGCTGCCTACAAGGCATTCCTAAGAGACAAGATCACCGATTACCAGCAATGGCAGGCAGATATTATAAATGAGTACAAAAGAGACGATCAGTTCATCACTCACAATTATGATTTCTCATGGGACGGATTTTCATACGGCATTCAGCCTCTTGTAAATCAGCAAGATGCTGCAAAAGCGGTAAATATTGCCGGAGTTGATATCTATCATCCCACACAGAACAGATTTGACGGCGCTACCATAGCTTTTGGCGGTGCAATCGGAAGATCACTCAAAAAAGATAATTATCTTGTACTTGAAACACAGTCTCAGGGAAGACTCGACTGGCTTGCATATCCCGGTCAGCTAAGGCAGGCTTATTACAGCCACCTTGCGAGCGGTGCAAACGGTGTAATGTACTGGAATTGGCATTCGATCCACAATTCCCTCGAATCCTATTGGAAAGGAATTTTAAGCCACGATCTGATTCCGGGCGAGACTTACAAAGAACTTGCTTTTACAAGATCTGAAGAACTTAAGATAGACAGTCATTTACAGAACCTCAAAAAGCACTGCTACGCTGCCATTATTGCAGATAACAGAAGCCTTGTGGGACTTGACGAATTCCCTATCGACGATGTATCCGACGTAAGTGTCGGCGAAGATGACTGGAGTCCCAAGGAACTTAGTTATAATCATATCCTTCGCTGGATGTACAACGCCTGCTACAAGATGAATCTTGAAACAGATATTGTTTACAAAGACGATATCATCAATGCGGATCCGGAAGAGCTTGTTAAAAAGTATCCTCTTCTCATCGCTCCTTCGCTCTATTCGGCGACGGTTGAGCTGATCAATTCTCTTCGCAGTTACGTTGAGAAAGGCGGAAATCTTGTACTTGGATTTAAGAGTCTTGTTTCCGATGAAGAGCTTAAGATATATCCCGATGCTCTTCCTTATCACATGACAGATATGATCGGAGGAAGCTACGACCAGATTACAAGACCTGTAGATACAACAATAAAGATTGAAGGAAGGGAATTCAATGTTTCTCACTGGATGGAATTATTAAGGCCTCAGGGAACCGGCGAAGAAATCTGGGGTACCTACGTTCATCCGTGCTGGGATAAATATGCTGCGATTCTTCACAAGAAGCTTTATGACTCAGGAAACGGAACCGTTACATATATCGGATGTTATATGAAGTGCGAAGGCCTCACTTCCATCCTTAAGAAACTCGTTAGAAGAATCGGCCTTTCCGTACCCGAGGAGATATTCCCCATCATAGTTAAATCGGGAACCAATGCACTCGGTGAGGAAATCACCTACTACTTTAACTACTCTCCTAGAATTGAGCTTATCTCAATACTTAAAGACTGCACGGAACTTATAAGCTCAGATAACTACAACCGCGGAGACAGAATCAGTATAGGACCTTGGGGTATTAAGATATTTGTCAACAGATGAGGATTAAAAAATATGAAAACACAAGACTTGATCAGTTATATTGAAGCCGGCAGATTAAATGATAAGCTTCTTGATATCTATATCGATGAATCCTTGATTGCTTATCAGACAGACAGATATATCAGAGCAATAAAAAGCTATGAGGATACTTTTAGATCAACACCGGGATACAATGATGACGTATGCATAATAAATGCACCCGGACGTACTGAGATAGGCGGTAATCATACCGACCATCAGCACGGTCATGTTCTTACGGCATCCATTAACCTGGACATCATAGCGATCGTAGCCAAAAACTCCGAGATGATAAATGTAAGATCTGAAGGTTATGACAATATTATAAGCTTTAGTTCGGAAGATACAGCCATTAACAAAAACGAGCAGGGCACTTCACTTGCCATGATAAAAGGTGTTCTTGCCGGAGCCAAGATGAACGGATTTGAGATCGGCGGTTTTGACGCCTACATCACAAGCGATGTGCTCAACGGTTCAGGTCTTTCATCTTCCGCATCATTTGAGACAGTGATAGGAACCATCATCTCCTCTTTGTACAACGACGGTAAGATCAAACCGATGACCCTTGCAACCATAGGTCAATACGCCGAGAATATATATTTTGGCAAGCCGTGCGGTCTTATGGATCAGATGGCCTGCGCTTTTGGAAACATGAGTCACATAGATTTCAAGGTTCCCGGCACACCAAAGGTTGAAACATTAAATCTCGACCTCAATGCCTCGGGTTACAGTCTTTGCATCACGGATACCAAAGGAAATCATGCTGACTTAACTTCGGAATATGCTGCCGTTACCAAGGAAATGAAATCTGTAGCCGAGGAATTCAGAACAGCCGTACTTGTAAATGTTCCCGAATCCAAAGTTATTGATTCCATCCCCGCTCTTCGTGAAAAGCTCGGAGACAGAGCAGTTCTGCGTGCCCTCCACTTCTATGAAGAAAACAAGAGAGTTATAAAAGAAGTAGATGCTCTTAAAAGTAATGATTTTGCTACATTCTTAAAAACCGTAAAGGAATCCGGCGATTCATCATTTAAGTTCCTTCAGAACGTATATACCAATCAGGATGTTAAGCATCAGGGCGTTTCGCTCGCACTGTGTATCAGCGAAAACATCCTCGGCGAAGACGGTGGTGTATGCAGAGTTCACGGAGGTGGTTTTGCCGGAACGATCCAGGCTTTTGTTCGAAATGATAAGGTCGAAATATACAAGAAAGCTCTGGATAGCATATTCGGTGAAGGATCCTGTCTTGTTCTTAAGATCAGAAAATACGGCGGTATGAAAATTGATATTTAAACAATATTTGTTTTAAATATAACCCCACTAAAAAACGAGCCATGACTTTATAGGTCATGGCTCCATTTCTATTCTTTTCAATTATTTATGTCTTGCAATTACTTTGCGGGTTTAAGTTTCCCCTGCTCTTTGTGAACAATAAGCGGCTCACTTGTTCCGTCAACGGAATTGTTGGTGATAACACACTCACTGATAGTCTCATCGGAAGGAATCTCGTACATAACATTCATCATAGTCTTTTCCATGATGGAACGAAGTCCCCTTGCTCCGGTTTCTCTCTCGTATGCCATCTGTGCTATCTTATCAACGGCATCTTCCTCAAATGTAAGCTTAACATCATCAAAATCAAAGAGCTTCTGATACTGCTTAACAAGAGCATTTCTTGGCTCTGTAAGGATTCTGACGAGCGCTTCTTTTGAAAGACCTTCAAGTGTTACAGTGATAGGCACACGTCCCACAAACTCAGGGATAAGTCCAAATTTAACAAGATCCTGAGGTGTAACTTCCTTAAGAACTTCTCCGATCTCTCTTTCAGTCTTATCTGCAATCTCTGCATTAAATCCGATTGAATTGCGGTCAAGTCTTGCCTCAACGATCTTATCCAATCCATCGAATGCTCCGCCACAGATAAACAGGATATTGCTTGTGTCAATCTGGATAAGCTCCTGGTGAGGATGCTTTCTTCCGCCCTGCGGAGGTACGCTTGCAACAGTACCCTCAATAATCTTAAGAAGTGCCTGCTGAACGCCTTCACCTGAAACGTCTCTTGTTATGGAAACATTCTCACTCTTCTTGGTGATCTTATCAATCTCATCAATATATACAATGCCGTACTGAGCTCTCTCAATATCGTAATCGGCATTCTGAATAAGCTTGAGCAGGATGTTTTCAACATCTTCTCCGACATATCCTGCCTCGGTAAGTGTTGTAGCATCTGCAATCGCAAAAGGTACATTGATTATCTTGGCAAGTGTCTGTGCAAGGTATGTCTTACCGGATCCGGTAGGACCTACCATTATGATATTGCTCTTCTGAAGTTCTACTTCCGACTTATCTTCGCTCTTTGGAGACAAAACTCTCTTGTAATGGTTATAAACGGAAACAGCCAGAACTTTCTTGGCTTCTTCCTGTCCAATAACATATTCATCCAAAAAGTTACGGATCTCAACAGGCTTCAAAAGATTTATCTGCTGGTCCCTCTCGGCTACTTCAGGCTCATCGTCAAACTCTTCGGCAATGATGTCTGAACATATTTCTACGCATTCATCGCAGATATATACACCCGCAGGTCCCGCTATTAATTTTTTTACCTGATCCTGTGTCTTATTGCAAAAAGAGCACTTGATCTCTCCCGGTATCTTCGCCATTATTTATTTTCCTCTTTCTTAGGACGGTTCTCAACTATAGAATCAATAAGCCCGTATTCCAAAGCTTCCTGCGCAGACATCCAGTTATCTCTTTCTGTATCCGCAGCAACCTGCTCGAAAGGCTTACCTGTATTCTCAGCAAGCATCCTGTTCATTTTTTCTTTTGTCTTGATGATGTGCTTTGCAGCAATCTCAATCTCGGTAGCCTGACCCTGTGTTCCTCCCAAAGGCTGATGGATCATAACTTCCGCGTTGGGAAGAGCCATTCTCTTACCCTTTGCTCCGCCTGCAAGAAGAAATGCTCCCATACTTGCAGCCATTCCTATACATATCGTACTAACATCGCATTTTATATAATGCATTGTATCATATATAGCCATTCCGGATGTGATTTCTCCCCCGGGACTGTTAATATACATATGAATGTCCTTATTGGGATCTTCAGCTTCAAGGAACAGGAGCTGAGCTACAACTGTACTGGCTGATGCGGCATTAACTTCTTCTCCGAGGAATATGATTCTCTCTTTCAAAAGTCTGGAGTATATATCATAGGACCTCTCACCGCGACTTGTCTGTTCAATGACATAAGGTATTAAACTCATTTTTTCTTCCTTTCTAGCCTAAAAATAAAATTCCAATTTCCATTATACCAATAATTTTATAAAAAGAGCATAAAAAATTTCCCGCAAACAGATATTTACGGGAAATTTTTCTAAATAACTCACTCATCAAGGTAAACTATGGTAACGGTATTAAGATCATAAAAGCCTGCAGCGGATCTGTTTACCCACTCTCCGGCCTCTACTCCAAGTCCCATTCCGTAGGTAGAATATGCCTGTCTGAAAGGTCTGACATATATAACAGCGTCACTTCCTTTTTCCGACAGTGTAAGTGCCGAAAGAACATATTCTCTGGCAGCATAGCTCTCCTGCAATGCTCCCGTCCTATAATCATCATATGAAGCATATGACATTCCGTCCTTGATCTCCTTATTTATTCCTGAATGAAGAATAATCGCAAACAGCGCTGCCACCGCAAGAACTCCCATTGCGATACGATCCGTCTTTCCTTCAAATTTCTCTGAAAGGAACTGGGCAATCACAGCTACTGCAAGGAAATACATGAACTTTGCCACAATCTCGTAGGAATTTGCGGTTCTCATGTTGATCACTTCATCCACATGATATCCGAAGCATACGGGAAACATGGTGAAATATCTTGCAAGCCATGTTCCGACAAGCACTATCACCAGATTTAATACCGTAACTTTTCCCTCAAGTATCTTAACCTTATAAACAGTAAAGATCACAAATGCCAAAAGCAGCATCAGAATAAACACAAGGCTTGTAAAAAGAAGCTTATCTTCAGAAATAATGCATTTAAAAGTATCTCTGAGCGCATCAAAAAATGTACTGTGTCCTTCACTGAGATCTCTTTCCGCTCTCTTATAGTTTCCTGGAGCAAGACCGTTTATAAGCGTACCGACAAACGCTGCAGCCGCAGGGATCACAATCTTTTTATCCTTTACAAATTCTTCCCTTTTAAGTATGACAACCGCGATAAGCCACGAAAGATCCGCGCATACAACATTAAGCGATCCTCCGCTTGCAAGAAATGCCAATAAGGCGCTTACCACCAGATATATCACTTTTTTCTTTCGTATATAGAGAATGCTTAACGAAACCGCAAGCAGACCGAGAGTCAATTCCATCAGATAATTAAGCCCGCCCGTATACCAGTAAAAGAGCTCTTTTCCATTTTGAGTATTCGTCATGGAAAAAACCGACACAAATATGACAAAAGCTGCTCCCAGGCACGCCGTATTGTCTTTTATAAGGATTTTCAGGAGAACGACAAGCGCAGCGCAGAAAGCGACCGTGTTCAGTATCATATAAAAATGAAATCCCGGAAGTCCGCCCCTTGTATACGCCCTGATAAAATGGATCAGATAATTAAAAAGATATGTTCCCTGGTTTAAATTGTAATAATCAACCATCTTGTGTGCGGCAGCCACAACGTTCGATCCGTATGTATCTGCAGCGTCCGCCGCTCCGCCCTCAAAGCTGAAATCATCTTCACACAGATATGTATAACCACAGCCGACAATAACAGGCACAACCGCACAGAGTATTCCGATAATGAATATTCCCGCAAATATTTTTCTATACTTGTTAAAAAAAGCCTCTATCATACATCCTCCCCGTTTCTGTCATATAAAACTAATGGCACCTATTTCTTTGTATTTACCAAATAATAAGTGCCATAAAGTTCATATGCTTTTATTCAGACTGTCTGATTACTCTTCAGTCTTCTTCTTTCTTGTTGTCTTCTTAGGCTTCTCTTCGCCGTCTGCAGCATCCTTCTTAGCTGTTGTCTTCTTTGCAGCTGTCTTCTTTGCAGGCTTCTCTTCCTTATCGTCAGCCTTCTCAGCAGCCTTCTTTGTTGTTGTCTTCTTTGCAGCCTTCTTAGCAGCGCCTTCCTTAACGTTCTCAACAAGGAAATCAGCAGCCTTCTGAACTGCAAGATCACTCTTCATGATCTTCTTCTCAGCGTCAGACATGAGCTCTTTAAGCTTAGAAAGCTCCATTCTGTACTGCTCAGCCATCTTCTCAAGTTCCTTCTCGAACTCTTCGTCTGAAACAGTGATGTTTTCCTTCTCAGCTACAGCCTCAAGAACAAGTCTTGACTTGATTCTCTCGATAGCCTGAGGCTTAACCTGCTCAAGCATCTTGTCTACAGTGTTACCTGTATACTGAAGATACTGATCCATGTTCATGCCCTGCATCTGAAGTCTCTGAGCGAAATCGTTAACGATCTGTCTCTGCTGTGTCTCAACCATAGCCTCAGGAAGTTCCATATCTGAATCTTCGATAACAGCCTTAACTACAGCATCTTCTCTCTTAGCCTTCTCTTCGTTTGTCTTCTTCTCAACAAGCTTCTTCTTAACATCTTCCTTGTACTCGGCAAGTGTATCAAACTCTGATACATCGCTTGCAAACTCATCGTTGAGCTCAGGAAGTTCCTTAGCCTTGATAGCCTTAACTGTGCACTTGAAAGTAGCATCTTTTCCGGCAAGTTCAGCTGCCTGATATTCCTCAGGGAACTTAACGTTTACATCGCCTTCTTTACCAATCTCAAATCCAACAAGCTGCTCTTCGAATCCGGGAATGAATGCACCTGAACCGATTGTAAGAGGATAATCTGTTCCCTTTCCGCCGGGGAATGCAACTCCGTCAACAAATCCTTCGAAATCAAGAGTAACGATATCGTTGTTCTGAACTGCTCTGTCTGTTACATCAACAGTTCTTGCATTTGTATTTCTCTGCTTGTCGATCTCAGCGTCAACATCAGCATCTGTAACGTCGATGTCCATCTTCTCAACTTCAACGCCCTTATATTTTCCAAGCTTAACCGGAGGCTTAAGAGCTACTTCAGCTGTAAAGATGAAGTCCTTTCCTGCCTCAAGCTGCTCAACATCAATCTTGGGAGATGATACAACGTTCTCTCCGCACTCCTCTACAGCCTTGGGATACTCTGTCTCGATAAGTTCATTAGCCGCATCCTCATAGAATACTCCCTTACCGTACATCTGCTCGATCATCTTACGAGGAGCCTTACCCTTACGGAAACCGGGTAACTGAATCTTATTCTTGTTCTTCTCATAGGCCTTCTGAATAGCCTTCTCGAGCTGCTCCGCAGATACTTCAATCTTAAGCTTAGCCATGCTCTTCTCAAGCTTCTCAACTGTTACGCTCATTTTATCGTAATTCCTCCTAAAAAGTATTTATAATAAAGAGCCTAAATACACAGTTTCAAGCCCTTTAGCCCACATATAGGCACAATCGTTTCAGATTATAACATAAGTAAATAATAATTTCCATGTTTTTATCCATGCTTTTTTTATCGTTTTCCCACATGTAAAAAATTGCTTTTTTTATGCATTAAACTAAATTTAGGCTCGTCAATTGCCG
Organism: Butyrivibrio hungatei; assembly: GCF_900101605.1. Classification (GTDB taxonomy): domain Bacteria; phylum Bacillota; class Clostridia; order Lachnospirales; family Lachnospiraceae; genus Butyrivibrio; species Butyrivibrio hungatei_B. Next base: position 176,568 of record NZ_FMUR01000009.1, read on the forward strand.
ATATTATACTGAACTTAACGCAGCAAATCATTAAAACTCTATAAAATTTTCCTATTTTTAGTCATTTTTTAACTGCTAAATAGTATTATTTTAGTATAAAATTGTTATTATTTTTTAATGGTTTCAATACGTTGAAGTATTACTCTTATATATTATGGAGGCAATTTTTATGGAAAAGGATTCCACCCCAAAGAAAAAAACTACTGATTTTGTAAACAGCATTAAACCGCGTATGATAGCGATAATGCTCTTAGTTGCTGCTATTCCGCTTATTATTTCCGTAATGGTAAGCTATATATCATCAACTTCAAAAGCGGTAAAGGATGCCGAAAACACCTTAAACTGGCAAGCCAATTATATTCAGTCCGAATTTGAAGGCATAATGGAAAAAAATATAATGAGTATACAAACACTCGCCAAATCACCTGCAACAACCAGGTTTATGGAGACACCTTTCAACGTGACTTTCCAAGATGAGGCCTCGAAGTATCTTGAAGAAATCGATACTATGCTCAACGATGGCAACATTACTGTTCTTACAGGCAAAGACGGAAAACAGATTCTCAGAAATACAGGAGAACTTGTAGATGTAGGCGAAAGAGATTATTTCAAAGAAGCAATGAACGGAAATACATATGTTTCCAATGTTATTGTTTCTGCCTCAACAGGCGTGCGTCAGATTACAATTGCAGCACCCGTATATAACTCAAAGGGTGAAACTATAGGTATTGTTCAGCGAAATCTCGACCTTAACAGATTCCATGAATTCCTTGCAGAAAAGTCAAGTGATGCTTTCTTCGTTGACAGAAACGGACTTGTTGCCGCTCATTCACAGTACGAGATCACTGCCGACAACGAAGACGACAGAAGCAAGTCACAGTTCATAGCTTCAGGTCAGGAAAGCGGTGTATATCAGGTCGATACCGGTAAAGGATATCATGCCGTAGTTTCTTTTAAGAAATCTCCAAGTACAGGTTTCGTTGTTGTTGCCGCAACAGATACAAAAGTAGTAACCGCAGAGACTAGATCTGCCGCACTTATTGTTGTAATTGTCGGATTAGTACTACTCGTAATAACAGCATTCATCTCTGTACAGATGGCTATTTCCTTCACAAGTCCGATCAACGATGTTAATAATGCTCTCGCAGCACTTGCTGACGGTAGATTTGCGGTTGTAACCAAGCATACAAAAAGAAAAGATGAATTCGGAGCGATCATCAACAATACAAATACCGTAATAAATGAGCTCCAGGCAATCGTTTCCAACATTAAAGCATCCGCAACAACGATCGGTGAGTCATCCGAGGAGCTCTCAGATATGGCCAACCAGATCTCACAGACAGCCGAAGATGTATCAAATGCCGTACAGGATATTGCATCCGGTGCAACTCAGCAAGCTGACGAGATTCAGAAGGCATCCGAGAACGTTACACAGATCGGTGATGCAGTTTCCAACGTTCAGGGTTCAACAGGAAGTCTTGAAGCTCTTGCAACAAGAATGAAAGATGCTTCGGAAGCTTCTTCACAGTCGCTTTCAGCTCTGCAGGAATCAAGCACAAACATGACTTCCAAGATTGATGACATTTCAAAGACTATCTCAGCTACTCAGGAAGCTGTTTCAAGCATAAATGAGAAGGTTGAAGGAATTGCCAGTATCGCAACACAGACCAATCTCCTTTCACTCAACGCTTCTATCGAAGCTGCAAGAGCCGGCGAAGCAGGAAAAGGATTTGCGGTTGTTGCTGAAGAGATTGGTAAGCTTGCCGACGATTCAAAAGCAATGGCTGATGATATCAGAAAACAGATGGATATCCTTCTTGAGCAGAGTGAGGCTGCAGTTGAAGCTTCGGACGAAGTAAGAAAAGGAAATCTAGATCAGCAGGATGCTCTTGGCGAAACACTTATTTCCGTAAACGAAATGCTTTCAGATATAAGCGAGACCGTAAACGGCGTAAAGAGCATCTCCTCAGGTGCAGAAACTTGTGTATCTTCAAAGAATGTTGTATCGGATTCAATGAATTCGCTCTCTGCAATTTCGCAGCAGAACGCCGCTTCATCGGAAGAAACCGGTGCTTCTATGGAAGAGCTCTCAGCTACCGTTACATCTCTTGCAGGTTCGGCAACCAACCTCAAAAATGTTGCCAATAAACTTAATCAGGATATTCAGTTCTTTAAAACCTGATAGGGTTACGCTGTAAATATATAGGCAGATATATATAATTTTAGCTCAGATTGTGCCGGACATATAAATGAGCCCAAAGAGTTGGTCTCATTTAGTACCATAAAAGTGTAGTTGTTAGAGAGTAATTAACTCTGACATCTGCACTTATTTTTTTATAATAAGGGGAGTAATTGGTCTGACGTGGCTCTTTTTGGATCAGCGCATCCGTCATATAAACCGTTAGCCAACCCCTTATTATAAGCATTCGCTTAAGCAGGTAGGGAGAAACACCCGCGTAACCAACTAAACTGAATGGTAATAAGTGTGGCTGGAGCAATTACTATTTACAGTTGGAGGAGGTTCAGAATGATTAGTGTTGGAATTGATGTATCAAAAGGAAAAAGCACTGTCTGCATACTTAAGCCGTAT
>NZ_FMUR01000012.1 GCF_900101605.1 Butyrivibrio hungatei
GCTGGTAAAACAAAAGCAGTTCATACGTATATAGGTTATGAAGGGGACGGTTTTGTTTGCGTTGCTCATTCCGAAGGTCTTGATCAGCCGGGAGTCATTTATAGTTATTCAAGTCATGTCAGGATGCTTAATGCTAATCTTCCATATCTGCTTGATTGTTTCTGGTCTAACGTAAAACAATAAACAGAAACCGGGATTGGAGTTCAATTCCGGCTGAAATTATTTTGGTCATTGAGTGGTAAAAACATTGGAAGTTATGATATATGCGGTGGTGTGTGGGAATATGTTTTATACTAACGGAAATAACGAATATTAATAAACGTTAAGGTGGACAAATGCTGATTTATCGTAATATGATATATGTGTCGGAATGTAGGTAAGATGCACGTTTATAGTTGATCATAGATTTTTTTTAATGCATGATAATTTAAATGAAATTACAGAAATCCGCAATTTCAGATAGGAGGCTAAAATGACTGTATCGGCAGCTTTTATGGTTCCACATCCACCGCTTATAATTCCGGAAGTCGGAAGAGGCGGAGAGAAACAGATTCTTGCAACAACAAATGCTTATGAGAAGGTTGCGGAAGAAGTGGCGGCGTTAAAACCTGACACTATCATCATAACGAGTCCGCATTCCGTGATGTATGCGGATTACTTTCATATATCGCCGGGGCACAGAGCAACGGGAAGTTTTGCAGATTTCGGCGCATCCGGAGTCAGATTTTCCGAAGAGTATGACACAGAACTTGCAGATGCGATTGCGCTTCTTGCAGAAAAAGAGAATTTTCCCGCGGGAACGATGGGGGAAAGAGAGTCTTCCCTCGATCACGGAACCATGGTTCCTTTGTGGTTCATACGCAAAAAATATAGTGGCGGAAAGATTATTCGTATAGGGCTTTCGGGGCTTCCTTTGACATATCATTACAGGCTGGGGCAGATAATTGCGAAAGCTATCGATGAATCGGGGAAAAAAGTCGTTTTGATCGCAAGCGGCGATCTTTCACATAAGTTGCAGGAATACGGACCTTACGGTTTTTCAAAAGAGGGCCCCGAATATGATGAAAACATAATGGAGGTGTGTGGAAAAGCAGAGTTTGGCAGGCTGTTTGAATTTGATGAGAGCTTGTGTAAACTTGCCGCAGAGTGCGGGCACAGGTCGTTTGTTATCATGGCTGGGGTTTTTGACGGTCTTCGCGTTAAGGCAACGGCTCTTTCGCATGAGGATGTAACGGGAGTGGGCTACGGAATCTGTACTTTTTATCCGGACGGAGCGGATGAGAGCAGACATTTTTTACAAGAATATGAAAAAAAGCTTGAAAAAGAATGCAAGGAAAAAGCTGACGCGAATGATGAATATGTGAGGCTTGCGAGGGCAAGTGTCGAGTCGTGGGTAAAAGAACACAGGCAGATTCAGGTTCCTGACGGTCTTTCAGATGATCTTCTTACAAGAACTGCAGGTACTTTTGTATCAATTCACAAGATGGGACAGCTTCGCGGTTGTATAGGTACAACCTCCGCAACTCAGGACAATATTGCAAAAGAGATAATTCAGAATGCGATAAGTGCAAGTACGCACGATCCGCGCTTTGATCCGATAACCGAGGATGAGCTTAAGTTTCTTGATATAAGTGTTGATGTTCTCGGGGAGACTGAGGATATAGATTCACCTGATAAGCTTGATGTAAAGAAGTATGGAGTTATTGTTAGTCACGGAGTTAAGAGAGGGCTGCTGCTTCCAAATCTTGACGGTATAGATTCCGTGGAGGAGCAGATCGATATAGCAAGGCAAAAGGGCGGAATACTTGAGGATGAGCCGTATACTTTGCAGAGGTTTGAAGTGGTTAGGCATTTCTGAGGAAATGTGGAATAATGGCAGCGGGAGGCTTTATGGCGGCATGTCAAGTGTGTTTCAGGCATTGTTCCTTATCGGAAGGTGACATCGGATTTTGCGGTGCAAGAACGGTCAGGGACGGGAAGGTAATTGCATATAACTATGGCAAGGTGTCGGGACTTGCGCTTGATCCGATTGAGAAGAAGCCGTTGAACAATTTTTTTCCTGGAAGTTATATCCTGTCGGTAGGAAGTTTCGGGTGCAATCTGCGATGCCCTTTTTGCCAGAATAATGATATTTCCTGGTCGGAGGAAGCGCGGATATTTGCAGAGGATGCGAAGATGGTGAGTCCTGAAGAGCTTGTGGAGACAGCGCTTGATACGAGGGCGCAGGGAAATATCGGGATCGCTTTTACTTATAATGAGCCGCTTGTCGGATATGAGTTTGTGCTTGATACAGCGAAGCTTGCAAAAGAACGTGACCTAAAAACAGTGCTTGTATCTAACGGAACAGCCGAGTTGTCTGTTCTTGCGGAGATTGTTCCGTACATTGATGCGATGAACATTGATCTTAAGGGATTTACGGATGAATATTATGATAGACTTCTCGGGGGCAGCAGGAAACAGGCGATGGATTTTATCGCGGAAGCGGTAAAGCATTGCCATGTTGAGCTTACAACACTGATAATTCCCGGTGAGAATGACGGAGAGGAAGAAATGCGCGAGATGTCCGCATGGATACATGGGCTTGAAGTGGCAAATGGGAAGAACATACCGCTTCATATTTCAAGATTTTTTCCAAGATTTAAGATGACCGACCGCAACGCGACCGATGTGAGGAAGGTCTATCGTCTTGCCGAGGTCGCAAGAGAAGAACTTGAAATTGTTTATACGGGGAATTGTTAGTGTTGTTGGCTTGCCAACGCAGTATATGGAGTTAGCTTGCTTTTTAATTTGCCTTTTTTAGTTGTCTTGCCGAGGGGCGAAGAATACCAATCTGATATGACAAAAATTCAGGTTTTTGTTTTGTGACGGGATATATAAGTGTGATTTGCAAATGTATGACTTTTTTGATGATTTTTCTTCTAAAAAGTCATGCATTTTTTATTTGTAGAGTATGCTGAAAAAAAGATGTATGACCTTATCTGAAAAAAATGCCTGAAAAAGTCATATTTTTTTGCCTTTTTAAACTGCGCAAGCGTAGATTTTATGACCTTTTGAGGGATTTTTACATATATAGGTCATATACTTGTTTTTTTATCAAAAAAATATGGAAAAAATACATGACTTTTAATGCGGTTTTTTTCCAAAAAAGTCATATGGTAATTTTTCGAGAGATAAAAAATATGACCTTTTTTGATGATTCTTTTATAAAAAGTCATACATTCATGTTTGAGATGGGAGAAAAATGTCCGGGCCGGAAAATAATGATTTTTTAGCGATTTTTTATAAATATTTAAGTTAATAATTTTCTTTTTATAATATTAAAACTAACTTAAAAACGCAAAGCAATTAAGTCATTATGACTATTAAAATTTGAGTTATTTGAGTAATATTACACATTGTTCACAAAAATAATGCGCTGTTACAATGGAAGTGCTCGGGCGCTAAAACGTTTACGTAAAAATCAAAACAATTTTATTAGGCTAGGAGGTGAACGGTTTTATTATGATTAAACGAAAGTTATCAGTAGCATTAAGTGTATTCTTAGCAACAGGATTGTTATCACCAGGCTTGACAGTAGCGGCGGCACCAAGTATTAACCCGTACGGTACGGTTGAGGCGGAACTTGACTTTGAACGTAATATAAAAGATGTTTTCACAGATGAAGATGCCGGCGCGACAGTTGTCAGCCTTGGATCTGGAAATTACTTCACTGTGAAGAGTGTGAACTTCTCGCAGGGAGTTTCTAAGATAGTTATAAAAGCCAAAGCGGATTCGGCAGGTCTTATTGTTATTCATAAAGATGGAGAAAAGGGAGATGTAGTAGGTAGCATTAAACTTAGTGGTACCGACGGAGAATACAGGGAATTTTCAACTTCCGTAAAAGATTTGGATGGAGCGGATACCATTGCATTTGTGCAGACGATGGGCACAAGTTTGGTAGATAGTTGGACAGCGGAACCGGGTGAAACACCTGATGAACCTGAAAATCCGGACCAACCGGAGAATCCCGATCAGCCTGAGGTTCCGGAGCAGCCGGAAAATCCCGATCAGCCTGAGGTTCCGGAACAGCCGGAAAACCCTGATCAGCCTGAGATTCCGGAACAGCCGGAGAACCCCGATCAGCCGGAAAATCCGACAGCTGTAAATCCGTATGAGAAGGTTGAGGCCGAGACAGCAGCTACATTGGAAAATGCAAAGCTTGTTCCGAACAAGCAGTCGGTACTTATAAATGACGGCGGATATATTGTAGCCAAGAATGTTGACCTTTCAAAAGGTGTTTCGGGATTCAAGGTACTTGCCAAGACTTCAGCACCAAAGGTTAAACTTGATGTATATGTTGACGGAACCGATACTCAGTTAGGTTCTATCAGCGTTGGCACCGATATGGCAAGTGAGTCATTTGTAAAGATATCATCAGACCTCAAGGGGGCACATGATGTATATTTCAAAGCAAATGGCGGAGCTGTACAGATTGATGCATGGCAGGCTTTGGAAGGACAGGGCGGAACGGAAGAACCTCCTGTAGTTGAGCCACCTGTAGGCGATACGGTAAATCCTTATAGTAAGGTAGAAGCAGAGGCGGCAACTGAGCTTGCTGAGGCTATGTTATCACCTAATAAGCAGTCGGTAGTTGTTAAAGACGGTGGTTATGTGATCACCAAGAATGTTGATTTCTCAAAGGGACTTTCGGGATTTGCTGTACTTGCAAAAGCGTCAGCTCCTAAGGTTAAATTAAACATCTATATTGATGGTGCAAAGTCACCCATGGCTTCGATCAATGTCGGTACAGATATTGCCAAGGAGTCAACTGTGGATGTTACATCAGAGCTCAAGGGAACTCATGATGTATACATTCAGGCAGACGGTGGCGCTATAACACTTGATGCATGGCGTGCAGTGGAATCATCAGGTGGAACGGAAGAACCTCCTGTTGTAGAGCCTCCTGTAGGCGATACAGTAAATCCTTATGAGAAGGTTGAAGCAGAAGCATCTGCAGAGCTTAAGAGCGCAATGGTTACACCTAACAAGCAGGCAGTAAGCATCCAGAAGGGTGGATATGCAGTAGCAAAGAGTGTAGATTTCTCAAAGGGCATTAAGGAATTTACAGTTAATGCGAAAGCAAGTGGAGCAAACAGACTTGAAGCAAGACTTGATAAGGCAGACGGAGACCTTATCGCAAACTTCAGAGTCAGCACAGATGCAAAAGATATAACAGTAAATGCCGCAAAGAATATCACAGGAACACATGACATCTACTTTGTAGCAACTATGGATGGCAGTCTGACCTTCGATTCCTGGAAGGTAACACCTTCAGACGGAACAGAAGAGCCTCCTGTTGTAGAGCCTCCTGTAGGCGATACGGTAGATCCTTATGAGAAGGTTGAGGCAGAAGCATCAGCAGAGTTCAGCAATGCGATGATCACACCTAATAAGCAGGCTGTAAGCATCCAGAAGGGTGGATATGCAGTAGCAAAGAACGTAGACTTCTCCAAGGGCGTTAAGGAATTTACAGTTAATGCAAAAGCAAGCGGAGCAAACAGACTTGAAGCAAGACTTGATAAGGCAGACGGAGATCTTATCGCAAACTTCAGAGTCAGCACAGATGCAAAAGATATAACAGTAAGTGCTGCAAAGAATATCACGGGAACACATGACATCTACTTTGTAGCAACTATGGATGGCAGTCTGACCTTCGATTCCTGGAAGGTAACACCTTCTGACGGAACAATCGTAGAGCCTCCTGTAGGCGATACAGTAGATCCTTATGAGAAGGTAGAGGCAGAAAAAGCAGATGAGCTTAGCAGCGCAATGATTGCTCCAAACAAGACATCTGTAGTAGTTAATGATGGCGGATATATAGTAGTTAAGAACGTTAATTTCGCAAAGGGACTTAACGGATTCCAGATTTATGCACAGTCATCAAAGCCCGGAGTTAAACTCAATGTTTATATTGATAAGTCCGGATATGATGCAAAGACAGCGATTGGAACAGCAAATGTCGGCGCAAATATGGCTTCGGGAACAGGCATTAAGCTTACATCAGACCTTACAGGAACACACGATGTATACTTCGAGGCAACAGGCGGATCGGTTACATTCGATGCTTGGAATGCAATGGCTAAGTCAGGAACAATCGTAGAACCTCCTGTAGGTGATACAGTAAATCCTTACAGCACAGTAGAAGCAGAAGCATCTGCAGAGCTTAAGAGTGCAATGGTTACACCTAACAAGCAGGCTGTAAGCATCCAGAAGGGTGGATATGCAGTAGCAAAGAACGTAGATTTCTCAAAGGGAATTAAGGAATTTACAGTTAATGCGAAAGCAAGTGGAGCAAACAGACTTGAAGCAAGACTTGATAAAGCAGACGGAGATCTTATCGCAAACTTCAGAGTAAGTACAGATGCAAAGGATATAACAGTAACTGCAGCAAAGAGTGTTACAGGAACACATGACATCTACTTTGTAGCAACTATGGACGGAAGCATAACGTTTGATTCATGGAAGGTAACACCTTCTGACGGAACAATCGTAGAACCTCCTGTAGGTGACACAATCAATCCTTACAACAAGGTAGAAGCAGAAGTATCCAAGGATCTTACAAATGCAATGCTTTCACCTAACAAGCAGTCGATAGTCATCAGTGATGGCGGATATATCCTTGTGCAGAATATTGACTTCTCGAAGGGAATATCAGGATTCAAGGTACTTGCAAGTGCATCACAGCCTAAGGTTAAGCTTAATATCTATATTGATGATGCGCAGACACCTATCGGCTCGATCAGCGTTGGTACTGATATTACAAAAGAAACATTTGTAAAAGTTTCAACAGATATCACAGGTAAGCATTATGTTTACTTTGAGGCAAAGGGTGGTGCAGCAACATTTGATGCATGGCAGGCAATGCCTTCGTCAGGCACAATAGTTGATCCTCCTGTTTACGAAGATATCAATCCTTACAACACTGTTGAGGGTGAGACATCTACAGATCTCAGCAATGCAAGACTTACACCTAATAAGCAGGGCGTAAGCATTGGTGCAGGCGGATATGCAGTTGCAAAGAATGTTGTATTCTCTGACGGTATTTCAGAATTTATCGTAAATGCCGGAGCAACAAGTTCTACAAGATTTGAGGTAAGAGTTGGCTCAGCAAGCGGAGACCTCATCGGATATGCAACTGTAAGCGGCAGCACACGAGAGTTTAAAATCACAGCTTCAAAGAACATCACAGGAAAGAAGGATATCTACTTCGTAGTTCCGAGTGGTGGAAGCGCTGTAACACTTGATTCCTGGAAGGTAAATCCTTATAAGGAAGTTGTAGAGCCTCCTGTAGTTGAGACAGGCATGAAGCTTACTCAAAATACAAGCACATGGCAGGGCGGTTATCAGACAAACTTCACCGTTACCAATAGCTCAGGTAATACGGTGAACACATGGAAGCTCAAAATCAAGAGAAACGGTATCAATATTACTCAGAGCTGGTGCGTAAATATTCAGCAGCAGGGTGATTACTATGTAATTACTCCTATGTCATGGAATTCTACGCTTGGAAACGGACAGTCTACCACATTCGGAATTATCGGAAGTGGAGAGCCGAGCCAGATTGAGTATGTATTTGAGTAAAAGAGAGAAAGATAAAAAAGAGAGAAAGGGGCGGTTAATGACCTTCTTTAAAAGAAGGTGAGAAATCCGGTGGCTGTCTTTTGACGGTCACCGGGTTTTCTTTATACAGATAAAAAAAGTGAAAATAAGGCGATTATCTGTGACTTTCGGAGGTTTAACAGGAGAAAATTGATAAAAACACAGATAAGAAATGCGAAAACGAAGCGATTATCTGTGATTTAGAGGGATAAATTGATGAAAAACACAGATAAGAAGAGAGAAAATAAGATGAGTTATCTGTATTTAGGGATGCATCGTGGGAAAAATAGGTGAGAAAACACAGATAAGAAAATAGAAAACAAGATGAGTTATCTGTAATCTAGCTGTTCGGACTACAAATTATGTAGCAGAGTCGTTAAAGTGTATCGGGGGTAAAAAATATGAAAAGGAAAGTGAGAGTAGCAATAAGTTTTTTGGCGGCAGCAGTCATGCTGATTTTGCAGGGCATGGCAATAAAGGCAGCAGAACCCAATAATGAGAAAGCTCTTTTAAACCCGTATGAATTAGTACAGACGGAGATAATGGAAAACGGTGGAGGTTTCTATGAGGATGATATATCATATTCGCCAATCTCAGGTTCAAAGATACTGAAAGCAGAGAATGTGGATTTTTCAAAGGGGCTTGTCGGCATAGAAGTGACGGCAAGGACAAGATGGGGCGGTTCAGAAATTTATGTATATATAGATGATCCGAAGAGCGAGCCTATCGCAAGAATACTTATCAGAGCTTATTCGTTTAATCAAAGTACCGGGATTCCGAAAGTAAACGTTTCGGGAGTTCATGATATATATTTTGAGGCGAACAATCCGATAGATATTGCGACATGGAAGGCACTTCCGGGCAAGATCTACGAAGGCGGCGATGTTCCTCAGATCGATCCGTACAAGGATAATGAGGCGGAAGTTAACTTCGGTACATCGGGAGTAGGGGTAGTTAAGGACAAAAGACATACTGTTTTGGTCGATTTTTCTGAAAATGATTTTTTCCTTATGAAGGATGTCAACTTCGAAAAGGGACTAAAGAGCATTACGATTGAGGCAAGAGCTGAAGATGACGGAATAATCGAGGTTAGAAAAGATTCTCCTGCGGGTGAACTTATCGGCACGATAGAATTTCGTGACACGGATGATTCCTACAAGCCATTTGAGGGAGAAATGGCGAACCTTGAAGGAATGCAGAAGATTTATTTTGTTGGGAAAAAAGGAAAATGCAACATTGATACCTGGAGCGCGGCGCCCAGAAACACCGACAGGCCGCTTCCGACACCCGGTGAAAAGATTAGTCCGTACGGCTATGTCGAAGCAGAGATTGATTTCCCGAGAGAAAATGCCGAGATAGTTGAAGATAACTGGAACAAGGTTGTATCAATCAAGGAAAACGGATATATCTCAGCCCAAAAAGTAAACTTTAGATATGGCCTTACATCGGTTGTTATTGTTGCAAAGAGTGAAAAGCCGGCAGCCGTTGAGGTAAGAGAAGGAAGCGTTGACGGAGAACTTCTCGGCGTTATAAAGGTTGAGAATACAGACGGTGAATATCTGCATTATAGAACCAAAGCTCCTAATATAGAGGGAATACATGACCTTTATTTTGTTTGCAAAGTCGGAAGTTGTATGATCGATAAATGGACAGTCATGAGTAAGATGATGCCGGTTCCGGGCAATGAGCCTATATCGGGCGGAGAAGAAAATGACGATCCGGAAAAAGAGCAACCTGAGCAACCCGAGAATCCGGACAAACCTGAATCACCCGAGATCCCGGACAAGCCTGAAATACCTGAGGATCCGGAGAAAACTGAAAATCCGGAAGAACCGGAACAACCTGAGATTCCCGAAGAGCCCGAACAGCCGGATATTCAGGGCGACTGCAAGCTTGAACTTAAATATTCAAGAGATATCTGGGACGGCGGTTATCAGATAAATTTCAAGATTACCAATATATCACAAGAGCAGTCTTCGGGATGGACATTAAAGATTAAAAAGAAATATATAAATGTCGCGCAGAGCTGGTGCACAAATGTGGATGAAGATGGCGAATACTACATATTTACGCCTCTCTCCTGGAATGCTGTTCTAAACCCCGGACAGAGCACCGAGTTCGGAATAATCGGAAGCGGCGATGCGAGCGGAGGTTTGGATTATTCTTTTAACGATTGAGCAAAACGTTGAGTGATAAGAATAACTGATTGCAAACTATAACATTCATGAATTATGCAGCTTGTGCTTTGTATGATAAGATTTGAACATCATAAAGCACTGAGCTGACCGGAAAGCCGGAGGTTTCAATAAAATGAAGCCTCCGGCTTTCGTTGTCTATAACGGGAGCACAATAATTAATAGTTGAGGAGGAAAAAGTAATTGGTTACAAAACAACTAAAGAAGATCAGCCCCATCATATCGGTGATATTTACGTTGCTGATCCAGGTTGCGGTGCCGAACTCGGCAAAACAGCCTGATGCAAAAGGGCCGTTCTTTACATACTTTCTTTATATAGTAGGAGCATTATTCATAGGTTTATATGTAGCTTCCTTCTTTAATAAAATGACAGACGAATATCTTTTAAAAAGCGGGCCGCTACTCGCAGGAGGAGCACAGCTGCTAAACTTCATAAATCTTATATGCAGTAAATTTGCGCTTCTTCCGGTTCTCTTTTTCCCGTCTCTGGACAGGGTGTTTGCGGTATTCGTAAATGACAGAGCGCTCATGCTTGAATGCATAGTATCATCCGGAAAGCTGTTGATAATAGGATTTGCGGTCGGAGCGGCGCTTGGATTTACAACGGGAATACTTATAGGATTCAACAAGAATGTTGCTTATTGGATCAATCCTTTGACCAAGATAATCGGACCTATTCCTGCAACATCATGGTCACCGCTCGTGCTTTCACTTTTTAGCACATCTTATCAGGCGGCGGTATTCATGATAGCACTGTCGGTGTGGTTTCCGATAACTGTCATGACAAGTAACGGAATACAGAATGTTCAACAGACTTATTTTGAGGTTGCGGATACTTTGGGAGCAAATAAGTTATATAAAATCTTCAAAGTCGGAATTCCTGCGGCGCTTCCCAACGTGTTCCTCGGCTTTTTTTATGCGACGACAGGCTCGTTTGTAACACTTGTGACAGCCGAGATGTTCGGTTGTAAATCGGGAATCGGCTGGTATCTTAACTGGCAAAAGAGCATGATGCTGTATGCCAACGTTTACGCGGGACTGATACTTCTTGCGGTATTGTGTAACCTGATAATCACTCTTTTATTCAGGATCAAGGACAGACTGCTTGGATGGCAGAAGGGAGTAATTAAATGGTAGGAGAGATAAAAATTGAAAACGTATCCAAGAGTTTTACAAATCCTGACGGAAGTGTTGTAAATGCTCTGAATGGAGTAAACCTTGATATTGAACCCGGATCTTTTATATCGCTTATAGGCCCGTCGGGGTGCGGAAAGACAACACTCCTGCGAGCTATTGCGGGACTTGGACTTGCAGATGAAGGAACGGTATTTCTTGACGGAGAGCCTGTTACGGCACCGGGGCATGAGAGAGGATTTGCTTTTCAGCAGGCAAATCTTTATCCGTGGCTTTCTATTGAAAACAATATCGCTTTTGGCCTGAGGGCGAGAGGGATATATAAAGAGAAAAAAGAAGATGTAAAAGAATATATAGAAATGGTCGGGCTTACGGGCTTTGAAAATTCCTATCCGCACCAGCTGTCGGGTGGAATGAACCAGAGAGCGTCGCTTGCAAGAGCGCTTGTGGGACATCCGAAAGTTCTTTTGCTTGATGAGCCGCTCGGTGCGCTGGATGCATTCACAAGAATGAATATGCAGGATGAGATCTTAAAGATATGGAAGGATCAGAAGATGACGATGATCATGGTGACACACGATGTTGACGAGGCTGTTTATCTGTCTGACAAAGTTGTCATAATGACGCCAAGACCTGCGAAGATCGAGCAGGTGCTTGATATAGAACTTGGAAGACCAAGAGCGAGAGGAGGAACGGACTTTATCAAATACAGAACGAAGATTCTGGAAATTCTGAACTATGCCGGAGAGAACAAAGAGCCGGAGTATTATTTGTAATTTTTTAAGGAGAAAAGAAATGAAAAAGGTAATTGCAAGTGTTTTGGCTTTGACCATGACAGCGGCACTGCTTGTAGGCTGCGGTGCTAAATCAGAAAAGAGCGAAGGAGGAGAAGAACTTACCGTAAAGATTCTTAATAACAAAGAAAGCTTGTGTCTTGCACCGGTTCATATAGCTATCATAAACGGCTATTTTGACGAGGAATTCGAAGCAATCGGGCAGAAGTATGAAGTTGTAACTTCCAATATAGATACGATCACGGAGCAGATAACAAGTGGTGAGATCAATGCAGGCTACGGACTTACCGGTACGCTCATGCAGCCTATATCAAACGGACTTTCAATCTCTTTTGTGACAGGACTTCACAGAGGATGTACAAAGTTCTATTCAAAGAACGGCTCGGGCGTAAATTCCCTTGAAGATCTTAAGGGCAAGACAATAGGTGTTGCTTCGTTGTCGGATTCTGCGCCGATTCAGCTTAAGAGAAAGCTGTTCAGCTTAGGATTTAAGGTAAACGGAAGTGATGCTGATATCCAGTTTGTGACATATGCGATGACAGACCTTCCGACAGCGCTTGATAACGGTGCCGTAGATGCGATCGGAATTCACGATCCCGTGGCATACAACGCAGAGAAGAACTATGACTTTATCAAGATACTTGATATCGGTGAGGACGAGGTCTTTTCAAAGGAATATTGCTGCCAGGCTTATGTATCACAGGAGCTTATAGCAAAGAATCCAAAGGGTGCAACTGCGTATGCAAGAGCAATCCAGAAGGCAGCAGCTTTCGTTCAGGCACTTCCCGAGGAAGCGGCAAGACTTCAGGTTGAGAACGGATATATGCCTTCAGAGAGCGAAGAGGACATCGCAAGATACGGCGAGATCCTTGCAAGTCTTAATTATGAGCCTTCTGTAAAGCTTGGAAGAGAGACATTTAAGGCATCATTCGACGATCTTCAGAAGACGGGCGATCTTGACGCTTCGCTCAATGCGGATGAATTTACAAAGACTGTTTTCCCAGATCTTGAGGGAGTTCCTGAGTCATTTACTTATGATCCTTCAAGCAAGAAATTTACTGAAAACAGCTAAGACAAAAAATGGACCGGGAGATTATTACTATGAGATCAAAAGTGATTGTAAATATTTTAAGAGTGCTTATTCTTGCATTTGTGATAGTTGGTTTATTTACGTTTGCACATGTTTGCGGTGATATGGGAGATATGGAAGCAAAGTGTCATAAGACTAGAGCTCTCGCCATTGCGGCGAGTATAGTTCTTGCGATTCTGGCGGCGGTACAGATTTTTGCCAAGAAACTGCTTGTGGAAAAAGTTATATCAGTAATCCAGATTGTGGGCGGAATCTTTATTGCACTCCTTCCCGGAGTTATAGCACCTGTGTGCGATATGAAGAGCATGCACTGCTACGTTTACACAAGACCTTTTCTTGTGATTGTTGGCATTGTACTTGCCGGAGTAGCGGTTGTTGATTTTATTATAAGGGGAAAAAAGAATGGGAACCCTTCAAAGATTTGATAAATTAGATAAGTTGGTTTTCAAAAGCATATCCTCAAAACTATATCGCAGCATCGGCCTGATTCTTATCGGGCTGGTGCTGTCCTTTGCAATGGTGATTATTTCTCTTACCGCGTTCGGCATGGCTCACGGAAGTCAGAATGCCGCACAGCGCATGGGAGCGGATATAATCGTGACACCCAAAGGACACGGCGATGATATGGAGGGGATTCTTTTGACCACGAAAAAGAGTTTTTTCTATATGGACAGTTCTGTCATTGACGGCATCAGAGAGGTTGAAGGCGTAGAAACGGCGTCGCCGCAGACATTTCTTATGACACTTGAGTCATCTTGCTGCGATCAGCCTGTTCAGATAATTGGAATCGATATGGATTCGGATTTTGTCGTGACACCGTGGATCGACAGGAAGTATATAAGGTCGCTTGAAGAAGGTGCGCTTATTGCCGGAAGCAAGGTGAATGTGACAAGCGGGACATTTAAGATGTTTGGAAAAGAATACCCTGTTGCGGCAACTCTTGATGAGAGCGGATCTTCCATGGATGCGACTGTTTTTGTGAGCAGAAATCTTATCGGCGAGATCATGGAAAATGCGCAAAATGCGGGGCAGGGCGTTATCGCTGAAGTCAATTCCAAAGACGTATCTGCGGTCTGTGTGAAAGTTGCGGATAAAGATAAGGTTTCAAGGGTTGTTGCGGGGCTTTCAAGGCTTCAAAACGTCGATATAGTTACTGCAGAGAGCGTGTCTTCAAAGCTCTTTTCAGGCCTTAAAGACACATACATCGTCTATGCGGTTGTGATCGTGCTCATGGTAATTATCAGCATTGTTTTACTGTTCATAATTCATTACATCACACTAAATGACAGGAAAAAAGAAGTTGAGATACTTAGGACGATTGGAATCAGTAGGAAGAAGATCGGAGCGTTCCTTATGCGCGAAGTATTGTGGACAGCGTTTCCCGGCGCGCTTATAGGTACAGCGTTTGGATTCCTTTCATTTGTTGTGATGCTGCAGCTTATTGAGGCGGCTACGAAGATTCCTTTTACCGCGCCGTATATCGGTGAAGAAGTTGCGGTTGTGGCTGTGTCATTTTTGCTTACCACGGTGCTTGGGCCGCTGTGCGCGTTGTTTAGCATAAAGAAGCTGTGCCCGGAGAATGTGTATTTGTGAGGTGCACTGATAATAATATCGTTTCGGAGAAATAAGTATGGATATCAGATTGGATGCGATAATTAAAAAGTATAAGAGAGATAAGCGTGAATTTACGGTTCTCGATAATATCAGCGTAACATTGCCGCAGGGGAAGTTCACGGTTATAAGCGGAGACAGCGGCGTCGGGAAGAGCACACTCCTTAATATAGTGGCAGGTCTCAGTAAACCTACGGAAGGCAAGGTGTATTACGGGGAAAAGGAGATTACGGCGCTCGGAGATGAAGAACTGGCGAAGTTAAGGACCGGCTTTATGGGCGTTATGACGCAGAACTGCGAGCTTATCCCTTATCTTACTCTCATTGAAAATCTAAAACTTGCATATGATATAAGTGCCAAAGGTGGAAAAAATAAAAATCTTATTGGTGATGGCACTGGCGATAGCGATGACACTAGCGATAATATCGGTAATGGAGAAAACATTAGCAATGGTAATAACACTGGCAAAGGCAATAAAACTGGCAAGGAGTCGCCTGAGGGAGAGGAACCTACAAGCTTTTCGGCGGAGCTTCTTGACGCCCTTGGGTTAAGTCAGCTCCGGAACGAGTATCCGTCGAGTCTTTCGAGCGGCGAGATAAAGCGTGCCGCAATTGCAAGAACGCTTATTACAAAGCCTGATCTCATAATCATGGATGAGCCAACCGCAAATCTTGACCGCAAAAACGTCAGGGCGGTTCTTCAACTCCTAAAGCGTTTCAGCACGCAGGGAAGTACCGTTATCATAAGCTCCCACGAGCAGGAAGCTATTGCGGAAGCTGACTTCAAATATGAACTTGAACATACTACTTGATTTATAAAAAATAAGGGTAATACCATTTAATACGGATAATACAAAACGGCTTTCGGGCCGTTTTTTGCATGTTTTCTATAGTTCAGCATCTTTTTTCTTTCTACGCTTTTTACAGAGCAGCGATTTCTTCACAAAGTATGCCTTACATTAAGGATTTGCTCTTCTTAAGGCATATTTTTCACATTTTAGCGAATTGTCTTCTACATGATGCCTTGCATCAAGCTTTTTTTAGAATTTGAGTGCATAACAGAGAATACACATGACCCTTCTGGGCAAAAAGCGGATAAAGGGTCATGAGAATTGTGGAAATTTGAGTGCATAACAGAGAGTACACATGACCCATTTGGGCAAAAAGTGGCGAAAAGGTCATGTGAATTGTAGAAATCTGGGCGCATAACAGAGAGTACACATGACCTTTTTGGGGGAAAAGAGTAGAACAGGTCATATGTCCCGTGGAAAATTAAATGCAGAACCAAGAGTATGTATGACCCATTTGAGCAAAAAGCAGCTAACAGGTCATAGGTGCTTTGGAAAGTGGAGTGCACGGATAGCAACATTGCTTCGGAGAAAATGGTGGCAATATCGGATTAGATGCGATAAATGAAAAGTATAAGAGAGAAGCGTGAATTTACAGTTCTCGATGATACTTGAGTAGCATTGCCGTAGGGGGATTCACGGTCATAGGTGAATCCGGAAGCATTGAAAGAAGCAAATAAGCGTAGCCATAGGCATTAGAAGTAGCATACAAGCAAATCCATCGTCGCTGGAAAAGAACACTCCACAATATTCAGGTTGTTGACAGAAATAAGAAGAGGGTGTATAAGTGTATTAGAATGATTAGTACAGTTTAAAAAACACCTTTGGTGAAATATATTTTTAAGTGAGGAAAGAGAAATGAGACAGAAAAGAATTACAACAATTATTATGGCTTCGGCAATGGTGCTTGCACTTATGGGATGCGGAAACGGCTCAGCAGGAGCAATATCGACAGAAATAACGCAGGCAGATCCGTCTTTTGAATATAACGGAAAGACCGTTTCATTTACGGATGATCCGCAGACTGTTGTGGAGGCTATAAAGTCTGTTGCGGAATTGGCTGATGAAGTAGATGGCGCAGAGTCAAGCGGAAAAACTTATGATTTCGATAAAAACGGAGAAAACTATAACTTGTCTATATCGACATCTGCTGATGAAGGAAATGAAATTATCGGTTCAATGCTTGTTAACGGCGGCGAATTTAAGACTTCAAAAGGAATCGGTATAGGAAGCAAGGCAGAAGAGGTAGAGGCAGCTTATGGCAATCCTAATGAGAGGACTAAGCTTAAAAAAGAAGAAATATATGCATACAAATGCGACGGTTATAGCTTTAGTTTCACAATAAAAGGCGGTCAGGTAAAAAGCATTTTGTACAGTAACTCAAATTTCCACGGATAAGTGATAATTAGTTGATATGCAGCTACAGAACTCCTGTAGCTGCTTTTTATATGTAGAAAGTTGAATAGTTTATGCAAATCTGTTACAATGTACAACGGACTTTTGCTAAATAAAAGGGGTCAGTATACCCTTTTTTAGGGAGAAATAAAGAGATGAGTATTATTAACAAAATAATAGGAACACATAGTGAGAGGGAGCTTAAGAGAATCCGTAGCACGGTTGACTCTATAGAGGCTATGAGGCCTATAATGCAGTCTTTGTCAGACGAGGAACTTAGAGGAAAGACTGAAGAATTCAAAAAGAGACTTGCCGATGGCGCAACACTTGATGATATCATGCCTGAGGCATATGCGGTAGTTCGTGAAGCCGGTAAGCGAGTGCTTGGAATGGAGCACTTCAGAGTACAGCTCATTGGTGGTGTTATCTTGCATCAGGGTCGTATTGCAGAGATGAGAACAGGTGAAGGTAAGACACTTGTTGCCACACTTCCTTCTTATCTGGATGCACTTGAAGGAAAGGGTGTAAACGTTGTTACAGTAAATGATTACCTTGCAAAGCGTGATGCTGAATGGATGGGTAAGATACATGAATTCCTCGGACTTACGGTAGGTGTTGTACTTAACAGCATGAATTCTGAGGAGAGAAGAGCTGCTTATGCTTGTGATATTACATATGTTACAAACAATGAGCTCGGTTTTGATTATCTTCGTGACAACATGGCTATTTATAAAGAGCAGTGCGTTCTTCGCGGACTTAATTACGCGATCATCGATGAGATCGACTCAATTCTTATCGACGAAGCAAGAACCCCTCTTATTATTTCAGGTCAGTCTGATAAGTCTACAAAGCTTTACGAAGCATGCGACATTCTTGCAAAGCAGATGACAAGAGGTGAAGACATGGAAGAACTCTCCAAGATGGATGCCATCATGGGCATTGAGAGAGAAGAAACCGGTGACTTCATCGTAAATGAGAAGGATAAGATCGTTAATCTTACCGAGCAGGGTGTTGCCAAAGTTGAGAAATTCTTCCACATTGAAAACCTTGCAGATCCCGAGAATCTTGAGATCCAGCACAACATTATCCTTGCTCTCAGAGCAAATAACTTAATGCAGAGAGATCACGACTATATCGTTCAGAATGACGAAGTTCTTATCGTTGATGAATTCACAGGTCGTGTTATGCCGGGACGTCGTTATTCAGACGGACTTCACCAGGCAATAGAGGCAAAAGAGCATGTTAAAGTTAAGAGAGAGTCCAAGACTCTTGCAACAATCACATTCCAGAATTTCTTTAATAAGTTTGAAAAGAAATGTGGTATGACAGGTACTGCTCTTACAGAAGAAAGAGAATTCCGTGATATTTACGGAATGGACGTTATAGAGATCCCTACAAATGAGCCTGTTATCCGTAAGGACCTTCAGGATGCAATGTACAAGACCAAGAAAGAAAAGCTTAAGGCTATCTGTGATGCTGTAGAAGAGGCTCACAAGAAAGGACAGCCTGTTCTTGTTGGTACGATCACAATCGAGGCATCTGAGGAACTCAGCAAGCTCCTTAAAAAGAGAGGAATCCAGCATCAGGTACTTAATGCGAAGTTCCATGAGATGGAAGCTGAAATCGTCGCTGAGGCAGGTAAGCACGGCGCTGTAACAATCGCTACAAACATGGCCGGCCGTGGTACCGATATTAAGCTTGATGAAGAAGCAAAGGCAGCAGGCGGACTTAAGATAATCGGAACAGAGAGGCATGAGAGCAGACGTATCGATAATCAGCTCCGCGGACGTTCAGGACGTCAGGGAGATCCCGGTGAGTCTAAGTTCTATCTTTCACTTGAAGATAACCTCATGAGACTCTTTGGTTCAGAGAGACTTATTGCTATGTTTAATGCGCTCAAAATTCCCGATGGTCAGGAAATCGAGCATTCATCACTTTCTAAGGCTATTGAGACCGCACAGAAGAAGATCGAGTCCAACAACTACGGAATCAGAAAGAATCTTCTTGAGTACGATCAGGTAAACAATGAGCAGAGAGAGATTATTTATGCTGAGCGTAAGAAAGTTCTTAACGGAGAATCAATGAGAGATGCCATCTACAAGATGATTACAGATATTGTTGAATCGTCTGTTGAGACTGTTGTAGGTGAAGAGACTGATTCGGATAACTGGGATTTCAACGAGCTCAATGAGATCCTGCTTCCTACAATTCCTCTTAAGAAGATTAACAGAGGACGCATCGACAATCTTACAAAGTCAGGACTTATCCAGCAGCTTAAGGAAGAGGCTGTTAAGCTCTATGAGGCCAAGGAAGCTGAATTCCCCGAGCCTGAGACAATAAGAGAGATTGAGCGAGTTATTCTTTTGAAAGTGATCGACAGAAAGTGGATGGATCACATTGACGATATGGATCAGCTTCGTCAGGGAATCGGCCTTCAGGCATACGGACAGAGAGATCCTAAGCTTGAGTATAAGCTTGCCGGTTACGAGATGTTCGATGATATGACAAAGGGAATCAAGGAAGATGCAGTGAGACTTCTTTTCCATGTTCATATCGAAGAGAAGGTAGAGCGTGAGCAGGTTGCCAAAGTTACAGGCACAAATAAGGATGATACAGCTCAGAAAGCTCCCGTTAAGAGAGTTGAAGCCAAAGTTTATCCCAATGATCCCTGCCCTTGCGGAAGCGGCAAGAAATACAAGAATTGTTGCGGCAGGGTATAAGTGATACGTTTTGGCAAAAGAAATACCGAATAATCTAACGTATCGCGAATAGGACATAGGAGAACATAATGGTAATACTTGATCAGATGAAAGTTGAAATTCAGAATCTCAGAGGCACACTTGAAGAAGTGACGGCTTCTCTTGATCTGGATAATAAGAAAAAGATAATAGAAGAGCTCAGCCGTGAAATGGAGGAGCCCGGATTTTGGGATAACGCAGAGAAGGCAAATAAGAAGACCAAAGATCTTAAGAACATGCAGGATCTTGTTGCGGGAATTGATAAGCTCAACAAGCAGTACGGCGATATAATCGACCTTATCGATATGCAGAACGCAGAGGGCGTCGATGATGATGATATGGCTGCAGAGATAAGAGCAGAGCTTGATGAGTTTGAGAATACTCTTGAGAATATCAGGATCAGCAACCTTCTTAACCAGCCTTATGACAAATATGACGTAATCCTTAGACTTAACGCCGGCGCAGGCGGTACAGAGGCTTGCGACTGGGCAAGCATGCTCTATCGTATGTATACAAGATGGGCTGAAAGAAAGGGCTTCACAACAGAAGTACTTGACCTTCTTGATGGAGACGAAGCAGGTATCAAATCTGTTACATTCCAGATTTCGGGAACAAATGCTTACGGACTTCTTAAGTCTGAGCACGGCGTTCACAGACTTGTACGTATCAGCCCTTTCAATGCGCAGGCTAAGAGACAGACTTCTTTTGTATCATGTGACGTAATGCCTGATATCGAAGAAGACGTTGATATCGAGATCAATCCCGATGACCTCAGAATTGATACATATCGTTCAAGTGGTGCCGGCGGACAGCATATCAATAAGACATCATCCGCTGTTCGTATCACACATATTCCTACAGGTGTTGTAGTTGCCTGTCAGAATGAGCGTTCACAGTTCCAGAACAAGGACAAGGCTATGCAGATGCTCAAAGCAAAACTCTTTATCATGAAACAGGAGGAAAATCAGGCTAAGCTTGACGGAATCCGTGGAGAGGTAAAAGATAATGCTTGGGGAAGCCAGATACGTTCTTACGTGCTTCAGCCTTATACAATGGTAAACGACACACGTACAGGCTTTAAGGCATCAAATGCAGACGGTGTGCTTGACGGAGAACTCGATCCTTTCATCAATGCGTACCTTAAGTGGCTCGCAACAGGTGGAAAGCCGGTTGGAGACACATCTGAGGAGTAAGAATTTACACATCTATAGAATACAAAATCATAGTATATAAGAGTTTCAGGGACGCTTTCGCTCCCCTCGCTTCGTAGCGGTACTAATGCCACAAAAGACGTGGCATAAGTACCGACGAGCTCAGAGGCCCATTCAACTCTTATATACTATGATTTTTTACGTTGTAGAAGAGGGAAATATTACATCCTCTATGACGCTTAAGGAGTGTATCCGTTAGATAATACTGTGGGAATCTGAATTTACTGCAGACTTTTTGGGAATATTATAGGAAGAAATATAGAAAACCATATTAGCTAAGGATTTAGTGGTAAAGTGATGCAAGAATATATTTTTAAGTGTTGTGAAATGAATAAATGATCTGGTATGTAGTTAAGTACAGTGTGAGAATATGCAGTAACCAAACAGGCAGATGTATATAATCTTTTGCGAATTTGTGCTACGGAAATGAGACCAAGTAATCGTGAGTGCCATTGCACGAATCGATTACTGTTTTGGGCTCATTGGAGTGTTTAGCACAACCTGAGCAAAAGATTATATACATCTGCCTGTTTGGTTACGTCACATCTTCACTACACCACAACCACACTGTTGCGGCCTGAATCTTTGGCTTTGGTAAGTGCGTGATTTACGTTCTGGATTGTTTTGGAGAAGTCGCCGGTGTATTTGGAGACGCCGACTGATATTGTAAACGGAACGGGTGAATCTTCCGCTTTTTCTACGTCTTGTCTGAACTGCTCCATGCGGGCGCAGGCATTGTTTATATCACACTTTTTAAAAATCACGATGAACTCTTCGCCGCCGAAGCGTATAACGTAGTCGTCCGAATGAGTTTCTTTTGAAAGTTTCTGTCCTATGTAAAGGAGAGTCAGATCACCTGTGTAGTGACCGTGTTCGTCGTTTATCTTTTTAAAATTGTCTATGTCGAGCATTGCGATCGCAATGGGTTCTTCCATGTTCATAAGAGCATTTTTGGTAACTATTTTTTCCAAAAGATGTCTGTTGTAAACCTGAGTCAGAGGGTCTGTGATCATTGCAAGTTCAAGTTTTTGGCTTAGCCTGTAATGGTCAAGATATAAGAATGTCAGGATAACGTGAGAGAAGATGACTGCAAGACCACATGGGATTATAAGTATCATAATGATTGGAAAATTCTCATAGCGTATGATGAAATGCGATATCAGAATCTCGAGGAAGAAAATGATATATGAAACGGTTATTTCCCTAATCCTTGCAACAAAGCCGGCAATAAGAAAGATGAGATTCATTATCAGGAAAAATTCACTTGCAAGAGTCTTATGCCCCAGAAAGTGTGCTGCGCATATTGTGGTGACAATTATGGAATGAACAAGGAAATAGTCCGCTGTTACTATGGCAGCCCTGCTGTGTGAGAAATGAAGGACTATAAGAAACAACAAAAGAATACCCAATACCGTGAGTCTTGGTATGAGCGTGGGGATAATACTGCCGTTAAGCATATAATCCGGAACTATGTAAAAGACTGAAAGAATAGTTCCGACTACCAGGCATACCCATACATATTCCTGGTAGTAGTCGCACTTTGACTGATAGAAGTCCGCTAAATCGTCTTTGGTCATAGTGCGATAGTCTTTGTATCGATTGATTGACGTTTTGACGTTTGCGAATATTCTCATTTTCATATCTCCTAATTCAATTTTACTAGGAAATTGTTCAGAGATAAAGAAAAAAATTAAATTTTTATAAAAATTGATGATATTTTAAAGGTACATTAGAAAATCGGCTGTACATCTGCGATTTCGTTGTCTTCAACTTTGAAAGACCAGACAGAATGATCTTTAAGGCGGTGTTCTGTAAGAAAATATGTATCACCTACTGAAGAAATATAGTATGGAGTGCCTCCTCCGATAAAATATTTTGAGTAGATATCTTCATATTCACCTGCGGCAAGATCGTTAAGAGACTTGGTGCGCACGATAGTCGCAACATCCTGATTGCCGGTCTTGTCTGTTGAAACAGAGATGTAGTAGAAGTCCTGTATTTTGGTTATCTGAACCATTCCTGCAAGCTCGTCGGGAACGGCGTAAATCTGCTTAACCTCAAATGTTGCAAGATCGCATTGAAGAATGGTTGCCTCGGCTCCTTCTTCTGAGACGCCCGATACAAGGTAGATATCGCCGTCTATTACAGAAAATGAGCGGATGTAGATACCGTCAAGGGAATCAATCTTTCTTTTATCCGTCAGATAAACTCTGCCTGTGGATGAGTCGGTCCTAAAGCAAAAGAGCTCACCCGTCATTGAACTCCACACATAAAATGTATCCGTAGCTTCGTCGTAAACTGTGTAGTGCGGGCGTATTCCTATGTCGTAGAAGCTCTGGGTGTGAATGAATTTACCGTCTACTTTTTCAAAGATAAGAATTCTGTTATTGTCAGTATCGTCGATCATGTAGACTTTTCCGTCACTTGCAATCGTATGAGGCCTTGTGGCATCGGATGTCATTATATTCCACTCGTTGAGAGGTGTTTCGAGCGAATCCGAATAGATCACCCTGTTGTGGTAACAATCAACAATAAACCATGTGTCATCGATGTTCGTTAAGTATGTCGGAACGCTTAGTTTTGAATCGTAATTTTTTCCGGGAGTATATTCGGATGCAGCGGCGATTGGATCTTCGCCGTCACATGTAAGAGAGGATTCTTCGATGAAACTTTCGCTGTTATAGGGAGTAGGCGCGGGCACAGGATTTTCCAATGCTTTTTGCGCGCTTACTTCTGTGGATTCTGTTGGTTTTGAACAGCCAAAAGACGTCGGCATAACTGCAAATACCAGAATAAATATATAGATTATTTTTTTGCAAAAACTTTTTTGTATCATCGATCCTTCCACCAAATCCGCTGTGCCGGAACGGTGACGGTCGGATAAATTATCTGCGAAATAATTGATCTAAAGTCAACATACCTGCATGCAGCCATTAACTTAAATTGTACATTAATACACTTTTGCGGGCAATAAAATATAGAAAGACATATGTTTTTAAGGTAAAATTATTAAGTGGAGCAAGAGGTATCTTTTTAAAAGGGGATAAAAAGCGGAGGAGAATATGATAACAGTCAGTCTTTGCATGATAGTTAAGAATGAAGAAGAGAATCTTGGGAAATGCCTTAAGAGCCTTCAGGGAATTGTTGACGAGATGATTGTTGTGGATACAGGCTCCGAGGATAGGACCGTTGATATTGCCAAAGAGTTCGGCGCAAAGGTTTATGATTTTAAGTGGACGGGAGATTTCAGCGAGGCCAGAAATTATTCTTTTTCACTTGCAACTTGCGATTACATTTATTCTGCGGATGCAGATGAGGAGCTCGATGAGGACAACAGGCAGAGGTTCATCAGGCTAAAGAAAGATATTGAAGAACTTGATATAGATATTGTTCAGATGTATTATTGCAATCAGTTGTCATTTCGGACGGTCTACAATTATGACAGGGAACTTCGTCCGAAGCTCTTTAAGAGAGTGCGGAATTTCAGGTGGGAGGATCCAATCCACGAGCAGGTGGTCATCGATCCCGTTATCTGTAACAGCGAGGTTGAGATAATACATCGGCCAAAAGAAAACCATGCGGAGCGCGACCTTTCTTCGTTCAGGAAGGCTGTTGCCGGCGGAAGACGCATCTCCAAAAGGCTTCACGGAATGTACGCCAGAGAGCTTTTTATGGCGGGAAAAGATGAAGATTTTATTTTGGCAAAAGATTTTTTTGCGGAAGCTGTAAAAGACAGTACGAGAAGCGTTGATGAAATAAAGGAGGCGAGCTGCGTACTTGCGCATGTGGCCGTTCTTCAAAAAGACGCCGAAGCGCTTCTTAAGTATTCGCTTAAGGATGCCGCAACCGAGATGTGCAGTGAGATGTGCTGCGAACTCGGAGAGTATTATTACGGAAAAGAGGACTATGACGAAGCTATAGTCTGGTTCTACAACGCGGCGTATGAGTGCGCGAGCATAATTGATATCAAGACCGGCAAGGAAATTCCGAGACTTGCGCTTGCAAAGTGCTACAAGGCGCTTGGCAACGAAGAACAGGCAGCGGATTATGAAAAGGAAGCTGCCGAGATAGAGAAAGGTGAATGATGTTAGATTTTTACAAAGGGAAAAGAGTGCTTATAACGGGCCATACGGGATTTAAGGGAAGTTGGCTTTCCAAGATCATGATAATGGCGGGAGCCGATGTTTACGGATATTCTCTTGCGCCTTTAGAGGGAAAAGAGAACCTGTATGATATCTCAGGTATTGCAAATGAGATGGATTCACATATCGGCGATATCAGAAATTATGAGGAGCTTAAGGAATATTTTGAAAAGGCAAA
Organism: Butyrivibrio hungatei; assembly: GCF_900101605.1. Taxonomy (GTDB): domain Bacteria; phylum Bacillota; class Clostridia; order Lachnospirales; family Lachnospiraceae; genus Butyrivibrio; species Butyrivibrio hungatei_B. Next base: position 24,974 of record NZ_FMUR01000012.1, read on the forward strand.
GCCTGAGATCGTTTTTCATCTTGCGGCGCAGCCTATTGTAAGGGATTCATACAAGGATCCTCGTTATACCTATGAGACAAACGTCATGGGAACTGTAAATGTGTGCGAATGTGTGAGAAATTGCCCGAGTGTTAAGTCTTTTTTGAATGTGACAACGGATAAAGTATACGAGAACAATGAGTGGGTATGGGGCTACCGCGAGGATGAGAAGCTGGACGGATTCGATCCCTATTCAAACAGTAAGTCGTGTTCCGAACTCGTGACACATTCTTATATAAATTCTTTTTTTAATGAGCTTGGAATTGCCGTTTCTACAGCGAGAGCAGGAAATGTCATAGGAGGCGGCGATTTTGCCAATGACAGACTTATTCCTGATTGCGTGAGAGCTGCGCAGAAGGGCGATGATATAGTTCTTAGAAATCCCGATTCGACAAGACCGTTCCAGCATGTGCTTGAGGCGCTCTCTGCATATATATTGCTGGCGCAGAAGCAGTATGAGGATAAGGCTTATGCGGGATATTACAATGTCGGACCAAATGACGATGACGCGGTGACTGCGGGAAGACTTGCGGAGGCTTTTGTCAACTCATGGAACAGGCTTGCGGCCGAAAATGCAGGAAATGAGAATTTTAAGGGGCATGAAATAAAGATCGTGATAAGGCCGGATGGCGGTCCTCACGAGGCGAATTTCTTAAAACTTGACTGTTCCAAGATAAAGAGTAGACTTAAGTGGTCGCCGAAATGGAATATTGACGACGCGGTGGCAAAGACCGCAGAGTGGACTTGTGCATATTTTAAGGGCGAAGCCGTAAAATGCATGATGGATCAGATAAACGAGTATTATAAACAGGTATAGGAGAAAAGAGTAAGAGATGAGTAATAGCGAACAGCAGGCCAGGGAGCAGATTTTAAACCTGGTTGCGGATTATTATAACCGTTTTTTGAAAAAAGATAATGACAGCTTTACCAAGGGAGACAGAATCCCTTATTCGGGAAGGGTTTTTGATGAGAAGGAAGTTATAAATCTTGTGGATTCTTCACTTGATTTCTGGCTTACAGCGGGAAGATATACGGATGAATTCGAAAAGAGATTTGCGGAGCTTTTAAATGTCAGATTTGCAAGCCTTGTAAACAGCGGATCTTCTGCGAATCTTATTGCTTTTATGGCGCTTACAGCGCCGGAACTCGGTGACAGACAGATAAAGAGAGGCGACGAAGTTATCACTGTTGCCTGCGGATTCCCAACAACAGTAGCACCGATCATGCAGTATGGAGCAGTGCCTGTATTTGTGGACGTTACCGTACCTCAGTACAATATTGACGTTACAATGCTTGAAGAGGCACTTAGTTCAAGAACGAAGGCTGTTATGATCGCGCATACGCTCGGAAATCCTTTTGATCTTAAGGCTGTAAGAGAGTTCTGTGACAAGCACGGACTCTGGCTTGTTGAGGATAACTGTGATGCGCTCGGTTCAGAGTATACTATTGACGGAAAGACAGCATTTACGGGAACATGGGGCGATATAGGAACATCAAGTTTCTATCCTCCGCACCACATTACAATGGGAGAAGGCGGATGTGTATATACAGACAATGCCCTTCTTCACAAGCTTGTAAGAAGTTACAGAGACTGGGGACGCGATTGCATCTGTCCTCCCGGAAAAGACAATTTCTGCGGCCACAGATTTGACGGCAAGTTTGGTAAGCTTCCCGTTGGATACGATCACAAATATGTTTACAGCCATCTGGGATATAATCTCAAGGCTACCGATATGCAGGCGGCAGTCGGATGTGCGCAGCTTGATAAGCTGATCGGATTTGCGGATGCAAGAAGAAAGAACTGGAAGCTGCTTCATGAGAAGCTTGAGTGTCTCAGCGATGTTCTTATTCTTCCCGAACCTGCCGAAAACAGCAATCCTTCATGGTTTGGATTTATCATGGGCGTGAAAGAGGGAGCTAAGGACGGAAACGGCAACGAACTTACAAGAAATGCCATTACCAAGGCTCTTGAGGATAACAACATTCAGACAAGACTTCTCTTTAGCGGAAATGTTACAAAACATCCTTGCTTTGATGAGTTTGTATGCAAGAAGAATGTTGAAGATGCCGGTGATTACAGAGTTATCGGAGATCTGTCCGTGACTGATTATGTTATGAACAATGCGTTCTGGATCGGAGTATATCCCGGACTTAACGACGACAAGATCGAGTTCATGGCAAACGTTATCAAGAAAGCATGCGGGAGAGCGGTTTAATCAAATATGAAAAATAATGGTAAGATTGCCATAGTGACAGGTGCCTTTGGATTTGCGGGAGCTAATCTGACAGAGCACCTGTTAGATTATGGGTATAAAGTTTATGCGATAGGAAGAAAAGGCTCGGCTCACAACGAAAGATTTGAGGAGAGTGAGTCTTTGAGAAAAGTGCTCATCGATATGGAAGATTATGACAAGATATGCGGCTATATCGACGAGGGTGATATAAGAAGTGCAGAGGCGATTGCTCTTTTCCATCTGTCATGGGGAGGCCAAAGGGATGATTTTGATGCTCAGAGGCGAAATATAGACGGTTCTCTGTGCTTGCTGGATTCTGCGCGCGATATTAAAGAAAAATGCCTTAAAAGCAAAAATATGGACGTTTCGATAAGGGTGGTAGGTATAGGTTCGCAGGCTGAGTACGGAGTTAAGAGCGGACTTATAACGGAAGAGCTTTCGCTTGAGCCTTTTTCGGCGTACGGAAGTTGCAAGGCGGCAGCTTATTATCTGATGGAGTCAAAAGCAAGGATACTTGGGATTGATTTTATATGGGGCAGAATATTCAGCCTTATCGGCAAATATGAGCCGGAAGGAAGGATGCTTCCCGATGTTGTCAGGAAACTTGCGGCAGGCGAAAAAGTCAGCTTAAGTTCCTGCGAGCAGTTCTGGGATTATCTTGATGCCGGAGATGCGGCGGATGCGATAATAGCTCTTTTTGAAAAAGGAGTGACCGGAGAGGTTTATAATATCGCAAACGGTGACTATGACAGGTTAAAGAACTTTGTGGTAAGAGCAGCAAAGTGTGTCGGCGCCGATGAAAGCCTTATCAGCTACGGGAACAGGGCGAATCCTTTTGTATCACTTGAAGTTTCGGGTGAAAAGATAAAAAAAGACACCGGCTGGGAGCCAAAAGTCAGCTTTGAGGAATCAATAAAATATTATCAATAAACAAATTTCTTTTAAACGGCATCGCGCTTGACATTATTTTTTTCAAAAGATACCATAAATGTAAGTATAAGGTAATCCGCGGTGTGCGATTATGTCAGGGGTGGGGAATAAAATGTATGAGAAGCTGACGGAGCTTATAGCGACAGGAGACTATAGGGAAGCGTTATACGAATTTCAGGAAGAATATTTACATATCAGTGAAAAAGAGCCGAAGGATGCAGCTAAGTTGTGTCTTTTGGAGGCTTCTTTGTGGGAGGCGCTCGCTGACTCAACAGCTGAATATGATGCGATAGCTCGAGGAATTGCCTACGATGGAGGTAACTACGAGCTTTTTTATATGCTTGGATTGTACTATGCAGACATCAATGTCAATCAGGCATACCTCGCTTTTGAGGCGGCTTTGGCGTATTGCGCGGATGAAAATGACAGAGAAGTCATAAAAAATGCGATGGACGAACTTAAAGAAAATCGCGCACTCAGAGTCAGAAAACTGAGCATTATGATCTTGTCGCACAATGACCTCGATCTTTTGAAAAGATGCATTGACTCGGTTGAAAAATATGTGCCTGAGGGTGCATATGAGATCGTGGTTGTGGATAATTCTTCGACTGAAGAGGGTGTAAGAGAATATCTTAAAGAAAAAGCCAAGAGTGTAAATTACAGGTTCAAGCTCATATTAAACGACGAGAACTCGGGATTTCCCAAAGGCTGCAATATAGGAAGCGTGTGCTGTGACAGGAACAATGATATTTTTTATCTGAACAATGATGCAATCCTTACGCAGAATGCAGTACTTTTCTTGAGAATGGGGCTTTATGACAATAGAAACGTCGGTGCTGTCGGTGCGCTTTCAAACAGTGCGTCACTTCAGGAAGTAACGCCTGAGGAGCTGTCAACGTATGCGGGAGAGGAGCTCGGAGAGCTCTGGCACAGGAAGCTTGGAGTTGACAGAAGTGTCAATATATTCAAAGACTACGCTTATGAGCATACATATCCGATGAAAAGGCCATATATCAAGAGGTTTCGACTTACGGGATTTGCGATGATGCTGTCAAGGGAGGCTGTAAGGTGCGTTGCGCAGGATTATAAAGTTTTTGATGAACTTTTTTCTCCGGGATACTTTGAAGATGACGATCTGGGAATCAGACTTGCCAGAGCGGGATTTGAGCAATATGTCTGCAAAAATGCTTTTATTTATCACAACGGCGGAACGGGATTTGCGGAAAATGAAAATGCCATGACGGAGAGCAGAAATAAATTTGTGGATAAGTGGGGATTTGATATTTGGGGTTATTGCCTTCCGTGGTTTGAAGTCGCAAATGCCGTCAAAGACTTATATGAAAAGAGAAAAGAAGGGCTCAGGATTCTCGATTTTACCTGTGGCTTCGGAGCAAATGCATCTTACATAAAAAGCAGTTGCCCCGATACGTTTATTGCAGGAGTTTGTACAAATTCATTTGAAGCGGGTATTTCCGAACTTATCGCGGACGATGTGGCATTCGGAGACATAAATACCATGAGACTTCCGTGGGCGGACAGGTCTTTTGACATAGTAATAGCAGAGAGAAAACATGTCAGTATCGGGCAGATCATGCGGTATCTTAAGGCGGACGGTCTTTTCCTCAGCGAGAAGATAAATAACGAAAATGACGAGCTTATGGACATCATAAAATCCAACGCTGATGCGGGATTTGATTCGGAGCGTCTTGATAAACTGCTTAATGAGTGATTTTTTTGAGATAAAAAACTTATGAGGTGAGTACATATGAATTGCCCTAATTGTAAAAGAGTGTTGCCGGATAATATCAGCCTTAGAATAAATTTTTGCCCGCTGTGTGGTAAAAAGCTTTTTGAGGACGGAAAGGACTATCTGATCCAGATTGCATGCGCCGGACACAGAAGCTCTGACGGAAATGTAATGATGGTATTTCTCGACGAGAGGCAGCTATATGAGGTAAAACCCGGAGAGACTATATGTTTTGCGGTCAAGGCGGGATTCCATGCGCTTAAGTTCAGGCAAAAGATAAGGAGTAAGAATATCACACTCCTGGTAAATTCGGGATATGCGATTAAAGCGGCATACAATACGGTGTCGGGGCTTATCGAGACAAATGTCATAAAATTTGATGACGATGATGAAGAGGCATCGGAGAAAAGAGTCAGAGAGGCAGATCTTACGGCACCTGTCATGGTATCTGAGACGGGAGCGCGCGGATTTGACTCGGTTCTTGGAGTTGACGACCCCGAATATGAGGTGAAAGCTACGGAAGGCTTTAAAGAGGGAGTGCTCAGCATTTTTTCGGAACGCCTTGAATTCAAGGGAAATAATGATATGGGCAAGGAAATCGTTGATTTCAAAAATATCGTTTCGGTAAAAAAGAAAATGGGTACGATTGATATTTTGTGTGACGGAAATATTCACAAAATATACAGTATTCCGAAAGATATATACAACGAGGTTATGTCTTTTTTAAACAATAGAATTGAAGATGTACGTGGGGTATAGGGTTCACGCTATTTGATACAACAGAAAAGCATAAAAAAATTTACGACAAATAGTACTTGCGTACTATTTGTTTTTTCGTATAATAATATATAGAAATCCTAGGCAATATCGGAAGATTTTGGAGGGGGTGAACGGGAAAAAGTCTCATATTTTAACAATAAAATGTGATGAATGTGTGAACACTTTCGCAAAAAAATGTTTCCTCCTACAATTTCGTTAAATTGCCGAAAAAGTATCGTTATTCTTAAGAAAATTTTAGCAGGTAATTTTCTTAAAAAGGAATGACGAAATAACGTCTATGTGATAGACTAGGGGATGCAAAAGAAAAGAGACGCAAAAGAGAAAAGATTTAGGAGGTTATGCAACATGACAAAAGCTGAAATTTTGAAGAAGGAAATTCTTCTGCAGTATAAGAGCGTAAGACAGTTTGCTATAGATATGTCTATACCATACAGCACATTGGTTACAGCACTTGATAGAGGAATTGAGGGAATGGCATACGGAACAGTTATCAAAATGTGCGATCGTTTGAATCTTAACCCTGTTGATTTTTCAACACTTGAGCAGGGCGCAGATCTTGGAAAGAAGATTGTAGAGAACCGTGTTATGCAGCAGTATGTTAAGCTTAATAAAGCAGGACGTAAGAAAATCCTTGACATGATGGGAGATTTTTCACAGCTTGACAAGTATCAGGCTGACTGATTCGAAATTTAACAAATGATTAATTGGCGGAACAAAGAGGATGAGTTCTTCTTTGTTCCGTTTGTTTTTTGCTTTTTGCACAAGAACAGGTATAATAGGGGAATATCAGAGAAAGGAAAGCATGGTTTTAGCTTATATCATGCAATTGGGGATATGAGATACGATTATTTGATTGTCGGAGCGGGACTTTTCGGTGCTGTATTTGCACATGAGATGGCTGCCAATGGAAAAGATGTGCTTGTAATTGATAAGAGAGAGCATATCGGAGGAAATATATATACCGAGAATAAGCTTGGAATCAATGTGCACAAGTACGGAGCACATATATTTCATACCTCGGACAAAGAAGTCTGGGAATATGTTAACAGATTTGCGGAGTTTAATAATTATATCAACAGCCCTGTTGCCGTATATGGAAATGAACTCTATAATCTTCCGTTTAACATGAATACCTTCAGCAAGATGTGGGGCATAAAGACTCCCGAAGAAGCAAAGGCTATTATCGACAAGCAGGCGCAGGAAGAAATCGAGAGAATAAACAAAGAGAAGGGCACTGATACTTTTTCTGCGGACAATCTCGAAGAGCAGGCGCTTAGTCTTGCGGGAAGAGATATTTATGAAAAGCTTGTAAAGGGATATACCGAGAAGCAGTGGGGAAGGGATTGCAAGGAACTTCCTGCATTTATAATAAGACGTCTCCCGATGAGATTTATATATGACAACAATTATTTCAATGACAGATATCAGGGTATTCCGATCGGCGGATATACGGAACTTGTTTCCAAACTCCTTCTTCTCAGTGCAGATTCGGAGAAGCTTTCGGGAACAATAGCGGTAAAGACATCGGTTGATTACTATGACTTTGTAAATATGAGCGGCAACGTTCCCGCGGAACCGTATACTTCGGTGACGGGTGACAGTTTTGAAAAGATTCTTTTCACCGGAATGATAGATGAATTCTTTGGATATAAGCTCGGAACTCTTGAGTACAGATCGCTTAGGTTCGAGACAGAGGAACTTCCCGAAGTCGATAACTATCAGGGAAATGCAGTTGTGAACTACACTGAGCGCGAGATTCCTTTTACCAGAATAATCGAACATAAGCATTTTGAGTACGGAACGGGAAAAGGAACTGTTATAACAAGAGAATATCCCGCTGAGTGGAAACACGGCGATGAGCCCTATTATCCGATGAATGATGATAAGAATAACGAGCTCTTTAAGAAATATACAGAGCTTTCAAAAGAATATCCAAACATTCTCTTTGGAGGAAGACTTGGACAGTACAAGTATTACAATATGGATCAGGTCATAAGAGAAGCGCTGGATTTAAGTAAGAATAACGCATAAATAAATAGAAACAGCCCGCAATCGGTGCATTTGATCTTAAGATGATGTACCATGCGGGCTGTTTCTCTATGTAAAACCGGGCTTCAACAATAATTGTTGAACATCATACCCGAATATTCACTTGTGATGTATGGCGATGCCACATTTTCCTTGTTGTCGGGGTTTTTGTAATTAACGACAGGTCTGTCAACGTACTTCATCGGATTAACCGAGATTTCTTTTGCCATCGAAAGAAGTGATTCCGAGAACTTCTTGATTGGTTCAAGTGCGTCGGTGTTATTGCTTGTTGTAACAGCTTCCTTGAGCACGTCCGTATCTATCGAAATTATACCGTCGCCTTCGAGTTTGATTCCGAGTGCATCGGTATCTTTTATGTGCTGTCTTGCAATTGAGATTGCTTCAGATCTGAGTTTATCACCTTTGTATTTGGAATCGTGTTCCTGCGCAACGTCCTGTACAAAACTGTTGTAGTTGTCGATTAGGGCGGTTATATGGTTTACAAGCGCCTCGTTGTCTTTTTTTACACCGACATGTATCGAATCGCCGGGCTCTGTGACACCGTTTAAGTGAATGTCGAACTTGGAGCCGACTGTGAAGTGGTTTGAAATGGCTGTTTTCTCATCACCGTTTAGTGCAAAGTGCGCATTTGAAGCGGGAGCGGAGACCATATCAAGACCAAGTGCGGCAACTGCACCGCTTTTAAGCTCTCCGTCAGTCTCATAAATCTCGAACTGACTGAGTTCTCCGGGATGAAGACCTGTGTGCTTCGATGAGATCTGGAGTGCGGAGCGGCTGTTGGTTCCTTCTATTATTTCTGCCGAAAGACCTATATCAGCCTTGTTTATAAGTTTTTCGAGTTTCTGGAGAACATCTATATTCTTGTCGGTACCGTAAATACTGAACTGAAATTCAAATTCCTGCTCGCCGACCTTTACATCAAATGAATAATTGTCGGGAGGAAGTACGCTCGATGAATCCGTTGAAAGCATAAGTCCCGTATTAACCTGCTGAGAAGCGAGCTGAGATACTTCAATATCAAAACCTGCAGTTCCGACATCTTCGTTCGGAGTCTTGCCGATATAAGAAGCAACAACCGTATCAGGGTCTGTCGAGAAAGCAGAAGTGTGATTCAGGGAAGATTTATCTTCCTGATCGCTGAGGTTAAAGATACTGTTTTGAAGCTGTCTTGCGCGCTCTTTTATATCTATTGCGTCAATACGCACATCGTCATCATTTGAAAGTAAATAAAGAGGGGAGTTTTTGTTTATTTTTGCAATCGACTTATACACATCCCTAAGCTCATCCTTTCGATGTGCGTCGGCCTGTGTAACATCTTTGGACACGTGGTCCTGTATGAAATGGTTATAAACACCATTTAGAGATATTCCTGCCATGCGATGCCCCTCCTTTCTTCCTTGATATACGTGCGGTATAATGATTCTGTCATTCCATTGACATCAGACGCACGAGGGCATACTTAGCCACCTTTAGTTACTTACATTTTATATATTATTGTGCAAATGTCAATCGTTTTTTAGTGAAAAAATAGTGAAAAGCGATGATTTAATGGAATATTAATACTATAATAATTTTGTTTTTCTTTTTATCTGAAAATACTAATTTGGGAATAGGAAACATAGTATGTGGACTGTCAATCTTATCGGATTCATTCTGTGCGCGGCCGCAGTAATTCTAATGGCTGCAAATTTTTCATACAGATATAAGGAGAATATGGCAAGTACGCTTCCTGTAGCATATGCGGCTCTGGGGCTTACCATGTATGTTCTTGCCATCATTGGCACGCTGCGCGGCGTGTTTGTTGAGGCTTCTCTGTATATAGTGCTGAGCGTTATTTCTTTTTTTATGGATAAAAAGAAAAATGCTGAGAGCAAAAGGCTTGAGGCACTTGGGAAAAGTATCTTATCTCCCGAAGTTATCGGGCTTATCGTGACTTCTGTGATAATGGGCTTTCTTACGTCGGGACTTGCTTTTTCGTGGTGGGATGACATTAATTTCTGGTCACAGGATGCCAAGCAGATTTTTTATCTGAACGGATTTGCGGGAAAGTATGGCAATGTATCGCCTGAGTTTGGTGATTATCCGCCCGCGGGCTCATTGTATAAGTGCATGTTTCTTTTTACGGGACTTGGTAAGTACAGAGAAAACCTGCAGTTTCTCGGATATTTCGTGACCAATACAATATTCATGATGCCTCTTTTTGGAGTTGTGAAGAAAGCGGCGGATAAGTTCTCCGGGGCAAAAAAGAATGTGCTTACGGTGTTCTGCTTTGCGGCGATGGTTCTTTTTCCCGGAATCTTCAACGGAATAATCTACTACGGAACCCCGGCGGACGTGACGATGGCAATTGTGTACGGGGCGCTTCTTCTGACACTTTGGAGCGGCAGACGCGGCAAAGAGAACACGGGAAACGAAGATTTTTACTATATAAAGATTTTTTTGTACGCATCGGTACTTCTTTTGACCAAATCGGTCGGAGCCGAATGGGCGGCATTTGCGTTTATTTTCGGAATTGTTTTTGGGCAAAAGAATATGCGAAAGTATATAGTTTCCGCTGCTTCAAGTTTTATGGTCTACGGTTCATGGCTGTGCTTTTGCTTTATCAACAGGAGGGTTGCGAAGCTGACGGGAGCGGGAATACGCTTTGCAACTTCGGGCGACTATGTGGTCCCTGCAAATACTATGGATAAAGCGGGCTTTTTCATGAAGGGATTTTGGCTTCTTCCCATGCACGGGGACAGCAATCCGACAATAGATGTTTCTGCGGGTGCAATGCTGATCGTAATGATCTTGTTTATTGTATATCTGTGTCATATTAATGTGACGGGCAAAAAAGATACCGCAAAGCTTGCGATATTTGTCGTAGCTACGGCACTTGTGGCTTATGGGATAATTTTCCTTGCGCATATTTCGATTTTCCAGACGGAAGATCAGTACCTTGATGCTTATGCGATGTCACTTTCAATCGCACGGTACGGTTGCCCGTTTATGCTTGGCGGGGTGTATCTTTTGGCCGGGGTATTGTATAATGAGTCGGGTGTATTAAAAAATACAAAGGCGCTTGCGGCGGCTTTTCTTGTATTTGTCTTTTTGACTGCGGATTATAAAGGTTTTCTTTTTTATATAAACGGATACAGAGATGTTGCGGAGAAAAACAGGGCTTACATAGAGGATATGATCGGTGAAAACGGGAAAAAGCTTGTGGATACCGTATCATCTGTGGATGAGCTACCGGGGAAAAGAGTTCTTGTCATGCGTGACGGGCATTTATCCTACTGGGTTCACAATGCATACATCAACAAGGCGGCGTCACCCGTTGCACTTGTTTATGACGTATTTATGACCGAATCCGATGATCCGTCGTCAATCGTAAGTAAATTGCTTGCAAGCCACGCTTCATATCTGTACATTGAAGATAATGATGAAATCTCGAAAGATCTTTTTTTACCCCTTTTAAAAGAAGGGAGTAAGTTCGAAAGTTGCAGAATATACAAAATAGAAAATAGTGGGAGGGGAGTAACTCTTGAGTAAAGGTGCTGTTCCTATAGTCATTCCGGCGTATGAACCGGGGGAAGAACTTATCAGATTGGTAAAAGAGCTTGTTGAAACAACACCGGAACCGGTCATCGTGGTTGATGACGGCTCGGATCCGGCAAAGTACGGACACACTTTTGAAGAGGTCAGGAAGCTTGGCGCCGTGACCTTGAGAAATGCTGTAAATATGGGAAAAGGCAGGGCACTTAAAGAGGCTTTTAATCACTGTATCAATGAATATGAGGATCTTGTGGGGGTTGTTACCGCGGATTCGGACGGACAACACTCGGTAAAAGATATCTGCAAGTGCGGCGAAGTTCTTGCGGCTAACATTAAGTCGCTCATTCTCGGTGTCAGAGATTTTGGAAAGCCCGGAATCCCTGCAAGAAGCGTGTTTGGAAACAAGACAACAAGTCGTGTTATGAATCTTCTTCTGGGACTTAAGATAAGTGATACACAGACAGGGCTTCGCGGAATCGGTGCGGACTTTATGAAATATCTTTTGACCGAAAAAGGGGAGCGTTTTGAGTTTGAGACGAATATGCTCATCGCCACGAAGGAAAAGGACATCAAAATAATAGAAGTTCCGGTTGATACCATATATCTTGAGGAAAATAAGTCGAGCCACTTTAATCCTTTATTGGATTCACTCAGGATTTATGCGGTCTTCTTTAAATTTTTGCTTTCGTCTGTTTCATCGAGTCTTCTTGATATGGTGCTTTTCGGATTCTTTTGTGCCATATTTGCAAACGCACCTGTAAAGATGGGATATATCATGCTTTCTACCATATTGGCGAGAGTTATATCCGCAACATATAATTTCTTTATTAATTATGAAATTGTTTTTTCGGGTGGAAAAGAAAGATCGAAAGCGGCGGTTTCTTATTTTGCGCTGGCGGTGGCTATCATGCTGCTAAGTGGATTTTTTGTAACGGCCGGACACGGCATTTTGCCGATGGTCCCGGAAGTGTGCATAAAAATAGCTGTTGACGGAATACTTTTCCTTCTCAGTTTTTATGTGCAGAGGGAGTTTATCTATAGATAAAAAAATTCGTTGACGAAGGTATGTCTGTATGATATATTGAGTAGGCGACAAAAGATTTATGTCTTTTTTTTATGCTTAAAAATAAGTTGTTTAAGTATTGATGTTACAACGACTATTACGCCCGGAGGTGAGATAATGCGTACAAGAATTACATTGGCTTGCACAGAGTGCAAAAATCGTAACTATGACACAACAAAGGATAAGAAGACACATCCTGATCGTGTTGAGATGAAGAAATATTGCCCTTTCTGCAAAGCTCATACTTTACATAAAGAGACAAAGTAATTTTCAGCCTTGTATAGGAGGTAGACTGCGGGTATGGAAGAGACCAAGGTAGTAGAGAACAAGTCCAAAACTTCAAAAAATAAATCCGGTAAGTCATTCTTTGGCAAGATCAGAGACTTTTTTGAAGGCGTAAAGGCGGAAATTGGCAAGATTATCTGGCTTACAAAAGATGATGTTGTTAAGCAGACAACCGCAGTTGTGGTTGCTTCTATTGTTTGCTGTATCTTGATAGCTGTATTGGACTATGCGTTTGAAGAAGGCATTAACCTTTTAATGTCTGTTTCTAAATAATAAGGAGATAATATGTCAGAAGAGATGGAAAAGTCTTTTGAATCTGATGAGGTATTATCAGATTCAACCGCTTCCGCAGATAATGAGGCAGCGGCTGAAACACAGAGTACTGATACAAACGAAAACGCTCATTGGTATGTAGTGCACACATATTCCGGATACGAGAAGAAGGTTAAGGATAATCTTGAGAGTGCCATTATCAACAGACATCTTGAGAATCAGATCTTTGAAGTAAGGATTCCTCTTCAGGATGTGGTTGAGGTTAAGAATGGTGTTCGCAAGAACGTTCAGAGAAAGATGTTCCCCGGCTATGTCCTCGTGAACATGGATATGAACGATGAGACCTGGTATGTAGTGCGTAATACACGTGGTGTTACCGGTTTTGTGGGTCCCGGAAGTAAGCCGGTTCCTCTTACAGATGCTGAGATCAAGCCTCTCGGAATTAAGACAGATACAGTTTCTGTTGATTTCGGTGTTGGTGATGAGATCGCAGTTGTAGCCGGAGTTTGGAAGGATACGGCGGGTGTTGTTCAGAGAATGGATTTTGGTAAGCAGACAGCTACCATTAACGTAGATCTCTTTGGACGTGAGACACCTGTAGAGATCAGCTTTGCTGAAGTAAGAAGAATTGACAGCTGATCTGTGTAGCAGATCAATAGTTTATTTTTGATATTTGAGCGCGTGAGCGTTTGGATATATAGCCCTTTTAGGGCGTGTCACTGGAGTGGGAGCATCGTTTCCAGGAGATGATGCGCCGACCACATATTTTCAGGAGGTGCCAAAATGGCAAAGAAAGTCGAAGGATACATTAAGTTACAGATCCAGGCTGGTAAAGCAACACCAGCACCACCGGTTGGACCCGCACTTGGTCAGCACGGTGTAAACATCGGTGAATTTACAAAGCAGTTCAACGCACGTACAGCAGACAAGGGTGACGTTATCATCCCTGTAGTTATCACTGTATATGCAGACAGAAGTTTCACATTCATCACAAAGACTCCACCTGCAGCAGTTCTTCTTAAGAAAGCTGCTAAGATCCAGAAGGGTTCAGGAGTTCCTAACAAGACTAAGGTTGCAACAATTTCTAAGGAAGAAGTTAGAAAGATTGCAGAGACAAAGATGCCTGACCTTAATGCTGTTGATATCGATGCTGCTATGAGCATGATCGCCGGAACAGCACGTAGTATGGGAATCGTAGTAGAAGACTGATGGAGGATGAGAGATGAAACACGGAAAGAAATACTTAGAAGCTGCTAAGCTTATTGATAAGACACAGCAGTATGAAGCCGCTGATGCAATAGCTCTTGTTAAGAAATCAGCAACTGCTAAATTTGATGAAACTGTAGAAGTTCATATCAAGACAGGTTGTGACAGCCGTCACGCTGATCAGCAGATCAGAGGCGCTGTTGTTCTTCCTAACGGAACAGGTAAGACTGTTAAGGTTCTTGTATTTGCTAAGGGAACAAAGCTTGACGAGGCTCAGGCTGCCGGAGCAGATTTCGTTGGTGGTGAGGAGCTTATTCCTAAGATCCAGAACGAAGGATGGCTTGATTTCGACGTTGTAGTTGCTACACCTGACATGATGGGTGTTGTAGGACGTCTCGGTAAGGTTCTCGGACCTAAGGGTCTCATGCCTAACCCTAAGGCAGGCACAGTTACTATGGATGTAACTAAGGCTGTCAATGATATCAAAGCCGGTAAGATCGAGTACAGACTTGACAAGGCTAACATCATTCATGTTCCTGTTGGAAAGGCTTCTTTCTCAGAGGAACAGCTTGAGCAGAACTTCAACGCACTTATGGATGCAATCGCAAAGGCTAAGCCTTCATCTGTAAAGGGTCAGTACCTCAAGAGCATCACTCTTGCAACAACAATGGGCCCCGGCGTAAAAGTTGTAGCAAACAAATATTGATAAATACACTAAAGAACGAATCGAAAGATTCGTTCTTTTTTTGAGCAGAGCACTTGCCAAGCGGAAGTTCCTTTGAACTATATATTGTGGTATACTCTTTTTTATGAGACAACATTTTGCTAAAAACACAAAAACTTTAAGAAATGCATCGTTCGCGTTTGCGGCAACATTCCTGATTGTGGTATTTAGTGGGATTATTGTAATCGGAATAGTTGCTTTATTGAGCGGAACACCGAATGATAGCGAAAGTATCCTTTCGGTATGGGATGTTATACCGGAAGCCGGTCAGGTCAAAAATACTGCAATTTCCGAAAAAGATAATGCAGGAAATGTTGCAGAAATACCTGAAGGTGATGAAGGATATTCGTATTTCATCAAAACAAAAGACAAAGATACCGTGACGATCGGTTTTGCAGGAGATATTCTCTTTGATGAAAATTACGCAGTTGGAGAGGCATTCAAGAAACACGGTGATTCCGTGCGCGGAGTTTTCGGAAAAAGACTTCTGTCTGAGATGAAGAATGTTGATGTAATGCTCGTTAATAATGAGTTTCCTTACTCTACAGGCGGAGAACCGACTCCGGATAAGACATATACGTTCAGAGCAAGACCGGAGACAACAAAGGTTCTTAAAGAGATGGGCGTTGATATGGTATCGCTTGCCAATAATCATGCGTATGACTATGGGGAGCAGGCGCTTGTTGATTCGTTTGATGCTCTGAAAAATGCAGGTGTCATATACGGAGGAGCGGGAAGAAACATTGAGGAAGCATCGCACCCTATATACTACTTTACCGAAAACGGAATGAAGATCGCGATTATCTGCGCAACACAGATTGAGAGACTTTCAAATCCGGATACTAAGGAAGCGACCGAAACATCACCCGGAGTTTTCAGGTGCCTTGATGATTCTCTTTTGCTTGACAGGATCAGAGAAGCCAGGGCGAAAAATGCATATGTTGTCGTATTCATTCATTGGGGCACGGAGAGTACCACAGAGATTGATTATCTCCAGAGAGATCAGGCGGTAGAAATTGCAGATGCGGGAGCAAATCTTATAATCGGATCTCATCCGCATGTGCTTCAGCCGATAGATTATGTCAAAGGTGTTCCTGTTGTATATAGTCTCGGAAATTATATTTTTACTTCAAAGACGCAGGATACATGTATGGTGAAAGCAACATTTAGTAATGACGGAAACGTCAATCTTCAGTTTATTCCCGGAATTCAGCAGGGATGCACTGTATTTGCCGCAAGCGGAGAGGAGAAGATACGTATTATGGATTCGATGCGCAGTATGTCTCCCGGAATAAACATGGATGAAAAAGGTAATATTAGTTCTAAATAGATGTTGACAATGCGCCTATTGCGTGTTAGTATATATGAGGTTTTGTGTGAAAACGCAGAACTAAAGCCGAAGACAGCAGGTGTTCTTTTACAGAACATAATGATTATTATTCGCCTGCCGAGGAAAAGTTAAAGTTTCAGACTTTTCAACTCTCGATGTCTTCGAGAGTTTTTTTTCGGGATTTTATTCTAATAAGGAGGTAAAAAAATGGCAAAGGTTGAACTTAAAAAGCCTGTAGTTGAAGAGATTTCAGAGAAGATCAAAGACGCTCAGGCAGTTGTTCTTGTAGATCACCGCGGACTTACTGTTGCGCAGGACACAGAGCTTCGTAAGAAACTTCGTGAAGAAGGCGTAACTTACAAGGTTTATAAGAACACAATGATGAACTTCGCGTTCAAGGGAACAGATTTTGAACAGCTTGGAGATCTCCTCAACGGACCTAGTGCAATGGCTGTATCTACAACAGATCCTGCAGCTCCTGCACGTGTTCTTTATGATTTCGCTAAGCAGGCTAAGGCCCTTGAGATTAAGGGTGGTGTTATAGAAGGTAAATTCTATGACGCGGCAGCAATGACTGAGATCGCTGAGATCCCTTCAAAGGATGTTCTTCTTTCAAAGTTGCTTGGCTCTATGCAGTCACCTATCACAAACTTCGCTCGCGTTATCAAGCAGATCGCAGAGAAGGGTGGCGAGGAAGCTCCTGCAACAGAGGAAGCTGCTCCGGCTGAAACAGCTGAAGCACCCGCAGCAGAAGAAGCTGCAACTGAAGCACCTGCAGCAGAGTAATCTGTGCAAGGCTTCGTAAAAAACGAAACATATAATATTTATGAATAAAACTATACGGAGGTATAAAAATGGCAAAGTTGTCTACAGCAGAAATTATTGATGCTATCAAAGAGTTAACAGTTCTTGAATTAAATGATCTTGTAAAGGCTTGCGAGGAAGAGTTTGGTGTATCTGCAGCAGCTGGAGTAGTAGTTGCAGCAGCAGGCGCTGGCGCAGCAGGTGCTGAAGAGAAGACTGAGTTCAACGTTGAGCTTACAGAGGTTGGTGCTAACAAGGTTAAGGTTATCAAAGTTGTTCGTGAGATCACAGGTCTTGGACTTAAGGAAGCAAAGGATCTCGTAGAGGGCGCTCCTAAGGTAATCAAGGAGAACGCTTCAAAGGCTGAGGCTGATGAGATCAAGGCTAAGGTTGAGGCTGAAGGCGCTAAGGTTACTCTTAAGTAATTTGATTTTTATGCAAATTCAAAGGCGGATTGCTATAAGCAGTCCGTCTTTTACTTTCTTTAAATCAGCTCTTTCAGGGTTCTGTTCCTGAAGCTGATAATCTTTAGGCTTCATAAAATCTAAATTTTCTAAAATTTCTGAAAGTAAATATTAAATTTTGCTTGACATGAAGTTTCTATAGAAGTACAATGGATGATGCACTATTATGGTGTAGTGTGTCTTACTGTGCATTTTTATACTGTCTTGCAGGTAAGAGTCTTTATCAATATCAAAAAAACTTAAAGAACGGGGTGAATGTCAATGGAAAAAAACAGATTACATCCTACCGGCTCTGGTAAGAACATCCGAATGAGCTTCCAGCGCCAGAAGGAAGTCCTGGAGATGCCGAACCTGATTGAAGTTCAGAAGAATTCCTATCAGTGGTTTCTCGACGAAGGCTTGAAAGAAGTCTTTGACGATATCTCTCCTATTGAGGACTACAGTGGCAAACTCAGTCTGGAATTTGTTGATTTCAAGCTTTGCGAGGATGAGATTGACAAAAATAAGAATACGATTGAGAAGTGCAAGGAGAGAGATGCAACATTTGCTGCACCTTTAAAGGTAAAGGTTCGCCTTCACAACAAGGAAAAGAACGAATTTACGGAACATGAAATATTTATGGGCGACCTTCCTCTTATGACTGCGACGGGCACGTTCGTTATCAACGGCGCCGAGCGAGTTATAGTCAGTCAGTTGGTACGTTCCCCCGGTATCTACTACGATATCACATACGATAAGGTTGGAAAGGAACTTATAGCATGTACTGTTATTCCTAACAGAGGTGCATGGCTTGAGTATGAGACAGACTCCAATGACGTATTCTACGCAAGAGTTGACAGAACGAGAAAGGTTCCCGTAACAGTTCTTATCAGAGCTCTCGGAATAGGTACAAATGAAGAAATTCTCGAACTCTTCGGCGATGAGCCCAAGATTCAGGGAAGCTTTTCAAAGGACGCTTCATCGGATTATCAGAGCGGCCTTCTTGAACTGTACAGAAAAATCCGTCCCGGTGAGCCTCTTTCTGTAGAGAGCGCAGAGAGCCTTATCAATGCAATGTTCTTCGATTCAAGAAGATATGATCTTGCTAAGGTTGGAAGATATAAGTTCAATAAGAAATTACATTTCAAGAACAGAATTAATGGTCATGTGCTTGCACAGGACGTTGTTGACGAGCTTACAGGTGAGATGATCGCATCTGCAGGTACCAAGGTTGACCGCGCGCTTGCAACAGAAATCCAGAATTCTGCTATTCCTTATGTTTACCTTCAGGAGGAAGAACGCAATGTAAAGGTTCTTTCTAATATGATGGTTGATATTACACACTTCATTGAGTGTGATCCTGCAGAACTTGGAATCAATGAGGATGTTTATTATCCTGTGCTCAAGGAAATCCTTGATGAGTACACAGCTAAGAACGATCCTGAGGGACTTGCTGAGACAATCAAGAAGCGTGTGCATGATCTTATTCCTAAGCACATTACCAGAGAAGACATTATTGCTTCTATCAACTATAACATCAACCTTGAATACGGTATCGGTAATGACGATGATATCGACCACTTGGGTAACAGACGTATCCGTTGCGTAGGTGAGCTTCTTCAGAATCAGTATCGTATCGGTCTTTCAAGACTTGAGAGAGTTGTTCGTGAGAGAATGACAACTCATGATACAGAGGAAGTTTCTCCTCAGATTCTTATTAACATTAAGCCTGTACAGGCAGCTGTTAAAGAATTCTTTGGTTCATCACAGCTTTCACAGTTCATGGATCAGAACAACCCTCTTGGTGAGCTTACTCACAAGAGACGTCTTTCAGCATTGGGACCCGGTGGTCTTTCAAGAGACAGAGCCGGATTCGAGGTTCGAGACGTACACTATACACACTATGGACGTATGTGCCCTATCGAGACACCTGAAGGACCTAACATCGGTCTTATCAACTCACTTGCAAGTTATGCAAGAGTCAATGATTATGGTTTCGTAGAGGCTCCTTATCGTAAGGTAGATCAGTCAGATCCGGAGAATCCCAGAGTAACTGACGAGGTTGAATACCTTACAGCAGATGAAGAAGATAATTATCATGTAGCTCAGGCTAATACACCTCTTGACGAAAACGGATACTTTAAGAACAACACAGTTTCCGGTCGTTACAGAGAGGAGACATCAGCATATCCTAAGACTGCATTTGAGTATATGGACGTGTCTCCGAGAATGGTATTCTCTGTAGCTACAGCACTTATTCCTTTCCTTGAGAACGACGATGCTAACCGTGCGCTCATGGGATCAAACATGCAACGTCAGGCGGTGCCGCTTCTTACAACAGAAGCTCCTGCAGTAGGAACAGGAATGGAGCGTAAGGCAGCTGTTGACTCAGGTGTCTGCGTAGTCGCAAGAAAAGCCGGAACTGTTGATTTTGTTGACAGTAAGCTTATTCAGATGACATATGATGATGGAGAAAAAGAAGAATTCCATCTTATTAAGTTCCAGAGATCTAACCAGAGTAACTGCTACAACCAGAGACCTATCGTATTTAAGGGCGACCACGTTGAAGCAGGACAGGTTATTGCCGACGGTCCTTCAACTTCACAGGGAGAACTCGGACTTGGTAAGAACCCTCTCATCGGATTCATGACATGGGAAGGTTATAACTACGAGGATGCTGTCCTTCTTTCAGAGAGACTTGTACGTGATGATGTATTTACATCTGTACATATTGAGGAATATGAGGCAGAAGCCCGTGAAACAAAGCTTGGACCTGAAGAAATCACAAGAGACGTTCCCGGTGTCGGTGATGATGCACTCAAGGATCTTGACGATCGCGGAATTATCCGTATCGGTGCTGAGGTTCGTGCCGGTGATATCCTTGTAGGTAAGGTTACTCCTAAGGGAGAAACAGAGCTTACAGCAGAAGAGAGACTTCTCAGAGCAATCTTCGGTGAGAAGGCTAGAGAAGTAAGAGATACATCTCTTAAGGTTCCTCACGGTGAATACGGTATCATCGTTGATGCAAAGGTATTTACAAGAGAGAACGGAGACGAGCTTTCACCAGGTGTTAACCAGGCAGTTCGTATTTATATAGCACAGAAGAGAAAGATTTCCGTAGGTGATAAGATGGCAGGACGTCACGGTAACAAGGGTGTCGTTTCCCGCGTACTTCCTATCGAGGATATGCCTTATCTTCCCAACGGAAGACCTCTCGATATCGTGCTTAACCCTCTCGGCGTTCCTTCACGTATGAATATCGGACAGGTCCTCGAGATACATCTTTCACTTGCTGCCAAGGCACTTGGATTTAATATCGCAACACCTATCTTTGACGGTGCTAACGAGATTGATATTCAGGATACACTTGAGATGGCTAACGATTACGTTAACAACTCATGGGAAGATTTTGAAGCTAAGTACAAAGATCTTGTAGTTCCTGAGATTATGGATTACTTATACGAGAACAGAGATCACAGAGAGCTCTGGAAGGGTGTTCCGATAAGATCTGACGGAAAAGTTCAGCTTCGTGACGGTAGAACAGGTCAGAAGTTTGACAGCCCGACAACAATCGGACACATGCATTACCTTAAGCTCCATCACCTTGTTGACGATAAGATCCATGCTCGTTCAACCGGCCCTTACTCACTTGTTACACAGCAGCCTCTGGGTGGTAAAGCTCAGTTCGGTGGACAGCGTTTCGGTGAGATGGAAGTTTGGGCGTTGGAAGCATATGGTGCTGCATACACATTGCAGGAGATTCTTACAGTTAAGTCTGATGATGTTGTTGGACGTGTTAAGACATATGAAGCAATTATCAAGGGTGACAATATACCTGAACCCGGAGTACCTGAGTCATTCAAGGTTCTCTTAAAGGAACTTCAGTCACTCGGACTTGACATCAAAGTTCTTCGCGAAGACAACACAGAAGTTGAAATCAAAGAGAGCGTTGATTATACAGATTCTGATTATCGCACAGAGATTGAAGGCGATAACGCAGGTCGTGACTATGGACAGGAATCATTTGAGGCAAACGGATATACACAGCAGCGTTTCGATGAAAGTGGTGAACTTGTATCGGAAGTTGAAGATTCCGGAAACTTTGATTCAGATGACAGTTTTGATGACTTTGGCGATGCATCTGATGACGAGTGATTTGCAGTAACTAACAAAGCAAAGAAAAGAGGTTACGAATGTCTGATTCAACAATGAATAAAGCAATAAATGAGGCTTCAAGTGGAAGAACAACCCAGCAGCAGACCTATCAGCCGATGACTTTCGACTCAATCAAGATCGGTCTTGCTTCTCCTGAGAAGATCAGAAGCTGGGCACATAGAATTGATAACGATCCCAAGAGCGGAGAAGTTACCAAGCCTGAAACAATTAACTACAGAACATTAAAGCCTGAGAGAGACGGTTTGTTCTGTGAAAGAATCTTTGGACCTACCAAGGACTGGGAATGTCACTGCGGTAAGTACAAGAAGATTAGATATAAAGGTGTTGTCTGCGACCGTTGTGGCGTAGAGATTACAAAGAGTAGCGTACGTCGTGAAAGAATGGGATACATCGAGCTTGCAGCTCCTGTATCACATATCTGGTACTTCAAGGGAATTCCCAGCAGAATGGGACTTATCCTTGATCTTTCACCTCGTGTACTTGAAAAGGTATTGTACTTTGCTTCATACATAGTACTCGATCCCGGTGAGACAACACTTGAGTACAAGCAGGTACTTTCAGAGAAAGAATATCAGGATGCGAGAGAGGAGTGGGGACCTAAGTTCCGTGCAGGAATGGGTGCCGAGGCTATCAAAGAGCTTCTCCTTGATATCGATCTTGAGAAAGAGTATCAGGAACTTAAAGAAGGCCTTGATACTTCCAGCGGACAGAAGAGAACAAGGATCATCAAGCGTCTCGAGGTTGTTGAAGCCTTCAGAGAATCAGGAAATCTTCCTGCATGGATGATCATGGATTGCATCCCTGTAATCCCTCCGGATCTTCGTCCTATGGTACAGCTTGACGGTGGACGTTTTGCAACATCAGATCTTAACGATCTTTACAGAAGAATTATTAACAGAAACAACAGACTTAAGAGACTTCTTGATCTCGGTGCGCCTGATATCATCGTTCGCAACGAGAAGAGAATGCTTCAGGAAGCTGTTGATGCCCTCATCGATAACGGAAGAAGAGGAAGACCTGTTACGGGTCCCGGAAACAGAGCACTTAAGTCACTTTCAGACATGCTTAAGGGTAAGTCCGGAAGATTCCGTCAGAACCTTCTCGGTAAGCGTGTTGACTATTCAGGACGTTCGGTTATCGTTGTAGGACCTGAACTTAAGATTTATCAGTGTGGACTTCCCAAGGAAATGGCTATCGAGCTTTTCAAGCCTTTCGTTATGAAGGAGCTTGTTTCCAGAGGAATTTCACAGAATATAAAGAATGCCAAGAAGCTTGTTGAGAGACTTGACGAGCAGGTATGGGATGTCCTTGAGGACGTTATCAAAGAGCATCCTGTTATGCTTAACCGTGCTCCCACACTTCACAGACTTGGTATTCAGGCTTTCGAGCCTATCCTTGTAGAAGGTAAGGCTATTAAGCTTCATCCTCTTGTATGTACACCTTTCAACGCCGACTTCGACGGTGACCAGATGGCTGTACACCTTCCTCTTTCTGTAGAGGCGCAGGCTGAGTGTAGATTCCTTATGCTCTCACCCAATAACCTGCTTAAGCCTTCAGATGGTGGCCCTGTAAACGTTCCTACACAGGATATGGTACTTGGTATCTACTATCTTACACAGGAAAGACCCGGTGCTATGGGTGAAGGCAAGTTCTTCAAGAGCGTAGACGAAGCAATCCTTGCTTATGAGAACGGATACTGCACATTGCAGACCAGAATCAAGATCAGAATGGATAGAAATAAGCCTGACGGAACAGTTGAGAGCGGAATCGTAGAGTCAACTCTCGGAAGATTCCTCTTTAACGAGATTATTCCTCAGGATCTTGGATTTGTAGACAGAAGCGTTCCGGAGAATGCATTTAAGCTTGAAGTAGACTTCATGGTTGGTAAGAAGCAGCTTAAGCAGATTGTTACCGCTATGATCAATACACACGGAACATTTGCGACAGCAGAAGTTCTTGATAATATTAAGGCTACAGGTTATCACTACTCAACAAGAGCAGCTATGACCGTTTCAATCGCTGATATGACAGTGCCTCCGCAGAAGCAGCAGATGCTTGATGAAGCACAGGCTACAGTTGATAAGATCGCAGCAAACTATCGTCGTGGTCTCATCACTGACGAAGAGCGTTATCGTGCGGTTGTTGATACTTGGATGGAGACCGATAAGGAACTTACAGATGTGCTTCTTGCAGGTCTTGATAAGTACAACAACATCTACATGATGGCTGACTCCGGTGCCCGTGGTAGTAACCAGCAGATCAAGCAGCTTGCAGGTATGCGTGGACTTATGGCTGATACAACAGGTCGTACCATCGAGCTTCCTATCAAGTCAAACTTCCGTGAAGGACTTGATGTTTTGGAATACTTTATGTCAGCTCACGGTGCACGTAAGGGTCTGTCAGATACAGCTCTTAGAACAGCCGATTCAGGATACCTTACACGTCGAATGGTTGACGTATCACAGGAACTCATTATACGTGACATTGACTGCTGTGCCGATAAGGATGTTATCCCCGGAATGACAGTTAAGGCATTCATGGATGGTAAGGAAACCATTGAGCCTTTGAAGGACAGAATCACAGGAAGATATTCATGTGAGACTATAAAGGACAAGGACGGAAACGTAATTGTTAAAAAGAATCATATGATCACTCCTTCCCGTGCTGCTAAGATCCTTTCAGTAGGTGTTAATGCAAAGGGACAGCCTGTTGAGGCGGTTAAGATCCGTACAATCCTTACTTGCCGTTCACATAACGGAATCTGTGCTAAGTGCTACGGTGCTAACATGGCAACAGGTGAGGCTGTACAGGTCGGTGAGGCAGTAGGTATTATCGCTGCTCAGTCAATCGGTGAGCCCGGTACACAGCTTACCATGAGAACATTCCATACAGGTGGTGTTGCCGGTGGTGATATCACACAGG
Source organism: Butyrivibrio hungatei (assembly GCF_900101605.1). Classification (GTDB taxonomy): domain Bacteria; phylum Bacillota; class Clostridia; order Lachnospirales; family Lachnospiraceae; genus Butyrivibrio; species Butyrivibrio hungatei_B. The sequence continues at coordinate 49,513 of NZ_FMUR01000012.1, forward strand.
GTCTTCCCCGTGTAGAGGAGTTGTTTGAGGCAAGAAAGCCTAAGGGACTTGCTATTATCTCAGAGCTTGACGGAAGAGCTGAGATCAGAGATACAAAGAAGAAGCGTGAAGTTATCGTAACAAACGATGAGACAGGTGAGTCAAAAGCTTATCTCATTCCTTACGGATCACGTATCAAGGTTCAGGACGGAACAACCATTGAAGCCGGTGACGAACTTACAGAAGGTTCTGTTAACCCTCACGATCTTCTTAAGATTAAGGGAATTCGTGCAGTACAGGATTACCTCTTAAGAGAAGTTCAGAGAGTTTACCGCTTACAGGGTGTTGATATCTGCGATAAGCATATCGAGGTTATCGTTCGTCAGATGCTCAAGAAAGTAAGAATTGACGAGAGCGGAGACACAGATTTCCTTCCCGGAACACTTGTAGATGTGCTTGACTTTGAAGACAGCAATGAAGCACTTACATCTGAAGGTAAGAGACCTGCAGAGGGCAAGCAGGTAATACTTGGTATTACAAAGGCAGCTCTTGCAACAAACTCATTCCTTTCAGCAGCTTCATTCCAGGAGACAACCAAGGTTCTTACAGATGCTGCCATCAAAGGAAAGGTTGATCCACTTATCGGACTTAAGGAAAATGTTATTATCGGTAAGTTGATCCCTGCAGGTACAGGTATGAAGAGATATAGAAATACACCTCTTAATACCGATGCTAACTTCGCTGATTCTGAGAAGCTCATTCTTAAGAAAAAGAAGAGAGATCTTGACGACGAAGTAATTGTCAATGAAGATGATTTCGACGAAGAAGTTTCTGTATCTGAAGACGAATAATAAAAAAGTTGACATTATTTTGATTTATACTTATACTTTATAATTGCGTGTACTTTCAAAGGGGTGATTTTTTACCCCTTTGTTGTATGCATATATGTTTTACATCAAAACAGGAGGTGAAAGGAATGCCAACATTTAACCAGTTAGTTAGAAAGGGTCGTCAGACATCTGTTAAGAAGTCTACAGCACCTGCGTTGCAGAAGGGTTTTAACTCTCTTCATAAGAAAGCAACTGCAACAGCTTCTCCTCAGAAGCGTGGTGTTTGCACAGCTGTTAAGACAGCAACCCCTAAGAAGCCTAACTCTGCTCTGAGAAAAATCGCCAGAGTACGTCTTTCTAACGGTATCGAGGTAACAAGCTACATTCCCGGAGAAGGACACAACCTTCAGGAGCATAGCGTAGTTCTCATCCGTGGTGGAAGAGTTAAGGATCTGCCTGGTACAAGGTATCACATCATCAGAGGTACTCTTGATACTGCAGGCGTAGCCGACAGAAAACAGGCTCGTTCTAAGTATGGCGCTAAGAGACCTAAGGCTGCCAAGTAATTTATTAATTGATCTAATTTTTTAAGTGTTGGGATTCTATTCTGTATAGATATAGTAGTAACACGCCTGTATTACGGGCAGTATTATTGTTCTAAAGTTAGAAAACCGCACGTACACTAAATTAGTGAGTACCGATGATTTATAGTAAGCGGTGAAGATTTTTTCTTCACCAGCGATTCTAAAGGAGGGAAGAACCGTGCCGCGTAAAGGACATATTGTAAAACGTGACGTATTAGCAGATCCTTTATACGATAACAAGGTAGTAACTAAGCTTGTTAATCAGGTTATGCTTGATGGTAAGAAGGGTGTTGCTCAGAAGATCGTATATGGTGCATTTGCACAGGTAGAAGAGAAGGGCGGAAAGCCTGCTCTTGAAATTTTCGAGGGAGCTATGAATAACATCATGCCCGCTCTCGAGGTTAAGGCTAGACGTATTGGTGGTGCTACTTACCAGGTTCCTATCGAGGTTAGACCCGATAGACGTCAGGCGCTTGCACTTCGTTGGCTTGTCACATTTTCACGTGCAAGAGGCGAGAAGACTATGGTTGACAGACTCGCTTCAGAGATTATGGATGCATACAATAACACTGGTGCAGCTGTAAAGAGAAAAGAAGACATGCACAAGATGGCAGAAGCAAACAAGGCATTCTCACATTACAGATTCTAATCTGGTGAGATTTCAGATTTTTTAGGAGGAAGAACCTTTGGCTGATAGACAATACCCATTGGAGAGAACCAGGAACATCGGTATTATGGCGCATATCGACGCAGGTAAGACTACACTTACAGAGCGTATTCTTTACTATACCGGTGTAAACTATAAGATTGGTGAGACCTATGAAGGTACTGCTACCATGGACTGGATGGAACAGGAGCAGGAGAGAGGTATCACTATCACATCTGCAGCTACAACATGCCACTGGACACTTCAGGAAAACGGAAAGACTAAGCCTGGTGCTCTTGAGCATCGTATCAACATCATTGATACACCCGGTCACGTAGACTTTACCGTTGAGGTTGAGCGTTCACTTAGAGTACTTGATGGCGCTGTAGGCGTATTTAGTGCTAAGGAAGGCGTTGAGCCTCAGTCTGAAAATGTTTGGCGTCAGGCTGATGGATTTAATGTTCCCCGTATGGCATTCATCAACAAGATGGATATCATCGGAGCAGACTATTACGGAGCTGTAGAGCAGATTCGTAACAGACTTAAGAAAAATGCAATTATGATTGAAATCCCTATCGGAGCTGAGGATCAGTTCCAGGGAGTTATTGACCTTTTCGAGATGCAGGCATACATCTACAATGACGATAAGGGTGAGGATATCACAATCGGTGAGATTCCTGCAGACCTTAAGGATGATGCTGAGCTTTATCACGGTGAACTCGTTGAGAAGATCTGTGATCTTGATGAGGATCTTATGATGGAATACCTTGAGGGTAATGAGCCTTCTAAGGAAGCTCTTAAGGCTGCACTTCGTAAGGCTACTTGCGAATGTAAGGCTTTCCCTGTATGCTGCGGATCAGCACACAGAAACAGAGGTATTCAGAAGCTTATCGACGCAGTTATCGAATTCATGCCTTCACCTGTTGATATCCCTGCTTGTAAGGGTACAGACATGGATGGCAATGAGATTGAGATTGAGTCAACAGACGATGGCCCGTTTGCAGCTCTTGCATTTAAGATTGTCAGCGATCCTTTCGTAGGAAAGCTTGCATTCTTCCGTGTATATCGTGGTACTGCAAATTCAGGCTCATACGTACTTAACAGCTCAAAAGATAATAAGGAACGTCTCGGACGTATTCTTCAGATGCACGCTAACAAGAGATCTGACCTTGATAAGGTATTCTCCGGTGATATTGCTGCTGCAGTTGGTCTTAAGAACACTGTAACAGGTGATACACTTTGCGATGAGAAGAATCCTGTTATCCTTGAGTCTATGGAATTCCCTGATCCCGTTATCGAGCTTGCTATCGAGCCTAAGACTAAGGCCGGTCAGCAGAAGCTTGATGAGGCTCTTCAGAAGCTTGCTGAAGAAGATCCTACATTCAGAGCTCATACAAACTCTGAGACAGGTCAAACAATTATTGCCGGAATGGGTGAGCTTCACCTTGATATCATCGTAGACAGACTTCTTCGTGAGTATAAGGTTGAGGCTAACGTTGGTGCACCTCAGGTTGCTTACAGAGAGGCTCTTACAAAGGCTGTTGATATCGAGTCTAAGTATGCTAAGCAGTCCGGTGGACGTGGTCAGTACGGACACTGTAAAGTTCGTTTCGAGCCCATGGATGCCAACGGAGATAACCTTTACCAGTTTGATAGCGAAGTTGTCGGTGGTGCTATTCCTAAGGAATTCATCCAGCCTATCAGCGAAGGTATCGAAGAGGCTATGAAGGCCGGAACACTTGGTGGATATCCTGTTGTAGGTGTACATGCTACTGTATACGACGGATCATATCACGAAGTCGATTCATCAGAAATGGCATTCCACATCGCCGGATCAATGGCGTTCAAGGATGCTATGGCTAAGGGATCACCTGTACTTCTTGAGCCTATCATGAAGGTTGAAGTTACAATGCCTGAAGAGTACATGGGAGACGTTATCGGTGACGTTAACTCTCGTCGTGGACGTGTAGAAGGAATGGATGATCTTGGAGGCGGAAAGATCGTAAGAGCTTATGTTCCTCTTGCTGAGATGTTCGGATATGCTACAGACCTTCGTTCAAGAACACAGGGTCGTGGTAACTACTCAATGTTCTTTGAAAAATATGAGCCCGTTCCTAAGAACGTTCAGGAGAAAGTTCTTTCGAATAAGGGAAAATAAATATTGATTAAACGCTAAAATTTGGCTATAATCGATATAGTATGTGAAATTATGTATGTAAATGTTACTCTTAACATTTAACCTTAAGGAGGATATTTAGAAATGGCAAAAGCTAAATTTGACAGAAGCAAACCGCATGTTAACATCGGTACAATCGGACACGTAGATCATGGTAAGACAACACTTACAGCTGCAATCACAGCAGTACTTGCTGATAGAGGATTCAGCCCTGCAGTAGCATTCGATCAGATCGATAAGGCTCCTGAAGAGAAAGAGCGTGGAATCACAATCAACTCAGCTCACATCGAGTATGAGACAGAGAAGAGACACTATGCTCACGTTGACTGCCCTGGCCACGCTGACTATGTAAAGAACATGATCACTGGTGCAGCTCAGATGGATGGATCAATCCTTGTTGTTGCTGCAACTGACGGTGTTATGGCTCAGACAAAGGAGCACGTTCTTCTTGCTCGTCAGGTAGGTGTTCCTTACATCATCGTATTCATGAACAAGTGCGATATGGTTGATGATGAAGAGCTCCTTGACCTCGTAGAGATGGAGATCAGAGACCTTCTTACAGAGTATGAGTTCCCCGGAGATGATACACCTATCATCCGTGGTTCAGCTCTTAAGGCTCTTGAGGATCCTAAGAGCGAGTGGGGTGACAAGATCATCGAGCTCATGAACACAGTTGATGAGTACATCCCTGAACCTACTCGTGAGACAGATAAGCCTTTCCTTATGCCTGTTGAGGACGTATTCACAATCACAGGACGTGGAACAGTTGCTACTGGTAGAGTAGAGAGAGGTGCTCTTAACCTCAACGACGAAATCGAAATCGTTGGTATCAAGGAAGAGACATCTAAGTCTGTTGTAACAGGTATCGAGATGTTCCGTAAGACAATGGATTACTGCGAAGCTGGTGACAACGTAGGTCTTCTTCTTCGTGGTGTAGACCGTGATGGAATCCAGAGAGGTCAGGTTATCACAAAGCCCGGCACAGTAACTTGCCACACAAAGTTCACTGCTGAGGTTTACGTTCTTACAAAGGATGAGGGTGGCCGTCATACACCTTTCTTCACAAACTACAGACCTCAGTTCTACTTCAGAACAACTGACGTTACAGGTGTCTGCAACCTTCCCGATGGTGTTGAGATGTGCATGCCTGGTGACCACGTAACAATGTCAATCGAGCTTATTCACCCTATCGCTATGGAGCAGGGTCTTAAGTTCGCTATCCGTGAGGGTGGACGTACAGTTGGATCAGGTAAGGTTGCTACAATCGTTGAGTAATCTTAACAAACCTAGATTTTATGCAGCTTCCAGAGTTTCTCTGGAAGCTGTTTTTTTGTATACAATCTTGCTAAAAATGGTTTTTGGCTCTAATTTGGCTCTAAAAATTTGGATAAATTCAGAGTCAAGCGAAAGTATTTCAAAATTCATATGTCGAGCTCGCTCGAACAAATGGATTTTGAAATACTTTCATTTGGCGGATATCCGCCAACGAGGAAACGATTTCGTTTCCGAGTCTTGACTCTGATTATATTCAGTATTTATGCGCCTTTGTAAGGTGGAGTCATGGTGCCAATTCTAGCTATGTTTTGTCGAAAATAATTATATATACAACTTGTTTTTGTTATGTGTTAAAATAAATAACAATGGTTGTTAAAATCATTGTTTATTCTTCATGAGTATCCAGAAAGGAGGATTCTATGGCTAATATTAGATCTGTTCAAGATTTTAAGGAATTTCTTAAAGACAACAGAGAACTATTACATAAAAAAGCTGTAAGAATCGAAGATCTTCCTCCTGATGATGATTGGATTCTCGATGATGAATGGGATGAAATCTATGAACAAGAGGTTTTAAAGCGTGGAAAAGTATGAAATTGGGGATGTTTGGTGGGTTCATTTTCCTTTTGAAGATAAGGATTAGGAGAAACGAAGACCTGCAATTATAGTAGACGATGAGACAATTGCCATCCTGGCTATAAAGGTTACAAGTAAAGAAAAGGATAATCCTTACAGCATATTTATTGAAGAATGGCAAAGTGCAGGGCTTACAAAGCCATCATGGGCAATCATTGATAGAATAGTTAGTATTAGTGAAATGTTTATGGATTGTAAGATTGGTGCACTTTCTGAGAATGATTCTACTAAAATTCTGCAATTAGTTGCTGAAATATTAACTGAAAAATTTCATGAGTTTTCACTTTTAGCAGTACAGGACGTGCAAGGTCGCTACTTGCAAATATATGATGATAGATGGGAAAGCTGGCTGTTTCCCTATACAAGGACGACAGAAGATAATAAAGCAAATGTGGATAGCTTTGCTAGTGAGTTGCTTCATAAGGATATAGATACCACCTATGTTACAACTGCTAAACATTGCAAGTATTCTGTGAGCGATAAGATTTATAATCATAAGCTTTATAAAGTTCAGATTGACGATATCCCTGATAACTTATCTGGTGATAAGTATAAATGGATGTCTATCGAAGATTTAGAGTCAGATGAGGCAATTATGGAAAAAAACGATGATATAATTGCCTTTGTTAAGACTAAGTGTTTGTGATATACTTTTACAACGAACGAAAACCTTCGAGGTTTTCAGCGGAAGCGGTGCCAGCATCAATTCCGTTCTTGAAGATTTACCAATTTTGAGCACTCGATTATTGCTTTTTTTGTTCAGTCAGGTATTCTTCATAAGGCGGTATCCGTAAAGGAAACATATTTATAGCGTTAATTCCAAGTATCATCTTCGTAATAGTACCAGTTATCGCATATTTTTTCAGACCTATATCTATGACGGATTCCTTCTTGCATACCATCATATTCATAAGTATCTCCTGTTCCTTCTTTAGGTGTTCCATATTCCATGAGAAGGTCATCAGGCGAGTAGTATATACCACATGAGTAGTTACCATTTTTGTTTTTTAAAAGAATGCACACAGTATCCTTATCGTCATAAAAATTTTTCTTTACAAAAATTTCTTGAACTCTTAAATCAAAATACATTTTGTGAGCATCGATACTCTTTGGTAAAGAACTTTTGCTATAGTATATCTCTACTGTTTCTTCTTGTTCGGTAAGAAGTTGCTCAGCTATACTGTTTAAATATTGATTATTATTTTCTACGTATTGCTTGACTTCTGACAATTTCACAAAATGTACTTGTCGATAAACAAAGAATACAGTACATAAAATAGCAATAACGATAACGCATATCTTCACTATACTTTTAGGAGTTTTTTGGGTATTAATTACCATTTGGGAAGCCTTCCTTTCTCCATTTTATCCCAAGTCCAATTGACTCATGATCTTCAGGCATATCACCATAATCAGGCAATGTATACATATATGGTAGATCGCTTGGATCACGTCTTTTGGTTTGAACGGCAGCTCCTCCTGAATATAATGCAAAATCAGAATAATATTTTGCACCTATATATGAATAAGTCACATTACCAAGAGTTGCAGCATCCATGACTTGCCCATGATAAATAAAATAAGAATTATCTCCTTCTGGATAAGGGATTCCAAAAGCATCCTCCCATTTTCTCTTTTGTTTAATATCCATATCACCACCGGTTTTTACTTTATTGTAAAATGCAACAGTAAGGACCGCTTTTCCAGCAATAGGCGCACCAGTTATCGGATTAGGATCTCCCGGATTTAGTTTGTCAAAATATTTTTCTTGATCAGCTAGCCATTTATCAATCATCTCGGTGTGATCCGGAAGATTGGCATCGGGAATATTTAACGCCTGCAATTCTGCAAGAGTTTTGCCGGTGTTCTTAGACCGATTATAATCATATTCGTTGTCATAATTCTTTTTAGCTTTTTCTTTTCCTTTTTCGAGGCCCTTTTGTAATTGCTTTTGAGCATATCTTTGACCAATCGGAATGCTTGCGGATGCGGCTGATAAATTATTTGCCGAGATTTTTTCAACTGTAAGACTGTTTGCACAAGCATCGTCTATCGCAATCATACTGTCGCGCATCTTAAGAAAAGCTGTCGGAAGCGATTCAGATGTCTCGCGTCTATACATTTCATCCGTTTTGTGTATCTCTTTTAAGATTTCTTGCATCTTCCTTCCTGCGTTAAAAGTGCCTATGCGGTTTGCCTGTCTTAATGCGTTATCAGGAAACACACATTCAGAAGCCGCACCTCTTATATCTTCAACAATATCTGTAAATACGCCGGTATCCATAAAAACCTTGTCTTCTTTAGCCATATATCAGTACTCTCTTAGTTATCAAGATATTAAATATTGTAAATATATTATTAAGATAATACCATGTACATGTAATCCATATCAAGTAATATTTAGGATGTAAAAAAGTCATTGACCTTGGGGTTCAAAAATTGTATATTCTAAAAGAACATCATTAGCTTTTTTTATTTTATCCATATACATATAAAAACTAATAACACCTGCGTTATTAGAAATCTAGATAATACCTCCAATTCTGAAGAAAACTATAATGATAATCAATCTGAGACACAACAGTATGAATTTACTGGAAGTGATGGAAACGTTGAATTGGATGAGTATGGTCATCACAAATTACAATGATAAATCTTAGATGTAGATGAATGAAAGGAGTTTGATGAAATATGGCTACTACTGCAATGGCTAAATGCCCAAAATGTGGGGCGATAATTCCTGCACAGTCAGTCAGTTGTCCTAAGTGTGGTACTCGCTTTAAAAGAAGCACCTCAACTTCAACTGGAACGGCACAGAGCAGAGCTGTAAGTCCCCAGAATTCCTCAGCTAATCGAGCTGTGGTTAATGGTAATAATGCTACAAAAAGTGCTAATCAGCCAAAGCAAACTCCAAGCAAAGTGGAAAAAAAGAAGAACTCATGGATTAGCGTGGCTGCATTAGTTTGTTCATTATTATTCATTACAGGTCCAGTAGCTGTTATTCTTAGTATAATTGATATAGCGAAAAAAGATGACGAACATAAACATGGATTATCTATTGCAGCTATGATCATCGGTTTTTTGGGATGCATGGGATGGGTGTCAGTTTTTTTGCCAAATGCAAAGGACGATGCTTCACAAACTCAGATAGAAGCTCGCAATAGTACAGAAACCAATTCGCAATATAATTATGAGCAAGCGGTAGCTAATGCAAATACTGATAGTGATAATTATAATTCTTCAAAAGTAACTAGGATTATGCCTGATGTTTTAGGACTTGAAAAGTATGATGCAAAAAGTGATATTAGGAACGCACTTGGAAGCTATGTAGATTTTGATGAAGAATTAGTATATAGCGATATTTATGAAAAGGGCGTTGTAGTACGCACAGAGCCAGTTGCTGGAGCGATGGTTGGAGAAGGAGCGACTGTTACATTATATACGTCGAAGGGAAAAGAAAAAATAATGCCCAATTTAATTGGGATGGATGTTGAAAGTGCTGAACAACTACTTTCTGATATGGATATTAGTATGTATACAACAGAAATCTTTAGCGAGAGTGACAAAAATACAATTGTTGCAGCTGAATTTGATCCTGGAACAGATTTGTCAGATGAGTATTCTGTAGATGTAGAAGTATCAAAAGGAAGCTTGCAAGCATTTAAAGACTCAACGCAGGTTATAGGATATGAGGACCTTTACAGATATCCAGAGACATATGAAGAGACCCCATTGAAAATAAATGCAACAATAACAAAAATAGAGGACTCAAGATTACTTGGAATAACTTATAATCTTTCATATTGGGCAACATACGAAGGAGAGACAGTTATCTTATACGATGACAGGTCGGTTCAGGAGCCTACGTTAAAAGTTGGCGACAAGATAACAGCATATGGATATGGCGATGGAAAATCCACTATAGATATTAAGCAGAAAGAGTATCAAGGGAGCCTGTTGATTGGTTTTTCATATAATAAAACTGTGGATTCATATTATGTCCCCAAAATAAAAGTTGAGCATTTTGATATAAGATAAAGAGTCTAGATGGTGTAGGAATGTCGGCTGTTTTTTTGGTACCCGATTTACCAAGAACACTTCGGTGTTCTTTTTTTCTTGCTATAATTGACGCCTGGCTCTAAAATGGCTCTATTTTGGCTCAAAAAAATGAAAGACACCCCGACGGAGTGTCTTTAGAATGAACCATTACCTTAATTCTGAGAACCGGATTCTTTTTGTTCAGCCAAATATTCTTCATATTTTCTTTTTGGATTTATATTAAATCCTAACTATTGATAGTCATGAAAAGCATGTGGCAAATTGACTTATGTTGAACTCAAAAATCGAAATGATTGAGTTTATGTTTTTTTTATCCAGATAAGGTTATTTATGCATTGAGTTATGACGATAAAAGATAAAGAAAACTATAACTATGCATAAATGATTGCTTTTGTATCTACCATAATTCGGCATCATATTCATGGATGTTTATATTTTGGAGGTGCTTTATGAGAATACAACAGAACACGGATGTTCAAATCAATCCTTTACAGAATCAGGACAATGCCAAAATTGCTAATGGCAAAGTGGCGAATAAGAATGGTAATTTGTCCTCAGTATCCGGTGCTAATCTGAAGGGTGAAAGTCTTGTTCAGCAGAGACAGGGACTTGCCAGAAAGCAGGCACTTAAGGTGGTTTCCGATGCATTTGGCGGAGAAAAGAAGCTGGATGCTCAGATGCAGTCTATTAAAGATGAGATAAAGCGCCTTCAGGACGAGATCAACGAAAAAACAGCGAACACTATGGAGAATGACGCTAAGTTAAAAGAGCTTCAGGAAGAATATGGTATTGATCCCGATGGTGAAGAGAGCAAGGAACTGTCAAAACTGGCATTCAAGATGAATAATTCCAAAGACGGATTATATGATGAAGAAATCAGTAAAATGTCGGAGTATCAGCAGAAAGCACTTTACTATGTGGCAGCAAATCAGCAGAATTCTCTTGATATAGACAAAGCTAAGGCTCAGCAGATGGGAAATGTTCAGGGCTACGCAGATATGAAAAGAGAGCGAGCTAAGTCACAGGATATGGAAAAAGCCCAGGATGCAGCTGAGGAAATAATGGAGGCGGCTAACGGAGAGGCTATAGCTCTTTTGACACAGGAAGCGGTCGAGCATGTTGATAAAGAGCAGAAGGAACGTGAGGAAGAAGCCAAAGAAGCTGCCGAAAAGAAGAAAGAAGAGAAGAAGGAAGAAGCAAAGAAACTCGAAAAAGAAGCTATGCAGCAGGAAATGATAGAGAACATCAAGGAACATGCTGCAGAGAGCCAGAGGACCAGTGCTGATACAAAACGAGCCGTTGCAAGAAGAGAACGAGCCGAAGCTGACAGCATTGGAGCAGAGGATGCCCAGAGAACTGTTATTTCTGAGGGTGCATCAATGGAGGATACTCAAAATGCTGTTAATTCTGAAATTACGAATATCCTCAACAAGCTTAGCCTTCTTTCGAATGATGTAAAAGGAAGTGCTATAGATAGTCAGTTGTGATGGCCGTTGGCTCTAAAATGCCGATACATTTTATATAAAAAAATAAATACAACAAGAATACAGGATATTGGAACAAAAACATGAATAAACTTTACAATCATCAACGGGGGTATTGGAATGGATATGTTTTTAATGAATGTAAATGGTATTTTTAGGGAAAAAGTTGGTAAAGCAGAGTATTATTCAAATGAAAACAGAGGAGGTACTCCTCATACCAATAAGGATAAATTAGATATAGATGGGGATACTATTGAAATATCAGATGAAGCTTATGCAGCACAGCAAGATAATCAAATTACTGCAACTTCAGGTGAAGATATATTGGGAATATCAAAGGGAGATAAAGAAAACACATTTATAATTCACTTTGCGGATCCGGAAATGGTGATCATAAACCTCAAATTCATCAAAGAAGCGTAGAAGGCGTTGACTGGTCTCAGTTTGAATGGAAAACATATGATAGCCGAATTACGGTATCGACGGAAGATAACGAAGTAGAAGATGTTTATGAGGGAGAGATTATATTGAATCCCGGTCGCTCTACAAATGATGTAAACAATACTGTATAATAAAACCTGCTTGATATAAACATACATACATATTTTGAGTAGGGCGATGAAAAAGAAGATTATAGTTTTAGATGGAATTTTTATATATATGATACTTTTTATGCTTCTGGCGTTGTTTTTTCATAAAATACCGCCGATAGCATGGCTTTGGGAAAATGTTTTCGGAGGTAATATTTTTTTCCCGCTGAGCGTCTGCTTGTTGTTTGAAATGATCATGGCTATTGTGACGATTGGTGCCACAATGCGCTGTTTAACATCAACTCGTAAATATGGAAGAGAAGAGGCAATTTCACTTGCAAGAATACAGATGATTGTCAGAGTGGCGCAGATACCGGCATTTGTCATTATTTTTATTGCAGGTGTGATCGGAGTTCTAACGATTTTTACTATAGGAATCTCGCTGGCTTTGGCATTTTTTGATTTTATAAGTATCATTGTTACCGGGATTTGCTCTGTGGGTGTATATAGTGTTCTTGCCAAGACAGGACTTATTACCGATAAAGAGCGCATCAAATATTCGTTGGCGAGCTTTATCTATTTTGCTGATGTAGCTACTGCAATTTCCTGTTACGAGAATTTCGAACATGAAATCCATAACGAAAATTATGACTGGGATGGACTTAACAAAGAATGATATTTTAAATGAGATGTGAAACAGAGGACTATGCATGGAAGACAGTATTAAGATAATTCCGCTTGGCGGATTTGACAAGATTGGTATGAATATAACTCTGATAGAGTCTTCGGACAGCATAATCGCCATCGACTGCGGTATGTCTTTTCCGCCCGATAATCTGCCCGGTGTTGCGGCGATAATACCCGATGTGAGCTATCTTAGTGAGAATAGCGATAAGTTTAAAGGAATAATTCTTACGCACGGGCATGAGGATCATATAGGCGCGCTTCCGTATGTTTTTGATGGAATCAATGTGCCTGTTTATGGCACTCCGCTTACGATTGCCATGGTGGAAAAGAAATTTCGGGACTTTGGGATAAAAAAAGTAAAGACGAAAGCGATAAAGTTTGGAAGTACAATAGTTGTAGGTGATTTCAAGATCGAATTCATCAGAGGAAATCACAGCATACCGGATTCGGCTATGCTGGCAATCTATACATCTCAAGGAATAATCTTTAACACAGGCGATTTTAAATTTGACATGTCCCCTGTAATGAGCAAAACGGCAGACCTTGCCAGATTAACGGCGATAGGAACCAAGGGCGTTCTGGCAGTTTTATCTGATAGCACAAATGCCATGCAGAGCGGCTTTTCTAGATCGGAGCGATATGTAAACGATCAGCTCGACAGATTTTTTAATATGTATCGAAAAAACAGGCTTATCATCGTAACTTTTGCGACCAACATGGAAAGAGTTCAGCAGATAATAAATCTCGCTCTTAAATACGGGCGTAAAATAGCGCTTGAAGGAGATCTTCTGCTTGATGTCTTTTCGGCGGCCCGAAAGCTGGGATATATCAATATTCCCGATAATATGCTTGTGGAAAACGATATGCTTGATAAATGCAAGGATGAAGAGCTGATATTCCTTACTACGGGAAACCACGGCGAATCCGTAAAATGTATCTCTGAGATCGCGGCAGGGAATAATCCCGTCATCAGGATAAAGAAAAATGATGTGGTCCTTTTCAGTTCGGTCACGATACATGGAAGTGAGCTTGAATTTAGTCATACTATAAACAGCCTTGAGGAGCAGGGGGCCAGAATAGAATTTCAGGATCTTCATGCTACGGGACATGCTTGCGCCGAAGAGCTAAAGCTGTTATTTACAATGCTTCATCCAAAATTTGTTATCCCCGCTCACGGTGAGTACAGATACAGGCGTGAAGCCAAGAGAATAGCCATGGAAGTGGGAATATCGTCTGATGATGTATTTCTCATAAAGAATGGCGATATTATTGAGCTAAAAGAGGACAAATGCGAGATCGTAGGCAAGATTCCTTTAAATGAGATACTTATTGATGGCAGGGAAAAGAGTAAGATTGACAACCTGGTTATCTGCGACAGAATGAGACTGTCGGAGTCAGGCGTAGTCATAATCGAGATATGTATTGATAAAAAAACCGGAAGATGCGTGTCAGATCTTAACATCAGGTGCAGAGGATTTCTTGATGAAGAGAAATTCAGTGAGATATCGGACGAGCTAAAGGACCTCTCAATGAAGGAAATATCAAGGTTTCTTGGGCAGGGAGTAAGGGATGAGCGCATCAGTAATGGCATTACCGCTTTAGCAGAAAATTTTATCAAAGAAAAATGCGAAAAAACACCAATAGTTATTGCTTTTGTAACAAATGTCATGCTATAATTTGTATACAAAATGGAATTGGTTACAATATATAGCTGAAAGGCAATGCTTTTATGAAGCGGATTACGTCGGTTTTTTATTCGGAATCGAGTATTTCGAGTCGTGAAAAGAAATATATATATGTGACAGAATATGAAGAGGGGGCTTAGTATGCCTTATTTTCATGTTCTGTCATTTTTTTGATATAAGAAGGCGGAAGCGGCAATGTCATTTTCTATTGAGACATTTTTATTTGTTACAATAATATTAATATTGTTCTATCTGATAAAAAAAGCAAGGGCAGTGATATTACTTGCGGCAAGTCTGGTATTTATTTATCACCTTGATGTAGGCTCATTTATATGGATTTTGGCGGTAACGGCGATAGTTTACGGTGTTGGAATCGCAGAAGATAAGCTCATTGAGCGCATAGAAAAAAAGAAAGATAAGAGTGAGGTTACACTGAAGATTTTGGTAGTGGCAAGCGTTGTGCTGTGTGCGGTACTTCTTTTTGCCCTAAAAAATATCGCAAGATGGGGAGAGCGGGATGATGCTCTTATAAAAATCCTTTTACCTATCGGTTTTTCATACTATATCTTTCAGGCAATATCCTATATTGTGGATGTGTACAGACGTAAGGCCAAAGCGGAAAAGAATCCGATAAATTTCGCACTTTATATGTGCTATTTTCCAAAGTTCGTAAGCGGACCGATTGAGAGATCCGATACCTTTTTAGTGCGGGTAAAAGAGCTTTCGGGAGTCAGATTATTTGGAAATAAACGCTTTTCAATTTCTTTTTCAACCATAATCTACGGATACTTCCTTAAAGTGGTTGTGGCTGACAGACTGGCTTTTTTTACAACAAGATTATTAAATGATTCCGCAAGATTCGGAGCGGCATGGCTGTTTCTTGGAATGGTCATGTATTCGATCCAGATATATTGTGACTTTGCGGGATACAGTGCGGTTGCGATAGGAATATCAAATCTTTTTGGAATAGAACTTACCGAGAATTTTCATGCTCCGTACCTTTCAAGGAATATCAGCGAGTTCTGGAGAAAGTGGCATATATCCCTATCAAGGTGGCTTAGGGACTATATATATATTCCGCTTGGAGGAAGCAGGAAGGGAAATGCACGAAGATTTTTGAATACCGCGATCGTGTTTATCATATGTGGTATCTGGCACGGAGCAGATGCAAGTTTTCTTGCATGGGGACTGCTTCACGGATTCTATGTGATGGCATTTGGACTTTATTCTGAAGCAAAAAGAAAGCGAGCGACCGGTAAAGAACCGGCATCTATCATGAATGTTGCAGGAATGGTTTTCACATTTTTGATTGTTTCGTTTGCATGGATCTTTTTCGGTGCGCCAAATATTGGAAGTGGTGCCTGCTATGTCGGAAGAATGTTGTCAATGACACCCGGGGTTGATTCTTTTGCGGCACAGGCGGCAGATATCGGAGCATCGAGACGAGATATGATACTACCGATCTATGGCGTGGTTGTTCTTGCGCTCGATCTGCTGATAGCAAGAAAAGATAAGAGGATAGGAAGAGCTATGCAGGGGATTCCTGATGTTGCACGATATGCTGTTTTGTATGGAATGATCATGGCAATCCTGCTGCTTGGAATATATGGACCGGGGTACAATGCAAGCAGTTTTATGTATGTGAATTTTTAAAATGCGATAAAAAGCATGTTGGTGGAATTAGATGTTAAAAAGGTTTTTTGACAATAGATTTAGGATTTTGTTTGTGATCGTCACAATCTTTTCCGTATGGTATTGTGACGGCGTTTTGAGTATAAAAAATGACGACGGTGTTATGCAGGCTGCAGCCATGTATCATCAGCCGCGAGGCACTGTTGATGTTGTGATGATGGGATCAAGTCACGTTCACTATGCGATAGATACGGGCAAGCTCTGGGACGATTATGGTATTTCGGCATATGACTACAGCGCCGCCGAGCAGCCGCTTTGGATCACATATTACTATCTGAAGGAACTATGCAAGTCGCAGAAGCCCAAGGTTCTTGTGCTTGACATGTATTCGCCTGCATTCCAAAAAGATGATTATCAGTATAAATGGATGCTTCCAAATGCACTTGGTATGCGCTTTTCGCTAAATAAGATGGAGATGTTTAAGGCAAGCGTTGAAAAAGAGCATTTTTCTGAGTTTTTCCCAAGCTTTGCAGTCTATCATGGGAGGTTAAGCGGGCTTACCGCAGATGACTTCACATATCCGTTCAGAAAATATAAGTATCTTAGGAACTTTAAGGGCTTTAAGCCAATGACCAAGGTGACGCCGCAGACAAGGCCGACGATAACGCAGACAAACAGCGAAGATCTGACTGAGAAATCCGCGCTCTACCTTCGGAAGATAATCGACTATACGAGGGAAAAAGGCATCGATATGTACATGATCGTGACGCCGTATGTGGTTACCGATGAACAGGAGCTTGTATATAACAGGTTAAAAGAGATCGCGCAGGAGAATAATATCGGATTTACAAACTACAACCATGATTACGACGAGATAGGACTTGATTTTGAAAAAGACTTTATGGATGAATCGCACCTAAATTATTATGGGGCAGATAAGTTTACAGGGTATCTCGGAAAAGATATCACAGAAAGATTTGATCTTCCCGACCACCGCGGAGATAAGAAGTATAAATCATGGGAAGAGAACAGCCGTGAGATAAAAAAGAGTGTAAGCGACTGAAGCTATAGAATGAGAGAATCTTGTTTCATTAAAAAATGAGGCAAGGTTCTTTTTTTTTAAAAAATATTACCCTTGACATGTATCGGAACCCGATATAGTATGTAGATGAACGATATATATAGATTTGCGATATAAGTATTCAATATATAAGGAGGTCAATATGGCTGTAGATAAGTCTCTTTTGACAGGTAGCAGTACAATGCTGGTTTTAAAACTACTCTCGGAAAAAGATATGTACGGATATGAAATGATAGATACTTTAAGAAAAAAATCACAGAACGTCTTTGAATTTAAGGCGGGCACTCTTTACCCCCTTCTCCATGGACTTGAGGAGAAAGGAATGCTCAAATCATATGAGCAGGAATTTCTAGGCAAGACAAGAAAGTATTACAGTATCACCAAGGAAGGAAGAAAGCTCTTAAAGAGCAAGACAGAGGAGTGGAAGGAATATTCCGGCGCAATTGCAAGCGTATTGGCTTATGGTGTATAAGTCTGCCGGCAAGAATGCTTATTCGAAGCATGTAGATATAAGTAGAGGATAGATATAGAAAAAGAGATGTACTGAGAATATTAAGGAGGAGCAAACGTTATGTCAGCATTAATTTCGGTAATAGTGTTTGGCAATAGCATAGGTTTATGTCAGATGTTCTTGGTAGCTGTTTTGCTTGTGTGGTTGTGTATATTTTGTATAACAGGCGATCGCTATGATATGAGAAGTGACGTACTTGCAAGTATTGAAGGAATTTGTACCGAGGATTCTGTACGAAAAGAAGAAAAGAATGTACAACAAACGAGAGATAAATATATAGACAGTGATAAAACTAAATTGAGGAAAAAACTAAAAGAAGAACAAGAAGAGGATTGCGGGAGTAATCCGCAAACTGTAGATAAAAAAGCAGTCTGATAGAAAATATAGTATATAGAAAAGAGAGAAAAGCATCGGCGATGGAGGGCTCGTATGGAAGAATATATAAAGATGTTACTTGAGCAAGTGAGATTTCAAAAAGCTCACAAGGCAATAGGTGACGAACTCAGATCGCATATAGAAGACCAGATAGAAAACAATATATCGGAAGGAATGGATAAAGAGACAGCGGAAAAAACAGCTGTCGAAGATATGGGAGACCCGGTTGAAGCAGGAATTGCACTTGATAAAGTGCACAGACCGCAGGTTGCGTGGGGAGTTATTGTTGCAGCGATTCTCGTTGGTATCGTGGGAATAGTAATTAAGTTCTTTTTAAGCAATGTACCCTCATCAACGTACGATGGAATGGCCATTTACATACCGGGGAAAATGATACTTGCAGATGATACCGGTTATTACATACACTATGTCATTTACGGAATCGCTGTAATGCTGATCATGTATCTTGTAGATTATACAACGGTTGCGAAATATTCCGAGATAATAGCGGTTATACTACTTTTTTCTTACTCAATGGACACTTTTATAGATAAAAGAATAGCAAATTTAGAAGCAAACGGTGATGTGATTCCAAACATATATAGATCTTTATCAGGATTCTTTAGCGGATCGGGATCAAGAGTCTTTTTACTTGTACCGCTTTTTGCAGGAATAATTTATAAGTACAGGGGACAGAAATACAAGGGACTTATAAAATCACTTATCTGGATAGTGGTTATAGGCCTGGTTTCTATCGGAAGATATCAGCAATTTCGTGCGACAGTTATCGTAATTTGTTTGCTGGCGGAGCTTACCATAGCAATACAGAAAGAATGGATAAAAGTTCCGAAAGCAAGGACCATCGTATCAATATGGTCTTTATTTGCAATAATTCCCATAGCAATAATCAGGTTCATGTATAACAGCAGGCTTTTAAGCGTACATAAAATGGATGTTGTAAGAGCGTTTTTGGCTCCCACTACTTCCAAGAATCAGGCAAAAGAGATCTTGAGTGGTGTAAAGGCTTTTGGCAGCGGCACAGTGAGTTACTTCGGAGGAAAGCTGACTGCATCAACAAGTTCGCTTGTAAGTTCAGGAGTTTTTTCCCAATATATTGAACGAGAAAGCTATGTTATCACTAAGATTGCGGCGGTTCTTGGAGGTGCATTGACATTTGCTGTCATTGCCGCTGTAGTAGCTTTGATCGTTTTTGGATTTGTAACAACCGCAAAGACAAAGAATCAGTTGGGAGTTGTAATGGGAAGTGGCTGTATGATGTGGCTGATCATAAATGCGATTTTTAATATAGGTGTAGGTACCGGATTGTTGCCTTCATTTTATCACACATCTTTTTTACCGTTCATATCAGACCACAAGGTAGTCGCATCCTATGCCTTTCTTGGAATAATACTCAGTATATACAAATATAAGGATGCTTATCCGCAGCACATTGACATAACAATTTACAGTAAGTCAAAAATCTCGAGTCGTGAAATACAAGACTAAATAATAAAGACACAATGACAAATGGCACGATACAAGGAGGATAAGGAAGAAATGGCTGAAGAACTGTCTCATGAAAATGAAAATAACGAATCAGTGGTACTAAAATTACTTTCGGAAAAAGATATGTACGGATATGAGATGATAAAAACTCTTAGAAAGAGAGCACAGAATGTTTTTGAAAAGAAGGCCGGAATGCTTTATCCTCTGCTTCATGGGCTTGAGAGCAACGGGACTCTTAACTCATATGAGCAATATTGCCGCGGGAAGATGAGAAAGTATTACAGTATCGCCAAAGAGGAAAAACAGGAAGAGTAATAAGGCGTTACAGATAGGTTTTTAAGATGGAAGAGTATATTAAAAAACTGCTTGAGCAGGTGCGTTTTGAGAAAGCGCACAAGGCTATTGGGGAAGAAATAAGAGCACATATAGAAAATCAGATAGAAGCGAATGTTTTAGACGGAATGGACAAAGAAACAGCGGAGAAAAAAGCTGTCGAAGATATGGGAGATCCCGTTGAAACGGGAATTGCACTTGATAAGGTTCACAGACCACAGATGGCATGGGGAGTTGTAATCGTAGCTCTTTTTGTTGCAATCGTGGGAACATTGATTCATGTCCTTATGGCAAAAGATCCGGCTTTAGAGTATTTAAAGTATCGTAATGATATCGGTTCATTTATCATGTTTACTGTCAGCGGAATATCAGTAATGTTGCTGCTTTATCTTTTGGATTATATAACAGTTGCAAAGTATTCTAAGGTAGTAGCAACATGTATGATAGCCGTGTATATGCTTGGAATTTTTTTGCGTGATAAAGTTTACTTCATGCAACTGGAGTGGCTCGATAAGACGGGGCATAGGACGGGATGGGAAAACGCAGACTTTCCGTTACCGATAAAAGTGCTGGATTTAACCTCATCTTTTATGAATCCGCCTATGCTGTTACTTATTCCGCTCTATGCAGGGATAATCTATAAGTACAAAGGACAAAAGTATGATGGACTTATAAAATCAGTTCTTTGGTTAATTATTCCAAGTTATATTGTTAGTTATAGACATAACTATGTAATATGTTTGATATTTGTGCTCAGCATGCTTGTTCAGCTCACGTTTGCAATAAAAAAAGAATGGCTGAAAGTATCAAAGATACCTGTACTTATAACGTTATGGACTACCTTCTCGGTGTTTTTGGGATTTGTTGCTAAAAAAGAATATGAGCGCGCAAGCGGAACTGTTCTTAGATGGGGCGGCGAGGATGGAAATCTGTATGAACGACCAACCATTAATGCAAATATAGATATAGTCAGGGCATATATGAAGCAGGTAAAGCTGTTTGGAAATGCATTGTTAAGCAGTTTGGGAGGAAAATCATATTCGCCTGCCCAGTATAGTATTTCAGATCCCGGAACCCGTATGATCCTTACATATATTCTGACGACAGGCGGACTGATTGTTGGAATAGTGGTTATAGCTACTGTAGTCGGACTTATTGTGTATGGACTTGTTACAGTTTTAAAGACTAAGAATCAACTGGGAATGGTAATCGGAATCGGCTGTATGATGTGGCTTATTTCAAATACCGTTGTTAATATTCTTGTTGGAACAGGAATTATCGATGATCAAGGCGGAGGGGCATTTTTGCCGTTTGTTTCAAATGATAAGTTGGTTGAGTCATATGCATTACTTGGAATATTGCTCAGTATTTATAAGTATAAGAATGCTTATTCACAGCATATAGATATAAATCTTCGCATTGATCTTAAGAAACTGAGATTAAAAAAACTAAAGTAGTGTGAATTATATTTTGTCACGACAGCAAGTGTTTGTACTAAGGAGGATTGTATGGAAGAATACATCAAAATATTACTTGAGCAGATCCGATTTGAGAAAGCGCATAAGGCTATCGGGGATGAAATAAGAGCACATATAGAAGATCAGGCGGAAGCAAATATTTCCGAGGGAATGGATAAAGCTACAGCGGAGAAAAAAGCTGTCGAAGATATGGGTGATCCCGTTGAGACGGGAATTGCGCTTGATAAGGTTCACAGACCGCAACTGGCGTGGGAGTTTGTTGTTGCAACTTTGGCTGTGACATTCTTGGCTGTGGTACTTCATATTTTTATGACAAAGCAGTTAAGTTGGGGCTTAGCTATACAGATAACTCCGAATTGTATTGTTCAAGAGGGTACCATGTTTGTTTTCTATTCTATACTTGGAGTGGCTGTAATGATGCTATTTTATCTTATAGATTTTACAACAATCGCCAAGTATTCTAAGGTGGCCGGATTAATTTTGCTGGCGTTTTATTTTATATCGATTTGTTGGATAGTTATGGATAATCCGGATTCATTAGATTATGAAATCTGGATGTTCTTGGATGGATTACATAGTCGGGCAACTTTGCTTATGTTTTTGATGGTTCCGATTTATGCAGGTATACTTTACAAATATAGAGGGCAGAAGTACGGCGGACTTATAAAGGCAATATTTTGGGTGCTCATAAGTGCCGATCTGTTATCAATCCAGGATGGAAGATATACTTTTGAGGAAATGATAGTAGTAATGATAGCTATGCTTTCTCAGTTAACAATTGCTATAAAAAAAGAGTGGATAAAGGTACGTAAGACGCCGACCATTATTTTTATCTGGTCATTGCTGATACTGCGAGTTGTAGGCATTGTCAAAACTTTATGCAGGTATGAATGTTTTTGGAGGGAAAATGAAATATTGTTAATCATCAGGTCTTCAAGGCTATTCGGAAGAGGAATGATATCAGGGGATAACATTGAACTGGCTGAAGATACAAGTATTTTGACATATATATCGACAACAATGGGAATAGGAGTCGCAATAGCGATTGCAGCCGTTGTACTCGGGCTGATCATTTACGGACTGATAGTTATTACAAAAACTAAGAATCAATTGGGGCTTGTTATGGGGGGTGGCTGCATTATCTGGCTTATCGGAAAAGTCATTTTTAATATAGCATGCGGATTTGGAATGTATGACGGCGGTGATAGTGTATCTTTTTTACCGTTTATTTCAGGCGGACTTGCCTATGATGGATTACTGGCGTCCTATGCAATGTTTGGTATAATACTTAGCATATACAAATACAAGAATGCATATGCAGAGCACGTAGACATAAGTCTTCACGTAAGATCAAAAGATTTTGGGGGATGAGAATTATGACAGTAGATAAATCTCTTTTAACCGGCAGCAGTACAATGCTGGTTCTAAAATTACTTTCGGAAAAAGACATGTATGGGTATGAGATGATCGATACCTTGAGGAAGAAGTCGCAGAATGTCTTCGAATTCAAGGCAGGGACTCTTTATCCTCTTTTACATGGCCTTGAGGAAAAAGGAATGCTCAAATCATACGAGCAGGAATACCTCGGTAAGACCAGAAAATATTACAGCATAACAAAAGAGGGACGAAAGCTCTTAAAGGCTAAGACCGATGAGTGGAACGAGTATTCGGGCGCTATCGTAAGCGTATTGGCATACGGTGTATGACAGACTAAGCAATACATTAAATAAAAATGACAGATAGGTTTTACAAAATGGAAGAGTACATTAAAAAATTACTTGAGCAGGTGCGTTTTGAAAAAGCGCATAAAGCTATCGGGGATGAAATCAGAGCACATATAGAAGACCAGGCGGAAGCAAATATTTCCGAGGGAATGGATAAAGAGACAGCTGAGAAAAGAGCTGTCGAAGATATGGGTGATCCCGTTGAGACGGGAATTGCACTTGATAAGGTTCACAGACCTCAGATGGCGTGGGGGGTAATCGTAGCAGTATTAGCTGTTGCGATTGTTGGCGCAATATTCCAGTTTCTTTTGCGGAATGATCAGGTTTTGATAAAAGATGGGCAGTATTATAACCCAGATAGAAATTATATTGTTAATAACTTTTTTTCATATACCATTATGGGGATATGTTTGATGCTCCTTTTTTATTTTTTGGATTTTACGGTTATTGCAAAGTATTCCCGAATTATAGGGATTGTATGGGCATCAGGTTATTTGATTACATCGTTGCCGGATGCTTTATTGATCAATACAGGAGTATTGACGTTTAAGCAAACGCCATTTGGAATTGGTATTTTAAATGAGATTGCATGGAGGCTTTCTGACAAGATGCTCATATTGGTGCCTCTCTACGCCGGAATTCTTTATGAGTATAAGGAACGAAAAAAGACTTTTTCGAAGGCGCTTTTGTGGATTTTTATTCCTGTTTTTTACATATATTTTGGAGATTACCTGATAAGGGGTGATGCTACAATAATCGCGATATGTATGCTTGCAGAGCTTACAGTTGCAATAATGAAAGGATGGATAAAGTTACAAAAGAAGGTACTGGTACACCTATATGGGGGATTTATAATAATCACATCATTGTCTTACGGACGTATGTTTAAATGCTATGGAGATAGTGTGCAAGAGGAGATATTAAAAAAAGTTGTTGATTCAATATATTTGTTTGGCTCAGGAATATATTACGGACACGATGGTTTTCAAAAACCTTCAAGTTGCTTTATAGATCGGCCATTTGGAACATATTTTTTGACATATATTTCATCGACTTACGGAGCGTTTTGGGGAATAGTGATTATTGCCATTGTAGTTGGAATAATCGTATTGGGATTTATGAATTTATTTAAGTCAAAAAATCAGTTGGGACATGTTATGGGTATGGGGTGTATGATGTGGCTTGCAGTAAATACTATTGTTAATGTGTTCACTGCATTTGGAGTTTTTCCGGAATGGTTTTTCGTTGGTGCTTTTTTGCCGTTTGTATCAACTGATAATTCTGATTCTCTTATTTATGCATATGCGGCGCTCGGAATACTGCTCAGCATATATAAGTATAAGGATGCATATTCACAAGATGTGGAAATTGAGCGTTTTGGGATAAGAAATTTATTAAAAGATTTGAATCTGTAAAAGGATGTTTGTGGTGCTTGGCATATATAAAAACGCTTACCTACAGCGCATAGATATAAAATTTTGCAGTAAGTCAAAAAAAATCGAATCAGGAAATACAGGACAGAATATTACAGCATAACAAAAGAGGGACGAAAGCTCTTAAAGGCTAAGACCGATGAGTGGAACGAGTATTCGGGCGCTATCGTAAGTGTATTGGCATACGGTGTATGATATAAGTATTGTTGGATTTACAGGGGTACAGAGGTTGTAACAATGGAAGAATATATAAAAAAGCTATTGGAACAAGTGAGGTTCCGTGAGGCTCATCAGGGGATACACGATGAGCTTAAGGCTCATATTGAAGATCAGATAGAAGCAAATATTTCAGACGGAATGGATGAAGATACTGCGGAGAAAAAAGCTGTAGAAGATATGGGAGATCCGGTTGCTACAGGTATTGAACTTGACAGGGTTCACAGGCCGCAGATAGCGTGGGGCGTTATAATCGCGGCGGTGCTTGTCGGCGTTATAGGAATAATAATCCATACCTATATTGCGAAGGACAAACTAGTGATCGATTCTATAAGTGAGCCGCCTTTTGCAGCCGATGACAGATATTATATCCTTTTTACTGTTTTGGGGATTGGCGCAATGTTTTTCATGTATCTTGTGGATTACACAACTGTTGCCAAGTATTCCAAAGTGATCGCAACTGTATTGGTGGCGGGATATCTGATTGCGTACTACGGAAGTTATAAGTTTTATAGATTGGTAGCGGATAAGAGTGAATTAAACGGAGAAGCGTTAAATTATGACCAACTGGAATCACTGATGGGGGTTTTAAATGGTTGTGTCAGCGTTTCTTTTGCATTGATGTTTTTGCTGATTCCTCTATATGCGGGAATTCTCTACAAATACAGAGGACAATCGTATGGGGGGCTTATAAAGGCTCTTCTTTGGGTTTTTGTGCCAAGGCTCATACCGTTTGTATCAACAAGATATTATAATATGCGTGCCTTTATAGTTGTAGGCAGCATGCTTATTCAGCTTACGTATGCGATAGGAAAAGGCTGGATAAAAGTGCGAAAGATTCCTTCAATCATATCTATATGGCTGGCTTATGTATTTTATCTGGTCTACTTTATCCGGACTGAGGTTGGAGGATTCATAAGAAGTGGCAGTAATGAAATAAAAACAATCATGGATTCAATGAAGATATTCGGAGAAGGGAAAATATATACTTGGGGCGGCGCAGCATCAATGCAGTCAAGGGGATGTGTAAATTCTCCTGCGGGGAGTTATGTTTTGACTTATATCTCGGCGACCTGGGGGCTGGTTATAGGACTTGCGGTTGTTATGATAGTTGCAGCGCTGATTGTTTTTGGATTTGTCAGTATGGCAAAGTCAAAGAACCAGCTCGGACAGATTATGGGATGCGGTTGCATGATGTGGATCGCGGTAAATGCTATTGCCAATATCGTTGTGGGATTCGGAATTGTTCCGGAGTTTTATGCATCTTTTTTCCCATTCATATCTAATAACAATATTGTGATCTCGTATGTATTCTTGGGGATACTGATAAGCGTGTACAAATATAAGGACGCCTATCCGCAGCATGTTGATATTAAGGCTCGGAGCAATAAGGAAAAAAGATTGCAATCCTTAAAAGATAATTAGGGAAAGGTTTAGTATAGATAAGTTAGCGCCGTTGTCGCGCTTCAAGGAGGATAAAATGGCAGTAGATAAATCTCTTTTAACAGGCAGCAGTACAATGTTGGTTCTGAAGTTACTTTCGGAAAAAGACATGTATGGGTATGAAATGATCGACACATTAAGAAAGAGATCACAGAATGTCTTTGAATTTAAGGCGGGAACGCTTTATCCGCTTCTTCACGGACTGGAGGAGAAAGGTGTTCTCAAGGTTTACGAGCAGGAGTATCTCGGCAAGACAAGAAAATATTACAGCATAACGAAAGAGGGCAGAAAGCTATTAAAGGAAAAGACACAGGAGTGGGAGGTTTATTCCGGCGCGATAGCAAACGTTCTGGCCTACGGGGTATGAGTATGGAAGAATATATCAAAATGTTACTGGAGCAGGTGCGTTTTGAGAAGGCGCACAAGGCTATAGGTGATGAGATCAGGGCGCATATAGAAGAGCAGATAGAAGCGAATGTTTCGGACGGAATGGACCGTGTGACCGCGGAGAAAAAAGCTGTCGAGGACATGGGGGATCCCATGGAAGTCGGAATGTCGCTTGACAGGGTTCACAGGCCGCAAATTGCATGGGGCTTGATAATCGCGGCAATGACCATTGGAGCTGTCGGAGCGATGATCAGGATGACGGTAGCATATTCTGAGTATGATGACTTCGTAATTGCTATTAATGCTTTTTTTGGTATTTCCTTGATGTTGCTTGTATTTCTTGTGGATTATACGACTATATTAAAATATTCTAAGTTGCTGGCGGCTGTATTGATAGTGGGAATGGTACTTAATCAGGCTATTTACTCACATGGACCGGAAGGAAACTTTTTCTGGCAGCCATATTCCATTACGAGGGTTGTTTTTACAACGTTGTTTGTCTTATTTATTCCTCTATATTCCGGAATAATCTATAGGTATAGAGGGCAGGCGTATAAAGGGCTGATCAAGGCGGTTCTTTGGATTGTTATTCCGTGCATGTATATGAGTTCGCGACTGGAGGGGCATGCGGCCTTGCATGTTATGATGATCGCATTAAGTTTGCTGGCTCAGCTTACAATAGCAATAAAGAAGGGCTGGTTTGAAATTCCACAAAAGAAGGTGATTGCATATTTGTGGGCTGCGTTTGCGATTTTTCCCGGAAATTTGATGATTGAACTAAGGAATTGTTTTCCCAGCAGTAAATTAATAAATGTAAGACATGTTATGGATAGACTTAAGCCGCTTGGATGCGGGGTAGTATATCTTAATCTTGGCGAAAATGTGACTATGGCCGCAAGCAGTTATTTTGGTGTAAAGACAGGAGAGCATGTCCTTCTGTATATATGTTCAGATTGGGGATGGCTTATAGGATTAACAGTTATTTTAAGCGTTGTCGGATTGATTGTTTTTGGATTTATCGCTTTATCTAAGATAAAGAATCAAGTGGGAATCGCAATGGGAAGCGGTTGTCTCATTTGGCTTACGGCAAATGCTGTTGCAAATTTACTTTTGGGATTTGGATTATTTTCTACGACATATGTAGGCGATACTTTTTTTCCTTTTATATCAGACAGCAATGTTATAGTATCGTATGTCTTCCTGGGGATAATTCTCAGTATATATAAATACAAGAATGCTTATTCACAGCATGTAGACATTAAAGCTCAATCGGGAGTTCAACTGAAACTTTTGAATTATGAGCTTGACATCAGACTACGTAAGGAGGTGAAGGAAGAAAAAAAGGCTTTAATAAAACAAAAAATGGGAGAAATTATCTATGACAAAAAGTAAAAAGATCGTTGCGCTTGCAATGTGCATGCTAATGGTGCTTTCAGATGTTGCCTGTGGCAAAAAGGAAGCGGATGATTCTTCTCTTTCAATTTCTGTCGAAGATGTAGTTATCGGTGATACTGCTGCGGAAGCTTCATCGGATGGAGTGAAGAATTTCGAGATTCCGGAAGGAATGTACCTTAGCGAGATCACAGGTGAGCCAATAAGCGAAGATATTAAAGATCAGCGTCCTATCGCTGTAATGGTTGATAACGAAAAGACCGCGCTTCCGCACTTTGGAACAGCAGAAGCGGATGTTGTTTATGAAATAATGAACAGTACTAAGAATGACCGAATTACAAGACTTATGTGTATTGTAAAGGATTGGGGCAAGATAGAACAGCTTGGAAGTATCAGAAGTACACGTCCCACCAATATTCTTCTTGCTGCTGAGTGGGATGCGGTGCTCTGCCATGACGGAGGCCCCGCGGCTCATATCACGGCATATTTTAAGAATCCCTGGGCACAGCATTTTTCGGGAACTTTCTCCAGAGTAAAGAACGGAAAGCCAAAGGAGTTTACAGAGTATGTCTGTTCGGGTGATATGGAGAGTAACTTCTCAAGTATGAAGAAGGATCCCGCATATTCAACAACTTATACCGAGTACAGAAACGAGGGAAGTCATTTCAACTTTGCTCCTTACGGCAAAGAAGTTGACCTTACAAAGGTTTATGACAAGACATATCCCGTAACGGAGATCGGACTTCCTTTCTGGCACAATACTTCTACACTTAAGTATAATGCCGAAACTAAGGAATATGAGTATTACGAGTACGGGGCGCGCCATGAGGATGCGGAGGACGGAGAGCCTCTTAGCTTTAAGAATGTATTTATACAGAAGTGTGATTTCAACCAGCTTGATGAGAATGGTTATCTTATTTATAACTGTATCGCAGCAGGTCAACCCGGATGGTATGTCACAAACGGCGTTGCCAAGAGTATCACATGGGTAAAAGATGATGCAACTCATCTGACCAGATTTTATGATGACAAGGGTGAGGAGATTCAGATCAACACAGGTAAGACATATATCACACTTGTTCCGTCAGATACGTGGGATTCGCTCACAATGAAATAAAATTATAGATTTATTGCAAATGCAGAGAGGAACTTTCACTTAAAAAGTGAGGTTCCTTTTTCTGTACACATATTGACAAAAGAATCTCTCTTGAGGTATTGTATTATTGTACTAGATAATTAATACAGTAATACAAATGCTGTGCGGAACGAAAATGTTGCGTATACAGAATGGAGAGAAGAGATGAGTAAAAGAAATATTATTGGAAGAGCAATAAGTGTGATCCTGACATGTACTCTTTGCGTCACGACCTTTACAGGCTGTGGCGGAAAGAAACTTACGGATGAGGATTTTGCGAATATCAAAAAGATTGATAAGAACTGCATTTTTAAACAGGAGGAATTTAAGGATATTCTTGAAGCCGGCGACAGCGTGGATGTACTTGGCAGAAACGGCGATAAGATACTTGCTGTAAGTAAGACTCAGGCAGGACCGTTTAAATATATGTCTTTTAACCCGGACGGATCGGATGTAAATTCTGCCGAGATCGGAGGCGGGAAGGACGATTACATAGTCACCGGTACCTTCGATAAAGACGGAAATGCTTACGTCATTTATAAAGAATGCAAAGAAGCCGATGGTTCATACGGTTCATTTCTTGAAAAGATCGAGCCGACGGGAAATATAGCTTACAAATATGATTTTTCAAAAGAGTTTGACGAGGATCCGTTCTTTATCAGGTGTTTTGCATGGTCGGATAAATACGGGCTTCTGTGCGGAACTATGGACGGTGTCCAGACCTTTGATGAGAAGAACGGCCTGAAAGTCCTTGTGGATAGAAAAAACATGAATGGCATGGGCGGAATCCTGAGTATTGATGAACTTGCGGACAATAAGCTGTTTATAAATTATTTTGATGACAGCAGTTACGAAGGGCGATTTGTGGTAGCCGATGCAGATAATAATAAGGTGGATAAAAAGCTCAGTGGTTTTCAGAAGCACGGCTTTTATAGCTTTTTTGAGGATGAAGCAGGTAATCTGTATGCAGAAGATGACTATGGTATCTACAAATGTGACATTGAAGCGGATAAACTTGTGAAACTGCTTGATTTCAGGGATGCATCCATAAGTTTTGATGAAATGAATGCGCAGGCCGGATTTGTTGCATTAAATGAAAAAGAAATAATCGCGGATACTTCCGTAGGTGATGAACAGGTCAACTCTCTTGTGAAGCTTACAAAGGTAAATCCGGAAGATGTCGGTGATAAAACAGTCATCACCTTATCGGGTATGTATGTTGACAGGGATATTGTCAAACAGATTATGGATTTTAACAGGTCCAGTGATAAGTATGCGATCAAGATACTGGATTACAGCGAGTTCTATGATGATTTTGAACAGTTGCAAAAGCAGTTTAATCTTGATATCACATCGGGCAAAGCTGCGGATATTATATGCTTTTCGGGCGCTGAATCATCTGTAAGGAAATATGCCGATAAGGGGACTCTTCTCGATCTTTCGGCTGCTTTTGAGAACGGAGGACCGCTTGGAGATATAGAGATTCTTCCGAATATAAAAGAGATGATGAAGTATAACGATAAGATTTATACATTTATGCCTACGTTCGACATTTCTACATTTGCAACCAAATCCGAAAATGCAAGCGGAAAGCAGACTTTGAGCTACAAGGACTGTGATGAACTGATAACCGGTAAAGGTATGGATTATAAAACGGCGTTTGGTTCATATTACACCAGAGATCAGATCTGCGAATATTTCTGGATGATGTATGGAGATGAGTTTTTTGACCTTAAGAGTAAAAAGTGTAATTTCAATACTCCTGAGTTTACGGAATTCCTGAATTTTGCCAATAAGTTCCCCGATGAAGAACCTGTCGATTATGTTATCGGAGATGATATCCTTGACGATTTTGCAGCGGGAAAAAGTATATTCTATGCTGCGAATTATTGGGATATTTGGGAATATGCCGAGACAAAGCAGCTTGCCGGTGATGTTGAGCTTGTAGGATTTCCAAATAACCTCGGAAAAAATCTGGCTGCGCTTAATACGACAACATTCGCCGTAAACAGTAAGACGGAAAACGTTGATGTTATCTATGATCTTATCAGAGAGCTTATGACTTCGGATAAGAAATCAGATAATGGTTTTTCTTCGGTGAAATCTAAGTTTGAAGAAGAGCTTCACGAAGCTGCCGTTGAGGCAAGCGATAGTAACAAGAGGGCGAAATTGTACGATCCTGTAAGCGGAGAGTGGAAAAAGATAAATCCGCTGACAGAAGAAGATATCAAGAAGTTCTATGACTATGCCGTTTCCATAAACACAAATGCAGGAATTGATATGCAGGTTTCAAGTATAGTCCTGGAAGAAGCATCATCATTTTTTGCCGGACAAAAAACAGCTGAGCAGGTTGCCGAGGTCATTCAGAACAGAGTCAGCAACTATATCGCCGAAAACAGCTGATGAGGGTTAATGGTAAGGATTAGCAAAACTTCCAACCCCATGATGACGCATTAAAAATGCTGCATCTGCACGCCATCGGTTGGAAGTTTTGGAATCTGCAAATTTTTTTGAAAAAGTTTGCAGACTTTTTTCTGTTTGAATCGTTATATTATATGAAGAGAGAAAATTAGGAGGGTAAGTTGGGGAAGATTGATTCGAAAGAAAAGTTAATACAACTTATGGATCGGTACAAAAATCTGGTCTTTTCGGTTTGCCTTAAACTTACCGGCGATTATTTTACCGCGGAGGATATCACGCAGGAAACGTTTATTGCTGCATACAGTCATCTTGATGATTTTGACGGAAAGAATGAAAAGGCATGGCTTTGCAGGATCGCGAGCAATAAATGTATCGACTTTTTAAGAAGCAGTGAAATGAAAGAAGAGGCGGTGGGCGATGATGAGCTCGAGGCTTCCATGGATGTGGGCAGGGACGGACCGCTTGAAACGTACATTGCAAGGGATGTGGAAAAAAGATTTTTTGACCGCTGCAATGAACTTGATGAGCCGTACAGATCTGCGGCCGTCGGCCACTTTATCCGGGGCAAGACCGCAAAAGAGCTGAGCCTTGAGAGGGGGATACCTCTTAAAACGGTGCAGTCCCATATTTACAGAGCACGTGAGATGTTAAAGAAAATAATCAGGAAGGAGGAACTGTTGGCATGAGTCATGAGTATCTGAGTGATGAAGAATTGCAGAAGCTTATCATGGACGTTGAGCTTAATGATATGACCAAGGCGCCTGCAAATCTTCAGAAAAAAGTGCTTGATGCAGTTGATGCTGCAGACAAAGCAGGTAATATCGCGAAAACCAAAAAACAAAAGATAATCGAATACAGATTATACAGCCTGAAAGTGGCTCTCGCTGTTGCTGCAGCAATAGTGGTAATGTTCATTGTTCCCGGCGTTCCTGTTGCAAATAGAGATTTTTGTTCAATGGATAAAACAGATTTTCAAAGAGATGTTTCCTTTAGGGATGAGATCTTAAAGAAAAAAGATGATATAAAAAGTAAAATATACAGCATTTTTGCTGGTGATGTGGAGGTTGATGATGGAATATAAGAAAAGAAACGGATTTTTTGTTTTTTGCTTCTCGTTTATACCCGGAGCGGTGGAGATGTATATGGGATTTATGAAAAACGGTGTATCGCTGATGGCAACATTTATGGTGTTTTGCGTTGGGTTAATGCTTGATTTTTCACTGCTCTCGGGACTTGCGGCCGGACTTGTCGTGGTAACCTGGTTCTATGCTTTTTTTCATGCATGGAATATGTATAGGTTAAGCGGAAATATCCTGATGGGAATGGAGGACAGGTATATCTGGACGGAATTCGGACTTCCCAAAGAATTTGAGATAAAAGAGGAAAAGGTTCGCAGAGTTTTTGCTATTGCATTTATTTTGGTCGGGGCAAGTGCGTTGTGGGACAATATTTTGGAATACCTTCGCGATATTATTGTTAATTATGTCTCTGCAGATATCTGGCGCGCTTTTAGTGAAATATTGTACAACGTTCCGCAGATCGTCATATCGGTAGCGTTTATATACGTTGGAATCAGACTTATCAAGGGAAAAAAGAAAGAGCTTGGAATTTCCGATGTGTCCGGAGAAAATAATTGACTTGTATTTTGAAAGTACGATCATTCTGAGCGGGAGGTAAAAGATGGAAACGGTAAGAATACATAGAGTCGGTACAATAACTGCGGGGATTACTCTTATAGTTTTGGGAGCCGCTTATATTCTTAATTTTTTTGGATATTTTGAGATTACCATGGTAACAAGACTGTGGCCAATCATATTGATAGGTGTGGGCGTTGAGATACTTATTTCAAGCTTTGAAAAAAGCAAAGTGGTCTATGATAAAGCGGCTATGCTGGTCATGTTTGCGATGATCGCTTTTGCAATGTTTATGGCATGCTGGGATAGATGCGTGATACAAGAATTTCTGTGATCTTTTATAAAAAAACTATGTCAAAGATTTGTAGAATTTTTATAAATCGTTCATATTGCGTTTAACGTATGCTGATATACTGACAATATAAGAAATACATGAAAGTGAGTTAGTTTTATGGCAGCAGAGCATTTTGACTATTCAAAAATCAGCTACAATAAAAACGATGATTGGGATGACGTTACTTTAATAGACCTCGAGAATCTTCTTAGGCAAAAAGACCAGGTGAAAGAGTTTCGTACTCTTATGATGAAGTATGACAGTGCACTACTTGAAGTTCGTACCAAGCTTGATGTATTAAACAAGGAATTGTCTCTTAGAAATAACAGAAATCCTTTTGAAGCAATAAAGATGAGGATCAAGACTCCTCTTAGCATATACAAGAAGCTAAACGGCAAGGGAGTTGATTTTTCTATTGAGAATATAGATAAGTATATATCGGACGTTGCGGGAATACGAGTTGTGTGTTCATTTGTGGACGATATTTACATGTTGGCGGATTGTCTTGCAAATCAGGATGATATCAGGGTGCTCCAGAGAAAAGACTATATCGATAAGCCAAAGAAGAGCGGCTACCGAAGCCTTCATCTCATAATAGAGGTTCCGATCTTTCTTGTTCAGGAAAAAGAGTACATGAAAGTCGAAGTGCAGTTCAGAACAATAGCCATGGATTTCTGGGCAAGTCTTGAACATAAGATGAAGTATAAAAAAGACAATATCAATCAGGAAGTTATTTCCGACGATCTTAAGTTCAGTGCGGATCTTATCAATCAGCTTGATCTAAGGATGCAGCAGATTCGTCGTAAGATTGACGGCGAAGAAGAATAGTGCAGGAGATTTTATTTATATAACAACCCCCGTAGTGCTTATAAAAGAGCTATACGGGGGTTGTGCTTTTTATTGAACACGAGGAAATTTCTATTAGATAAAAAACGCTCCGCTATTGATGCGACCTGCGCGCATCAATTCTTTGCTGTCCAGCGTCCGCTTGCGCCGCAGGGAAGGACAAGTCCGTTTGATTTAACGGGAAGTCCGATCTCATTTGCTTCGATTGTTCCGGGATGGATGGGATCGAGTACGGTATGAAGCATATATGACAATACGGCGGGCTGTAGACCTGTTGTGTATGAATTTATAAGGAAGAAGAGAGGATTATCTGACAAAAGCTTGGATGTCAGTTCGATAAAAGGGAATACTGAGTCTTCAATTTTCCAGATTTCTCCTTTGGGTCCTCTTCCGTATGAGGGCGGATCCATTATTATTCCGTCGTACTTGTTTCCTCTTCGTATCTCGCGCTCTACAAATTTTACGCAGTCATCAACGAGATATCTAATAGGGGCGTCCGAAAGCCCCGATGAAGCCGCATTTTCTTTTGCCCAGGCTACCATACCCTTGGCTGCGTCTACGTGTGTCACCTTAGCGCCTGCTTTTGCAGCGGAAACGGTGGCTCCGCCTGTGTAGGCAAAAAGATTCAGAACTTTGATCTCACGATTCGCTTCCTTTATTAATGAAGAGAACCAATCCCAGTTTGCAGCCTGCTCGGGAAACAGTCCCGTGTGCTTGAAACTGAAAGGCTTGAGGTTAAAAGTAAGTTCCTTATAATTAATAGTCCATTCTTCGGGGAGGTTTCTGAACTCCCATTCACCGCCGCCTTTGCTGCTGCGATGGTAATGGCCGTTCCATTTTTTCCATCCGAAATGTTTTTTATCCGTTTTCCATATTACCTGAGGATCGGGCCTTACCAGCATATAGTCGCCCCAACGCTCAAGTTTTTCGCCTGAAGAGGTATCTATGACCTCATAGTCTTTCCATCCGTTTGCAATCCACATATTTTTTTCCTTTTGACTAAACTTTTCATAAGATATCAAGATTTACCTATGACACCTTCGTCCTATTATAATATAAAGAAGCTTTCGGATGGTGCAGAATTTGTGAGTTGCGTATTAATGTTAAAAAACATCAAGAAAGACTGGCTAAAAACGCTGATTTTACGATAAAAGTCATTAATTTATAAAAAGTAGTTGCATATACTTTTAAAATGTCTTACAATCATATACGCTGTGACATGATAGCTATGAAGCGTGAGGTTGCTGCTTTCATCCAGTTAAGCAGGTTTTCCGTGGAGCGAATGTCTAGAGACCACTGATGTGGTCAAACAAACTGACGACAAGTCACTGTACAGACAATTAAGTCTGCCTACTAACCCAAGGCAGAAACGACGTGTAGGGATTCTATGGCCTTAATTTGTGTTAAGACATAGGACACACACGGGAGAGTGTACAGTCACCGCTTGTCGTACTTGTATATAAAAGTGCGAAAAGGAGGCGACTTTTTTTATGGCAAATCAGGTAATGAGAATTACACTTAAGGCTTACGATCATCAGCTTGTTGATGCATCAGCCAAGAAGATTATCGAGACAGTCAAGAAGAACGGATCTCAGGTTAGCGGACCGGTGCCTCTTCCTACTAAGAAGGAAGTTGTTACTATCTTAAGAGCGGTTCACAAATACAAAGATTCAAGAGAACAGTTCGAGCAGAGAACACACAAGAGACTTATCGATATCATCACACCTACATCTAAGACAGTTGAGGCTCTTCAGAGACTCGAGATGCCTGCAGGTGTAAATATTAATATAAAGATGAAATGATATAAAATATATCATATTTATCGAATACAGAAACTATTCACACCTCTACTAGTATGATGCAAGGCGCATGATGCCGTGATAACTGGAGAATTACCAAAAACGTTGCAGGTAATTAAACGACATTGCGATCGTAGTACGCATCCGCTGTAGATGTAATAAGGAGGTAGAAACATGAAGAAGGCTATTTTAGCTACTAAAGTCGGAATGACTCAGATCTTCAAAGAGGACGGATCACTTATTCCTGTAACAGTTCTTCAGGCAGGACCTTGTGTTGTAACACAGATCAAGACTGTTGAGAACGACGGATACAGTGCCGTACAGGTTGGCTTTGTTGATAAGAAGGAAAAGATTGTCAACAAGGACAAGAACGGAAATAAGACAATTATTCATCGCCATGGAGCAACAAAGGCTGAGCAGGGACATTTCAAGAAGGCAGGAGTTTCTTGCAAGAGATATGTAAGAGAGTTCAAGCTTGAGAATGCTTCTGAGTATGCACTTGGTGCAGAGATCAAGGCTGACGTTTTCGCTGAAGGCGACAAGATTGACGCAACAGCTATTTCAAAGGGAAAAGGATTCCAGGGCGCTATTAAGAAGAATGGTCAGCACAGAGGACCTATGGCTCACGGTTCCAAGTTCCACCGTCATCAGGGTTCTAATGGTTCAAGTTCAGATCCCAGCCGCGTATTTAAAGGCAAGGGAATGCCCGGACACATGGGTAGTGTTAAGGTAACAGTTCAGAATCTCGAGGTTGTAAGAGTAGATGCAGACAAGAATCTTATTCTTGTAAAGGGCGCTATTCCCGGACCTAAGAAGGGACTTGTTACAATCAAGGAAACCGTTAAGGTTATCGGTTAATAGAACGCGAAAGGAGGACCAAACAGATGGCAAACGTATCTGTTTATAATATGGAAGGCAAAGAAGTTGGTAAGCTTGATTTAAGCGATGCTATCTTCGGTGTTGAAATAAACGAACATCTCGTACACATGGCAGTTCTTCAGCAGCTTGCTGACAAACGCCAGGGTACACAGAAAGCTAAGACACGTTCTGAAGTTTCAGGAGGCGGAAGAAAGCCTTGGAGACAGAAGGGAACAGGTCATGCAAGACAGGGTTCTATCAGAGCTCCTCAGTGGAAGGGTGGCGGAGTTGTATTTGCTCCCGTTCCGAGAGATTATTCTTTCAAGATGAACAAGAAAGAGAAGAGAGCTGCTCTTAAGTCTGCACTTACAGACAAGGCTCAGAGCAACAACCTTATCGTTGTTGACGAGCTCAAGTTTGATGAGATCAAGACTAAGAAGTTTGCTGAGGTTATGAACAACCTCAAGGCTACACGTAAGGCTCTTGTTGTTCTTGCAGACAATGATAAGAACGTTGTTCTTTCAGCAAGAAATCTTGCAGAAGCAAGCACAACACTTACAAACACACTTAACGTGTATGATATCGTAAACGCTAAGACACTCGTTCTTACTAAGGACGCAGTTACAAAGATAGAGGAGGTGTATTGCTAATGGCAGCATTACAGTATTATGACGTAATCCTTAAGCCTGTTCTTACAGAGAAGAGCATGGCCGGCATGGGCGAGAAAAAGTACACTTTCCTTGTTAATCCTGAAGCTAACAAGACACAGATCAAGGAAGCTGTAGAGAAAATGTTTGAAGGAGCTAAGGTTGCTAAGGTTAACACTCTTAATGCCAACGGCAGAAAGAAGAGACGTGGAATGACAATCGGTTTCACAGCTAAGACTAAGAAAGCAATCGTTCAGCTTACTGAAGACAGCAAAGATATTGAGATTTTCCAGGGACTTTAAGCAGAACACTTAGCTAGGTGGTTTCGAACTTAGCGAAGTCTGCATTACCACTAAAGACTATACGTGCGAATCCAATAAAAAGTCCGGGATTCAGATGTTTTTTAACATCAGTCACGTGATAAACAAAAAAGGAGAAATAATCATGGGAATTAAGAAGTACGGCCCATATACCCCATCCAGAAGAAACATGACCGGATCTGATTTCTCAGAGATCACAAAGAAGACTCCCGAGAAGTCACTCGTTGTTTCTAAGAACAGCAAGGCTGGTCGTAACAACCAGGGTAAGATCACTGTAAGACATCGTGGATGCGGCGGCAGAGTTAAGTACAGAATCGTAGATTTCAGAAGAAATAAGGACGATATGCCTGCAAAGGTTATCGGAATTGAGTATGATCCTAACAGATCAGCAAATATCGCACTTATCCAGTACGAGGATGGCACAAAGGCTTATATCCTTGCACCTAACGGATTGACAGACGGTATGACAGTTATGAACGGAGCTAACGCTGAGATTCGTGTTGGTAACTGCCTCCCTCTTTCAGCTATTCCTGTCGGTGAAAACGTACACAACATTGAGCTTTATCCCGGAAAGGGCGGCCAGATGGTTCGTTCAGCCGGAAACGCTGCACAGCTCATGGCTAAGGAAGGTAAGTATGCAACACTTCGTCTTCCTTCAGGCGAAATGAGAATGGTTCCTATCGAGTGCAGAGCTACAATCGGTGTTGTAGGAAATGGCGATCACAACCTTATTAACTATGGTAAAGCCGGAAGAATCCGTCACATGGGTATCCGCCCTACAGTTCGTGGTTCTGTTATGAACCCCAACGACCATCCTCATGGTGGTGGTGAAGGTAGAGCACCTATTGGACGTTCAGGCCCTTGCACACCTTGGGGCAAGCCCGCTCTTGGTTATAAGACACGTAAAGCTAAGAAGGCTTCTAACAAGCTGATCGTAAGAAGAAGAAACGGTAAGGCCATCAAATAAGGAGGAATAAAATGTCTAGATCACTTAAAAAGGGACCTTTTGCAGACGCAAGCCTGCTCAAGAAGATAGATGCTATGAACGCTGAGGGCCAGAAGCAGATAGTTAAGACTTGGTCACGTCGTTCTACAATTTTCCCGTCTTTTGTTGGACACACAATCGCTGTTCATGACGGAAGAAAGCATATTCCTGTATATGTTACTGAAGATATGGTTGGACACAAGCTTGGTGAGTTTGTTCCCACAAGAACATTCAGAGGACATGCTGGAAGTTCTCCCGTTGAGAGAAAGAGCAGCGTTCACTAAGTAGTGCCAATGAAAGGAGGTCAAATCCATGGAAATGGAAATCAAGCATAGATCTAAAATTAAAAGAGAAAGAAATCGTGACAATAAAGAAACAAGACCTTTTGCAAAGTTATCTTACGCAAGAATACCTGTTCAGAAGGCATGCTTTGTCATGGATGCTATCAGAGGTAAGGATGTTGAGTCAGCACTCGCAATCCTTCAGTATAATCCCAGATATGCTTCAAGCGTAATCTACAAGCTCCTTAGCAGCGCAGTAGCAAACGCTGAGAACAACAAGGGAATGAACAGAGCAAATCTTTTCGTTGCTGAATGTACTGCAAGCAATGGCCCTATCATGAAGAGAATTCAGCCTAGAGCACAGGGCAGAGCATACAGAATCAACAAGAGAATGAGTCATCTGACTGTTATTTTGGACGAGAGATAATTGAAAGGAGAAGCGAAGAATGGGACAGAAAGTTAATCCTCATGGACTCAGAGTCGGTGTTATCGCTGATTGGGATTCCAAGTGGTACGCTGAATCTGGCGATTTCGCCAATAATCTTGTAGAAGATTACAATATCAGAAAATTTCTGAAGAAGAAGTTATATGCAGCTGGTGTTTCTAAGATCGAGATCGAGAGAGCATCAGATAGAGTAAAAGTTATCGTTTACACAGCTAAGCCCGGTGTTGTTATCGGTAAGGGTGGTGCTGAGATCGAGGTAACTAAGAAGGAACTTTCAAAGCTTACAGATAAGAAGGTTCTTGTTGATATCAAAGAGATCAAGAAGCCCGATAAGGATGCACAGCTTGTTGCAGAGAACATTGCTCAGCAGCTTGAGAACCGTGTATCATTCAGAAGAGCTATGAAGTCTTGCATGAGCAGAACAATGAAGACAGATGCTCTTGGTATCAAGGCTTGCTGCTCAGGCCGTCTTGGTGGAGCAGATATCGCTCGTTCAGAGTTCTACAGCGAGGGAACTATTCCTCTTCAGACACTCAGAGCAGATATTGATTATGGATTTGCAGAAGCAGATACAACCTACGGTAAGGTTGGTGTTAAGGTATGGATCTACAAGGGTGAAGTACTTCCGACCAAAGCAGGTGAGAATTCAGATAAGGAAGGGAGCGATAAATAATGTTAATGCCGAAGAGAGTTAAGCACCGCAAGCAGTTCCGCGGTTCAATGGCTCATAAAATTACTCGTGGTACAAAGATCACTTACGGTGAATTTGGAATTGTTGCGCTTGAGCCTTGCTGGATCAATTCAAACCAGATTGAGGCAGCCCGTGTTGCTATGACACGTTTCATCAAGCGTGGTGGTCAGGTTTGGATCAAGATTTTCCCTGACAAGCCTATCACATTAAAGCCTCTCGGAACTCGTATGGGATCCGGTAAGGGTGCTGTTGATAGATGGGTAGCTGTTGTTAAGCCGGGTCGTGTAATGTTCGAAATCGGTGGAGTTGCCGAGGCCGACGCAAGAGAAGCTCTTCGTCTTGCAACACACAAGCTTCCTTGCAAGTGCAAGATCGTTTCAAAGGCTGATTTGGAAGGCGGTGTATCTAATGAAAACTAATAAGTATGTAGACGAGCTGAAAGCTAAGACTGCTGATGAACTTCAGACTGAGCTTGTATCAGCTAAAAAGGAACTTTTCAATTTAAAATTCCAGAACGCTACAAACCAGCTGGATAATACAGCAAGAATTAAAGAAGTAAGAAGAAATATTGCAAGAATCCAGACTGTAATCACACAGAATGCTAAGGCTGCTAACTAAGCCTTTTGCTTGGTTTAAAAAGGAGAAATGATCGTGGAAAGAAATTTAAGAAAAACGCGTGTTGGAAAAGTAACAAGCGATAAGATGGACAAGACCATCACAGTTTCCATTGAGGACCATGTGAAGCATCCTCTTTACAAGAAGATCGTAAAGAGAACATATAAGCTTAAGGCTCATGACGAGAATAATGAGTGCCGTATTGGTGACACAGTTAAAGTCATGGAGACAAAGCCTATCTCCAAGGATAAGAGATGGAGACTTGTATCCATTATTGAACGTGCAAAGTAATACAAAAAAAGGAGAAATATCATGATTCAGCAGGAAAGTAGACTTAGAGTCGCTGATAACACTGGTGCAAAAGAACTTCTTACAATCCGTGTTATGGGTGGATCTACAAGAAGATATGCGAGAATCGGCGACACAATCGTTGCATCTGTAAAAGAAGCAACACCCGGTGGAGTTGTAAAGAAGGGTGATGTTGTTAAGGCTGTTGTCGTTCGTACTGTAAAAGAGACACGTCGTAAGGACGGTTCCTACATCAGATTTGATGAAAACGCTGCTGTTGTTATCAATGAAGATGGTACGCCTAAGGGAACACGTATTTTTGGACCCGTAGCAAGAGAACTTCGTGAGAAGAAATTCATGAAGATCCTTTCTCTCGCTCCGGAAGTATTATAAGGAGGCGCCCAGATGTCAACAAGTAAGATTAAGAAGGGCGATATGGTTAAGGTTATCGCCGGAAGAGAAATCGACAAGGAAGGAAAAGTCCTTTCTGTTGATACAAAGAACGGAAAGGTTGTTGTAGAGGGTCTTAACAAGGTAACTAAGCACGAGAAGCCTTCTGCAAAGAACCCCAATGGCGGAATTGTAGAGAGCGAAGCAGCTCTTGATATCTCCAACGTTATGTATCTTCACAAAGGAAAGCCTACCAGAATCGGATTCAAGGTTGAGAAGGACGAGAATGGTAAGGTTGTAAAGAAGAACCGCATCGCAAAAAAGACCGGTGAGGTTATCGACTAATTAAGGAAGGAGGTATTTAACGTTGAGTAGATATAAGGATTTATATAAGAACGAGATCGTTGATGCTATGACAAAGAAGTTCGGTTACAAGAACGTAATGCAGGTGCCTAAGCTCGACAAGATCGTTATCAATATGGCAGTTGGTGAAGCAAAGGAAAATGCTAAGCTTCTCGAGAACGCTGCAAATGATATGGCTATTATTTCCGGTCAGAAGCCTGTTTACACAAAGGCTAAGAAGTCAATCGCTAACTTCAAATTGAGAGAGGGTATGCCTATCGGATGTAAGGTTACACTTCGTGGCGACAAGATGTACGATTTCCTTGATCGTCTTGTAAACCTCGCACTTCCTCGTGTTCGTGACTTTAGAGGAATCAACCCTAACTCATTCGACGGAAGAGGAAACTATGCACTTGGAATCAAGGAGCAGCTTATCTTCCCTGAGATCGAGTATGATAAGATTGACAAGACAAGAGGTATGGATATCATTTTCACAACAACAGCTAAGACAGATGAAGAGGCTCGTGAGCTTCTCACACTGTTCAATATGCCTTTTGCAAAGTAATAATAGGAGGGAAATGCACACATGGCTAAATTATCCATGAAGTTGAAACAGCAGATGAAGCCCAAGTTCTCTACACGTGAGTACAATCGTTGTAAGATCTGTGGTCGTCCTCATGCTTATCTTAGAAAGTACGGAATCTGCAGAATTTGCTTCCGTGAGCTTGCATACAAGGGCGAAATTCCGGGAGTACGTAAAGCATCTTGGTAATTCTGTAGAATTCCCCCTTTCGGGGGAATATGTAACATAAGCGGTTCAGGATGGGAACCGCGTATTTACAAAGTTATTATTCTTCGTATAATTATAAAAAGAGAAACACATAAGCGCGCATTGCGGCTTCGTGTCTCTGCTCAATTCGGGGAGTAGTAAGGCGAAGCA
The DNA here is from genome assembly GCF_900101605.1 of Butyrivibrio hungatei. Lineage (GTDB taxonomy): Bacteria > Bacillota > Clostridia > Lachnospirales > Lachnospiraceae > Butyrivibrio > Butyrivibrio hungatei_B. Next base: position 92,565 of record NZ_FMUR01000012.1, read on the forward strand.
AAAATAATTAAGGAGGCAATTTAAAATGGCAATGAACGATCCTATTGCAGATATGCTTACAAGAATTCGTAACGCAAACGCTGCAAAGCATGACACAGTTGACGTTCCTTCTTCAAAGATGAAGCTTGCAATTGCAAACATTCTTCTTGACGAAGGTTATATTAAGAAGCTTGATGTTGTTGAGGACGGAGCTTTTAAGAATCTTCACATCACTCTTAAGTATGGCGCTGATAGAAATGACAAGGTAATCACAGGTCTTAAGAGAATTTCTAAGCCCGGTCTTCGTGTATACGCAGGCAAGGACGAGCTTCCCAGAGTATTGGGCGGACTTGGTATCGCAATCATTTCAACAAACCAGGGAGTTGTAACTGACAAAAAGGCAAGAGAGCTGCAGGTTGGTGGCGAAGTTCTTGCATTCATTTGGTAAATTGGAGGTACGGGCATGTCACGAATTGGAAAAATGCCAATCGCAGTTCCTGCTGGAGTAACAGTAGAAGTTGCAGAAAATAATAAGGTGACTGTAAAGGGACCTAAGGGTACCCTTACAAGAGTTTTCCCTGCTGAGATTTCTTTCTCACAGGCAGATGGTCAGATCGAAGTTAAGAGACCTGACGATCAGAAGAAGACAAGAGCATTACACGGTCTTTCAAGAAGTCTTCTTAACAACATGGTAGTTGGTGTTACAGATGGTTTCGAGAAGAAGCTCGAGGTTAACGGTGTAGGTTACAGAGCTGCTAAGAATGGCAAGACACTCTCTCTTACACTTGGTTATTCTCACCCCGTAGAACTTGCTGATCCTGAAGGAGTAGAGACAGTAGTTGAGGGACAGATAATCACTGTTAAGGGAATCGACAAAGAGGCTGTTGGCCAGCACGCTGCAATCATCAGAGAGAAGAGAGCTCCTGAACCTTATAAGGGCAAGGGAATCAAGTATGTTGATGAAGTTATCAAGCGTAAGGTTGGTAAGACAGGTAAGAAGTAATAAGATAAGGAGAGTGCAAAATGGTTAGTAAAGAATCAAGACAGAAAATTCGTGCTAAGAAGCATATGAAGATTCGTAATCGTTTCAGCGGTACAGCTGAGAGACCACGTTTAGCAGTATTTAGAAGCAATAGTCATGTATATGCACAGGTTATTGATGATGTAGCCGGCAAGACAATTGTATCTGCTTCTACTCTTGAAAAAGATATCAAGGCAGAACTCAAGAATACAGACGATATTGAAGCTGCTACAAAAGTTGGTGATGTTGTAGCAAAGAGAGCATTGGAAAAGGGCATTAAGGCTGTTGTATTTGACAGAGGTGGTTATATCTACCACGGAAAAGTTAAAGCTCTTGCTGATGCTGCCAGAGAAGCTGGCCTTGAATTCTAAGAAGGGAGAAAACACAAATGAAGCGTACAATAGTTGATGCAAGTCAGCTCGAATTGACAGATAAAGTTGTTACCATCAAGCGTGTTACTAAGGTTGTTAAGGGTGGACGTAACATGAAGTTCACTGCACTTGTAGTAGTTGGTGATAAGAACGGACACGTTGGTGTAGGTCTGGGTAAGTCTACTGAAATCCCGGATGCTATCCGTAAGGGTAAGGAAGATGCTACTAAGAACCTCATTACTGTTCCTCTTGATGAGAACAACAGTATTACACATGATTTCGTAGGTAAGTTCGGCTCTGCTGAAGTTTTACTTAAGAGATCTCCTGAAGGTACAGGTATCATCGCCGGAGGTCCTGCTCGTTTGGTATGTGAATATGCAGGAATCAGAAATATCAGAACAAAGTCACTTGGTTCAAACAACAAGCAGAACGTTGTTTATGCAACAATCAGCGGTCTTGCTCAGTTGAAGACACCTGAAGAAGTTGCTGCTAAGCGCGGTAAGTCCGTTGCTGAAGTAACAGCTTAAGGTTTAGTAAATAAGGAGTATAAATCAATGGCAAACGAGAAAAAGCTTAAGATCACATTGGTTAAGTCCACTATCGGTGCTATTCCTAAGCAGGTGGCAACAGTAAAATCAATGGGATTTAAGAAACTTAACAGCTCTGTTGAACTTCCTGATAATTCCGCAACAAGAGGACAGATTCAGCAGATCAGACACCTTGTAAAGGTAGAAGAGATCTAATCTCAAAAGCAAAAGTAAATGGTATCCGGAGCTGCAGTATGTATGCGCGAGTGATAGGCAGAAATGTTTATTGCGTGTAGCGGTATAAGCTCCGGAGTTAATTAAAGGAGGATTATCATGGAATTATCAAACTTAAGACCTGCTGAAGGTTCTGTACAGAGCGATAATTTTAGAAGAGGCCGTGGTCATGCTTCAGGAAACGGTAAGACCGCAGGTAAGGGACATAAGGGTCAGAAGGCTCGTTCAGGTGCTCCCAGACTTGGCTTCGAAGGTGGACAGATGCCACTTTTCAGAAGACTTCCTAAGAGAGGCTTCAAGAATATCAATCATAAAAACATCGTGGGAATTAACGTAAGCGCTCTTGAAGTATTTGATAACGGAGCAGTAGTAGATGTTCAGGCACTTAAGGATCAGGGAATCATCAAGAAAGAACTTGATGGTGTAAAGATTCTTGGAAACGGAGAATTTACCAAGAAGCTTACGGTTAAGGCAAATGCGTTTAGCGCAGCAGCAAAAGAGAAAATCGAGGCACTTGGTGGAACAACAGAGGTGATCTAATGTTTAAGTCCCTAATGAATGCATTAAAAGTCAAAGAAATCAGATTGAAACTTCTCTTTACTCTTGCAATGCTTGCTGTTATCAGATTTGGTACAACAATTCCGGTTCCCGGAATTAATGTCCAGGCTTTTAAGAGCTGGTTTGAAAGTTTAAAGAGCGGTAACGATGCGTTTGGCTTTGTGGATCGATTTACAGGTGGATCGTTTGAGCATGCTTCAATCCTGGCTCTCAATATCACACCTTATATCACATCTTCCATTATTGTTCAGCTTCTTACAATTGCTATTCCCAAGTTTGAGGAGTGGCAGAAGGATGGAGAAGATGGAAGAAAGAAACTTACAGCAATGACAAGATACATTACTGTAGTTTTGGCTGTTATCGAATCCATTGCAATGGCTGTTAATTTCTACAAAGGCGATTCCCTTGCAGATAAATCAATCTTCTTGGCAATTCAGGTTGTAGTTGCATTTACAGCAGGTAGTGCATTCCTCATGTGGATTGGTGAACGAATCACGGAAAACGGTGTTGGGAATGGTATTTCTATAGTTCTGACGATAAATATTCTTTCGAGAATTCCGTCAGACATTCATTCGCTTTTCGAGCGTTTTGTGAGTGGGAAGCCTATTGCAAGGGGAGTAGTATCAGCTGTAATAATTATAGCGGTTATTATTGCATTGGTAGTTCTGATCGTGGTTCTTAACGGCGCAGAGCGCAGAATCCCTGTTCAGTATGCAAAGAAGATTCAGGGAAGAAGAACTTATGGTGGTAATCGTTCGGAGATTCCGCTTAAGGTCAGCACAGCGGGCGTTATGCCTATCATTTTTGCAATGTCATTGTTCCAGTTCCCCAGCGTTATAACCTACTTTACAGGTTATAAAGGACCTGGCGTTTGGGCAACGATATTGGAGTATTTAAGACAGGACAATTGGTTTGATCCAAACCATTGGGAATATTCCATTGGTCTTGTAGTATACATATTATTGCTTATCTTCTTCGCGTATTTCTATACGTCAATTACTTTCAATCCTATTGAGATTGCAGAGAATATGAAGAAGCAGGGCGGTTTCATACCGGGAATCAGACCCGGAAAGCCTACAAGCGATTATCTTACAAGTATTTTGAACTATATCATCTTTATCGGAGCATGCGGACTTATTATTATCGCAATAATCCCTTACTTCTTCAGTGGTATGTTCAAAGCAAGTGTTTCTTTCGGCGGTACAAGCCTTATCATCGTGGTAAGCGTTGTACTTGAAACAATTAAGCAGATTGAGTCACAGATGCTTGTACGTAATTACAAGGGATTTTTGGAAGACTGATTAAAAATTAATGAAAGAGGTACAGAGACCCACACTAGGGGTGGGCTCTGCAACCTCTTGTTTCTACTTTATGGAAGGGATTAGAGTATGAAGATTATTATGTTGGGTGCCCCCGGTGCGGGAAAAGGTACACAGGCTCAGATGATCGCGGAGAAATTCAGCATTCCGCATATCTCAACAGGAGATATTTTCAGAGCAAACATCAAGAACGGAACAGAACTTGGTAAGAAGGCCAAGGAATTCATGGATAAGGGACAGCTTGTTCCCGATGAACTTACAGTTGAGCTTCTTCTTGACAGAGTAGCAAACGATGACTGCAAGAACGGATACGTACTTGATGGTTTCCCCCGTACAATTCCCCAGGCTGATGTTCTTGATTCAGAACTTACAAAGCTTGGTGATAAGGTTGATTACGCTATAAATGTTGACGTTCCCGATGAAAATATCGTTCGCAGAATGTCAGGCAGAAGAGCATGTCTTAAGTGTGGCGCAACCTATCATATTGAACATATTAAACCACAGAAAGATGGAATCTGTGATAAGTGCGGTAGCGAGCTTGTTCAGAGAGACGATGACAAGCCTGAGACAGTTCAGAACAGACTTAAGGTTTATCATGAGCAGACTCAGCCGCTTATTGATTACTATGAGAAAAAGAACATTTTGAAAACTGTAGACGGAACAAAGGATATGCAGGAAGTCTTCAGTGATATTGTTAGCATATTGAATGCATGATCTTGGTGTATTAAAATGGCTATAAGTATCAAAACAGATGAAGAAATCAATCTTATGCGACAGTCAGGGCATCTTTTGGCAAAAGTTCATGAAGAACTTCATGCTGCTCTCAGACCCGGTATATCAACTCTTGAGCTTGATGAGATTGGTGAGAGAACTATCCGTGCTCTGGGCGGAATTCCGAATTGCAAAGATTACGAGGGATTTCCTGCTTCGGTGTGTATTTCTGTGAACAATGAGGTTGTTCACGGAATACCAAGCAGTGAGCGCATCCTGCAGGAAGGAGACATTGTTTCTTTCGATACAGGACTTATATATAAAGGTTATCATTCTGATGCGGCAAGGACCTGGGGCGTCGGTAAGATAAGCGATGAAGCTCAGAAGCTTATCGATGTTACCAGAGAGAGCTTTTTTGAAGGAATAAAGAAAGCTAAAGCGGGAAACAGACTTCATGATATATCCGCTGCTATCGATAAATATATCAGACCTCACGGTTACGGCATTGTAAGGGAACTTACTGGACACGGGATCGGAACAAGCTTACACGAAGATCCCATGGTGCCTAACTACAGGAAACTTACAAGAGGTGTGAAACTTCAAAAAGGTATGACCATATGCGTAGAGCCCATGATAACGATGGGAAGCCGTAAGATCGGCTGGCTTGAAGATGATTGGACTGTTGTTACGCTTGACGGATCACTTGCGGCACACTATGAGAACACAATAGCCATCACGGATGGTGAACCGGAGATATTAACTGTAATATAGAAGTAAATTAAGAGGAGATGTAGATGTCAAAGGCTGATGTAATTGAAATTGAAGGAAAGGTAATTGAGAAGCTTCCAAATACAATGTTCCAGGTTGAACTTGAAAACGGACATGTTGTTTTGGCACATATAAGTGGTAAGCTTCGCCAGAACTTTATCAGAATTTTACCCGGTGATAAGGTAACACTTGAGTTATCACCTTACGATCTTACAAAAGGAAGAATAATTTGGAGAGACAAGTAATATAATAATCTGTTGACTGTATGTGTGTGAGGGATTTATGATACAAAAAATTCTGGATAGGCATTTCGATAGTATTTCGTTCATACATTATAACAAGAATAAGATAGCGGAGGATAATATCCGAAACACTGCTGACACTGTGATGTTTTTATCCGGTGTTAGCGCGTTCCTGCTATTTCTTATTTTACTGTTATCGGGAAGTAGTTATTTTTGTTTTTTTCTAATTGCAATATTGTTTGTTCTTGTTGGAATACATTTGGTACAAAAAGTTTTTCTTAGTAATATATCTGAGAGCTTTAAATTATCTAGAATGTATTCCTTCTTTTTTTACGGAGTAATGATACTTGCTTACTCCTATGCTGATATTATCATGAATATGACATCAAGGTGCGTTGTGTTTCCTTGTGCCATTATCGTGATAACCGCAATATATATGGACACTTTTTTGGCCACTACAGTGTACAAGATCGTGCTTACCATCATATATTGCATAATGGATTCTATGATTCGTCCCCATTATGGTGTAAAAAGAGATCTCTTCGTTGCGGGCGTTGCCATTATCGCATCACTGTTCAGCTACTTTGAGATAGTGGATCTTGCGATAAATAAAGGAGAAGACAGGCGTATCCTTGAAAGAAAGAGTACGACGGACCTTCTTACGGGCATTTATAATAAGCTCTCTTTTGAAGAGAAGTGTAATGAATATTTAAAGAAAAGAAAACCCGGCGCCAGATGCATTTTGTTTATCTTCGATCTTGACAATTTCAAAGAAGTAAACGATACATTCGGCCATCAGACAGGAGATAACGTATTAAAGAAATTCTCGGAGATACTTCAGAGCTATTTCCATCCCTATGACATAATGGGAAGGATTGGCGGCGATGAATTTATGGTACTCGTGATGGGCGAGATGCCGGAAGGATTTGCGGAAAAGAGATGCAGAAGTATTCTTCACGAGTTTAAGACTGCACGTATCAATCAGGTATCAGGTCTTACATGCAGTATCGGTATTGTGAGCGATAACGATTGTGCAAGTTTTACCGAGTTGTATAAGAAGGCAGATGAAGCTCTGTATATAGCTAAAGAGAGTGGAAAAGCCACATTTAATCTTCACGAAGAAAATGAAAAAAGAAACTCAAGGACATCCTGATTGAAAAAAGCTGAAAAAACAGCTTGATTATTGACTTTGGATATGTTATGATATCAAATGGTCTTTTTAGGTAGAGGGGTTATTATGCCCTTCTTTAAGCATTAACTGTTTACCATGCAGGAAAGGAGTAACAATGAAAGTAAGGTCTTCTGTTAAACCTATGTGCGAAAAGTGCAAGGTTATTAAGAGAAAGGGCGTTATCAGAGTTATCTGTGACAACCCTAAGCACAAACAGAGACAGGGATAATCCGAGCCGTTTAGGTGGATTACTTTTTGATACCAATGTGTATTGGAAAGATCGGATCATTCTTTGTCCGGTTGGGCTGTAGGATTATGGCCCCAATCAAACAAGTAATATTATTTTAAGTTATGGAGGAATAAAAAATGGCTCGTATTGCAGGTGTAGATTTACCTAGAGATAAGCGAGTAGAGATCGGTTTGACATATATCTACGGAATCGGTAGAACAAGCTCAAACAAGATTCTTGAAGCAGCAAAAGTAAGCCCGGACACACGTGTTCGTGATCTTACAGATGAAGAAGTAAAGAGAATTGCCGAGATTATCGGTAACGACTACGATGTAGAAGGTGACCTCAGAAGAGAAATCGCTATGAACATCAAGAGACTCACAGAGATCGGATGTTTCAGAGGCATGCGTCATAGAAGAGGACTTCCTTGCCGTGGTCAGAGAACTAAGACAAATGCAAGAACCAGAAAAGGACCCAAGAGAACAATCGCTAACAAGAAGAAATAATTTTTCTTGATGTCTGAGCATGGCAGATCAGTGATGTAACAATATAACCAGTAATTATTAGGAAGAAAGTAGGTTAGTTTAAAATGGCAAATCAGAAATCAACTGCAGCTAAAAAGTCAGCTGCAAAGAAACGTGTCAAGAAAAACGTTGAACACGGACAGGCGCACATCCAGTCATCTTTCAATAACACAATCGTTACTTTGACAGATGCTGCAGGAAATGCTCTTAGCTGGGCAAGTGCAGGCGGTCTCGGATTTAAAGGTTCAAGGAAATCTACTCCTTATGCTGCACAGGTAGCTGCAGAGACAGCAACTAAGGCTGCACTTATTCACGGCCTTAAGACTGTTGATGTATTCGTTAAGGGACCGGGATCAGGAAGAGAAGCTGCAATCAGAGCTCTTGCTGCAAGTGGACTCACAGTTACATCTATCACAGACGTAACACCTGTACCGCACAACGGATGCAGACCTCCCAAGCGTCGTAGGGTTTAATCGATTTCTATATCGCGTTGATCCTACATTGCAGAATACATGTGCAAATAGATATGTATTTTTAACGCGTTGGACGAAGGTGTATGACACTGTAAACAACATCAGACAACAGATTGTTGCCTGAGAAAAAGAAAGGAGCCTAAAATGGCAGTAAACAGAGTTCCCGTATTAAAAAGATGCAGATCACTTGATTTGGATCCTACATTTCTTGGATATGACAAAAAGTCTAAGAGAACATCAGCTAACGCTGGTAAGAAAATGAGTGAGTATGGACTTCAGCTCCGCGAGAAGCAGAAGGCTAAATTCATATATGGCGTCCTTGAGAAGCCTTTTAGAAATTACTACGACAGAGCAGACAGAATGAAGGGTCAGACAGGTTCCAACCTTATGACTATTCTTGAGACAAGACTTGATAACGTTATCTTCAGAATGGGCTTTGCAAGAACAAGAAGAGAAGCTAGACAGGTTGTTCTTCACAAGTTCATCACAGTTAATGGAAAAGTAATCAACATTCCTTCATACCTCATTAAGGCCGGTGATGTCATCGAAGTTAAAGAGGCAGCTAAGAACATTCAGAGATTTAAGGATATTTCAGAAATCACTGCAAGCAGACTTGTTCCTGAGTGGCTTGACGTTAACAAGGAAGGACTTAAGGGTACAATAAAGGAACTTCCTTCCAGAGAAGTAATCGACGTTCCTGTTGATGAGATGCTTATCGTCGAGTTGTATTCTAAGTAATCTATTAAATAGAAACTTGTTAACTAGTCACGTAAGGAGGGTATATCAGTGTTTGATTTTGAAAGACCAAATATTGAAGTTGCTGAAATCTCAGATGATAAGAAATATGGTAAATTCGTAGTAGAGCCTCTCGAGAGAGGTTACGGTATTACACTGGGCAATTCCCTTCGTAGGATTATGCTCTCATCATTACCTGGTGCAGCAGTAAGTCAGGTTAAGATTGAAGGCGTGCTGCATGAATTCAGTTCAATTCCCGGAGTAAAGGAAGATGTAACTGAAATTATTATGAATATCAAGAATCTTTCTATAAAGAATTCCTCTGATACTAATGAACCTAAGACAGCTTATATCGAGTTCAACGGCGAAGGAGTAGTCAGAGCATCAGATATTCAGGTAGACCAGGATATTGAGATCATGAATCCTGATCAGGTTATCGCTACACTTTCCGGAAAGGATGCTAAGCTCTACATGGAGCTCACCATCACAAAGGGAAGAGGTTATGTAAGCTCTGATAAGAATAAGACAGGCGATCTTCCAATCGGAGTTATCGCAATCGATTCTATCTACACACCTGTAGAGAGAGTAAATATAACCATCGAGAATACTCGTGTAGGTCAGGTAACTGATTTCGATAAGCTTACATTAGATGTTCACACTGACGGAACACTTGCTCCCGATGAGGCTGTAAGCCTTGCAGCAAAGGTACTCAGTGAGCATTTGAGCCTCTTCATCGACCTTTCTGAGAATGCTAAGACAGCAGAAGTTATGATCGAGAAGGAAGACGATGAGAAGGGCAAAGTTCTCGAGATGTCAATTGATGAGCTTGAACTTTCAGTTCGTTCATTCAACTGCCTTAAGAGAGCAGGCATCAATACCGTTCAGGAGCTTGCAAGCAAGACTTCTGATGATATGATGAAGGTTCGTAATCTTGGACGTAAGTCACTTGAGGAGGTTCTTGCTAAGCTTGATGAGCTTGGACTTTCACTTAAGTCAGATGGCGAACAGTAATATCACGAAATATACAACAGTATGAATGTCCGCGGAAGGTAAATCCGATGTGTACTGATGCGGATTCTCATAGGATTATGAAACTGCATTGTGAGAGTAAGACCGATGCGCATCTTATGATGTACCTACAGCGGAGGGAACTCCGCAAATGAGAAAGGATGTAAATAATTATGGCAATGTACAGAAAGCTTGGAAAAGCAACAAAGCCCAGAAGAGCACTTCTTCGTAACCAGGTAACAGCACTTCTTTACAATGGAAAGATTGTTACTACAGAGGCAAGAGCTAAGGAAATCAAGAAGATCGTAGAGCCTATGATCACTCTTGCAGCTAAGGAAAAGGACAATTTTGAGACAGTTTCCGTTGAAGTTAAGATTCCTGAGAAGGATAGTAACGGAAAGAGAGTAAAGGAAGTTGTTGACGGTAAGAAAGTTACTAAGTTCACAACTGTTACAAAGGAAATCAAGAAGGATCTTCCTACACGTATGCACGCAAGAAGACAGCTTCTTAAGACTCTTTACCCTGTAGTTGATGTTCCTCAGGAGAACAAGGGAAGAAAGAGAAATACTAAGGAAGTTGACCTTGTAGCAAAGCTTTTTGATGAGTACGGACCTAAGTACGCAGATCGTAAGGGTGGTTATACAAGAATCATCAAGATCGGTCAGAGAAAAGGCGATGCAGCTATGATGGTTGTTCTTGAGCTTGTTTAATAGCTTTTGATTATTTAAACCATAAAAAAGAGGTTTCAGAGTATATGCTCTGAAACCTCTTTTTCTTCGCTTATTTAGATTTTTATTAAACATCGGTATGTAATCGATTAATTGTACTGATCGACGTTCTGAGGGGTTACAGGAACAAATGGAACCCAAATATATTTGTGATCTTCTGAAACACCTGAAACAGATGCTACGGATCCGCCTTTGGCAAGTGCAACAGCACTTTCTACAGCGGCATTACCCTGACCGGTTGTGTCCTGAAGTACCGTCATATACAGATCGCCGTCCTTTACAGCGGCACATCCTTCATTTGTGGCATCAATACCCGCTACGAGCAATTTGTGAGTATCATATCCGTTATCTTTCATCCATTTAATGGCACCCATTGCCATAGTATCGTTATTGCAGAAGATACAATCAAACGGCTGTCCTGTTATCTTAAATACATTAAGCTTGTCATATGCCACGGAATCGGACCAATCTCCGTTATCAACAAATACATAATTTACATTTACTTTGTTATCAAGGAAATAGTATTTAACGGCATTTGTTCTCTTAGGAGCAGCGGCATGAAGTTTTTCACCCATCAGGATAATAACATTTAAAGTTGAAGGCTTTCCGAGACCGCTCCATATATATTCAGCCTGGAATGCTCCTGCGTCCTGCTCGTATGAACCTACATAGACAAACTGATCACCTTTTAGATAGTCGCTTTCAGGCTCGTTGTTTATAAATACGACAGGAAGATCACCGGCTGCATTTTCCATCTGCAGAGCGGTACTTGTATCGCATAATCTGCAGATTATCGCATCGTATCCGCCGGAAGCGGCACCTGCAATCTGTTCCATCTGAGTTTCTGTACTGTTCTGGCTGTAAACAATGTCAATTGTAGCACCGACTTCTTTTGCTTTAGCAACGATTGCATCGGCAAGAGTATTAAGGAACCCGTCATCATCTGCATGTAGTATCATAAGTATCTTTACGCCGTTGCCTGAAAACGATCCTGAACCGGATTTGCCGCAAGCTGTGAGTGAAACAGTTAATAGAACAGCGCAAAGTAGAAAAGCCATTGAGCGTTTAATTCGATTTTTCATAATATGTATCTCCTTATCAAATCTTGAACTTCTGAACATAGGATGTAAGCATTTCTGATGTGTTAGCCAATTCATGGGAGTTGTCGGCTACATCCTGGCTGTTCTTGGTTATGCTGTTAGCCTGTTCAACCATTCTGCGGCTGGTCTCGAGGATTTCATCTGTACTTGCAGCCTGTTCTTCAGAGATAGCAGCAACATTGCTGGCAACATCATCAACCTTTTCAACATCTTTGATCATGAGCTCGATAAGTTCATTGGACTTTTCAATGTTCTGGTAGATCCTATCAAATGTCTGAACAGCAGTCTGAATAAGCTCGCTGTTTGTATCAATATTCTTTGCACTTGTCTGAGCCTGTGCGACAACACTGTCAATTGCTTTTCCTACATCATTGATCAGCTTGGCAATGCTATCTGCGCTGGAAGCTGAGTTCTGGGCAAGCTTTCCGATTTCAGTAGCAACAACAGCAAATCCCTTTCCGGATTCTCCGGCGCGTGCAGCTTCGATAGAAGCGTTCAAAGAAAGCAGATTTGTCTGTTCAGCAATCTCGCTGATAAGACCGACAATATTGGTGATTTCTTCAGACGCCTTACCAACTTCATTGATGGAAGTGACAAGGTCATCGTTGCTACTCTTGATATATTGCATTGCATCAGCAAGCTGTTCCATATCATTACGGCCTTTTTTACTGATTTCGACAGTTTCTTTCATGCTCTCATTGGCCTGATTTGAATTATCTCTTGTATCTGCAACTACCATTGCAAGAGTAGTTGCGCTCTGGGCAATCTCATTAACTGCAACAGCGAGCTGATCCACAGTAGAATTAAGATTCTTCATTGCTTCAGACTGTGACTGAGATGCTTCGTACATGCTCTTTGATACGGTGTCAGAGTTGTCAGACTGCTCTTTAAGCTTCTTGGACTCATCATTGATAACCGAGAGCATATTTCTCATTGAATAAACGAATTCGCTCACCTTATCGCTCATGAGACCGATCTCATCATTGCCTTCGTGTCTGACATCAATAGTGAAGTCACCTGCTGACATATCTGTAATGTTCTTGGTGATTCCGCCAAGAGGTGCAATAACCTTGGTAACCATGAGATTGATAAGTAAAACAATAAGTACGATTGCGATAACGCCTATCACGGCAAGCGTAGTAACAAGCTTTGTTACGTCTTTCATGATAGTGCTGTTATGGACATACGAAATAAGAATCCAGTCTGTTCCGGATATTGGCTTAAATGCAACTACATTATTTGCAAGTGTGACTGTTGAGTAATTTCTTTCATTAACCTTTTTGGCTATAGCGGACATGAGGTTGTCGCTGTCACTTGTGTCAAGCTTGGTAGAAACCCTGTTTTTATCACGGTGTGCAAGGATAGTTTTGTCAGTGATGTCAACAAGGAACGATGCAGCCTGATCCATCTTTACTTTTGAATTTACAATGATACTGATCTGGTCAAGAGAAAGATCGGCAGCCATGATCTTGAGTTCTCCGGAACCGTCGTTGATTATACCTGAAGCGCTTATTACATTAGTTCCGTCAACATCCTTGTAGGTACTGCCATACACCATGTTTACACGTGTCATGCCTTGCTTGAACCATTCTTGTTCTGTGACATTATCCGTGTTTTTGGTTGATTCTGAAGCTTTAAAAACTTTTCCGGCCTTGGTTGCGACATATGGTCCGTTTTTGCAATACGGATTGAAACCATAATATGCGTCCATTATTGCGGATAATTCGGAATCCGATGGCTTATCTTTTTCAACAAGCTGTTTTACTGTGGAAAAATTTTGAAGATTGTAATTGAGCCAGGCTTCGATATTGTCTGCCTGATTGGAAATAGAAGAATTTAGTGCTGATGTTGCCATTTGGGTCATGCTTCTGCTGGACAGATACCCTGAAATGAGCACCAAAATAAGAATGGTGGCAACTACGGCAGGGACTAAGAACAAAAGAAGCTTGTTTTTGATCTTTGCATGTCTCTTTCCATTTACTTTTTCCATTAGAAAAATCTCCTTAAAATTATATAAAAACAGATTATATACAATATTTTACTATATTCTACGATTTTGTGTGCGAAATAATATAAAAACATTAAATTGTGTCATTTTTTCTTTTTTTCAAAGTGCTGGTAATCCTTGGAGGAATTCCAATTGCCGCCCCAAGAGAAACCGTGTTCTTTAAAAAGCTTATATGCAAGATCGTCTTTATCAATTTTATAAGGAAAATCAGCGTTTCTGTTTGCGTATTTTTCGCCGCCTGACGGTGCTATGACGGTCGCGCCGTTTTTGTATTTAATTTGCGGATTATAAAGCGGATTTATATCTATGGCCAGTCCCTGAGCGTGTTTGGAGAGTTTGTGCCCGTTTCCGATAGGACGGTAGTTAAAGCACGAGGTGTTGTTTGCTTCCATAGATGTATTGTCATCTGCGCCAAATTCATCGATAAGTTTGATACTTTCGATTTGATAATCGTTTTCATACAGTTCGTGGAAAATATCCATGACATCGTCTGCTATTGCTTTATTGCATATCATTTCACCAATCTGCGACGCGCCGTCGAAATCGATATAACTGATAACACAATATCTGAGATCGTCAAGCGGGATTTTGCAATCATGAGGATATGATACGTCTGTTATCTTTGATACAATCGAATCCGGAATATCCTCATAGTAAAAGCCTTCAGAGTACATGACTCTCGTGTCATATACGTCCTTGTCGTAGGGGAGATCTTGAGCAAGGGTGACATCTGAATTGACCGATTCAGTCGATGATTCAGTTGCACTTAGTAATGCTTTGTCTGTAGCGGCATAAGAGGAAGAAGACGATTCCGATACGTCTGTCGATTCCTCGGAAGATGCGGAAGAAGCGGTATTTTCCTGTGTCTTTTCTGATGAGTGGGAATTGGCATAATCTTCGAGAGTTTCGTGACCTGCAAGATGTCTTGCGGCGATTGCGCAAAAAATGATAACGCCCAAAAGAAGAATCAGATCTTTTACATATTTATTATTCATTTTAAATATATCTCCGATGTTAATTTTATAAATCAATATTACCACATTTATGCTATAATATTTCGATATGGTAGGTAAAATGAGATGATACGTACAGATAAGCTTGTTTTTGAATATATTAGAAGAGACGAAGAGGGAAATGTCGAGGGCATTACAAGGGCTGTCGATGATGTCAATATTGATGTCAGACCGGGGCAGTTTATAGCTGTTCTTGGGCATAACGGCTCGGGCAAATCGACGCTTGCCAAGCATTTTAACGCTCTTTTATATCCTACAGATGGCGAAGTTATCGTAGACGGAATGAATACGAGAGACTCTGAGAAGATATGGGATATCAGGCAGGAGGCCGGAATGATCTTCCAGAATCCCGACAACCAGATAATAGGACAGGTTGTCGAGGAAGATGTTGGATTTGGACCTGAAAACATGGGCGTTCCGACGGAGGAAATCTGGGAGCGAGTTGATGAGAGCCTCAGAGCTGTAAATATGCTTGATTTTAGGAAATCATCGCCAAATCATCTTTCGGGAGGACAGAAGCAGAGAGTTTCAATCGCCGGAGTCATAGCAATGCATCCTAAGTGCATTATTATGGATGAGCCTACAGCGATGCTCGATCCCAACGGAAGAAAAGACGTTATTAGGG
Source organism: Butyrivibrio hungatei (assembly GCF_900101605.1). Lineage (GTDB taxonomy): Bacteria > Bacillota > Clostridia > Lachnospirales > Lachnospiraceae > Butyrivibrio > Butyrivibrio hungatei_B. The sequence goes on from NZ_FMUR01000012.1 coordinate 107,909, forward strand.
CTGCCAGAGCGCTTAACAGCGTTGAGGGCATAACGGTCATCCTGATAACACATTATATGGAAGAAGTTATCTACGCCGATAAAGTTTTTGTCATGGATAAGGGGCATGTTGAGATGCAGGGAACGCCTAAGGAGATCTTTTCACAGGTTGACAAGCTCAAAGAGCTGAGACTTGGTGTTCCGCAGGTTACTCTTTTGGCACACGAACTTAAAAAGAGCGGATTGCCGCTTCCTGACGGAATCCTCACAAAGGAAGAGTTTGTTGAGGAACTTAAGAAATTAAAGAGATAATACGGAGAAAGAAATGTCTATAATTCTCGACCATGTAAATTACATATATGACGAAGATACCGCGATGGCGCATGCTGCATTGACGGATGTGAATATAAAGATTGACGCGGGCGAATTTATCGGGCTTATAGGACATACGGGATCCGGTAAATCTACGCTTATCCAGCATATGAACGGTCTGGTCAAGCCCACAAGCGGAACGGTTTATTTTGACGGAAAAGATATAAGTGATCCCGAGTTTGACAGAAAGGCATTGAGAGCTAAGGTTGGACTTGTTTTCCAATATCCGGAACACCAGCTTTTTGAAACGGATTGCTTTAAGGATGTATGTTTTGGGCCTAAGAATCTGGGACTTTCACAGAAAGAAGTAGAGCTTAGGGCTTATGAGGCTCTTAAACAGGTAGGCTTTGATGATGACTATTTTTATCAGTCACCGTTCGATCTTTCGGGCGGTCAAAAGAGACGAGTTGCAATAGCCGGCGTACTTGCCATGAAGCCCGAGATACTGATCCTTGATGAGCCTACAGCCGGTCTTGATCCGAAAGGCAGAGAGGATATTCTTGGTCTTATTAAGAAGCTTCACGACGAAGTAGGCATAACCATCATACTTGTAAGCCACAGCATGGATGATGTGGCAGATTATGTGGGCAGGATAATTGTTATGAACAAGGGAAAGGTTGTGTTTGACGATGTTCCGAAGGAAGTCTTCAGGCACAGACAGGAACTTGAGAGTATAGGGCTTGCCGCTCCGCAGGTTACATATGTTATGCAGGAACTGAAGGCTTCAGGATTTGATGTTGACATAGATGTCACAACGCTTGATGAAGCCAAGAACGAGATATTGAGAGTTTTTTCAAAATAAATATGTGTAAGGCAAAAAGATGCTTAGAGATATTACATTAGGACAATATTACAGAACTGAATCAATAATACATAAGCTTGATCCGCGGGTTAAGATAGTAGGCACGTTCGTATTTCTTGTGGCTATTTTTATGGTAAACAACGCGATAGGGTATGCTATTGCGGGATTGTTTCTTGCCATGAACATTAAACTGTCTAATGTTCCGGTTAGATTTATTTTTAGGGGAATGAGATCAATCTTTTTACTGCTCATGATCTCTGTGCTGTTTAATCTGTTCCTGACGCCCGGAGATCCGATGTTTACCGTTTGGAAGATTAAAGTTACAAAAGAAGGCCTTAAACTTGCAGCAAAGATGGCTGTAAGACTGGTATTTCTGATTACGGGATCGTCGCTTATGACACTTACTACGACGCCCAATAACCTGACTGACGGACTTGAGAGTATACTTAAGCCGCTTAAACTGGTGCATGTTCCGGTACATGAGATTTCAATGATGATGTCGATCGCGCTTAGATTTATTCCTATCTTGCTCGAAGAAACAGACAAGATCATGAAAGCTCAGATGGCGAGATGTGCGGACTTTGAGAGCGGATCGATCATAAACAGGGCAAAAAATATGGTGCCTCTTTTAGTGCCGCTTTTTATATCGGCGTTCAGAAGAGCGATGGATCTTGCAATGGCAATGGAAGCAAGGTGTTATCGCGGCGGCGAGGGCAGAACCAAGATGAAGCCGCTTGTTTATCATAAGGAAGACAAGGTGGCATATGTTGTGCTTGTTCTTTTCCTTATAATATGTGTTGCGGTTGGAAGAATGAAATTCTGAGAGATGATAAGGATATGGCAAAAAAGCGCAGAATAATGCTGACAGTTTCATATGATGGCACAAATTACAGCGGATGGGCGCTTCAAAGTTCAACTCCTAATACGGTCGAAGGTGTTCTGAACAGGGCAATTCATGGTCTTACGGGAGAGGATATTGCGGTAATAGGCGCAAGTAGGACGGATGCGGGAGTCCATGCCTACGGAAATGTAGCTGTTTTTGATACCTGCTCGACGATTCCCGGAGACAGGTTTTCTTTTGCCCTTAATCATATACTTCCGGAGGACGTGCGCGTAGTTGAGTCCATGGAAGTTGCGCCGGAGTTTCATCCACGGCACTGTGATACCGAGAAAACGTATGAATATAGGGTTTTAAACACCAAGATGCCTGTTCCGATAAGGCGATTGTACACATATCATTTCAGTATGCCTCTTGATGAAGAAAAGATGCAGGAAGCGGCTGAGTATCTTGTGGGAGAGCATGATTTTACCAGCTTTTGTAATGTTGAATCGCAGGCGGCCAGCCATGTAAGGACAATAAAAGATATTACGGTCACCCGAAACGGCGATGAAGTGATAATCAGTGTCACCGGCAACGGTTTCCTATATAATATGGTCCGCATAATCGCAGGTACGCTGATACTTGTGGGACGAGGGAAAAAAGAACCTTCTGAAGTTAAACGTATGCTTGAGAGTAGAGATAGGAAGGCGGCCGGTCCGACAGCGCCACCGGAAGGGCTTTTTCTTATAAAATACAAATTCCTTGATGGTGTTCCGACCGTATAAACAGCGGACTTTTATAGTAAATTTGATCATATCTAAAATCTTTGTTTCAAGGCAGTTTGATTGATGCAAATGGTGTTGACAATAAGACTGTATGCGATATATAATATCTTACTGTGTGACGTCATGTCCACAATTAGGTGAAAATGTCATATTGTTGTCCCGGTAAGCTTCAATATGTACATCATATATAATGTGAGAATCAGGTGAAGGGTTTTCACATAAGTAACCAATCAAGTAATTATTTACTGGAGGAAATACAATGAAAACTTATATGCCTAGTGCAACTACAGTTGAGAAGAAGTGGTATGTAGTTGATGCTACCGATATGACACTTGGACGTCTTGCTTCAAACGTAGCAAACGTTCTCAGAGGTAAGAACAAGCCCATCTATACTCCCAACATTGATACAGGTGATTATGTAATCGTAATCAATGCTGAGAAGATCAAGGTTTCCGGTAAGAAGCTTGATCAGAAGATGTATTGGCATCACACAGAGTATGTTGGACATCACAAGGAGTTCTCACTCCGTCAGATGATCCAGGACAAGCCTGAAAGAGTTATCGAGCATGCCGTTAAGGGAATGCTTCCTAAGGGCTCTCTTGGTAGAGAAATGTACACAAAGCTCCATGTATACGCAGGTGCAGAGCATCCACACGCAGCTCAGAAGCCTGAAGTATTAACATTTTAATCGGAGAGGAGAATAGTAAAAATGGCAAAGTCATCTAATTATTACGGAACAGGTAGAAGAAAGAAATCAATCGCTAGAGTATACCTTGTATCCGGAAATGGAAATATAACAATCAACAAGAGACCTATCGACGAGTATTTCGGACTTGAGACACTCAAGGTTATCGTTAGACAGCCCCTTGTTGCTACAGAGACATCTGAGAAGTTCGATGTTGTAGTAACAGTTAGAGGTGGCGGCACAACAGGCCAGGCCGGTGCTATCAGACACGGTATCGCAAGAGCACTTCTTCAGGCTGACTCAGATGAGTACAGACCTGTACTTAAGAAGGCCGGATACCTTACAAGAGATCCTCGTATGAAGGAAAGAAAGAAGTACGGTTTGAAGAAAGCTCGTCGTGCTCCTCAGTTCTCAAAGAGATAATCTTTCGAGATTCAAAAAGAATTTACAAACCTCAGAAACTCAGTGTTTCTGGGGTTTTTCTTTTATCTATAATTGTATTCAGTTGTGGTGAAACGCAGAAAATTTTGTACCGTAAGCAGCGAGTAAACAGCAGGTAGACAGCAAAATTATCAAGTCTTAGATTTTATTTATTGCTTCTACCAGAGACTGAATATCAAGGTGTGTGTACACTTTCTCTGTCAGAGACATTGCTCCGGAGTGTCCTACGATTTTCTTGATCATTGTAGGATCCACATGAGCTTCCGCCAGCATTGATATGCAGGTGTGCCTAGTATCATGAGGATTGTGCTCCATACCAAGGTTTTCTATTAGTGGTGTCCAGTAGCTGTCTTTATAGTTCCTGTAGGTGAATTTTTTGTTGTCATCTGTGTGAAGAAGGTATTCACAGTCAGAGGATTCATACCAGGCTTTGTAGAATGGTAGAACCTTATCTGCTATAGGAACCTTTCTGATACCATTTTCAGTCTTACTTAGTATCACATCGAAATACTGTTCTTCAAGATGAACATTTTTCTTTTCCAAATCCAGTAGTTCAGATATTCTACAGCCGTTGTAAATCAGCATCAGTACTGTCTGGTAGAACGGATCATCCTTGAGTTCCCATAACCTGTCAATCTCAGCTTTTGAAAAGATATCTCTCTCAACCTTGTTTGGATTTTTATCCTTATACTTGAGGATATCTACAAATTCGGAATAGTCCTTGTTACAGATATCGTTCTTAAGAGCGTAATCGTAAAGCTGATTGAAAAGGACTTTGATCTTACGAAGTGTAGGATAATTTTTTCCGCAGGTATCAATGACATTCTGAAGCTCTGCCAGCCTTATATCTCTAAAAGTTTTGTTGTAAAGGGTGCCACATACGTTATATGAGGCTGTATACCCATGCACATTGGATTTAGAGATGGTAGGATACTTTGCTTCAGACCAGGCATTATATACGTCTGTGAATGTCATTTTGGCTGCTTTTGTATCAAATGGATTCTGATGATAATCTGATAGCATTTGCAATCCTTCCTGCTTGGTTTCAGCATATCCTATGACATTGTACGTCTGCTTTTTGGTACCTTTTTCCGGATCAATGGTCCATCCGGTGGTTATTCTTACCATATAGGGCTTTCTGCGTTTCCCGGACATTTTCATAACACTTCCATATCCGTTTGGTAATTTCAAGTATTATCGACCTCCTTTGATGCTCAGGTAATTTATGAAAAAGGGGATAGTCCCTTAATCACCTTTCTTATCGGGCAATGCTACATTTGCGTAGTATGCAAGTTCTGTTTCAAACCAGTGATTAAATCTATCTTCATTTGATAGGCCTTGTTCAAGGCTTTCTCGTTCATCTGCGTATCTTTCCAGAAAAAGGCAGAGATCTGCGTTGTTTTCTGCTATCTCATCGTTTCCCATGAATTTAAGGCTACAGCTCCACTCTTCAGTTTTTGGTGGGCGATTTACGTCTATATTGAAGTGAAGACCTGCTTTTTTATTTAATTCGTTTAGAACATAGAGGACATCTGAGAGAGTATCTAAAGTGATGTTCTTCTTCTGATATCCAATTAGTTCTGCTGGGGAGATATTAAGAATATTTGCGATCTCATTCAGTATACCTATTGAAGGTTCTATTTCACCGCTTTCATATTTCTGTACGGTACGCATAGTTTTGCCTAGCCTGTTAGCCAGTTCAGTCTGACTGAGGTGCTGAGCTTTGCGGGCCTGCTTAATTCTATTTCCAATATCAGATCTATTATTCATCATACTGACCTCCTTGTGTGAATTGTAACATGTAGTAATACGAATTGCAAGAACGTAATACGAATTATAAATACATATTTTGTGTTGACAAATGAATTACTAAGACGTATTATCAAAATACGAACTGATAATTCGTATTTTGAAAGAAGGGAGGTGAAAAGTATGGAAGACAAAAAGTTATATGTAGAACTACCAAGATTTACCGGTAGAAATGTTCCTATAACTGAGGTTGCCGAGGCAATGCACAAGGATGCACAGTTCGTAAGAATTGGAATCCAGCAGGGGATATTCAAATTTGGATATGCCATGAAGAAAGAGAATTCCAGTGAATACAACTACTATTGTCCAGACAGAAAGGTATGGGAAGAGATTGGATACTTTAGTCCAGAAGCAGTCTAAAATGAAAAAACTCTCTTGCTGGTAACAAGAGAGTGAATGAAAAGCCGGAGCTTTTGTAAATTCGATTAAATAAAGTATAGCAAGGGTTCCGGCCAAGTTCAACAAAAAAGTAAGATTGGAGGAATCAAAATGGAAACAAGCAAACCAGAATTAAAGCTTATCCAGATGTCAGATGTAGAAGCTGAAGAAGTTTCCTGGCTATGGTATCCGTTTATACCATATGGAAAGCTTACCATCATTCAGGGAGATCCCGGAGATGGAAAAACAACTTTTGTACTAAATGCAGCAGCGAAGTTATCAAAAGGAATTTCGTTAGATACAGGTCTGCAGAGTGAGGAACCAATAAACATCATATATCAGACAGCAGAAGACGGACTGGCTGATACAGTAAAGCCAAGACTTGAAGGTGCCGGGGCTGACTGCTCCAAAATCCATGTGATAGATGAGAGTGATAAATCGCTATCAATGGTAGATGAGAGAGTTGAACAGGCAATCATAAGGACTGGAGCAAAACTCTTGATTCTGGATCCACTACAGGCATATCTCGGAGGCGGAATGGATATGAATAGAGCTAACGAAGCAAGAGATATGACTAAGAAGCTGGGAGCTCTGGCGGAGAAGTACAAATGTGCAATCATCCTAATCGGACACATGAACAAGGCTTCCGGAAACAAGGCAGCCTATAGAGGGATGGGATCAATTGACTTCTACGCAGTAGCAAGAAGTGTCCTGCTGGTAGGAAGGATAGAAGGAGAACCGGAACTAAGGGCAATAGTCCAAATAAAGAACAACTTAGCAGCATTTGGACATTCAAAGGCCTTCAGATTATCAGAAAAGGGATTCGAGTGGATTGGAGATTATGAAATAACCGCAGACGAAGTTCTCGGAGGAATTGCACCGAAAGCGAATAAGCAGGAAAAGGCGATAGCTCTTCTGAGAGAATTGGCTGAAGACCATAATATGATCCCAAGTAACGAGGCAGTAGAACTGGCTAAAGAAGAGGATATATCAAAAAGAACTCTGGAGATAGCCAAAAATGAACTTGGGATAAAAGCCAGGAGAATCAACAATACCTGGTACTGGATATTGAAAGAGAACGAATGATAATCAAGACCGCAACAATGTAAGGTATCTGAAGTTACACTCTTAAGATTGCAAGGTTGTAAAAAGATAAAGACACTGCATTGTTGCGGACTAGAAGAAAGGGACGAATGAAAAACGTACAGATATCACAGGAATTATTTATAAGGCTGGTACGATTACTGGTCTTTGAGTTTGATGAAGATACTGATCTGATCAAAAAAGAACTTGAAGACAAGATGGAAAAACTAGTGAGGCATGAAATCTATTCAAAGTTCAAGACAGCACCCACAGAAGAGGAGAAGGAAAAAGCTCGTCAGGACTACCTCGATATGGTGGGAATGCACAGGGATTTTAGATGGTGATTTCCCTTGATGGATTGAACGGGAGCGTGACACGCTCCGGTAATAATCAGCCAAGAAATGAATGGCTTGGCAGGCGAGCGGAGCGAGCTTCCCCATAACGTGTCGTTATGGGTAACCCCCTATGGATAATGACATTACACATCATTATCCGGGGGCTCTCCGAGGGGCCTGCCGGCGGCAAAAAAATATTACGAAAGGAGTTTGTTTATGATAACAGTGACATTTCACATTTCATGTAAGAAGCATTCGCTCACTAAAACGCGAGATGTGGTTTCGGTGAGCAAACACAATCTTCGATTATTTCAAAGCGAAGAGTATAACGAAGAAATGATCGAAGTGGAAGTCGGGAGTGAAGTAAATGTTCTCGATGATGTAAAAGAGATTTATGAAAGGGAATTCTCTGAGGCACTTGCGGAATACAACAAAGGTAAAAGAAGTGACAGACAGATTCCTGACTATCTGGAGTATGTATCCGAAAGTAAAAAGAATGATGTGGCTACGGAGGTAATTCTCCAAGTAGGGGATAAGGAATTCTGGGCAGATAAGACGAGAGAGCAGTGGAATGCAATGAAGCCACTCTTGAGAGATCAGCTTGAATATGTAAAAGAGATAGTTCCGGAATTCAAAATCGCATCGGCGGTAACACACTTGGATGAGGATTCACCTCATATGCACGTAGTAGGAGTTCCGGTAGCAACAGGATACAAACGAGGACTAAGCAAACAGGTGGCAAAAACAAAAGTGTTTGATCAGGAGAGACTAGAAAAAATACAAGATCTAATGCACGATTTTGTAGAGCATCAGATGATAGACCACCCGGAGATCTTTGGAGATGAAACCTTAAAGCCAAAGGAAAAAGGAAGGAATAGCGACTTCTCAAAAGAATTCTACTTAAGGCTAAAGCAGCAAGAATATGAAAAGCTGGAAGATAAGTGCCAGGAGAAGGAGACACAGATTGAAGCTCTGGACGGAACGGCTAAAGAAATGAAGGAGGACATTGAAAGCACAGTTAACCAATATGTGGACTCAGTGGTAAATACAGAAATGAAAAAGGAATTCATGAGATACGCAACACTCGAAAATCCTAAGACCACACTGGGAAAACTAGTCTCGAAAGCCTTCAGAACATTCAAGGAATGGTGGGATAAGACCAAGAAGCCTGAGGTAGCTGAAAAGGCTAAAACAAGCATTTTGCAAAAGCTAAGAGAAAGCCAGGCGATAGTTGATCAGAGGAAGGAGCAGCAAAGTCCAAATCTTAATAGGAATAATCTAAGACCTGAGAGATGAATAACTGATAGTGCAATAGGCAGGGGCGTGAAAACGCCCTTGTTTTATGCACATAATATTGAACTGGATGGTAGATATAGGTATAATTATAAACAATTGCTACAAAGAAAAAATTTAAGTATTTCTGAATAGATTAACTTTCAGTATTATAGACGATGTTAAGTCGGAGGTAATAATTCTTTTCGAGACATTTTAGGGAACTTTCCTTGCTGATTATCGAAAAAAGTTCCCTATTTTTTATTTGAACTTTAGGGAACTTTTTGATATATTTCTATTAGAAAGGTTCCCTAAAAGGAGAAATCGATGGATAATAAGTTGGAAACAATTAAGAGCCTATTGCAGGATAAAGCTGACCTTCAGGCCCGTCTAAATCTCATACCTTATGACGGCTCACCGGAAGTGAAGGAAAACTCCAGTGGCAAATACTTGTATATAAGAAAAAGAGTAAATGGAAAACTTACATCAACATATGTTGATGTTTATTCAGATAATCTGTATCAGTTGCTTCTTAGGAACGCTAGAGAAGCCAGAGAATTAAAAAAGAGTATTCGAAAAATAGATAAGCAGCTTGCAGAAGTTGGATATAGCCCTACTGAACTATCTGCAGATGTTGTTATGAATTTGGATTTCGCCAGAGCCAATATGAAATCAAATATCTATGATCAGGCTGTGTTGGAGGGAGTAGCAACGACCTTTCCACAGACAGAGGAAATATTGGAAAAAGGTATCGTCAATGGCATGACAGCAGATGATGTGCAAAAAATCCTGAATCTTAAGCATTCTTGGGAGTTTATTCTTGACCAGGATGTTATACAGGCTGAAACTGATTATCATTTACTTTGCCATGTAGCAAAGCTTGTTAATGAAGGATTTTTCTCTTATGGGGGAAAGATACGGAGTGTGCCTGTAACCATAGGCGGAACCAGTTATGTACCGCCTATTCCTATAGAGTCAATGGTTATAGAGAACATAAACGAAATAAGATCATCTGATAAGGTGGATATAGATAAAGCTATAGAATTATGCATGTATTGCATGAAAACGCAGGTCTTCGTTGACGGTAACAAAAGAGCTTCAGTAATATTTGCTAATCATTATCTTATATCCCATGGGCAAGGACTTCTTGTCATACCAGAGAAAGATGTGCCGGAGTTCAAGAAATTATTGGTTGCATACTATGAAGGTGAAGACATCAATGTGATAGCTACTTTTCTTAAAGAAAAATGCTGGAAACGGATGGACTAAAAATAAATTCTGTTATTTTATATTAACAAAATTTCCATAACTATGAAAAAATATGAATTGTGGAAGAAATGTTATCGTTTATATCCGAAGATAAATTGCCACGGAGGAGACAGAGTTTTAAAAGCTCTGTCTCCTTTTTGAAATAATACATTGACGAATATCTATGTATATGCTTTATCAACACATAGATAAACATCTATATAAGGAGAAGATTATGGCCAAATTAGACGAAGTGCTGATATGTAAGGCTCTTGGAGATCCCAACAGAATGGAAATAGTTAAGATGCTTTCTGATCAGGAGAAATGCGGATGTAAGCTTCTTGAAAAGTTTGATATTACACAGCCGACTCTCTCTCATCACATGAAGATACTTGTGGATTCGGGCTTGGTTAAAGACAGGAAAGAAGGTAAGTGGCACTACTATTCAATAAACACGGACATCATGAAGGAATTCTGTGGTTTTATAAAAACTCTCTGTAATGAAACCACCGGCAAGTGCTGTAAGGGAGAACCGTAATGTGGAACTTTATTCAGACTCAGGTCTTTACCATATTCCCATTACATGCTGCATCAAAAGGCAGACAACTGTTATTCCGATCCAGCAACAGCCACCAAGCAAAATCGGCTTCCCACCTGATTTAATTAGTTTGATTATGTTACTGTTCAAGCCAATAGCAGCCATGGCCATTATTATAAAGAACTTGCTAAGTTCCTTAAGTGGCTTAAAAACATAAGAAGGGACACCTGCTCTCAAGCAAATAGTTGTGATAATTGAAGCAATCACAAAGAAGACTATGAACATCGGAAATGCTCTTCTAAAGCTAAAGCCATTTGTCGAACTTCCATCCTTTTTTGCTTCCCTTGCCCTCAGATACGCAAGTACCAGTGTAATAGGTATGATAGCCAGTGTTCTTGTAAGCTTGACCGTAACTGCCTTATCAAGAGTCTGATTCCCCAGGTTCCACATACTATCCCAGGTTGATGCAGCTGCGGTGACGGAAGAAGTATCATTAACTGCAGTTCCCGCAAAAATACCGAAAGTCTCTCCTGTTGTGATATCAAAACCTATAAGCTTTCCCAGCGAAGGAAAAAGAAGTGCTGCCAGCACGTTAAAGAAAAATATCACAGAAATTGCCTGTGCCACTTCATCATCATCCGCATCAATGACAGGAGCCGTAGCTGCTATTGCTGAGCCGCCGCATATTGATGAGCCAACTCCGATAAGAGTAGCTGTGTTTCCTTTGATATTCATAACCTTATGAAGAATCCATGATAGGATAAGCGATGTTGAAATCGTGCAGATAATTATAGGAAGTGACTGTTTCCCGGTCTGAAGAACGACCGAAAGATTCATACCAAATCCAAGGAGGACAACAGCCTCCTGCAGAATTATCTTTGATGTGAACTTTATTCCATCAGCCGCCTTCCCCTTGTCATTCCAGAACAGGGCTATTATCATGCCCAGAATGATTGCAATCACCGCTCCGCCAACGACAGGGAAGCGCTTTCCCAGGAGCCATGAAGGAACTGCAATAGTGAAGCATACTATTACTCCCATGTAATTCTTTTTCAAAAAATCCATCTCAAGACCTCTCTCTCTTTTTAATCTGTTCTTTCGTAGGTCTTATTATATTCTGTCTTTTGAAAAAGATAAAATTATATATTATTATATATCCATAAACATTTCTTATCGTTAGGGAGGACTGATTATGCTGGATTTCAGAATAGATACTTTCCTCTGCGTTTGCAGACACCTCAATTTCACCAAGGCGGCTAAGGAGCTGAATATTACTCAGCCCGCTGTTTCTCAACACATACATCATCTTGAAAATGAATACGGGACAAAGCTGTTTACTCAGGATGGAAAAAAACTTTTTCTAACTGACAACGGAAAACTCCTGTATAAAAAAATGAATCAGATAAAAAATGATGATGAAAGTCTCAAAGAAATACTTTCACAGAATAACCATGGCTTAAAAGACATCTCTTTTGGTGTCACCATGACCATAGGAGAATACATAATTGCTGATCCGATCAGTGATTACATAAAAAATCACCCGGATACTAATCTTAAGATTACATTTGGCAACACATCGGAGCTTCTTAAAAAACTCTCCGAGGGGGTTATAGATTTTGCACTTGTAGAAGGATATTTTCCTGAAAATGATTATGAAACGCTGCTTTTTAGCAAAGAAGAGTTTGTTTCTGTCTGTTCGGCAAAGCACTCTTTCACTCAGAAACCGCGCGTGATAAAAGATCTCTTTCCCGAGCGAATTCTTATAAGAGAACCCGGTTCAGGAACGCGCAATATATTAGAAAGAGCTCTTGCCTTGAACAATTACTCTACAAGTGATTTTAGGAATTTTATCCAGGTGGAGAACATGCATGCCATAATAAGCCTTATTGAAAAAGACTGTGGCATCACCTTTTTATATAAAGCAGCGGTTGCATCCGGACTGCAGTCCGGATATCTGAAAACAATCCCCCTTGACGACTTTAGGGTAAAACATGATTTTACCTTCATCTGGCCAAAAGATACTGTTTTCAGTGAAGAGATCCGTGCAATATGTGAGGAAATCCTACCGGTGGCATAAACATTTTAGTAAAATGAATAACGATAAGCATACCTATTCTTAAAAAAGCATTTAATGAGGAAGAGATGACCGCACTTGCATCATGGGACATATCAGATCTATGGGCGAACTGGCAGGGCGCATGTATCAATAGTGGAAGCATCTGGTTTAGGGATGTGGATACTGAAAAGAAAGAGTTTAAGATCGTTTCATTGTTTGATCTTAGAGAGGCTGGAGGAGAAATAACGGATTAATTAGAGCTGTGGGTACATTGTGAACCTTTGGTTTAAGTCCCGTGTGCTCCGCTAAGAAAGATATATTCGAAGATAATCATACAAAAGACAAACAAAGATTTAATGAGTAGAAAGTAAAATCAGAGTATTATTTTTGATCGCAGTTATTAAAGTCGCCACCAGCAGCATACAGTAGCCCTGAGCTTTCTAACGTACGCAGCAGGTAAACAGCAACTCGTCCTCCAAATGCCCAAAACAAGGTACTTAGGACATTGAAAAAGTTCTCAAAGAGATAATCGTTTCACAACGTATTACGTCTTTGTACAATCAAATACGACTTATTACACCTCAGGGCAATTGTCCTGGGGTGTTTTTTATTGAATTATAGTAATCGCTAAAAGTGTAGAATTCTACAACTTTGTTGATTGAGAAAATGATGGATCAAACTTGAAAAAACCTATAAATATGCTATTATATCAATAACAGAGTTGCCAGGTGCGAATAACACTTGGGACCTAGCCGAGCGTGGAGCTTGGCTATTCTATTAAAGGTGATGCACAGCCTAATAAGTGAGCGATTTATGTAGTGGATGCGCTATGGAATCTTGAGATGCCCATAGACCGGAGAGTTCATGCGTGAACTCTCTTTTTTAAAATTATTGTATTGATTTACGAGGTACGTCTATGTGTGATGTAAAAAAATATAGTGATATCTATAAAGAAATAGCTAAATTAAATCCTAAGGATACTTTACAGCTTGTTCTTGAGAGTGAGACTGAAGAAGAAAAAGATTTCTATGAGATGGTAGGAGATTTTTTACTACAAAGAAGGCAAAAAGAAGTTGTTGAAAGGAATCTTTTTTGAGTAGATGAAAAAGTTTACTATAGTTGCGGGAGTTAATGGCGCAGGTAAATCTACGTTATATCAGCTTGATCCGGATCTTAAATGTGAAAACAGAGTAAATGCGGATGAGATACTTAAGGAATTTGGAGGAGATTGGAAGAGTCTGGCTGATATTTTCAAAGCCGGGAAAAGAGCAGTTTCGCTTCTTAACTCATATATTGAAAATGGAGTAAGCTTTAACCAAGAAACTACATTGTGTGGTAATTCAGTGATTAGAAATATTACAAGGGCAAAAGAGAATGGCTATTTAATTGAAATGCATTACATTGGATTAGATAGTGTTGAGATTGCAAAAGAGCGTGTTGCAAAAAGAGTATCACAAGGTGGACATGGAGTAGCTGAGGCAGATATCGAAAGAAGATATATCGCTTCATTAGAAGTTTTCTGGAAAGTCCTTCCTCTTTGTAATCTTGTTGCGGTATATGATAACACAGAAGATTTTAGGAGATTTGCAATTTACAAAGATGGTAGCCTTGTGAGATTGTCACACAAAGCTCCTGGCTGGTTTACCAGAAAAGAATAGTAATGTTGCCACCAGCCGCATACAATAGCCCTGAGCTTTCTACCGTACGCAGCAGGTATACAGCAACTTGAGGTGAAAAAGCCTTAAATAAGGCACTTCATCACATCAAAAAGTTCTCAAAGAGATAATCAGAGAGCCGAGAAAGCCCGAAAACACAGTATTTTCACCCCGAAAGGACATCCCTTTCGGGGTATTTTTTTGCAAAAACCGCTGACAAAGTCTGACCAAGTTTGTTATGGCTTGATGAATAAAAAGCCTGTTTATTTGGGGAAAATTGGAGGCTTGACAAATGATATTTATCAGACTTTGTCAAACTTTATCAGCGATGACAGACAAGGTTGAAATCGTTTAAAACCTCCTTGAGGTGATGATTCTTGTAACATCCGGACAGGATTCTTGAATTATCCGGACACGTAATCTTTTATTATCCGGACAAGCATTCTTGAAACATGCGGACAGCCATTCCTGAATCATCCGGACAAATGACATCTCACATTGATCTTCTTAGAATGTAATTAATTACATTCTAAGGAGGGTATGAAATGAGGTGTCTTGATACTATGAAAGTTACTGAAATCCTTCGCCTGAGGGAAATGGAGCTCAATCTACGAGATATAGCATCAGCTGTAGATTGCTCCAAAACTACCGTTGGCGAAATTCTTAACAGATGCAAGGACT
>NZ_FMUR01000022.1 GCF_900101605.1 Butyrivibrio hungatei
TTCTTCATAGGTTAGTCCACAGTCCTTGCATCTGTTAAGAATTTCGCCAACGGTAGTTTTGGAGCAATCTACAGCTGATGCTATATCTCGTAGATTGAGCTCCATTTCCCTCAGGCGAAGGATTTCAGTAACTTTCATAGTATCAAGACACCTCATTTCATACCCTCCTTAGAATGTAATTAATTACATTCTAAGAAGATCAATGTGAGATGTCATTTGTCCGGATGATTCAGGAATGGCTGTCCGCATGTTTCAAGAATGCTTGTCCGGATAATAAAAGATTACGTGTCCGGATAATTCAAGAATCCTGTCCGGATGTTACAAGAATCATCAATTCATAAATTCTTTTATAGAATCTATGATATTTACTTTATTAAAATTAGATTCTTTATTTGATGCATTATCATTAGCATGTTCAAATGCAATTACCATGTCATCAAGGTAATTACATTTACCATGTTCTTGCAAATAGATTCCATATGAAAAAGCTTCATATTTGTCAATTTGAGAAAAATCAATTTCGTTTATATGAATTTCTTTAGTAATAGGCTCTGAATTATCCCACGAATATAATTTTGCAATATAAATAGGATTATCTTCAGAATAATCTGTAGGTTTATAAAACTTGCAATATGGCTTATCAGGATTTCCGCCTTCGCCGCATATAGCATAATCTAATTGAATTAAATTGCCCTGGGCTGTACTCGTCTGGTCAGGTACTGGTTTTACATCAGATGATTTTGTTAAATCATTATTTGTTACAGTGTTGCTTTTTACAGATGAATATAAATATGACTGTGATAAAGAACATACTGGATTAAATGATGTATTCATTTTTTATACCTCCCATATATATCGAATAAATTTAAAAAAAAAATATAAATTAAACAGTTAAATATAAAAAAAACAATAAAATAAAAGTGGCTATCTGATCTGACAACCACTTTTTATCATTAGTGTTTTATATCATTTTCTTTTTTGCTTTCCAATTAAGTATTGCATATGTTGCTTTTCGATCTTTTAAGTATTCATCAAATGACAAGTACTTCAATGAATTGTCAGAAGATTTCTTTATCTCGTCTAAATGATTAGCCTTCTCGTTCAAATCTTCTTTTTCATAAAGTATTGTCAAAAAACCTGATAAAACCGACTCACATTCGCCTTTCATAACCAAATATTTCTCCAATGCAAGCATTTCAACATAACTTGCATTATCCGGTTGAATCTCTGATGGATTAACAACATAGTGCTCCATTATTTCATGATTTTTAGGTGAAATAATATCTACAGTCATTTTTCCATCATTTTCAGGAGTAATATTTATAAAAATATTTCGTTTAGTTTCATAAATCTGTGATATTGCACCGTTTTCAGGCGGACACTTAGGCATAACAAATGTTTCCGTCGTATTCTTATAACAATTTGAAGCATTAATTACATTCCTATTATTTATATTATTTATACCAATCATATCATCACCTATCAAATATCCAGTTTTGCGTTACCGTATTCCACGGTCTATTCAATGATTTTGCTCTAAATATAAATCTATGGGTTCCTGTTCCAACAACACCGCAATCAACCGTATAAATAAACGTAGTTACTGGATTTCCTATAAGTCTTGTTGTCCGTACCTGTACACTTTTACCATCTATTATTGCATATGTACTACCATATCCAACAACTCTTACCGTAAATACTGCATGTCCACCCGAAAACTCTAATCGTTCAATTGACACACTTGAAACAGGATCTGCCGGAGCAGCTTTAATATCTAATGGATTTAAAAACAGAGTTAATGTAACTATAATAGTAAAGACACATAGAACTTTAAAAAGATTTTTCATAGCATATCTCATACACAGTCCCTCCATTTCAAAAATATTCGTTACTACGTTTATAATATCACGAAAATCAATTCTTTAACAACAATTGAAATATTCTTACAATCGGAGGTATGGTCATTATGGCTAAATAACACAACGTACCACACTTATGTGTTTAAAAGAATAGTTGAAAAGCTTCTTAGTTTGCTCTTTCAAAAGTTACCTAAATACTCCCATATATATATCGAAGAAATTAAAAAAAAAAATTATAAGTAAAGCAGTTAAATATAATAAGAACCTGATTCTTCAATAAATCAGGTTCTTATTATTCACTATTGCTATCTATTGGTTTATTTATCTGTCTTTTCCAGAGCTTCCCATTCAGCCTTCATCAGTTCTAGCATTCGCTTTCTTTGCTCTTCAATCGGAATACCTGAATGATCAACTTTAGTAATTGGAATATCGCGCCAGGAATCAATATAGTACTGCTTCTCGCGTTCATAGCTTTCCTGAGAACGCTCAAATCCGCGCAGTTCGTTCGTAAGCATATACGCTTTTTCTATAACATCGCATAAATCTTGATTCAAAATTGCTTTTGGATTATTGAAGGTCTCATTGTAATAAACTTTCAAATCAACCCAATTTCGATCATTATCATCAGTAGCATCTTTTCTCTCTATATCAACGCGATTATGGACTGTTGTCTTTATTGAAAACTCCTCTGTCTCAAATATCTCTAGAAAGAATGATAGTACATCCCCAAGACTGCCAAGACGGAAAGTTTCATCTCGTCCACAAAGCCAATCCATTGAAATCCCACATTTATCAGCAATATTTATTATCGCATCAACAGTAGGCTTTATTTTCCCGCTCTCATAGGAAGACAATGTAGGTTGAGGAATGCCTAATTCTTCAGCAAACTCCTTCTGTGACTTATTTCCACGCATAGAACGTAACGACTTGAGACGTTCACCAAATAGATTATCTTTATCAGTCATAGCACTGCTCCCTTCTTAATATAAGCTATATTTTATCACATTATATAAAAGAAATATATTAATTATATAAATATAGCATATACTAATATTGACACATTAAAATAATATTGATATTATAATTATAGCTTAAAGTAATATAATTTATAATAAACTATAGAAAACAATAATAATTTGGTTCATAAGAACCCGGAGTTTCCTGAAAAACAGATGTCGCCGTTACTATCAAAGCTCTATAAGTGTGTTTGAAAAGGGGGATGATAAAAATGAAAACACGAACAAAGCAGCGAGCTAATCGCAAACTGAAACTGGCAATGCTGGATCGAAGAGATGCATGTGGAGTTTATGATCCCACACCCTACGAAGCCGTGAAGGAAATGATTAAAGAGAACAGAGAAAATAAAGAATGGAGGGCAAGCTAATATGGAATATGCAAATATGTTAACCGAGTATAGTGATGTGTTAAGCATTAATGACATCATGAAGATCTTAAAGATTGGAAAAAATACGGTATACGGTTATCTTAAGACCGGCACAATTAAATCTATGATGATTGCTGGAAAGTACAGAGTTCCAAAGTTATATCTTTTGGAATTCATGTATCCTGATGTGAAATTTGTTAAGGAGGCGGGCTGAGGATGGCAAGACCTAGGAAAGACGGAAAAAGAGCTCCGGGAATTCAGGGAAAAAGAGGCTTTCTGTATATAGTAATCTCTCAGAATATTCTTAAAGATGGTGTTAAGAAGTCTGAGAAAAAATGGATAGCCACTAAGCTTACAGATACACCTGAGAATATCAAAAAAGCTTCTGAAACAAGGATGAAACTAATTAGTAGGAAGACATCTGCTACGATAGATAGGAATATATCTCTTTCAGATTTTACAGATCAAGTTCTTTCCAAAAAGAAACGTGAAGTGTCCGATACAACATATTCTTCGTATTATTATAGGGGAAAAAAGATTAAGGAATACTTCGGAGACACAAAGGTAAAAAACATCAACGAAATCATGGTTGAGAATTTCCTGGATAACTTATTTGAAGTATACAATGTTCAGCCTCGTACAGTAAAAGATACGAAAGTATTTCTTGGCAGTGTTATGGAGCAGGCTCATAAAGAAGGCATTATTACTTATAACCCTGTAAAAGAAGTTGTAATCAACAAAAACCTCGCAGCAAAACATGTTAAAGACAAGAACACAGATGATGAATTCTTCTCTTATGAAGAAGCTCAGTTATTCCTGAGTAGAATCAAAGACCATGAATTATATGAACTGTTTTATGTGACTTTGTTTTTTGGACTTAGGCGAGAAGAGGTTCTTGGACTTCGCTGGCAGACAATAGACTTTAAGAACAAGTACATGAAGATCAATCATACTGTAACGAAAGGCACCACCATTACAAGAGCTAATACCACTAAAACAGTATCTAGTTCAAGAGTATATCCAATCACCGATGAGCAGATAGAGATGTTCCAGAAATTAAAGGATAAAGAGAATAACTATCGAATCCTCTATGGAAACGATTATATTGAAAGCGACTACATCTTCAAACATGTTGATGGGTCGCTTTTTTATCCTGATCATCCAAGTAAGACTTTTAGAAAACTAATAACAAAAATTCCTGAACTCCCTCAGAATATTACCTTTCATGGCCTTAGGAGTTCGTGTGTATCAATTCTGGTACATCAGGGAATGGATGTAAAAAGTATTCAGAAGTGGGTCGGACATGCAGACATTAATACAACGCTAAAGATTTATGCAAAAGTTAAGGACAAAGAAGCAAAGAAAGAAATCTCTAATACGATGAATGGCATAATCCCTCTAAAGGAATATACTGGTCAATAACAAATATCATTCAAATAAAATGCAAAAATGATAACCTTGGAATAAATAGAAAAAGTTAGAAAAAAGTTAGAACTGAGATAAAAAAATAAGGGTTTGCAAATCTGCAAACCCTTGAAAATACTGAGTCGGAATGACAGGATTCGAACCTGCGGCCTCTGCGTCCCGAACGCAGCGCTCTACCAAACTGAGCCACATTCCGTTGTGCTGCCGATAATAATCTGACAGCAAATTTGATTATATCAGCCATATTACTATTTTTCAATACCCTGTTAATCTATGGCTCATTTTATTCCACTTAAGCAAGATCTTTGAGATCATCGATACTTATCGTCATCATATCGTCGTTTGACGGCGATTCGAGGGACGAAACACGCTTGGCCTGATTTGTTATTATCTCTTCAAAAAGATTTCGTATTTCCCTTGCATTTGCAAAATTATCGATGCTTCCCAGTTTCCTTGATGTGATAAGCGCACGTATCTGATGCTTTACATCTTCTTCTACTTTGTAATCGTATTTATCACAGTTCATGTAGAATATTTCTTCAAGTTCATCCACCGAATAATCGGGGAACTCTATATATTTGTTGAATCTTGACTTTAGTCCCGGATTACTCTCTATAAATTTCTTCATAGGTTCCGTATATCCGGCAACGATCACAACAAAATCTTTTCTGTTATCTTCCATAGCTTTAAGGATAGTATCTATGGCTTCCTGACCAAAAGCATCATCCTTCTGGGAAAGCGCGTACGCTTCGTCAATAAAGAGGACTCCGCCCATTGCCTTTTTGATCTGTTCCGAAGTTTTGATCGCGGTCTGTCCGACATATCCGGCAACAAGTCCCGATCTGTCCACTTCAACAAGCTGTCCTTTAGACAGTACGCCTATCTGCTTGTAGATCTTTGCGATTATCCTTGCAACGCTTGTCTTTCCCGTTCCGGGATTACCTGTAAATACAAGATGCAAAGATACAGGTACGGATTTAAGTCCCTGCTCCTGTCTTGCCTTCTGAACTTTGACAAAAGCCGTAAGTTCTTTGACATCATCTTTTATACTTCCGAGTCCGATAAGCTTATCAAGCGCCTCCATCGGATCTTCTTCAGGTTCTTCATCCTTTTTCTCTTCGGGAGAATTAAGATTACCGTCTGCCGCAAAAAGAGCCTTCGCTTCATCCAGTGCATTCTGCGCATTTTTTACCGCATCAACCCTATCTTCCGACGGTGCTTCGCCGGCAGATTTTTTTGTATCATCTTTTCTTTCGATATTCTCGGCCTTTTCAGAAGGTTTGGAAACAGGTGCCGAAAAGAAATCTCCGTAAAGACTTCCAAGAAGATCCTTCTGCATCCCCGTTATTTTGTTTAGTGTCTCAAGTTCCTTATCTCTTGATCTGCTCATATTATTTATCCTTATAGTAAACGACACACCCTTACGGATGTGTCGAGTCTAATGCAGTCAGGTAAGTCATAAAACTCTGCACTTATTTCAGTCGTTCAAGAACCAACCGTTTCTGCTCATAAATGTTCTGTTTGCTACCAATGCATCAACATCCTGTCCGATTATCTTGGATGCTTTTGCCTTGTAAGTTCCTGCCTCTTTTGTATCCATATACTTGTAAGCATCATAAGACTGTTTCTTGCTTCCGTCAAGATTTTTAAGTCCCTGTGCTATATGGCTCTCCATTTCATGTGCATCATCCGTCTCTCTAAACAGGATAAAGCTTGTGATATATGGATTGCTCTTAGCCATTGTATATGCATACACGATTGATGCAAGCTGTGCGTCCTCTCCAAAGCTTGATGTATAACCAATCTCAGAAAGTGAGATCTGTCTTACATTGCCCGCAGGATTAAGCATTTCCGCACGATTCATATAATCTGTGAGAAGATAGATATTCTCAATGGTAATATAAGGTGTGGAAAGAGAAGTATTTACATACTGTGACTGCTGCTTCCAAGCGTAAGGGTCAAACAAAGGTGCATTGTAAGGGTGCACCGAAAGTGACCAGTCTACGTTTCCTTCACGTCTGATGTAATAGTTAAATCTATCAAGATATTCTTTTGCAAGGAAACATCCCGGATTGGACTTTCTGTTCCACTCCTGATCTATAGAGTTATATACTCTTGCATTTGCATTTACACTCTTGATACCGTTGTAGAATATTCTAAATGCTTTCACATATTCACTTACATTGAGCTCAAGATTTGTTGAGTCCATGTAATACCATTCTGTTCTTGCATTTATTTCGTTTCCGATTACCCAGTTATCCACAGTTCCGAACTGTCCGCCCGAATATCTCTGTGCAAGGAATGCAGCGATGGCCTTAAGATGCTGTGTACCTGCATCCTCTTTGGTGTTCATGGCATATCCCGGACATACGTGAGCATCTCTAGAAAGAGGATGTATAAGATCTGCCCCTGCTTCTGTCTTATTATTCAAAATAGTAAGCGTAAGCTGAAAATTATTGATGGAACACCATCTTACAAAGCCGTCATACTGCTGAAGTGCAGCCGTATTAAACTGATATGTCTTTCCGTCATACGAAAACTCTGTCGTAGGATAAGCTCCGTTTGTTGAAGGTCCGACTATATCACCCATGTAGAGGTTATATACCATCTGAGCAATGCCAAGATCTTTAAATGTTGCGGCATCCGCATCGTTTGGAAGAATACCCTTTATACCGTGGTCATTTCTTCCGACCGTTTTACTTGCTATAGCTTCGGGATTTGTGATGTAATGTTCATCACTTACCTGAACCATTGAACCGCCACTCTTTACAGCAACAAGAAATTTCTTTGAAAGATTTGATTCCTTTTTTCCAAGTGCAAGGTCAAATTTGAATGTAGCTTTTTTGCCCTTATCTGTTGTCGCAACAACTTCGCCCGTCACGCCGTCCTGATATACTTCATCTGCATAAAGGTAATATTTACCGTCATCGGATCCCGGTAAATTCTCTGCAGAAACATCAACAACTACGCTGTCTCCGGAAATAGTACATGAATCGATGCTTACAACTCTTCCGGCAGCTTCCGCAACACTGCCCTTTCCTGCATTTAATGCATCATACGTTCCGGCAGCTCCAAAAATTACTCCCGCTGTCAATATGATCCCGAAGACCATCTTAATAGTATTACTTCTTTTCACAACTTCCCTCCGCCTCATGGTACGTTATTTCTTATATTTTATTTCTTTTTTGAGTTTATACTTAAAGACTTGAATTTGCAACAGCGCCGGCAAAGGCTGCAACCGCGTCTTCATCGGCTTTTGAAAGTGCACTCTTTATTGTGAGATTATCTTCAAGTATTTTTACATTCTTAAGTGTCTGTAATTTATCCGTCATAAGCTTAACTGTCACAGGTGCCCATGTACCGTTCTGTCCAAGTGCAAAGATTCTGTTCTGAACACCAAGCGCGATCATGTCGTTTATAAACGCTTCCATCGGAGGATAGATTCCGCCGTTATATGTAGGACAGATAAGAACGATCCTGCTGCATCTCCATACTTCTCCGATAAGGTAAGATACATCTGTTCCGGAAACGTCATATACCTTGACGTTCTTTCCCGTCTTCTCTCTTACAGAAGCTGCAACCGCTTCGGCAGCACTCGCTGTATGTCCGTAAAGACTTCCGTAAACTACTGCGATATCGTCTGTCTCTGCCGTGTATGTGCTCCACTTCTGATATTTATCGAGAATCTGACCCAAATTATCTCTCCATACAGGTCCGTGGAGAGGAAGTATCATCTTAATATCAAGTCCGGCAGCCTTCTTAAGAACCGTCTGAACAGGCATGCCATACTTTCCTACAATATTTGCATAATATCTTCTTGCAGAATCAAGGAAATCTTTCTCAAAATCATACTCATCCGCAAACAGTCCGCCATCAAGCGCTCCGAAAGTTCCAAATGCATCTGCCGAAAAAAGAGCTTTCGATGTCACATCATATGCCATAAGAACCTCAGGCCAGTGCACCATAGGAGCAGCTACAAACTTAAATGTATGCTTTCCTGTTGTAAGTTCATCCCCCTCTTTTACCTCAAGCTTTTGGTAGTTTTCTGACTCGGGAAAAAACTGCTTCATAAACTCAAAAGTTTTGCTTGATCCAACCACTGTAACCTCAGGAAACATCGTAACTACAGTGTTTATAAGAGAACAGTGATCGGGCTCCATGTGAAGTACCACAAGATAGTCCAATTTTTTACCCGAAATTACTGTCCTTAAATTCTCCAGATACTGGTCCGAAATTGTTATATCGGCAGTGTCAAAAACCGCTGTCTTTTCATCATCAATAAAATAGCTGTTATATGAAACGCCTTCGGGAATCGGAAAGATGTTTTCAAATCGTGCCAATCTCCTGTCACTTCCGCCAATCCAGAAAATATCATCAATTACTTTTTTTATGCCATTCATATAAGTCTCTCCTCTCAAAAAAAGATAAATTGTCATGATATAAAAAGAAATAAAAACAGAGAGTGCATCTAAGTCTCTGCACTCCCTATTTTCTCATAATTTCACGCTTTTTTAAACTCCATTATTGTCTTTTCGACAACTCTTATATCAATAGGTTTTGATATGTGTGCGTTCATACCTGAATCATAGCTCTTTTGGATATCATCGGCATAGGCATTTGCAGTCATGGCGATGATAGGTATTTTTCTGGCCCATTCATCCTTAAGTCCGCGTATCAGGATAGTTGCTTCATATCCGTTCAAAACCGGCATCTGAATATCCATCAGGATCATATCAAAATCGCCCTCCTTCGAACTCTTAACTTTCTCTACCGCATCCTGTCCGTTTACGCATCTTATAACCGACGCTCCTTCCATGGCAAAAAGCTCTGCCAAAATATCCGCATTGATATCATTGTCTTCAACAGCAAGGAATTTCATTCCTTTAAGCGGATTTTCCTTCTCTTCATGATCTGCCTTCATTATCCTCTTTGCAATATCATTCAGTGACTGCTTAAGACTCGATATAAACAGCGGCTTCTGCAAAAGATCGTTTGCTCCTGCCTCTTTTGCCTCGTCTTCTATAGACTCAAAATCATCCGCCATAACTATTATCAAAGTTGTTGCCGATTTTGACTTATCTTTTGCCCTTATATTTTTTACGATCTCAGGTGCCGTCATATTCTGTACTTTTTGGTCCACAAGAACAAGGTCTACAGGGGTATCTTCAGCCTGGCAGACATCTATAAGGTGAAGAGCCCCAAATCCTGTAGGTGCCTCCATTACATCAACACCGTCATTATTAAGCTTCTCCGCAAGCTGTTCACACTCGCTGTGATTGCTGTCGATAAAAAGAATCCTTCTTATGCCATGACTCTTCCAGAAACCGACATCTGCTTCATCTACTGCCTGAAGCCTTAATGTAACCGTAAATGTACTTCCTTTTCCCTCCTCACTTTCTACTCTTATAGTACCGCCCATAAGCTCTACAAGACTTCTTGTGATCGCCATTCCAAGACCTGTTCCCTGAATGTCTTTATTTACATGACTGTCTTCTCTTGAAAAAGCCTCAAATATTCTCTCCTTGTACTCAGGCTTCATTCCTATACCGTTATCCTTTACTATAAAGGTCAGATCCCTGAAGCCTTCTGTTGCCGATTCTGTCTCGATTATTGTAAACTCAACCCTGCCGCCTTCACCTGTATATTTAATGGCATTACTTAGTATATTCATTAAGATCTCATTTATTCTCTGCTTGTCACCCAAAAATACATCGTGTTCAAGCCTCTCTGTATTAACGATATATTTCTGTCTTTTTGTCTTGGCCTGATACCCTATTACAGAATTGATCTCTTCAAGTAGTATTCCAAGCGCCATTTCCTTGATATCAAGAGTGGTTTTTCCGCTCTCGATCTTACTCATATCCAGCACCTCATTAAGAAGCGCCAATAAGTTTCTGGAAGCAAGACTTATCTTACGAGAATATTCTCTTACTTTTTCGGGCTCATCCGAGTGCTTTTCGATAAGCAGTGTAAAGCCCGTTATTGCATTCATGGGAGTCCTGAAATCATGCGACATATTGGCAAGGAAATTTGTCTTTGCTTTATTTGCCGCTTCGGCTGCATTAAATGCCTCCTGAAGCTGATGATTTTTCTTTATTTCCTGTGTCCTGTCATACAGTGCGATCGCTAGTCTTCTTCCGCTGTCATCTATTGTGCATGCTACGGCGCCTCTGTAATAAAGATCCGTGTTATTCATAAAGTTGTGAAGTTTTATCTCATCTACTATCTCAACTTTACCTGTCTGAGCACACCTTTCAAAGATTATGCTGAGCCGGTCTTCCGTACCCGGTTTTTGCACGATATTTATATTTCTTATATCCTTAAAAAGTTCTTTTGAAGGAATACCCAGAATATCCGCCGCATTGGCTGTAAGGAATTCAACTCCAAAACTCTTTGCATCTACGATTGCAAGAATATCATTATTTTTTTCAACTACGAAATCAAACAACCAGTCTCTGTAATGAATATCACTTTCTTTAAGAAACAACTCCCTTTCATTTCTTCTCTGAATCTCATCAACCATTGCCTTAAGCTGTGACGCCATACTTATCATTGCATCATACAGCTGTCCGATCTCGTCTTTTTCTTCATCGACAATACATACTTCAAAATCGCCTCGTTTTATGTCTTCAGCAATGATATTTAATCCCTCGATTCTGGAGCACAGACGATTTGCCATCTGCGATGCTATCACGAAGCCAAGTGCGAGTATTGTTATTGCTATGATAAGATCCCCCAAAAGAATCGTTATCTCATCCGCAAGCATTTCCCTGCTGTCAATGTAGTAATATAGCTTCCAGCCGTTCTCCATCTCTCCGGCCTTGATTATCAGGTAGTCATCCGTCGACATAAACCCGTCGTTATCTGCATACTTACCTTCAAGAATATCTTCTATTACTTTTCTATCAAGTTCACTGCTTCTAAGCTCTTTTCTGGTGACTATCTTATTTGATGAATCAATTATCGCAAGTCCGTTGTCCAAATATCTGTTACTTGTTGTGGATGAAAAAAAACTCTCTTTATCCACCTTCAGAGTTATCATTCCGATCATCTTTGAAGTGGTTGCCGCATCAAGGAGAGATTTTATGATATAGACTTCTCCCTTTTCGTTCATAACCCATATGCTTCTGTTTTCCCCACGGCACATCTCGTACCACTCTTTTATTTCATCATCCTCCGGATAGCTCAGAAAATCACCGATTCTGCCTTCCGCTATTCTTTCCGAATAGATATGTATTTCATCAATATCACTGTCACTTCCGATGTAATACCATATAAGCGGCTCGATTGTTTCTGTCA
The DNA here is from genome assembly GCF_900101605.1 of Butyrivibrio hungatei. Taxonomy (GTDB): domain Bacteria; phylum Bacillota; class Clostridia; order Lachnospirales; family Lachnospiraceae; genus Butyrivibrio; species Butyrivibrio hungatei_B. Next base: position 11,968 of record NZ_FMUR01000022.1, read on the forward strand.
TCACGGCCGAAAGAGTGTATGGATCTGCATCCGCGTGATCGAGGGCTCCTCTGAAGGCTTCCTCATAGGAAAAAAACTTAATTACATCTGCCTGTCTTTTTATCCCCATTTCTACACCGTTAAATATCACCTCTGCACTTCCCTGCATAGATGCTCGTGTAAGCTCCGTAACATTGCTCCTTGATACCACATATGCGTAGATACCGATGATAATAATAGGCAGTACCACAAGCATGGCAAAAATAGCTTTCAGCTTGTGCTTTATGCTTCTTAGTTTCAACAGTTTAAGTATGCCGTTCATGCCATTTCCTCCAGACATCAGTTGCCTTCAACGATTGCTTTAACCTTTCCGTCAATCCTCTTAAAAGCATCTTCAAGATCTTCTCTGCCAAGCAGAACCTGCTGGAGTTCATTTTCAAGTTCAACAGAAATCTCTCTGCTGTAATATCCCCATCCCGTATAGGGCAGATAGAGGTTATTTTCAAGTGCGTTTTTTAAATTATCAAACTCCTTTGGCATATCAAATTCGACATTCTTAAGATAGGTCTTACTTCCGGGAGAATCCTTCCAGATGGCTCTCTGTCCCATAAGCGTTGTAAGCGACCTTGCCACCTTAAGTACGTCACTTATATTTTCGTTTCCGTTTACCACTGCAAAACCGTATTCACATCCGCCGGTTAAAAGTTCCGTTCCGTCATCCTTCCCGCCGAACGCTATCGTATCAAGATTTATTGAAGGATTTTCTTTGTATATCTGGTTATAGTCCTCAGGTCCTCCCGATAAAATAACTGTCTTACCTTCGGTAAACTCTTTTATTGCAGCTTTTTTATCCATTAGGCACATATCTTTGGTAAAAATATCTTCCTCGATCATCTTGTACCATAGCTCCATGTTCGGATACACCTCTTCATAAAAAGAAGCTTTTCCTTGCCCGAGTCTGTTTCCGAAACTTTCACCTTCAGGTGTTCTGAAATATGATGCCTGCATTATTGCCATTGCGCTGCTCGCAAGGCCCTCTTTGTCTTTTAATCCCGATGACAACGGTTTCATACCGTGCTTTCTTATTGTCGCGCACATATCATAGAAATCTGTGTATTCTGAAGGTGGTTTGAATCCAAACTTCTCAAAATAATCTTTGTTTATATAAAAGCATTCATACGAACTGACACTCGGAATCGCATAATAATCCCCCATATACTCAAATTTATCGAGTGCTTCCTGAGTAAATCCGTTCACCATCTTTGTAAGCGGCACAAGATATCCGCCTCTGGCATATCTTTTTGCCATATTTTCTGTTACAAAAATAATGTCAGCGGCACCCTCATAAGAAATCTGCGAATCGATCACAGACTCATAGTTGGTTCGCTGAACATATGTATATTTAAAGTCATATTCGGGAAATCTTTCAGCCAGATAGGCTTTGAAATTCATGATATAAGAATCTTCGTACCACGTAGCGATACGTATTTCTTTACGGGCTTCCTCCTCTTTTGGCGCAAGAACAGCCTGTTGTGCATTGTTGGAGACCGATGCACAACCACATAAAAGAGACATTGTAACCGCGGCAAAAATTAAAATGCTTGAAAAGAACCTTTGCAACTTGATGTTCTTCATATATTCCTCATAAGATAGCCTGATCTGTTATTTCAACAATATCGTCTGTACCTCACCTACATACATAATGTACTGCTCACCATCAAGATGCAGGTCCCGGATTATATTCTTATCAATAAAACAACTCTCATCAAAGAGCTGCGCATATAAAACCTTACAAGGTATTACCTCGTAGGCTTCGTCAATAAAAGGTATACCTTCATAGCTATTGACGGTAAGTCTCGATCCGGCAATCTTATCCTCGTCTCTTCCCGATACCATTCCAAGGTACTTGAGAGCTCCGCGATAAGTCTCCTGATCTACAAAGCTTATTGAATATTCACCTGAGTTATCAATACACTCCCTTGTATATCTACTTGCCCTTACAAATATGAAAGTAACTCTTTTATTCCATACGTATCCCACTCCGCCCCACGGAGCGGAGACTGCATTGGTTTTTTCGCCATTCTTACAGGTAATTATTATCTTATGTCCAACAAAACTGTACGCACCCTCTTCGATATCTTCAGGGTTTACCGGTTGAAATGCGTGCATAATACCTCCATCTCGGAAATACCGATTAGAAATCTCTTATTTTGTCGTTGTCAGTTAATCCTGTATTTTCTATTTTTGTTATCGTTACACCGTAACTATATTCATCGCTTACTTTAATAGTAACATGGTCTCCTACCTTATGTCCAAGCAATTGTTTTCCAAGCGGAGACTCAATACTGATGAGGCCTTTCAAAGAATTTTGTCTCATTGTTGTAACAATTTTATACGTTTCTTCGCTTTTATCTTCATCCAGAACAACAGTCACAGACTTATTCATTCCTACCTGATCTTCCTTGCTGTCATCATCAATAACTTTAGCTGTCTTGATCATTCTCTCAAGGAATCTGATCCTGCTCTCATTCTGGTTTTTTGCTTTCTTTGCGGCATAGTATTCGAAGTTCTCGGAAAGATCTCCCTGTGCACGCGCTTCTTTTACATGCTCAAGCAATTCTTTTCTTACAACGATCTTGCGGTGTTCGATCTCCGCTTCCATATCTTCTATATCTTTTTTGGTAAGTTCGTTATGCATTTTTCACTCCTGTACTTGATAAAAAGGCGAAGCCAAGCGGCTTCGCCTCGAAATTTTATAAGTTGCCCACGGAAATAAACACTCAAGCCTTTCCAACCGATCCGAAAAGCTCCATCTTCTCCTTAACTGTTGCCTTGATAGCATCAGCACCGGGAGCAAGAAGCTTACGAGGGTCAAATCCCTTACCTTCGAGATCCTTACCTGCTTCTACATATTTACGTGTTGCTTCTGCGAATGAAAGCTGGCACTCTGTGTTAACGTTGATCTTTGAAACACCAAGTGAGATAGCCTTCTTGATCATATCAGCAGGAATTCCTGTACCACCGTGAAGAACGAGAGGCATAGCTCCTGTCTTCTGCTGGATAGCATCAAGAACGTCAAATCTAAGTCCCGGCCATCCCTCAGGATATTTACCGTGAATGTTACCGATACCTGCTGCAAGCATATCTACACCAAGATCAGCGATTCTCTTACACTCGTTGGGATCTGCACACTCACCCATTCCTACTACTCCGTCTTCTTCTCCGCCGATTGAACCAACTTCAGCCTCGATAGAAAGTCCGAGATGATGAGCAACGTTTACAAGCTCTGTTGTCTTAGCAACGTTCTCCTCGATATCATAGTGTGAGCCATCAAACATGATTGATGTGAATCCGGCCTCAACGCACTTATAACATCCGTCGTATGTACCATGATCTAAGTGAAGAGCAACGGGAACTGTAATTCCAAGGCCCTTATCCATTGCCTTAACCATTGCTGATACAGTCTCAAATCCTGTCATGTACTTACCAGCACCCTCAGATACACCGAGAATAACAGGTGAATTAAGCTCCTGAGCTGTTAACAGAATTGACTTTGTCCACTCAAGGTTATTGATGTTAAACTGTCCTACTGCGTAGTGACCTTCTTTTGCTTTTACAAGCATGTCTTTTGCGGATACTAACATAGTTTATCTCCCTTACATTATATTTTTGTAGGCGCTTCACTATCCCCACGCCTTATTGAACGACTAAATCTATTATATACTTCCCTTCCTAAAAAATAAAGTTAATCATTTCACAATCATTCAAAGCTAATGAAGTTGTCAGCCCAGAATCCTTCCGCCGATCTGGGTGAAGTACTGTCATAGCGCAGGATAATGCCTGATTTTCTCGATACCGTGACCGTAAGTATGCCGTCTTTCACCCTTACATCTACCGCATTATCTATAAATCCCATTCCGTCGGTAAGCATGATCTGCGTAAGAAGCGCATCCTTCGGAATTCCTATTGGCATAACATCTATTTCTTTTGTAACTTCATAGTCATTGTTGTTGATCACCACAACAGATGCCGCTGTTCTGTTAAAACGCCCATATGCAAGGAAATTAAAGTCTGCATACAGTTCCCTTATCGAGCCTTCTGAGAATTCCTTGTGTTTCTTGTGAATTTTTATCATCTTCTTATGATATTCAAGCATCTCAAGGTCTTCGTTGCCCCACGGATAAGTTCTCCTGTTGTCCGGATCCGTAAATCCGCAAAGCCCTACCTCGTCGCCATAATAGATCGTCGGTGCGCCGGGCCATGTCATCTGGATCATAACCGCTTCCCTCATCACGGGCTTACTTATTCCGGTATTTGCGGACGACGCCATAAGCGTACTGCTCCTTCCGACCTTCTGACTGGTCCTTGTAAGAAATCTCGAATGATCGTGATTAGACAGCTCATTCATTGCCGTATACAGGGAAGGCATGGTGAAATTCTCACCGCCTATATATAACATTGTGTCAAAAAACTCTCTGGCGTTCCCTATACGGGTCGGCTTAAACTCGTCGCTGTGCTTATCCATTCCTGTAAGAAACCACGTTACAGGCTCCATGAAAGCATCATAGTTCATGACCGTATCCCATTCATCGCCCCTCAGCCAGCTTGCTGCGGGGCCGTACTGTTCAGCAAGGATTATCGCCTTGGGATTGGCCTTTTTTACCTCTTCCCTGAATCTTTTCCAGAAATAATGGTTATATTCCTGCGAATGTCCAAGATCAGCCGCAACGTCAAGTCTCCAACCGTCTGCATTATACGGAGGTGATACCCACTTTCTTCCGATACTTAATATGTATTCTTCAAGCTTCTTGGAACCCTCGTAATTTAGCTTGGGAAGCGTATCATATCCCCACCAGCCATCATAATGCGGATTATAAGGCCACGCATCGCCCGTAAACGCAAAGAAATCGTGATACGGACTGTCCTTGGAAACATAGGCTCCGGGTTCATAGCCTTTACTGTTTTCGTAGATGCGCTCTCTGTCCATCCACTTATTAAAAGATCCGCAGTGATTGAATACACCGTCCAATATAACCTTGATTCCTCGCTTATGCGCTTCGCTTACAAGCTCCGCAAATAACTTATCGCTTGCTTCAAGGTTTCTAAGATCGGTGACGCGCTTGATATATTTGGTTGCTTTCTTGTTATCGTGCTCATTATTTCCAAGCACGCTTCCGCCATCATCGACAATCTTGCCAAAATGAGGATCGATATGATCATAGTCCTGGGTATCATACTTGTGACAGGAAGGCGATACAAACAAGGGGTTAAAATAGATTGCATCTATCCCAAGGTCCTTTAGATAATCAAGCTTATCCATTACGCCCTTAAGATCGCCGCCATAGAATTCTCCGAAATCGTACTGCGGATCGGGATACTTTCCCCAATCCTCTACCTTCTGTACGTGTCTTCCGTAATAAGAATATTCACCGGAGACAACGTCATTATCCTTGTCTCCGTTACAGAATCTTTCCACGAATATCTGATATATCACCGCGCCCTTGGCCCACTTGGGCGTTGACAGACCGGGATATATCTTGAAATTCATACTCTCCATTATATTGGTAACGGCACCTCTCTTATCATAGTAAAAAAAGCTGCCGTCCAATCCTTCAATTTCAAAATAATAACTCGCAGGCTCTTCTCCTGCATTTACGGATGCATCGTAATAGTCAAACTCTCCCGATGTCTCCGAACATGTCATGGGATGCCTTTCGCCTTTCCACACGAGAATAATTTCAGATGCCTCAGCCCTCCTGCACCTGAATCTTATATCTACCTTTCTGTTTTTGTCCGGTTCCGCAGGCCTTAGGTAGTCTAAGGTCATATCGTGGAAAAACGCTCTCTCATTCATAAAGTCATTCCCATCGGTCATATTCGCGTAAACTAAACAATAAATATCTGCATAAAGCAAAAAAGACAGCATAGCTGTCTTTTCTAAGAGAAGGTATTTCTTTCTTATGGGGTATAGCAAAAAACTATATAATGTATTGGGGGGTTACGCATATTATACTAACACCCACCCAAACCCGCGTAAAGACTAATACTCCACAAATTTGTCAAAAACAGCTATGAGTTTTTGTGCAATTTTCACAACGAATCAGATTTCTACCGCATAATCGACATCCACGTTGTGTCCTTCGAATAATGCTTCAAATTCTTCTCTTCCGATCTTCTCCTTTTCTATGAGGAGTGCAGAACTGCTGTGCAGAATATCCTCATACTTAAGAATAATCTCTTTTGCTTTTGCGTAACACTTATCTATTATTGTCTTTACTTCTTTATCAATCTCGCCTGACATAAGCTCACTGTGCTTCTTGGAATGAGATATATCATAACCGATAAATACATCTTCTTCATTGTCATCGTAGTTTACAACACCGATGCTCTCTGACATTCCGTACTTTGTAACCATGCTTCTGGCTTCCTGTGTGGCTTTTCTGATGTCACTTGAAGCACCTGTCGTGATGTCACCAAAGATGATCTCTTCAGCGATCCTTCCTCCGAGAGATACCATGATTTCCTGAAGCATCTTATTCTTTGTAAGGAACATATCATCATTCTCGGGAAGTGGCATTGTATAACCTGCTGCGCCAAGTCCTGTGGGAATAATAGAAATTGTATGTACAGGGCCTACATCGGGAAGAAGATGGAACAAGATCGCATGTCCTGTCTCGTGATAAGCCGTAATCTTCTTTTCCTTCTCGGAAATAATCTTACTGTGCTTCTCGGTTCCGATTCCAACCTGCGTAAATGCTCTGTTTATATCATCCTGAGTGATGAATTTTCTGTTGTCTATAGCTGCGTCGATAGCCGCTTCATTAAGAAGGTTCTCAAGATCAGCTCCCGTAAATCCAGCAGTTGTCTGTGCAAGCTGCTTAAGATCGACATCACTTCCGAGTGGCTTATTATTTGCATGTACCTTAAGAATAGCCTCTCTTTCGCCGATATCAGGTCTTGTTACTGTAATCTTTCTGTCAAATCTTCCGGGTCTTAAGATAGCGGGATCGAGGATATCAACCCTGTTTGTGGCAGCCATTACGATTATTCCTTCATTCACTCCAAAGCCGTCCATCTCGACAAGCATCTGGTTAAGTGTCTGCTCTCTCTCATCGTGTCCGCCGCCCATACCGGTACCACGGCGTCTTGCAACCGCATCAATCTCATCGATAAAGATTATGCAAGGTGCATTCTTTTTTGCCTCCATAAAAAGATCTCTTACTCTGGAAGCACCGACACCTACGAACATTTCTACGAAGTCGGAACCTGAAATACTAAAGAAAGGAACGCCCGCTTCACCTGCAACAGCTCTTGCAAGGAGCGTCTTACCTGTTCCCGGTGCACCTTCAAGAAGAACACCCTTGGGAATTCTTGCTCCGACAGCTGTGAATTTGCCGGGGTCTTTCAGGAATTCGATTATCTCGGCAAGCTGCTCTTTTTCTTCCTTAAGTCCGGCTACGTCATCAAGCTTCACCTTATTGTCATCACCTGTGGATAACTTGGCTCTGCTCTTTCCAAAGTTCATCATTCGGCTGTTTCCGGAACTGCTTGCCTGCATATTGCTGAACATTGAGAAAACAAATACCATCACGATAAGTCCGACGATAACAGGGATTATCCCATTGATCAGAACGTTCTCCGACGGAATGTCTTTTACCTCTGTCTTAACACCATTTTCTGTACAAATGCTCTCCACTTTGGTCACATCGGTTGTATAGAACGGTACATCGTCGCTTCCATTATTGAAGCTGACTCTTACAGATCCCGTAGGTGTCTCCGCATTTGGCATGATCAATACACATGCGACCTTGCCTTCATCAAGATCACGCTCAAATTCATTCATGGAATATGTGCCCGACTGGCTTGAGATGAAACTCTTGCCATATTCAATAAATATCACACAAACAAGTAATACTACTACAAATAGAAAAATTGAGTTAAAACTTTTATTTCGGTTCAATTGCTTATGTTCCCCTTTCGGAAGCTATTTTTATCGGCTTAATCAATTAAATTCCACTACTCCGATATATGGAAGGTTACGATATCTCTGATCGTAGTCAAGTCCGTATCCTACAACAAACTCATCGGGAATCTCAAATCCCGTATAATCAACCTTTACATCTGTAACTCTGCGCTCAGGCTTATCAAGGAGTGTGCAGAGCTTAATGCTTGCAGGCTCTCTGTCTCCGAGCATCTTGATAAGATATGACAGTGTTCTTCCCGAATCAACAATATCCTCTACTATAATAACATGTCTGTCCTTAAGAGGCTCATCGAGATCCTTTACGATCTTAACCACACCGCTTGACTTGGTTGAACTTCCATAACTTGATGCTGACATAAAATCCATCGTAACAGGAACTGTGATACGCTTTGCAAGCTCACACATAAAGAACACGCCGCCCTTTAAAACACATACAAGGTGCACTGTCTCACCTTCATAATCCCTGCTTATTGCTTCTCCTAGCTCCTTTATCCTCTTGTCAACTTCATCTTCTGTCAATAAAACGCGAACTGATTCAGCCACCGTTCTTTCCTCCATCCAAAAAATTTATAGCCAAAATACTTTTTGTATCTTCACTCACCTTGATATCGGCACTTATTCTGTATCCGGGGACCCACAAAACCTTGTCTCCGTCAGCCATTACATAGATACTGTCTCTTCTGTCTATCGGAATTTTGGCATCTGTCATAAACTTCGACAATTTCTTCTTATGAATGCCGCTTTCCATCTCTATAAATATATAATCATCGGGTCTTCTGCATCTAAAGACAGCTGTTTGTATTCTATCACAATCAAACCATTTAGTATACGTACCGCGCGGAATACTTGCACCTTTTACATACTCTCTGACGCTGGCTTCCATCCTTCCGATTCCCGGAATGTCATCGCTGACTTTACCATCTTTTTTTACACGGTCAAAAAAATCTATCACTAGCGTTTTATCAAGAATCTCTGCCTCTTTTTTCGAAAGCGTAAGCTCGTCATATTCACGCTTTGCGATAAGTCCGTACGGAAGATCCACACTCGCCGTTCCGCTCTCCGATCCCATGATATCCGCTACGGCGTCCACGTGACTTGCCGTAATGTCCTTCCTGTTTGGCGTCAGCAGCTCAAAGCACTTTAAGATCACATTTTTTTGTATAAAAAGATCTCCGCTCTTAAGTTTCTTTAATTCTATTTTGACACTTTTTCCGTCATAGGTACACGCCTTGTCAAAAAATTCTCCCGTGACCTTACTTATAAAGTCGTCAGCGAGAGCAAAATCGGCCGCCGCCCTGCACAGATGCTTTACAGCCTCTGCATTTATATTCTCGGTCATATAAGGAATAAGCTCGTTTCTGACCTTGTTCCTCGTATGAATATTCTCATCATTGGTGGCATCATGGCAAAAAGATATTCCCTCATCCCCAAGATACTCCTCAATTTCCTGTCTCGTGACACACAAAAGAGGTCTTATAACATTATCTCTTACGGGACGTATGGCGCCTGCGCCGTGAAGCCCGGTTCCTCTAAGGAGATTTAAAAGAAGTGTCTCCGCAACATCGTTTCTGTGATGTGCGACCGCGATCTTTGCAGCACCCTCTTTTTCCGCGATCGTGCGAAATGCCTTGTACCTTACATTTCTTCCCGCTTCCTCTTCGGTGAGTTTATTTTCTCTTGCGATTCCCGGGACATCCTCTTCCACCAGATAATATCTAATATTTCTTTCCTCACAGAATCTACGGGTAAAATCAGCATCTTCTCCCGCTTCTTCCCTGATGCCGTGATTTACATGAACCGCGACAAGCTCTGTGCCAAGAAGCTCTTTTAACTTATACAAGACCAGCAAAAGCGCAACAGAATCCGCTCCACCAGAAAATCCCACAAGGATCTTGTCTCCGGAAACTGCCATTTTATTGGCTCTTATATAATTAAGCACGGTGTTTTCAAATCTGTTCATATTAAAAAATTAAAGCGCAGACCTATACGTCCCCGTATCATTGTCTGCGCTGTGCTCCGCAAAATAATGGCAAATTATCTATCCTCAATTTTAAATACAATCTCACCGGGATAAACCAGTCCAAGTTTATCCTTAGCGGTTTCTTCTATATATTTTCGTGTCTGCGTATATCTTTCAAATTCGGCTATTTCCTTGCCTCTCGCAACTTCGGCATCAATCTGGGCATTGAGGTAAGCTTCCTTCTCCTCATACTCATTAACCTTCTCAAAAAGACTGATGCTCTTTATGGATACAACAGTCGCAAGGATTATAACCACACACGATGCGAGCGCAATGCCCGCTTTATTTTGAAAACTACGCCTCTTGTAGCGTGCTTTTGTCGCCATAACGTACCTCTTCAAATGCTTTTATATATTATTATTTTAATACATGCCATAAAAGCATGTCAAATGTAGCGATAGAGCTCTGTCACGTCTTCTTTATGTATTGTTTCACGCACATCAAGCACTTCTACATTTACATCTTTATTACCAAATCCGATGGTTATTTTATCTCCGACCTTTACGTCTGTTGATGCCTTTGCAGGTCTTCCGTTTATCTGAACCCTTCCTGCATCGCAGGCTTCATTGGCAACCGTACGTCTTTTTATCAGTCTTGTTACTTTCAAATACTTATCTAATCTCATTTATTCCTCTCCTGATGCAGTGTTTGCCGCATCGCTTTTGTCTTTGTTTTTCTCGGCTTCTTCTTTGTCGTCGCCGTCCTCTTTTTTGTCTTTATTGTTTTTATTTACTGAGTTTTCCTTATCGGAAGTCGTTGTCACGTCTTCTTTTGTCGAACTCTTGGCTGCCGCTTCCGCCGTTGATTTTTTAGACGAACTGTCATCTTCCTCGGAAGAAGCTGTGCTTGCATAGTGAGCGGTTGCCGTCGTTCTCTCTGTTGCCGCGGAAGTATCCGACTTTCCCGATGAAGAAGAACCGTCCTTTGAAACTGCATCATGTGTTGTTAAACCGGATGCGGAATCAGCCGGCTTCTCAACCGTTTTTTCAGTCGAAGCAGCTACGGGACTCTCCTCTTCCTTGTGCTTAGTCTCCGTTTCCTTCTTAACTTCCGTCATTTCGCCCAGATTATATGATACATCCGACTCATCAGTATCAATGCTCACTCGAAGACTCTTGGTAATATAGCCGTTTTTCCTAAGTGTTATCTCATGATTTCCCGAAATCTTTTTAAGGCTTGTCGGAACCACCCCTATATAATTTCCATCAAAAAACATCTCGGCTCCCACAGGTTCATCCACATAGATCTTGTAACCTTCGATAACCTTATTCTTCTGTTTTTTCACCTTATCCTTGTCGGTTATGCTTGAAGCCGACGTTGCGGCAGAACTCTTTCCGGGAAGTGTTGCAACGGAAACAGCGCTCGATGATTTATTTGTCTTTTCATGCGATGAAGCGAACGAAGAACTGTCTGACAACGAGCTTGAGGATGAGTCTGCATCATCGGATTCGGGCTCAAGTTCTATCTTCACCACAGACTTAGGCGTACCTACCTTGAGATACTTGTTCTGTGTGATATAGCCTTCGGCCATTACTTTAAGATTGTGATAACCGTAGCTTACAGACTTTGATGTGTCGGCAAAAACCTGCTCTCCGTCAATATAGATCTCGGCGTCTGCAGGAGTAACCTCAAATGATACAAGTCCCTCTTTTGGCTTAGTTACCCTGACATTTCTCGTATCGATAACAGTTTCTTCATTTCTGTTTATGCTGACATTTGTTTTATACTCAGCTCCGTTTCCTATAATCTGCAGGGTATAGTCACCCTCGGGTGCACTTAAGAGCATATTGGGAGAAATCTTGTATATAACGTCATTATCAAGCTCTAGCCAGGCTCCGACAAGGCTGTGATTGTCGACAGTATCGGAGGACAGGCTGACATAGCCGTGTCCGCTTGTAACAACAACGCTGTATACCTCTTTTCCTATTCCATAGGCTTTAATATTGTCGGTCGTGAGTACATTTTCCGCTATAGCAGGCTCCCCGTCCGCAAGTATCAGTGTTCTTGAGTCAAGTTTGTATGTCTCGCCCTGTATCTTTGCCGTTCCGTCGCCCCTTACAAGCTCGTGACTGCGCGTATTGTCAATAGTCCACGCTTCATCCGATACCTTGAGCGAAGTAATATGCTTGCTGCTCTTAAGGAAATTGACGTCAACAATCTGACCTTCTTCAAGGAGTCTTGCCGACATCGGCGTTCCTCTTAAGTCGTACATCATGCTTGTATTGTCATAACTAAGAGTATACGTCTTTCCTGTGGAATGATTTCTGAATCTGATTGTCTTATTTTCCGAATCTATCGAACGAACCGACGCGGTATCTGATGAATCGTATTTACCGATAAGTGATATGCTTTTCTTTTCACTTTTTGCGGCAGCGCTTATGTTTACACTGTATACGCAGGCAAAAACCGCCGCAAGAAATACTGCCGCAAGCGCTCTTGCAGATTTCGCAAATTTTCCCATGTTCATCCCCTCATACATGATCTTTTGGAAAAAAACTTTTTAACTGCTCAGGATCGAGCAAATATTCTTTGGTATTGTGTGAAGGCTCGTCAATGACATCATCAAGCATAGCTCCGAGCACCTCTCCTATCTGCTTTCCGGGAGATACTCCCAGTTCGATAAGGTCTTTGCCGTTGACCGCGAGCTTCTTAAGGCTCACGCACTCGCCTTCTTTTTTTACATTCTCATAAAGAGCTCTCGATTCCTCTATGTTCCTTAGCTTCTCTTCGCGGAAATAATCGCTCTGAGCCATTGTATCCGCATATTTCACGTCAAGAAGAAAAGAAAACTCATCTTCTCCTACCCTTTTCATTACTCTGCGCACGTTCTTAGAAGTGGCGGGAAACCTGTCATCATGGTACTTGATCAGGTTACATACTCTGTCCATGGTATTTCTGTCAAACTTAAGACGTCTGAAAATATCATGTGCCATCTTCGCCCCAAGCTGAGCATGGCCTTGGAAATGATTGATACCTTCATCATCCGTCGTTATCGTCAAAGGCTTGGCTATATCATGCAATAACATTGTAAGCCTCAAAACCTTATCGTTTCTAACATATCCGAGCGACTTGATGATATGTTCTCCGACGCTGTACATATGATGTGGATTGGACTGCTCTGTTTCCATACATGCATCAAATTCGGGAAGTATCACCTTAGTGATCCCAAGCTCATACATTTCTTTCGCTTTTTCCGGATGGTCGGAAACAAGAAGCTTTACAAGCTCCGTCTGAATCCTCTCGGCACTTATCTTGGAAAGCGTAGACGCAAGTTCGCGGATCGCTTCTTTTGTCTTTTCTTCTATCTCATAATCAAGCTGAGCTGAAAATCTTACTGCTCTCATGATGCGAAGTGCATCTTCCGAAAATCTCTCTGTAGGCTCTCCAACGCACCTTATAAGCTTATTCTCAAGATCCTCGATTCCTCCGAACCTGTCTATAAGCCCTTCTTCCTCGTTGTAGGCCATCGCATTTATGGTAAAATCGCGGCGTCTCATATCCTCAGTAAGACTTTTTGTAAATGTCACTTCACTGGGATGTCTGCTATCTTCGTACTTTCCGTCAATTCTGTACGTTGTAACTTCATATCCTTCTTTATCCATCAAAACGGTGACCGTTCCGTGCTCAATTCCCGTATCGACCGTTCGTTTAAAAAGCTTTTTTATATCCTCGGGCAAAGCATTTGTCGTTATGTCCCAGTCTCCCGGTTCTCTTGAAAGAAGTGCATCTCTTACGCACCCTCCGACCACATATGCTTCAAAACCAGCTTTATGCATGGTATCCAATATCTTTTTTGCATTTTCCGGTAATTTAATAATCATACCTTCATAATAGCCCAAAGAATATCAAATGTGAATAATACTCTAGGAATTTTCTCAATCTCGATATATACTTAATATATGAAATTATGAGGGAATCAGAATGAAATTTAGAATTAACAACAACTTGATAGCAGTAGGTTTTTTGCTGCTTATCGTGGTGGGCATATTTTCATTTGTGAAAATTATTGATTCTTCCTACCAGTATACCTCAGAGTTAATACCGCTTGATGATGGTTGGACCGTTACTTATAATGGCAAAGAAATAGCTACAAACAAGAACCTGAACGACGTAGTTGTACCTATTGTCAATGAAGGCGATACGTTTTCACTGTCAAGGACACTTCCTACGATACGTGAGGATTCGTTATGTCTCTACTTTTATTCGATGCACAGCATCGTTGATGTAAATGTTCGTCACTATACCGAACGCTCGAAGAGAGCGGATAAGCACGAGAACTGGCAGATATATACATACGGCAGAGACTTATACAGTCAGACTACCGAAGTTCCAAACAAGTACAATCACGTTTTAATCGTAAAAGGCTATTCCGAAGAGGAAATCATTATCACTTTCATAGGCACGAGGGAAGCATCATTTTCTTCGCTGTCTCCTTTTGTTATAGGATCGAGAGTTGATATATTATCCTATCATCTTTTAAGTAATACAATAAATTTGTTTGCCGGAGTATTCCTTGTAGTGCTCGGGCTCATTCTTATAGTCATTTCTCCTTACATGTTCCTGTATCACAATAAGGAGTCCCGACTTTTTTTCAGCGGACTTACTTCTCTTTTGTTCGGAACATACATTGTTGCCAGATTTGATTTCATAGACATGCTCATAAACAACCCGATGGTTAACTCTTTCTGCGAGTATTCATCGTTTATTTGTATGCCCATCTCCATTCTGGGCTATATCATTTCAATATTCAGGGGCAAACTCAAGAGATTCTTGAAACTCCTGGTTATATTTGATTTCCTTCTTTTCGCAGGAATGACTATACTGCACTTGTCAACGATCAAGCGTTTTTCAGCGATGACATCCTTCATTCAGGGCTATATCGTCAGCGAAACTATAATGGTTCTGATTATTCTGGTAAAAAACAGAAAGCATTTCCGAACCTCTCAGAACAGAAACCTAAACTCAGACATGTTCTTCCTTATAGGTGTTGTGACATTCATCATATTCTCGTCCGTAGATATAGCTATGTACAACATCCGCAAGTATTCAAGCAACCGCGGATATACACCTAACTTTGGTAACGGATTTACTTTTGGTGCCGTTATCTTCGTCTCCTGCCTGCTTATCAGTTACATGTTCTACAGTATCTACAGTAGCAGGATTTCTTCGCTGCAGGAGAGATTGTCGGATTTTGCCTATACCGATCCTTTGACGGGACTTTCCAACAGAGCCCGTTGCGAGCAGGTAATGAATGTTATCTCTCAGGAGCGTAGTATTTATGTAATCATAAGTATCGATCTGAACAAGCTCAAGATGGTCAACGATACTTACGGACATCACGAAGGAGACCGCTTGCTTACCGGCTTTGCTACAATTTTGACTGATTGTTTCTGGGATGCGAACCTTATCGGTCGTATGGGTGGTGACGAATTTGTCGTTATCATGCTCGGCGAACATGCCTCCAGTTGCACTAAGAGAATCCATGAATTTCACTCTCTTATGTCTGATTGGAACCGCAAGGAACAGGTTTTCCAGTACAGTGCTTCTTATGGTTATGCTTACAGCTACGAGGTACCGAATGCATCCTCAAACGAAGTATATATGCTTGCAGATTCAAGAATGTATGAAATGAAAAAAGAACATCACGGACGTAAAGAAATGGAACACGAAATGGAGGAGGTGAATGCTAATGCGTAAACATATCACCTTCGCTCTTTCCTCAATTTTCTTTATAGCGCTTATATCGTTTATATTTACAACATTTCTTAAAGTTAATCCTTTGTATCCTAAATTCACGCTTGATAAGGGATGGGTTGTAACTTATAAGAACCAGCAATATTTGAACACCAATATATCGAATCTCAGCGATCAGCTTGGTATTACTTTTTCACGAGGGGACAAGATAACCCTGACAAGGCCTCATCCCCTTCAGAAGAACAATGCGCCGTTCCCTTATCTTGTTTTCAAGACACAGCACTGCGCTTATGAAGTTTTTCTTGACGGTTATACCATTGCAAAAGAAAACCTGGATGCCCGAACAGACGGCTCCTTCATCGGAACGGGATACAACATCATTCCTTTGAAAAAAGATTTCGAAGGAAAAAAACTGTCAATCGATCTCTACGTAGTTGAAAACGACACTAAGCTTAGTGTCATCACGCCTCTTTTGGGTAATTATGACGATATATACAGATTGCTTTTGTATACTGCGGCATATCCGTTGCTGACAGGAATGTTCCTGATTGTTTTCGGACACATATTCCTCCTGATCTCACTTGTTCTGTACATGAGATCTTCAGGTGTATTTACTCAGATTATATGCTCGCTTATAGTGATCCTGCTTGGACTTTGGCTGTTAACAACTTTTGATTGCACAACTTTCCTTATCACCAAGGAAATAAACACATTCCTACGTTATGTGTCACTATTCCTGCTTGTACCTTGTGTATATCTGCTTATATACAACCTGCACAAATCGGATGTTTATTCGGTCGTCGGAATACTTGGCTTTTCGACGCTGGCATTCAGCATCCTTTTTATTGTGCTTCACTTAATGAACAAAGTGCACATTCATCATTTCCTGATGCCTTACTACATATTGTCAACGCTATCGTTTCTTGCGCTGATCATGTATAACATCAAGGATATCAGGAGCAAGACGCGAAACCCTTCCACACAGATCATCATGTTGGGAATCACTTTCGTCAGTCTGAGCTTTATGCTGGTGGTACTTTCAGACATGATGAATAAAAATGTCGACTGCAGAGACAGCTTTATCATGAAGTTTCTGATTCCTTCGGCTTCGCTGTTTTTCGTTGTAACACAGCTCCTTAACCACTTTGTATTCATGACAAAGTTCTATGCTCAGCGAAAAGAATATGCATCGCTTACTCAACTTGCCTACGAGGATGCACTTACACGACTTCCCAACAGAGCAAGCTGTGATATGAAACTCAATGACCTTGAACGCTCCGATCTGGACTTCTGTATCGTCAGTCTCGACCTTAACGGTCTAAAGCAAGTTAATGATAACGACGGTCACCCCGCCGGAGACAAACTTATCAAGAGCTTTGCGGATGCACTTTCCAAGGTATTTTGTCGAAAAGGTGACTGCTTCAGAACAGGTGGTGACGAATTCCT
Source organism: Butyrivibrio hungatei (assembly GCF_900101605.1). Classification (GTDB taxonomy): domain Bacteria; phylum Bacillota; class Clostridia; order Lachnospirales; family Lachnospiraceae; genus Butyrivibrio; species Butyrivibrio hungatei_B. Next base: position 29,091 of record NZ_FMUR01000022.1, read on the forward strand.
TGCCGTATTCGACAGTATTCGGCGCGACGAACTTGAGGCTCTGCTAAAGAAACTGGACAATCTTCTTCTTGAACTTGATAAAGAAGATCCCGACGTCAACCACAGCGTATCCTACGGATATGCCTTCCGCTCCGAAACAGAGGAACAAGACGTCCATTCGGTATTCATGCTTGCCGACAAGAAGATGTACGATGCTAAGCGCAAACATTACGCAGAAATCGGAAAAACTAGATAAGTATTCAAACTTTCAAATCTCTATAAATTTGCACAGTATTGTTTCTCAAAAGAAGGGTCTTCTCCATGAAGCCCCTTCTTTTCTACATTCTTGATATATCCTTTTTATTGACTACAGAAAAAAGAGTTGACATGATTACTTCTCCGTGTTATAAGTGTATTAATTCATTTGATACAGATAGCATTCTAACATTTTCATCTGCTATATAAAAAGGAGAGACCTATGAAAAAGAAAACAACGACAGCAATTATATTAGCAACTACAATGATGCTCACACTTATGGGGTGCGGTGCTGCTTCGACAGACGTAGATTCTTCAACGGACGCTACATCAATTGAAGAAGTTACTGCAAACTCCGAATCAAACTCATCAGAGGCAACGTCTGACACAGGCTCAGACAGCGCTTCTGCAGATTCTTCGGACACATCAGACACTTCCACTGCTTCATATAATGCCACTTTTACATATAAGGGTGAAACATTTTCGTTTCTTGATGATCTCCAGACAACGCTGGACAAAATAGACCCCCTAGGAAAACCTTGTGCCGATTCTCCCATTGAGCGTGATGATGGTTCGAAAGTATACAGTTATGATGAAACTGAACATGATTCCGACTTTTTTATCAACACATTTATAGATAACGGAAAATTATCTGTTGGACAGATTTCTCTTATGGGACCGAATGCCAAAACATCCAAAGGAATTGGCATTGGAAGTACAGTAGAAGAAATTATTTCTGCCTATGGTAAACCGGGTAATTCCGAAGCAATCTATGATTATACTTATGATAATTATATTCTCAGTTTCGATGTTCGTGATAACAAAGTATTTTCTATCAATTATATTAGCCCGACTATTATGAATAGGTGAGTTAAATAGACGATTCTGATTTTGATATGATTACAATTAAAAAACGGGTGCGAGAAATTTATTGCATTTCTCGCGCCTGTTTTGATTTTTACTTGATTATAGAATTTATCAATATGCTCTTCCCCAGTAAACCATCTTCTTAGCAGGCTTGCCGCAGATAGGGCAAACATCTGAGATGTTCTCTTGCTCGAAAGGCATACAACGGCTTGTTACGTTAAATTCTTCCTTTATCTTATCTTCGCACTCACGGTCTCCGCACCACATAGCCTTTACGAAGCCCTTTGTCTCCTTGAAGTTCTCCGCGAACTCTTCTTTATTGTGAGCAACAAATGTGTGCTCTTCAAGGTGCTTCTTTGCTCTTGCGAACATGTCTTTCTGGATCTGATCGAGGAGCTCACCGACTTTAGCCGATACTTCTGAGATAGCGCACTCAATCTTTTCTCTTGTATCTCTTCTTACAAGTACGCACTTTCCTGCCTCAAGATCCTTAGGTCCGATCTCGACACGTACAGGAATTCCTCTCATCTCCTGCTCTGCGAACTTGAATCCGGGTGTTCTGTCTGTATCGTCTGTCTTTACTCTGTAATCTGAAAGGCTCTTAGCGATATCGTAAGCTGCATCAAGAACGCCTTCTTTCTTCTGCTGGATAGGAATTACAACAACCTGGATAGGAGCGATCTTAGGAGGAACAACGAGTCCTGAGTTGTCACCGTGTACCATGATCATAGCTCCGATAGTACGTGTTGTAAGTCCCCATGAAGTCTGATTTACATAGTGGAGTTTGTTATCTTTGCCCGCATACTGGATCTCGAATGCCTTGGCAAATCCATCACCAAAGTTGTGGCTGGTTGCGCTCTGAAGAGCTCTTCCGTCATGCATAAGTGCCTCAACTGTGTATGTAGCCTCAGCTCCTGCAAACTTTTCTTTATCTGTCTTCTGTCCCTTGATTACAGGGATAGCCATGTCGTTCTCAAGGAAGTCAGCGTATACGTTAAGCATCTGCTGTGTACGCTCTTCTGCTTCTTCAAATGTAGCATGTGCTGTGTGGCCTTCCTGCCAGAGGAATTCTCTGCTTCTAAGGAAAGGTCTTGTCTCTTTTTCCCAACGAACAACGCTGCACCACTGGTTAAGTACCTGAGGGAGGTCTTTGTATGAGTGGATCTCTCCCTTGTAGTAATCGCAGAAAAGTGTCTCTGATGTAGGACGTACGCAATATCTCTCTGTAAGAGGCTCAAGTCCGCCATGTGTTACCCAAGCAACTTCAGGTGCGAATCCCTCAACGTGATCTTTCTCCTTCTGAAGAAGTGACTCAGGGATAAACATGGGAAGGTATGCGTTCTGTACTCCCGTTGCCTTGAATCTTGCATCAAGGTGCTTCTGGATAAGCTCCCAGATTGCATATCCCGCAGGTTTGATTACCATACATCCCTTAATATTGGAATAACTTACGAGATCGGCTTTGATACACACATCGGTATACCATTGTGTGAAATCTTCATCCATAGATGTGATCTCTGATACGAGTTTCTTGTTGTCAGCCATTTCTTTTCTCCTTTTTTGCAATTAAGTGTTTCCGGGAACTTTGAGAGACGCTTTTTTATCAGAAAGGATTTTTCTATGATATAAAAAAGAACCCTCAAATCCCCTAACAGGGACCGAAGATTCTCGGCGGTACCACCCTATTTAAACCATGCTGATTCTGCAATGGTCTCACTCAATTTAACCCTTAACGCGGGAAACGCTGTATTTATACTCAATCAGTTATCTAAGAGTTTTCATACAGAACTCCAAGGTAGGTTCGCTGTTTATACGTAAAAACCTCACACCAACGGCTCTCTCTCTGAAACGCTTACACAGTTACTATTCCTCTTCAACGTCGTATTATTTAAAGTTGATTTTATTAACATTTCGCGGGATTGTCAAGGGTACGTATGTTTTAGGGAACTTTTCATAGTGTTTTCCCTATAAAAGTTCCCTAAAACAAAAAGACCGGTGGGTCCGGTCTTTTCCGCAGGATTGCTCCTGCTGTAGAGGTTTTATAAAGGAAATACGTTATGGCGAACGTAAATCGGCAAATTCATTTGTCCTCAGCGATTAAGCTCGCTTGTAGGACCTCCGGCATTATGATTTCTGATGATGCCGTCAATCTCTTTTAGATCGCTTGCGGGAAGGTCTCCCGGAATAGTATTCTTGACACTTGAGGTTGCATTACCGTATTCAAGCGCCTTCTGAACATCATCGTACTTAAGCATTCCGTATAATACACCGGATACATAAGCATCGCCGGAACCAATCCTGTCTATTACATCTATATCCGCATATGGCGCCTCGGTATAAAACCGGTCGTTCTTGGCGTCATATATGGTAGACGTAAAGTTGTGCTTTCTGGGGCTGATAACCTGTCGTTGCGTTGTGCAAACAACTTCGACAGGGTATTCCTCAGTATAGCTCTTCATTATATCGAAGAGCTCGCCATCTTTCTGCATCATGCGTCGGGATGTTTCCTCCGACACAAAAAGAATATTTACATAAGGGAGGATCTTCTTTATTGCAGTTCTGGCGTCTTCTTCACTCCAAAGGTTGGCACGGTAATTGCAATCAAATGATACCTTGGCGCCACCCTCTTTGAATCTCTTTATCATCTCTGTTGCAACTTCACAAGTGTTCTTGTTAAGTGCAAGTGAAATTCCGCTTGTATGGAACATCCTCGTAGATGTATACACACTCTCAGGAATCTCTGACAAAGAAATCCTTGTAATTGAAGAATTCATTCTGTCGTAGACTATGGATGGTTTTCGTGGTGCAGCACCATTTTCGTAGTAATAAATTCCAAGCCTTGCTTCCGGTGACTCATCATAGATAAGATAGTCATCAGATACGCCCTCAAAACGAATTCGGTTCTTAATAAAAGTTCCGAGAGCATTCTGTGGAAGTCTTGAAATAACTCCTGTGCGGAGTCCCAAAAGCGCCACGCCCGATGCAACATTGAGTTCCGAGCCGCCGGCTCTTTTATCAAAGACATCTCCACGTGTCATTCGCTCATAATTTGGCGGAGAAAGACGAAGCATTATTTCTCCAAAAGTTAAAAGATCAAATCTTTCGTCTCCCATAGCTGCCTCCTCATAGCTTTATTAGCTTTTGCGTTCAATAAGTACTGCTCACGTTAATTATATTATATCAAAAAGTTTTATATTGTAAGTGCTTACATTGTGGCGAACATTGCAAAAGTTGCACTGCTTTTTTCGATTTTTTGTACATATATGAACTATTACATTCTTGATCTGTCTCTGTCATTATACTTGGAAAGTACCGTTTTTCCTGACTTTAGCGTCTCTTTCATATCAATAACTCTCTGATTTGAAGAGCCTCTGAATCTGAGCATGAGATCTTTTTTATCAAGTTCAAACTCTCCATCTACAAGTATATCTGTCATTGAAAGTATCGCATCGGTATCTTCACCGTGGCATCTCTTGTTTGATGCGTCTGTAAGCTCTTCCAACGTATATCCGGAATAAATCCAGATTGATGCTCTGGGAACTTCTTTTTTTATACGCTCAAGAAGCGGCCTTATCTCCTTCTGATTTACTATTTCCATCGGTTCTCCGCCGAGAATTGTAAGACCGTCAATATAGCTTGGTTTAAGGGATTCTATTATCTCATCCTCAACTTCTTTGGTGTATTTTTGTCCGTAATTGAAATCCCAGGTCATCTCATTAAAGCAACCCTTGCAATGATGCGTGCATCCGCTTACAAAAAGAGCTGTCCTGCATCCTATCCCGTTTGCCACATCGGCATAATATATCTGTCCGTAATTCATTTTTCGCCTTTCCAAAAACTTATAGTTTTTATGGTGAAATAAAAGCCGGGAGGTATATCCCGGCTTTTACTTAGTAGGTTTATTCAGTAACCGATCAAAGCTTGGGTGTCGCCATATGGAGCACTCTTTCTTTGATCTCCTGTGTGCGTCCCTGGTTCCAGAACTGTGTTCCGATATAACCACAGGTACGTCTTGCTACATTCATCTTGTTCTGATCTCTGTTGCCACAATTAGGGCATTCCCAAATAAGCTTACCATCTGTATCTGTAACAATCTTGATCTCCCCATCATAACCGCAGCATTGGCAGTAATCTGATTTGGTGTTGAGCTCAGCGTACATGATGTTTTCATATATATATTTCATTACTGAAATAACCGCTTCAATATTGCTATTCATATCAGGTACTTCTACATAACTTATAGCTCCGCCCGGTGAAAGTGCCTGGAATTCGGATTCAAATTTAAGCTTTGTAAATGCATCGATCTGCTCAGTAACATGAACATGATAGCTGTTTGTAATATAGTTTTTGTCTGTTACGTCAGGAATGATTCCGAAACGCTTCTGCAGACATTTTGCAAATTTATATGTTGTTGACTCAAGCGGTGTTCCGTAAAGGCTGAATGCAATATTTGTCTCAGCTCTCCACTTTGCACACTTATCATTGAGGAACTGCATTACTTTTATAGCGAAGTCTTTTCCCTTTGCATCTGTGTGGGAAACGCCCTTCATATATCTTGTACATTCGCAAAGTCCGGCATAACCGAGTGATATTGTTGAGTAGTTACCAAAAAGGAGATTATCGATTGTCTCGCCTTTCTGTAATCTTGCAAGTGCGCCGTTCTGCCAGAGAATGGGAGCTACGTCTGAAGGTGTACCAAGAAGTCTCTCATGTCTGCACATAAGCGCTCTCTTACAGAGCTCGGTTCTCTCTTCCATTATCTCCCAGAACTTATCTTCGTCCTTATTGGAAGTACATGCCACGTCTACGAGATTGATCGTAACAACGCCCTGATTAAATCTTCCGTAGTATTTGTGGTCTCCCTCTTTGTAATTCTTCGCATGAGCTTTGTTGCCCTTGTTGCAGAATCCCTCGGGAACGTTCTCATTGTCAGGTGTAAGGAAACTTCTGCATCCCATGCAAGGATAAACGTCTCCGCCCTTGAGCTCTTTCATCTTCTTTGCTGAGATGTAATCGGGAACAAGTCTCTTTGCTGTACACTTAGCGGCAAGTTCAGTCAGATACCAGTATTTGGAATCTTCATGAATGTTGTCTTCGTCAAGTACGTATATAAGCTTAGGGAAAGCAGGTGTTATAAGCTGTCCCTTTTCGTTCTTAACTCCTGTGATACGCTGCTTGAGCATTTCCTCGATGACCATGGCAAGGTCTTCTCTTGTCTGTCCTTCGGGAACTTCGTCAAGGTACATATATACTGTTATGAAAGGAGCCTGTCCGTTTGTGGTCATAAGTGTGATGACCTGATACTGGATTACCTGACATCCTCTCTCTACTTCTTTTTTAACACGCATCTCTGCGATATCATTTACCTGTTTCTTGTTGATCTTCATTCCTGCTGTCTCGAATTCGAGAGCAACTTCTTTACGGAATTTCTGTCTGCTGACATCAACAAAAGGTACAAGATGTGAAAGTGTGATACTCTGTCCGCCGTACTGTGAACTTGCAATCTGCGCAATTGCCTGTGTAGCAATGTTACATGCTGTTGAAAAGCTCTTTGGACGCTCTATCATTGTTTCTGAAATAACTGTTCCGTTCTGAAGCATATCCTCCAGATTTACGAGGCAACAGTTATGCATATGCTGTGCGAAATAGTCAGAATCATGGAAGTGGATAAGTCCTGCCTCGTGTGCTCTTACTACGTCTTCGGGCAAAAGAAATCTCTTTGTGATATCTTTGCTGACCTCACCTGCCATGTAATCTCTCTGTACGCTGTTTACTGTAGGATTCTTATTTGAGTTTTCCTGCTTAACTTCCTCATTGTTGCACTCAATAAGAGACATGATCTGTTCATCCGTCGTATTGGACTTTCTTACAAGAGCATGTTTATAGCGGTATGTAATGTATTTTCTGGCAACCTCGTACTTGCCTGATTTCATGAGTCCATCCTCAACCATATCCTGGATTTCCTCAACGCTTGCTGCACGAGTAAGAGATGCGCACTGGTTCTCCACACTTCTTTCGATGTCGCTGATCTGGCCTGCGGTCAATTTCTTTTCGTCTGTAACTTCGTTGTTTGCCTTCTCTATAGCCGCAATGATCTTATTGCCATCAAACGCAACTTCTTTACCGCTTCTCTTAATGATCTTCATAAGAACCCCCTTCTTTTATTTTACAAAAAAATGTTTTTTCGCAATCACGATATTTTTTAGCCGAATAACAATATATTGTGGTCGCATAACTATGATAATACTTTATATAGTAAAATACAAGAAGGATAATTATTATTTTTTTCTTACAAATTCTAACCGATTATGTAGTATTCTCAGACGTTCAAGCTCTGTCTCACCTGTTATCGGTTTTCCGGAGTAAAAATAATCTGTTTTCGATTTCTCCAACATCTTGTGTATATCATTAAATTCAACCACATCATCGGGAGCTTCGGACAACTTTAGTCCGAGAACCTCCGCTAAGTGTTTCACTGTGCCGTGATTTCCGTCGATAAGAAGTGTCTCTTCTCCAAAAATCTGTCTGTACGCAGGTTTGAAATAGTTAAAGTGTGTACATCCAAGCACAAGTGCACAATATTCTTCCATATTATAAGGTTCGAACTGCTTCTTTATATAATTAAGAACTTCGTCCGAATCAAATTCTGCTCTCTCGGCAAACTCTACGAGTCTCGGCATTGGAAGAAGGTCTACTCTGTGATGTTCGTCAACTCTGTGAAGTAGATCTTTTAGCTTGTCTTCTCTGATGGTCACAGGTGTTGCGATGACCATAATGCGCTTCTTATCAGTTCCCTCGACAGCGGGTTTTACTGCAGGTTCCATTCCGAGAATCGGGATGTTGTATCTTTTTCTCAATTCTTTTATGGCAACACTGGTCGCGGTATTACAGGCAACAACTATTGCATCAACTCCCTTATCAAGCAAAAACTCCGTGATGCCGATCGAATACTCAAGGATCTGCTCCGGGGTTTTTAATCCATACGGTACGTGTTCTATGTCTGCATAAAATATGTAATTTTGCTCCGGAAGATAATGATAAGCTTCGTGAAGTACGGAAAGCCCACCTATTCCGGAATCAAAAATACCGATCTTCATTTTTGATTTCCTCTATATATGCTATACTTTACTTATGAATGATAAAAAAATTGACGAACTTCAGAAATTGTACGACAATTCAAAAGTCGGTGCCTTAGTTCAGGAGATTTGCGAGTATTACGCAACAAGAGATGACTATGAAGACAACTCCTATCAGGAGGAAATTGAGCCTCATGAAGTAGTTGAGTCTGTTTATATTCTCTTTTGTTTACAGAGCAGAGAGCAGATACTCGATGAATTTTCTCTTATTCAGAAGAAATATCCATCGTTATATACCTGCGTCAGTGCTCTTTATAACAATCTTCTGGTAAATATGGATTATCGCCGGCTTGAGACTTGTTCTGCCCAAAAAATCGCAGAATATGTCGGGGATATATCTTCCGATGAAGTTCTCTCACAAGCTGATTCTTTTTCACGCTCGGAAAGTTCTCTTTCGGAAGCAATGGATAAATTCTATTCCTGGCTTCACTCAAGGATTAACGCTTAAATAATCCATGGATGCGTACACTGCCTTACCTTTGTAATTGATAAGTGCCCACGATCCGTCATTACTTACTGCAATTCTCTTAAGTTCATCTCCTTCTTTTGCCTTAGTAACGATATCACTGCTCGTACTCGGTGAAGATCTGAGATTCAAGAATTCATAGTTTACGACTACTTTATCATTAGTCTCGTCATATCCTTCAGGTATATCAATATCACCATTTCCTTCTTCGTCATCTTTATCATCATCGCCATCCTTTTGGGACTCTGTTGATGTCTTTTCAGAATCAGGTGAAGCTACCTTATCAATGAACTTCGCCTTTACAATGAACACAAGAAACATAAGGATCAATAATCCTGTGACAACAGATGCGATTCTGATCATAAGGAGCTTGGTCTGCTCATCAATTCCGTTGTCATCATCGTAATTATCATAATCCTCATCGTAATCTTCTTCGTAGTAATCTCTTCCACGACGACGATAACGATCATCGTCACGATAATCATCTCTATCATCACGGCGTCTGGGACGATCGTCTCTTCTTGGCATGTACTCATCGTCACGACGTCTGGGACGTTCATCTCTTCTTGGTGCATAATCGTCGTCACGATATCTTGGACGACCTTCGTCTCTTCTAGGCGGGTACGCGTCATCTCGACGCATAGGTCTCTCGCCATCCCTTCTTGGTGGGTATCCATCATCTCGGCGCATAGAACGTTCCTCATCTCTTCTCGGCGGGTATCCATCATCACGACGCATAGGACGCTCATCGTCTCTTCTCGGCGGGTATCCATCATCACGACGCATAGGACGCTCGTCATCTCTTCTTGGCGGATATCCTTCACCACGGCGCATAGGTCGCTCATCGTCTCTTCTCGGTGGATATCCATCGTCACGGCGCATAGGGCGTTCGTCGTCTCTTCTCGGGTTTCGACCGTCGCTGCGATTATCTACGCGCTCTCTTCTCTGCATATCAGGATTTACAGTTTGCCCATTCTGTTGCTCTCTCTGGCGGAAATATGCTTCACGCTCATCTTCATTGAAAAAATTATAGGGATCGGCTATTTCTATATCGCCCAGCTCCTCTTGTTCGCTATTCGAAGCTTTGTCGCTTACAGGCCTGTCCTGAGTCACGTTACGGCTCTGGTCCTGTGGTTGCGACTGTGGCTGCGACTGACTTTGTACCTGACTACTGTTACGATCGTCATTATCCTGATGACTGTCAGGATCAGAATAATCTGCATAATCTCTCTGATCATCATAGTCATGGTGATCATCTTCCTGATCGGTATAATCGCGGTGATCATACTCATCATCGGCATAGTCCTGATCGTCATAATCTCTGCCATCATAATCATGCATGTCTTCATACATATTACCCGTATCATATCTCTCATCCGGATCATATGTATCGTAGTCATCTCTCTTCCTATAATTTTCAAAGTTTGTAATCTTATTTGGCAAAACCTTAATCTCCTCTTTAAAAAGGTGCTGACTGTTAAGCCAGCACTTTATCGATTATAGACTGTAATTTTGTCTTGTTCTGAGCTCCTATTGCTGTCTCAGTCAACTCTCCATTCTTAAACACAGCGAACATCGGAATGGACATTACATTATACTTCTGAGCTATGTCGGGTGCCTGGTCAACATTTATCTTTCCGACCTTAAGCTCACCTTCGTATTCCTCTGCAAGTTCGTCAATAACAGGTGACATCATCTTACATGGTCCGCACCAGTCTGCTGCAAAATCAACAAGTACCGGCAACTTACTTTTCAGAACTTCTTCTTCAAAATTCTGACTGTTCAACGTGTAGTCCATAGGTTAGTCCCCCTTTCTGCTGATAACGTACTTAAATATTGGATTTCCGAGTGACGAAAACTTCTCTTCATATTCAGTCATTACATTTCCTTCATTCATGACTTCATCATTATGAAGGTCATATGTAATGGCATCAATATTCCATCCTGCAGGTTCGACCTCATCACGGGCAAATGTGAAAAGTCCTTCGTTGTCCGTCTTAAATTCCACAACGCCGTCTTTTTTTAATATTTTATCATATCGCTTCAGAAACTCGCGCGAAGGAAGTCGTCTCTTGGCGTGTCTGTCCTTCGGCCACGGATCTGAAAAATTCAAATATATTTTTCCTACTTCGGATTCATCAAATACTTCCGTAATATCTTCCGCATCCATTCTTATAAAGATAACATTTGGAAGTTGCAACTCTTCCTGCTTCTGTATCGCACGAAGAAGTACGCTCGAATATTTTTCTATTCCTACATAATTAATATCGGGATGGAGCGCTGCCATATCCATTATGAAACGTCCCTTACCCATACCTATCTCTATATGGATCTCATTATCGTTTCCAAATATCTCTTTTTTCCAAAGTCCTTTTTTCTGCTCAGGGTCCTTAACAGTGTACTTACTCTCGGCAATAACTTCTCTTGAACCCGCAATATTACGTAATCGCATTTTTTAAATTCCACCTATCCTTTATAAAGAATTTTACAACATTTGCCCTTGAATGGGAAGTATTGTATTATTTACATACTATGAACTTTTCTGCAGACATTAATCACAAAAATAGAATAAGACATCTGGCTGCTTCAATTTCCTTATTATTAGCAGCATCTTTTTTATCAGAGCTTCCTATTGAAGCCCGCCAGGTACAAGATTGGCCCGAAGGACCTTCTATATCGGCGGAAGCTGCCATTGTTATGGATGCGAATACGAAGACTATTCTCTATTCCAAAAATATGGATGAGAAACTCTATCCCGCAAGTACGACCAAAATAATGACGTGTCTTCTTGCTGTTGAAAATGCCAAGTTGGATGAGCAGATTGTTTTCTCTCACGATGCGGTCTTTAGTGTTCCAAATGACGGATCGAGTATAGGAATGGATGAAGGCGAATCTATTTCTCTTGAGCAGGCTCTTTTTGGAATAATGGTCGGAAGTGCAAACGAAGTTGCCAATGCTCTTGCGGAACATATAAGCGGAAGTGTATCCAAATATGTTGACCGTATGAACGAAAGGGCAAAAGAACTCGGATGTCAGAATACTCATTTCGTTAATACCAACGGTCTCCATGATCCGGAGCATTATACAAGCGCACATGATCTTGCTCTTATAGCTACAGAATATTTTAGCAACGATCTCTTATGTAAAGTCGGAAACACACCAACATATCATTTTACTCCGACAGCATCTCAGCCTGATGATTTTTATCTGCACAACAAGCACAAGCTGATAAACGGAGAAATAAAATATGATGGTATTGTAGGCGGTAAGACAGGTTATACCGCACAAGCAAATGAGACTCTTGTTACATGTGCGGAAAGAGACGGCATGAAACTTATCTGTGTCGTATTAAAAGATGACTCTCCCGAGCAGTTCAATGATACCGTTACACTTTTTAATTACGGCTTCAATAATTTCCGTGCGGAAAAAGTTGCAGAGAGTGACCAAAGATATATGCCGGATGATTCTCTTTTCTTTGAGTCCGATAATGATGTGTTTGGAAAGTCGGGAACGATCTTAAATCTTAATCCCAATGATTATATTGTGCTTCCCGTCAACGCATCGATTGATGATACAGAATATGAAATCTCTTATGATATTACTCCTGAGGAAAAGAGCAAAACAAGTAATGCACTTGCAAAGGTTATTTATAAGTATAACGGAACCACGATCGGAAACGCCCATGTATGCTACTTTGAACAGAACGGAACACCCTCACAATTAGCCAATGCGTATCATTCGATTTTTATCAATGTAAAGATACTTATTATGTGTGCCGGAGTCTTTGTTGTTCTAATGACCTTAGTCGCGTCTGTTGCAACAAGGATTGCAGCTAACAGAACATTCCATAGCAGAAGCGATCGTATTCGATACAACAGAAGAAAGCGAGAATTTAATAAAGGACATATCCGGTATAAAAAAATATATATTATTGTAGCTGTTATAGTTATCGCAATTATCTGCTTCGGTTTGTTTATCTTTTTTAATTCCAAATCACAAAAAAATACTCATACAAAAAATACGGATGAGATTAAACCGGAAACACCTGTTATAGAAGAATCAGCTGATAACATGGATGTGTGGAAAGAAAATCATTTAAAGGTAAAAGGCATATATGTCACAGGTCCAACAGCCGGAACAGATAAGCTTGACGATATCATTAGTCTTATAAACGAAACAGAACTAAATACAATTGTTCTTGATGTTAAAGATGACAATGGAAACATTACCTTTAAAATGGATAATGAAAATGTCATAGAAATGAACTCCGGCATTGCCTACATAAAAGACATTAGTGCACTTTTAAAAAAGCTAAAAGAAAATGATATATATGTAATTGCAAGAATAGCTTGTTTCAAAGATCCTATATTGGCAAAAGCTCATCCTGAGCTTGCTCTTACATCTTCTGACAATACACCTATAACTGATGCCAATGGGAATGCTTGGGTGAACCCATGTAAAGAAGAAGTATGGGATTATATTATTAGCCTTGTGGACAGTTGTTGTGCGCTCGGTTTTGATGAAGTGCAACTTGATTATGTTAGATTTCCGGTTGGACAAAAAGCTGATGATGCCTTATATGATCTCGTTTCAGATGATGATGATGCCCGTAGAAATTATATCACTGAGTTCTTAGCCAAAGTAACTGAAGAGGGGCATAAACATAACATTCCTGTATCAGCTGATGTTTTTGGAACAATAATCAATAGTAACAAAGACTCAAAACACGTCGGCCAGGATTATGTAAATCTTGTCTCCAATTTAGATATCATCTGTCCAATGATCTATCCATCTCATTATGCAGACGGAGAATTTAAATTAGATGTTCCCGATGCCCATCCTTACGATACGGTTAATAAAGCACTTGAAAAATCTAATGAAATCTTAAAGCCAATTTCAAATAATAATCATGCTGTTATTCGGCCATGGCTTCAAGCGTTCACCGCAACCTGGGTAAAAGGACATATAAAATATGAGGGAAAAGAAATACGAGCGCAAATCCAAGCCGTATATGACGCCGGTTATGACGAATGGATACTATGGAATTCTAATAGCAATTACAATATTGATGCATTAACAAAAAGCTGAAAAAAGCAGAACCCATTATATTATGGGGTCTGCCTTTTTTTTACCTTCCTCTGTCTTTGTTTCATGGTCTCAACTTCTTCAGGTGAAATGAACCTGCAAGTTTTGACAACATAGAGTCTTCCGTTCTCGGCTTTTTTTATCCTGACTTTTGCCTTCATAAAACCATGCTTGTCACAACATGCAACTGCATAGTAATGTTTGCCGTTTGGAGAAAACCATTTTATCTTACGTCTTATGTTCTTATGACATATGTAGCACTTGGTGCTCATTATCTCCATATTTTCAAGGATATCTTCTTTGGTATCAAATTCCCTTGAAATATATTTTTCATAGCTGTCAAAAACAATCTTGATTTCCTGCTTCTTGGTCTTAGGTGTTACATAGGTGTCAAAAGATATCCGTTCGAGTACTCTCTCTCCGAACTTCTGAAATATCTTTGCAGTATACTCCGCATCACCCAGTGCTCTGTGGAAAGGATTATCTGTATTAAGTCCCAACTCTTCTACTGCCGCTGCAAGTGCCTTCCTGGTACGTCCGTCATCAAACGCAAGACTATAGAGTTTTTGTACATCATAAAATGCAAGCGGTCTGTCCGATAAAAGCGGCATTCCAAAGAAGTCTAAATTCCTCTGAAATTCTGTCAGATCAAGCGGCCCCCAACTGCAGAATTTAGGATCCTCTCCGCACCATTCCAAAAACTCTTTTGCCGCATCACAAAAATCTTCTCCGTTTTCAAGGTCTTCCATAGACAGATGAATAAGCTTTCCCGTTATCTTGTGCATCTGCTTGTGAACCTTAGGTTTTATCAGTTTTGAAAACTCGCCTATCTTAACCCTTTTCTCATTTAATTTCACAGCGCCTATTTCAACTATTTCAAATGAAAGAGTTTTGCCGTCTATTGTAACAGGCGCTTCACCCTGATTCCACTCAAGGTCAAATACAATATAATTGCCCATAAAAAATCGCCTTCCTGTCAGGCTCTATTATACAAAAATTTTTACTTTTATAAACAGTCTGCCTTTTCTGGTCGTATTCTCTGTTCCAAGATAAATAAATTTGCCGTGTCCTCTTACCGAAACTCTGGCCCCTTCTTTGAGGTCATATCCGCCGCTATATGCAGTGCGTCCGTCTATGTATACAGACTCCGCTTCGATAAGCCTCTGCGCTTCCGATCTCGAGAGGTGATAAACAAAAGAAAGAATTGCATCTATTCTCTCCGATGCAACCGTGCCTCCGATTTCTTCGAATTTGGGTTCGATGTTGCACTCGGAAGATTTTACTGTTTCGCACTTCACGGAAGTATGCTTAATTCTAATAAGTTCTTTGCATATCATTTCCGCGATGTCACATGTGGCATAAAGATATGCTTCATTTTCTCCCGTAAAGATATCACCGATCTGGTCTCTTTCTATTCCGAGATTCATGACCGCGCCGAGGTAGTCTCTGTGACTTAGATTATCGGCGAATTTTGCATTCACCGGTTTTATCCTCACACAGGCAAGTACAGAAGGCTCTTCCCTCTCCGCTATCATAAAGCTCTCTTCATCCATGTAATCGGGAAGGAAACAGACCATCGCTCTCTCCGCGTCTTTATTACCTCCGTACATAACGAAATGCGCGCCGTGAAATTCGTGCACATTTGCAGGTATTTTTTCACTCGCAAGTATGTTGTAAAAAAGCGCCTGCTCGGATACTGACAAGAAGTCCGTGTGAGTGACAAAATTATTCATATAAGCTCTTGTGGCAAGGTCCTTTGCTCTTCCCGCAAGATAATCCCGTGTTTTTTCTTCGTTCATTTTATATTCTTAGATATTCCTTGTAATCCATTTTTTTACCGTCAAGATCAGCCTCGATAAGGTTGTCTTTTCCGTCGTAAACAAGCTTTAGTGAAAAGAAGTCTTTTCTCTCTTTAAGGAGTTTAAAAAATATCTTGTCTCCTTCCCAGAGATTGAGTCCGTAAACATCACTCTTTTTTATCCATTCAAGTTTCCCCTCATCACAGTCGTTTGGTTCTGCGTCGGGAGCGTGTGCTGTAAAGAGGGACATAAGCTCATAGTCTCCTCTTCCTGAAACAAAGGTCACAAGTCCTCTGAAATTAAGCTCCTCTTTTGGTATGTCATAACCTGTCTCTTCAAGTATCTCTCTGTGCATACATTCTTCGGGACTTTCACCCTCTTCAAAGTGCCCTCCTACACCGAGCCATTTGTCTTTGCTGATGTCGTTCTTTTTGGAGACTCTGTGGAGCATGAGATATTTGTCGTCACGTTCTATATAGCACAATGTTGTAAGTATCTCGTACATCTAAAAACTCCTGCCTTTAAAAATGCATATATATCATGATTTTCTGTTGTTATTATTTCCCGATATGGTATGCGTAATTTTCCGCGTAAATACAAACGGTATTTATCCTTTGAATTTACCTTGTTTTTTATGTCTGAAAATTACTTCGTTTTTTACTAGTGTCAAAACGCTGAACTCCAGTATTCATGCGGGATTGCACACTTTTTACAATCCCGCTTTTTTACATCAATTTTTGTCTTATTTTTTGCCCCGCTTTTTTAAGAAAAAAAGCTCCGTTTTAATCACAGTTTTTTATCCAAATGATTCAGGAAAAAATAAGTTTGCCTATGCCTGTTAATCTTTATTAGTGTTTCATTGTTTCAGTCCAATATTTTTGTCCGTAAATATCTGTGAAACAATATGTCTCAAGAACTGTTCCTTCACCTACGGAAACATTGCTTATTTTCATATCGGACATTGCGCCTTTTACTGTGTACTTTTCACCCAGTAAATATGCGTCCTTAAAGGTCTTGTCATACCCATAGTAATCACAGGTAAAATCAATCTCATCTCCCGCCTGCAATTCTGTGAGGTTCTTTGCTATGGTCTCTGTCTCGCCTTCAACGTAGTCGTAGCAAACACCAGCAACATACCCGTCTTCATTGTCCGAATCAAACACGAGAATGAGGTTCGCTTTTTGTCCGTTTAAAAGACACGGAACTCTGCCTGTTATTGCATAGCTTTCGTCAGTTGCCTGTATGTCTACCACATAGTAGGCCACAACATTACCGTCAATCGCAAGCCATGTCTTGTCGTTCTGCGACCTTAAATTTCCGTTCTCATCAAAGTCGAAAACATTATCTGTTCCAAGGTCTATGTATCCCTCGCCGTCATCATAGAACATATTTAGTTCAAGTTCATGCACCATTTTCCACTGGTCTTCAGTCAGGCTGATAACGTCTTCTCCGGCGCTGTTTTTTGTCCATATAAGAACGGACTCATCAAACCTGTTTGAAGCAATGTAATTTGCTGCCTTTTCCACATCAAGATTTTTTCCAAGGAATGATGTGTTGGAAGAGTTAAGCCCAGACACACTGCTAAATTCGCTTGAAAGGAAGGTCGTAAGTAGCTGTGTTATCATCTCTGCAGATGCATCCGAATTACCGCTTCCGGAAAGCTCTCCAAAAAGTGACGGCAAAGGTGTCTGTGAACCTCCCGCCGCAACCTGTCCTGCGACCTCCATAGAAGCAAAGTTTTGAATACACTTTGCATACTCTTCGTCCATACCGATATCTTCATATGTATTTACCATCGAATCTACCTTGCTTGTTTTCTTATAAGGAAAGTAGATTGAAAGTCCATATGAATTGGTCATATTTGAGCTTGTTTTGTTGTATTTTATTGCGCTCTTTAGGGCTGTTACAAGCTCTTTTGCATCATCTGTTCCAACCCTGTTTGCAAAGTCTATAAGATCTACCTGATCTATCTTTGAAGAAGCCGCAAATTCTCTTGTATTTCCTCTGGCATTTGAAACTGTTTTATAATCATCATTTTTTATCATCTCAGAGGTGCTTTTTGAGAAGTCTGCAAGCTCTGTCGGAACTGTCTGTGAAAGCTCCGCAAGATCTGTTATTGAAAGTGTCGTTTTTTGTCCCGGGCAAGTCTGTGCGCATGTACTTGTAAAAGAGTCGATAATATTCTTTCCGATATTTATCGTCTCCATAGATGTATTTTTTCCAAGTTCCGAAAGCCAATCTGTGTAGTACCAACCGACTCCCGGTTCAGTCTCTTCGGATGCCACAAGATAATCGGCATAATTTGATACGACAAGTGCATTCTCAACAGTCGCCATAAGGCACGTATCAAAACCGACAAAATCAAACGTAACTCCGCCGTCTTTAAGTGCCTTGTTTATTCCTGCAAGAGACATGGCGCCTGCAGTCTGGAATTTTTCGTCGTATCCGTATCCTCCAGTAGAGCCTCCGCCGTGATCCCAGAAAATAAGCTCATATCTGTCCGCAGGAAAGTTCTTTGCAGACCACTTGATATAGCTCGACAAAGTCTCCGGTTTTGTCATCGGTAAGTTACCCACATTATCAACAAGCGGATTGAGCTTACCGTCTTTTACCTGATATATCTGATTTGTAGAGCTTGAAACAACGTTGTTCTGCCACTGTCTGCAACCACCTGTATAAACAAGGAGATTTATCTTATCACCAAGGTCTGCTTTCATCATCTCTTGAATGTCTCTTGTAGCCATTCCATTTCTTGATTCAAGATCTGCTCCGCACATATACACCATAACGGTGATATTATCCTGTCCGTTACCCTTTATAACAGTCCTTTTTTCACGTGCTCTGCTGTCCACATTTGTGTTAAGATTTCCTATGTTTGGAGTATCACTCCATGTTGCCGAATTTACTCCCGAGCCTGTGTACGATCCGTAGCTTCCAAAAAGCTGGCTTAAAATCGAGCCTGCTGTCCCTGAATTTCCGCCCTGTGATGTCTGGGTATTCTGCGTGGTATTTGCAGGTGTCTGAGTCGTCGGCACAGTATCGCTCTGTCCGCCTCCGAATATGGCCGATAGTCCGCCGCCTCCTGCCAAAAACAAAAGCACTATTATCATAAAGAGCGGATTTACCCCTCTTCCTGACCTCTTCATACCTCCGCCATTTTCAGAAGGTCCTGTCCCCGATGAATACCCGCTACTGCTTCCTACAGGACCGGTCCCGAGTCCTTCACCTCTTTTGTGTACTCCGGAACCTCCTTCGGTGACATTCTTTTTCCTTCCAACAGGTCTGTTCTCCATTGCTTACCTCCAGACTTTTTTGCATACAGATTTTTTGTAGAAAAAATGATATGACAATATCAGAAATTACTGCCGTTCCATCCCCACTGATCTGCAGGTGTATATTTTATATAGATATGATCCGGTTTAATATCAAGTACATCTCCAAAGATTTCTGTTATCTTTTCTGTGAGTTTTTCGAACGCATCGGGGTTTGCTTTTCCAAATATCATTACTTCAACGAATGCTGTGGGCAAAGAATTGTCTCCTCTAAAGTACAGATGATACCCGTCTTCGAATCCTGTCATAAGCCAGTTTTCACTCTTCCCCGGGATGAGTTCTATTGCTTTTCCAAGTTCTGTCTTTAACTTTGTCTCCTGTTCCTTTGAAATTGTTATGCTTATTTTTGAATTTATAAAAGGCATATTTTGTCTCCCTTCGTCTTCTTTCTTTTCCAATTTATTATACATTATATTGAGGGTCGGTTTCATATTTGTTTATTATTATGCATGGCTTATGCTCCATCTTTGTTGCATTTTGTATTCGATTTCTTCTTTATATTTATTTACTTTAATAAAGTGCATTTTCCTCTTTGCAACACCGCGTCAAAGTGATAAAGTATATATAATCTTTATTTTCAATAAGAATTATTTACTTGTAAGGTGGCTTCAATGGTTACATCCGACGCATATTTGCAAGAACTTCTACGCCGGTATCAGGCAAATTTCGATGTCACAGAAAACTATAAATTTGGTGAAATCCTTTTCCCTGCCTATGCCTTTTTTCATTCGATGAGCGAGAAATATGTTCTTAAAAAAGAAGCTCAGCTTTGGGCTGTCAAAACTTTTGAACATGTTTTTTTTATAAAAGAAACTTCTTTTTCACCGAAAAAAATTGATGAGATAAAAGAGCTGATCATTCAAAAGATAGAACCTGAATTTGTCCGCAAGAATGAGAAGTATCCCGAGAAGGATCACATGATCTCTTATATTACTTTTGTCGTGCTGTGTGATTCTGCTCCCGATTCCGAGACAAAAAAAATGATAAAGAAATTTCATTTTGATAAAGGATATCTTCTTAGCTTCAGAGGTCACAGCGAAGCACGACTCGCCGTTGCGACCATGGACACCAAGGAAGTCTATACCAATTATGTCGGCAAAGAGCTAAAATCTCTGCTCTTTGATATATACAAAAAAATGGAGGAATTGTTATGAATGCAGCAGTAATACTTTTAGTAAGCATTGCGCTTCTTGCTGCCGGATATGTATTCTACGGTAGCTGGCTCGCAAAGCAATGGGGAATTGACCCTTCACAGAAAACACCTGCGCATGAGCTCGAAGATGGTATCGACTATGTTCCTGCCAAAGCACCTGTTCTCATGGGTCACCACTTTTCATCAATCGCCGGAGCAGGCCCTATCAACGGACCTATTCAGGCAGCCGTTTTTGGATGGATTCCCGTATTGTTATGGGTAATCATCGGCGGAATTTTCTTTGGAGGAGTACATGATTTTGGTGCTCTCTTCGCTTCACTTCGTCACAAAGGTCAGTCAATCGGTGAGATCATCGATGATTCAATGGGCAAAAAAGCTAAGAGACTCTTTATCACATTTGGTTATCTTACTCTTCTTTTGGTCGTTGCAGCTTTCAGCTCAATTGTTGCAAGTACATTCGGTGTTACAACCTCAGCCGGCGCAGCAGTTGAAGGACCTACACTTGCAGCTAATCAGTCAACCGCTATGATCTCAATCCTTTTCATCCTTCTTGCGATGGTATTTGGATTCTTCGTTTACAGAAAGAATGCTCCCATCGGAGTTGCTTCTGTTTTCGGATGTCTTGGAATCGTTGCAGTTGTTGCCATCGGTCTTAACTTCCATCCTATCGCACTTTCTTACAATGCATGGATGTGGGTTATCGGTGTATATATTTTGATTGCATCCGTTACTCCTGTTTGGATCTTGTTACAGCCAAGAGATTACCTCAGCTCTTTCCTTCTTTACTTCATGATTGGAGCAGGTATCATAGCAGTTCTTGGAGCTGTTGTTACAGGTAACGGTTCATTCCAGATTCCTGCTATGGGCGATGCAGCTCTTAAGGGAACAGGCGTGTTCACAACAGGTACTGCTTTCCCTGCCCTCTTTGTTACAATCGCTTGCGGTGCTATTTCAGGTTTCCACTCACTTGTTTCATCAGGAACAACCGCTAAGCAGCTTGATAATGAAAAAGACGCTAAGCCTGTAGCTTACGGTTCAATGCTTATCGAGTGTGTAGTTGCGGTTATCTCTCTTCTTGCAGTTGGCTTTGTATGGGCAGCTGCTTCAGACGGAACATACGCAAGCCCTACTCAGGTATTTGCCGGCGGACTTTCAGCAATGATCGGATCATTCGCTCCCGGTGCAAAAGACATTATGTACCAGATGCTCATCCTTGCGGTTTCAGTTTTCTGTCTCACATCTCTTGATACCGCTACTCGTCTTGCAAGATACATGTTCCAGGAATTCTTCCTTGAGCAGGGACAGACAGCAAAAGATGCAACAGGTTACAAGAAGGTTCTTGCAAATCCTTACGTTGCTACAGCAATCACAGTTGTACTCGGTGTTGCACTTGGTATGACAGGTTACACCAAGATTTGGCCATTATTCGGTGCAGCTAACCAGCTTCTTGCAGCTATCGGTCTTCTTGCAGTTTGCACATGGCTCGGTGCTGTAGGTAAGAACAATAAGATGTTCTACATTCCTATGGTATTCATGCTTGCTGTTACAATCTGCTCACTCATTCAGACAATCACTGCTAAGCTTACAGCTTACACATCAGGATCTGCAGATGTTTGGGCACTTATTCAGGCACTTATCGCTGTGCTTCTCGTAGTACTCTCAGTTGTACTTTCAGTTATTTCTGCAAAGACTCTTTTCAAGCAAAAGTCTGAGAAAAAAAACGATGAAAGCAAAGTAGCTTAATCATTTCTACATACATAAAAAAGCATAAGATTTTGCTGAAACATGGGCAAAATCTTATGCTTTTTTTATAAAAATCTTTCCTTTAATTCTGACAGACTATTTATCTCTTCATCCGGAATTTCATTTTCTCCGGTTATATTCCAATATTTACCAAATCCTTGTTTTATCCATATCGTTTTCATTCCCAATTCTTTTGCAGGAACTATATCATTATCAATTCTGTCACCAATCATTACCGCATTTTCCGGATTGCAAGAAGCTTTAGACAATGCAATATTAAAGATTCTTTTGTCAGGTTTTTCCACACCTTCTTCTGCTGATGCTATTATAAGATCTATATATTTTTTAATACCGAATTTTTCAAGTCTTTCTGCTGTTCCTAACGATTGATTTGCTATAATACCTATCTTATATTTTGGGCTCAATGCCTTTAAGGTTTCTTCTGTATCCTCGAATAATTCCTCTTCTTCTAAATACCACTTTGAACCTGAGACTTTATATTTCCGTGTTAATTCCAGATCGCCCTTCTTATTATTTTTGTATAAGTCTATTGCCATGTTATATATTTTTTCAAACGGCTCACCGACAGCGTCCGCGATATCCTGTAACCTGTGACAATAAACCTTTTCTTCATTTACCAGCGTAGAACCCACATCAAAAAAGATCCATTCAATATTATTTTTCATTAAGCCTTTTCTCCTGCCTTAGTTATTATGTTATTTAGCTTTTATAAGATAAGAACTTATTTTTTCCATGAGCGTGTTATAGCCCTTGTTTACATATTTGTTTCCTGTGATTATAAATGTCATTGCTGTAATGCCAAGTGCAACTATGATCTGAATAGGCATCTCTTCTATGCTTATTCCTGCTTTTGTCATGAACCTGTGAGTTGGGATGATCACAAAACTTGAAAGGACATAGATGCAAAGCGTTCGCTGTCCGTATATTGTAATCGGAAATTCTTTATCTGGCATGAGGTTTACTAATGCAAATATTATTATCGTAGCTATGATGTAGATTGTCCCCCTTAATACCATTCCCTGCATGTTATCAAGTTTTGTCGCACTATACGACTGGATAAGTTCATACATCTTCACAGGCATTATGCCTCTGATATTTAAGTATACGGTAACTGCGAAAGCAACAATCAAAAGTACCAGACTGTATATCTTAGGAATTTTTCTAATTTTTTCTATACTCTCTTTTTTAAATTTATAACCAAGTATGAAATACGAAAAAAACGATACGGTTCTTGATATTGAGAAAAACCTCTCCGCTTCTCCTATGCATCCGCAATATATTCCTACAAAGAATGCCAGTATTACCATTCCTTTTACCCTGTCAAAATATTTTACGGTAACTCTCCAGAAAAAAAGACTCAGCAAATACCAAAATACATATATAGGTTTAAAGAAATTTATTTTGTTGATCGCAGTTCCCTGAATAAACATCCAGATTGTGTTAAATATAATGAACGGAATAATCGTTGTCTTCAATAATTTCTCCGGCTTTGCATCTGACTTCGAAAAATATCCGGATATAAAAATAAAGAGCGGCATGTGGAATGAATAGATCACCGCCCTTATAAGTCCCAACTTTCCTGTTGTCCCAAACTCCTCAAGTGCATGCCCAAATACTACCAAGGTTATCAGCAGTACTTTCATGTTGTCGAATGAATAATCTCGTTTCATAATACTTCTTTGTCCATTAATCCTGAAATGGAAACTATATCATTACATATGTTTAGCTGTTTAATATCAAATTTCTTAGAAATAAAAGTTTTTTCAGAATATTTTTCCTCATTATATTTCTTTTTCATAATGAGCAGAACTTTATTTTTAGGCGCAATCAGCTTTCTTACATCTTCTTTATATAGAGATACAGGAATATCCGTTTTCCTATTTTTCTTTACACCTAAGCTTAATACAAATTTTGTATCGCCAACAAAATAATCAGCTCTAATCTTTATGCCACTGTTTATAAAATCGCCAATCATACAATTATTGAACAACAACTCATGAAGATAAGGTATCACAGCCAGCTTCTGTTCAACTTTCCCCTTATTGTCTATTGTAATATCTGAATCTGAAAGTTTATTTGCAATACATGCTTTGTAAAATCTCTGTGCAGAAAGCTTAGTTGTTATTCCCGTCAGATGCAAAAAAAACATATCTCTAAAGCTGATTTCAACATATTCCTGAATTCCTAACTTTTCATAAACTATCAAAAATGTATTATTATTGAGGCATTCTTCATACTTTTTAGCCGCCTCCGTAATAATACGAATTGCATCCTTTTTGTTGATTTTCATTAAAACTCCCAAAAAAGAGGTTGTCCATAAGGACAACCTCAACATAGTCTGTACGCTGATTTTTCTGTTGTCTGCCAACTGTCTGGCCTTTAAATCCAGCTTAAATGTCGAGTTTTTCTGTTGCTCGCCAACTGTCCGCCCTTCTATATGCGGCATAAATGTCAGATTTTTAAGGTGTCAGCTCACCTAACATTTCTGTCAATTACATCTTAGCAACGCTCTAATGATTAATCAAGATATCAGCTTAATTCTTCATAAAAGTTTAAGTATTTTCCTGACAGGATCCCCTTTGTATTTGTAAAATGCATTTTTTCACCTTCCAGTTTTACATTTCTTCCGGACATTCCATACCAAGAAGTCCACATCCTTCGGAAATTATCTTTGCAGTAATATTTACCAGTTGTAATTTTGCTTCTTTTTTCTTTTCATTTTTTTCCTTTAAAATCGGGCATTCCTGGTAAAACTTATTAAAATCAGAGCATAAGTTTATCATATATCTTGCTACTACTGAGGGTTCATAACTTTCAGCTGCACTACTCACGGCCTTTTCATATCCACCAATAGTTTTTATAATGGCAAAAGAAATATCATCTATAAGTGCCTGATAGTCTGTTACTTCATATTGTATTTCTTTTCCATACTTACGAAGTATACTCTTAGCCCGAGCATAAGTATATTGAACATAAGGACCTGTCGTGCCGTCAAAGCTAAGCACTTCCTTCCATGAGAAGTTGATATTCTTTATTCGCTGATTGAACAGATCATGGAATATAACAGCTCCGATTCCTACCTGCTTTGCAACTTCTTCCTTGTTATCAAGCGACGGATTCTTTTCTTCTATTAAATCTTCTGCTCGTTTGATTGCTTCTTTAAGTATATCTTCTGCATAGATGATATTGCCTGTACGAGTTGAAAGTTTCTCACCATCAAGACTCACCAGACCATAAGGAACATGAACAAGTTCCTTATAAAAATCATATCCCATAAGTTCTATTGCCTTAAACACCTGCTTAAAGTGAAGCGACTGCTCAAGTCCTGTCACATAGAGGCATTTATCAAAGTTATACTTTTCCTTGCGGTAAAGAACAGCGGCAATATCGCGAGAATGATAGATTGAGCTTCCATCTTTTTTAGTGATCATGCATGGTGGCATATTATAATCAGAAAGATCTATTACGTTTGCGCCTTGGCTTTCTATGAGAAGCTTTTTCTCTTTTAACAGTTCTACAAGTGCCGGAACCTTTTCGCGATAGAAGCTTTCTCCTGTATATGAGTCAAAAGAAATTCCAAGCATATCATAGACGCGCTCGAATTCCACTATACTGATATCTTTAAACCACTCCCATATTGATAAAGCCTCTTCATCACCATGTTCCATCTTTACAAACCAATCTCGCGCTTCATCCATAAGCTCCGGATGTTCTTCTTTCTCATTGTTGAATTTCACATAGATATCAAGAAGCTCCTGTATTCCTTTTTTCTCAACCTCTTCCTTGCTACTCCATTTTTTATATGCCACTATCAGTTTTCCAAACTGCGTGCCCCAGTCTCCGAGATGATTAATCCGGATAACTTTATATCCAAGTTTTTCATGGATTTTATATAATGCATTTCCAATAACTGTAGTTCGCAAATGTCCTACATGAAAGTTCTTGGCGATGTTTGGTGAAGAGTAATCCATGCAAACAGTTTTATTATTTCCGATTTTCTCAACACCAAGATTCTCCTTTACTACTTGTTTTAGTACTTTTTCCGTAAAGAGCATTCGATTCACAAATATGTTGCAGTATCCATTAACTGAAAGTACTTCATCCAATCCAAGTTGATTCTTCTTTTGGTCTAATCCTTTTTTAATCTCAGTAGCTATCAGTGCCGGATTTTTATGTAACAGCTTGGCAAAACCAAAACACGGAATTGCCATGTCACCCATTTTACTATCCGGCGGCGTTTCTATGAGAATAGTAATCTCCGAATCTGATAATCCCAAAATTTCTGCAACGACTTTACAAATTTCTTCTTTCATGTTTCAATTCCTTTCTTGATATTTTTTGATAAAAAAAGAACCGCAATAGATTTACAGCAATCTGCTAAATCAATTACGGTTCTGCTTTATATTACTTATTAACAGCACCGCACGGCAACAAGACATACGTTCTTGCAACCATGCGAATTATCTGCGATAGTTACAAGAACTTATGTCTCCTCTGTCTGCTCCTTAAGCTGTTTGTCAGTAATAAACTCATACGAATCATCCTTTATAATAATATTGAATTTAATATACAATATTCAAAAAAATCTGTCAATTTACCTTTCTAATTTTATCCACATAATTGTTATTATCTTTTAAATTCTTCAATGAACTGTTGAGAACGTACCGATGCAAATGTTTCAATTGGCATTTTCGAAAGTTCATCTACACTAACCCAATTGTATGAAGAAGTCTCTCCTTCCTGTAAAATTATTCTATTTTTGGAATATCTGTTATACACATATATATTTCATAGAATGTTTTGTATCCACAATGTTATACACATCCTACTCTAACTAAATTATTAGTATCTATCCCTGTCTCTTCTCTGAGCTCTCTAATTACACCCTAAACTCCCGTCATTTTATACCAAGGTTTGATCATGTCGGGACATTTAACCCCATGAACTCATAGAGTTCACATTGCTTTGCTGTTATCTCAGATAGATGATGTGCCTTTCCGGGCTGCTGATAATACTCAATGGTATCCAGTTCATCAAGTAATGACTGGATTGTGTACCTGCTAAACAGACCGTTTTCATCCATCTTCTTTTTGATATAAGACACCATCTGAAGTGCTATAAACTGAATAAACAGTTTGCCTTCAAAGTTTTCTTCTGATGCGACGGACATTCGTCGCATGGAAAGCCGTTCCTTAAGGTTGCCAAAGGATTTTTCA
>NZ_FMUR01000004.1:0-379171 GCF_900101605.1 Butyrivibrio hungatei
GAGCATCACGTAATTCACGTTTAAGACGGGCTATTTCCTTGGCTTCGTCAGATGAGTAGTTACCTGATCCTCTGGTAGGGATATCACCATCATTATCTTTGAACTGGGTTTCCCACCTTGCTAAGGTACTGGTACCTATTCCGAGATTCTTAGCACATTCAACCTGTGTGAGATCAGGATGTTCCTTGCGATAGTTGACAGCATCCAACTTGAACTGCTTTGTGTGTTGTTTGTTTTTTCTTGGCATAATGAGTTCCTCCTCTTGTATTATATGCTATTTAAAGGATTAACTCATTTTAAAATGTACTAATTAGATGCTAACACTAATATTATCTATGAAAGAATTTGATGAAAGTGGAATATTGATTCGTGAAAAGAAAGAGCTATCAGAAGGCGAAAAAAAACTTTATGAAAAGTTTAAAGAAATTTATCAATAATAGAAATGAAAATATATAGAGGAATCTATTTTGAATGAAAAACAATATTTTGAAGAAATACAAGAAGAACTGATTTCGAAAATTTGTTTAGATAATAGAGTTGATATAGATAATCTACATGCGATAGCAGGCGTAGATTTGGCATACTGGAAACAAAAGGATAAAGAATATGCTTGTTGCTGTATTGTAGTGTTAGATTATACTGATTTTTCTATTATAGAAAAGAAACATTCTGTTGGTGAAATTACAGTTCCATATATTCCAGGGTGTTTAGCATTTCGGGAATATGATTTAGTTGAAAAAACAGTCAGTTTATTAGAAAACAAAGTAGATTTGTTTGCGTTTGATGGCAATGGTTACTTGCATCTCCGGCACATGGGGCTTGCTACTTATGCAGGCATAATGCTCGAGAAACCTTCTCGAAATGACATTGGGACGGTTCTAATGTCATGTTTTCCTTTTAACTTGCGCTAAAGATAAAAAGACAAAAGAACCGTCCCTCTGACTTCTTTGAACATATACATTTTATTTCAAAGGAAGAATATGATAAAAAAATAGCAGATAGACAAGCGGATATAGGGTTAACAGATAAAATATGTAGTGGGGCAATCCCAGAATATACAGTAATTCTAAGTTTAAAATAGAATTTTTTAAATGCAAGAGAATTCATGAAGAATATATACGAGTCTGAATTTGGATCAGACGCTTTTTTATTGACTTGTTTGAAAAATATGGCTAAAATAAAATTAGATTTTAGATTGGTCGGAGGTGTATATGTCCTACATTAAACGAGCTATTTCTGATGTATTGGAAAAAAGAGTTGAGTCCAGCAAGTGTGTTCTTGTCACAGGAGCAAGACAAGTTGGGAAATCTACACTTATCAAGCATAAATTTGAAGATTATAACAGGGTTTCTTTTGATGATAAGATGATTCGTTTGCAGGCAAGGGAAGAACCTAAGTTGTTTTTTCTTAATAATCCTCGTCCGCTTTTTATTGATGAAATTCAAAAAGAGAACAGTATTTTAGAAGATATAAAGGTAATGATTGATGATTCGGATGAGAGAGGACAGTTTATTTTTTCCGGTTCACAAAAACTGGAGCTCATGAAGGGAATGAGTGAGACTTTGGCCGGAAGAGTTTCGATAATGGAACTTTCGGGACTGTCTCTTAGAGAGATTAATTCTGTGAATTTCAATAGGCATTTTGTTCCAACGGAAGATTATCTGAAAGAACGCGAAAAGGAACTCACAGAGTATGATGAAATATGGACAATAATACATAAGGGCTCATATCCTGAGTTGTATGACGTTGATAGGGAGTGGCAAGATTACTATTCATCGTATGTGAATACTTATCTTGAAAGAGATATAAATGAACTTATAACAGCCGATAGTATTACATTTTTGAAATTTTTAACTGCCGTTGCCGCAAGAACCGGCGAAATACTTAGCTATGCAAATATAGCATCCGATGTTGGCGTATCCGAACCTACAATCAAGAACTGGATTTCAATATTGGAAAGAACAGGAATAATATATCTTTTACAACCATATGCTTCAGGTGCTCTTACAAGAGCTATTAAAGCCCCAAAAGTATATTTTAGGGATACGGGACTGGCATGCTACCTGACTCGCTGGTTGACTGCAGATGCATTGAAGAACAGTGCGGTTGCCGGAAATATGTTTGAGACATTTGTTGTTTCTGAAATTCTTAAATCGTTCTCGAATGAAGGAATGGATTATAGATTCAGTGTTTTTTATTACAGGGGAAAAGATAAATCAAGTTCAAAAGAGAATGAGATAGATCTGATCATTGAAGAGAACGGAAAATTGTACCCCGTCGAGATAAAAATGACCGGTAACCCTAAAGCTTCGATGGGAGGCACAAACGTTGTATTGGACAGCATTCCCGATAAGAAGAGAGGCTTAGGTGTGATATTGTGTTTGATCGATAAGAAGACTTATTTAAGAGAAAACCTGGTTGCTCTTCCGATAAGCTATATTTGATGATTGCCTATTTGCAAAAATATAAGCTGTGAACTAATGAAAATTCATCGGTTCACAGCCTTTTTTTCTTTAAATCTGTGCAAGATCTTCCTGAGCAAGTATCTTGATATGTTTTCCTGCAAGTTTTGCTTCGGCATTTTTGGTATCTGAAACTCTGAATATCATGTAAGCGTGATCCTTGGCGCATCCGCCTGAGAAAGCGTACATGTACTCGATGTTGACTTTGGCTTCGTCAAATACCGAAAGAAGTTTATCAAGTCCGCCCGTCTCATCCGGAATCTCGATTGCGAGAACGGGAGTGAGGCTTGCTACAAAATTATTTTCTTTAAGAGTATTAACAGCTGCGAGAGCATCGTCAACAACCAGTCTTGCAATACCAAAGTCTTTGGTCTCCGCAAGAGAAGTAGCACGCATGTCAATCTTGTTTGCTGCAAGTACACTTGTCATTTTTTTCAAGGTACCGGGTTTATTTTCAAGAAATACGGAAATCTGCATTACGCTCATAGCTGTATCCCCCTTTGCGTCTTATATATTCATTATACGATTAGATTTTTCTCTTGTCGATTACACGAACGGCTTTGCCTTCGCTTCTTGCAATTGACTTAGGTGCAAGGAGTGAAACCTTTGCCTTGATTCCGAGCATGGATTTAAGGCCTTCAACGAGTTTCTTTTGTCTTTCTTCAATCTCACCCACATTATCGGTAAACATCTCGGGAGTCATCTCAACCTGAACATCGAGAGTATCGGTGTTGTTTACTCTATCTACGACAATCTGGTAGTTTGCTGCATAACCGTTGTTCATAAGAACCGTCTCAATCTGGCTCGGGAATACGTTTACACCTCTGATTATAAGCATATCGTCAGAACGTCCCATAGGCTTAGCCATGCGGACATGAGTTCTTCCGCAAGAGCATTTTTCTCTTGTGAGTTTGCAGATATCTCTTGTACGATAACGGATCATCGGGAAAGCTTCTTTATCTACGGCTGTAAATACGAGCTCACCCTGTGAGCCTTCGGGAAGAACTTCTTCCGTATCGGGATCGATGATCTCGGCAATGAAGTGATCCTCATTAATGTGCATTCCGTCCTGTGCAGAACACTCAAAAGCAACACCGGGACCTGAAAGTTCTGTAAGTCCGTAAATATCATATGCTTTGATTCCAAGAGTCTTCTCGATATCGGCACGCATTTCTTCACTCCATGCTTCAGCTCCGAAGATACCTGCTTTAAGCGGAATATCGTCGGGGCCGTAGCCCATCTCTTTGAAACGCTCACCGAGGTAAGCAGCATAGCTGGGAGTACAGCAGAGGATAGTAGCACCAAGATCGTTAATGAACATGATCTGTCTGTCTGTATTTCCTGAGCTGATAGGAACAGTAAGAGATCCTACTTTGTGTGAACCGCCGTGAATTCCGGCACCGCCTGTGAAGAGACCGTAACCGTATGCAACATGAACTACGTCCTCATCTGTTCCGCCTGCTGCCATGATCGCACGTGCGCAGCAGTCTTCCCAAAGGTCGATATCATGCTGTGTGTAATAAGCAACAACTCTTTTTCCTGTTGTTCCCGATGTAGAGTGAATACGAACACAGTCCTTTAAGGGCTTTCCGAGAAGCCCGTAAGGATATGCGTCTCTTAAATCTTTTTTTGATAAAAAAGGAAGTTTATGGAGGTCGTCAACCGACTTGATATCATCAGGTGTAACACCTTTTTCTTCCATTTTTTTGCGGTAGTAAGGAACATTGTCCCATACGTGTTTTACTTGCTTAACTAGTTTTTCTGATTGAATCTTGCGAATTTCCTCATAGGGCGCACACTCAATGTCCTTTTGATAATATCGCTCCATGTATAATTCCTCCGTGTGTTTGTAGATAGGTGATAAAAAAGCTTATGATAGCAATATCACTTCATGTTTTTTCCAAGCTCAAATGCTTTTTTGTTCATTTCAAGGAACTTGGAAGGTACATTTGCTTCAAGTGATTTCATCCATGCTTCATCGGGAAGATCGAAGTAGTGAGAGAGTCTTCCAAGAAGAACGATGTTAACGGCTTTTGCAGAACCTGCCTGTTCAGCAAGTGAAAGGCAATCGAGAGCGTCTACTTTAGCACCTGTAGCTTTTAACTTGGAAACAAGGTCTTCGGGATACTCTGCAGCACCTGTAATTACAGGCATAGGATCAATCTGCTGTGTATTTGTAACGATCTGTCCGTCTTTTTTGAGGAAAGGAAGCCATCTTGCAGCTTCGAGAATCTCAAATGAAACGATGTAATCAGCTTCGCCTTTATCGATAACGGGAGAGTAAACCTTATCTCCGTATCTTACGTAAGTAACAACGCTACCACCTCGCTGAGACATTCCGTGTACTTCTGACACTTTAACGTCGTAGCCCTGTGAAAGGAGGAGGTGTCCCAATAATTTGCTGGCAAGAAGAGAGCCCTGTCCGCCAACTCCGACAATCATAATATTCTTTGTTTCCATTATCATGCCTCACTTTCTGCTGTGCTTTCAAATGCACCGACAGGGCACATCTGTGAACATACATTGCAGCCTACACATAATGTGTTATCAATAGTTGCCTTGCCGTTCTTCATTGAGATGGCAGGACATCCGATCTTCATACATGACTTACATCCGACGCACTTATCTGTATTAACCTTAAGAGGAGCGTTGTGCTTTACATATTTAAGAAGAGCACAAGGTCTTCTCGAGATGATAACTGAAGGAGCTTCTACATTAAGTTCTTCCTTAAGAACTTCGTCGCACTGCTTTAAGTTGTAAGGATCAACGACTCTTACGCGCTCAAAGCCCATAGCTTTGCAAAGTGCCTCGAGATCAATCTTGCCTGCAGGATCTCCCTTGATGTTGTAACCTGTTGTGGGATTCTGCTGGTGACCTGTCATTCCTGTGATTGAGTTATCAACGATGACGATAGTTGAGTTTGACTGGTTGTAAGCAACATTTGCAAGTCCTGTCATACCTGAGTGCATGAATGTGGAATCGCCGATAACGGCAACAGTCTTTTTCTCGCTCTCAGCGCCGCGAACTTTGTTAAAGCCGTGAACGGCGCCGATTGAAGCACCCATGCAAAGTGTCATCTCGATTGCTCCAAGAGGCGGAACAGCGCCGAGTGTATAGCATCCGATATCACCAAGAACGGTGCAATTATTCTTTTTAAGAGTATAAAAGAGTCCTCTGTGAGGGCAACCTGCACACATTACAGGCGGTCTTGCGGGAATCTGCTCATCGACAGCAAAGCCTTCTTTTACATCTTTTCCGAAAGCCTTAGCGATAAGATTCTGAGAAAATTCGTCAATAATGGGAAGAAGCTCTTTTCCAGTAACTTTGATTCCGAGAGCCTTAACGTGATTTTCGATGATAGGATCAAGTTCTTCAACAACAAAGAGCTTGTCAACTTTTGCAGCAAAGTTCTTTATAAGATCGCAGGGAAGAGGATTGGTCATTCCAAGCTTGAGGACACTTACTGAGTCACCGAAAACTTCTTTTACATACTGATAAGAAGTTGAGCATGTGATGATACCGATCTTGGTGTCACCCATTTCAACTCTGTTAATGGGATTTTCTTCTGCAAATTTGATGAGATCTTTGGTACGCTGTTCAACGATGGGATGACGCTTTTTGGCATTGCCGGGCATCATAACGTATTTAGCGATATTTTTTTCATACGGCTTGTCGGGAACAGTGCGCTCGCCTGTCTCAACGATAGACTGAGAGTGAGCTACTCTTGTGCACATCTTAAGAAGGACGGGAGTATCAAACTTCTCGGAAATCTCATAAGCAAGCTTGGTGTACTCAAGAGCTTCTTTGGAATCTGAAGGCTCGAGCATAGGAACCTTAGCTGCGATGGCGTGATGACGTGAATCCTGCTCGTTCTGGGAAGAATGCATTCCGGCATCATCGGCAACAACTATAACAAGACCGGCATTTACTCCGGTATAAGACATTGTATAAAGAGGGTCTGCGGCAACGTTAAGTCCAACGTGCTTCTGAGCACAAAATGCTCTGCGACCTGCGAGAGAAGCACCAAAAGCTGATTCCATAGCAACCTTCTCATTTGGAGCCCATTCGCAATATATTTCATCATATTTGGCAGCTTCTTCGGTAACTTCCGTGCTGGGTGTTCCGGGATAACTGGAAATAAAGCATACTCCGGCCTCATAAAGACCGCGAGCAACAGCCTTGTTGCCCAGCATCAGCTGCCCATTTTTTGTTTGATCCATGGTAAAAAACCTCCTACAGAATTTTAGATGGCTCATAATTACTGTTCAATCAGGCGAAAAGTATGCGAGCGAACAGTAATCAATTTAGCGCGATAAAGTTAATATATCATATTTGACCTTTAAATAGAATACGTTTATACTTTACTTTAGCACTTTAAAGCGGAGGATTTCTTATGCCAATTACGGATTTATTGGAACGAAACAGCAAATTGTATGGGGATGAAGTTGCTCTTGTTGAGATCAATCCGGAGATTAAAGAAGAGCAGAGGGTTACGTGGAGAGAATACGAGCTTATACAGCCGACTTCCACAGCATATTACAGAAGACAGATCACGTGGTCTGTATTTGATGAGAAAGCAAACAGAGTTGCAAATATGCTCATCGAAAGGGGAATCAAAAAAGGGCAGAAATGTGCGATACTTCTTATGAACTGCCTTGAATGGTTGCCTATTTATTTCGGAATATTAAAAGCGGGAGCAATAGCGGTTCCTCTTAATTTCAGATTTGATGCTGAAGAAATTGATTATTGTCTTAACGCATCCGATTCGGATGTTTTATTCTACGGGCCTGAATTTATCGGACGTATCGAGGATATCGCACAGAAGATAAAGAAAGAGACGCTTCTTTTCTTTGTGGGCGATCAGTGTCCTTCTTATGCGGAAGATTACTACAGACAGGTTTCAAACAGTTCATCAGTCGCACCAAGGATCCTTATAGAAGATAAGGATGATGCGGCAATTTATTTTTCATCGGGAACTACCGGATTTCCCAAAGCTATTTTACACATTCATACTGCGCTTATGCAGTCTGCCAAGATGGAGGCTATTCATCACGAAACTACACATGAGGACAATTTCCTTTGTATTCCTCCTTTGTATCACACGGGAGCCAAGATGCACTGGTTTGGATCTCTTTATACCGGAAGCAGAGCCGTACTTCTTAAGGGTAATTCCCCCGAATCGATATTCAGGGCGGTTTCGGAAGAAAGATGTACGATAGTATGGCTTCTTGTTCCGTGGGCGCAGGATATTCTGGCAGCGCTTGATTCGGGAAAACTCAAGATAGAAGACTATCATTTAAAACAGTGGAGACTTATGCATATCGGTGCTCAGCCGATTCCGCCGAGTCTCATAAAGAGATGGCTTAAATATTTCCCGCATCACAAGTATGACACAAACTACGGCCTTTCGGAGTCAACGGGCCCCGGCTGCGTGCATCTGGGACTTGAGAATGTTAAGAAAGTCGGCGCCATCGGAATTCCCGGATACGGCTGGAAGACAAAGATTGTCGATGAAAACGGCAAGACCGTTGATCAGGGCGAAATTGGGGAGCTCTGCGTAAAAGGCCCGGGAGTAATGGTCGAGTATTACAAGAACCCCGAGGCGACGGCCGAAATATTAAAAGACGGCTGGTTATTTACCGGAGATATGGCTCGTCAGGACGAAGATGGATTCATATTTCTTGTAGATAGAAAAAAAGATGTTATAATTTCAGGTGGAGAAAATCTTTATCCGGTTCAGATAGAGAGTTTCTTAATGAAAAATGACAAGATACATGATGCTGCAGTTATAGGACTTCAGGATGACAGACTCGGCGAGATCGCAGCTGCCATTATCCAGGTAAAAGAGGGAATGACTTTAACTGAGGATGATGTCGATCGTTTCTGTATGGATCTTCCGAGATACAAGAGGCCGAGAAAGATTATTTTTGCCGACGTATTAAGGAATCCTACGGGAAAAATTGACAAACCGAAGCTCCGTGAAATATACTGCGGAGAACATCTTGTTGAACGTCAGAATAAATCTTGATGCTCACAAGCTGTCAGGGGAAAAAACCGACAGAAATTGCGGAGTATGAAAAAGGGAATGTTATGGAAAAGTATGTAATTACCGGAATGAGTTGTGCTGCATGTCAGGTGCGTGTGGAGAAAGCAGTTAATTCTCTCAAAGGAGTGACGGAGTGTACTGTTAATCTTCTTACCAATTCAATGACGGTTGAGGGAAATGTTCTTACCTCAGACATTATCAAGGCTGTTGAGGATGCCGGATACGGCGCAACGCTACTTGATGAAGAAAGTCAAAAAAACGAGGAGGAAGAGGCACTTAAAGACAAAGAGACTCCTATTCTTAAACGAAGACTGCTTTATTCGGTCGGATTTCTGCTCGTTCTTATATATTTCTCCATGGGACATAAGATTTTTGGGTTCCCGCTTCCGCCGTTTTTGGACGGAAATGTTATTGCAATCGGAATAATTCAGATGATCTTATGCATTGTCATAATGATCATAAACAGAAATTTCTTTATAAGCGGATTCAGAGGGCTGATGCATAAGTCGCCCAATATGGACACTCTTGTGGCCCTCGGAAGTTCGGCTTCTTTTGTGTACAGTGCGTTTGCGCTGGCTATTATGATGATCTCAAAAGCTAACGGGGCTCCCGAAAAAACAAATCTGTTCTATGATGAGCTTTATTTTGAGTCGGCTGCCATGATACTTACTTTTATAACGGTAGGTAAGATGCTCGAAGCAAGAAGCAAGGGCAAAACAACAACAGCCATTAAGAGTCTTATGAAGCTTGTATCAAAGACGGCGACTGTGATAGATGAAAACGGAGCTGAAAAAGAAGTTCCGATCGAGCAGGTCAAAGTTGAAGATATATTTGTTGTTAAGGCAGGGGAGAGGATCCCTGTCGACGGTGTTATTGTCGAAGGTAGCAGCGCAATTGATGAATCATCTCTTACGGGAGAAAGTATTCCGGTTGATAAGAATGTCGGAGAAGATGTATTTGCTGCAACAATAAATTCATCCGGTTATCTTAAATGTAAGGCTACAAGAGTAGGAAAAGATACAACTCTTTCACAGATCATCACAATGGTAAGTGATGCGGCCGCAACGAAAGCTCCTATTGCAAAGCTTGCGGACAAAGTATCCGGCGTTTTTGTTCCTGTAGTTATGTGTATAGCCCTGGTTACAATAATGTCATGGCTTATAGTGGGAGCAAGTTTTGGTTATGCGCTTGCCAGAGGAGTTGCGGTACTTGTAATAAGCTGCCCGTGTGCACTTGGTCTTGCGACTCCGGTTGCGGTAATGGTCGGAAACGGTGTCGGAGCAAAGAACGGCATTCTTTTTAAAACTGCCGCAACACTTGAAAATGCAGGTAAATGTAATATCGTGATCCTTGATAAAACAGGAACCATCACAAAGGGTGAACCTGTTGTTACCGATGTATTTCTGGCTGAAGCGATCACTGAGAGCGGTTACTCGGCAGAAGAAAATCTTAACGCTGAGCTTGAGTTTGTCAGACTTGCAGGAATACTTGAGTCAAAAAGCAATCACCCTCTTGCAAGGGCGGTGGCAACTCATGCTGTAAATCTCTGTGCGGATATGGATGTTCCCGTGGATGATTTCAGCGAGATCTCGGGTAACGGACTTGAGGGAACTATTGAAGGTGCCGTAATCAGATGCGGTAATCTTGATTTTATTTCCAAGTATGCCAATATTCCGGAGGAAGTTTCTAAGAGAGCATACGGATTGTCCATCAGAGGAAAGACACCGCTGTTTTTTGCAAAAGATAATATTTTTGTGGGAATCATTGCCGTTGCGGATACGATCAAAGATGACTCGGCTCAGGCAATCGAAGAGCTCAAGAATATGGGCATACGAGTTGTCATGATGACGGGTGACAATGAAAATACTGCGCGAGCAATCGCTGCAAAAGCAGGTATCAACGAGGTTTACGCAGGCGTCCTTCCGGGTGGCAAAAAAGATATTGCCGATGAACTCATGAAACAGGGAAAAGTTGTTATGGTCGGCGACGGAATTAACGACGCTCCGGCACTTACGGCTGCGGATGTCGGAATTGCCATCGGCGCGGGAACTGATGTTGCCGTAGATGCGGCAGATATTGTTCTTATGAGAAACAGTCTTCTTGATGTTTCCGGTGCGATAAGATTGTCAAAAGGAACTCTTGCAAATATACGCAGGAATCTTTTCTGGGCATTTATTTACAATGTGATAGGTATACCGATCGCAGCGGGCTGCTTTATAGAACTTTTCGGTCTTAAATTAAGTCCTATGTTCGGAGCCGCCGCAATGAGTTTATCAAGCTTCTTTGTTGTTACTAATGCTCTGGGACTCAATCTTTTTGATATTCGCGACGCATCAAAAGACAAGAAGATGTACAATAAGAGCAAAGTTCGCAAAAAAACTGATGAAGATGAAGATCCCGATAATGAGATAATCGTTTCGTCTCTTTCTAAAGCGGAGGAAATTAATATGACAAAGACAATCAGTATTGAAGGAATGATGTGTAATCACTGCGAAAATACCGTAAAAGCAGCGCTTGAAGCGGTCGAAGGTGTTACTGAAGCTGTTGTAAGCCATGAGAAAAATACTGCGGTCGTAACGCTTAACCTTGATGTTTCCGATGATATCCTTAAAAAAGCAATTGAGGAGAAGGATTATAAGGTCATTGAGATAAAATAATGGATATTTGAATAGGTAAAATATGTAGTGTTTGTGTGGGTGCAACGTGATGTTGCACCCGCTTTTTGCTTGCAAAATGCCATAATAGATGTCGCAATAAATGGCGTAATAAAAGATTGGATAATCAAGATAAATCAATTATAATAAAATTCGTTGAACAAATTATTGGAGAGGATGATAGATAAGTGGGAAAAAATATTAAGATAAAATACTTCAATGATAAGCTTGAAAAGCTTACATATATCGATGGAAAGTCAGATTGGATCGATCTTAGGAGTGCCGAGGATGTGGATCTTAAGGAAGGTGAGTTTCATCTAGTGCCGCTCGGGGTTGCAATGGAGATTCCTGAAGGCTATGAAGCGCATATCGTTCCGAGAAGTTCTACATTTAAGAACTTTGGTGTTGTGCAGACCAATCACATGGGTGTTGTCGATCATTCATACTGCGGGGATAACGATCAGTGGTTTATGCCTGTAATTGCAATGAGAGATACACATATCGGATTCAATGACAGAATCTGTCAGTTCAGGATCATGGAGAATCAGCCCGCGATCGTATTTGATGAATGTGACCATCTTGAAGGCGCCGACAGAGGCGGATTTGGATCAACAGGTAAAAAATAATATAAACGATCTGTTTTTTTCATTAAGGCATTGAGGCTTTATTTTCGCCATCTATTGAAAAAAAGATATTGTATGCTACAATAGTAAATCGTTTGGATACGCAAATACACTTTTTTAAATGTATTTGACCAGAGAATACAATAAAATAATTCATAAAGAATATCGAGGTTAAATATGGCAAAGATTCGTACAAGATATGCACCGAGCCCAACAGGCCGTATGCACGTCGGAAACTTAAGAACAGCTCTTTATGCTTATCTTATCACAAAGCATGAGGGCGGCGATTATATTCTAAGAATTGAAGATACAGACCAGGAGCGTTTTGTTGAAGGCGCTACGGAGATTATCTATAGAACTCTCAAGGAAACGGGACTTATCCATGATGAAGGTCCGGATGTGGGCGGAGAAGTAGGCCCTTACGTTCAGAGTGAGAGACAGAAAGCCGGAATCTACATGACTTATGCAAAAGAGCTTGTAGAAAAAGGCGAAGCATATTATTGCTTCTGCGATCAGGAGAGACTTGCTTCACTTGTTCAGGTTGTTGAAGGTAAAGAAATCAGTGTTTATGACAAGCATTGTCTTTCTCTTTCAAAAGAAGAAGTCGAGAAGAATCTTGCTGAGGGAAAGCCTTTTGTTATAAGACAGAACAATCCGACAGAAGGAACAACAACTTTCCATGACGAGCTCTACGGAGATGTAACAGTTGATAACAAAGAGCTCGATGATATGATCCTTATTAAGTCTGACGGATATCCGACTTACAATTTTGCTAACGTTGTTGACGATCATCTCATGGGAATCACTCATGTTGTAAGAGGTAATGAGTATATTTCATCATCACCCAAGTACAACAGACTTTATGATGCATTTGGATGGGAGATTCCCAAGTACATACATTGTCCTCTTATCACTGATGAGGAGCACAAAAAGCTCTCTAAGAGAAGCGGACATTCTTCATTTGAAGATCTTATCGAGCAGGGATTCCTTCCCGAGGCAGTTGTAAACTTCGTTGCACTCCTTGGCTGGTCTCCCGATGATAACAATGAGATTATGAGCCTTCAGGAGCTTATTGAGAAATTTGATTATAAGCGTATCAATAAGTCACCTGCCGTATTTGACTATACCAAGCTTAAATGGATGAACGGCGAGTATCTTAAGAAGATGGACGAGGACAAGTTCTTTGAGACAGCCAAGTCCTATATCGTCGATGCTCTTAAGGAAGAGGGCGACGGCGTGATTTCTTCCGATGATGACAAGCTTAAGAAGATTTCAAATATGGTAAAGACTCGTATTGAGATCTGGCCTGACATTGCCGATATGGTCAAGTTCTTTGCAAAGCTTCCCGAGTATGATACGGCTATCTATACTCACAAGAAGATGAAGACCAACGAAGAGACATCACTTAAGGTGTTAAAAGAGGTACTTCCCATTCTTGAAGCACACGATGATTATACAAATGATGCTCTTTACGCACTTCTTTCCGATTACATCAAGGCCAATGAATACAAGAACGGTTTTGTTCTCTGGCCTGTAAGAATCGCTGTTTCGGGAAAAGAGATGACTCCTTGCGGAGCTACTGAGCTTATGGAAGTTATCGGCAAAGAAGAGACAATAAACAGAATCAAAAAAGGAATTGAATTACTTGAGAAATAATAACGTTTATCAATGTTTGGCAAACGTTAAAGTAAATGCCGCTCAAGAAGAAGCAATAACTCATAAAGACGGCCCTGCAATGGTACTTGCGGGGCCGGGAAGCGGCAAAACTTTTGTGATAGTTCAAAGGCTTAAGTTTTTAATCGAAGAATATGATGTTCCTCCTTCTTCGATTCTTGTTATAACGTTTACCAAAGCTGCTGCCATTGAGATGCAGCAAAGATTTTTAAAGATCACGGATAGTTCATATCCTGAGGTTTCGTTCGGAACCTTCCATTCACTTTTTTACAACATACTAAGAGAAAACAGTAAAGCGGCCGGCTTCTACAACAAAATTGAGATAGCGGACGAGCTTTTTAAATACAAGCTGGTAAAAGATATTCTCATTAATGCGCTCAAAAACAGCAGGGAGAATTTGAATAAGCTTTCTATCCTTGATGAAAATGAGATTGTAAAAGATATTACGTCTGAGATTTCAAGGATAAAAAACGCGGGACTCTCGCCTGATTCCGTCTCGGATTCTGTTCCGTATAAAGATTATTTCAAGGTGATATTTGAAAAATATAATAACAGTCTAAAATCCTTTGGGAAAATCGATTTCGACGATATGTCTCTTATATGTGCGCAGATTTTTGAGAGCAGAAATGAAATTGCACAACTTTATAAAGAAAGATATAAGTACATCCTTATTGATGAATATCAGGATATCAATGAGATGCAGCAAAAAAATATCGAGTCGATCCTGAACGGGGATCAAAATCTTTTTGTTGTAGGGGATGACGATCAGGCAATATACGGATTTCGAGGCGCAAAACCCGGAATAATGATGGAGTTTGAAAAGCGCATGAAAAGAGAGGTTCATATAGTAAATCTTTCCGTAAATTACAGGTGTGGCAAGTCTATTTTGGATAATGCGAGTTTGGTCATAGCTGAAAATAAGATGCGATTTAAGAAGAAAATCGTATCCGGAACAGGAACAAACGGATATGTCATAGCAAGAAGATACAGGACAAAAGAAGAACAATATGAAGCGATGAGCGTGTTTATTAGCGGACAGAGTAAATTAAATGACATCGGTATCTTATGCAGGACCAATTCGGAGTGTAAGACGATTGCGTCATTTTTAAAACAAAAAGGCATAAAGAGCAACATCGAAAACACGGATGATATGACGCTCTATGACGATGAGGGAGTTATTCTGTGTGGCTGTTATCTTTCTTTTGCGTGCATCGAAAGCTCGAGGGCGCTCTTTTATAAGATTATGAACAAGCCTCTTCGCTATATATCAAGAGAAAGCGCTATGAAGGAAATAGTCAGGAAAGAAGATGTCTTAGCTTTTTATCAAGGAAACAGGGACAGAAGTAAGGTTGTAAATAAGCTGTTTCATGAGATTTCGATGATATCAAAGATGCGACCGGCGTTGTCTGTCAGGTTTATCAGGAAAGAGATCGGGTTAGATAAGCTTTATCCAAACAGTAAAAAGAAATTGGATTTGTTTGAAGATATGGCAAAAAAATATGCAGATACTAAGGCGTTTATAAGATTTTTTAATGAAGAAAAAGAAAACTACGCTGTTATAAACAAAAGAAATGGGAAACATAGCAAAACAGGAGACACAATAAATATAATTACACTCCATGGCTCAAAAGGCCTTGAATATAAATACGTATGGATTCCTGATCTAAACGAAGGAATAATCCCATCGCGAAGCGCCGTATCCGAATCAGGAAAAGAGGAAGAACGACGCATGCTCTATGTGGGAATGACCAGAGCTAAAGAGGCTTTGATAATGTCTTATGTATGTGGCACAAAAGAAAATGCCATGCTTCCTTCGAGGTTCCTTCGACCAATTAGAAAACTCTGGGAAAAGGAAAATAAAAAACCAGCAGATTAAAATCCGCTGGTTTTTAAATGGTGAATATTATTTTTTACAGATCTTCAGCATCTTCCTCGGGAATCTCAACGATCTCGTCAAATTCGACATCATCAAGATAGAGGTTGAATGCCTCGGCAACGGCATCATACTCGGCGTCGTCTTCAATGTAACCAAGTTCCGGCTCTTCGTCCTCACCCTTATAGATGAATTCGTAGAACCATACGTTGCCATCGTTGTTCTGACCGTTTTTATCAAGCGGAAGAAGAACGATGTAATCTTTTGAATTAACTGTAAGAACTATGATGATGGCACATGTGACTGTTTTGTTGTCATCAAGTTCAATATCTACAGTCATCTGCTCGTCATTTTCAATTCTGGTATTCATTTCTGTTGCTACTTTGGAAAATTCCATAAAAATCCTCCTGAAAATCTTTGTCAATGGTTACCATGATTATAGCATACTTCGTGCATATAAAGACATTATGTGTTAAAATATTAGGGCTTATGTTGTTTGATACAATGACAGTAACTTTGAGCACAAATTTCGGAGAAAATATGACTTCAGCGTATAAGATTACTGATGAAAAGCCCTATCCACTCGGCTGCTATATTGATTATGATAAAAGTCTTGTTGTCAGAGCCGTATTTAACGGCGGCTCCAAGCGCGGCATCACACTATACCGCGGCGGAAACAAGAAAAACGACGGCTTTGTTATTGAACTTCCTGCGGATTGTAAGCGCGGGAATATTTATTCTGCGAGAATATCCGGAATTAAGGACGTGGACAGCTATATAGAATATAACCTTTTTGAAGATGAGGAATACTTTTGCGATCCGTACGCAAAGCTTGTCATAGGACTTGAGAAGTTCGGAGCGGAAGTTGAGGATTCGGATATAAGGGCCAAACTTGACAATAAGTCGCTTAGATCCGATTCATCGTCTTGCTTTGACTGGGGAAAGAGCAAAGCTCCTCAGATACCGTATGAAGACAGCTTTATTTATCTTATGCATGTAAGAGGCTTTACAAAGAGCTCTTCAAGCGGTCTTCCGGCTGATGTAAGAGGTACTTTTTCCGGAATAATAAAAAAGCTTGATTACCTTAAATCTCTTGGTGTTACATGCATTGAACTTATGCCTGTATATGAGATGAATGAGCTTCAGGATTCGGAGAAAAGAAGCGGGATTCACAGCGCTATCAAGAGTGCGAAAGCACTTAAAGGAAGCGATGTCATCTTTTCCAGAAACGGAAATATAACCAACAAGGGAAGCCTTGATCATAAAGTTAATTTCTGGGGATATAAAAAAGGTTATTATTTTGCGCCGAGGACTTCGTATTGCGTAGATCCGTCAAATGCGGAAAATGAAGTTAAGAGCTTTATAAAGACAATGCATGAAAACGGTATCGAGGTTGTTCTTCAGTTTTATTTTGAAGCCGATGAAAGTGAGAGCATCATAATAGATGCACTGCGATATTGGAGATGTACGTACAGAGTTGACGGCTTCCATGTAAAAGGGGCAAGGCTCCCTCTTCGAAATATTGCAAAAGATCCGCTGTTTGCCGATGTTAAGATATGGCATGAGTGGTTTGATTACGGTGACATATACGGCGGAAAGCCTGTTAAAAAGCGATTCCTTGCCGAATATAACAATACATTTTTGAATTCATCGAGAAAGTTCTTAAAAAGCGATGACAATACTGCCGGCGATTTCCTGAAAGCAATGATAGCAAACGGATGCGATCACGGTATTGTAAATTATATCTGCAACTACGAAGGATTCAGGCTTGCCGACCTTGTTTCTTTTGAACATAAGAGAAATGAGGAGAACGGCGAGAATAACAAGGACGGAACAGACGATAATTATAGCTGGAATTGTGGTATTGAGGGGAGGACCAGGAAAAAGAGTATTCTCGATCTCAGGAACAGACAGATAAAGAATATTCTCACAATGCTTATTCTGGCGCAGGGAACCCCGATGATATTCAGCGGAGACGAATTTGGAAATTCGCAGGGCGGCAACAACAATCCGTATTGTCAGGATAATGAGACGGGATGGGTTGACTGGAAAGCACTTGATAAAAACGGAGATATTCTTGAATATGTAAAATATTTGATGGGTGTAAGAAGAGCACATATCATGTTCAGAGAACCCGCTCCTTTTAAGCTTATGGACTATATTTCCTGCGGATATCCCGATTTTTCGTGTCACGGAAGAGACGCATGGAGACCTGATTTCACAGCGCAAAGCCATGTTCTCGGACTTCTTTATTGCGGCCTTTATGACAAAAAGTCCGATGATAAATCATTTGTATATGTGTGCTACAATATGTGCTGGAATAAATCGGAGATAGCCCTTCCAAAGCTTCCGGACGGGGATTCGTGGA
The DNA here is from genome assembly GCF_900101605.1 of Butyrivibrio hungatei. Taxonomy (GTDB): domain Bacteria; phylum Bacillota; class Clostridia; order Lachnospirales; family Lachnospiraceae; genus Butyrivibrio; species Butyrivibrio hungatei_B. The sequence continues at coordinate 17,701 of NZ_FMUR01000004.1, forward strand.
AACTCATATCCGATACCGCATATACGGAACAAGGCACAGGCGCGCCTTCCGAAAAAAGAGCTTCAGACCCTGATAAAGTTACACTTACAGAGCGTTCTGTCAGGATATATCAAAGCTTTAAAAATATAAAAGAAAATAAAAGGAAAAGTAGTAAAAAGAAATGAATAAACCGGATGTAATTGAAAAATTTTTAAAATATGTAAAGGTAGATACTCAGTCGGATCCTGATTCCGGAACATCGCCTTCTACCATGAAGCAGCATGATCTTGCGAAAATCTTAAGAGATGAGCTCATTGGTATAGGGGCTTCCGACGTTTATTATGATGAAGAGCACTGCTATGTATATGCTTCAATCCCGTCTAATATCGATGACGGTAAGAAAAGATATAAAATGGGTTTTGTCGCGCACATGGATACATCCGATGAAGTCAGCGGAAAAGACGTTAATCCCAGAATAGTTGACAATTATGAGGGCAGTGACATCTGCCTTTCAAAAGACGGAAAAGTTGTTCTTTCGCCTAAAGATTTTCCCGAGCTATTAAATCATATCGGTGAAGATCTCATTGTAACGGACGGAACAACTCTTCTCGGTGCGGATGACAAGGCCGGTGTTTCGGAAATCATGACGATGGCTGAGACTCTTTTGTCAAATCCCGAGATCAAGCACGGCGAGATTAAGATTGCGTTTACTCCGGATGAAGAAATAGGCGAGGGAACGGCTTATTTTGACATAGAAAGATTTGGCGCAGACTTTGCTTATACCGTTGACGGCGGTAAACTTGGAGAACTTGAATATGAGAATTTCAATGCTGCGGGCGGAACTGTAAAAGTTCACGGAAGAAGCGTTCACCCCGGTGATGCCAAGAATAAGATGATAAATGCGGCTCTTATCTGCTATGAGTTTCATTCAATGCTTCCTGTTTTCCAGAACCCCATGTATACCGAGAAAAGAGAAGGTTTCTTCCATTTGACAGGTGTAAACGGCGGAACGGAAAATGCAGAAGCGACATATATCATAAGAGATCACGACGAGAAGCTTTTTGAAGAAAAGAAAAAACTCTTTAAAGAAGCTGCAGATTATCTTAACAAGAAGTACGGAGAAGGAACCGTTGAAGTTAATGTCAAAGATCAGTATTTTAATATGATCGAAAAGATACGCCCACATATGCATCTTGTTGACAATGTAAAGAAGGTGATGGAAGAACTTGGAGTAACGCCGATAGATTCACCTATCAGAGGCGGTACAGACGGAGCTTCTCTTTCATACAAGGGACTTCCGTGCCCGAACCTGTGCACCGGCGGATATAATTATCACGGCAAGTATGAGTATGCTTCAATACAGGAAATGCGCAAGGTTGTAGATATTCTTTTGGGAATTGTAAAAGTATACGGAGAAGATTTTTAATGGCTATTGAGAATACAAAAAATATCAGCATATTAAACGCCAACAGGCAGGATGTTGCCGATGAAGAGAGCGTAAGACAGCTTGAATATATAGAAAAAGCCAAAGCTCAGGTTTCTTTTTTGGAAAAAGAGCTCGGAAGAAAATTAACGGCTTGTGTTACCACATTCGGATGTCAGATGAATGCAAGGGATTCTGAAAAGCTCCTTGCGACACTTAAGCTTGTGGGATATGAGGAAACCGAATCGGAAGATGCAGATTTTGTCATCTACAACACATGTACCGTTAGAGACAACGCAGATCAGAGGGTCCTTGGAAGACTTGGTCAGTGCAGCAATTTTAAAAAGAACAATCCGCATATGAAAATTGCCATCTGCGGATGTATGATGCAGGAAGATTCATCCGTTGAGAAGATCAAAAAGAGCTACAGATTTGTAGATCTTATTTTCGGAACGCATAACATTTATAAGTTTGCTGAGCTTTTATACAGATCGCTTAATTCCGACAAAATGATAATCGATATCTGGAAAGAGACCGACAAGATTGTTGAGGATCTTCCCGTTCTTCGTAAGTATTCATTTAAGTCGGGCGTAAATATTATGTTTGGCTGCAATAATTTCTGCACATATTGTATTGTTCCTTATGTAAGAGGCCGTGAAAGAAGCAGAAGCCCCAAGGATATCATCAGAGAGTGCGAAAAGCTTGCTGCTGACGGTGTTAAGGAAATCATGCTTCTTGGACAGAATGTCAATTCATACGGAAATGATTTCAAGGACGGAAATCCGGATAAGATTTCTTTTGCCAAGCTTATTGACGAAGTCACAAAGGTTGAAGGCATAGAAAGAGTAAGATTTATGACGCCTCATCCCAAGGATTTTTCCGATGAGCTCATAGATGTTATTGCAAATAACAAAAAAATCGCAAGACATATTCATCTTCCTCTTCAGTCGGGAAATACCGAGATCTTGAGGAGAATGAACAGAAAGTACACCAAGGAAGATTATCTTAATCTTGTAGATAAGATAAGAACAAAGCTTCCTGATGTGGCAATCACAACAGATATCATTGTCGGATTCCCCGGAGAAAAGAAAGAGGATGTCGATGATACTATTGATGTTGTAAAAAAAGCAGCGTTTGACAACGCCTTTACTTTTATATATTCAAAGAGATCCGGCACACCTGCCGCAACTTTCGAAGATCAGGTGCCTGAAGATGTCGTTAAGGAGAATTTCGACAGGCTTCTTAAAGTCGTTCAGGATACGGCGAAAGAGCAGTCCTTTAAGTACAACGGACAGGTGCAGGAAGTTCTTGTTGAAAATGTAAACGATCACGATGAATCTCTTATGACGGGAAGAATGTCGAACAACACACTTGTACATTTCCCCGGAGACAGGGAACTTATCGGAAAGATGGTAAAGGTAAAGATTACTGAATGTCACGGCTTTTATTTCTTTGGAGAAATAGCTGAGTAACGGAGGGATTATACGTGGAGAATACCACGATGTATGAAAATGTAGATATAGAAAAAGTATCACCTATGATGCAGCATTATCTTCAGACAAAAAATGAGTACAAAGACTGCGTCTTGTTTTACAGACTTGGGGATTTCTACGAACTGTTTTTTGATGATGCAAAGACTGTTTCAAAAGAACTGGAACTTACGCTAACGGGTAAAGCGTGCGGACTTGAAGAAAGAGCTCCGATGTGCGGAGTGCCGTTCCATTCGGTAGATACTTATCTTACAAGACTTGTTTCAAAAGGATATAAAGTTGCTATCTGCGAACAGACTGAGGATCCAAAACAGGCTAAGGGCATTGTAAAAAGAGATGTGACAAGGATCGTCACTCCCGGAACCAACCTTAATATGCAGGCCCTTGAGGAAACCAGAAACAATTACCTCATGTGTATATTTTATGATTCTGAGTGCATAGGAATCTCTGTTGCGGATGTTACGACGGGTGATTACTATCTGACCGAAGTTTCTACGATAAAAGAAGCGTGTGACGAGATCGGAAAGTACATGCCTTCGGAACTTATCTGTAATGAAGCATTTACTTTTTCAGGAGTTTCGACAGATGACATAAAGAACAGACTCGGCGTATATATAAATCCTCTTGATGCAAGATATTATGATGAAGAAGATTGCAAAAAGGCACTTATTACGCATTTTAAGGTAAAATCACTGATCGGACTCGGGCTTGATGATTTTGGAAACGGAATTGTGGCCGCGGGAGCTCTTTTGCGGTATCTCATTGATATGCAAAAGACTGAGATAGCCAATATTACTCATATTTATCCGTATCTTACGAGTAAATATATGCTTCTTGATTCTTCGACAAGGCGAAATCTCGAACTTGTTGAAACAATGAGAGATAAGCAGAAAAGAGGAACGCTTCTCTGGGTACTTGATAAGACCAAGACTGCAATGGGTGCAAGAACGCTTCGAAGCTTTGTGGAACAGCCTCTTATCGAGAAAGAGGATATTTTATTAAGGCAGGGAGCGGTTGAAAAGCTTGTAAAAAATGTGGTCACAAGGGAAGAAATCAGGGAGTATCTGAATCCAGTGTACGACCTTGAAAGACTTATGTCGAAGATCGTATTTAAGACGGCTAATCCGAGAGACCTTCTTGCATTTAGAAATTCTATCAGGATGATACCTGCGATAAAGACTTCTTTAATAGATGTTAAGGATGACAGCGAGCTTGCTTCACTTGAAGAGCGACTAGATCCGCTCAGGGATATCTACGATCTTATCGATATGGCTATCGTTGAAGAGCCTCCGCTTACGATTAAAGAGAGCGGAATCATAAAAGACGGCTTTGACAAAGATATCGACACATTCAGAGAGGCCGGAACAAACGGGAAGAGCTGGCTTGCACAGCTGGAGGATGAAGAAAAGGAAAAGACGGGGATAAAAAATCTAAAGATCAAATACAGCAATGTGTTTGGTTATTCCTTTGAAGTAACCAATTCTTTCAAAGACAAAGTTCCCGATTATTTCATAAGAAAACAGACTCTTACAAATTGCGAGAGATATACGACTCCAAAATTAAAAGAGCTTGAAGATACAATTTTAAATGCTCAGGATAAGCTTAATAATCTTGAGTATGAGATGTTTTGTAAAATAAGAGATTCCATCGCTCTTGAAATAGACAGGATACAGGAAACGGCCAAAGCACTGGCGCTTCTTGATGTATATGCATCACTTGCTTATGTTGCCGAAAAGAATCATTATGTTAAGCCTTCAATAAACGAAAAGGGTGTGTTTAATATCAAAAACGGAAGACATCCCGTCGTTGAGCTTATGCTTGATTCTTCCGATATGTTTATTTCTAACGATACATATCTTGATAACAAAAAGCATTGCATCTCAATTATCACAGGTCCCAATATGGCGGGTAAATCCACATATATGAGACAGACGGCGCTTATATCACTTATGATGCAGATCGGAAGTTTCGTTCCTGCGGAAAAAGCTGATATATGCGTTGTCGACAGGATATTTACAAGAGTCGGTGCTTCCGATGACCTTGGCAGCGGTCAGTCTACATTCATGGTTGAGATGAATGAAGTTGCAAATATATTAAGGAATGCGACTCCAAATTCTCTTTTGATATTGGATGAGATTGGAAGGGGCACATCGACGTATGACGGTCTTGCCATAGCCTGGGCTGTTACCGAGCATATCAGTAACAGAAAGATTCTCGGCGCAAAGACTTTGTTTGCTACACATTATCACGAGCTCACAGAGCTTGAGGGCAAGATGGACAATGTAAATAACTACTGCATTGCCGTAAAAGAAAACGGCGATGATATTGTTTTTCTGAGAAAGATCGTAAAGGGTGGCGCCGATAAGAGCTACGGCATTCAGGTTGCAAAGCTCGCAGGTGTTCCCGATATGGTCATTGACAGGGCCAAGGAGATTGTAGCCGAACTTACGGACAATGATATCACAGGCAAAGTCCAGAGCATCGCAAAGGACAATAAGAGTGATAAAAAGGTCAAGGTTAAGCATTATGACGACGTTGATATGGATCAGATGTCACTGTTTGATACGGTAACCGATGAAGATGTGCTTAAGAGATTGCAGGAAATTGACATTACAACTCTTACGCCTATGGACGCTCTTAACACTTTGTACAAGCTTCAGAGCGATTTGAAAAACAGGTGGAAAAACTAAATGGCATTCATTAACGAACTCGACAAAAATACTATTGACCAGATTGCTGCAGGAGAAGTTGTTGAAAGACCTGCAAGTGTTGTAAAAGAACTTGTGGAAAATGCGATAGATTCGGGAGCCACGGCAATAACCGTTGAGATAAAAGGCGGCGGTATCGATATGATTCGCGTTACAGACAACGGTTCCGGAATTGAAAAAAGCGAAATAAGAAAAGCATTTAAAAGACATGCTACGAGTAAGCTTAAATCAATTGACGATCTTTTTAAGATCCATTCGCTCGGATTCAGAGGAGAGGCGCTTTCGAGTATTTCATCCGTTGCGCAGGTCGATCTGATAACAAAGACAAGGGAAGACCTTGTCGGGATCAGATACAGTATAAGCGGCGGTGAAGAAGTGTGTTTTGAGGAGATAGGTGCTCCTGACGGAACGTCTCTTATTGTGAGAAATCTTTTTTTCAACACACCTGCAAGAAAGAAGTTTCTTAAAACTCCGCAGACCGAGGCAAGTTATATCGGAGATGTCATGGAGCATCTTGCGCTTGATAATCCGACGATCTCGTTTCATTACATAAATAACAGAGACGATAAGTTCAATACATCCGGAAACGGAGATCTTAAAGAGATAATCTACAGGATTTACGGAAGGGATGTTTCGCTTAATCTTGTTCCGATAAATGTTACGGAAAGAGGCGTCACACTTGAAGGATATCTCGGTGAGCCTTCGATAAACAGATCGAACAGAAATTTTGAAATCTTTTTTGTAAACGGAAGATATGTAAAGGATAAGATCGTTTCCAAAGCTCTCGAAGAGGGATATAAGCAGTATCTCATGATGCATAAGTTCCCGTTTGCGGTCCTTCATATCAGGATGGATCCCGCGATGGTAGATGTAAATGTCCATCCTGCCAAGCTGGAAGTTCGATTTGACAATCAGACCGCGCTTTATGAGATGATCAGGTCAAATGTTGAGAATACGCTTAGAAACCGTGAAATGATACCGGATGCGGTTCTTGATGAAAAGAAGAAAGCTCCGGATGAAATCAAACCTGAAAAAGTCGACGTATTTTTTGACGACAGCAAGGGTGATTTAGGAAACTCGGAGAAAAAAGAAATCAAGGTCGAAGCAAGCGAAAAGCTTGAAAAAACGGAAGAGAAAAAGGAAAGTCCGGTTAAGAAGATTGCACCAGAACCGTTTGAAAAGCAGAGGTTTGTTGAGAATCTTGTAAAAGAAGACACTCCCGTTTATTCGAAAGATGCAAGCGGAGAAACCGTAAAAATAAGTGATAACAACAAATCTGCTGTCTGGACAAGGATTTTTGGAGACCTTGAGGGAAAGCAGGCGGAAAAAGCCGAGCATCCTTCACCTATAATAAAGCCTTCGGAAGCTATCATAGTCGAAAAGCCGGTACAGCTTGATCTTTTCGAAGAAAAGGTTCTTAGCAAAGACAATGTCAAAGAGTATGAGATACTAGGTCAGATCTTTGGAACATACTGGATTATCGGTTACAAAGATAAGATGCTTCTTGTAGATCAGCATGCCGCTCATGAAAAAGTAAACTATGAGCGTATGATAAAGAGATATAAATCGGGTGAACTTCTTTCACAGATGGTAAATCCTCCGGTTATTATCACTTTGGCTTCCGCGGAAGAAGAACTATTCCTTCGCTACAGACAGTATTTTGAGAAGATTGGTTTTAATATCGAGAACTTTGGCGGGCACGAGTACGCAATGAGAGCAATTCCGGTAGATCTGTACGGATGCAATGATGAGAAAGACATGTTTATCAAGATCTTGGATGAACTGTCACATGAGACCAATCTTGACAGGACTCCGGATGTGATAAATTATAAGATCGCGAGCATGGCGTGCAAGGCTTCCGTTAAGGGAAATACCAAGATGTCACGAGCTGAGATGGAAGCTCTTTTGGATGAACTTCTTACTCTTGACAATCCTTACAATTGCCCTCACGGTAGACCTACGATCATATCGATGACAAAGTATGAGATTGATAAGAAATTTAAACGAGTTGTGGAATGAATAAACAGAAGCTGATTGTTTTAACGGGGCCTACAGCGGTAGGAAAATCCAAATTATCAATAGAGCTTGCCGGAAAGATAGGCGGAGAGATAATCTCCGCTGATTCTATGCAGGTCTATAAATATATGAATATTGGCACGGACAAGATCACAAAAGAGAAAATGGGCGGTATTCCTCACCATTTAATCGACTTTCTGGATCCCAAAGAGGACTTTAATGTCTTTATGTTCCAGAAACTTGTGAAAGAAGCTGTTTTAGATATTTCATCAAGAGGAAAGATACCGATACTCGTCGGAGGGACGGGCTTTTATATTCAGGCGGTTCTTTATGACATCGATTTTACGGAGACGGATGAAGACGACAGTATAAGGCGAGAGCTTGAAGAAAGAGTTCGCATTGAAGGGACTTCCGGAATTTATGAAGAGCTAAAAAGTGTTGATCCCGAGTCGGCTCTTTTGATCCATGAAAATAATTCCAAAAGGGTTATTCGTGCTCTTGAGTATTATATGAAGACAGGACGCAAGATTTCCGAACATAACAAGGAGCAGAGTGAGAAAGTATCACCGTATGATTTTTACTACTTTGTGCTTACTGATGACAGGGAGGTTCTCTATTCAAGGATAGATAAAAGAGTTGATGATATGATAAAGAACGGCCTTGTCGATGAAGTGAAGGCTCTCGGAAGGATGAACATACCAAAGACTGCAACATCTATGCAGAGCCTCGGGTACAGGGAGATATTCGGATATCTTGACGGAGAATATGACCTTGAGAGAGCTGTGTATCTCATAAAGAGAAACACAAGGCATTTTGCAAAGAGGCAGCTTACGTGGTTTAGAAGAGAAAAAGATGTCCGATGGATTGATAAGTCGGCATTTGGCAGAGATGATAATCTCATTTTAGAAGAAATATTAAGGATATATGAAAATGAATGAATTGAACCTAACAACAGATAAGATATATGAAGAATTCGGCATTTCAGAGAAGGTGCACAGATTTGGCGAGATAATAATTGAGGAGCTCTCGGAGAGATTTAAAAAGATTGATGAAACTGCCGAGTACAACCAGCTCAAAGTCCTTAAGGCAATGCAGGACAATAAGGTCAGTGAAGCTTGTCTTATGGGTACAACGGGATATGGCTATAATGATATCGGAAGAGAGAAACTGGAAGCTGTATATGCTTCTGTTTTTCATACAGAGGATGCGCTTGTGCGCCCGCAGATAACGTGTGGAACTCATGCACTTGCGCTTGCTCTTATGAGTAATTTAAGACCCGGAGACATGCTTTTTTCACCGGTCGGAAAACCGTACGATACGCTTGAAGAAGTTATCGGAATAAGAGAATCAAAGGGCTCTCTTGCGGAATACGGTATCACATACTCTCAGGTGGACCTTCTTCCCGACGGAAGTTTTGATTATGACAACATCAAAAAGGTTCTTAATGAAAATGAGAATATAAAGCTCGTTACAATACAGAGGTCAAAGGGGTACCAGACAAGACCGACTCTTTCCGTATCAAGAATCGGCGAACTCATCGCATTTATCAAAGAGATAAAGAGCGATGTAATATGCATGGTTGATAATTGCTACGGAGAATTTGTTGAGAGGATCGAGCCTACGGATGTCGGTGCCGATATGGTAGTCGGATCTCTTATCAAGAATCCGGGAGGCGGACTTGCTCCGATCGGCGGATATATTGCGGGTAAAAAAGAATGTGTTGAAAATGCGGCATTTAGGCTTACATCACCCGGACTTGGTAAAGAAGTCGGTGCTTCGCTCGGAATACTTCCTTCTTTCTATCAGGGATTGTTCCTTGCACCTACTGTGACCGCAAGTGCTTTAAAGGGCGCTATTTTTGCCGCCAACATTTATGAAAAGTTTGGATTCTCGGTTTGTCCCGACAGCAAAGAAGAAAGGCACGACATTATACAGGCTGTTACATTCGGAAAGCCTGAGGGCGTTATAGAATTTTGTAAGGGGGTACAGGCTGCGGCTCCCGTTGATTCATTTGTAACTCCCGAACCATGGGATATGCCCGGTTATGATTCGCAGGTAATAATGGCTGCAGGAGCCTTTGTTTCAGGCTCTTCAATAGAACTTTCGGCAGACGGACCGATTAAAGAGCCTTACTCTGTTTTCTTTCAGGGAGGACTTACATGGCCGCATGCCAAGATCGGTATACTAAAGACTTTGCAAAATCTTGTAGATGCAGGCCTTATCTTGTGCTAAACTAATAGCTGTATGATTTTGATTCTTGCTGATCGCCCGGAAGCTAGTCAGGAGGAATCACATGAAGCAATCAGATATCTCTTTTAAAGAGCACAGAACATATGAGGATCAGCTTCCCTATGAGCGCTTTTTAAAGTCAGGTCCGGAAAGTCTGACCGATGCCGAACTTCTTGCGATTATAATACGAACAGGAAGCAGCAGTGCATCTCCGGTTGATATAGCAAAGAAAGTTATGGCAATGGGTAGAGGAAAAGAGAAAGGGCTAAACAGTCTTTTCTGTGTTTCTGTTGAAGAACTTATGGAAGTTCACGGCATTGGGGAAGTGAAGGCGGTAAAACTTAAGTGTATTGCTGAGCTTGCAAAGAGAATGTCTTGCCAGAAAGCGGATATCGGACTTTTATGCAACGATCCGTCTATGGTTGCGGAATATTTTATGGAAAAGCTAAGGCATGAAGAATCCGAGAGGGTCTTTTTACTTTGTCTTAACAACAGATTGAAGCTTGTCCGCGAAGTTCTTTTGTCCATGGGGACTGTCAATTCAGCCTCATTATCACCGAGAGATGTTTTTATTCATGCTCTTAAAACAGGAGCTTCAAATCTGATATTGGTGCACAATCATCCGGGAGGAGATCCGTCTCCGAGCAAATCGGATGTTTTGATAACCAATAAGATCAGAGAATCGGGGGCAATGCTTGATATCAATTTAAGGGATCATATAATTATAGGAGATCGCTCATATTACAGCTTTGAAGAAAAAGGGCTGTTATGGCAATAAGGAGGACGTTTTGAGTAACATATTTGGAATCGATCTTGGAACCAGCAACATTAAAATTTACAACAGAGATGAGGACGGGCTTTTCGTTGAGAAGAACATGATCGCCATCGAAAACAAGACAAGAGTTTTTGCGTATGGTAATTCTGCATACGAAATGTATGAGAAAGCTCCCGATAAGATTCAGATCACATATCCTCTTAGCAGTGGTGTTATTGCTGATATCGAACACATGGAAGCTCTCGTAAAGCTTTTTTTGACAGATCAGATGAAGGGTTCGGTTAAGCCTTGTGAAGTTTATATTGCAGTTCCCAGGGATGTTACGGAAGTAGAAAGACGTGCCTTCCACGATCTTATAAATGATGCCGGAATTAAAGCCAAGAAGATCATGATGGTTAAGAAGCCTTTGGCCGACGGTCTCGGAATGAATGTTGACGTTATGAATTCACAGGGTGTACTTGTTGTTGACGTCGGATATGACACAACAGAGATCTCAATTCTTTCACTCAGAGGAATCGTTGTCAGCAAACTTATCAAAGTCGGCGGAAAGAAGTTCGACGAGGCGATAAGAACCGTTATCCGTAAGGAATTTGGTCTTCTTATTGGTGAAAAAACATCGGAAACTGTAAAAATGTCACTTAAGGATCTTGAAAAAGAGGGTAAGGATGCAGTCGTTTACGGAAGAGATATCGTAACAGGTCTTCCCGTAGAGAGAATGATCCCTACAGATCTTCTCAATCAGGCTCTTATTGAGAGCTTTGACGTAATCCTTGATAATATCAAAGCCACACTTGAGAGAACTCCTCCGGAACTTGCGGCAGATATCTTCAAGCACGGACTTTACCTTACAGGTGGTGCTTCTCAGATTTGCCACCTTGCACAGAGACTTTCAAACGGTGTAGGCCTTAATGTTAATCTTGCCGAGAACCCGATTGGTTCTGTTGCCCTTGGTCTTTCTAAGATTATTAAAGATGACCAGTACAAGGTTCTTGCTTATGGAATCGAAGAGGATAAATAATGAGCCCTGTTATTAGGAGAAACGGAGAAGAGTTTACTGTCCCCAGTAAATATCTTCTCTCTATTTTAACTGCATTATGTATTGTTCTTATGCTGATAACGTTTAATGCAGACAAGATCAATGCAGGTCCGCTTGAAGGACCGATAAATGCTTTTGCAAGTGTCTTTATGATGCCGCTTCAAAGAGGCATCACGACTGTCGGTACCAAGATTAAAAATACGGCAGACAGATTGTCTGAAATTTCAAGACTTCTTGACGAGAACGAAAGACTCAAGGCAAAAGTAGATGAGCTTACGATTGAAAACAGCAAGCTTCAGCAAGATAAATACGAACTTATAGAATTGCGTGAACTTAAAGAACTCGATGATCAGTATAATTTTGATACGGTTGCTGCTAAGGTTGTAGCTAAAGAACCCGGTAAATGTAAATGGTATGACTCCTTTATTATCAACAAGGGAGAAGATGACGGACTTGAAGTTGATATGAATATTCTTGCCGATGGTGGACTTGTCGGACGTATTATCAAATTGGGTCCTGACTGGGCTCAGGTTCGTACGATTATTCAGGATGACAATAATGTAACCGGAACAGTATTGAGCCTTAAGAAAAATCTTAATGTTTCAGGTAACCTTAAAGAGTACGACTACAGTGGAAATATTACTTTTTCAAGATTTAAAGACGATAAAATTGCGCTTGGAGATTCTGTAGTTACATCAAGCATCAGTGAAAAATATATTCCGGGTGTTTTGATCGGTAATATTTCGGGTATAGAGAATGAGCCCGACAATACAAAAAAAGGAACAATTACGCCCGCTGTTGATTTTGAGCATTTGGACATAGTGCTTGTTGTCAAGAATCCTAAACCATTTAAACAAAAATAAAAACAGATGAGTATAAGAAGATTATTAGTAAATTTTTTATTGTCGATATTGACGTTTGCAGTGCAGATTTCAGTTTTTAACAGAGTATTGGATTTCGGAGGTGTCACTCCGGATCTTATGCTTGTTTTTGTGACCTCTGTTGCCTTTTTGCGAGGAGAAAAACCGGGACTTATGACCGGTTTTTTTGCGGGTTTTTTAATAGATATATTTTTCGGTCACCTCGGGTTTTATGCACTTATCTATATGTATCTCGGATTCCTTGTGGGAAAACTGAACGAGGTCTTTTATTCTCAGAATATTGCAATTCCCATCACGATAATATCTGTTTCTGATTTTATCTATAATTTTGTATGTTATGTTTTGCTGCTCTTGTTCAGAAAGCAATTTGACATCGGTTATTATATGATGAACACGATAATACCGGGAGTTGTCTATACGGCGCTTGTTTCGATTTTCTATTATCCGGTCATCTTGAAGATACATGAATGGATTCTTGAGAAGGAACAAAGGAGCGAGAAAAAATTTGTTTGACGAGATTAAAGAGAAATTTATAAAGTTCATAACTTCAAGATCCGTAATGCTTGCAGGTGTAATTATTGCATTTGCATGTGTTTTGCTTGCCCGTTTGTTTTATTTGCAGATAATAATGGGAGATTATTACAAAGAAACAGCTATAAACGAAACAATCAAGGATAAGTATATCCCTGCACCTCGCGGATGCATCTATGACAGAAACAAGAATCTTCTTGCTCATGATGAGCGTGCGGATTCCGTAACAATTGAAGATGTATATCCCGATATGAAACTGACGGAAAAGAACCGTAAGATCAATGAAACATTACAGAAGACTATTGAGATTATCGAAGCCAACAATGATGAAATAGATTTTGATTTTGATATCGTGAGAGATGTTTCGGGAAAATATATTTTTAAGCCGGAGAATGAATCGGATATCCTTAAGTTCCTTAGGGATGCTTATGGAAGAACTTCCGTAAAGGAGCTTAAACCCGAAGAAAAAGTAAAGACAGCTAAACAGGTAGTTGAAGATCTTTGCTATAGCTTCAGTATCGGAGATTATACGGATCCTCAAAATAAGAGCAGAGAAACATTTGAGGCTATGAAGGGGTATTCGCCCGAAATTGGATTTAAGATACTGGTTATCAGATATAGAATGGCTAAACAGGGCTTTCAGAATTATCTTGCTACCACTATTGCTTCGAAGGTTTCGGAAGAAACCGCCGCTGCAATTTTGGAGAGTAAAGATCAACTTGAGGGTGTTGATATTACAAGCAGCTATGTAAGAATGTATGATGATGATTTCTTCTGCTTTTCACCCATTCTTGGTTATACGGGAAAAATATCTGTCTCGGAGCTTGATGAATTTAATAAAGCAGCAGGCGATGAAACGGAAGATAATAAAAAAGGCTTATTTGCCAAAAGCGGTTCTGACGATGATGAAGAACAAAAATATGATCTGAATGATATTGTCGGAAAATCAGGTATTGAAAAGTCGCTTGAAAGTGAACTTCAGGGAACAAAAGGAAAAGATACCATTCACGTTGACAAAACAGGACATATTCTTGAAGTAAGTGACAGTGTTGCTCCTGTCGCAGGTCATGATGTGTATCTTACCATCGATAAAGAACTTACCAAGGGATGTTATAAGATTCTTGAAAAAAATCTTGCAACCATCCTTCTTGATAAGCTTAAAGATTCAAAACGCGGTCCTGTTTTCGACGAGAAGCCCAGTGCAAATCAGATGTGGCTTCCCATATATGACGCATATATAAATCTTTTTGTGAATGATATTATAGATATTTCTAAATTCAAGAACGCAGATGCACAGGAAAACGAAAAGGCTTTGTATGCAGCATTTGTTCCAAAGAAAAAAGAAACAATCGCTGCAATCAAGGATGAACTTCTGAATAAGAAAACTCCTAAAAATCAGCTTCCTGAAGAGTATCAGGAATATATGGATCATATTCTGGATATCTTAAGGGATAAGAATTATCCGATAATTTCAGCCGATAAGGATGATGAAGATTTTGTTAAGATCAATAAGGAATGGAAAGCGGGAACTATTTCTCTTGCCCAGTATATTGACAGAGCGATAATAAACGAATGGGTTGACGCATATAAGCTTGATATTGAGAATCTCTACGCTGATTCGGATGAAACTTACGCTGAGATTGTCAATTATATTGTCGCGGGAAAAGAAGGTAAGGGTGCCACAAAGCAGTACGGACTTAATAATGATCATGTATTTGATACTTATCTATATAAGCATATGCTTTATTCAGATACCATAACTCCAAGGCAGGTATGTAATGTTCTCTTGGAGCAGGGAATCATAAAAGCAGAAAATATTGATCCCGATGAACTTACAGTCTGGAAAAATGGCGGAGTGTCACCTTACGTATTTTTACGTAACAGGTTGGAAAAACTTGATATAACACCTGCACAGCTTGGTTTATATCCTTGTACAGGTTCCATGGTTATTACAGATGTACAGACAGGTGATATTCTGGCACTTGTATCGTACCCCGGTTATGACAACAATCGTCTGAGCGATGGAGATCCGGATTATCTGACAAGTCTTTTGATGGATAAGTCAAATGCTAAACCTATGTATAATCATGCCACTCTTGAGAAGACCGCACCCGGTTCTACATTCAAGATGGTAACGGCTACTGCGGGACTTATGGAAAATGTTATAACTACAACTTCAACCATTGGCTGTAGCGGAATTTTCAGTAAATCGGATCCTCAACATCCCGCAAAATGTTGGAAAGCAGGCGGACACGGTTCACTTAATGTTGTAGGTGGTATCAGAAATTCTTGTAACTGCTTTTTCTATGAAGTCGGTTATAGATTGGGAACAAGTGGCAATAAATATGACAAAGATCTTGGTTGCGCCAAGCTTGCTAAATATGCGGGAGAATATGGCCTGACAGATAAATCCGGAATAGAGATTGCCGAAGCGGAACCAGAAGTTGCCTCAGAGGATGCTGTCCGTGGCGCTATCGGACAGGATACAAATAACTATTCAACTGTTGGTCTTGCAAGATATATTACAACTGTTGCAAACCGCGGAAAATGTTTTGATCTTACATTGGTAGATAAGATTGCGCTTGATTCCTACGGCAAAATGAAAGATAACAGTGCTAAGGTCAGAAATCAGATAAATATGCCGCAGGCTTACTGGGATTTCATTCATCATGGAATGAGAGAAGTAGTAATGGATAAGCCTTATTACAGCGAGCTTTCAAATAAAGGATGCCCTGTTGCGGGTAAGACCGGAACGGCGGAAGAAGGATGGAATCCCAACCATTCGCTGTTTGTCTGTTATGCACCGTACAGTGATAAGAACGAGCAGCCTAAAATTGCGGTTGCTACCAGAGTTGCAAACGGATATACATCAAGTTATGCGGCCCAGATTACTGAAAAGGTTCTTGAATACTATTTTGAATATAAGACACTTGATGAAATTCTCGGCGGAGGAGAATCTCTTGTCGGAGGCGGACGCGAGGACTAAAGTTTGGAGAAAATAAATGCGTGAAATGCTGAAAAAATATAAGATAACTGAATATGATTTTTTCCTTGTGGCAATGATCTTAATAACAAATATCTTTGGTATCCTTGCCGTCACTTCCTCTTTTCCCACATTGAAGACAATGGTAATCGGCGGATCGATAATAAGTTTTTTGCTAATGATATTTTTGTCGCTTGTGGACTATACTTTTTTGCTAAAATTTAATTGGTTCTTTTACATTGCAAATCTTGTCCTTTTGGCACTCATTTTTACTCCTATGGGAACGACGATTAACGGTGCAAGAAGGTGGTTGAATCTTGGCTTCAGATTTCAGCCTTGTGAAGCGGCCAAAATAATATTGATTTTATTTTTTGCGCAGTTTATTATGAAATATAAAGATAAAGTTAAAGATATACGCTTTATCTTTGTTTGTTTTGCTTTGTTGGGGGCTCCTATTTTGCTTATTATAGGGCAGCCCGATCTTTCGACATGCATCATGATATTTGTTACTTTTGCGTGCATGTTGTTTGTTGCCGGAATGGACTGGAGACTGGTTGCAATTGCGCTAACCGTGGCAGTTCCGCTTGTTTTATTTGTTATCGGTGATGCTGTAAACGGTTGGGGTATTGTTTTTGGTAAGATTCTAAAAGTATATCAAGGTGAACGAATACTTGCATGGTTACATCCCGAAGATTTTACAACTGACAAGGCTTATCAGACATTACATTCGCTTATGGCAATCGGTTCGGGTGGAATCCGCGGAAAAGGATATAACACAGATGATGTCACCGTTCTTAATGCGGGATTTATTTCAGAACCTCAGTCAGACTTTGTTTTTGCGGTAATAGGAGAGGAATTTGGCTTCATTGGGGGATGCGCGGTTATTTTTCTTATCTTAATAATTGCGGTCAGATGCTTAATGATCTCTTTTAGGGCAAAAGACAAAGCAGGACAGCTTCTTGCAGCAGGAATGGGAGCTTGGGTCGGTTTTCAGGGATTCATCAATATATCCGTTGTTACAGGTCTTTTCCCAAATACGGGACTTCCGCTTCCGTTTATCAGCGCAGGAACATCTGCAATTTTAAGTATGTATGCAGGCATGGGTGTTGTCCTTAATGTCAGATTGCAAAGCAACAAGTATATCTAGGGAGGGTTACAGATAGAAATGAATATTGCGCTTATTGCACATGATGCAAAAAAGAAGCTTATGCAGAATTTCTGTATAGCATATAGGGGTATATTGAGTAAAAACGATCTTTTCGCCACGGGTACAACGGGCAGACTTATAGAAGAAGTTACAAATCTTAGTATTCATAAGTATCTTGCGGGACACCTCGGAGGTGCACAGCAACTTGGAGCAGCTATTGAACATAATGAGATCGATCTTGTTATTTTTTTGAGAGATCCGCTCACTGTTAAATCACATGAGCCTGACATCAGCAATGTCATGACTCTTTGCGATATGCATAACATCCCGGTTGCAACTAATCTTGCTTCAGCAGAACTGCTTATTAAATCTTTGGATAGAGGAGATCTTGAGTGGCGTGAAATGTATAAGTAAGCCTTGTTCTTTTTTTGCTATAGTGTTGATGTTGTCATCTGTTTTTGTGAGCGGATGTTCTTCAATTCCATACGAAGCAAAGTATTCGATTGATAAATCAACAACAAGTAACAGATGTGAGCCTTTTGCGGCAGATAAGTGTATTGCCGACGTAGAGGATATTTCCAGCCAGGACATGCAGGTCAATGACAAAGCAAGTGCCGGTCTGTTTGACATTAACAGAAGAAGAACACTTTATGCAAAGAACGTACATGAAAGACTTAAACCCGCCAGTCTGACGAAAGTCATGACTGCTTATATTGCGCTTAAATATTTCGGAGATCAGCTTGATAAGGTGCTTGTTGCAGACTCATCGGTATATGCCAATGAGAGCGGAGCTCAGGCACTCGGACTTAAGGAAGGCTGCTCGATGACGCTGAACGAAGCACTTTATGCGCTTCTTATTTATTCCGCAAATGACGTGGCAAATCTTATTGCGACTAATCTTGCGGGCTCCATTGAGGCTTTTGCCGATATGATGAATGCCGAAGCCTTAAAACTTGGTGCGACTCAGTCTAATTTCAAGAATCCAAACGGTCTTAATGTTGAAGATCACCTTGTTACCGCATATGATATGTATCTGATCTTCAGTGCCGCTATGAAATATGATAAGTTTTCAGAGATAATCAGCATGAATTCTTATGATGTAAAGTGGACCGATGAAAACGGTGAAGGCCAATCAAGGACAATTGATAATACAAACGGGTATCTTAGAGGAGATGTGGAAGCACCCAGCGGAGTTACTGTTATAGGTGGTAAAACAGGTACCACAAATGCTGCCGGACATTGCCTTATCCTTCTTGCGAAGGACGGTAACGGTAATCCGTACATTGCGGTAATTCTACGTGATACAGACGGAGATACATTGTATTCGGACATGACTAATATGCTTAATGAAATCGTTAAATGATGTTGTCTTTTAGCACCTAATATCCTATAATTAATATATCGATAAAATACTTACTTGCGGGAGGGTATGCCGATGGTTCAGTTAATTGTTGGGAAAAAAGGAAAAGGTAAGACCAAATGCTTATTGGACAAGGTAAACACCGAGGTAAAGAATGTTCTCGGTTCAATAGCCTTTCTTGATAAGAGTACCAAGCACATGTATGAACTTAACAATAAGATTCGTCTGATAGTCGTCTCGGAGTTTATGATAGAAAATTCCGATGAATTCATAGGTTTCGTCAGTGGTATTATTTCTCAGGACCATGATCTCCAGCAAATGTATTTTGACAGCTTTTTGAAAATATCCTGTCTTGAAGGAAAAGATATTTCAGGAACTATCGACAAGCTCGAAAAGCTTGGCGAAAAGTTTAATATTGATTTTGTTCTCAGTCTTTCTATGGATGAGTCAGAACTTCCTGAAAGCGTAAAATCAAATGTTGTTATTTCACTTTAAATTTTTAAGTATCAGATATTTGAGCCGCGGTATTCCGCGGCTCAATGTATGAAGAAGGTTAATAATATGGCCGGCCAGAATAGCCGAAAAATTACAAAATATCCCAAAAACATTAATAACATAAATATAGGTGTGGTTTTCTTTGTTGCCGTGGCAATATATATAATCATAAGTGTTTTCATTTACCTCGGCAAAGACCGCGTGATACCTTATCAGGTTATGGACGGATCTCTTTCTGCCAATAACATTTATGAGGCTATCGCCATCAGAAGCGAGAAGATCGTTCAGGCCGACCGTGCGGGCTATGTTTATTATATCGCATCCGAAGGTAGCAGAGCGGCGGCAGGTGACTTTGTTTATACTATCGATGAATCGGGGAAGCTTATTGAATATTTGAAATCACAGGGATCGGAAGAAGTGGCGCTGAATGATGAGAGTATGTCGGAACTCAGATCTCAGATCATGTCGTTTACTTCAAGTTTCGATGAAAAAAATTTTTATACCGCATATGATTTTAAGAACAGTCTTGACGGAACGGTTCAGAAGCTCTCAAACAGCAGTCTTTTAAGCGATATTGAGTCTCTTAATCTGAATAATTCCATTGCCAGGATCAATGCGCAGGAACCCGGTATTGTAATTTATTCAACAGACGGCTATGAGAATCTTTCTCCGGAGAACATAACACTTGAAAATTTCGATCAGTCCAAATATGAAAAGAAGCAGCTTATAAATAACACACTTGTAAAAAAAGGCGATCCGGTTTATAAGATCTGTGACAGTGAGGATTGGTCAATAATCATCAATGTTAAGGATGAAGAGCAGGCGAAAGAACTTGAAAGTCATCAGTATGTCGACGTAAAATTTATCAAGAATCAGGATGTTTCATCGGCAAAGGTGTCTACTTTTACAAACGGAAACGGTGATAAATTTTTCATGTTGTCTTTTACCAATTCTATGATCACTTTTTGTAAGGACAGATTCCTGAGTGTTGAGATTCTTACTGAAAGCAATAACGGTCTGAAGATACCTAATTCCGCCATTGTAGAAAAGAGTTTTTATACGATCCCGCAGGATTTTGTTTCCGATAACAATGACAGTACAAAGAGTGTTCTCCGTGATAAATACGATGAGCAGGGAAATAAGACGGTTGAATCGGTAAATATATCAATTTATAATGAGGATGATTCCGATTGTTATATCGATACGGATGTGCTGAGAGCAGGAGATGTGCTTATAAAGCCTGATTCGACGGCGACATTTACCGTCGGAAAGACGGGTACACTAAAGGGCGTATACAATTATAACAAGGGATATGCCGATTTTAAGCAGATCGAGGTTCTTTACGATAACGAGGAATATTCAATTGTTAAGTCAAAAACCAGATATGGCCTGAGAGTTTATGACTATATTATTCTGGATGCCGAATCATATGACAAAAATCTTTCACAGAATATTGATGATTCACAAGCAACAATTGATGAATCGGCAGACGGCGGGTCGACCACGGATTCCTGAAATAAAGTGGAAAAGAGCCTGTTTGTTACAACAGCGATTTGACATACGGTATAAACCTACGATAATATTAAAGTAGTTTTTTGCTGGGATTATTATTATGAGGAGCATATAGATAATGAGCGTAATGGATAAGTTTTTAAAAGCAATACAGCTTACGGGAGATGATGAAAGCGGATATTACGATTCTGATGATGTCTACTATGATAGCAGTTCCAAAAACGATATATTTAGCAATACGACTCCTATAGGAAAGGATGTTCCTGCGATCGATCTTTCCGAGGAAAAGAAAAAGACAACTCCCAAAGTTGTTCCTACCAGATCAAGGAAGGCTTTATCTGCGGCAGGCATGGAGGTTTGCGTGATAAAACCTACGTCTGTTGAGGATGCTAGGGAGATAACGGAAACGCTTTTGGCAAACAGGACTGTAGTGCTTAATCTGGAAGGTCTTGATGTTGATATCGCGCAGAGGATCATTGATTTTACTTCGGGTTCGACATTCGCAATATCAGGTAATCTTCAGAAGATTTCCAGATATATATTTATTATTACACCTGCATCTGTTGATATTTCAGGTGATTTCCAGAGTATTTTGAGCGGAACGTTCGGTGGTGGAATTACGGAAGGACCACAGCAGATAGATTAAAAATCGAGGCTGTTGACGCTGATAATAGGTCAACAGTCTTTTTTTGGGGAGAATATTATGGAAAAGATATTAAACGTATGCTATCAAGAAAAGCCGTGCTATGACATTGTATATAGCAAAGATTTTGCGGAACTTGGCGAAGAAATTAAGAAAATCGGTTTTGAGAACAGAAAAATCTGTCTTATTACAGATTCTAACGTAGATGGACTTTACTCTGATGAAGTATGTGATATACTAAATAAAGTTGCAAAAGCTGTTATAAAATGTGTAATACCCGCGGGAGAGAAAAATAAGAACCTCGACGAGATAAATAAAATATACGAACAGCTTATTTTGAACCGTTTTGACAGGCATGACCTTATTGTCGCTCTCGGAGGCGGAGTTGTAGGAGATATGTCAGGTTTTACGGCTGCAACTTATTTAAGAGGAATTGCTTTTATCCAGATTCCCACGACGCTTCTTGCTCAGTCTGACAGCAGCATCGGCGGAAAGACCGGCGTTGATTACAAAGGTTATAAGAACATGGTCGGAGCTTTTTATATGCCGAGACTTGTTTATATGAATATATCAACTCTTAAGACTCTCGATGGAAGGCAGTTTGCTTCCGGTTTTGCAGAGGTTATGAAACACGGTATCATCAAGGACAGCGAATTCTACACCTGGCTCATCGACAATATGTATGAGATTGATGAAAGAGATGTTGATACACTTTTGGAGATGGTATACAGAAGCTGCCTTGTAAAGAAAGCTGTTGTTGAGAAGGATCCCACGGAGAAGGGCGAAAGAGCACTTCTTAACTTTGGACACACGCTCGGACATGCAATTGAAAAGTACAAAAACTTTGAGCTTATGCACGGAGAGTGTATTTCGCTCGGTTTTGTTGCGGCAGCATTTATCTCTTGGAAGAAGGGACTTCTTTCGATGGAGGAATATTACGAAGTACGAGATATGCTCGTTCCGTTTAATCTTCCTATTTCTCTTGACAGTATTGATGCGGAAGAAGTTATCAGACTTACAAAATCCGACAAGAAAGCCGATGCGGATAAGATTAAGTTTATTCTTATCAAAAAGATTGGCAGAGCCGTTATTGATACGACGGTTACGGATGATGAGATGAGAGCCGCTCTCGAAGAAATTGATTGGTCCAAAAAGGCCAATGAATAAATAGAAGTTTTACAGAGGATTTATTATGAACACAAATTTATCTAAGAAGAAAAAACTTTTTTTACTTTCAGATCTATTCCTTATTATCTTGCTGATATTTTTGGATCAGCTCACGAAATATCTTGCACTTGTACATCTTCAGGATAAGCCTGCGATCAAGATAATCAACGGTGTTCTCGAGCTTAATTTTTTGAAAAACAGCGGAGCTGCGTTTGGAATGCTTCAGAATCAGAAGGTTTTCTTTGTACTTATCGCAGCTATCATGCTTGTTGTCATCGCATACGTTCTTTTCCGAATGCCCGATGACAAGAAATATAATATCTTGCATATTGTTTTGGCGCTTGTTGCAAGCGGTGCCGCAGGAAACATGATCGACAGAATACATAATGATTATGTTATTGATTTCATTTATTTTGTTATCATCAATTTTCCTATTTTTAATGTGGCCGATATTTATGTTACGGTTGCAACATTTATCTTTGCGGTACTTCTTCTTTTTTACTACAAGGATAACGATTTTGAATTTTTGAGCTTCAAGCAGCAGAAGAAATTCAAGGAGTTCAAATAAGGTATTTTGAGAATGGATGAAACTAATCTCTTTGAATGTGTAGTTACCGATGAATATGAAGGATACAGAATCGATAAGCTTATAAGTGAACTTATCGATTCTTTTTCGCGTTCTTATATAAAAAAACTTATCGATGATAAAAAGGTTTTTTGCAATGATAAGAATGTAAAGGCAAGTTATGTTGTATCTGAGAATGATGTTATAAAGATGGAGATTCCGCCGCTTAAAGTTCCCGAGATTGTACCGCAGGATATCCCTCTTGATATCATTTATGAGGATGAAGATGTGCTTGTTGTAAATAAGCCAAAAAACATGGTGGTGCATCCGGCTCCCGGCCATTATTCCGATACGCTCGTAAATGCCGTTATGTTTCATTGCAAGAATCTGTCGGGTATAAATGGCGTTTTAAGACCCGGAATCGTGCACAGGATCGACAAAGATACGACAGGTTCCGTTATTATCTGCAAAAATGACGCAGCGCACAGAGAAATTGCGGCTCAGCTCAAGGAACATTCCATAGACCGCATTTATCATGCCATCTGCTATGGAATAATCAAAGAAGATGAAGGCGATATTGATGCGCCGATCGGAAGAAGTACTTCTGACAGAAAGAAAATGGCTGTCGTTTCAAAAGGCGGAAAAGATGCGTTTACACATTATCGCGTTTTAAAGCGTTTTGAGCAGGATAATATGACTTATATAGAGTGTAAGTTAAAAACAGGAAGAACGCACCAGATTAGGGTTCATATGGCGCATATCGGGCATCCTCTTTTGGGAGATGAGGTCTATGCTTCCGGAAGAAAGAGTAAGTTTAAAACGGACGGACAGTGTCTGCATGCCAAGACTCTGTGCTTTGTTCATCCAAAGACATCTGAATATATCGAGACAGATGCTCCTTTACCCGCATATTTTCAGCATTTGCTTGATGTTCTCAAATAATGTAAGATATAAGTAGGTAAAGCTTTTTATAAAAAAAGGGGTGATCTGTATGAATACTATAGTCACTATCGGAAGACAGTTTGGATCGGGCGGAAGAGAAATCGGAGAAATGGTTGCCGATCATTTTGGAATAAAATGTTATGACAAGGAGCTTTTATCAAGAGCTGCCAAGGAAAGCGGATTTTGTGAAGAGATGATCCAGAATCACGATGAGAGGCCTACAAATTCTTTTTTGTACAATCTTGTAATGGATACATATTCTTTTGGATATAATTCCTCAAGTTTTGTAGATATGCCTATCAGTCACAAGGTTTTCCTTGCTCAGTTTGATACGATCAAGAAGATTGCAAAGGAAGAGCCTTGTATCATCGTAGGAAGATGCGCGGATTATGCGCTGAGCGATCTTCCTAATGTTCTTAATCTCTTTATCTACGGCGATGAAGAATGTAAGATCAAGAGGATCAGAGAGAGGTTTTCCGATATCACATCAAACGAAAAAGCACGTGAGATGATGATAAAGAAAGATAAGCAGCGTCAGAGCTACTACAATTACTATTCTTCCAAGAAGTGGGGAAGAGCTGACAGCTACGATCTATGCATAAACTCAAGCATTCTTGGTATTGAAGGCACGGTGAAGCTGATAATTCAGTATATCGAAGACTATGAAGCTGCCAAAAAAGACTAATAGCAAGAGAAAATCATGAGCAGGACAGGTTTTAAATCTGTTTTGCTCTTTTTATGTTATTAAACAAAATATGGCATATTTCGAATTTTTTATAAAATAACTTAACTAAAATACGTCTTCTCCGATATATATTTTGTAGCTGAACAATTCCAGGGAGATAATTCATTTATGGATTTTAATTTTTTAGCATCGGTTGACAGCATTACTAATAAATATCTGAATCAGACTGCAATTTCGTCACTTAGTGAAGAGGACAAGAAGAAATTTGGAGCTGATTTTGCCGAAGTATATGAATCAATGACATCAATGAAACTCTTGAGCGCAAATCTTCGTACAAGTTATGAGAATATGCATTCTGACGATTTGAACGAACATGCGTCAAGACTGGGCTACTCAATTGATAACAGAGTAATCAATATGCTTCATGTGCAGATCTCGGATGATATGAATACTAAAGTTAAATCTGCAATGGATAATGCTGCGGAATCATTGTTGCAATAATTTTTATCAATAGAGTCTGTATCTTACGGATACAGACTTTTTGCGTTATCAGGGGATTCAAAATAAAGTTTTACCAAAGTTTTTATCCTTTTTTGCTGGAATATTGCATTTTTCAAGAGTAGAATGTTTTGTTGAGGAGCGAAGTAAATATGAAGAGAAAAATTGAAAAGAAATATGTCGATTATCTTGTAAAGAAAACCGAAGAGATCATAAATATTGATTCTCCCACGGGTTATACCGAAGAAGCCGCTTCTTTTGTAAAAAATGAATTTGAAGCGCTTGGTTTTAATGCTTATTACACGGTTAAAGGCGGTATTATTGTCGAGTTTGGCGGCAAAGATAAAGACAACGGGCTCCTTCTGGAAGCTCATGTTGATACGCTTGGCGGAATGGTCTCTAAGATCAAGTCAAACGGCAGACTGGAGCTTACAAATCTCGGCGGTATGAATCCCAATAATGCCGAGACTGAAAATGTTAAAGTCATTACGAAATTTAACGGTGAGTATGAAGGTACTTTCCAGTTAAACGATGCCTCGATCCATGTTAACGGAAAATATAACGAGCAAAAAAGAGACTGGGACAGCTGTGAAGTTGTTCTTGATGAAGATGTAAAAACTGCCGATGACGTCAAGAAGCTTGGAATCGCCATCGGTGATATAGTCTGTTTTGATCCGAATTTCAGAGTGACAAAGAGCGGATATATCAAGTCCAGATTCCTTGATGATAAGCTCAGTGTCGGAATTTTATTTGCTTATGCAAAATATCTTAAAGATAATAACATTACCCCTGAAAGAGCTATATATGCCCATATAACGGTTTTTGAAGAAGTTGGGCACGGTGGATGCGGAAGCGTTCCCGAAGGCTGTACAGAGGTAATTTCTGTTGATATGGGATGCGTCGGAGAAAAGCTTGACTGCAGTGAGAGACAGGTTTCTATCTGTGCGAAAGACAGCGCGGGACCGTACAATTACAATGTTGTAAAGTCTCTTATCAAGGCAGCAATGGATAATGATATTGACTATGCCGTTGATGTATATCCTTTTTACGGAAGTGACGCCGAAGCATCGCTTCGTGCCGGAAACGATCTAAGGCACGGCCTTATAGGCGCCGGTGTCTATGCTTCTCACGGATATGAAAGAAGTCACAAAGACGGTGCAGAAAATACACTTCGCTTATTATTGGCATATACAACTGACTAAAGGAGTGTGAAAAGACTACATTATGAAGTATATTTATGAGACTCACATGCACACCAAGGAAGCGAGCGCCTGCTCCGGAACAGAGGCCCGCGAGTTCATTAAATACATGTCCGATCTTGGTTACAGCGGAATAATTATTACAGATCATTTTTTTAACGGAAACAGTTGCATTCCCAAGGATCTTCCCTGGGAGGAGAGAGTAGAGAAGTATTGCAGCGGCTATGAGCATGCTCTTGAAGAAGCCAGTAGTACAAATTCAGATCTGGTTGTCATGTTCGGTATAGAATATAATTTTCACGGAGATGAATTTCTTCTTTACGGAGTAGATAAAAAGTGGCTGCTTGATAATCCCGATATTCTTGAAAAGAGCAGACATGAAGTTTATGAATCCGTGCATAATTACGGCGGAATAATGATACAGGCTCACCCTTACAGGGAAAGAGGCTATCTAAGCGAAATAAATCTGACACCTTCGGTTTGCGACGGCGTTGAGGCTTACAACGCATGCAATCCCGATTATCAGAATTCACTCGGCTACCAATATGCCGTTGAGAAGAATTTCAGAATGTCCGCCGGTTCCGATATTCATAATCCCGGACAACCTGATATGGGCGGAATGAGCTTTGATCATAAGATAAATTCAATAGACGAGTATGTCAAAGCTTTCATGAATAACGAGGGAACACCGGTATTTATGAGAGATATATCTTCAAATCGTGAATTTAAGGAAGTGTCAGGCGATAAAGCTCTTACGGTACCTACACAGGGACCGACACTTGAAGTTATCTGGCATTGAATATTTAGTTAAATGGAGAGGTTATTTATTTTAAAGATAAGATAACCTCTTTTTTATGCTTGTTTTTAGGTTGTTTTTGATATAATGATAAAAAAGTATTGTTATTAAAGGAGGTATTTGAATATGGCAGATATCACAAGTATTATCAAGCAGATTTCAGGTAACAAAGATCTTTTAAAACAACTTTCGGCGGCCGATCTCAGTCAGGCAAAGGATCTTCTTGCAAAAGCAAACATCAATATTGACGAGGCAGATGTCAAAAAGGTTCAATCGGCACTTGCAGACGGCAAGTTTGACCTTGGTGATATCAAGAATATTGCCGGAGGATTATTTAAGAAATAAAACTGTACAATTTGGAAGCAATTGATAGTAGTTTTGTATTAAATATACTTTTTCGCAAAATTCTAGTTTTACGAAAAAGATATAGTGTGATAATATAGATATATGGGATTTAATCCTATATATCTATATTTTATTGGTTATAAAACTGTACCTATTGGAGGAAAACTTACTATGCCTGAGAACAAAACGCAATACTCTGATAAGATTAATGAGCTTTTAAATGAAATGCCTGAGTTTGTTTCAGATTTCATATATAACTTCGGTCGTGTTGAAAATTATGCGACTAAACTCGAATATTGTCGTGACATAAAGGTCTATCTTGAATATATTGTAAGTTACCTTCCAAAGCACTGCGATAAAAATATTAAGGAATTGTCCATAGATGACGTTGCAAATGTAGAGATCCTTGATATAAACAGATTTCTGACAACGCTTTCAGGTAATCACAAGGAATCAACGGTTAAAAGAAAACGCGCTTCATTATCCAGTATGTATGGCTTCTTTGTTGCTACGGGAAAAATGCCACGCAATCCAATTGCCGCTACCAAGACAATTAAAATTCCAAGCAAAGATGTTATTTATTTAACAAATCAAGAACAACGTGTACTTCTGGATACTGTAAGGCATGGAACAAATCTTCACGATTCTGTCGCAAAGGTACATTATATCTATGCTGACAGAGATTCGGCCATGTTTTTGTTGCTTCTTGATACAGGACTGCGTGTTTCCGAGATGCTCGATACGGATATTATTGACTATAATTTTGAGGAATGTAGCGTTGTTGTCACAAGAAAAGGCGGTGATACGCAGACAATCTACTATTCCGATGAATGCCGAGATTATCTGGAGATATATTTCACATCTCAAAAGGCCAAATTTGGCTTATCCTCAAAGAATCTTAAATTCCCCGCCTTCACCACTACTACCGGCAATAGGCTGGGAGTGCGTGCGGTCGAAATTCTGGTAAAGAAATATGTTTCTGTATGCCTTCCGGAAAAAACAAGGATAATATCGCCTCACAAATTAAGATCAAGTTTTGCGATGAGTTTTTATGCTGCAAGCGATAATGATATTCTGCTTCTTAAGAAAAAAATGAATCATAAGAGTATTCAAACAACAAATATATATGCAAAAGCCTCTGATACAGCTATGAAAGAATCCAGGTCATTGTTACAGGGATTGAGATGAAAATATCACTTAAAGTAAATATGATTGAATAATAGAAAGTTTTGAGAAAACCTGCTTGAGAATCAAATTTCTCCAAGCAGGTTTTTAACTAAATTATTGTTTCGAAGCTTCTTTACTTGCTTCGATATTTTCGCTGTCTTCATTAGCTATTTCTTCAGGTGTTTTATCCACGAAAGAGGTATAAATAGCCACATGATCGTAAATACATCTCCAGGAACTCCATGACTTTGCTGTAACACAGATATAATGTTTTCCTGTAGCAGAGACTTCATAACTGGCCGCGCATGATCCTGCCTGATGCACATAACCGGTTTTTGCTCCCATTACTGTACCAAGAGTATCTTTATCTTCTATTCTTCTGATAAAAAGGTTGCTTATATTTATTCCATTCGGCGCAGCCTTTGTAGGGGATGTAGTATACTCTTTTGTAGAAAGGATTTCATGGCAAAGTTTATTCTCTTCGGCAGCTTTTAAAATAATCGCAATATCCAATGGCGTGCAATAAAGGTCCTCATCAAAAATTCCGACACAGTTCGTAAAATGCGCAGAACCTGAAAGTCCGAGCTCTGCAACTTTCTGGTTCATAAGCTCTACGAAGGCCTCTTGAGAGCCTGCAACATATTCGGCAAGTCCGATAGCTGCATCAGCGCCTGATTTAAGAATCGTACCGTACATAAGGTCTTTGACTGTCTGTTTGTCGCCGACATCAAGACCTACGTTACTACAGTCATTTTCTAAGACATATTTGACGATGCCTTCATTTATCTCATATTCGTCATCAAGGCTTTTTATATGTTCCGCTGCAACCAAAACTGTCAATATCTTGGTCATGGATGCCGGAAACATTCTAGTCTTGGCGCCTCTTCCCGCGATAACTTTTCCGGTATCAAGATCGAGAAGAACAGCGTATGAACTGGCTACAAAGTCTTCTTTTTCTTTATTGTTGCTGTTTAAATGAGCAACATTAGTCTCCATATAATCAACTTTATAACCCTTGAAGAATGAACGCGCATCCTCGGATTTTTCCAAGAAAGGATTTAACTCGACTTCTTTTATTTCTGTATCGACAATATCATGTGCTACTTCATCGTCCCCTTGTTCGGTCATAGTATCGAACGGTCCATCCTTCGGTAAGGTTATATGGACTTTGCTTATGATAAATACAAATACTGTTACAAGTAACGCAACCCCCGCGGCTAGTGAAACTGTATGTACGATTATTTCTTTTCTTCGTCTTAATTTATATTCTCTAACGGAAAGTCTTTGTCCGTTTCTTTTTCTGTAAGTTCTTCTCCCTAAAGAACGTCTTCTCTTTCTGCTGTTTCTCAAATTTTAAATCCACCCTAATAAAAAAATACAACAAGTAAATGTTATCATTTTTTTATCTATTTGTTCAAGTGGAAAAAGCTACAAAATAATGAAAAAAAAACTTACATGAATGTAAAACTCACTTTTTTTAAAGGTTTTTTCTGTATATTTAACAAATTTCACTTAAATTCTGTTGAATAATATGGAACTATCAACGATTTTCCTGCAATTATGTCGGAAGCATCCGCAAGATTATTTATATTGCATACTTCCGTAATATAATCATTTATATCGTCGTAATGATCGGATGAATACAGACTATCGGCTATCGTCCAAAGACTATCCCCGTAATTCACCGTAATTGACTTGTAATACTTATATTCAGGCATATATGTATCAGACTGCGCATCTGAATTAAAAACAGAAATGTTAAACATTATAAAAAAAATAAGAACAGACAAAACAGCCATGAGCATAATAAACTGTCGTCTTACAATCTTCCTGCGTCGTATCTTGTTATTTCTGATTCTGACCTCACTTTCACTGAAATATCTCGGATCGTTGTACAAACTTGCTGCAATCATCATTGCTTCGCTCATAATCTTCACCTCTCTGTAAAATACGAACAAATATTTGCGAACAACCGTTCTGTTATCATAATATCGAGCAAACATTCGTTTGTCAAGAAAAAAAGAGAACATATTTTCTCGAACAAACATTTGTATTATGCTTTTCTCTATGATATACTTGGATTAGATTAGGAGGTTATTATGGATAAAAGCAAACTCACACCAATTCAGCAGAAAATTCTTGATTATATCAAAGAAGAGACATTAACAAAGGGCTTTCCTCCGTCAGTGCGCGATATCTGCGCTGCGGTAAATCTTAAATCAACATCTTCTGTTTTCACACATCTAGGTAATCTTGAGAAGAAAGGTTATATTAAGCGCGACCCCACCAAACCTCGCGCAATAACCATCTGTGATGACAGCTTCAATATGATAAGGACAGAGATTGTAAGTATTCCTGTTGTCGGACAGGTTGCTGCAGGTGCACCTATTCTTGCGGAAGAGAATATAGATTCATACATTCCGATTCCCGCATCTATGTGCCCCAAGGGCTCAGATGCATTTATTCTGAATGTTAAGGGCGATTCAATGATCAATGCAGGCATATATAACGGCGATCAGATTTTCGTTGAAGTATGCAATACTGCAAAAAACGGCGATCAGATCGTTGCTCTTATAGATGACTCTGCTACCGTTAAGACTTTTTATAAAGAGAATGGTCATATCAGACTTCAGCCCGAAAATGATTCTATGGATCCGATAATCGTCGATGACTGTAAGATCCTCGGAAAAGTATTCGGAGTAATGAGATTTTATAAGTAATTTATCATTAATGAAATAAATAACGGTCGGTAAGATTCGGGTTTAAAACCTGATCATACCGACCGCTTTATTATTGTATTTAATTATTATAATCAGTTAAGATTATCTTTCTCTATCGGCTTACCATCGCGCCATATTCTCTCAAGATCGTAGAATACTCTGTTTTCGCTGTCAAAAACATGAACAATGATATCACCGAAATCAAGCAATATCCAGTTTGCCGATTCATATCCTTCAACATTCTTTGTAAGATATCCGGCTCTTCCGAGAGCATCCTGAACACTGTCTGCCATTGCCTGAACCTGGCTTGAGTTAGTTCCGTTTGCAATGATGAAATAATCTGCAAGTGTAGAAATTTCGCTTATATCAATGGCGTGAACATCAATTCCTTTTCTGTCTTCCAACGCTTCCATCGCCATCAAAGCCATCTTCTTTGAGTTCTCAATATCTGACATATTCACCTCGTTCTTAATTATAGTATTTCTTATAGAACTCATAAGCTTTCATGGTTGTATCATCACACTCTTTACCTATGGTTCTTAAATATACGATCGAATTGTGCAATATATGCGCAAGGCATCTGTCTATATCCGTGAAAGCCTCTTTTCTGATAATATTCATGTCATCAAGCGGCTTACGGTTTGGTTCGATAAAATCTGCGATATATACTATCTTTTCAAGAAGAGACATATCTTCTTTTCCGGTCGTATGATATCTTATCGCATTTAGTATCTCGGGATCCCTGACTTCGTACTTTGTACTTGCGATATACATTCCGGCTTTTGCATGAAGAAGAGAATGATTCCTTCTCTCAACATCAGTGATCTCAATATTATTTTTTTCGCATATATTAAGTTGCTCTTCGTGCGAAAGGCATTTGGCACAATCATGCAGAAATCCTGCGATCAAAGCCTTGTCAACATTGGCACCGTGTACCATTGCAAGAGATGCACTTGTATATGCAACACCGAGAGTATGGTCGTATCTGTCGGGCTTTAGCTCTTTTTCAAGCTCTTTTCTAAGTTTCTGAGTAATCTCCAGGGTCTTCATTTATATAATCCTTTTAAACAAATAAACTCTATGCACTCTTTGGGAACCATATATTTAATACTTCTGCCCGTTCTTACTCTTTTTCTTATATCCTGCGACGAAATATCAATTCTGTTAAATGTAAGAAGCTGTATGTCTACATCATACTGTTTAAGCAGCTTTCTTCTTACATTATCAAGGGCTGCAACATCGTGGTTGTCTCTTACGGCAGCTAAAATGGTACATGACTTTAAAAGCTCTTTTGCATTATACCAGGTTTCAATATCAACAACGGCGTCTCCGCCAAGTATCAGGTATAATTCATCGCCAGGATACATGCTTCTTAGTTCCTGAAATACATCATATGTATAGGTTCCCTTGGGCTTATCGATTTCAATTCTGGAACAAGTAAAATATGGATTATCCTTGATCGCCAACTTGACCATATTGTATCTGATATCACCCGATGACAGATTATTGCCCTTCATAAGATGAGCAAGCTTCTCGGGGATAAATATCACTCTGTCCAGACCATATTGCTCCCTTGCGGCTTCTCCTAAAAGAAGATGTCCGTAATGAATTGGGTCAAAATTTCCAATAAGAATACCAATCTTTCTGCTAGCCATAAGAGTGCCTCCGTAATGGTAAAAATATCAGTTTACAGCCTTTTTTGTCTTGGGTAATACAATCTTGGGTTCATCCTTAAAAGGTTTGTATAATACAAATTTTCTTCCAATAACCTGCACGAGATCGGAACGTGTTCTTTCCGAAACCATTATCGCAACATTTGATACGTCATCCATGCAGTTCTTTAAAACTGTGATCTTAACAAGTTCATGTGTATTGAATGTTTCAGCAATTGCGTCTATTATTTCCGGAGTTACGGTTGATTTTCCTATCTGAAAAACAGGATCGAGATCTGCCGCAAGACTCTTTAAATAAGCTCTTTGTTTACTGGTTAAAGTCATTATGTTTCATCCTCTTCATCATCATAATCATCTGTATCGTCTGCAGGAACGGTGTCCGCATTTCGATAGTATTCAAAGCTGTATCCGTACATTCTGACAGTATCGCCTTCGTTAATATGGAGTTTCTCAAGTTCATCGAGAATACCATTGTCCTTGAGGAAGTTCTGGAAGAATGCAAATCCTTTCTCAGATTCGAGATTGGTATAACCGAGCATCTTCTCAATCTTAGGTCCTTCAATGACATATTCTTTCTCATCGCTGTCATATGTGACTGTAAATGCCTCATCAGTCTCACGAGCCATTGTTTCAGGGAAGAATTCCTGTTCAAATACAACCGATTCCTCAGGCATTTCATCAAGAGTCCTACTTACATAGTATAGCAGTTCCCTGATTCCTTTTCCAGTCAGTGTTGATGTGGCAAAAACCTTGACTCCGAGAGGTTCGTATTTATCTCTTATCTTTTTGATGATCTCCGACTCTTCTCCGTCGGGAAGCATATCTACTTTATTTGCTGCGATTACCTGGGGCTTGCTGGATATATCCGCATTGTAGTTCTTTAGCTCTGCGTTTATCGCTTCTATATCTTCCAGGGGATCGCGTCCCTCGGTAGATGCCGCATCGACTACATGTATCATCATTCTGGTACGCTCAATATGTCTTAAGAACTCATGACCAAGTCCGAGTCCTTCGGAAGCGCCCTCTATAAGTCCGGGGATATCCGCTACAACAAATCCTCTTGCATCGGAAAGATCAACTACACCGAGCATAGGTGACAATGTGGTGAAGTGATAATTGGCAATCTTGGGCTTTGCATTTGATACTTTGGACAAAAAAGTTGATTTACCGACATTTGGGAATCCTACAAGCCCAACATCAGCAATAACTTTAAGTTCAAGCATAACTTCAAGCATAAGCGCAGGTTGTCCTGGCTGTGCATATTTGGGTGCCTGCATGGTGGATGTGGCATAGTGCATGTTACCGTTTCCGCCGCGACCGCCTTTTAAAACAACAACCTTTCTGTTATCTCCGCTCATATCGGCAATGACTTTGCCTGTATTTGCTTCTTTTATGACTGTTCCTTCCGGAACTTTTATATATAAATCCTCGCCATTTTTACCATGGCAACGTCTCTTATTTCCGTCCTGACCGTTTTGTGCCTTGTATTTTCCGCCGTAATGAAAGTCTGCAAGTGTATTGATTCCTTCATCAACGACAAAAATTATATCTCCGCCTTTTCCGCCGTCTCCGCCATCGGGGCCGCCGTTAGGTACATACTTTTCTCTTCGAAACGAAACGTGTCCGTCTCCGCCTTTTCCGCTTTGTATAAAGATTTTGGCTTTATCTACAAATACTGGCATAATCTGTCCCTTTTCAAAATTCCTATTCAATAAAATATGGGCTTCAAACATATCAGTTTGAAGCCCTGCTAAATTAAATTACTTATTCTCTACAGGATGAACGCTAGCCTGCTTTTTATCTCTGCCCTTGCGCTCAAATCTAAGAACACCGTCAACAAGTGCATATAATGTGTCATCGCTACCGATTCCAACATTTACACCGGGATGAATGTGTGTTCCACGCTGTCTGTATAAAATATTACCGGCCTTAACGAACTGTCCGTCAGCTCTTTTTGCTCCAAGTCTCTTGGATTCTGAATCTCTACCGTTCTTGGTTGATCCAACACCCTTCTTATGAGCAAAAAATTGAAGGTTCATATTCAACATGACTTATCCCTCCTAAATTTAATGTTCAAAAACTTCTTACCGTACTCTTGGAATATACTATTCACACCAAGTTCAAAGGATCTCAGAAGTAAATCTGCATCCTTCGACGGATCATGTTCAAAAGAAATTGAAATGTACCCGTCATCTTCATTCTGATCGAGATTGAAAACGTCTTCGGTAAACTTCTCAAGTGAATTGATAAGATTTATCGTAAGAACCGATATGGCAGCACATACAATATCTTCGCCGCTGTCGGCAAAACCCGCATGTCCGCTACATTCAACTCTCTTATATGAATCTGTTGAAGATTTGGTAAATGTAATAGTAGTCATTATTCCGATTTGTAAATAAATTACAGTGTGATCTTGTTAATCTTAACAAGTGTGAAAGGCTGTCTGTGACCATTCTTCTTGTGATAGCCAGTCTTTCTCTTGTACTTGTAAACAACAACCTTCTTAGCACGGCCCTGCTCAACAACTGTTCCGCTAACTTTAGCTCCGCTAACATCGCCGGCAACCTTAAGTGCCTTGTCATCATTTACTGCAATAACATTGTCAAATGTTACTTCTTTTCCGGGCTCTACATCAAGCTTCTCTACCTTGATCTCATCGCCCTCGGAAACTTTGTACTGCTTTCCACCAGTTACAATAATTGCGTACATAAGTTACCTCCTTCTTCAAAAAACTCGCTAACTTTGGCGGGATAAAACCACTTAAGCCTAGTTATGCGGCATACCAAGATATAATATCATTGATAAATACTGTTGTCAACAGCTTTTTCGACATCCTTCAATATTTCTTTTAACGTTTTATCGTTTTTGTTTCGGGTGAGCTCCATTATGCCAAGCCCCGTCACGTCTATAAAGCACGTATGTACCTGCTCATATTTGCAGAACGCTTTAACTTTATGTATCAGTTCTTCGTATTTTTCGTCATCATCCATATTGATAAAATCTATAAGAATCATGCCGGTGAGATTCCTTAGGCGTATCTGCCTGAATATCTCGTTTACGGCTTCAAGATTTACCTTAAAGGCAATATCATCTTTTCCCTTAATGGCTTTGCCCGTATTTACATCGATCGCGTTAAAGCTCTCAAGCTGTTCGATTATGATATATGCGCCGCTCTTGAGCCACACTTTCCTGTGTTTAAGATCGTCGATTGCAGATCTGATGCCGTGAATACCCGTATCTTCAATGACGGAATAATCCGATTCACCTCTAACTTTAAGAAAAGCTTCGGCATTTTCTATATGCTGCGCCGTGCTTCCGTTATCCGACCTGTGAATGCAGCTGTAAGTCGTCCTGTTTCTTCCGTCTGACAGGATTTTTGCCAGTTCATCAAGGCATGACTTAAATGAATCCTCGATAACGTTAAAGGCTTTCTCTTCCTCAATTTCTGAAGCCTGTGTCCTTATTATGATCCCCGCCGTTGCGCCTGAAAGTTTTTCGTGATAAGCATCCATGATATTTTCATAATCTTCTTTTATCTTATCAGAAAGAAACGTTCTTATATCGTCAGAAAGCTTTATCGATGAGCCGACGCCGTATTTTCCGAGAGTTACGGCGACATAATTATCAGATACCGACAGATTTGTTGTAAGCTTGGTCTTCTTAGTCTTAACCGCCTCGGATTCCACCTGAACAATAACATCGTCACCGTTTTTCAGAGTGTCATCGCTTGTAAATTTGCGATTGATAACACAAGCACCTGTTATGTTTTTGAGAGGAAGATATCCGGTCTTATCCTTGTCATATCTGACAAAAGCGGCATTTATGTTCTTTACGATATGATCGACTTTGGCAACATAAATATTTCCAAGCTCATTATCTCTTACAAAAGAAAGATACTCCATCTTATTGCCGATAAAAGCAGTTACAACAGGCGTATTCAAATATTCGGAAATAATAATCTCAGACATTTAAATAAAACCTCGTTTGCATATCATCTGTTATAAATGGCTCAATATAGGGCTTATCTTCGTTTTCGACAAGCCTGTATATATCAAGTCTGTGAATTGCCATCGCATGAGGCGCAAGTTCCTCTTTGATATGGTCAAAAAAGCCCTGTAGCAAAAGCGCCGGCTTTAAAGTCGCACTGCTGCTCATACTGAGCAAGAGCTCAACGTATCCCTCTTCCTTGTTAAAAGAAAAATCAAATATTAAAGGCTTCATATCAATTTCTTTTTCGCCCTTCTTTGTTTTCTTCATTGCAGGAAGCGAATCAAGAGAAAGATATTCCCTGAATTTCTCAATCCAGTCGTAATCAGGGATAAATTTTTCCCTGAAAGAAATTCTATATTTTGCCGCATAAGCCGCGGTCATAGCCTTTTCGTCTTCATCCGAAAGTTCTCTTATCGCAAGAATCTCAATACCCTCATTCATAACAGCGTTTAACCTGTTCATGATATCTTCGGCGCTATTCATGGTATTAACCGTAATATCCATGTATTCGCCGTCGCTTGTGGCACCTACGCTGAGCGGTTGGGCAAAAGATATGATCTGATGCGGACTGAAGCCTTCAGAATACTTAATGTCTATCTCGGCTCTTCTTATAGCCTTCTGAAAATACCTCATTACATCAAGATGGCCGATAAATTTGATCGGGCCGTTTTTGGAAAATTTTAGACGTAATTTATTCATGTATATATTTATCCTTTTTACTTGAGTTTGTTCTCAAAGCAAACTCCGACGCCGTATGAAGCGGCTCCGCAGCCAAGACAGCCGTTTCTGCAGTTGCTTGACTTGTTTCCTGCAAGAGCATTTTTCCATTCACGAAGAAGGAAGGACTTGGTAACACCGCAGTTTAATATATCCCAAGGGAAAATCTCATCGTCGCTTCTCTCCCTTACGGTATAGAACATCGGATCAACTCCGCATTCCTTGAAGGTATCCATCCATACGTCAAACTTGAAATACTCGCCCCAGGCATCAAAGATACAGCTTTTTTCATATGCTTTCAGGATGACGTCGCAAAGCTTTCTGTCGCCTCTTGCAAGAACGCCTTCCATCATACTCGCATCTGCTTCGTGCCAGTTGTACTTGATATGCTTCTGGTTAAGCTGTGACATGATGCCTTTTCTTGTCTTATTGGCCTTTTCAAGAAACTCTTCTTTCGTATTCATGGGAGCCCACTGGAAAGGTGTAAACGGCTTTGGCACAAAGAACGACGTACTTGCAACAATATCAATTGTTCTTCCGTTTCTCTTTTCCTTCGGAACGGTCTCGAAATATTCCGCAGCAACCTTATTGGCAATCTCTCCGATTCCCAGGATATCATCATCCGTCTCTGTCGGAAGTCCGAGCATGAAATAGAGCTTAACTTTGTTCCAGCCTCCGAGAAATGCCTCATGTGAGCCTCTTAAGATATCTTCCTCGGTAAGACCTTTATTTATAACATCTCTCATTCTCTGAGTACCGGCTTCGGGCGCAAATGTAAGACTGCTCTTTTTTACATCCTGAACCTTACTCATAACATCAAGCGAAAACGCATCAATTCTAAGCGAAGGAAGAGAAATATTGACCTTTCTCTCATTACAGCTCTTTATCAGGAAATCTATAAGCTCGGGAAGTTTTGAATAATCACTTGAACTCAGAGAGCTAAGTGAGATTTCTTCATATCCCGTATTCTTAAGCGATTCAATGGCAAGTTCCTTAAGATGCTCGACATCTTTTTCCCTGAGAGGTTTATAGAGTTGTCCGGCCTGACAGAATCTGCATCCTCTGATGCATCCTCTCATGATCTCGAGAACAACTCTGTCCTGAGTTATCTTGATATAGGGGACAACAGGTTTGGTCGGATAAAAAACATCTGATATTTCCAAACACATCTCTTTTTTGATGGTTTTGGGAACATCATCATATATCGGAAGCATGGATTTAATAGTGCCGTCTTCCTTGTATTCGACATTGTAAAGTCCCGGAACATAGATACCGGGCATCTTTGCACAGGCATGAAGGAAATCTTCCCTTGAAGTTCCGTCGGCTTTACATTTTTTATAATAATCAAAGATCTCTCTGTATCTTGTCTCGCCTTCGCCTATATAGAATATGTCAAAAAAGTCCGCGATAGGCTCCGGATTATATGTACACGGTCCTCCGCCTATGACAATGGGATGATCCCATGTTCTGTCTTTTGCCAAAAGCGGAATCTTAGAAAGATCCAGAATCTGCAATATATTCGTGTAACACATCTCATATTGCAAAGTAAATCCGAGAAAATCAAAATCCTTGACAGGTTCTTGAGATTCCAACGCAAAAAGAGGAATGCCCTCTTTTCTGAGGACTTCATCCATATCAAGCCACGGTGAATAAACGCGCTCACACCAGACGTCCTCAAAAGAATTGAACATTCCGTATAAAATCTGTATTCCCAGGTGTGACATACCAATCTCGTAAACATCAGGAAAACACATGGCAAAACGAATATCAACCGCTTTTTTATCCTTCATAATGCTGTTGACTTCGTTGCCGATGTATCTTTCAGGTTTCTCGATACTTAAAAGTATGTCATCTGACAGTGCTAAATTGTAATTCATATTTTTCCCTTATCGTCTTGACAATTCGTCTGTAACATCCTCCCAGCTGACATTTTTCTCAGCCATAAGGACCATCATATGATACAGGAAATCAGAAATTTCGTAAACTATTTCTTTTTCCTCGGGATTTTTGGAAGCAATAACGATCTCTGTTGCCTCTTCACCGAGCTTTTTAAGAATCTTATCCACGCCTTTGTCAAACAGGTAATTTGTATAAGAGCCCTCTCTTGGATTGACCTTTCTGTCTTTGATAACATCAAACACGCTGTCAAGAACCTTCTGAGGATTCTTTTCGGTGTAGTTTCTGCTGGCAATCTCATTAAAGAAGCAGGAATACTTTCCTGTATGACAAGCTGCGCCTATCTGCTTAACTTTCGCAAGAATCGTATCGTAGTCGCAATCTGTATAAATAGACTTTACGTACTGATAATGTGAACTTGTCTCGCCCTTGATCCAAAGCTCGTTGCGGCTTCTGCTAAAATATGTCATCTTGCCGGTCTTGATCGTAGTGTTATAGGCTTCCTCGTTCATATAAGCAAGCATAAGAACCTGATCCGTACGATAGTCCTGAACAATTACGGGAACCATACCTTCGGAATTTTTTTTAAGCTGATCCCATGAAAAAGCAGCTTCAAGTCTAAATACAGGTATGCCTTCGCTCTTGCAGACATCCTTCCATTCGTTTATCCTTCCGTAATTTGCATTTACGTATGTTCCGGTAACGCCATGAATCTTCTCGGATTTAAGATTCTCTATAAGACCGTTGTCATCGCCTGAAACAACATATAATACAACGGGCAAAAGAGAATTCGTCATAAACTTACCGTTTTCGCCTAAAAATATAAGCTCCGATGCAAGATTATCAACATTTTCAATATCATTTGTTATATTCTGAGGATTGCTATAGCAGATGCCAATCTTGTCTTTGCCGAACTTATCCGAAACTTCTTTAAGGATTTCTCTGTTACCCTCTTTTGAATAATTAAGAAATGCCTTTTTGCATCCCGCATACAGAAGTTTCTTGATATCCTCCATGCGCTTTACGTTTCCTGCGCCTAAAACATCAACGTCAACGGCTTTGCAGATCTTCTGAAGCATATGAAGTGAATCTTCGTGGAGCTTGTCATTTCCTTCGGGTGAAAGATCGAAAACTATAAGCTCGTCGGCACCCGCATCCGAATAAGCTTCCGCAAGAGCTGCGGGATCTTCGCTGATAACATCTGTTTTTGTAAAGTCAGACCATGCCTTATCTTCACAAAGATAAATGCAAGGTATAAATTTCTTGTTGTCTGTCATAATTTAAAGGGCTCCTTTTGTACTGAGAACATCATTGATTCTTGGATCGAAACATGTAGCCTCATCAAGCGACTTGGCGAATGCCTTAAACATGGCTTCAATCTTGTGGTGCTCGTTATATCCCGTTATAACTCTGAGGTGAATATTCATCATTGCTGCATAAGAAACAGCATAGAAAAACTCACTCACAAGCTGTGTGTCAAAATCTCCGACCATCGGCGCGTTAAAATCCGCATCCATCACAAAATAAGGTCTTCCGCAAAGATCCACGGCACTCATGACAAGAGTTTCATCCATTGGAAGGATCATGCTTCCGTATCTCTTGATTCCTTTCTTGTCCCCGACCGCCTGCAATATAGCCTGCCCAAGAACAATTCCTGTATCCTCGACAGTGTGGTGTCCGTCAACATTCAGATCTCCCGTAACCTTCACGGTAAGATCGAACAGACCGTGTTTTGCAAATCCTTCAAGCATGTGGTCAAAAAAGCCGATGCCTGTTGAAATATCACTTGTTCCCGTTCCGTCAAGATTGATGGTCACGGTAATCTGAGTCTCTTTAGTGTTTCGGGTAACACTTGCAATTCTGTTATCCATAGCTTGTGTCTCCTTGTTGTTAAGTACAAAATATTGTTGTTATTTAATGACTAAAAACTGTAAACTTGCATTTTATGGACTTTTTAGAAAGTACACTTGCAATTTTAAAACAATTATATACAATTACAAAAAAGTAATTATCGGTATTTACAATATCAAGCAATACAATAACAACCGTATTATATCATTCAAATCTTACAGCTATCGAATTTGCGTGAGCAGTAAGTCCCTCTTCTTTGGCAAATAGTTCAATATCTTCGTGAACCTTGCAAAGAGCATCTCTCGAATATGAAATGATACTTGTTTTCTTCATAAAATCGTCAACATTTAAAGGTGAGAAAAATCTTGCAGTTCTGTTTGTCGGAAGAATGTGATTGGGACCTGCAAAATAATCTCCGAGAGGTTCTGAAGAATAAGCGCCCAAGAAAATAGCTCCCGCATTCTTTATCTTAGTCATAACCTCATACGGATCCTTTGTAATAATCTCAAGGTGCTCGGATGCAATTGCATTTGCGGCATCCACAGCGGCATCCATATCATCAGCAATAAAAATATATCCGTAGTTATCAAGAGATTTCTTGATAATATCCGTTCTTGAAAGCTCTTTTAAAAATCCCTCGATCTCAGCAGAAACGTCATTTGCAAGCTTCTCTGAAGTTGTAACAAGAATAGCGCTTGCAAGTTCATCGTGCTCTGCCTGTGAAAGAAGATCTGCGGCAACATATCTTGCATTTGCGGTCTCATCCGCAACAACCAGGATCTCACTGGGGCCTGCGATGGAATCGATTGAAACGTGCCCAAAGCAAGCTTTCTTTGCAAGAGCAACAAAGATATTTCCGGGGCCTGTGATCTTATCAACCTTGGGAATACTCTCCGTTCCAAAGGCCATGGCAGCAATAGCCTGAGCTCCTCCGACCTTGTAAACTTCCGTAACACCTGCGATATCTGCTGCAACCAAAGTTCCGGGATTTACCTTTCCGTCTTTTCCGGGAGGTGTACACATAACAATTCGCTCAACACCCGCAACCTTGGCAGGAACAACGTTCATAAGAACGCTTGAAGGATAAGCTGCCTTTCCGCCCGGCACATAAACGCCCGAGATCTCGATGGGAAGGATACGCTGTCCGAGAATGCTTCCGTCTTCTCTTGTATCAATCCATGAGTTTCTCTTCTGCTTCTCATGAAATACGCGGATGTTCTCAGCGCTCTTTTTCATAACTTCAACAAACTTGGGATCAAGTTCTTTATAAGCTTCCTTGATCTCATCCTCTGTAACTCTTATGTTTGAAGCGTTAAGCTCGCTCTTGTCAAATTTAAGAGTGTATTCGAAAACAGCCTTATCGCCGTTCTTTCTGACATTATCGATTATATCGTTTACAATATTCTCATACTCTGTGTAGCTTCCGGGATTTCTGTTTAAAAGATTTCCGAGAAGTTCACTCTGAGTCTCTTCTGTAAGTTTTAATGTGCGCATATCTTATAAATTCTCCTTCATGGCATTGATGAGCTTTCTGATTCGCTCTGTTTCCATCTGCATGCTAACCTGATTAACGATTACCCTTGCAGACAACGGACAGATTTCCTCAAGAACTTCAAGTCCGTTCTCTCTCAGTGTGGAACCCGTCTCAACTATATCAACGATAACATCCGAGAGATTAACAATAGGTCCGAGCTCAACAGATCCGTTAAGCTTTATGATATCTACGGTCTGATGCTTTTTATTAAAAAAGTAATCTTTTGCAATATTGGGATATTTGCTTGCAACGCGGATCATCTCGCGATGTTCCAAAAGGCTTTTTGCATCATGCGGTCCGCACACACACATCCTG
Organism: Butyrivibrio hungatei; assembly: GCF_900101605.1. GTDB lineage: Bacteria > Bacillota > Clostridia > Lachnospirales > Lachnospiraceae > Butyrivibrio > Butyrivibrio hungatei_B. The sequence continues at coordinate 60,969 of NZ_FMUR01000004.1, forward strand.
CACTTTCCGAATCCGAGATCGAGGACTTCATATACACGTCTGTTCTCTTCAAGGATTGTATCCGCTCCGACAATTCCGATATCGGCGGCTCCGTATTCCACGTAAGTCGGCACATCGGGTCCCTTTGCAAGAAAGAACTTAAGTCCGAGTTCCTCGTTTGTAAAAATAAGTTTTCTTGTCTTCTTATCAAGAACTTCCTCGCATTCAATCCCGCATTTATTCAAAAGTTCCATTGTATCTTTTACAAGTCTGCCTTTTCCAAGTGCAAAAGTTAAGTATCTCATGTCTCCTCCGATCATTCAGCCTCCAAAGCAACATTTGTGCCATTCTGTCTAAGTTCTTTTGCTTTGCTAAGCTTTTCCTCAAAATTGTTCTCATTGTATGTTATGACAACGCGCTCGGCTTCATGCTCAACCTCAGCATTCTGTCTGTAAAGAGCCGACATAAGATCGTCGATCACAATTGAAAAACCGATTGAAGGAGCATCCGTTCCGTATTTTCCGAGAAGATTATCATATCTTCCGCCCTTGGCAATCGCATCTCCCACGCCGTATGTATACGCAAGAAAAATCACGCCTGTGTAGTAGTTGAATTTACTGAGGATTCCGAGGTCAAAAGAAACATATTTCTCAACACCGTAATTTGTAAGAACCCTGTAGAGATCCTTGAGTCTCTTTATCGCATCAAGTGAACGCTTGTTGCTGACTTCGTTCTGAGCCTTATCAAGTGCCTGATCGGTTCCGATAAATTCAGCAACTTTACCGATGAGCCCGCGATATTTCTCGGGAACATTTCTCTCACTCAAGATACCCTCAACGGCAAAAATATTCTTATCAATGATCTGCTCTCTGATCTCTTCCTCTGTCTCTGCATCGATTCCGGCTTCTTCGCAGATTCCCTTGTAATAATCCGCATCACCGATACTGATCTGGAAATTTGTAAGTCCCGTGCTCTTAAGAGCCTCGATCAAAAGAGCTATATTCTCCGCATCGGCATATACCGAAGAGTCATTCATAAGCTCAACGCCGATATTTGTATTCTCTTTGAGCTTACCCTGAAGGCTTGACGTATTAAGGAAAGTCTTGCCTTTATAGCAAACTCTCACAGGCTTCGAATCCTCAAGCATCACCTTTGATGCGCAGCGTGCGATCGCGGGCGTAAAATCGGGTCTGAGAACCAGAGTATTTCCGTCCTTATCAAAAAACTTATAGAGTTCACGTGCATCCGAAGCATTGATCTCCTCTGCAAAAACATCAAAGAACTCAAACGTAGGCGTATCAATGTCGCTATAACCGTAGCTCTTGATCACGTTGTGGATCTTGTTTTCGATAATAAGTCTGTCGCTGTATTCACTTCCGTATACATCACGTACTCCGTCCGGAGTATGTAAAAGAACTTTATTCATAAAAACCTCACTTAATTTGTATGTCATAAAAACCAAAAGCCAAAAACAAAAAATAATAAAAGCACATGCACTTTAGTATTGCACAGTGCTAATTAATTACTATACCACAGAGTTTAACATCAATTTTATAAAGCTGTCAATCACTTTTATTATCTGGCATCCAAGTCTTTTTGAAGTGCATCCAGATAAGGAATAAGAAGACCGTTTTCACCGGGAGACTTAATTACATATTCTTCTGACAATTCATCGTGTCTGAAGCTTTTTCTTCCGCCTTTTTCCGCTCTTTCCCAGAATTCACACAGCTTTCTGAACGGCAGATAATAAAATTCATTAAGTCCCGTATAATAGATCAGAAAAAAAGCAATCCCATCCTGCTTTTCAAAAGTTTTCATAAACTCAACCTGATGCGGATGGATATTTTCAAGCGCAAACGTCTCCGCCGCGCACTCTTTTGCATCAAAACAAACGGGAATCCCCTGCACGACACCTATATAATCGACGGTACTCTTTTGCTCAAAATATGCAAGCGTAATATGTCTTGTACTCTTATCAATCTGTATGGGAGTTATCGGAGTCGGGATCTTCTGAATAAGAGCAAGCGAAAGCTCATTGTACCTTTCGTTTGTCCTGTTAATTAGTTCCTCCAAAGTAGAACCTCGAAGTCCTCTTGATTTCCAGGTCGGCATTGTATTCCCCTTTATAATGTATTTATGATAACACTGTTTTGCAGCATGTTATTATTCAAAAAATCTATTGTAAACATCGGGAAGATCCGTCTTAAATTCTCTTCCCCTGATATTTTCAAATTCATCGGGCATATCATCCGGAAAACATATCCTATAACAAAAAAGAAGCTGATGATTGACTTTCTTGTATACTTTTCCGCCGTATTTGACATCGCCTATAAGAGGATGTCCGATACTTGAAAGATGAGCCCTTATCTGATGCGGTTTTCCGGTTATAAGCTTAACTTCAAGCATGGTAAGATCCGCATCCTTATTATATTTTACAGGAACAATCTGAGTTTCGATATATGAATATCTTTCATCTTTTGGGTCATTCTTTTTTATAAAGACCTTATTTTTCTTTTCATCTTTATATAAAAAGCCCTTTAGATAAATACTTTCGGTAAGATTTCCAGAAACTATCGTCCTGTAATACTTATCAAGATTTCTGCTCTTTAAAAGATTGTTCATTTCCCGCGCGCCGGGAAGTGATTTCGCGCAGATGACGATTCCTCCAGTATTGCGGTCGAGCCTGTTACATATAGAAGGCTTGTATACGTCAAGATCTTTTGTCGCTTCGCTTTTTTCGGACAAAAGATAATCAATCAGCCAGTCGTTTAAACTTATATCTTTCGGAGAACTTTTCTGCGAAAGAAGTCCTACAGGCTTTGATGCAAGAATAATATTGTCATCTTCGTAGACAACCTTCACATCTCCGTATTTTGAAAGGTCAATTTCTTTGTCGACACTGCCGGCATTCTTTATACCGTCACTATTTCCTTTGAATTTAGCGAACGTTTCGTCAGAAAAAAAGATCTTAATAAGATCGTTTTCGCTAAGTTTCTCTGTTCCGTCAGCTTTCCTGCCGTTTAGAGTAATATTCTTTTTACGCAACATCTTATAAATAAATCCGCCGGAAGCTCCCGGAAGATACCCCTTTAAGAAGCTGTCAAGACGCTTACCCGCTACGTTTTTTCCAATTTTAATTTCTTTCATGGTCACCCTTATAATGAAATGGACAAAAGAATTGATGCAGGAGTCTGTGTCGTTCCGGGAATCCAACTCTCTTCAATTGCTACGGGATCGATATTTTTATCCGAGCGAAGCTTCTCAAGCTGAGTAAGCCTTTCGCAGAACTTATCTATATCCGTAAATATCTTGATGCTGTAGCTTGAATATCCGCTCTGAGCGATCATTTTCTTGATATGCTTCTCACAGTCAATCTCATCAATATCTTCATCCGAAGAATAGCAGCAAATATTCTTATCAAGAACGGTTGATGCGGACACATTGAAATTCTTATCATAAGCCGTTATCACATGGTCGTAATGAATAAGAAGCCCGCCTCTGCATGCTTCGATCCTATTCTTGTCACTTTCGGTGCATGCTCTTGCTTTTATGAACATTATCATATTTACGGCGCTCCAGCCCGTAGGAAGGCATCCGAGAGCCGCGATGATACTCATAACATTTTTTTGCGAACCGTATCTGAAAAGACCTGTCAGATATATTCCGACAGTGATCGCAAGGCATATAACCGTTCTAAATATTGCAACCTTTTTTCTGTATGTGATATAACCAAAATCGCCTTTATATACTCTGTGAAGACTCACTTTATTCACCTTCCGTAAAAAATATAAGAATATAATATCAGTTCTTACTTAACTTCTTTATTTCTTCATCCGTGAGTGCTCTATACTCACCGGGCGCTAATTTTTCATCAAGAAAAAGCGGTCCCATTGAAAGTCTTTTAAGAAAAAGAACTTCATTTCCGACCGCTTCAAGCATTCTTTTAACCTGATGAAAACGGCCTTCGTGTATGGTAAGTTCGATAACGGGATTTCCGTCGTTGTCACGTTCCTTCTGCGTTACAACCGCAGGAAGCGTTGGCTTAACGGAACCGTCATCGTTCTTATCTCCGATATCAACTCCGTCTGTAAGTCTTTTGATATCTTCTTCCGAAAGTTCATGGGCTATATGGACTTCATATACCTTGTCCACATGCTTTTTGGGAGACAACAGATTATGTATCATCACTCCGTCGTCAGTTATCAGAAGCAGCCCCTCGGTGTCTATATCAAGTCTTCCGCAGGGGCTTAAATTCTTTAAATTCTCTTCTTTAAGAAGATCGAGAACGGTAACATTTCTTTTGTCATTTGTCGCAGACACTACTCCTGCCGGTTTATACAGCATGAAGTAGTGAAAGCGGGCATAAGAAAGCACTTTACCATCAAAAGCAATCTCATCAGACAGTTCGTTTATATGTACATCAGGTTTAACGGCAACAATACCGTTTACCGTACAACGACCGTTTTTCAAATATTCTTTTATCTGTTTTCGGGTTCCTAAATTGTGGTCACCCAGATATTTATCGAGTCTCAAGATCAATAATCCTTTACAGGAACAGCATTGCTTTCCTTACCGAGTTCATAAATATTATATGCGCGGCATACGATCACGGGATTTTCATATCCGGCAGGAACCTTTACGTTATATGACTGAGTTTCCTTGGATCTGTCCCACATCTGGAAAGGACTGAAAGTCTTTCCGCCATCATAGCTGTATGCAAAATAAGCAACAGGACTCTGATTATCCTTGGTTGTCATCTGAACAAGAACGTTTCCGTCCTTCTTGCTTGATGCAAGAACCTTTATATCACATACATCGGGGGCTGTTTCATCCTGACGAACGGGACCTGCGGGTGCGGGTGTAGGATCATACTTAAATCCCGAGAAATCGGCTCCCGTCTTTGAAGACTTAAGCTTGAAATACTTTGCAACGGCAGTTGCGTCCTTTACACCGAGCTGAGCGTAAAAGTTCTGTGACTTAACCTTCTGAACATCATAACCGTGATCGATATATGCATGCTCAATAATTACACCGGGGATATTTCTTGCAGTACATGCTCTGATAACACCGTAATAATCAGATCCCTTTGATCCGATCTTGGTCTTAACGCCCTTTTGATAAATTCCGAGGCTTCCGAGCTCTGCGATCTCAATCTTTCCGAAATCTGTTCCCTTCTGGTACTGATTACCGAATGCCGATGTCCAAACTTCACATCCGTAGAAATTATGATCCTTGGATGCATTGAAATGAAGGCTGAACAGGAAATCAGCATTTACGCTCTGTGCAAAAGCAGCTCTGTCTTCAAGAGAAAGTCCCTGATCTGCATTTCTTGTCATATAAACGGTTACATTGTCATACTTTTCAAGTTCCGCTTTCATTGAATTCGCAACCGTAAGGTTGATATTTTTCTCGGTAAGACCGTTGTACTCCGCACCGCGGTTGTCTGCGCCGTGTCCGGGATCGATAACGATAACCACCGGCTTATCGGCTGCATTTGAAGTAACAACAGTTGACGGAACAAGTCCGCTTACAGATAACAAAGCGGCTGTAACAATAGTTGCGATAGATCTTCTCATACTTCTCTCCTCTTTTCTTTTTAAAACAAAATCCTTGGTTCCTACTGAAAATGTAAAAAGCTGTCGCAAAAAAGCGGCAGCTTAGCTATTCTGTTTAACCGTTCAGCATATCAAGATTAATGGCTTCCTGCTCGGTAAGTCCCTGTCCCTGAGACTCGCCCGTTGAATTTTCCTCGGCAGGTACAGTATTGGTTGAAACAGTCTCAGGCGGTCTTAAATCCGCTCTGTTAGACTTGATAACTTCACCATACTGAGTAAGCGCAGACAGAACGCTGTCTGTACTCTGAGAAATTTCTTTTACCATATTGATGCTGTTCTGCTTTATTGTCTCTACGATATCATCTGTACTCTTGCTTGTTACATCTATAGACTGAGTGATGATATCTTCAACTCCCGCAAGGAGCTGATCTGTATATTGAACGGCTGCCGATTTCATGCTGTTGGCTTCGGTCATTGCATTGTCCAGAATTTCTTTCGCCTGAACAGCAGCCTGTGAAACAACTTCATTGGCCTGAGCATAAGCCTGCTGCATGATCTCATGCTCATTTATAAGCTCGTTTGTTTTTATTGTAGCCTGATTTACTATATCTTCGGCTTTTCTGCGCGCATCGTTTAAGATGGCTTCTTTATTACTGATGATCTTCTGATATTTCTTAATTTCCTCGGGAGTTTTTTGACGAAGCTCACGTAAAAGCTCATCAATTTCCTCTTTATTTACAATAATCTTTGTTTGTGACAATGGCTGAGGCTTACAATTATCAATATAAGTCTCGATCTCATCAATTAACTGCTCGATTTTGCTGGTCATTTATACATCCCCCTGATCTTTCTGTTTTTCAAACTTTTTGTATAGAGCTGTTGCGACAAAATCTGAAACACAAGGTGATATATCACCTTTATAACTTGCGACCTCTTTTACCACAGAGCTGCTAAGATATGAGTATTTGATATTAGTTGTGAGGAAAACCGTATCGACCTCATCATGTGACAACTCCTTATTGGTCTGTGCAATCTGGAGTTCGTATTCGAAATCGGTTATCGCTCTTAGTCCACGGATGACGATATGTATGTTTTCTTTCTTGCAATAATCGATTAAAAGTCCACTGAAAGATTCAACTACAACGTTGTCAATTCCAGTTACAGACTCTTTAATCATTTTAACACGTTCATCCAGTGTGAACAATGGAGTTTTCGCTGAATTACACATTACGGCAACAATTACTTTGTCAAACATTGAAGCCGCACGTTTTATTATGTCCAAGTGACCGTAGGTTATTGGATCGAAACTGCCCGGATAAACCGCTGTTTTCATAGCGCTTCCTTTCTGTACAAAAAGACATGCTTATTTGTTTTATATTCTTTTTCGCGTCTAACTTCAAAACCATAATCTTCAGCGAATGAAAAGTCCATATCTGATGAACTTTCAACGATTATCATCGTATGCTCGGTAACATAGTTCATCGTTCCGAGCTGAGCAAGCGTTCTCTCATAGAGATCCTCGTGATACGGAGGATCGAGGAAGATAATATCAACCTCTTTTTCATGAATATTCCTAAGTCCGATGACAACATCCTGCTTAAGGACCGTGGCATCTTCTTCAAAATGCGTCGTCTTAATGTTCTGCATTATGCACTTATATGCTGCCGCAGAGTTTTCGATAAAATATGCCTTTGAAGCTCCTCTTGAAAGTGCTTCAATGCCGATTCCGCCGCTTCCGGCAAAAAGATCTAAGAATACGGCACCCGGTACCTCGTTCTGGATCATATTAAAAAGTGTCTCTTTTATTCTGTCCTGAGTCGGCCTTGTGTCATTACCTTCGGGGGTAACAAGTCTAAGCCTTCTTGCAGTTCCCGCAATTACTCTCATATTCTTACCTTTGTTCCCTTAGTATCTCTGCTTGTTATCTTAAGATGGGCAAGCTCCAGCTTTTTATTGTTGTGCTCAACAGTTTTTTCTTCAAGATCGTTCAGATAATAAACGTCTCTGACAAAATCATTTTTTCCAAGCCTCATTCCGCGGACACCGACTGCAGTCTTCTTTTTCTCCGGAATGGTGTCGACAGGAAATCTGAGGAAATAACCATCCTCTGTTCTAAGTATAACAGTCTTTTGTTCTTTAAGCACTTCAACGTTTACAAGTTCATCGCCGTCCGTGAGTTTTGTTGCGGCAACGGTTCTCTTTGAAACATCAAATTCACCGCCGTCTACCGTTTTCATCATGGATGACTTTGTTGTAAAGATAAGCCTGTAAAGATTAAGTTCCGACTGACTTGCAACAAGAATGACCGTTTCATCGGAAGCATTGTAATTACTTACGTTGTCGATCGGAACGCCCTTATCTCGCATCTTTCCCTGAGGAAGATCCATCGCCTTGATGGTATGCAGATTACCCGCACTTGTGAAAAGACAAATCTTACCTGTATTCTTCATCACAAATGAATACTTAAACTCGGCTTGGATAGTCTCCTTGTTTCTTTCATAAGTCGTCGCATCGATCGTCTTAGCATATCCGAATCTGTCCATGATGAATGCAACATCGATTTCCTCAACGGGCTTTTCTTCGTATACGGCATTCTCCCTGTTATCAATAACGGTTTTTCTTTTTGCCTGATATTCTTTCTTGATCTTGCCAAGTTCGTCCTGGATAACCATTGACATCGACTCGTGGCTCTCAAGAATATCCTCATATCTGTATATATTTGCGACCGTCTGCTCATGGTCCTTTATAAGAGCCTCGAGCTCAAGTCCTATGAGCTTGTATAAACGCATCTCAAGAATGGCATCGGCCTGAACCTCTGTGAAAAGAAGCTGTGCAGCCATTGCTTTTGATTCTCTTGATTTAAAATTAATACCGTCGGTAACGCCGTTTACAAGGCAGTTCTTAGCCATTGCCCTGTCTTTTGAACCGCGCAAAACCTCGATAACAAGGTCTATAACGTTGCACGCCTTGATAAGGCCTTCCTGGATTTCTTTCTTCTCCTGTTCTTTCTTAAGGAGCGTTGTATACTTTCTTGTTGCTATCTCAAACTGGAAATCGGCGCACGCCCTCATAATATCCTTAAGAGACATTGTCTCGGGACGGCCGTTGTCGATAGCAAGCATGTTTACACCAAATGTATCTTCAAGCTTTGTCTTCTTGTAAAGAAGATTGGTAAAGTTATCAACGTCAGTATCTTTCTTAAGTTCGATAACAATCCTTATTCCTTCTTTTGAAGACTGGTTTGAGATATCGATGATATCATTTGTGATCTTCTTCTCGGCAAGTTCCGCAACATCAGCCATAAACTTACCGATGCCCATACCAATCATGGTGTAAGGAATCTCGGTTATCACAAGATTGATATGACCGTTCTTTCCTTTCTCGGTCTCAACCTTACCTCTTATCCTGATCTTGCCGGTACCCGTTTCATAGATATTAAGAAGCTCGTCCTTATTGATAACGACACCGCCAGTAGGAAAATCAGGTCCCTTTATATACTTCATGAGGTCCTTTGTCGTAAGGGAATCATTTTGTATATATGCTATCTCGGCGTCGATCACTTCCGCAAGATTGTGCGGAGGCGTGCTTGTTGCCATACCTACCGCGATACCTTCCGAACCGTTTATGAGAAAGTTCGGGATCTTAACAGGAAGAACCGAAGGCTCTCTTTCCGTTTCATCAAAGTTCGGAACAAAATCAACTACATTTTTATCAAGATCTTCAAGGAAGTTTTCCTGTGTGAGCTTAGAGAGTCTCGCCTCTGTGTAACGCATTGCCGCAGCGCCGTCGCCCTCTATATTTCCAAAGTTTCCGTGACCGTCAACAAGAGGAACGATCTTTTTAAAATCCTGTGTCATCACAACGAGACAGTCATAGATTGAACTGTCTCCGTGAGGATGATATTTACCCATGGTATCGCCGACAATTCTCGCACTCTTTCTGTACGGTCTGTCATATCTGATGCCGAGTTCATACATATCATATAAAGTTCTTCTCTGAACAGGTTTAAGTCCGTCTCTTATATCAGGAAGCGCACGAGCAACGATTACGCTCATGGCATAGTCTATGAACGACTTTTGCATTATATCCGAATACTCGGTCCTTATAATTCTGTCTTCCATATTTTCCCCTTTAAATATCAAGCTCAGCATCTGTTGCATGCTGATGTATAAATTCACGTCTGGGAGGTACGTCAACTCCCATCAAAAGCTCAGTCATCTGAGATGCCATCTTCGCATCCTCAATCTCGACCGCTTTCAAAAGTCTTCTCTCGGGATCGAGTGTGGTTTCCCAAAGCTGCTCGGGATCCATCTCACCAAGACCCTTATATCTTTGAAGTGTAAAGTTTCCTTTGTGAGTATTTCTGTATTTTACAAGCGCATTGTCGTCGTACAGATACTCTTCTTTGCCCCTTGAAGGCATAGCCTTATAAAGCGGAGGCATAGCAATATAGACATGTCCCTGGTATATAAGCTCAGGCATAAATCTGTAGAAAAGAGTGAGCAAAAGAGTCGCAATATGCTCACCGTCTACATCGGCATCCGCCATGATGATGATCTTGTCATACCTTAGCTTGTTTATATCAAAGTCATTGCCGTATCCTTCGGAAAATCCGCATCCGAAAGCATTTATCATTGTCTTTATCTCGGCATTTGCAAGAACCTTGTCGATACTTGCCTTCTCGACATTAAGAATCTTACCTCTGATGGGAAGAATGGCCTGATAATTTCTGTCTCGTGCCATCTTCGCACTGCCGCCCGCGGAATCTCCCTCTACGATGAAGATCTCGCACTTGGACGCATCCTTACTTATGCAGTTTGCAAGTTTTCCGTTGGAATCAAAGGAATACTTCTGCTTGGTAAGCATGTTTGTCTTGGCTTTTTCTTCAGTCTTCCTGATTTTTGCCGCTTTTTCCGCACAACCTATGATAGCTTTAAGTGTCTCAAGATTTCTGTCAAAAAATCTTGTCATCTCATCGCCCGTGATCTTGGAAACAACTTTTGCGGCATCCTGATTGTCGAGCTTAGTCTTTGTCTGACCTTCAAATCTGGGATCGGGATGTTTAATCGATACAACGGCGGTCATACCGTTTCTTACATCTGTTCCCGTGAAGTTGACGTCTTTTTCTTTTAATATATTAAGCTCACGTGCGTACTGATTGATTATGTTGGTAAAAATAGTCTTAAATCCCGTAAGATGCGTACCACCTTCGGCATTATAGATATTATTACAAAATCCCAGCACTTCCTCATGGAATTCGTTTACATACTGGAAAGCAACTTCAACTTCAACGCCTTCGCTCTCGCCTCTGAAAGAAATAACGTCATGAACAGCCTCTTTTGACTTATTCATATCGCGAATAAAGCCTGTTATACCGTCCGGCTCATGGAACTGCATATATTCCTCGACACCGGGTCTTTTATCCTCAAATATTATTGTAAGTGAAGGATTAAGATAAGACGTTTCGTGAAGTCTTGATTTAATGTCATCTTCCTTGAATCTTGTTTTTTCAAAGATAGTATCATCGGGAAGGAAATTGATCGTTGTTCCTGTTTCTTTGGTAGTTCCGATTGGCTCTAAGAGACCGTTCTTAAGCTCTGTTGTCGGAATACCTCTCTCGTAAGTATCCTGATAGATATATCCGTCCTTATAGACTTTGACGCTCATTCTTGTAGAGAGCGCATTAACAACCGATGAACCTACACCGTGAAGTCCACCGCTTGTTTTATAAGAATTATTATCGAATTTACCACCGGCGTGGAGTGTTGTGAGAACGATTCGTTCAGCAGTAACTCCCTTTGCGTGCATACCGACGGGAATACCTCTTCCGTTATCGGAAACTGTCGCGGAGCCGTCCGCTTCCAAAGTGACCTTTATCAGAGTACAGAATCCGGCAAGGTGCTCATCCACCGCATTGTCCACGATCTCATACACAAGATGATTAAGGCCTCTCGTGGTTACGCTTCCGATGTACATTCCGGGACGTTTCCTTACTGCCTCAAGACCTTCCAGGACAGTAATACTCGAAGCATCATATGCATCGTGTGAAGCCATATAATTTAAACCCCTTTTCAAAACTTTTTTCTTTTCATAAATATTATTCTGCATGATGAAGCGATTAAAGCATCGCTATCAATATCGTTTGATCCAATTCTTTTAATCCAATCAAAAATGCAGCTTCTTTGTTACCGTTACAGCAAGTGCACCGGGACCGATGTGGCATGCAACGGAAAGTGACAGCGGATCCATGTGAATATCCATGCCTGGGAACTCTTTTTCAAGCTCTTTTTTCCATTCGTTTGCGGCATCAATATCCTTGGTATAAGCAACAGCTATCCAGTAATCTTTTGCCTCTTCTCCGCCAAAGCGAGTTTCTATATCATTCTTTATAGCATTTATCATTATGCTCTTGCCCTGATTGCTGGTTCTTGCTTTGGCAAAAGCATCAAGTTTCTCGCCCTGAATCTGAAGGACGGGTTTCAGTCTTAACAGTGTTCCGAGCGCAGCGGCAGCAGGTGTGATCCTTCCGCCTTTTTTGAGGTAATATAGCGTATCAAGCATGATATATATACTTGATTCAAATTTTGTTTCCATTAACTTCTGCACGATTTCTTCTGCAGAGTAGCCTTTTTCTGCCATATCTCTTGCATCGATCGCAGATTGTCTCTGAGTTACGGAGATTCTCTGGTTATCAACCACAAAAACCTTGCCCTCATACTCTTCCTGAGCAAACATATAAGCGCTCTGGCAAGAGCCTGAAAGTCCGGAACTCATGGGAATATAGATAATACTGTCGTGGTCTTTCAAAAGCTCATCCCAGATCTTCATAAGAGAATCGGGAGTGGGCTGACTTGTAGAAACATTCGCATTATCACCGAGCTTTTGATAGAACTGCTCCTGAGTAAGATTTATATCTTCAAAAAACTCTTCTTCATCGATCATAAAAGGCATAGGAACTACGAAAATTCCGAGCTCTTTGGACTGTGCCTGTGTTATTCCACTGTTACTGTCTGTTAAAATCGCTATTTTGGCCATAAAATATTTTCGGCTATAGCCGTCCTCCTATTTTTAACCTTCTTAAATAAAGAAAATACCGATTTAATCAGCATTTCCCTAAAATAATATTACGTTCATAAAGTAGTAAAGTCAACAAAATTTGCCGATTTAGTATTTAACGTACTTCTAAGTACATTATATTGTGTATCGCTTAATTCCGGATCTTCTGAAAGAATCCTGTCGGCATCCACCGAAGCCTCTTTTAGGAGGTCGCTGTCGTGATAAATATCACCGATACGGAAATTAAGTTCTCCGCTCTGTCTGAGACCGAACAGCTCGCCCGGACCTCTTTGCTTTAAATCTTCCTCCGCAATTTTGAATCCGTCATTTGACTTATTCATTATATCTAGGCGCTTCTTTGCATCATCAGACTTTGATGTATTCAAAAAGATGCAGTAAGACTGCGCATTTCCTCTTCCGACACGCCCTCTTAACTGATGAAGCTGCGAAAGGCCGAATCTCTCGGCATTTTCTATCATCATGACCGTAGCATTGGGCACGTTTATACCAACTTCGATAACGGTAGTCGAAACAAGAACATCAATATCTTTTCTTGCAAACGCCTCCATTATCTCATCCTTCATAGAAGGCTTCATCTTTCCGTGAAGCATCGCAACAGAGATGTCGGAAGGAAATACAGATTTTAATTTGTCTGTATAATCTGTTACATTTTCAACGCCGTCAAGTTCGCCCTCTTCGACCATCGGGCAGATAATATACGCCTGATGACCCTCTTTTACCTGATCGCATATGAATTTATAAGCGGTATTTCTGTAATCGGTTCCTACAACGCAGTTTTTTATCGGAATACGTCCGCCGGGGAGCTCATCAATTATCGAAATATGAAGATCGCCGTACAGGATAATTGCAAGTGTTCTCGGAATCGGTGTTGCACTCATCGCAAGAACATGAACATTTTCACCTTTTCCGGCAAGAGCTTCTCTTTGACGAACGCCGAATCTATGCTGTTCATCCGTTACGACAAGCGCCAGGTTCTTGTACTCGACTTTTTCTTGAATAAGGGCATTTGTTCCGATGATGCAGTTGACTTCGCCCTCTTTTATCATTCTCTGGGCTTCTCTCTTATCTTTTGCAGAAAGAGCTCCCGTCAAAAGAACCGGTTTAAGGCTCGTAAGTCCGTATTTGTCTATCATCTCCTTAAAGCCTTCAAAGTGCTGCGCGGCAAGAACTTCCGTAGGAGCCATAATTGCTCCCTGATAGCCGTTTGCGGCAGCAGTTAAAAGAGCCAGAAAAGCAACCACGGTCTTTCCGGAACCCACATCTCCCTGAATAAGCCTATTCATGACATATCTGCCGGAGATATCGCTTAAAATATCATTGTATGAATTTAACTGCGCATTTGTAAGTTTATACGGAAGTTTTTCAAGAAAGCGCTTAGCTTCCGCAACTTCCATCATTGGAAAAGTATTTTTGTTTTCTTCCTGAATTTTTTTCAAGAGACGAAGCTTTAATATAAAAAGGAAAAACTCATTATACGCAAGCCTTCTCCTTGCCTGCTCGAGAATCGCGGAATTCTTCGGAAAATGTATGTTATATATCGCATCAAAATAGCTCATAAGCCCAAGTCTTTTTATAATATCTTCGGGCACAAATTCATCAAATCTTCCTGCGTTTTTAAAGGCATTTTGAACCGCCTTTGTGACTGTATTATTGCTAAGACTCTTTACAAGCGGGTATCTTGGCATCAATTTGCCACATAAAGTGTCATATTCACTTGGTTTGTACATTTTGGGCTGATCAAAGGTAAAAAAATTTCCTTTTTTCCTGACAACGCCTCTAAAAACATGGGTTGTACCGGATTTTAAAGAGCTTGCAAGATAAGGCGCATTAAAGTATGTCATCTTAATTTTTCCGGTGTAATCTACGGCTTCAAAAGATATTATGGAAAGATTTCTGACTCTTCTTTTCATAATGCTTCCGACAATCGTAAGTGTAGCAGCGCAGACTTCACCTTCAACAAGTTCAGACGCATGAACGGGAGCTTTGAATTCATCATATGTTCTCGGAAAGTAATATATAAGATCTCTACAGGTATATACACCGCATTTATTAAAGAGCTTACCCGTCTTTTCACCGATACCTTTTAAATTTATAACTGATTCCGAAAGTTCTCTTTCGCCCATATATTCCTCATTTTTTATAATTAAATTGCCATGAAATTGAAAAGCCGGGCTAAACTGCCCGGCCGGTATATACAATAATTACTCTGCTGAAATAACGTAGTAATAAATTGGCTGTCCGCCATTTTGAAGCTCAACGTCACATTGAGGATATTTATCTGAAATCCTCTTTTTGAGGTCCTCTGCATCGCTCTCTTTAACATCATCACCGTAGTATATGCTGATAAGTTCAAGATCGTCATTCATCATCTTGTTGAGCATATCAAATGTTACATCAGACATATCAACGCCTACGGAAAGAATACCCGAGTCGCCGATTCCCATGAAATCACCTTGTCTGATCTGAACATCATCAATAACTGTGTCTCTGACAGCATAAGTAACTTCACCTGTCTTAACTGTTGTTATCGCTTCAGTCATTGCCGCAACATTGTCCTCGACAGGGATATCGGGAACATAGTTGATGATCGCGGTAACACCCTGAGGAACAGTCTTGGAAGGAACAACGATTATCTTCTTGTCGCTGTCATCATCTTCAGACATAATGGCTGCCTGATTTGCAGCAAGTATAATATTCTTGTTGTTTGGAAGGACGATAACAGTATCTGCATTAACCTTCTCAACCGCATCAAGAATATCTGCGGTACTGGGGTTCATTGTCTGTCCGCCTTCAATTACGTAGTCAACACCAAGACCTCTGAATATCTCTGCAAGACCTGCGCCCGCACAAACGGTAACAAATCCCACATCCTTACGGGGCATCTTGGGTTCTTCTGCTACGGGAGCAGGCTCCTGAGCTTTTGTCTCTTCTTTTACTTCAGGCTCAGCATTTGACTGTGCCGAAGTATCGGCTTTGGGAGCATTATCACTCTTAGCTTCGGAAACAGCTGAAGAATCAACCTTTCCTGCAAGAGGAATATTCTTGTCATCAGGCTCATATGTAGGAGTGAGCTCTGCAGCTCCGTTAATCTCTGTCTCTATCTCTGCCCATGAACCGTCTTTGTTTTCATGGAAGAGCTTTTCTCTGTGTTCCATTCTCATGTTGTCGATTTTCATGTTGGAAAGCTGACCGTACATGAGCGCTCTCTGTATCGCAAGTCCCGGATCGTTTGAATGAACGTGAACCTTACAAATCTCATCATCCGCAACAAGAACGATACTGTCACCTATAGACTCAAGGAATCCCTTGAAATCGATCTCCTGTTTAATATTGAGAGGCTTGTTCAAAAGAACTATAAACTCGGTACAATATCCGAATTTAATATCAACCTCTTCCTGTGCAGACTCTTTTGCTCTTGCTCCGGGAGTAACCTGTTCCTCACTGATGGAAAGATCGATCTCTTTTCCGAGGAATCCGTCAAATGCTCCCTTAAGTACCTGAACAAGACCCTGTCCTCCTGAATCCACAACACCTGCCTGCTTAAGAACAGGAAGCATATCGGGAGTCTTTGCAAGAACTTCGTCCGCATATTTGATAACTTCATCGCAGAAATAAGCGATATCCGTTGTGCCTTCTACTGCAAGTTCGTGTGCCTTCTCTCCTGCACCCTTGGCAACTGTAAGGATTGTTCCTTCCTTAGGCTTCATAACTGCCTTATAAGCAGTCTCTACAGCCTTGTCAAATGCCTCTGCAAGTATTGCCACATCAACTTCATCATGCTGTTTAACAACTTTGGTAAATCCTCTTAAAAGCTGAGAAAGAATAACTCCGGAATTACCTCTTGCTCCTCTGAGTGAGCCTGAAGAAATGGCTTTACAAATTGCTTCCATGGAAGCATTGTCACCTAAATTTGAAACCTCTTTGGCAGCCGACATGATAGTCATTGTCATGTTAGTGCCGGTATCACCGTCCGGAACGGGGAACACATTGAGTTCATTTATCCATTCTTTTTTCGCTTCCAGATTCTTGGCGCCGCTTAAAAACATCTTAGCCAGCATTTTAGCGTCAATTATATTATTACTCAAAACAAAATTCCTCCTAGAACTTGATAGCTTGGCTTAATCAATTACGCGAACACCTTCAATATAGATGTTGATCTTCTCGATTTCAAGCCCGGTAAATTCTTCAACCTTGTATTTAACATTGTCGATCAAATTATCCGAAACAGCTGAAATGCTAACTCCATAAGCAACAATTACGTGGAAGTCAAGTATCAGTTTGTTATTTGCATCAAGAGAAACATTGATTCCTCTTGTCATTGAATCAATCTTAAGAAGACTCACAAGTCCGTCCTTAACATTAACGTTTGCCATCCCCACTATACCGAAGCACTCCATTGCTACAGCTCCTGCGTACTGAGCGATAACTTCGTTGTCAATAGATATACTACCCATGTGAGTATTCATAGAAGAAGCCTTCATATATATCCTCCTTAATACTCGGAACTCCTATGAAGCTCCGTTTTAGCATACACATGTATTATAATAGCAATTTATCGAAAAATAAACCATATAATTTTTAGCAACATATTTTTTCGTATATTTTGCTTGCAATTCTGTTTTTCTTCTGCTAATATATCAATGTTGCGGATGTATGCAATAATATGCTATTGAACGAACATGGCTTATAAGGAGGTGTCAAAATGGCTAAATGTGATATTTGTGGCAAAGGCGTTCATTTCGGTAACAATGTAAGCCATTCTCATAGAAGATCTAACAGAGTTTGGAATTCAAATGTTCACCGCGTTGCTGTTAAAGTTAACGGCGGCACAAAGAGAATCCACGTTTGCGCTAGCTGCCTTAGATCAAATAAGGTTGAAAGAGCTTAATCGAATTTGAAACCAAAAGTAAGAAGCGAGGTTTTTACCCCGCTTCTTTTTTTGCACTTCAAATGAAAAAGGCAGGAAATTTTCCCGCCTGTTGTAAATCAAATATTTCGTCAAACAATATTATATGCTGAAACCAAAAAGAGCCAGCTTTGATATGATAAGCTCCCTTACGATCATTCCCATCTGCTCTTTTTCTTCAGGAGTGATCTTCACAAGGCTCTCTATCGTATAGACCTTTTCTTTATAGCCTTTCTCGGGTTTCTTCATATCTTTGTACTGAGAAACTCTTATTCTGCTTCGAAGTTGCTTGTAGACTCTGTAGTCGTAAGTCTCCTTTGTCATATAGTAAAAGTGACTTTCAAGAGTGACATCCATATCAACATCTTCTTTTATATATTTCATAATGATAGTCTTGAATTTAAACGGAACCATCTCATTCTTAAGAAGCTCGTCGTAGCTGTATCTTGCGCCGAAATAGTTTCGCTCAAGATCCTGCATGCAGTATTTAAAATCATCATCGTTTACAATGTTATTCATGACTCTTTTTTCTCTCCGCTGTCAAGATCTTCTATATTGTCGCCGCTGAACTTGATCGCGGTTCTGATCTTATCTTCGTCCCAGCCGGTCTCTTCCATAAGCTCCTGCACTGTAACTTTTCTTCTGAGGTCGTCAGCAAGCTCTTTGGCCTTATCCGCAACTTCCTGAACAAGCTTAACAACCTTCTGGCCGCCTGCAGCCTCTTCAAGGTCCTGTTCGATTATATTTTCCATTGCATCAAGCATAAGCTTGTACAAAAAGCTCTCAATTTCCTGTGGCTCACCTACGGCATCGAGCATATTTACGCCTCTTGTAAGCGCATAGTTTCCTTCACCGATAAGATCCTCGATATATACGCCCTGATCGGCATACATCTTTGCTACGTCAACGACGAGAGGAAGATACATATCTATAAGCTTTAATTTTGCATCGCTCTCGCCCGCAAGTGCCGCAATTTTGATCGCTTCTTTTTCTCCGTCGGTAAAAGTCGGAAGTTGCTCCAAGCTGCTTATATATTCATCGAGATAGTTCTTTTCTTCTTCGGTAAACTCATCCTCAGTCTCGGGAGCCGGCTCATCTACACCTATCTTGTGGTTTCTCAAATATTCAAATACCATCTCAAACTGTTCGGAAGAAAGGTCGAGATCTGAAAAAGCCTCAATTACTTCTTCTTTGGAAATGATATTTCTGTTCTCTCTCGCTGTTCTTGTAACGATTTTAAGTGTCTCTGCAAATTCTTTTTCCTTGTTGTCTAAATTTCCCATTTAAGCCTCACTTTACATGTACATGATTAAACAAATGATCCTGACAATACTCGTAGTTTCCGTTACATTTTGAACAGAATCTGAATTCAAGATTGGGATCGTCCTGCTCCGTTCTTCCGCAGACCGCGCATTTATGCCTTGTAATTCCCTTTGGCTGCATCTTGACGCTTGATTTGAATTCTCTTTTTCTCTTGATCTCTCCGGGTCTTATATGATTAAGCTTACCTGTACTCATATAGAAGAGCAAAAGATTGATAAACTGCGAAGCTATCGCAAAAAACGTCGCAAAATCTTTATTTATAAGCGCTCCGATGCACTGATATGCAAGAATGATCCCATATGCGATAGCAATCCATCTCACCTTTATAGGAATGAGGAACATCAGAAGAACCTGAATATCCGGGTATATAACCGAAAAAGCAAGAAATACCATCATCTGGATATAATACGTGCTGAATGCCCCCGAAGATCTGAACATAAGCATCCCAAGAGCATCACCTGTAATACCGAAAAATACTTGATACACAAGCATTGTAACAAAAGATGCAATGATCATAAGTATCATTCCGCCAAAAATAAACACATTGTATCTGAATGTCCCAAGTGTCCTCTCCATGCCGTTTCCGACAAAATAGTAGAACATCAATGTTATGATAATAAGAAGACTAAAGCTTCCCGGCGGTATGAGCACCCAAGATACAAGCCTCCACACCTGTCCTTTAAGTATAAGATAAGGATCAAGATTAAGAAGATTTGTTATATTAACGCTCTGAGGTGCAAGCTGTAAGACATAACCCACGGCATACAGCATAACAATGTACTTTGTAAGATTCACAATCGCATATTTGCCGATTTTTCTCTCAAGATCATTCAAAAATTTGTTCATTTGATAAGCCTCTGTTTTTTATTTGATATTTTTTGATTTTAACATTGTGAGAATTTATTGTAAACATGTGTGTTTGTTACTGCTATTCTACCTGAAGCTTATTTGCTTTTTTTAGCCTGTCTTCGAAAATACAATCTTTAAAAAAATAAAAAAGTTCATCCGTTGTCAGCATTTTGGTTATCTCATTTATAAGTATATTTGCAGGAAGCTGTGTAAGGATGCATATTGTAAGTGTCATAAACCAGAACAAGACCGCATACAGCGATATCCCAAGAAGCGGCACATTGGCGGCAAGCACGGCACCCTTATCGGAAAGCCCCGGAAGCGTGAATATCGACATCATAATATATTCATACCGTTCATTCACAAGCTGAGATATTCCGGGCAAAAGCATTGCCGCAAATATTATGCCCAAAATCTGCTCATGATAAAGACTTAAGATATTCAACCTCTTCTTATAAAATCCTCCAAGAAAATAAATATTGAGATCGTCCTTGGTACATCCCTTTGCTTTGGCCAAAAGAGCTATTGCTTTATATAGCTTTTCTTTATTGGAATCCTTTTCTTCAAAATATTTTCTCAAGCCGAGTTTATGCTTGCTTTCAAACGCTTTTATTATGTAATAGACCGCGATCATGGATAATGATGACCAGAAGATCCCGGCAACATTTTGAAAATACACGGATAAGGCAAGCGCCAGCACAAATATCATGCAGGCTACAAGATAAATAAAATACATTATTATCTTTTTCTTCTTATCTGATTCGTATTTCTCCGCAGCCTGCGTCTTTATCTCATCAGAGACTATAACGGTTCCGAGCGAAGCTTTATAATTTTTGTTATTTGCATCTATTGAAATATCATAGAACAGCATGGTGACATCATTCCACCACTCACGCGCACGATCTTTTTCTTTTTCAAGTTTTTTCTCTGCTTCTTTCCTTTGTCTTTTTTGCTCTTTCTTTAATATCTTGTCAATTTCTGTTTCCATATCAAAATCTCCGAATATATAGGAAAATGCTGAATTAATCAGCGGTCCCCTAAGTATAGCATAAACAGTTTGACCTTAAACAGAGCATTACAGCGTATATCGGATTCAGTAAATTGATTTTTAATCTCTCGTGCATTATAATCAATATAATTATGCATATTAATAAGAAGAGGTTAAAAATGATTTCTAACGACTATACTTTAGGAATTGACATCGGATCTACCACAGTCAAGATAGCTCTATTGGATAAAGAAAGAAATATAATCTTTTCCGACTATAAAAGGCACTTCGCAAACATTCAGGAAACACTGGCGGAATTGCTCGAAGAGGCCGGCAAGAAGTCAGGTAATATCATCCTTCATCCCGTTATCACGGGATCGGGCGGACTTACACTTGCCAAACATCTTGATGTACCTTTTGTTCAGGAAGTTATTGCTGTATCGACTTCACTTAAGACTCTCGCACCAAAGACTGACGTTGCGATCGAGCTCGGCGGAGAAGATGCAAAGATTATTTATTTCGAAGACGGAAATGTAGAACAGCGTATGAATGGAATCTGTGCCGGCGGTACAGGTTCTTTTATCGACCAGATGGCGTCGCTTTTACAGACAGATGCCTCAGGGCTTAATAAGTATGCCCAAAATTACAATTCACTTTATACTATTGCAGCAAGATGCGGTGTTTTTGCCAAGTCAGATATTCAGCCGCTCATCAATGAAGGCGCAACTAAGGAAGACCTTGCCGCTTCTATTTTTCAGGCGGTAGTTAATCAGACAATATCCGGTCTTGCCTGCGGAAAGCCTATTCGCGGACATGTTGCTTTTCTCGGAGGACCGCTTCACTTCCTCGATCAGCTTAAAGCGGCATTTATAAGGACACTTAATCTTGATGAAGAGCATACGATTGAGACAGAGAACTCTCATCTTTTCGCCGCTATCGGTTCTGCTCTTAACGCAGATGAGAAGATTTCTTATGAAATGGATGAGATGATAAAAAAACTCTCTCATAAGATTGTTATGGATGCTGAAGTATCACGTCTCGATCCTCTCTTTGAAAATGAAGACGATTATAAAAAGTTCAGAGCACGTCAGGATTGTCACAAGGTAAAGACAAGAAAGCTCGATGACTATAAAGGTAACGCTTTCCTCGGAATCGATGCCGGTTCAACCACAACAAAGTGTGCTCTTATAAGTGAAGACGGCGATCTGCTCTATTCTTTTTACTCAAGTAATAACGGAAGTCCGCTTAAAACAGCGATTTCTTCCATTCAGGAAATATATAAGCTTATGCCGGAAGGCGTTAAGATTTCAAGAGCTTGCTCTACAGGTTACGGTGAAGCTCTGCTTAAGTCTGCGCTTTTACTTGATGACGGTGAAGTTGAGACGATAGCTCACTACAACGCTGCCGCTTTCTTCGATCCCGAAGTTGACTGTATCCTTGATATCGGCGGTCAGGATATGAAGTGTATACATATCAAGAACCACTCCGTTGATTCGGTGCAGTTGAACGAAGCTTGTTCATCGGGTTGCGGCTCTTTCATCGAAACTTTTGCAAAATCTCTGTCATACAGCGTTCAGGACTTTGCTAAAGTTGCTTTGTTTGCGAAGTCTCCAGTTGATCTCGGAACTAGATGTACCGTATTTATGAATTCGAGAGTTAAGCAGGCTCAGAAAGAAGGTGCCGATGTTGCCGATATTTCTTCAGGTCTTGCATACTCCGTTATCAAGAATGCTTTATTTAAGGTTATAAAAGTTTCAGATGCAAAGGACCTCGGTTCACACATCGTGGTTCAGGGCGGAACTTTCTATAATGATGCCGTTCTTCGTGCGTTTGAGATTATTTCGGGTGCTGAAGCAATCCGTCCCGACATTGCGGGAATCATGGGCGCTTTCGGTGCCGCTCTCATTGCAAGAGACAGATTTTTTGAAACAGATGATTACAAGACTACCATGCTGTCGATTGACCAGATCAATAAGCTCGAGTATTCGACAAGCATGACGACATGTCAGGGATGTACCAACCACTGTAGACTTACGATCAACAAGTTTACAGGCGGCCGCCAGCACATATCAGGAAACAGATGTGAGCGCGGAATCGGCAAGGTAAAAAATGCCGACAATATCCCAAATCTTTTTGACTATAAATATAAGAGAATATTCAAATATGAACCTCTTTCCGCCGAAAAGGCAAAAAGAGGAACCGTTGGAATACCCAGAGTTCTTAATTTCTATGAGAACTATCCTTTCTGGTTCACTTTCTTTACGGAACTTGGTTATAAAGTTGTACTTTCACCGAGGTCCACACACCGGATTTACGAACTTGGAATTGAGTCAATCCCGAGTGAGTCCGAATGTTATCCCGCAAAGATCTCGCACGGACACATCGAGTGGCTTATTAAGCAGAAGGTTGATTTCATCTTTTACCCCGGTCTTTTCTATGAGAGAAAAGAGGTTGAGGGCGCAACCAACCACTACAACTGCCCCATCGTCACTTCATATTCCGAGAATATCAAGAACAATGTTGAGGCGATAACAAACGGCGACGTCAGGATAAGAAATCCCTTCATGGCATTTACAGATCTTGAGACCGCTACTCATGCACTTGTAAAAGAGTTTTCGGAGATTCCGGCCGGCGAGATCATAAAAGCCGCAAAACTTGGCTGGGATGAAATGGAAAATACAAGAAACGATATCCGCAAAAAGGGCGAAGAAACCCTTAAGTGGATGGAAGAAAACAATAAGCACGGTATCGTTCTTGCAGGCAGACCTTATCACGTAGATCCCGAGATCAACCACGGAATTCCTGATATGATCTGCTCATACGGTGTCGCAGTTCTTACAGAGGACAGTGTTTCGCACCTCGGAAAACCTGAGAGACCTCTTATTGTTTCGGATCAGTGGATGTATCATTCAAGACTTTATGCTGCTGCAAGCTTTGTAAAGACAAGGGATGATCTTGATCTTATCCAGTTAAACTCCTTCGGATGCGGACTTGATGCAGTTACAACAGATCAGGTCAACGATATCCTTGCAGGTTCGGATAAGATATATACATGTCTTAAGATTGACGAAGTTAACAACCTCGGAAGCGCAAGGATCAGAGTAAGATCTCTGCTTGCTGCCATCAGAGTCCGCAAGCAGCATATTAAGGAAAGGACCATCAGATCGAGCGCACATAACAGAGTGATATTCGATGAGAATATGAGAAAGAATTATACGATACTCTGTCCTCAGATGTCTCCTATTCACTTTGACATTCTTGAACCCGCCTTTGCATCCTGCGGCTACAACTTTGTCGTAATGCAAAATGACAACAGACACGCGGTCGAAGTCGGACTTAAATATGTTAACAATGACGCCTGCTACCCTTCACTTTGGGTTGTCGGACAGATTATGGACGAGCTCTTATCCGGAAAATACGATCTTGATAAGGTTGCCGTAATGATGTCTCAGACAGGCGGCGGATGCAGAGCAACAAACTATGTAAGCTTTATAAGACGTGCTCTTAAAAAAGCCGGAATGGAGCAGATTCCCGTAGTTTCACTCAACTTAAGTAAACTTGAAGCAAATCCGGGCTTCCATATCGATGCCAAGATGTTTGTAAAGGCTGCTTATGCTGTTATCTTCGGCGATATATTTATGAGATGTGTTTACAGAATGAGACCTTACGAGAGGATTCCGGGTTCTGTAAATGCCTGTCACGAGAAATGGCTTGAAAGATGCAAAGAGTTTGTTACATCAGATCATCCGAGTATCTTTAAGTTTGAAAAAATGTGCAGACAGATTGTTGAGGACTTTGACAGGATTGAGGTCACAAACGAAGTAAAACCTCGTGTCGGAATCGTTGGCGAGATCCTTGTTAAATTTGCTCCCGCAGCAAACAACCACCTTGTTAAGCTCCTTGAAGATGAAGGTGCCGAGGCTGTTGTTCCGGATCTTATGGATTTCATGCTCTACTGCTTCTACAATCAGATCTACAAAGCAGAGAATATCGGAACATCCAAGAAAACAGCTCTTTTGTGCAAGCTTGGTATATGGGCAATAGAGAAACTCAGAAGCGGTGCTTCGCAGGCTCTCAAAAAGAGTGTTCACTTCGATCCGCCTACCGATATATATGAGACCGTTGAATATGCAAAACCTATCGTAGATATCGGAAATCAGACAGGTGAAGGATGGTTCCTTACAGGTGAGATGGTCGAACTTATAAAGAATGGCACAAGCAATATTGTTTGTACTCAGCCTTTTGGATGTCTTCCCAACCATGTGGTCGGAAAAGGTGTTATCAAGCAGATGCGTCACCTCTATCCCGGCTGTAACATTGTTGCAATAGACTACGATCCGGGTGCTTCGGAAGTTAATCAGCTAAACCGTATCAAGCTGATGCTTTCAACCGCACAAAAGAAAGTTGAAGAAAAAGTCAGAAAAACAAGCTGATGACATATACGCAAAAACACCGTACCCCTTAAAGGTGTACGGTGTTTTTGTTATTATATTATCTTCATGCCCATATTAAATGCTACCGGATAAAGGGATTTTTTTCCCAAGTATATTACTTATATTTTGCATTGAGCTTCTCAATCGCATCCTCATGCCTTTGGATGGCGTAAGTAGCGGACTTTATCTTGAGCTCCGTCTCCATGCGCTTCTTATGAGCCTCATTACATTTCACATAATAGTTATAGACATCTTCATCATCAACTTCAAGATATTTATCGGCAATACAACCGGGAAGAACAAATTTCTTAACAACATCCTTGAATTTTACTTCAATATATTTGCCGTCCTGTGTAATCACTTGTCCTTCGCCAAATTTTCTATGATTGACTTTCATTTTAAGAGCAGACTTTTCTCCGAGATCGGCCTCTTCTTTTTCAAGATCGTTCAAGACATCACTCAGTTTAACTTTCTCATTTTTAAGTTCTTCTATCTGCCTTGCATTCTCTTCAAGCATCTCTTTGGTCTTTTTGGTAGGTTTCTTCTTTATATCGCTCTTTTTTTCCATCTCATTTTCATTATTTTCAAGCTCAAGACCCATAAAGCATTCTCCTTTTCGTTTAACGCTTTCGATGCACTATATCGTAGTAATATGAACGAATCAACATATATATTTTAACTTATTTAGGAATATTTTACAACCAATCGGGACTTGCTATTTAGTATGTACGCATTGCTGCGTAAGCCCTTTTGATGCCAACTTTCTCTTTTCCTCATCAAGAATCTGTCCCCACTGATAAGGCGTATTCTGATATACATAGTAGTTGATCCAGTTTGTATATAAGATATTCGCATGACTTCTCCACTGTAGAGCCGGCTTATTGGCAGGATCGTCGTCCGGATAATAATTTATTGGCATCCTGATATCAAGTCCCTTTGACAGATCGCGTTTATACTCGGAATCAAGTGTCAGCCTGTCATATTCCGCATGTCCCATCACAAAGATCTGGCTTCCCGACTTATTCATACAAAGGAACACTCCGGCAATCTCAGACTCGGCAAGAACAACAAGATCTTCACACGCATGGATCGCATCCGAAGGAGTCTCTGTATGTCTTGAATGAGGAAGTTTAAAGACATCGTCAAAGCCTCTTACAAGAGGAACTTTCCTGTTCATGACTTTGTGTTCATATATACCGAATCTCTTTTCTGCAAGAGGTTTCTTATCAATTCCGAAATGATAATATATTCCGGCCTGTGCGCCCCAACAGATATGAAATGTGGAAGTTACGTTTGTCTTTGTCCATTCAAATACTTCGCAGAGCTCTTTCCAGTAATCAACCTCTTCGAAAGGCATCTGCTCGACAGGCGCTCCGGTAATGATCATTCCGTCAAATGTTCTGTCTTTAAGTTCATCAAATGTATTATAAAAACGATTCAGATGATTGGGCGATGTGTTCGTTGAATGATGTGAACTCATCTGCATAAAAGAAACATCAATCTGAAGCGGTGTATTAGACATTGACCTCAGAAGCTGAAGCTCGGTGTCCTCTTTTAACGGCATCAGATTTAAAATACATATCTGCAGCGATCTTATGTCCTGATGACAGGCTCTGTTTTCATCTACCACAAATATATTTTCTTTTTCAAGAATCTCTCTGGCAGGTAAATCATTCTGTATTTTAATTGGCATTTTTAATCATCTCCATAAATTCAGTTTCGTCTATAACTTTTATACCAAGATCGTTTGCTTTGGTAAGCTTACTGCCTGCCGCTTCACCCGCAAGAACAAAACTTGTCTTTTTGGAAACACTGCCGGAGGCTTTTCCTCCGTTTTTAACGATAAGTTCTTCCGCCTCTTTTCTGCCAAGTGTAGGCAGCGTTCCCGTAACAACGATAGTTTTTCCGGCAAATATATCGGAAGCGTCTTCATCTCTTGTAGCTTCCATATTTACTCCGAGGGTCTGCATCTTTGATAAGACCGCAAGATTCTTCTCGTCATGGAAGAACTCATAAAGATCGCCCGCGGTCGTCTCTCCGATATCCGGAATTTGAAGGAAACCGTCTTTTGTAACTTTGGAAAGATCCATGATATTGTCAAAATGCTTCATGATCTCACGTGCCGTTGACTTTCCGACATTTCTTATAGCAAGTCCCGTAAGGAGTCTGACCGCATCGTTTGACTTTGACTTTTCTATCTCACCGAGAAGCTTGTCAGTATTTTTCTCTTTTCCGATGATTCCCTTTTCGATAAGTTCATCACGGTGCTCGTTAAGGCTGTAAATATCCGCGTAGTTATTGAGATATCCGCCGGAAACAAGCGCATCAACAAGCGTATCGCCAAGTCCCATAATATTCATGGCATCTCTTGATGTAAAATACGCGATCGTTCTGGTAACCTGCGCTGGGCAGATAGGATTGATACATCTGATATCAGCGGTATCTTCCTCTCTTACAAGCACGCCTCCGCACACAGGACAGGTTTTCGGTGCTTTATAAACTTCATCAGGCGCTTTTACGCAGCCGTTTAACTTCGGAATGATCTCTCCGCTCTTAAACAGCTTGTACTCACCGCCGATCCCGACCTGCATTTCGTTTATGTAGTCCTGGTTGTGAAGCGTTGCTCTGGATACACTTGTTCCGCAAAGTCTCGCAGCCTTCCCTGTTTCTTTGTCATGGAAACTTCCTGTAAACGTAAGCTTTCCGGTTCTTCCGACATCGACAAGGATCTCATCCATAACAACAACTCTTTCTTCAGGCGGATACTTGTATGCGATATGTCCGCTTGAATACTTGGAGCTTGTTGAGAATTCCTCTCTCCAAGAAGTTGTATCGATCTTGATAACGGCGCCGTCAAGGTCGAAATCAAGATTTTCTCTCATGTTGCCGATATCATCGATGGCTGAGATAACTTCATCCGCTGAACCGCAAGCTCTGTGATAAACAGTCTTAACGCCTGCTTTTTCAAGGATATCCAGACCTTCAACATGTGAGCTCTTTACCTCCGCCGGGCCGTCCTGAACGTTAAATACAAACATTCGAAGACCTCTTTCTTTGGTCACCTGCGGATCGAGCTGTCTGAGCGTTCCGGCAGCAAGATTTCTCGGATTTGCGGCAAGCTTTTTCCCAAGCTTTTCCTGTATCTCGTTATACTTGTCAAAATCTTCGTGAGACATATAAACTTCGCCTCTGAGCTCAAGATACTCATAGGGAAGATCGATCACTTTTTTTACATCAGGAATAACAAGGGCGTTTTCCGTAACATCTTCGCCGATATAGCCGTCGCCTCTTGTTTCCGCAGTCTTAAGATGAAGCTTTCCATCACTTTCATCTCTGTTATATCTAAGTGACAGGCTTAGCCCGTCAATCTTTTGCTCAACGGAAAAAACAGCATCACTGTGTCTTGCCGTTACTTTTCCGATCCATTCACTAACTTCTTCCTTGCTAAAGACATCCTCTATAGAAAGCATCGGGACATTGTGCGTGATCTTAACTCCCGCTTCTCTCTTGGCAACTCCGCCAACTATCCTGCTTGGCGAGTCCTTCTTTACAAATTCAGGATGCTCCTTCTCGATCTCCTTGAGCCTTTTCATCATCATATCGTACTCATAGTCGGAAATCTCAGGTTCGTCCTGATTGTAATAAAGATCCATATGATACTTTATTGTCTTAACAAGCCCCTCATACTCTTTTTTTATCAAATCTGTATCTTGATTTAATGACATACAACACTCCCCGAATTAAAAAATCTATAAACCTCATTATATCAGCAAATGCATGAATATGGTCAAACTATTTAACTCCGGCTTCACTGTACAGTTGTTTTTTGGCCTCATCGGAAAGCTGCGCATATTCTCCGGGTTTAAGATTATAATCGCTAAGCTTAACACTCATTACGCGAACTCTTTTAAGTGTAACAACTTCATATCCGAGTTCTTCGCACATTCGCCGTATCTGCCTGTTAAGCCCCTGTGTGAGTATTATGTCAAAAGATCTTTTCCCTGTCTTGGAGACCTTGCACTTCCTTGTCCTGACACCGAGCTCACGCAAAAAAACTCCGCCCGACATATCATTTATAAAATCACCCGTCACAGGCTTATTTACCGTGACTTCATATTCTTTCTCATGTTTGTTTGCGGCTCTCATCATTGAATTTATAAGATCGCCGTCGTTTGACATTATAAGAAGTCCCTCGGAATCTTTGTCGAGGCGTCCCGCATAGGTCACGCGCTCTTTATATCCGAGGTCTTCTATTACCGTTTTCTTGGCATGAACATCACTTTCCGTGCATACAACACCTACAGGTTTATAGTAAGCAAGAACAATCCTGTCGCTTTGGGGATGAATTTCTTTTCCGTCGAAGCAGACCACATCTCCTTCATTAACCTGCGCACCACACGTTGCAACAACGCCGCCTATCGTTATTCTGTTATCTTCTATAAGCTTATCAGCTTCTCTCCTTGAGCATATACCGCAGGAGGCAATATACTTGTTAAGCCTCATTATCACCTCAGATTAAATACACTGATAGGATTTTCAACGAATTTTCCTATTCATTCAATTAAAAAAGAGCTTTGTATACAAAACTCTTTTTTCCGTTTAAAACATCTCTGCAAGATGATTTATCGCATTTTCCTTGATTATGCACTCATAGCTCTCTCTGATAAATGAGATGGCCTGTGGTGCCGAACACTGGAAGTGTCCAAATTCATAAGCCATTGTAAACAGCGAAGCGAATTTCTTGGTATCTTCGTCGCCTCTTCTGATATCAAGAAAATACTTTCCGTTTTCAGCATCCTTGTACAATGTGCTGCAGATATTGTTATCGACAGGTGCTTTGACACAGAATTTTTTGACTTCCCTGAAGCTGTCAAAGCAAAATACAAATTCGCTGAACTGAAGCTGCTTGAGATTCTCCTCGTTGTGAATACGGGGATTCTCCGCTTTTCTCTTTGCACCGACAGAAAGACTGTCGGCAAGATTCTTGTTCTTATCGGCAGATCCGTTTACATTTATAGGTACGGATTCTTTATTTATTATATTCTTCATTGAATTGGTCAGATTCTTAAGACTCTTAAGGTAATCATTAAGCCTTGAAAGTCTGTCTTCATCAACTGCATCTCCAATATCCTCAAGAACGTTCTTTGGAATATTGACTCCCGCCTTCTCAGTAAGATTTCTCAAGATTTCCCCGAATGAAGCCGATGCATTTTCGGAAAGAGTAAGTGAAATCGAATGATCCGGTAAAACAGTTATCTGAAGCGGCATAAAAGAACCTGTCGGCTTATAGTCAACTTCTTCCTGTGCCTTAAGCATAACATCATGTAAAAAATCCAGTGCCTCTTTTTTCTTTTCAAAAAGGTCTTCAAGCTTTATTCCCTGTTCATCCATATCATCTTCGGTGATGATACAGTTGACGGTATCTTTATTGATTCTCTTAAATTCCATTAATCTACCTCGCATATATACGATTGCACAGCATAACTATTTTACAACATTTAACAGATTCTTGGAAGACCCTCTCCGTACATTAGGCCAACCACTCTTTTACCGCCTATTGCAGTATTTAATATGACTCTGTGCATATCAACAGCGCGATTATTTTTTTTGACTTCGCCGATAACCACTGCATTTTCGCAGTATTTTGAACCACGAATTATTGAAAGTGCCTTTTTAGCATCATCCGCGTGAACACTGAGAACAAACTTGCCTTCATTACCCATATATATCGGGTCCAGTCCGAGAAGTCCGCAAAAATCTCTTACTTCAGAAGATACGGGGAGCTTTTCTTCATAAAGGTCTATTTCACAATCCGAGCTTTCCGCAAACTCATTTAAAACAGTGCCAAGTCCGCCTCTTGTAACATCTCTCATAGCATGAACTCTTATTTTCTGCGCCATAAGATTTCCGACAGCCTCTGTTAAAGGTGCCGCATCGGACTGTATATTATTTTCGATTCCCATTCTTTTTGAAAGAATGGCCGCATGATGATCTCCGAGATTTCCTGAAAGAATGATGACATCACCATCCTTAAGATTGGAAGGACCGATAGCCTCAGAACCGTCGGGAATAAAGCCGACTCCGGAAGTATTGATTATAAGCCCCGGCTCTCCGCCTCTGTTTTCGATAACCTTAGTATCTCCAGTAACTATCGTTACTCCGGCCTCTTTTGCGCACTCGGAAAGTGCTTTGACCTGTCTTTCAAGATCATCCAGATCAAGTCCCTCTTCAAGGATAAAACCGCATGTGATATACATGGGCTTTGATCCGCTCATAAGTAGATCGTTTACGGTTCCGCAGACAGAAAGTCTTCCGATATTGCCTCCCGGAAATTCGATCGGTGTTACAACAAAACTGTCTGTTGTCATCGCAAGCCTTGAATTTCCCGGAACAACCGCAGAGTCTTCGAGTCTGTTTAATATATCATTATTAAAATATTTGGCAAAAACATTTTTTATAAGTCCGGAAGTTGACTCTCCGCCGCTTCCGTGCGCCATTGTTACCTTCATATCCCGCCTCTTTCATATTGTAATGTGATCTTATCTTCTGCCTGAAATGAAATAATTATAGCAGCTTCCCTCTGTCGATACCATGCAGGCTCCGTGAGCCGTATCGGGCGTACACTTCTTACCGAACAAAGGACAGTCGGCCGGTTTTATCTTTCCTACAAGAACATCCGCGCATCTGCATCCCGGAGGCATATTGTCCTCATCGAGCATATCGCTTCCGGCATCAAACTTTCTGTATTCTTCCCTGAGTATAAGTCCGGAACCGGGAATTTTTCCCATGCCTCGCCACGATGCATCCGAAGGCTCAAAAAACTTTTGGATAATTTCTTTTGCCTTAATATTGCCTTCTTCTCTAACAGCGCTCTTATACAGATTCTTAAAACCGCCTTTTCCCTTCATTTTTACAAGAGAATATATGGTCAAAAGAAGCTGTGTTCCCTCAAATCCGGATACGACAAAGGGTATCTGAAGCTCCTTTGAAAGTTCTTTGTAAATATTGCTTCCCGTGATCGTCGCAACGTGTCCCGGAGCTATGAATCCGTCAACTCCGCCGCCGTTCTTGACAACAAATCTTATAACTTCAGGCATGGTCTTTAAGGATGTGAGAAGTTTTAAATTATTCAGATTATTTTTTACAGCTTCTTCCAAGACAGTTGCATATACGGGAGTTGTAGTCTCAAAGCCGATAGCCGCAAACACATATGTGTGAGAAGGATCTTCCTTTGCAAGCTTTACCGTTTCCATAGGCGAATAGACCATCTTTACGTTGGCGCCCTCGCCTTTTGCCTCTGCGAGTGACTTAAAAGTCCCTTTGACTCTTATAAGATCTCCGAATGTAAGAACAACCGTATCGCTTCGCATCGACAATTCGATCAGCTTATCGATAACCGCCGTAACGGTTACGCAGACAGGGCATCCCGGCCCCGAGATAAGCTTTATCTTTTCAGAGAGCATGGAAGGAATACCGTTTTCGGATATGGCTGCGGTGTGGGTTCCGCAAACTTCCATGATCCTGACTTCTTCGCCGTCATAGTTTTTAAGTTCTTCAGCAATCATTTTTATATCAAAATCTGCCATATCAGTTACTTAAATCCTCGATTTCTTTCATAAGACTTTCAACTTCATCGGCAAGTTCATCATTCATCGTCTGGATGATACATCCCGCATGAACAAGGACTCTGTCGCCGACTTTTGTATCAACAAGTCCGGCGTCTGCAATAACAGTATTTCCGCTAAAATCAACGGTGGCCTTCCTTCCGTCAATACTTATAACTCTTCCCGGTATCGCAACGCACATCTTTACACCTCTTTCTGCGACAGCAGGCCATAGTAAGCCTGCCCGAGCGAAATTCCCGCATCTCCCGCAGGAACAAACTCATTTATATATACCAAAAATCCGTCTTCCTTAAGCGCACTTACAGTCTTTTCGAGTAAAATCCTGTTAGCAAATACGCCTCCTGAAAGACATACATTATTTTCGCTGTTTTTATCTCTTATAATATGGCAGATTCTTGCAATAGCTTCAGAAAGTGCCGAGTGAAAAGCATAAGCAACGGCCTCTTTTTCATATCTGCCGCTCTCATATGCATCTTTTACATCATTAAATAGCTGTATCTGATCTGCAACGATCATACCTTCCGATTCATCTATCTTAAATGAAAAGACCGGCTTATTCAAATTTTCTCCCCTTCGCGCGGCTTTTTCAAGAAGTATCGCGCACTCACCTTCATAGGAGTTTTCTTTTTTTATCTCAAGAAGCGCACATATACAGTCAAACAATCTTCCCGTGCTTGAAGTTTCAAATGTATTTATATTATTTGAAAGAGCCGCCTTTATAAGCGGATTGATACCGGTGCTTTCAGCGCTTTCTTCATCCGATGCATATTCATAACATTCTTTGACAAGCTCTGAGTTAACAGAAGCCTTATCACCGCCGCATAGTTTGACATATGAAAGATGACCGGCCCTTGTAAACTCGGTATTGTTACATAGTAAAAACTCTCCGCCCCAGATCTTACCGTCTGTTCCGTATCCCGTTCCGTCAAGTGAAACTCCGATGCAGCTCTTTAACGAATACTCAGCCATTACAGACAATGCATGAGCGTGATGATGCTGTATCTTATATATCGGAATATTCATATTTTTCGCAAGCTTCTCCGCATATTTGGCCGAATGATACTTGGGATGCATATCACATACGATCATTTCAGGCTTTATATGATAGAGCTTCATATATCTTTCGATATAGTCTTTGAAATTATCAAAACATCCGACTTCTTCCAGATCACCGATGTACTGTGATATGATTATCCTGTCTTTTTTCCCGAAAGAAAAAGTGCTCTTTAAATCACCACCCAAGGAAAGAACGGACTTTTCACAGCCGCTAACGCCTTTTAATATAAGAGGAAGCGGAACATAGCCGCGCGATTTCCTGATAAAAAGAGCTTTGTCATTTTCAAAAGAACTTATATCAATACTTTCATTAGAGCTTTCATTAAATGCTCTGCATGCAAAAACAACCGAATCATCCTGCGCCATGTTTATCCTTCGCTCATGCCAAAGAACACCGTCGACGCAATGATTTTCGTGAACTTCCGTATTGATCTTTTCATCCTCACAGTTTTTGAATTTATTACGGTCAAAAAATTTCCCGGTAAAATCATCATCTTCTGTTACAATAGGTTCGCCCGATCTGTTCGCGCTTGTTACAATAAGCGGGCCCAAAGCATCACATAAAAGCCTGTGTATTCCGGCAGACGGAAGGAATGCTCCGATATAGTCGCTGTCTCCGCATACTTCCTTGGGAAAATCTTTTATCTTATCAAGAAGAACTATCGGCCTTGCGGAGTAATTTAATATTTTTTCTTCAAAAGAGCTTAATCTGCAATATTCTCTTGCTGTCTGAGAATCTGCAAACATAATTGCAAAAGGTTTGCTCTCACGCCCTTTTATTTCCCTTAAACGAGCTGCCGCAGCACTTTGAGGTAAACAGATAAGCTGATAACCGGAAACGCCTTTTATGCCCAAAATTTTGCCTTTTTGAAGAAGCCCGATTGCTTTATTGACAGAATCCTTTTTATCTATAGAAATCATCTCTCCGTTTTCTTCATACTTTAAGATGAGCTGAGGACCGCAGTCGAAGCATGAGACCGTCTGAGCATGCCTGCGTCTTCCGTTTACATAATCGGCTTTGCAGGAAGGACACATTTTAAAAGGCTTCATCGCCGTATTGTCCCTGTCATAAGGAAGCGCATCGGCTATGCTTATTCTCGGTCCGCATACCGCGCAGCTTATAAGCGGATATCCGTATCTTTTGTCACCCGGATCAAGC
Source organism: Butyrivibrio hungatei (assembly GCF_900101605.1). Taxonomy (GTDB): domain Bacteria; phylum Bacillota; class Clostridia; order Lachnospirales; family Lachnospiraceae; genus Butyrivibrio; species Butyrivibrio hungatei_B. The sequence continues at coordinate 95,919 of NZ_FMUR01000004.1, forward strand.
ATTTCATTAAGACAATCGTCGCAGATTCCGATATCCGGAAGAAAAACCGGAAGTTCGGATGAAAGGTCGATATCTGAACTCTCAACAATGGAAAAGTCCTTAAGATCAACCGTTTCTTCATTCTTCTCAGAAATCTCGACATCTAAAATAAAAGCACCCGCAGGATATTCTTTTTTCAGAAGATCTGAAAAAGCATCGAGCTTTTCTTTATCTCCCTCTACAAGAATCTCTACAGCTGCTCCTATGTTTTTGACATAGCCTTTTAATCCGTATTCAGTTGCTTTCTTAGCAATAAAGGGGCGATATCCTACTCCTTGTACCGCCCCTTTTACTTTGATCAAAAGAATCATTATTTGTTTTCTTTTTCCTGTGCTGCTTTATCCTGAGCATCCTTTTCAGCCTTTGCTTTGGCTGCAGCGGCAGCTCTTTCTTTTGCAGCTTTCATAAGAGCTTCCTGAGCGGCAATAGCCTTCTCGGACTGCTTAAACGATTTTACAACCTTTTCACTGCCGGGTTCCTGGAACCTTGTTCCCATAGAAAGAGATTTCTTGGGACAGCTGTCCACGCAGCATCTGCACTGGATGCAGCTCATAGGTCTGATGTTCCAAGTTTTTTCCACCTTATCGACCGTTATGGCATGAGTCGGACACTTTATGGAACAAAGACCGCAAAGGATACACAGATCCATGTCATTCTCAACATGTCCTCTTGTTCCTTCCGGAAACTCTTTCTCGGTTTTTCTGGTATATGGCTTTGAAAAAAGGTTCTTTAAAATTGTATTTTTAAAACTTACAATTGCCATTTCAATCTCCTATCTGTGCTGAGTTCACTACATCATCTCTCCGTACAACTGATGCAAGGATCGATCGTAAGTACAAGAATAGGAACATCAGCAAGATCACAGCCTTTAAGGATCTCTACGAGGCCTGAAAGGTTTGCAAAAGTAGGTGTTCGAACTCTCATTCTGTCAATGAACTTGGTTCCGTTTGCCTTAACATAGTAAAGAGCTTCGCCTCTGGGCTGCTCTATTCTCATCATATATTCGCCGTTCGGCATTCCCTTGACGGGAGCTTCGATAGGTCCGTCAGGCATCTTTGCTATAAGCTGATGAATAATGTCAAATGCCTGGAATATCTCCTGTATACGGCAATATGTACGCGCATAGGAATCGCCTTCGCTGCTTACGATAGGCTCAAAGTTGACATCACCGTATGCACAATAACCTGTAGATCTGATATCTCTTACAATTCCGCTTGCTCTAAGGAAAGGTCCGGTGCATCCAAGCGCATCCGCCTGCTCCGCACTGAGAACACCTACGCCCTTAAGTCTTGTCTGAACGGCTGCATCCTCAAGGAAGGGCCTTGCAATGGCTTTAAGATCTTCCTCCATTTTAGAAATCCTGTTATCGAAATCCTTGAGCATATCGTCGGTGATATCTCTTCTGATTCCGCCGATTTTCATAACGGAAAAGATTACACGGCCGCCGGTAGACTCCTCAAACATATCAAGGGCTTCCTCTCTGAGTCTCCAACAGTCCATATAAAGGCTTTCGAAGCCGAAAGCATCTGCCAAAAGTCCGAGCCAGAGAAGATGTGAATGGATCCTACTAAGCTCAGACCAGATAGTTCTCATATATCTGGCTCTTGCAGGCACTTCGATATCCATGATATGCTCAACTGCCTCGGAATAACCAAGTCCGTGTCCGAGTGAGCAGATACCGCAGATACGCTCTGCAACATAAACCATCTCATTAAAATCTTTTTTATCAACCAGTTTCTCCAAACCTCTGTGGATGAATCCGATTGAAGGAATAGCCTCAACCACCTTCTCATCTTCCATAACAAGATCCAAGTGAATAGGCTCCGGAAGAACCGGATGTTGAGGTCCAAATGGAATTACACTTCTGTTAGACATTACAGTTCCTCCAATTATTTGAACGGTGTCTCTATAGCTGTGCGATAGAGCTTTCCTTCATAATCAATATTTATCATCTTGATCTTAACTCCGAAAAGATCGTGCATCTCATTTTCATAGATAAAAGCACAAGGAAAAATACTTGTGATACTTGAAATCTCATTATCTTCGGGAAGTGTGATCTTAAGCTGCTTAACTTCGAGATCTTTTCCGAATGTATAAATAAGTTCAAAAGCATCAGGTATTCTTGTTGCGCATTGCTGCATAAGATGATATCCGTCAAACTTAAGCTTCTGAGACTCGTCAATGACATTCTCAGGATTAACATTTACAAACTCGGTATTCATTGCTTATTGTCTCCTTTCTCAGCATTTGTTGCGGTAGTAGCCGGAGCACCTGTATTCGCGGCGGGTGCAGCATTCTGAGCCGCAGCGGGAGCTGCAGGCTTGGGAACAGGCTTTGCAGAAGCTTTGATCTTTTCTTCCGCCTGCTCTCTGAGAGCTTCCTCAGTAAGAACCGCATCATACTGATCTGCAGGATTATAGTCTTCTTCTGTCATATGAACAGCCATCTTGCTGTAGTCTACAGTACAATATCCGGCCTTCATTGACTGTTTTAACTTCTTCTTCTTTTCTTCAAGGATTCCAACCGCCTTAACAACGCCCTGAATAAGAGCTTCAGGTCTAACGGCACATCCGGGAACATATACGTCAACAGGAACAATCTTGTCGGCGCCGCCCAAAATGTTATAACACTCCTTGAAGATTCCGCCGTCGCATGCACATATTCCGCAAGCAACAACAACCTTAGGATCGGGCATCATATTATAAAGCTGTCTTACGACAGGCGCCGTCTGCGCATTCATTCCTCCCGTAAGAAGGAGCACATCGGCATGCTTGGGATTACCCGTATTTATAATTCCGAATCTCTCCACATCATAGAGCGGAGTCATCGTAGCCAAAACTTCTATATCACAGCCGTTACAGCTAGATCCGTCATAATGTAACACCCATGGTGATTTTGATATTTTCATTGTTCTTTCCCTTCTTCTTATTTCAATACATTAAGAATAAGCAAATTTGTACCTGCAAAAATCAATATAACCGACCAGGTAACCTTAAGCATTGTCATATACTTAACTCTGGGGAACAGGTTATCGATAAATGTCTCCAGGAAGAATACAACGCTGCAGGCTATCACTGCTCCAAGAATACTGACAGGTGCAGAAGTAACAAAGAACATTCCGACAATACCCATCATAAGTACCACGTCATACCACTCCGCGATCTCCACAAGTGCAAGATTTCCGCCCGAAAGATCGGTTGTAAGACCTTTTACCATCTCCTGATGCATATGATGCGAGGTACTGAGATCAAAAGGTGATTTTCTGAGCTTGATCAAAAGTACAAATACAAATCCGACAAAGAATCCCGGAATCTGTACAATAGCAGGAACATCAGCCTTTGCCAGTTCATTTACCATAAAGCTTCCGTTTGCGTAATAAAATCCGATGGCAACCAAAAGAGTCATGGGCTCATAGCACATCATCTGCAAAAGTTCACGCTGAGCGCCCATGATGCTGTATGGTCCGTTGGTTGAAAAAGCCGCAAGGACCATAACCACTTCAGACATGGAAAGCGCAAAAAATACCAAAAGCATATCTCCGCCCGCGAAGAACAATGCACCTGTAAAAATGGTAAATATAAGATAACTTGTAACGAACAGTACCTGAATACTGTTTACAACGGTTGTCTGCTTGCTCATCAGCTTAGCTACATCATAGAAAGGCTGAAAAAGCGGTGGGCCCTGTCTTCCCTGCATACGGGCAGAAAATACTCTGTCGATTCCGGAAAGAAGGCCTCCTAAAACAGGTGCCAGAAGAATATATAATAAAACTCTCAATATCATATAAATATCCATTAGATAGCACCTCCGACAACAACAATAAGCATAACGGCAACAAGAACGGTTGCAACATAAATACAAGGCTTTAAGAATTTCTTTTCGCCAAAGATTTCATCCATGTACCAGTTAGACATATAAAGTGCTCTTTCCTTACCGAAAGAATCTATATAATGTCTGTCATCTCCCGCATTTACACCGGCAACGTAAGACATTGTCATCTTACTGTTTTTACCGATGGAAAGGAATCTGGATCCGATTGGAATAATAAATACCATCGCAACCATGATCATCATAATGATGACATCGCTTCCGCCGATAACATCGGGGATATTTGTATGATAAGCCTCATCGAGAATAGGCTGGATCATATTTCCCGACATCCAGGGGAAAGCAAAACACATAACAACTATCATTGTCGTAAGAGGTAAAATAGATACCATCTCACTTCTGGGAGTTATATCTTCAAGTTCAAATGACTGGTGAATTACCGCACAGATCTTGCCAAGCCACTTAGCCCAGTAGAACAATGTGCTTCCCGATCCGAATACAAGGAAAAGAACAAGCCAAACAGAACCCGAATCAACGAAAGATTTAAGTGCAGCCCACTTGGAAACAAGCATTCCAAAGGGTGCCATAAACATTCCGCAAATACCGATTATCATGATAAATGCAAGTCTGGGAAGTTTGATTATAAGTCCGTGCATATCCTCAATATCACGGCTTCCCATACAGTTTTCTATATCTCCCACCGTCTGGAACAGGAGTGACTTTGAAACGGCATGGAACAAAACGAGCATAACAGCCGCCCATACACCTTCGGTAGTACCTGTTCCCGCACAAGCGGTAATAAGTCCGAGATTGGAAATAGTCGAATAAGCAAGTACCTTCTTACCGTCACTGACAGTGATCGCAAGAAGCGATGCAGCAAAGAAAGTAAATCCACCAATAACGGTGATCATGATTCCCGTAAGAGTTCCGTACATTACAGGTGCAAGTCTTATAAGCATATATACGCCAATCTTAACCATCGTTGCAGAGTGCAAAAGCGCACTTGAAGGTGTAGGCGCAACCATCGCTCCCAAAAGCCATCTTGAGAACGGGAACTGAGCACTCTTTGTAAGAGCTGCAAATGCAAATAAGGTAACGGGAACAATAATTGAACCGGCTGCCTGCGGTGTGATCTGGCTCAGATTGGAAATTCCGAGAACCATGTTGCAGTACATAAGTCCTGCAGCGAATCCGCATCCACCGAGAAGATTCATCCAAAGAGCCCTAAATGAATTATTTACGGCCTCTTCCGTTCTTGTATATCCGATCATTAAGAATGAACATACGCTTGTGATCTCCCAGAAGAAATAGATAAATCCAAGATTATCTGATGAAATAAGTCCGAACATTGCACCGAGAAATACAAACATAAGTGCAAGGAAATATCCGGAACGATCTTCAACATCCGTGTGATGATGATGGTAATCCTTCATATAACCTGATGCATAAATACAGATAAGAATTCCTACAAAACCAACGATCAAATACATTACGGCAGCAAATGTATCAATCCTGATGCAGGTATTTCCTTCGATTGCCTTATGAGTCAGATCCATCCATAAAACCGGGATCGTTCCCACAAGTGAAAAAAGAATTGCATAATACTTCTTGTACTTGATACTAAGAAAACATACAAGTACCATTAAGAAGACTTCCCCACAAAGAATTGCCTTTTCAGGAATCTCTGCATGTTCAAGATATACAAATTTAGATGTATCACCGGACAAAAGAACATTGACGGCAACATAAACAGCAACGCCCATGATAGCCAGACCGCCCATCATGATAAGCAGGCTTCTAAACATGCTGGCATGCTTAAACAAAGAAATTATGATTGCCATACAAAAGGGAAATAGGATCAGAAAATAAACTAAATTCAAAAAATTTGCCAAGGTGTTCGCCCCTTTCACATACATACTCACGAGCAACTCATTACTTCATAAATTTCTCGATGGCATCATTTAACTCAACGATAGCCTCTTCATCACCATCTGAAACTGCATGAACGATACAATGGCTTATGTGCTCTTTAAGTATCTCCTTGCCTGCTCCATTGATTGCTGCGCGTACGGCTGCCAGTTGTACGAGCACTTCGGTGCAATCCCTGTCATCCTCAACCATCCTTTTAACAGACTCAAGATGTCCGATTGCCTTGGAAAGTCTGTTTACAATAGCCTTCATCTTCTCAGGATCATGATGATGTTTATGGGTATGAGAACTCATAAAACCTCCAAATAAATATATGTATTGTTATTTTTTTAACTTGTCTCCGGTCAAAAAATAAATCTACATATATTTTTACCAAATTATATTATATTCCTTCTAAAAAAAATTACAATAAAGATTATCTTACATTACCGATAATCTTATGTAAAAGACTGTATAAGGTAGCCGCTTCTTCTTCTGTGAGCTTTACACAGCTTCCTATCTTGGCAGGAATTGTAGCGGCTTTTTCTCTTAATTTCATACCGGAATCGGTGATGGAAACAACAAGATTTCTCTCGTCCTTTTCAGACCTCTCTCTCGTTATATACCCCTTGCTCTCAAGCTTTTTAAGAACAGGCGTAAGTGTTCCCGAGTCAAGATACAGACTTTCTCCAAGAGTCTTTACATTGACGCACTTCTTCTCCCACATGACCATCATTGTAATATACTGGGTATATGTCAGATCGATCTCGTCAAGATGGGGCTTGTACTTTCTGATTATCTCTTTCGAACAAGCATACAATGGAAAGCATAATTGATTATCAAGTTTTAACGAATCATATTTGTTATTATTACAATTCATAACAATCTCCAAAAAATTTTATACTATTTAATCATATATCATTATATCACAACAGCGATTAAGCGTTCATTTAAAAAAAAGAAAAAACCCGTGAAAATCTCTTGAATTTTCACGGGTTACAATACCGATCAAGGCTTTGAATTATGATTCATATTTTTGATGGGAATGTTTGCATAAAGAGCCGGTGCGGATTTACCGCCGTTATCTTCAGCATCGAGACTTGTAATATTGATGTCAATTCCATCCATATCTATCTCGGCATATTTCGAAAGCACTTCTATGATATCGCTTCTGATTTTTTGCATAAGCTCAGGTGAGCAAGATGCTCTGTCCGAAACTAAAACAAGCTTCAGTCTATCCTTAGCTATATCACTTGAAGATTTCTTTTTGAAAAAATCAGTGATTTTCATAACTTTGCCCCCTTATCACTTTTTCTTAAACCAAGAAAAAAGTCCTCTCTTGGCTTCAAGGTCAAGAAATGGAACCTGCTCGCCTGTAATTCTGCGACAGATGTTCATATAAGCCTGTCCTGCAAGTGAGTTGTCTCCTACCAGCGGTTCACCGTTATTAGTTGCAACAACAATACTCTCATCATCAGGAACCTGACCTATAAGCTCAATAGCAAGAATATCAATGACGTCATCTGCTGACATCATGTCACCTCTCTTGACCATTTCAGGGCGAAGTCTGTTTACTATGAGATGAGTCTTTTTAATCTCGTTTGCTTCAAGAAGACCGATGATCCTGTCGGCATCACGTACAGCCGACACCTCAGGTGTTGTAACAACAAGTGCTCTGTCGGCACCTGCGATGGCATTCTTGAATCCCTGTTCAATACCTGCAGGACAATCCAAAATAATATAATCATAATCCTGCTTAAGTTCATCAGTAAGCTTCTTCATTTGCTCAGGAGTAACGCTTGTCTTGTCCTTAGTCTGTGCTGCGGGCAAAAGAAAAAGATTCTCATATCTCTTATCTCTGATAAGCGCCTGCTTGATCTTGCAGTTACCTTCAATAACATCAACAAGGTTATAAACAATTCTGTTCTCGAGTCCCAAAACAACATCAAGGTTACGAAGTCCTATATCCGTATCGATAAGAACAACCTTCTTGTTCAGCTTTGCAAGGCCCGTTCCGATATTAGCGGAACTTGTAGTTTTACCTACGCCACCTTTTCCCGATGTTATAACTATAACTTCTCCCATAGTTTCCTCCGTTTACATATTAAATTGTCTCAAAAAAGAAGATCCGTAAACACTCTTCACAATGTGACCGTTTTCGATATAAGCAACTTCAGGCTCATTCTCAGTCACAGAAGGTTTCTTTCTTCCAAGTTTGAGTTTGGCACTTTTTTCAGATTCAGGCGATATTGCGATAGAATCCGCAATTCTGACCTGCAAAGGGTTGAGACCAAGTGCCATTACTACAGCATCCTTATCACCACCTGCACCGGCAAATGCATTGCCTCGCAGTTCTCCCAGGATAAAAATGCTTCCATAGGAGATTACGTTAGCACCGGGCTTAACGTCTCCCAATATAACAATACTTTGTTCGCAGGAAATATCCTGACCGGATCGTAAGCTGCCCTTATATATAAGCGCGCTGTTCTGATCCACATTAACTACACTGTCTGCCTTCTTGTTCGTATTGACCTCAGGATCAACATTATCGTTTGAAGCGGCGACATCTTCAAATTTCCTCTGAATATCCGACTCTTCGTCAATAATACATGTAATTGTAAGCATTGAATTATCTTTGATACTCTTTAGAACTTCATCTTCTTCCGATTCAGAGAGCTTTCTGCCTCTGATGATCATCCCCATGTTATTTTTTCCGAGAAAAGAAGATGCTTCCTTGAATTTCTCGCCAACTTCCTTGATAAGCGTTGAAAAATCGACCTCGGGATCCAAAACAAGAATAATGCCAGACCTTGTACCCTTAATTGTAACTAACTGACTCAATGTTTGATTCACCCAACCTTTATAAAAATCTATACTACAACAGTATAGGCTATTTTTGTAAAAAATTAAAGATATCAAAGCCCATTTATGCCAAAGGTTTGTTGGGCAAATTATATGATTTTCTACCGAAAAAATGAGCTCCGGAAATCCGAAGCTCATTTAATAATCTAATATTATTAGTTGAGACCGGCAGCCTGCTTAGCAACTTCCTCAGCGAAGTTCTCGTTCTTCTTCTCGATACCTTCACCTGTCTCGAAACGTACGAATCTCTTGATAGAGAACTTAGCGTTATTGTCCTTAGCAACCTTAGCGATGTACTGGCCAACTGTCTGCTTTCCATCCTCAGCCTTTACGAATACCTGCTCATTAAGGCAGATTTCCTTAAGCTCCTTGTTAAGACGTCCGATAAGCATCTTCTCGATGATCTCCTGAGGCTTTCTCTTTCCTTCAGGAAGCTCCTCGTTCTCCTTCATAGCCTGAGCAAGAAGAATCTCCTTCTCGTGATCTCTGTACTCCTGAGAAACATCATCAGTTGAAACATACTTGGGATTAAGAGCTGCAACCTGCATAGCTACGTTCTTAACTGCTTCCTTGATATCGTCATTTACAACATCTGTATCAGCCTCAACGATAACAGAAATTCTTCCGTTTCCGTGTACGTAAGGAACTACAATACCGTTTGATGCAACAACCTTCTCGAAACGTCTGATGCTGAGCTTTTCGCTGATAACAGCTGTGATCTCAACAAGAGCATCATTTACAGTCTTAGACTCATCAAGGTTCCACTTCTCAGCGAGGAATGCATCAAGATCCTTGGAATCTGAATTTACTGCCTGCTGAGCAACTGCCTCAACAAAGCTCTGGAACTTCTCGTTCTGTGCAACGAAGTCTGTCTCTGAGTTAACTTCTACAACTGCTGCTGTCTTATCATCCTTAAGAACAACTCTTGTAAGACCTTCTGCAGCGATTCTGCTGGCCTTCTTCTCAGCCTTCATGATTCCGTTCTTTCTAAGGAATTCTACTGCCGCATCCATATCTCCGTTAGTTTCTGTAAGAGCCTTCTTGCATTCCATCATTCCTGCACCGGTAGACTCACGCAATTCTTTAACCATTGCTGCTGTGATAGCCATGTGTATTTTCCTCCGTTTTTATAATAGCAGCCAACCATAAATGATTGGCTGCGACAATTTAGTTCAAAGTTATCAATCTATTACTCTGCATCTGCAACTTCTTCGATGTCTTCAGCTTCCTCTGCAACGAATTCTGCTGCAACGTCAGCCTCAGCACCCTGATTAGCTTCGATAACAGCGTCAGCCATCTTACCAACGATAAGCTTTACTGCTCTGATAGCATCATCATTTCCGGGGATGATGAAGTCAAGCTCTTCAGGATCGCAGTTTGTATCAGCGATACCGATAAGAGTGATTCCAAGAGACTCAGCCTCCTGAATGCAGATTCTTTCCTTCTTGGGATCTACAACGAAAATAGCATCGGGAATTCTCTTCATATCTCTGATTCCGCCAAGGTTAGCCTGAAGCTTTGTAAGCTCCTTCTTAAGCTGAGCAACTTCCTTCTTGGGGAGAACTTCGAAAGTTCCGTCTTCCTGCATCTTCTCGATAGTCTTCATTCTTGCAATTCTGCTCTGGATTGTCTTGAAGTTTGTAAGCATTCCACCGAGCCATCTCTCGTTGATGTAGTACATTCCGCAACGCTCAGCCTCTGACTTAACAGCGTCCTGTGCCTGCTTCTTTGTTCCTACGAAAAGGATTGTTCCACCCTGCTGTGCAATCTCAAATACTGCCTTGTAAGCCTCGTCAACCTTGATAACTGACTTCTGAAGGTCGATGATGTGGATTCCGTTTCTCTCTGTGAAGATGTAAGGAGCCATTTTAGGGTTCCATCTTCTTGTCTGATGTCCAAAGTGAACACCTGCTTCAAGTAACTGCTTCATTGATACAACGCTCATGATATTACCTCCATTTGGTTAGAATCTTCCGCACATCCCTGGCTCATGCGATATATCGGCGCGTTTTCCGATATACAGAGCTCTCTTCTGATCGGCATTACCGACACCGGAAAGAGAATTAAATGTGCGTGATTATTTGTTTTACCGTGAAATAGGCATAAACACACCTATGAACACAGCTTTTTAACTATATCATAAGGAAAAGCATATTTCAAGTAAAAAAGCTGTGAAAATAAGTTATTTTCACAGCTTTAAAGCTAAAATTATTTAATATGCATTTACTGAGTGATAGCTTTCGCTATATCTTCATAAGAAGCACCCTTCATAATGTTCTTGTTGCCCGAATGAATCCTTGTATCAAGATGGCTTTCGATAAGAAATCTGTTAAACTTAACGGCGTCATCGACAAGTCCCGCATCATACAGTATCTTGGCTACTTTGTCTGATGATGAGCCTCCGGAGATTGTAACCTGAACCGACACAGGCTCAGCCGGAGTAGGTTCAGGCTGAGTGTTTTCTTCGGTATTATTCGGCTCTTCTGCAGGCTCCTCAGAAGCTTCTTCGGGTTCTTCCGTCACTTCTTCTTTCTTCTTATTGTCAATAACAGGTTTTTCTTTATTTTTATCCTTATCTTTGTCTTTGTTCTTGTCGGCATCTTTAAGATCTTTGGAACTAAGAGAAGCTGCTGCGGATGAATTCTTGTATGCCGCACCGCTTATACCGTTTGCAACAGCCGGAGAACCGATGCCCGTATCAGCTTCGACTTTTTTATCGGCATCGGCTTTAATATCTGCAACAGATGCGGCCGTAGCCGAATTGCTTGCTGATGTATCCTTAAAGGAAGGACCACCGTCAGCGCCGCTTGCCGTATTTATCATTTTATCTGCAGATGCCGAAACGCCGGCGTCTTCCGGCAACATATCTTCACCGCTTGCATCTTCATCCGAATAATCGGAAAGGACGCCGCCTTCAACCATTCCGAGGCCCTTTGCTTTTTCTATTACCTCGGCATCGCTGATAGGTGCTTTTCCCGCTCCCAGTGCAAAGCCCATAATTATCGCGGTAATTATAACGCCAAGGCCAATTCCCCTAAGGTAATATTTTAGTTTCATTTATAGAATATTCCTCACTTAACTTTTCTGTGCTTGTTGGAAAGATCTATCACAAGCTTTACTTCCCCGATGCCCAGACCAAGCTCTCTTGCAATGACCATATTTGATTTTCCGGCCTTATGCATCTCGATGATCTGTCTGTTCTGAGAAATCGGATCGGCTGCTGTGAGTTCTTTCATGTTCTTGTCGGGATTGGTACTCTTAGCTTCAACTCTTACAGCTTCGGTGATGGGAACAACTTTGGCATTTGGCTGCTGTTCCTGTATAGGTTTTATTTCGTCTTCATCATTCGAAGTATTTCCTACAACATGAAGTCCCATAGCTTCTTCCGGAGTTATAACTTTAGCCGTGATCTTTTCAAGTTCCATGACAGGCTCTTTCTCAACGGTCGCAACAGGTACAGGTTCTTCCGGTTCTGTAGGAAGAATTATCTTTTCTTCAACCTCTTTGACAACCTTTTTGGCCTCGTCGGCTTTCTTCGTTACTTCGGAAACCACTGAAGTAAGATTCTTATGCTTGTCATTGAGCATATCATACATAAACATTACTTCATCATGATTCTTGTGAATATCATTGATCACAGTATCGGAATATTCCCCGATAGCGGAAAGTTTTTCGTTTGATATACGTTCCATTGCTCTCTCTGTTCTGTCCAAAGAAAGATCTACGGTATCGTCTACCATATTTTCAATATTTTCTCGCTGGTCTTCGACTTCACGACGAACAAGCTCACGGATTTCTCTCTCCATGAGCATCTTATCTTCTTCGTCGAGTTTCTTCCCCGCAGGAAGAAGGTAACCCAATATTATTGCCGCGAATCCGACAACGATGAGAACAATCTCTGTAATACTAATCATTTATCCGCCTATTTTGCTAAAAAATTCAGGCACCACGCCCGTTTCCACCATTATAATATAGAAATGTTAAATCTTCAAATCAAAACCGTGAGAAATACCAAGATCTACAGGTTTTCCATTTCGATCAAGCATGTGTTCCGAAATTTTTTCCATTTTTTCAACTGAAAGCTGTCTCTCTAAAATAGGATTATTCTCATTCTTTTCGTCCTGCTTCTTTTTTCTATTTTTTCCGCCGTCCCCCGAATATTCATTGCCGCCTTTCTCACCGGCATCCGCAGAAACTTTAGCTCCGCTAACGTCATCCTTTTGAATAACCGAATTGCGCTGATTATCAACTTCTTCGTTAAACTGAGTCTGAAAGTTCTGCCTGTCCATCATGGGTCTTGCATCCTCCGACGCCTTCACCGCGGAAACCTCATTAGAAGCAGCGATCACGCCAAAGTCAATTCTGTTTATTGACATGGTTCTCTCCTCCGTTTAGATAGGTGCTAATCTTACATCTCCTTCCCTGACAACAAACTTGCTGTAGTGAACAGGTTTTTTTACGATCATAGACAACTCACCGATATTAACGGTAGTTCCGGGATATGCGGTTCCCTCAACCACAACCTCGGCTTCCTTTGCTTCCGCAAGCCTTTCCATAAGATTTGCGTATTCTTCCGAGTCATCCTGGATCTGTTCTGTAAGGCTTTTGTTTAACTCTATAAGTTTCTTTGCACTTTCAACCTGCTGAGGACTAAACTTTACTCCCGCCTTGAGCATCTTCGTAAATCCTTCAATGGTAGGTCTTATGCTTTCTATATTCTTCTGTGCTTCCGTCATTTCCTTCTGAAGCTCTTTCAGCCTTTGTTTAAGCTGCGGATCCGCCCCAACTTCTATGATGGTATTTGCTCCCATCTCGGATCCGAGAACTTTAGCCTGGATCTTATCTGCGGCACTAACTCTTCCTCCGGCAATAAATCCTCTTCGGCCGGTTACGTTTACCTCTGTTCCCGAGGAAACATTTGAGTGGAGTATACATTCACTTGTGATGCATCCCCTAGCGTTTACAGTCGCATTCTCAATAAATCTTGTTACGATATTTCCACCGGCTTTTATGTTTCCGCCGGCTTTTGCTCCGCATTCAAGCACTATATCGGCGCCCGCATCAAGAACAGCGCCCTCAACAATTCCGCGAACAATGATATTTCCGCCCGCTTTTACGCTGAAGTTGGTGGCAACAACGCCGTTTATCTCAACACTTCCGTCGTAGTCTATATTTCCCGTTGCAACATCGACATTCTCAAGCTGCAGCACGTCGGAAACAACGACTTTTCCTTCGCTCAAAGTTACATGGCCTGATTTTGCCGATTTAAGTGTAAGCTTATCATCCGAAAGAATGGTATTTCTGCCTGCTCTGATATGTGAAGGCTTAACAACGGCAGGCTTTATCTGTTCTCCGTAAACATTTATTCCCGGCACTCCCGGAACTTCCCTGTGAAGTGTGGCGAGAAGGTCGCCTTCATTTATATTATTGATCAGGTTAAGATGAAAATAATCAACGCTTCCGTCTTCTTTAAGAGTAGGACGTGCCCTTAAGTTGGTATTAAAGTGATACTCAACATAAGCATTCTTACCCTGAACTACTTCTTTTCCTTTTGCAATAAGTATCTCTTTACAGTATTCTCTATGTTCAAAAAAAGCTTTTATATTCTCTTCCTGAATTCCATAAGTGTATTTTCTGTACGCGATTGAGCTTCTAAATTCCGCTTCAGTCATAAGCTGTGCGCCTTCCGTCGGCGGATAGAAAAATGCCGTGACAGTCATTTTATCCTTGGAAACGTCAAACTTTACCCCCTCACGTTCAGGAAGTACCTTCGCTTCGGTAAATACATAGACATTTGCGTCAGACTTGTTCACAGCATCATTTAGCTTAATTACATCGTATTGAATTTTTCTTTCGTCCAAGTACTCACGAACAACATTAACGTTTAGAGACTTTCCCCCATCGGTTGGGGCATAAATTCTGATACCGGTTCCCTGCGGTGTGTTTACGAGTTGAAAATATCCGTTCATAAAATCCTCTTCCATCAAATAAAATTTACTATCTGGAGTTTGTAATAATTCCCAGATAATCTCCCAACTTTTCGCGCATCTTTTGAAGCGCCTTTGTGTGAAGCTGTGATACCCTCGACTCCGAAACCTCCAGAACCTCACTTATCTCCTTTAATGTAAGCTCCTCATAATAGTAAAAAAGAATGACCTTTTTCTCCTTGTCGGTAAGATGCTCCAAGGATTCGGCCAGCATCTTTTTTAGTTCCTCCTTTTCTATAGCCTCCTCAGGCTTTGTGAAACCTGAACCGGTATTACTTGAATCATCGGCAATATCCGCACCCTGATCCATAAACTCATTTAAGGAAACTACCCCCGTAACCTTCATTTGGTTCTGCCAGTTCTGGTATTCATCTTCAGTAATATCCATTTTAGCCGCTATTTCGGCGTCTGTAGCTATATGACCGCTCTCTTTTTCAATTTCTCTGATCGCAGTCTCGATCTTCTTCTGTCTCTGTCTTATAGTTCTGGGAATCCAGTCCATCTTACGGATCTGGTCAAGGATTGCTCCTCTGATCCTCAGACTGGCATAAGTTTCAAACTTAACGTCCTTCATGAGATCAAACTTATCAATGGCATCTATAAGTCCGAAAATGCCATATCCGACAAGATCGTCATATTCGACGTTAAATCCGAGATACATGCTAAGTCTTCCGGCTACAAGCTTGACAAGAGGAGCATACTCCAATATGAGCTGCTCTCTCAGTTCCCCGGATTTGGTATTACCATATTCTGTCCATAATTTATTTCTAGCTGCATCATCCATGTCTAAGTTTCCCCGGTTCTATTTTTTTACTGAGGAATGTCGTGAACTTCCATATTGTCGACATCTTCCCCGGCACTACTTTCTGCCTCCATTGCCGCTCTGGCCTCTTCCTCGAGTCTCTCGGCTTCAAGCTTTTCAGCCAAAGCTTTCTCGTAGTTAATATCCAAAAACTTGGCGATCATCTTCTCTGTGATAAGACCGATCACCAAAAATATAACTACCGAAACAAATACAATAACAATCCACTCTCCGACCGGATAGTGCTTAAAGAACGTAAATACTGATACTACAGCCGTTGCTGAAAGCACTATCAGTGGAGTTATTAGTTTGGTGTTTATTTTTTTCAGTTCTTCTAAATCGGTATTCATATGATTTTTTCAGGCTTTCCTACAGCTCTGATAATATAGTTTCCGTTTTCGGGATAAAAAATTACTGTCCGTCCGTACGAATCACCGGTATCCTGAGCAAGTACAGGAATATTTAGCTCCTTTAATTTTTTTAGTGATGCCGCGACATTTCTGTCACCGACACGCATCGTTGCATTGTTTGACTGAAAAGCAAACATCTGCGCACCGCCGGCAATCTTTGCCACAAGGCGCGTTTTATTGCCGCCTTTGGCAACTATGAGCCTTACAAGTTCCTCAATTCCTGTATCTGCAAATTTAGGTATATTAGAATTGTTCCTAATCTCAGTTGAATCCGGCAACATTACATGAGCCAGCCCACCAATCTTGGTAACAGGATCCCTAATAGCAATTCCAACGCAGGACCCAAGCCCCAAAGTTGTAATTCCGTCGGGGCTGACACAAATATTCAGATCGGCCATTCCAACCTTAATTATTTGACTCATATTAGCCCCTTCACGAATCTGAAACGTCTCCCATGCCTAAAGAAGAGAGAATTTTACGGTATCCATCAATATCAGGTAAAAGAATAAAATAACCGCTCAACTTAAGTTCATCAAAGAACTGTGTCTCTATAAGAAGGATCTTGTCTCCCATCATTCCGAATTGAATTGCGGGAACACTCAGTATCGCCGCAGCCATGTCAATGGCAACATACGGAATTGACGGAATGAGTTTTAGGTTTGTCATCATGGAAAGTGAATTGAGATACGAACCGGTAATGATATTACCGACTTCTTTAAGAGCTGACATCTCAACTTCATCAAAATCCTGATCTTCAGGCTTGGGGCCTGTACCCATAAGCTGATCGACCAAATGTCTGGCAGCTTGTTTGCCCAAGAGGAACATAATGCTTCCGTCGATATCACCGTCAACGGCAAGATAAATACCTGCCATTATCTTCTCAGCTCCGCCCATGAGGTCTCCGACATCTTTGAAGTCCAAAAGACGTACCTGCGGAACACACATATCAACCTTTGTTCCGATCATCTGAGCAAGCGCTGTAGTTGCATTCCCGGCACCGATATTACCAAGTTCCTTCAGCACATCAAAATACTTGTCGGATAAATTATCCAAACTCATGTCTGCCATAAAATAAATCCTCCGAAATTAACTTGCGTTAGACGCTTTTTCTTTTGATTCTTTCTCAGACACAACCGCATCGAGATCGAGTATTGAAACCAGTCCGCCGTCATAGTGACCTACGCCGCTGACAAAAGAGACTTTTGACTGTCCCTTTTTATCGTCATAACGGACTTTCTCAATGTCTTTTTCATTAAGAGTAAGAACCTGATTAACCTGATCCACGATTATGCCTACGAGATCTCCCGTTTCGGTCTTTAAGATGATTATTCTCGAAGCGCCCGTGATCACGTCTTCCGAAAGTCCCATCTTCATTCTAACGCTCATAACAGGAACGATCTCGCCTCGGATATTGATAACTCCCTTAAGGAAAGCATCCACCTTCGGTACTCTCGTAATCTGCTGCATTCTTACAATATTATCTATAAATTTGATGTTGATGCCATACTGCTCATCATCGATCTTAATTACAATATACTGGATAAGTTCGCCTTTATCGGCTTTTTCTTTAACTTCTTTTATCTCATTCATATTCGGCTCATCCTTTCTTCGCTAAACAAATGTTACCATCAGAAAATTGAATTGGTATCAAGAATAAGTGCTATCTCACCGTCACCAAGGATAGTTGCTCCGCTTATAAGCTTGCACTTATTTGTATATTTACCCAAAGGCTTGATAACGATTTCCTGCTGTCCCATAAGTTCGTCGATAACAAGTCCGATCTGCTGATCTCCCTTTCTTGCGATAACAACAACCATATCATCGTCTGCTGATTTACTTGACTTTGTATCAAGCACTTCATTGAGTCTTACGATAGGTGTTACGCTTCCACGAAGATTGATAACTTCTTTATTTTCTACAAGTTTAAGGTCTGAAGGAGACACATCCTCAATACTCTGGATCGAATCAAGAGGAATTGCATATTTCTCGTCTCCGACAATAACCATGAGAGCCTGAATAATGGCAAGTGTAAGAGGAAGTCTGATTATCCATGTAGATCCCGAACCAAGCTTGGTATTAACAGATACCTCACCCGAAAGAGATTCAACTTTGGATTTAACAACATCAAGTCCAACACCACGTCCTGAAATCTCGGAAACCTGCTTGGCTGTGGAGAATCCGGGATGGAACAAGAGCTCTACGCACTGTTTCTCTGTCAAAAGAGCTGCCTGCTCGGGTGTAACGATTCCCTTCTCAATGGCCTTGTTCTTAACTGCCTCTGCATCTATTCCGTTACCGTCATCACCAACCTCGATAACAACGCTGTTACCGTCCTGGAAAGCGTGAAGGAAAATCTGTCCTACTTCCGGTTTGCCTCTCTGGGCACGGATATCAGCTGATTCAATTCCGTGATCGGCACTGTTTCTGATAAGGTGCATCAAAGGATCACCTATCTCATCAACCACGGTTCTGTCCATTTCTGTATCTTCACCGGTCATTGTCAGTTCCATCTTCTTGCCGAGAGTCTTGTTAAGATCTCTGATCATACGAGGAAACTTCTGAAGAACACTCTCGATAGGAACCATTCGAACTTTCATGACCGACTCATGAAGGTTTGTGGTAACACTCTCGAGATATTCAATCTGCTCATTTACGTTTCCGTTGCTGACACCCGAAGTGTTGGCTGCGGAAATAAGTGAGTTCTTCGCGATGATAAGCTCGGAAACAAGATTCATAAGAACATCAAGTTTCTCAATATCAACACGGACTGTTCTGTTTACAACAGGCTTACCCAAAGGCTTCTTTCCGCCTGCAGGTCCTGCGGCGGGTGCCTTTCCTGCTGCAGGTGCGGGTGCAGGTGCCGAACCCTGTGCGGGAACGGGTGCAGGCGCAGCAGTTGCTGCAGCGGGTGCAGGTTCGGGAGCTTCCTCAGCAGCTGCTTTTTCCGCATCGAGATCGAATTCTCCGCATTCGCAACCTGCAACTTCAGAAACAGACTTAACTATTTCAGCTACCTTTTCTTTTGTCTCATCTGTAATTATTACAAGGCTGAATGAGAAATCAAATTTCTCGTCTTCAATATCCTGTGTGTTGGGCTCGGAAACAACGATCTCACCGACCTCTTCGATTCCCTTAAATACAAGAAAACCTCTTGCAGCCTTAAGAATACAGGATTCCTGAATATGTACGGTAACTCCCAATACATTTTTTCCCTGAGCTTTAGCTTCTTCCAAAGTTGTTCTTGCGGAAGAGTCGAGCTTGATAGCCCTGTAGTCACTCGCAGGATCTCCGCTTGGCTCAGAAGCCGGTGCAGAACTTTCCGCAGGCTCCGAAACTTCAGCAGTTCCATCGGAAGCAGCTGCCGCTCCGGAATTTCCGGATCTGATATCAGCGAGAGCTTTTATAATATTCTGATGCTCTTCAGTACCTTCGTCCTGATTTTCGGTAATGTTGTCAACATATCCCTGAATAGCATCAAGACACTGAAGAAGCACGTCGATCATCTCTGATTTGATCTTGATCTTACCCGCTCTGACATCTGAGAAAACATCCTCCATGTCATGGGTAAGGTTCTGCATTCTGGTATAGCCCATGGTTCCGGCCATACCTTTCATTGAATGAGCCGATCTGAAAATTTCATTGATACAATCCTCATTTTCGGGATCCTGCTCAAGAACCATGATGTTGTCGTTTAAAGACTGAAGGTGCTCCTTTGCTTCATCAAGAAAGACACTTAGATACTGAGAAACATCCATAATCAATCTACCTCCATAAGAAAAATTGTTTAGTCATGCAAAATGTTTGTCGTCATTGGCAGTTAATGGAGGGATATGGATCGTCAGATATGAAAGATCAAAAGTAACCCCTTCAATTAACACCAACATTCATTATTATTTCCTGGGCGATGTCATCAAGTTTTACAACCTGATCGACAAGTCCAGCTGTTGCTACTGATTTGGGCATTCCATAAACGGTGCAGGTGCTTTCTTCCTGGCCGATTACATGTACTTTCTTTTTAGATTTCAGATTCTTGATTCCCTCAGTTCCATCGGCGCCCATTCCGGTCATTACTACGCAGCAGATCTCATCGTAATCTGACTCAACAAGTGATTCATACATGAAATTTGCACAAGGTCTTACGCCTTCTCTGGTCGGTCCGTCCATATAATGGATAACACTTTTTCCTGCATTCTTAATGATATGCATGTGTTTGCCGCCCCTTGATATATATACCGTTCCCGGTGCCAATACATCGCCTTCGGCGGCCTCTTTAACATGAACCTCGCTCAGAGAATCAAGTCTTTCAGCAAGTGATGCTGTAAAGCCTTCCGGCATGTGCTGAACTATAACTACCGGAGTCTTGAGGTTTTTGGGAAGCCTTGGGATAACCGATTGTAATGCCCTCGGGCCACCCGTTGAACTTGCTATCGCAACAATCCTGTTACCCGTGATCTTGCTCGCGGATTTTGTAACCAGTTCAACAACCTTGCGTGATTCCTTGACTTCGTCAAAAGAAAATGCTTTGGTTGAACCCGGCGCTTTACTGTTTGCAACAGCAGAAAGTGTATTGAGGAAAAGCTTACAAAACTCTTCGCCCTTACACTCCGATGCTCTGTCCGGCTTGTGCACGAAATCAAGTGCACCCAGATCAAGGGCATCCATTGTAACTTTGGCACCTTCTTTAGTATCGGTGCTCGCCATCATTATCTTGGCTTTTATTCCGTTCTTGTGAAGTTCTTTAAGCATAGTGATACCGTCCATTCTCGGCATATTAATATCAAGTACGACAGCATCATAAGTATTATGCTTTAAAAGCTCCAGTCCCTCAATTCCGTCCTTAGCCTTGTCAGCTACCTGGAATCTTGAATCTGAGTTAATAATATCACTAAGAACTGTTCTCATAAGTGCAGAATCATCAATTATCAAAATTTTTTTCATAATTATGTTTGCTTCTTTCTTATTTTTCGTTCTTCCTCAAAGATGAAGTGGATAATATCTTCTCTGGAAGGTTCGTCAATATACACGTATTGGATACGATGTTCAAATAAACCCGGTCTACTTTCTAACTCTTGTACCTTTAATATGCTGCAGATCATTTCAAATTCTTTATCATTTGCCCCCCTCGGTAAACGATACGAGCAGTAAATGATACTGCCCTCCTCGTACTGGAAGTTGGCCACAAATCGCAGCCCGCCTCCGCTTATGTCAACTATTACGCTCCTCTGGAGCGGTTTTGTCTTGTCGACGAGATATTTTCTGTTCTTTTCAAAGGCTTCCAGCTCTCCTTTTGTGCAGGTTCGGGATTTTAATTCAAGAGCACAGCTGAATCTGTAATACTCTCTTCTCTGTAGTCGTTGTAACTCACTGGAAAGATCGAGTACAAGTATATACATATTGTCGCTTCTGTATCTGTCTACAATCCTGGAATAACATTGAAACAATCCCTTGGTACTGTAGAAACACAAGCTATATTCTCCGTCAACAGGCAGTAAAACCAGTTTTCCTTTTTCAAATGGCATGAGAACTTCAATCCTGTCATCCGAAGTAACATCCATGACTTTGCTCATATAGATGTGTCTCGTTCGCGTATCCTCATCCATCCAGACTTTACCGGCTGCCTTAAGTTCCACTCTTATCCCGGGTGAAATATAATCTGTGAGCATATATTACCTTGTCTCCAATCCACCATATTTAACGACTTAGTTTTCTGAAGTTATGCTTTGTCCCTGTGCTGTCTCCCTGCTGCTGAGCTTTCTTCCCGTAATAATATGGGAAAAGAAAGCCGCCATTCCTCTCTGTTTTACTTCTTCCTGACTACCCGGATTCATAAGCTGATTCGCAATACTCTCAAAAGCCTTGACCGACTTGGCATTCGGATATTGCAGCGAAACCGGTGATTGTTGCATTACGCTTCTTGCAAGATACTGATCCTGCGGGATTGCTCCCATGTAAGATAAAGGAAGTTTCAGATATCTGGCCACAACTGCATTTAACTTGTTAAAAAGCTGCTGGCCTTCATCGTTTGACGAAACTCTGTTTGAAACAACTTTTACCTTAGTATTCTCCCTCGAAAAACGAGGAGACTGATTCAGTGCCTTAAGAAGCGAATACGAATCGGTTATCGATGTAGGCTCCGGAGTCGTAACAAGTATGATCTCACCGCTTGCCACAAGGAACTCCATTACCGCGCTCGATATACCCGCTCCCGTATCTATTATTATTATATCAGCAATTGCATCAAGTTCGGCAAGATTAACAATAATATATACAAGATAATCTCTGCTTAAGTTATACATACCCGAAATTCCCGATCCGCCGGAGATAAATCCGACACCTTCGGGGCCCCAGGTAATTATGTCCTTAATATTCTTACCCTGATAGATAAGATCGCATAAATTGTGTTTTGGAACAGTTCCAAACATTATCTCTATATTGGCAAGTCCGAAATCCGCATCCAAAATGATGACTCTTTTGCCCATCTTTCTGAACTGAACAGCCAGATTTATGGAAACATTTGACTTACCTACACCGCCTTTTCCACTTGTTACAGTAATAATTCTGGCAAGCGGACGCTGCGGCTTATTTGAATTTTTAATTATATTTCTAAGCTGTTGCGCCTGATCCATATATAACTATCCCCAAATCAACTTTTTCCGCCAAGAAGGTTCTTTACAATTTTCTGTGCATCGAATACAGCGATGTCATCCGGTACGTTCTGCCCGTTTGTGATGTACGCAATGGGCGAACCCGTATGCATCCTGATATTGTAAAGGTTACCTTTTGCACCTGTCTCATCCATTTTTGTAAAAATAAGCTTATAAGCAACCATCTCCGAGTATGCGTCGGAAATCTCGATAAGATCGCGATACTTCGTGGTTGCGGACAAAACGAGATAGTTTTCGCACTCCATAAGCTCCTCCAAAGCCCTTATGTAGTTCTCAACATCTCTTATAAGTTCTTCATTTTTAAGCGAATGTCCCGCCGTATCGACCATGATGTAATCATATTCCCTGAAATCTTCGGCTGCCTGCTTCATCTCATCGACCGAATAGATAACCCTGAAAGGGATCTCAAGTATCGATGCATATGTGCGAAGCTGCTCGGCTGCCGCAATTCTGTATGTATCCATAGTCAAAAGAGCTACTTTCTTCTTTTTGGAGACAGTAAGCTCCGAGGCAAGTTTGGCGATTGTAGTTGTCTTTCCGACACCCGTAGGTCCTATGAATATCTCTGCGATCGGCTTTTCTTCGCCGACTTCTTTTATGGGATCCGACTTACCAAACTTAAGAACCATCTTTTGATATACATTGGCAAGTGCATAATCAAAAGGAAGTCCAGGTTTGCTTATCTTTTCAACTTCATCGGTAAGCTGGTTTACGTATATCTCGTCAACTTCATTCTCTATAAGAGTATTATATAACAATTTTATGAAAGAAAGTGTTTCTTCTGATATATCATTTTGTGAAGTTTTTACACCTTCATCCGCTTTCTCCGAGGAACCCGCGTTTTCTTTTTCGATTTTGGGTGTAACAACCTCTTTCTCATTTTTGAGAATGTTTTTCTCCAAAAGAGAACTCAGATTATCAAGTTTTTCCTCGATTGCGCTGTTGTCTTCCTTGGGCAGGGAAACCTTTGACGCACTCGCAACAGCTGATACCACGGTATCTCTTTGAGAACTGTCTAAAGAGCCCCTGCTTTCATGTACTTTGGGCTTTTGCGGAGTGTAGGTCGTTCTTACGGGCCTTTCAGGTTCCTCCTCAAGTGCCACGGTCACTTCAATCTTCTGAGACTGAAACAAAGACAAAAATCCTGATTTCTTGACAGGTCGCACGTTCATTACGACAATATTCCCGCCAAGCTCTTTTTTTGCCTCATCCGTAGCTTCGCTTTCATTTTTTCCAACATACTTTTTAATAATCATTTACGCAGTTACCATCCCCACCGATTGTAGTTCAATACTGGCTTCAACTTCGTTATATGAAATAACAACCAGGTCTTTGTAGTAGTCTTCCGTCATCTTCTTAAAGTACATACGCACTATAGGCGATGCCATGATAATTGCCTGTTTACCCGCATCCTCAAGCTTCTTGACCTGTTCTCCCACAGCAGTGAGGATAGACTTGGTTCTTGCAGGATCAAGTGTAAGATAAGCACCCGTTTCAGTCTGCTTAACGCTGCTCATGATTTCCTGCTCAATCTTGGGATCAAGCGTAACAACGCTCGTCGTCTCGCCCGGAACAAAATACTTGTTGGATATTGCTCTCTTTAAGCTCTGTCTTACATACTCCGTAAGAATATCCGGATCGTGTGTTGACGGAGCAAAATCTGCAAGCGTCTCGAATATTGTCACAAGGTCTCTTATTGAAATGCCTTCGCGAAGGAGATTCTGAAGAACTTTCTCAATCTCACCAAGACTCATAAGCTTAGGCACAAGCTCTTCCACAAGAGCATGATTGTTTTCTTTCAAGTTGTCCACGAGGTTCTGGACATCCTGTCTTGTAAGGAGCTCTGCTATGTGTTCTCTTATTATCTCCGTCAAATGTGTCGCGATGATCGACGGCGGATCCACTACGGTATAGCCAAAGCTCTCCGCTCTTTCTCTCTGTCCCTCGGTGATCCATATAGCGGGAAGGTGGAATGACGGCTCAAATGTAGGAATACCTGTGATTTCTTCCTCAACATGTCCCGGATTCATTGCCATGTAATGGTCAAATAAAATCTCTCCGTCACTTACCTGTATACCTTTAATTTTAATGATATATTGATTAGGATTCAACTGAATATTATCTCTAAGTCGAATAATCGGAACCACGGTTCCAAGTTCAAGCGCAACCTGCCTTCTTATCATGACCACTCGGTCAAGAAGATCGCCGCCCTGATTGACATCGGCAAGAGGAATGATTCCGTAACCAAATTCAAGCTCGATGGGATCAACCTGCAAAAGGCTTGTTACATTCTCGGGTTGTCTTATCTCTTCCGCCTGCTGTTCCTCGGGTGATGCAACTTCTCCCTCAACAGCAACTTCTTCTATAGTCTGGCTCGCAACTCTTCCAAGAAGGATAAATCCCGCACCGAATGCAACATAAAGAAGTGTCGGAAGAGGTGATGCGATTCCAAGTCCGGTAAGGACTCCTCCTACAAGGTACAATGTCTTGGGCATACCAAAAAGCTGCCCGATAAGAACATGGCCAAAATCTGCCTCTTTTGAACCTTTTGTAACAAGAATACCCGTAGACATAGATATCATAAGAGAAGGAATAGAACTTACAAGTCCGTCACCCATCGTAAGTATCGAATATGTATTGATGGCTGTATTTACATCCATTCCTTTTCTCAGGATACCCATGGCAATACCGCCGAGAAGGTTGACCGCCGTAATGATAAGACCCGCGGTCGCATCTCCTTTTACGTACTTCGTAGCACCGTCCATGGCTCCGAAGAAGCTGGCTTCATCCTGAATCTTCTGTCTTCTCTCTTTTGCCTCAACATCGGTGATGGCTCCGGTGTTAAGATCGGCATCAATAGCCATCTGCTTACCGGGCATCGCATCAAGGGTAAATCTTGCAGATACTTCCGCAACTCTCTCGGAACCTTTGTTTATGACCATGAGCTGTACGATTATAAGTATTACATAAACGATAGCTCCGACGATCAGGTCGCCTCCTCCAACGAAGGATCCAAATACCTCGATAACTTTACCCGCTCCGCCCTCTGTGAGGATAAGACGGGTAGATGAAACGTTCAGCGCAATTCTGAATATGGTCGTAAAAAGAAGTATCGTAGGGAAAAACGACATATCAAGAACGTCCGCCGCAAACATAGCTGTAAACATTATCACAAATGAAAGTGACATATCAAAAGCAAGGAGAATATCCAGCACCCAGTCAGAGAGCGGTATAATAAGCATTACGATAGCCGCAACAATATATAAAGCAAGGCCGTAATCATATACGCGGTCTCTAAGTTTTTTTGTATCCATGCCGCACTCTCCTTTCTAACAAATTTTACTCATTTTTTAAATCTTACCTTTAAGGTGATAAACATAGGCAAGCACTTCAGCTACTGCCTTATATAACTCAGGAGGAACAAGCTCTCCGACTTCGACATTTGCATATAACATTCGCGCAAGCGGCTTATTTTCTACAATCTCAACACCGCTTTCACGAGCAAGCTCTTTTATCCTCTGAGCCACAAAATCCGCACCCTTGGCAACAACAATAGGTGCTTCCGCTTCTTCTGCGTCATACTTAACCGCAACGGCATAGTGCGTCGGGTTCGTGATGACTACATCCGCCTGCGGAACAGCCTGCATCATTCTTCGCCTTGATGCTTCCATCATTCTTCGTTTCTGTGCAGACTTAACCTCGGGACTTCCCTCGGAATTCTTGAACTCATCCTTTACTTCCTGCTTGGTCATCATCATGTCCTTGGTGAACTTGCGCTTCTGATAAATAAAATCCGCAAGTGCGATGATCATATATGCGATTGCAACTCTGAACCCAAGGTCTATTATGAGATTTCCCATAAGTCCGATTGCCTGAGTGAGTGGCATATCATACAAAAGAAACAGATAATCGTTTCTCTTTGAAAAAAAGGAATAAATTACAATTCCCATAATAAGCAGCTTTACAATTGATTTTGCCAGTTCAAAAAGCTTTCTTGTAGAAAAGATTTTTTTCAGTCCCGAAACGGGATTAAGTTTTGAAAGCTTTGGCTGGAGTGGCTTTGAGGTAGGTTTGTATCCGACCTGAACGTAATCACTTATAAATGCCACTGCAAATCCGACTATGAAAAATGGCGCACACAGCAATAAAAGTGTCAGCATTGCCTTATTTACAATGCTTGTAATATAAGCGATCGGAAGCTGACCGTCATACGTTCTTGCGACATTCGGAATGTCATTGTATACCCTCGGGAAAATATTGGTAAAAGTACTTCCCATAAGCGCATATACAACCCTCAGGATCACAAACAAGGAAAGCAGGCTAAACGCCGTTGCAACTTCCTGGCTCTTTGCAACCTGTCCCTCTTTTCTGGCATCTTCCAGCTTTTTCGCCGTGGGCTGCTCAGACTTTTCCGCACCGTTTGCATCTTCGGCAAAGAACTGCAGATTATATTTAATTAATGGCGGCCCGTAAATATACTCAGCCTCTCTGCATGCTGTATACAAATTCCTGCATAAGCTCCTTCATATTGTTAAAAATAAAGTTTGAGGCGTCACCGAGCATCGATACCGTAATAAGCATTACCATCAGCCCCACGATTATCTTTATCTGAATACCCACGGAAAACATGTTCATCTGAGGTGATACTTTGGCAAGGACACCGAGAACAACGTTTGTGATAAAAGTGATGATGAAAATCGGCAGGCTGATCCTGAATCCGATCACGATATAGTCTCTCAAAAAGGCAACTATCGCATTTAACATCCTGTCACTGTGAATCACCGCACCGTTTATAGGTATCAAAGTAAACGTATCTATAAGCGAATCAAGAATATATCTGTACATTCCCGTAATGATCAGCGATACGATAAGCACCTGTGAATAGAGCTGACCTGTGATTGTAACCTGTTCGTTGGTATTCGGATCAAAAAGGTTTACCATCGAAAGACCTATCTGCATGTCAACTATCTGTCCCGCAAAATTTATTACGAGCTGGCAGAGCTGAACCGCATAACCTACAAGAAAACCAACCGTAATTTCCTTCATGACGATCACCGTATAACCGATGACAGTATTGTACGAAGGTGCGGTATACGGAACAGCGCCGTATACAAGAGTCGACAAAAGAAGTCCAAATCCCACTTTTACAAGGTTAGGCGTTTGCCTTCCGCCAAAGAACGGGCATACAAAAATAAAACTTGTCACTCTTACAACTATTAGCAAAAAAACTTCCAGATCGCCGTATCTGAAGTTGTAATCGATCATACTTCACCTCTAGCGCACATACTTCGAAAAATCAGACCATATAAGTGTGATAAAGCCTGAAAGCTCGGTCATCATCCAGTTTCCCGTCAGCATTATCATAAGAAATACGCATATTACCTTAGGAACAAAGGTAAGCGTCTGCTCCTGGATCGAAGTAACCGTCTGAAATATCGAAATAATAAGTCCGACAATCATCGAGGTTAAAAGAACCGGAAGCGACATCTTAATAACGAGCATAAGTCCCTGATTTACGATCGTATTGATATCGGCCATTGTTATCATATAAACATTCCTCCCCTATCTCACAACAAAACTAATAGAACGACTTGACCAGATTGCCGATAATAAGGCTCCATCCGTCCGCAAGGACAAAAAGAAGTATCTTAAACGGCATCGAGATCGTAGTCGGCGGAAGCATCATCATACCCATACTCATAAGTACCGATGCCACAACCATATCGATAACAATAAATGGAATATATATCAAAAATCCAATAATAAATGCTGTTCTAAGTTCGCTTACAATAAAACTCGGAATCAGGACAACATTGGGAATACTCTCAAGTTCTCCGTCCCACTCGGTCTTGTTTATCTCCATAAAGAGTTTTACGTCCTTGGTCTGAGTCTGACCGTACATGAACTGCCTAAACGGCGCCATTGCAACCTTTCCAAACTCTTTCTGGTCTATCTTTCCTTCTTCAAAAGGAATGACCGCATCATTATAAACAGTCGTCAAAGTGGGCTGCATAATGAAAAGTGTCATAAACAAAGCAATCCCAATCATCACCAGGTTCGGCGGAGATGTTTGGGTTCCTATCGCGGTTCTGGTAAAATGAAGCGCCACGATGATCCTTGTAAAAGAAGTCATCATCACAATAAGTGTCGGCGCAAGGGATATGAGCGTTAATGTAATAAGAATTCTCAAAGATCCGCTCAGTGATCCGTTTCCGTTGTCATATGTAACGGTAACCGTATTTGCAATATTAAGTTTTTTAAGATCGTCAGGGGACTCTGCTGAACCCGGATCTGTAATATTTGTTCGTTCAGCTTCAGAACCTGTAAGATTAGATTTTCTCGAATTGGTAGGATCGGTAGGTTTGGTATCTTCAACCACATTTTCGGTAGCCACTACCTTAACCGGCACCGCAAGTGACAAAAAGAGTATCAGAAAAACAGACAAAAAGGCTATAAACGCCCCTTTTTTCAAACGACGTTTTTCAAAAATATTCTTTTTATTCTCTCCCCACTGTTTACTCATAATTTATTTCTTAAACTCACTTTTTTATTTTTTCAAGAATTTCGTTGAAGCTCAATGTACCTGCATTTTCGGAATTGTCAAAAACAAGTGATTCCTTATCAAGTTCGCATAATGCAGTAACTTCATCCTTCCCCACTGCGATAGCCATATACTTATCGCCAAGACGCACGATCTGAATATACTTGGTAGTGGAGATCCTTCCCGTCTCCAAAACCTCAATATTCCTGCCGCTGTTCTTTTCCTTCTGGTAACCTGCAAGCCACTTGGTCACATAATAAGTAAGCCCAAGAACCAGAACAAAGATTATTAAGATGGCAATAAACTGCAAGTAAGATTCGACTGACATTATGCAAACACTCCATCTGCTTTCTTTTCAAATATCATTGAACAATCTCGGTCACACGAACACCGAAACTTTCTTCGATTACAACAACTTCACCTTTTGCAACGAACTTTCCGTTTACAAGTACGTCAACAGGCTCACCGGCGACCTTATCAAGCTCGATAATGGTACCGGGCGCAAACTCCAGGATATCCGATATCGGCTTAGCCGTTCTTCCAAGCTCAACCGTAACTTCAAGCGGAACGTCCTTGATGATGCCGATATTTTCTCCGCCGGCCATCATTCCGGGTCCGCCTGCAAATGTCTGGAACTGCGCAGGCTGAATGTTCATATTCATCATCTGCGGCATCTGCATCTGTGGCATTCCCATGCCCATCGGAGGAGTCTGCATCTGTGGCATTCCCATCTGTGGCATCTGCATTTGCGGCATTCCCATCTGTGGCATTCCCATTTGTGGCTGTGCCATCATATTTGGATCGGGTGCTGCAGGCGCGGGCGCAGGTTCGGGAGCCGGTGCAGGTTCGGGAGCAGGCGCAGGAGCCGGTGCATCATTTGCTCCGGAATCAGTAATAACAAGATCCTTAAGTTCTTTTGCGAAATCAACGGGATACAACTGCATAAGTGTTGAATCCACAAGATCTCCGACCTGCATCTTAAAGGATATCTTTACAAAAGTTCCGCTGAGGAACTCGGCAATATCCGAAGGATCGTCATTGATCATATCAAGAAGTGTCGACTGCGGAGGGCTTATATCTACTTTCTGATTGATCATTGTAGAAAGAGATGTAGCAGCCGCTCCCATCATCTGATTCATCGCTTCCGAGATGGCTGAAAGCTGTAATTCTCCGATCTCTCCCGCAATATTTGTTCCGTCGCCACCCATCATAAGATCGGTGATGACCATAACATCACGCTCTTTAAGAATAAGGATATTTGTTCCGTCAAGACCTTCCGTATACTGAATCTGAATGAAAACACAAGGTCTCTCATAGTTATTTATTACATTTTCCCAGTTGGCAAGTTCAACCTGAGGAGTTGTAATATTAACCTTCTGATTTACAAGGGAATACAGCGTAGTCGCTGAAGATCCCATACTTATATTGGCCACCTCACCGATGGCATCTTTTTCCGCATCATTAAGCAGTGACTCATCTATTGCACTGCCTCCTGAAACAGGCGCGCCGGAAGTTACCGGTATATCCGCATTATCGGAAGGTGCTTCTGCAGCCGGAGCATCACCTTCTCCACCGGCAGCTGAATCCATACCGGATAGCAAAGCATTAATTTCATCTTGAGATAACATTCCATCCATGCTCCTACTCTTCCTCCTCTCTTACTACCGACGTAATCCTGACGGCGTATTTATCTTTAGTGGTACCGGGCAGACCGGTGAATTTGTAGATATTTCCGACATAAACCTGCATATCGGTGTTAACTCTGTTATCAAGCCTTATAATGTCGCCGGGTTGCAAATGAACAAAGTCATTTACGGAAACATTACACTTACCAAGAACCGCTTTTACCGGAATATCAACATGCTTTACCATGCTCTCAAGATACTCTCCGAAATCCTCGTCCACATTTTTCTGCATTGTGGAGAACCAGAACTTGGTATTAAGTTTATCCATAACACTCTCAAGGGTGAAATAAGGAAGACATACGTTCATAAGTCCTTCCGTCTCACCGATCTTAATATTGAGAGTAACGATGGCGATCATATCTGTAGGTGAAATAACCTGTGCAAACTGCGGATTTGTCTCAATCCTCTCCATGACAGGATTGATGGAAACAACATTCTGCCACGGCTCTACCATAAGCTGCATGCAAATAGTCACAAGCTTTTCTATAAGTGGCATCTCAATATCGGTGAATGGTCTCGGTTTATCAAGTCCGACGCCTGTACCTCCAAGCATCCTGTCAATAAAAGAGAATCCGATGTTAGCCTGCAATTCCAAAATAATCGTTCCCTGTAAAGGAAGAAAACTTATAACTCCCAGAATAACCGGGTTTGAAAGAGCATTGCTAAACTCCGAATATGTAACCGTCTCTGAGTTAGCAACCGACACCGTAACATTCTTTCTAAGATATAAAGGTAATGTAGTAGATAAAAGCCTTCCGTAATGCTCATAGATCATTTCCAAAGTTCTGAGATGTTCCTTTGAAAACTTCGCAGGACGTTTAAAATCATAATCTTTGACTTTCTTCTCGTCTGCGGCTTGCATCTGATCTACATCAAGTTCACCGCTATTAAGTGCTGCCAACAGACCATCTATTTCATTTTGTGACAGTACTTCGCTCAAGTTGGATCTCCTTCCTCCGATAAGGATCTATCGGCGTATCCTTTAATAATAAATGCAGCATTACTGATAAAGCACACTGCTGAAATCAACTCTGTAAATAAAGTTTGAATTGTACAATTCCCTTACTTTTTCTACAATTGCATCCTTTGCAGGCTGGCTGTCATTCTGAAGTTCTTCCATTGAATAACTTGAAAGTGTATCCGTAACGATTGACTTTACACGGTCTCTCATTCCGGTAAGCTGTTCGGATGAGCCATATGATGCATAATCAGGATTGGCTGTATTCATTGAGAAAACGACTTCAACAACCATCATATGTGATTTGCCGTCATTGCCCGGCTTAAGGTTGATCGTAAGTCTGTCCTGATTGCCCACAAATCCAAAAGTAGCTATCTCGTTAACTCCCGAAGGTTCTGAAGGCTCAGCGTAAAGCCCTCCTCCGACACCTCCGCTCGTCTCAAGTTCAAGTGCAGCCGCAATATCTGAAACAAGCTTGGCTGTCTGAGAATTTGTTGTCATAACACTAAGCAGCATGAACCCCGTCATAGCGATATTTACAACAATTAAAGCCAGTATGATGATTGATAGCAAATTCTTTTTCATTTAAAAAATCCCCCTCTATTAGTATGAAGAACTAAGTGGATTATATATTTTTATCTCAACACGTCTGTTTCGTGCTCTTCCCTCATCTGTAGAATTATCCGCGATCGGATCGTACTCCCCTCTTCCCGTATGAACTATATGTGCGGGATCGAGATTTGTGTTTTCACAGAGATAATAGAAAACCGAAAGAGCTCTTCCGGAGCTTAATTCATCGTTGTTGGCATACTTTCCTCCGGATGACATCGGAACATTATCCGTATGTCCTTCAATCGCAATAGTTCCGCCCGCATAGGTTTCAAGGATCTGTCCGACTTTATCTATAACAGGTATCGCATCATCCTTAATATCCGTTTTCGCAGAATCAAACAGGATTGAGCCCTGTATGGTAAGCTGAACAAACTGGCTTGTATAATTGAGATTCACTTCATCTTCAATCTCTTCTTCATTCAAAGCTTCTTCAATCTTCTCCGCAAGCTTTTCCGAAGCTTCAAGCTGTTCCTCCTCAGCTGCCTCCATAAGTTCCTTTTGGTTCATATCACCGACTTCCATCTCCTCGGTATCGGCATTCTCACCTGTCTGTGCAAGTCCCATTGAAGTCACATAGCTCGAAAGCTCACTAAGCTGTGATATTCCATCACCTATAAGAGCACCTTCACCGATAGCCATCTCACCGCCCGAGAAAAAGCCGAACGCCGAACTAAACGACGCTGCAACCTCCTCAAACTTGGCGGCATCCATGGTAGACATGGAGAAAAGAAGTACGAAGAAACAAAGGAGCAGGTTCATCAGATCTCCAAACGTCGCGGTCCACGCGGGCGCGCCCGGTTTTACTTCTTCTGCTTTTTTTGCCATTATTCTTCGCCTCCGCCTGCTGAGCCCGTTCCGGTCTCAGATTCGTAAGCCGCCCTGTCAACGGGTGACAGGAATGACTTAAGCTTTTCCTCAGTTACACGGGGATTTTCGCCCGCCTGTATAGACAAAAGTCCTTCAATGACAATACTCTTTGACATGTACTCGGCATTACTTCTGGCTTTCAGCTTACCCGAAGCAGGGAAACAAAACCAGTTTGCCATGATTGAACCGTACAATGTCGTGATAAGAGCGGTCGCCATGGAAGGTCCGATCTTCGACGCATCACTCATGTCATTAAGCATGTTAACAAGTCCCAAAAGAGTACCGATCATACCCCAGGCAGGACCCTGAGCCGCAATGTCTTCAAATACGGAATAATTGGCCTTATGTCTCTCGGCCATGGCATCTATCTCAGCCTCAAGAATACTCTTTACAAGTTCGGGCTCGGTACCGTCAACGATGAGCATAACGCCTTTCTTCATAAAAGCATCGTCAAGATTTCCGGCCGCTTCTTCAAGGGCAAGAAGGCCTTCCTTTCTGGCTGTATTAGACAGATCGATAATCTGTTTAATTACCGATTTGGTATCATCGGATGTGACCTTGAATATTCGTGTATAGCACTTAAGTCCTCCGGTGAACTCAGGAAGAGATCTTGATGCCAAAACAGCCATCAAAGCTCCTCCGAATGTAACAAGAGCCGACGGCGCATCCAAGAAATTTCCGACAGAACCGATGCCTCCGGATGTAATGATTCCAAGAAGCATAAACACAATTCCCATTACTACACCGATAATCGACGCAATATCCACAGCATTTACCTCTCACATTAAAATTTAGTCACCATCTTCTTCCGCATATTTCAGGAATTGATAAGACTGTAAATATCTTCCATGCTCTCTTTCACAATGAGCTTTCTTCCGGTATATAAGACCACGACAGTATCGGGATTACTTTCAACCGATTCGATCATGCTCGGATTGATGAGTATCTTACGCGTATCCATTTTGGTAAGCTCAATAACTCCCTTGTTCATAAACACCTTCTGATATAAAATTACATTTTTTAGTGAAAAAATAGACTAGAAACGAAACTTAATTTCTTAGCATATTAATTTTACCATATGCTTTTGCTTAATTCTTGCTTAATTGCAACTTTTTTAGTTCAATTTGAATCAGAATTTCACTTTGAAGCAGGATGAATGAAATAAAGTTTGTAATTATGATACTTGACACATGAAATATACAATATATAGTGGTATTCAACTTATTTTAACATATTTTCATTTAGTATACATCTATAAATAAGAAAAAACTCTTTGTTCTTTCAATATTTTTCTTGACAAAAGAAAATGCCCGCAATTTTCGCAAGTTGCAGGCATTGTGTTATGAGATTAATTTTATTTTTCTTATCTTAATTTTTAGTGAAAATATTTCCTATTTGTTCTCGAGATTATCAAGTACCTTTTCTGCCCTGTCATATTTTATCTGTTCAACAAGCCTGGAGTACCTGTCTTTCTCTGCAAGAAGTTCTTTGTATGCATCATTCTTGGCCTTGAGTTCCGTATTCGCCGTGATAAGTTTGATCTCTGCCGTATGTGATGTTTTAAGTGATTCGATATCATCGCGAAGGGACTGATTCTCCTGGGTTAGTCTTGCATTTTCTGCAAGTAAAACCCTGTTTTCCGACGCAACCTTTGAAATATTTTCTCTGAGAGGATTTTCTCTTGCTTTTAGCTCATCTATTTCATCCAGAAGTTTCGCGGATGAAGTAACTCTTTCATCATAGAGCTTTCTTATTTCAGTCTCATTTTCTTTCGCTTCGGAAAGCTCTTTCTTCATATCTGAAAGTTGTTCTTTGAGTTCTTTACACTTTCCTTCACTCTCTTTAAGATCTGATGTCAGCTTATCTATCTCGCTCTGCATCTTCTCCTTTAATTCATCATATTCTTTACGGAGGGATTCTGCCTTTTCAGTCGCACCCTCTTCTCCGGACTTTATATCTTTAAGATTCTTTTGAAGTTCTGTGATTATTTCATCTTTGGTATCAAGTTGTTTCGCAAAATCAACGCGTGCAAGCTCCACCGCATCATTGCGTGATCTTATAAGATCCATGAATACATCATGCATCTTGGCCTGGTAATTTTCAAACTCTTCAAGCTGCTCAGCGCCCGCCGGTAAAGCATCCTTTTCAGCCTGCCCTTCGTAAACTCTCAAAAGTTCCGATACCGCATGCTGTTGGTTTCCACCAAGCTGAGCCGCAAGCTTTTTGATATATTCAAATGTTTCATCCGTAAGTCTCATTGTACGAGGCTTGGTTGTATCATCTGTCTGTCGCTCTTCTTTGATCTCTTCTTTATTACTCATCCTGTCTCCTATGTTCAAAAAATTAAAAATAATATTTTTCCCGCTTATTATTCTATCATTTTGCATTATTTATTACAACATCAATGTACACATTACAATGTATACATTGTATACGTATATAAAGTTCGCAAAATGCTTATTATGCGAACTTAAAATCATTGAAAAACGCGATAAATTCGTTTATACTATCCTTTAGCTAATTTTAAACATCAAAAACAGATTGCCTGATTTCACTGAAAAATTGGTCCAAAATAACATGGAGAGACATAATATAATGGGACAATATGCAACCGTACCGATTACAAGAGAACAATATGCTGAAATAATTGAAACAATGAGAACCGGAGCTTCCAAGCAATTCAGGGCAAATCCCAGAATCGCTGAGATTCTGATTGCCGAAGCCAACCTCGGAATCCGTATCGAAGACGTCCTTGCACTTAAGCCATCAAGCTTTATTGCTGCAGGAAATATACATAAAATAAATATTGTAGAAATGAAAACGAAGAAAAAACGGTACAAGACCGTTTCTGAAGAATACTATAAACATCTGAAAGAATATATTGCAGAAAATCACATTCAAAATGATGCGCTGATATTCGAAATCAGTGAGCGTGCAGTACAAAAATACCTGCATAAAGTCTGCGAATACCTCGGCTACGAAAATGTATCAACACACAGCTTCAGGAAGTATTGCGGCATGCGCTTATATGAATCCAACGGCTACAACATAGTCCTTGTCATGGAATTTTTCCAGCACTCCTCTCCCGACATCACCAAGAGATATCTCGGCGTTGACGCCAGAGAAATGGAGGAAGCGCTGCAAAATCACGTCGAATTGGTCTAAAATAAGCGCCCATATCCCCGACCGGATATGGGCGCCTGCCTTATGATGGATTTATATTACAAATTCAGACTGTAGACAAAGTCCACGGCATCTGCCGTGGATTTTTCTTTATAAAAGTGCCTCGAGTCCAGTATTTATCTGGGCTTGAGGCACTTTTTCTGGTATAATAGAAGTATCAAAGTTGGGGATGAGGATTGCCTTTATGATGACTTCTAATACCGAAAGAAAGCGTGAACAAATGCAGTTTGTGAGCATGGATGATCTGGTACCTCAGGATCACATGCTCAGGCTTATTGATAAAGCAATTGACTGGTCATTCATATATGACCTTGTTGAAGATAAGTATTCATCAGATATGGGCAGGCCCAGCATGGATCCTGTCACACTCATTAAAATCCCTTTCATTCAGTATCTATACGGAATTCGCAGCATGCGACAAACTATCAAGGAAATAGAAGTCAACGTTGCATACAGATGGTTCCTGGGCTTAGAGCTTAACGAGCCTGTCCCACACTTTTCAACTTTTGGAAAGAACTATACAAGACGCTTTAAGGATACAGACCTTTTTGAGCAGATATTCCAGCGCATTCTTGAAGACTGCTATCGCTTCAAGCTGGTAGACCCTACTGCTGTATTTGTAGATGCTACTCATGTAAAGGCGAGAGCAAACAACAGAAAGATGCAGCATAAACTTGCAAAGCAGGAAGCATTGTTCTACGAAGAAATGCTCAAAAAGGAAATAAACGAAGACCGAGCTGAGCATGGCAAAAAGCCACTTAAAGACAAGGATGATGATGACGATAAAGGTGCTGGTGGACATGATGATTTCAGTGATTTCACAGACGACGTTCCTAAAGATACCAAGAAAGTAAGGTGCAGCACTACCGATCCTGAAAGTGGATGGTTCAGGAAAGGTGAACATAAGAATGTATTCGCGTATGGAATTGAAACAGCCTGTGACAAGAACGGATGGATCCTTGATTACACAGTTAACCCTGGCAACGAGCATGACAGCCGCACATTCAAAGGACTTTACGACAAGATCAAGGATATCGGTGTAGAAACTATCGTTGCAGATGCTGGTTACAAAACTCCAGCTATAGCAAAACTACTCATAGATGATGGCATCAAACCTCTTCTTCCCTACAAGAGGCCAATGACGAAGAAAGGATTCTTCAGAAAATCTGAGTTTGCTTATGATGAATACAATGACTGCTATATATGTCCAAACGATCAGGTGCTGGAGTATTCGACCACAAATCGCGATGGATACAGAGAATACAAGAGTTGCGGAAAGGTCTGCGAAAACTGTCCTTACCTTGAACAATGTACACTTAGCAAGAATCATGTAAAATTGGTAACCCGTCATATCTGGGAAGATTACATGGATGAATGTGATGACATAAGATACACCGAGGGGATGAAAGATCTCTATTCTCACAGGAAGGAGACAATAGAGAGAATCTTTGGGACAGCCAAAGAGAATCATGGATTTAGATATACACAGATGTATGGAAAGGCGCGGATGGAAATGAAGGTCGCGCTTACCTTTGCGTGTATGAATCTAAAAAAGCTTGCAAGAATCAAGCATGAATGGTGGTTAGAAATGGCCTGATAAGGGCTGTTTCTGACCATTTTTATTATGAAAATCCGGCTTAGGAAGACAAAATGGCCTTGAGAGCTATGCTCTCAAGACCACTTTGTCTACAGTCTGCAAATTATTACCTCTTAAGATTTGTAAGCTCCTCAAGGAGTGTATCAGATACTGTGATGATTCGGCTGTTAGCCTGGAATCCACGCTGTGTTGTGATCATCTCGGTAAACTGTGCTGAGAGGTCTACGTTTGACATCTCCAAAACACCTGTACTCATGTAGCCACCGTCAGTTGTGATATCCTGAATAGTTGCATCACCTGAGTTAAGTGTCGAAGCATAGAGGTTATCACCCTGCTTTGAAAGACCTGATGCATTAGCAAACTGTGCTGATGCAATCTGTCCTAAAAGCTTAGTCTGACCGTTTGAATAGTTTGCGTAAATCATACCGTTGTCACTTACATTTACGCCGTTCATCTCACCAACCGCACGTCCCGTATTAAGCGACTTCATATCACCCTTGTTGGCTCTGATTGTTGAAGCGCCATTTGTACGGTAGTTTGTAAGAGTTGAAAAATCAACAGAAATTGTATGATTTCTTTCAAGTTCAGCTGCATTTGTAGGGGATGCCTGGAATCCAAACGCCTCTAAGCCCTCAGTTTTCTTTCCACCAAGTCCAAATGTAATATTGGCCTTCTTGTCCAATGTATTTCCATCAGCAGAAACAATAGCACCTGTAGCCGGATCAAACGCAAGCTGAATTGTATGATTACCTAACGTAAGATTGATCTTACCTTTGTCGGTACCCTCTGCCGTAATAATTTCATATGTACCGTCAAGTCCATAAGCATCTGCAGCATTATCAGTGATTCCATATACTTTTTCAAGAAGCTGCTGCTGATTGCTGTTTTTAGCTGCAGAAAGAAGATCTGCTATTTTTCCTTTTACCGGAACATTCTTATATGCCGATG
Organism: Butyrivibrio hungatei; assembly: GCF_900101605.1. Classification (GTDB taxonomy): domain Bacteria; phylum Bacillota; class Clostridia; order Lachnospirales; family Lachnospiraceae; genus Butyrivibrio; species Butyrivibrio hungatei_B. Next base: position 134,811 of record NZ_FMUR01000004.1, read on the forward strand.
TTGATGTATACATAACTGTTCCGTCTTCATTTATCTTTGCAGAATATCCGGTTGTAGCAGTAAGAACAGGATAAGTTGTTGTATCCTGCACCTTATGCTTGATCGTAACTTCACCTTTTTCATTTATAACCATGTCATATTCCGCGTTAGGATCAAAATTCATATAGGAAGCATCAGGAAATACTGCCTTTATAAAATCAACTGCCTGACTGTTATCTCCTTTAAACGTTCTTGTCAAAAGGTCATTCGCAACATAATACGATTTACCATAAAGATTCTTATTCTGATATACATATGCCGGAGGATTTCCGTTAAAAACAAAATTATTCTTGTAATCATTACTGTCTAATGTATCTGCCGGAATACGATTAAAAGGCTGACTTTTTGTCAGGTCTTCGCCTCCTCCGGGGAACGAAAGCTCTTCCTCCTCAGTTGAAGTATATTTTATAATAATACCGGCATCGCCGTTAAGATTAACAAGCTTAAATTTTGATTCTGCAAGAGCATTTTCTTTTGCATCCGTAACATTTGAAAATGCGGCATCTATCGTATCCTTAATCGCAATTGCTGCGTTTTTCTCTTCTTGACTAAATTTTGCATTTTCCTCATCAGGATTAGAATTTGCTATCTCATAAATCACAGAATACGGAATATCACTTGGACTGTCACCCCATGAATATGTTGTCCCAAACTTTTCAAGCATACTTGTGATCACACTATTTTGAAGTGTACCCAGATTAGTTGATACATCTTGATTCTTTTCAACAAGCTTCCTCTGTGTAAGCATCATCTTTCCATTGGATGAATATGTGCATTTAAGGTTTTTTAAAAGTCCACCATTAGTTTTGTATGTATCAATTGCCTTTACAAGCCCTTCAAACTGACCAAAATCTCTGCTGACCATATCCTCCGTAACAGATCCAAAATCTTTAATATCTGTATATGACTCATTTGGATTGATTGTTTCATCTTTGAAATAAGAAAGCGCCTTAAACAAAGAAATACCACCGTTAGAATATTTGAATCCTGCATAATTTCCTGCATCAACATCAAATACATCTCTCAACAAGTCAGCTATATCGTTAACGCTTCCTCTTAAGTTCTCTGTAGGAACCTTATAAGCAATCTGAGTATTTTCATCTATAAAATAGTTATCTGAATTCTGTGTTGTAAAATTTGTATCTTTATAACTATCTCCAAAAACGCCGTTGGCAATATCAATTTTAGGATAAATAACTGTAAGAGCGCCATTTGCCCCAATCTGATATGTTGCATTTTCAAAGCCATCTTTAGTATACTTATTCTCAAGTGATGCTCTGCTTAGTCCATAAGCATCGCGAAGAATTCCCTTATTTTCAAGATCTATAAGATTTCCGTTTGCCGGTATATCATTGAACTTAACATCTCCGTCAGATTTAATGAAATTGATATAGTTTGGATCCGTTGTTGCCTCAACAGAATAGCCGCGAAGAGGATCATTTTTTATAGTTCTTTTGGTGCTTGAAACATCTCCTAATGTAATCTGGCTCATAAGATCGGCTTTATCTTTATTTTCGTTTATAGATTTCCCGTTAGAATCAATAATATCCGTAAGCGTCAATGCGAAAAGATCACTGTTTTCAGTATCTTTTAGTGTAAACTTTCCGGTATACATATATCCCTTATTATCATAGAACTCCAGTGTTATCGCCTTTCCGTCAGCAGTTTTTAGATTTGCATCATTATCATCAATATTCCCCTGAAAAACAGATGCTGTCGTTGAAGCAGGCGAATATGTGAAATTAGCCGGGCTCATAATCTGAAGACCTGAAAGTCCGCCGTTTCTGTTTACAGTTATTTCACCTGTCTCTCTATCTTCCCTGGCGGGCCATCCCTGAACAAGATATCCGTTTGACTGCATTGCAAGATTACCTGAACCATCAACATAGAAAGATCCGTCTCTTGTATAGAGATTCTCAACTCCGTTATTTACAACAAAGAAAGAACTGCCGTTTATCATAATATCAAAAGGGTTATTTGTTGTCTGGGATGTTCCCTGAGATGTAATAGCTGTATTGATAGCTCCCGACTTCGCACCAAGACCGATCTGACGAGGATTGATACCTCCCTTGGTCTCTGTTGCTCCTGAAGCTGTCTGAGTTGTCTGATACATAAGATCAGAAAATGTGATTGACTGAGATTTGTAGGATGTTGTATTAACGTTGGCAATGTTGTTACCGATAACATCCATCTTGGTCTGGTGTGTCTTAAGTCCGGCAACACCGGAATAAAGAGCTCTCATCATAAGGCAAAGTCCTCCATCATAAAAAAGAAATAAATAAATTAAATTGATTTTGGACGGATGCTTGTGATTTTCGTCAAAGAACTTCCTTCTGTCGGTCGGGAAGTTAAGATTTCCTGACGGCAAGGCACTTCAGGCCTATCTGCCGCTTCGGTCCAATCATACGATCACTGCACCGTCTATGTTTGTGAAAACATTGTTTTTGTTTTCTGTCTGATCCATGGCTGTAACGACCATGTTATTGGGAACGTTCACTATAAAAGCAAGCTGGTCAACCAGAATAAGTGACTCTTTTATTCCCTTTTCACCGGCCTCAGCTTTTCCACGGTTAAGTCTCTGCATCTGTTCAGCAGAAAGTTCAATATTTCTGTCGCTGAGTCTGTTCACGGCATGCTTAGAAAATCTAAGATTCTCCGTGCTGATATTATTATCGGCAGACTCTTGGATTTTGTTTAGAACAGATGCAAAAGAATTTTCACCTGTTGGAATATTTTGTTTGTTCTTGTCCGTTTTGGGTACAGTACCATTTAAATATTGGTCCTGCACCTGCCCGATGGACATAAACTGACGACCATCCATTGTCATAGCTTACACCTCCTGTGCGTTTTCGGTATTTTTACCGAATGTTCTATGCTCATTTCCTCTGAGATCATCAATCTTATTCACATAACCGAGAAGTCCGGCTGAATATTTTCCTTCCGGATCAATATAATTTCTGGTCTTCAGATCAATATTCATGTAGCGTTCGTACAGATCATCAATCTTTTTTCCATGAGTCTCGAGTGTGATTTCATCAAGATCGGCAGGAAGAGAACCAATTTCATCCAAAAATCCCTTCATGGAACTTTCAAGTTCTTCAATCTTGCCAACATACTGCTTAAGCGCTGTCTCATAGTCTTTACTGATGAGATCGGTAGTCTTTTTGTCAAAACCTTTATAATCATCATCAAGCGCCCATATACGATCACCGTACTCACCAAGGTTGACAATTTCGAGAAGATTGGGAAGTTTATCCATTTTCTCGATAAATTCATTGGCCTCGTTGTAGGCCGCAGCATACTCAGCGCCAAGCACCTGTGTAACATCGTCGACATTATAGTTGTTGCCGTTAATGTTAAGATAAGCCTTGTTACCACTGTAAGTAACAAAATCTACAACACCTTGAATATCGGTTGTCTCATGGGTCTCAGGATTAGTCTGTGTTATGGTCACAGTCTTTCCAACCATCTCTGATGCTCTTGAAAGACTCATGGCGTTAGCCATATTATTCATTTGCTCAACCTGAGTAAATGTAGCATACTGCGAAATATATTCTGTATTTGATGTAGGCTCCATGGGATCCTGATATTTCATCTGGGCGACAAGGATCTTTAGAAAAGAATCCTTGTCATATCCCTTCGCCTGATTGGTTTTTTCTTTATTCTCTTTATTATTCGCAGCATTCTGAATCTTACCGTCTTTAACTACTGCGCTAACAGAATTCACCTCTGCCATAATAACCTCTTTTCCGGCGGCTTAAGCACTAAAGTCAACAGTGTTTCCGCTCATAGCCATCATCTGTGCCGATATCCTTTCGGCCTCATTCATATCTGCTTCGTTCATAATATCATCCGAATCCAAAAGATTGATCCTTCGAAGTCCTTTTCTGCTCTTTGGAGCCTCACCATTATTTCCTTCGCTTCCGCCCTGTTGCTGAAGATTCTCTTCAAAGGCATGGCTTGAAACCGTAACTTCTATAGAATTAACCTTTATTCCCTGCGCTTCAAATTTTTGCTGAAGCTGGATCATCTGGCTCTCAACTGCTTCTTTTACGATTTCATTCTGTGCCGTAAATCTTGCAATAATACCGTCCTTACCGCTTGTAAGAAGGATATTCACATTACCGAGACTTGCCGGGTGAAGTTGAAGTTCCATCTTGGTCACATCTTCGTTTGCCGAAACAGTAATCTTTTCCGTGATCTGTCTCACGATGTTCTCCATCTGAGCTCTGTCGGTATATGCAAGCATCTCTTCAGCCGCATTTGAACCGTTAATCGCATCCGTAACTCCGTTAAGGAATTGATTAAACACGGTTGTTCCCTGCGATCCGTGATCGTAGTTTCCGGACTGATCGTTATGTTTTGTTGTATTATTGGAATTTTCGACGGGCTTAAATTCATCCTTAAAGACATCGGTTCTTTCTACAGAAGCCTCTTTTTTGACATCCGTATGGATTTCCTTATCCACAGGCTTCTCGAAAGCTTTTTCCGGTCTAAGATCGTTTATCTCGATCAAAGGCTCTTTTTCTGCCTTCGGTTCGACATCTGTTTCCGTCACTTGAGAAAATTCCTCATGCATGTTGCTGACAACGGTCTCAAAATCTTCCTCAGTTAAGCCAAACTCATTCATAAGTTCGCTTCTCATACCATCCGCATCCTCCATGAGGTCCTGCAATGATGTGTAGAGGTCTGAGTCTGTGATAAGATTTACCGCCTGTTCCTGTCCTCCTACAGAAGAAATAAGCTGTATAAGATTTTCAGGTTTAAACAGATCTATCGCAGTAATTCCAAGTGCCTGCATGGCATTTACGATATCTTCCTCAGATACGTCAAGTTCTTCTGCGATCCGGGTAATCAGCTTCTTACCTTCTTCTGCAATGGCATCCTGCAGCTCTTCGCCGGCTTCCTTGCCATTTGTTTCATTCGTAGCAACTTTGCTGTCTGTATCGATAAGATCCTTATCTGTTCCCACATTGTCGCTTGTCACATCCTTTGAAGCAACGGTCGGGTCATTCTTCTGCACCGATACATTAACATCCGTCTTATCCTTTGATGCAGTCACATCTTTTGCCGTATTTACGGAATTAAGCTGTGTAACCGCATCATTTGCCCTGTTCAGGATAACATCAAAGCTTGTCGAAGCTTTTGCGCTATATCCTTCAGACATTGTTACGACTGAAACACTTGAGGCTGCAGTGCCGTTAGCCATAATATTCATGGCCGCACTAATTGGGTTTGCCGCACTGCTCATAGCTTCCTCCTTATGTGTTTAATCTACAAGATGCATAATTCCATAAAGAGATTATGGCATCTCATACATTATATCGGCTTAATATCTTAAACCTTTATACATAATTCAAAAGTTTTTTTTCAAAAAATCTCAGTCTATCATCCTGTAACTTTTGTTGATTTGCCCTTAAGCGCATTTGGTTCCAAAAGCTGAGTAAGTTTTGCGGCATTCTCTTCTTTCATCTGCGCAAGGATATCGCCACGGTTTTCTACGCTCATCTGTGCCAATATCTTGGAAACAAGCTCAATCTGGTTCTCATTTACCATCTCATCAAAAATCTTAGCCGCCTGTTTTGCCTTCATTCCCGAATATGTCGTAGCAAAAGCCTTGATCGCAGCTTCTTCGCCCTCATCACGTTTGATCTTCTCATAAATTTTCGCAGCCGTATCGGGATCTATCTGTTCGAAATACTTGGCATATTCCTCAGGGTCGGGCGCATTGTCGTTATAAACTATACTGTTATAAAAAGCCGCCCTCTCCTCATAGAACTCTTTTTGCTGTTGCTCGAAAGGCTCAAGCCTTGCAACTTCCGCTTCAAGTCTGTCTATTGTGGAAGCGTAGCTGCTATTCTGGTTCATCTCATCCTGAAGTGCCTTTTCAAGTCTCTTGATATAAGCATTGGCTTCTTCGATTGTCTGGATTCCTCCCGCTTCGCTTCCTTCCGTGCTGAAGTCGATAGGTTCATCAATCTTTGCATCTACATCATTTCTTGCTTCCTTGGGCAAAATAGCATTTATAACGGGAATATCCTTAATGAGCGGAGCCATGATATCGGATCCGAAGTTTCCCACGTTGAACTTTATAAGAAGCGCCATTATGGCAAGCCAAATAAGAACAATGAAAAAAGTGATCACAATTGTGGCAATTCCGCCCGCATCGTCGCCGCTAAGTTCCGCCGTTCTCTCCGCAAACTCATGCAGCTTTTCTTTATCAGCTTTTCTCTGTTCTTTAAGTTTCTTCCTGTATTCTAATTTGTCAGCTTTAAGTTTTGCTTTTGCCGCCTTCTGATCTTCAAAAGGAGACATCGGCATTCCTATATCAGCCATATTTACTTCTTCTCCTGTTGTCTCTGTCCGTACGTGAAACTACTTCTCTGGTCGTTCTCTTTAGCTTCTTCCTGCTTTTCTTCCTCAAGGTACTCAGCATAAGCCCTGTCACGCAGTGTTTCCTGCATTTTCCTCTCTTGGATGGCTCTTGTAAGCTTTACTCTTACCTTTTCGACCTCAGCTTCATATTCCTTGATAACCCTTGACTGAGACGCGATCATAACGTCCATCTGAGCCGTGGCATACTGATTGTCCAGTATATCCTGAAGTCTCAGACTCGCTTCATTTCTAAGCTCCTCAGCCTCAATAAGATAATTCTCTTTTCTTTTTACATACTCATCCAGAATATCATACTGTTTATTAAGCTCCGACTGGGCCGCAGCAAATTCCATCTTTACCTGCCCCTCGGTTTTTTCTTTGATATTCAGGATGCTCTGCATCTTATAGACAAATCTTGCCATAATAAAACCGCCGATTTATCAAAATCTGAACATATTTATAAGTTGATTCCTGATCTCTTCAAACGAGAATTTTTCATCCGTCTCCTGCAAAAGAAATTCATTTACCATATCAATCTTGGAAATCGCATAGTCTATATTCTTGTTCGCGCCCATTCTGTACGCGCCGATATTTATAAGATCCTCGGCATCATTGTAGGTTGCAAGCACGCTTTTAAGCTTTCCGGCAGCCTTCTTGTGCTCGGGATCAGCGATTGCCGACATACATCTTGAAATGCTCGCAAGAACATCTATAGCCGGATAATGGTTCTTTTGTGCAAGTTTTCTGTTAAGAACGATGTGTCCGTCCAGAATACCTCTCGCAGTATCCGTGATGGGTTCATTCATATCGTCACCGTCGACAAGAACGGTATAAAGACCTGTTATCGAGCCTTTTTTTGACTTTCCCGCACGCTCAAGTAGCTTTGGCATCTCAGCATATACGCTCGGCGGATATCCTCTTGAAACAGGCGGTTCTCCGCTCGCAAGGCCGATTTCTCTCTGTGCCATCGAAAAACGGGTAAGCGAATCCATCATAAGAAGGACGTCTTTGCCCTTATCCCTGAAATATTCGGCAATGGAAGTAGCCGTCTTTGCAGCCTTAAGTCTCTCAAGAGCAGGTCTGTCGGATGTAGCGCAGACAACGATCGAGCGCTTCATACCTTCTTCTCCCATATCTCTTTCAATAAACTCTCTCACTTCCCTGCCTCGCTCTCCGATAAGTGCGATAACATTTATATCAGCCTGTGTATTTCTTGCAAACATACCAAGAAGCGTACTCTTACCAACGCCGGAACCTGCAAATATCCCAATTCTCTGCCCTTTTCCGACTGTAAGAAGTCCGTCAACAGCCTTTACGCCAAGCGAAAGAACTTCTGATATCGGATCTCTCGTAAGAGGATCCGGCGGCTGATTCTCGACGGAATAGGCAACTCCGCCTTCAAGCATTGTTCCCTGTCCGTAAGAAATCCCATCAATTCTTCCAAGTCCGTCAAGAGTTTTTCCCAAAAGTCCTTCGCCCACATGTACCCTGAGCGGCGAGTCTGTATTCTCGACGATACTTCCGTTTCCTATGCCACTTACATTCTCATAAGGCATAAGCTGAACATGATTATCCTTAAATCCCACAACTTCAGCCATAGCAGGTTTGGCATCAATGCTTATCGCAGATTCACTGTCTTTTTTCTTTGGATAAATAAGACAGATATCACCGAGTTTCGCATCCGGCCCCGCCGATTCGATGGTAAGACCGATAACATTGACAACCTTGCCCCTCATGCGATAATAAGGAGCATTTTGCATTTTCTTGTATTTAGATATATCAATTGAAGATGTGAGCATAATTTATAACCTACTCTTTATCTTTTCTTCCTGTCAAAAGAAAGAAGTTTGAGTTTCCTTGTGAGCTCAGAAAGCTCAACTCCGAGACTGCAATCAAAAACGCCGCTGTCCGATTCGATCATGCATTCATTTTTCTTAAGAAGTGGATCTTCGATAATCTCCATTGTCGTACTCGGAGAAGTAATACATGCATCGATTGAATCTTTTTCTTCCATGACATCGTCATAATCATCGGGAGAAATATGCACGATAAGGTTGTTACCGGGCTCAATCCTTGAAAGCGTATTCTTAAGAAGATGAAGAATGATTCCTTTATCCTCTCTCATATCGACGCCAAATACATGCTCATAGATCTGAGTCAGCACGTCAACCATCTCAGGTTCAAGTTCATCGACAATCTGCTGATACTCTTTATCGAGTTCTTCCTGCTTTTGAAGCGTTTCCTGTTTGATCTGTTCAACAGCCGCAAGGCCTTCCTGATAACCTGTTTCATAGCCTTGCTGCCTTCCCTGTTCCATGGCCTGACTTCTGATATTCTCAGCCTGTTGCTGTGCATCATTAATTATCATCTCGGCCTGTTCCTGAGCCTGCTGGAGTTTAAGATCTATCTCAGCCTGCATGGCCTCCATATCAAACTGAGGATCAGGGAACGAGCCCAGCATATTCTGGTCCTGAGTCAGCTGATCGATCTGTTCGAGGCCTATACCCGGAACAAAATCCTCAACACTATCCCCTTCTTCGTATCCTTCCTCCTGCATCATTCTGGTTCTCTGACGCTTAAGTTCTCTTTCCTGATATGCTTCAATCTTCCTGTTGGAAAGATCGTTATTATCTATTATTCTTGCATCGCTCTGATCAAAACTCACGAAGCCGGCTTTAAAAAGATTAGACAATTAGCTCATCACCTCCACCTCTGGAGATTACAATTTCACCGGAATCCTCAAGCTTTCTGATGACATTTACAATCTTCTGCTGAGCCTCTTCAACATCCTTCATACGAACAGGGCCCATGAAATCCATATCCTCTCGTATCATGGCTGCAAGACGCTTTGAAAGGTTGTTGAAAATAGCATTCTGAACCTGCTCCGTAGCACCTTTACATGCAAGAGCAAGATCACTGTTCTCAACTTCACGCAGCACTCTCTGAATAGATCTGTCGTCCAAAAGAAGAACGTCCTCGAACACAAACATCTTCTTTCTGATCTCGTCTGCAAGTTCGGGCTCTTCGATCTCGAGAGTCTCCATGATATGCTTTTCTGTAGCTCTGTCTACCGTATTCAGGATTTCTACAACAGCGTCTACGCCGCCGATGATCGTGTAATCCTGGTTTACAAGAGAAGAAAGCTTTGATTCAAGCACTTTTTCCACTTCCTTTATGGTATCCGGACTTGTTCTGTCCATGGATGCGATACGCTTTGCAACATCAGCCTGCCTGTCAGGCGGAAGAGCCGACAATACCATCGCACTCTGTGACGGTGACATATATGACAAAATAAGTGCGATCGTCTGCGGATGCTCATCCTGAATAAATGTAAGTATCTGAGAAGGTTCTGTCTTTCTGATGAACTCAAAGGGCTTAACCTGAAGTGAAGCCGTAAGTTTACTGATGACATCGAGAGCCTTGTCTTCACCGAGAGCTTTTTCAAGAAGTTCCTTGGCATAGCTGATACCGCCTTCCGCGATATATTGCTGAGCAAGGCAGACTCCGTAGAACTCTTCCAGAATTGCCTCTTTGATCTGCGAAGTAACGCTTCTTGTATTGGCAATCTCAAGGGTAAGTTCCTCGATCTCCTCCTCCTTAAGATGCTTAAATATGGTGGACGATTTTTCAGGTCCAAGTGCAATAAGAAGAATCGCCGCTTTTTGTGTGCCGGTAAAATCCGCTATTAATGGATTTGAGCCGCCTATATCCATAATATTTCACCCCATCATGTATAGTCTTCGTTTAACCAGTTTCGAAGAAGCGTTGCGGCCGCTTCCGGATTCTCGTCAACGAATTTCTCAATAAGTCTCTTTGTCTCAGATCCCGTATCCATCTCGATATCTTCAAGAAATTCCTCGGGCTGTGATTCAAGTAGTGATTCGACAGACAAAGGTTCGGGTTCTTCCACTTCCTCCGCCTTCTTTGTAGTCCACATACTCCTTATGATAATAAATGCAAGAAGTCCAAGGATCACTATGATAAGCGCAATCTGAAGTATGTCCGAAAGTGTCACGGAAGATCCCGTCTTATCAAAAAACATATACTCCGTAGATACCACCATGGCTACTTTCTCAGCCGGAATTCCCGTTGCACCGGAAACAATATTGATGATATTATCATCAGCCCCCTCTGTCGTAGGATCTACATGCTGAGCCTTAAAATCTTCCCACGAAAGATTTTCGTGATCTGCGCTGTTATAATCCTCTTCATTCATTACAATGTAGTTTATCGCCGTAACAGATATTGAAGAAGACGCATATTTGACGGCACCCGGCTGATTCGTGGTAGTTGTTATCTTTTCATTTGGAAGATAATCTCTCGATTCCTCATTGATATTTGAACTCGAGTTGTTATTGTCCTGTGTTACATATGTCGTCTCATCATCGGCATTTGTATCCGTTCCGGGTATGCCGCTTATACCGTTTACATTTTCTGCCGTATAGATATCTTCATGACTGAGAACACCCTGAGTCTGATCTTCGGCAGGTGTATAGTCATGCTGGACAACCTCTTCATGTGAAAAATCCATATCAAGATTACTTGCAACCTCAACCGCATCATACAGCTTGGTTCCAAGTAAAACTTTTTTCACTTCATTTTTTACGATCTGCTCCGCTTTGGACTTAAGCGAAAGCTGCGTGCTTGCAAGCCCCGTTACGGTAGTATCTTCATCTCCCGAAAATAACAGATTGCTAGCACTATCCATGATCACGATACCTTGGGTATCGGAATTTCCGAGAGCCTTAGCTACAGCCTTGGCAAGAAAAGCCGCATTATCTTCGGTGAACTCTGCTCCCTCTGCAATTTCAAGCATAATAGAAGCCGAAGATTCTTCTTTATTACCTATAAGTGTGCCGTCATTATCCGGAATATGAAGCTTGACATGAGCAACTTCTATTGCAGAGAAATTCTGAATAAAATCAGATTCAAGCTGCTTCTCCAGATATACCACATACTTTTTTTGTTTGTCCGATTCTGTTGTGGAAAAACTTCCGTTAGTTACGTTATCGATACTGTATGCATATGACTGTATGTCGTTTGCACCTAAAAGAAGATTAGCATTAGCACGGTCTTTTTTCAGAACCTTAAAGTCAAGACCGTCATCCGACATCTTGTAATTGACGGCATTTGAGTCCAAAAGTTCCTTGATCTCCGATGCCTCTTTTGTAGAATTGGCAGATGCCAAAAGAACATATTGAGGCTGATTTAAAGCAGACAACAAGATGATAAGTGTCAGAAGAACTACTGTCCCCGCTCCAACAACCAGCGTTTTTTGTTTCGCTGTAAACTTGTTCCACCAATCGAGAATTTTCTGCCAGAGCTCTTTAAACCTGTCAGCCATTTATTCTCCCTCCCAAAAAAACTAAAAAACTAAATAAAATGAAAAATCAGATCTGCATCTGCGTGAGCTCTCTGTATGCAGCAAGCGCCTTATCACGCACGGCAATGGTATACTGAAGTGCAGTCTGCGCCTTCTGCAATGCGATCGTAAGATCATGCGTATTGTCAGTCTTGCCAAGAGCCCACCTTATCTCTTCATTCTCGGCATCTGATAAATATGCATTTGTTGTATTTATATTCTGCACGGCCTGATCAAAAATTGAAGAAAAAGAATCCGACGAGTCGTTATCATTCCCCAAAACGTTATAGACTCTGCTGTTTGTCTTCTCTGCATTCCTGATTGCCTGTGAAGTTACATTTCTAAGTTGTGATATATCAAGTGAAGCCATTAAATACATCCTCCAAAATATATGGCATTAAACATCTCAGACCTTATCAGCCGTTTCCAATCTCAAGACCTCTGGTAGCAAGATTCTTGCTTGCATTAAAAGCTGTGGCATTTGCTTCATAAGATCTGCTGGCATCAATAAGATTGGTCATCTCGGTAACCGTATTGACATTGGGATATGTCACATATCCGTTTTCATCCGCATCGGGATGTGAAGGATCGTAAACAATATTCATCTGAGTCCAGGTATCATCCTGCACTTTTGTAACCTTGACACCTCTTCCCGAATAATGGTCAAGTCTTTCGTTTAATATTCTTGAAAAAGGAGTCTGCGCACCTTTCTCGCCGAATGTAACAACCTTTCTGACATAAGGTGTTCCATCCTGTGTTCTTGTTGTATTTGCGTTGGCAATGTTTTCAGAGATAATGTCCATTCTGAATCTCTGAGCCGTCATTCCTGATGAGTTGATGTTGAAAGAATCGAAAATACTCATACCGACTACCTCCTATAAATTAAATAAAATGTATGAACCTTACGAAGACTTAGTAACAGCAAGAAGATTCTTGAACTCAGAATTAAGTCCTGCCATAAGTCCCTGATATTTAATCTGATTAGCGGCAAGTGTGACATTCTCAGTGTCGATGTCAACATTATTTCTGTCGGTTCTGTATGAGAAGTTTGAGTAGTCATTGACAACTCTTGCCTTTAAATGCTTATCCTTTAAATCCGAAACTTTCTGGTCCATGGTTCTGTATCTCGAATGTCCGAGTGCTCTCTCAAGCTCGTCTTCAAAATTCAGATCCTGTCTCTTGTACCCCGGAGTATCTACATTCGCGATATTGTTTGCGATAATCTCATTTCTTGTCCAAGACGCGTCAGACGCCTTATCCAAGACATTGATATAATCAAAAACACTGCTGTTTATCATGTTTTCCCTCCATAAATCATAAAGATGGGTATATTTTATGTATCATACTTATATTTATAATAGAATTTTTTTAGCTAAAATACAAGTAAAATATACTTTATGTTGTGCTTAATTTCAAAATAAACTACTAAATGAAGTACGAAAACTTATTTTAAACACAACTTAATTAAATGCAAAAATTAATATTAATATTAAACAAATGTTTTTCTGTGTTATTTTTTAACTTTTTATAATATAGATGTCTCACCAAGTGCTCCATACAAAAAGGGACCTATCTTTCGATAAATCCCTTCATCACGTATACTATCCGTATTTTATGCTGTTCTTTTTATATATCGGACGATCACATTTCCTGTTTTAGCTTCTTGATCTCGCTGAAGACAACGTCATTAATTACTTTGATATATGTTCCCTTCATTCCCGACGATCTTGATTCAATAACTCCCGCACTCTCAAATTTCCTGAGCGCATTTACTATAACGCTTCTCGTGATTCCGACTCTGTCCGCAATCTTACTTGCAACAAGCACGCCTTCCATTCCGTCAAGCTCATCAAATATATGAATGATCGCCTGCATCTCAGAAAATGACAATGTTCCGATCGCCGATTTTACAACAGCAAGCTTTCTGCTCTCTTCCGCATTCTCTTCATTTACGGCGCGGAGCATCTCAAGTCCCACAACCGTCGTTCCGTACTCGCACAGAATAATATCATCGATATCATAAGGTTTATCCGTCTTATAGATAAAAAGAGTACCGAGCCTTTCTCCGGCAATCTCTATGGGAGTAATGATTGCCTGAAATTTACTGCTGTCTATTCCTTCAAATCCGAGGGTCTCAAGATTAACATTTTCCTTTGTCGAAAGAATTGTAAGCAGTCTTTCGTTGAGCATCGGGTCTATAAACGATCCGACACTGTCAACCAGCAGTCCGCTGAGTGACTCAACGCTGGCGCTCTCGCCGATTCCCAGAACTTTTCCTTTCTTGCTTATTACAAACATGTTTGATGAGAGAATATCACATAAAACCCTGCAGATATCATTAAAGACCACTTTCCCCAAATTGCTGTTATGGAGCAGTTTTCCAATTTTTCGGGTTTTATCCAGTAGTTGAACACTACTCATAAGAATCTCCTTCTTCTATCATTAAAAAGAATTGTTTTCGTGGTGTCTTAACGTAATCTTAGCATAAAAATATAGGCGCTTCAAACAATAAAGCGCCTACAATTATGAAAAAAATCTAAATTTTTCTAAATATTCAACCAACTCAATTATTCTTCTCGAGTTCGTCCTTATTGCATACAAATCCGCAATCGGTATTTGTACAAGCCAGCTTGCTGCTCTTTGCAACCATAAGACTTCCGCACTTTGGACATTTTGTCGAAACAGGTCTTGCCCAAGACATGAAGTCGCACTCCGGATTATCAATGCATCCGTAGAAAATACGTCCCTTTCTTGTGCGCTTCATAACAATATCTTTACCGCACTTAGGGCACTGAACACCAATCTTCTCATAATAAGGCTTGGTATTCTTGCACTCAGGGAATCCGGGACAAGCAAGGAACTTACCGTGCGGTCCGTACTTAATAACGAGATTTCTTCCGCAAACTTCGCAGATCTCATCCGTAACTTCGTCCTGAACCTGAATTTTCTCCATTTCCTTCTCTGCATCGGCAACAGCCTGATCAAGGTCGGGATAGAAGTTTCTGATAACAGTTTTCCACTTAACCTCACCGTCGGCGATTCCGTCAAGAAGTGATTCCATGTTGGAAGTAAAGTTTACATCAACAATCTGAGGGAAAGCGTCATTCATCATTTTATTGACAGCCTGTCCAAGCTCTGTGATGTAAAGGCTCTTATTTTCTTTTGTAATATAGTGTCTTGCAATGATCGTAGAGATTGTAGGTGCGTATGTACTTGGTCTGCCGATACCAAGAGCCTCCAGATCATGAACAAGAGAAGCCTCTGTATAATGAGGAGCCGGTTGCGTAAAGTGCTGGTCTTCCTCAAATGACTCAAATACAAGCTCAGAGTCCACATTAAGATTGGAAGAAATAACATTCTTCTCAACCTGATCGTCTTCGTCGGTATATACATTAAGGAAACCGTCGAATACAGTCTTTGATGCAGCCATTGTAAATCTGTGCTCTCCCGCATCAATCTTAACCGATGTCGTCTCATATTTTGCGGCAGCCATTCTGCTTGCCATGAATCTTCTCCATATGAGCTGATAGAGTCTGAACTGATCCTTTGAAAGGTATTCTTTTACCGTAACGGGATGTTTATCGATATACGAAGGTCTGATCGCTTCGTGTGCATCCTGAATCTTAACATCCTGCTTCTTTGTTCCGGTGTTTGAAGCAAGATACTCATCACCGAAATTCTCGGAAATATATTTATTTGCAGTTGCGACAGCTTCATCCGAAACACGTGTGGAATCTGTTCTGAGGTAAGTGATAAGACCAACCGTTCCCTCTTTTCCAAGATCGATTCCTTCATAGAGCTGCTGAGCAACACGCATTGTCTTCTGTGTAGAGAAGTTGAGCGATTTTGATGCTTCCTGCTGAAGTGTTGATGTTGTAAAAGGAAGTGGTGCCTTCTTAGTTCTCTCACCCTTCTTTATATCCGTAACCTTGAACTTCTTGCCCTTAAGTGAAGCGCAGATTGCATCAAGATCGGCTTTGCTTTCTATTTCTTTCTTCTCATCGGTCGTTCCGTAGTAATGAGCCACGATAGGCTTCTTCTCGCCTTTTATCTTGAGATTGACATCAAGTGTCCAATACTCTTTGGGAATAAAAGAATCAATCTCTTCTTCCCTATCCGCAATGATCCTAAGTGCAACCGACTGCACTCTTCCGGCACTTAAGCCTCTTTTTATCTTGGACCAGAGAAGCGGTGAAATGCTGTAACCAACCATTCGGTCAAGCACTCTTCTTGCCTGCTGTGCATCAACGAGATTCATATCAATGTCCCTTGGATGCTTCATTGCTTCCTTGACGGCATTCTTTGTGATCTCATTGAATGTAACTCTCTGTATCTTAACATCCGATTCATTTAATTTAAGAGCCGAGATAAGGTGCCATGAAATAGCTTCACCCTCTCGGTCAGGGTCAGTTGCGAGATATACGCACTTGGCCTTCTTGACCTGTTTTCTGAGAGAAGCGAGTACATCGCCCTTTCCTCTGATTGTTATATATTTAGGTTCGAAGTCATTATTGATGTCTACCCCCATCTGACTTCTCGGAAGATCTCTGACATGACCGTTACTTGCCGCAACTTCATATCCGGAACCCAAAAACTTCTTTATAGCTTTAACCTTTGTGGGTGACTCAACGATAAGAAGCGAATTTTTCTTATCCCCTGTACGCTTGCTACTTGCCATTGTTTAAATTATGCCCCTTCATATATATTAATTGTTAATTATGTTTGTTCCGCTTAAAACTCACGTTCTTATTAATATACATTTTTAAAGTTTTCGTCAACCCCTTTAATAAATTATTATCAATTTGCTGCCACCTTAACCTGCTTTGACAAATGATGAAGCGCCTTCTCCTCATACATCCTGTTGTCAACAAATTCCATGAAATCTTTGCCGTGCATTTCCATTTCCTTGCTGTAAACGGCAATGCCCGCACTCACCGAAAGATCCATCTTGCCGCGGTTGCTCCACTCAAAATCTTCAACAAGTTTTTTAACCTGATGAATTCTCTTTTCAATCTCGAGTTCATCGGTCATATGAGTTATAATGCAGAACTCGTCTCCACCATATCTTCCGACAACGTCCTTCTTGTCAAACGTCTCAAGAAGGATTGCCGCAATTCCCTCAAGCACCTCATCTCCGACCTTATGTCCGAAGTTATCGTTTATAAGCTTAAAGTAATCAATATCTATCATGACGGCGCAGAAAGGATTCTCCGCACTGTCAGCCATAGCTTTTCGTAGTGCCGCATCTATTCCTCTTCTGTTCACGGTTCCCGTCAGATAATCCATATGGATGTCTCTTCTCTGGACATAGATAAAAAGAACCATAAACGCAAATACGGAAGATGCGTAAGCAAAGTTTATATACGGGATAAAATACTGCAGGATCTCACCCGTAAGAACTATAGCCGGAAGCGCCTGAATCGGTGCTACGTACCACTTATGGATATAGTTCTTATATACAGTTATAAACGCAAAAATTATCGCACATGACATGATCTGCATAAAAAGTCTTAACATATACAAACTTCCCCTCTCAAAACCCGTCTTATAGCTGATTAAAAACCATCCCTTTGACAGATGCGCATCAAGAGCAACAAGTATAAAGTTAAAGATCGCATAGATCATAATAGGGTTTATATATAAGTTTCGTCCGCTCCTGTCATCGGCGGTAACAAAACTGTCAATATATTTAATTGCGAATAGGAAGCTGAACGGATCCAGAGCATATATCAGATAACTTGTCAGCTTCGAAAGGAATATGAAGTTTCCGTCAGAAAGACTTACTATGTCTCTCACAGCGGAAACTCCGACCAATATGGCCAGTATTCCGATCAATCTGATATAAGCTGCACTGGAATGAGACTTTCTGCCCCTCTCCTGGAAGAACAGTAACATAAGAGACAGAAACAATGTGTAAACATTAATCACAAAATCCCCTAAGAACGCCATATCCATAGCAAATCCCCCTATTAGTTTAAGAAAACAACGTTTATTTGTTGCCAATATTTCCTAAACAAAAACCCTTATACATTTTTACTACGGGGGTCTAATTTTTTCAAGACGTCTTAGTCATAATACACAAATGTCAGTGCAAGATTTGCGAGTATTGGTGCAGTTTTATGCATATTTTATAAAAATTCTCTAAACAATAACACGAGATATTATAAAGTTGCATCAATTTTAGTTACTGCTTGTAATTGCATTGTCTATATTTTCAGAAAGCCAGGCTATCCATTCATCGAAGCCCTCACCCGTCTTTGCGCATATAGGAATTATCTTGGCTTTCGGATTTCTCATCAGAACATATTCTTTGCATTTTTCGAGGTCAAAATTAAAATATGGCATGACATCGATCTTATTGATCAAAACCACGTCGCATATAGAAAACATGAGGGGATACTTAAGAGGCTTGTCATCTCCTTCAGGTACGGAGAGGATCATTGCATTCTTGGTACTTCCCGTATCAAACTCCGCGGGACATACAAGGTTCCCGACATTCTCAAGAACGGCAAAATCAACGTCTTCAACTCCCAAAGCCCTAATTCCCTGCCTAGTCATGTCGGCATCAAGATGGCACATTCCTCCTGTGTGAAGCTGTATCGCCTTTACCCCGGTCTCTGCGATCTTAAGTGCGTCAACATCAGAGTCTATATCAGCCTCCATGACGCCAATACGGTATTTGTCCTTAAGTCTGGCGATCGTCTGTGAAAGAGTCGTCGTCTTTCCGGCTCCCGGTGACGACATAAGATTTAAAAGAAAAGTCTTGCTCTTTTTTAACTCTTCCCTTAACCTGTTCGCATCCTCATCGTTACTTTCAAAAATACTTCTCTCAAGATCTATAATTCTTACATTTCCCATAAAATAAAACCTCCGTTTTTTAATTAAAAATTATGAAAAAAGATCTTTCTTTCTCTGAATCATTTCATCGATCTGAGACATATAGAGTTTAACATCTTTAACATTATCGCATCTCTCAATTCTGCCGTCATATCC
The DNA here is from genome assembly GCF_900101605.1 of Butyrivibrio hungatei. Lineage (GTDB taxonomy): Bacteria > Bacillota > Clostridia > Lachnospirales > Lachnospiraceae > Butyrivibrio > Butyrivibrio hungatei_B. Next base: position 153,580 of record NZ_FMUR01000004.1, read on the forward strand.
ATAAACTCTTTTTGTTACGGTTCCCGCACCAAGTGCAACAATTGACTGAACTTCTTCATTAATGAGTATATTGTAGATTCCGGCTTTTCCGGGACGCGCATAACCCGTATTTTCAAAATTTCCGCTTATATTTTTCTGCCTGTACAGATAATACGGAGTAAGCCCCATTGAAAGAGCTCCCTCAGATGCAATCTTCATCATTTCTTCCGTATTTTTAATAGAAGAAAAGACATCACCTTTTTGTTCACCTTTAAGCTCCTTCTGCTTCAGAACTTCGGCAAGTTTGGAGCCTCTCTTGATCGCAAGCGAATGAACAGTAAGATCGTCCGGAGCAAGTTTTTTTATCTCTTCCATTGTATATCTGACATCATCCGCAGTCTCATAAGGAAGGCCAAGGATAATATCCATGTTAATATTATCAAAACCTTCTTCTCTTGCCATATTATAAGAGTCCACAAGCTGGCTCACAGTGTGCCTTCTTCCGATAAGTTCAAGAGTCTTATCCCTCATGGTCTGAGGATTTACAGAAATTCTGGTAACGCCCATCTTTTTCATGGTCGCAAGTTTTTCCCTAGTGATGGAATCGGGGCGTCCCGACTCAACCGTAAGCTCTTTTACCTTTGAAACATCAAGCTTATCGTAAACATATCCTAGAAGTCTCTCTATCTGCTCAGGAAGAAGCGTTGTGGGTGTTCCACCTCCGACATAGATAGTATCAAGCGTCTTGCCCTTGAAATTCTCGGAGACGTAATCAATTTCTTTCATTATGCATTCAAGATAGTCATCAACAATATCCGCATAGGAACATATCGGATATGATGTAAACGAACAGTAAAGACATGTCGTCGGACAAAAAGGAATACCGATATAAAGGCTGTAACCGTTGTCATAATCGATATTTTTTAATATCTCTTTTTCCCTGTGTGCAATCGAAAGACTGAGCGCGGTCTTCTCATCGCTCGTATAATAATTGTCCTTCATATATTTAAATATTTCTTCATCGCTCATGTCCTGTTCGATGAGATTCATAACGATTCGTGTAGGCCTTATACCCGTAAGATTTCCCCACGGAAGTTCTCTTTTTGTTTCAAGGCTTAACATCCTGTAAATATTCTTTTTAAGATCATTTTTGGATACGGAGACATCTATATCGTAAATCTTATCCCCTTCATCCGCTTCGTATTTCCCATCGGATGATACAATTACTTTTACATCCTCCGAAGGAAAAAAAGCTTTAAAAAGCGAATGAATATCATATCCGTATTTATCTTCCGTTGTAATAATCTTTATCATAAAAACACCCTGGTTAAAAAGAAAGAATGCAAAAAACGCATTCTTTCGTAAATTCCTATTTCATAAAAGAAAAATCTTTAAATATCTGAATTTCGGTAAATGGGTATGACCTGCTTAAGCATATGGATTATACTCTTTCTCATGCCCGATCGTCGTTATATCCCCATGCCCCGGATAAACAATCGTCTCATCCGGAAGGACAAACAACTTTTCTCTGACAGATCTAACAAGCTCACTCGTTGAACTTGTAGGGAAATCGGATCTGCCCACAGATTCTTCAAACAGTGTATCACCGCTTATAAGCACATTATCATCTTCTATATAATAGCAGCATCCTCCCGATGTGTGTCCGGGCGTTGCGATAAGCTTAAAAGAAAGCCCCGCAGCCTCGATGATATCACCGTCTTTATATGTAACATCCGGCTTAATGCCGAAATTATTTCCAAAAGAAACGGAAAGGTTAAGATGAGGGTCGCTGCATATAGCAGCTTCCTTCTCATAACAACCAACCTTTGCTCCCGTAAGCTCCTTGAGCTCGGGAATTCCCATTATATGATCGAAATGTCCGTGCGTCAAAAGTATCAGATCGACTACGAGATCATTTTTTGATAATTCTTCAAATATTCTTTTTCCCGCATCCGCAGGATCGAAAACGACAACATGTTTCTTGCCGTTTTCATCGATTCTGTCCGCATCAAAAACAAAATAGCAATTTGTAGCTATCATTCCGAGCGTCAGCACACCGACCTGTATGTTATGCTTACTCATCAGCCTGTCGTCCTTTCGATGTCGATTACGCTTTCGATCATTCTTATCTTATCTACAATTCCTCTAAGCTGTCCTCTTGAAGAAACCTTAAAGGACATTTCCATAGTCGCAAGTCCCTGCTTGCTTGTTCTTGTATTCATTGAAATGATATCAATATCTTTTTCCGTAAGTGCTCTGGAAATATCGGCCAAAAGACCGTTTCTGTTATTTGCAAATATCTTGATGGTAGCAACATATTTGCCGCCGCTCTGAGAATCGGACTGCCATTTTGCTTCAATAAGCCTTGTTTTGTCCTCTTCCTGCATTTTAATAACATTGACGCAGTCTCTTCTGTGAATCGAAACTCCTCGGCCTCTTGTAACAAAGCCGCATATCTCATCACCGGGAACCGGATTGCAGCACTTGGAAAATCTGACTGCAACATCATGAACGCCCTTGACGATAATTGCATTGTCGGAACTCGAAACCTGAGGCGTTACATTTGACTCGGCAACAGCCGCAAGTACCTCTTCATCAGTCATGTTGCGCTTGTGATCTTTTTCTCCAAGCTCAAGCATCTTATTGATGATCTGGCCCTCTTTTAGACCGCCGTGTCCAACAGCCGCAAGTACAGCATTCCAGTCATGGAATCCGTATTTATTGATAACTATAGCCTGAAATTCAGGCTTTGATATTGCAAAAAGATCTATTCCCTTACTCTTACAATACTCAATGAGAAGTTCTCTTCCTTTTGCGATATTCTCTTCTTTAAGCTCATTTCTGAACCACTGATTGATCTTATTCTTGGTCGAAGTAGCCTTGGCGATCGCAAGCCAGTCTCTACTCGGCCCTCTTGAATTCTGGCTGGTGATAACCTCAACTCTGTCGCCGTTCTGAATCTTGTAATCAATCGGAACGAGTTTACCGTTTACCTTGGCTCCTATCATCTTATTACCTACAGCAGAATGAACGCTGTACGCAAAGTCGATGGGCGTAGAGCCCGCCGGCAGATTCTTAACTTCTCCCGTGGGAGTAAAGCAATAAACATCCTCAGAAAAAAGATTAAGATCACTCTTTAAGAGGTTCATAAACTCCTGGTTGTCAGACATGTCCTGTTGCCATTCCAAGATCTGACGAAGCCATATCAGCTTCTCCTCTTCGCCGTTTTCAGCCTTACGTCCGTCTGAAGCTTCTTTATACTTCCAATGCGCAGCAATACCGTATTCGGCAGCTCTGTGCATATCATAAGTCCTTATCTGAATCTCAAAGGGCTGACCTGTCTGACCGATAAGTGTCGTATGAAGCGACTGATACATATTGGGCTTGGGCATAGCGATGTAATCTTTAAATCTTCCGGGAATCGGCTTATACATCTCATGAATTACACCAAGTGCCGCATAACAATCCTTAACGGTTCCGACAATGATCCTTATTGCAAAAAGATCGTATATCTGATCGAGAGTCTTGTTCTGATTGCGCATCTTTTTATATATACTGAAAAAATGCTTTACTCTGCCGTTAACTTCTCCCGAAATACCGGCATCGGCAATGGCCTCTCTTACTTTTACGCAAATATCCTCGACATACTTTTCTCTCTCGTTTTTCCTTATGGCAACCTTCTCAACGAGATCGTAATAAATGTCGGGTTTAAGATATTTGAGCGAAAGATCGTCCAGCTCAACCTTAATACGGCTGATACCGAGCCTTCCGGCAATAGGTGAATAAATATCAAGAGTTTCCTGAGCAATCCTCGACTGTTTTTCGGGAGGCATATGCTCAAGCGTGCGCATATTGTGAAGTCTGTCGGCAAGCTTGATAAGGATGACTCTGATATCTTTTGCCATAGCAAGGAACATCTTACGCAGGTTCTGAGCCTGCATATCAATCTGTTCCTGAGTCTTGTTGCCCATATCACTGTTGGCATGAAGCTGCAAAGCAGTCAGTTTTGTAACACCGTCAACCAAAAGCGCAACATCGGCGCCAAAACTCTCTTCTATCTGTTCTTTGGTAAGTATGGTATCTTCAACGACGTCATGAAGCAGTCCCGCAGCTATAGTCTCTTTGTCCATTTCTAGATCTGCCAGTATTATGGCAACACAAAGAGGGTGAATTATATATGGTTCACCCGATTTTCTAAGCTGCTCCTTATGAGCTTCAGCCGCTTCCTGATACGCCTTTTCAATTAGAGTAATGTCGTCGGACGGATGGTATTTTCTAACCCTCGCGATAAGTCCTTCATAAAGTTTGTCAGGCGATTGGAATTCCTCAATGGCTTCAATTTTTCCATCATCGAAGTCCTGTGGCATGTAAATTACTTCCCTTCGTAGCTTATTGCAGAATCAAGTCTGTATTTGCTGAGTCTCTCTCTGCCCTTCAATCCCTTGAGTTCCATGAGAACAAGGATTCCGGCAACTTCACCGCCAAGCTTCTCAACAAGTTTGATCATGGCCTCAATTGTTCCGCCTGTAGCCATAAGATCGTCTACCAAAAGAACCTTCTGTCCCGGCTTGATAGCATCTTTATGAAGTTCAAGTACAGCCTTTCCATACTCAAGGTCATATTCAACTTCAATAGTTTCACAAGGAAGTTTTCCCTTCTTACGAACAGGAACAAGTCCCTTTCCTCTTGCATATGCAATGGGTGCACTGAAAATAAATCCTCTTGACTCAGCGCCCAAAACAACATCAAAATCAAGATCCTTTACAAGGTCCATCATCTCATCGATCGCAAGTTTGAATCCGTCGGGATCCTGCAAAACCGATGTAATATCTCTAAACATGATACCTTCTTCAGGAAAATTGGGAATGGTTCTGACGTAATCTTTTAATTCTTTCATTGAATAGTCCTCTCTGAATTATGCACCAAACGTGCGTTATCACATAAAAATAATTTTTCAACTTAAAATTATATCACAAAATGCGGCTTTCCGCGAATATTGTTTATAGTTCGCAGGCTGTCTGAAGTAATTTTCTCATTTTTTTATTTAGGATTATATTTTAATTGTCTTTTGTTAACCTTACTCCATTAATAGGTTGACAATCAAAATCCCCTATGCTCTAATTAGAGAGCCATTAAAAATAAAGGGGAATGCCATGAAAACAAAAGAAATTATTTTTATAGCGTTGTTCGCAGACTTGATTGCAGTAGGTGCATTTATCCGTATCCCGGTCCCCGTCTGTCCGTTCACGCTTCAGTTTCTTTTTACTACACTGGCCGGTGTAATTCTTGATAGTAAAAAAGGTGCTATGGCAGTTTCACTTTACGTGTTGCTTGGATTGGCAGGACTGCCGGTATTTACCGGTGGCGGCGGAATAAATTATGTCTTTCAACCCACCTTTGGTTATCTTATCGGATTTATTGCAGGAGCTTATCTCACAGGAAAGATTGTCTATTCCGGCAAACTTACAATGTCAAGGTTGTTACTTGGTTGTTTTACCGGTCTTATGATTGTCTACGCAATGGGAATGGCATATTATTGGGCAATAAGCCGCTTCTGGCTCAAGAGTCCCATTGGATTGTGGCCACTATTCCTGTATTGTTTTTTGCTTGCGGTTCCCGGAGATATCTGCCTTTGCATTCTTTCTGCTATTCTTGGCAAAAGACTCATACCTGTATTGAACTTGAAATTTGAGATTGCCAAATAAATGAGCGGAATATATTGAAACGAGGATTACAAATGAGTAAAGGATTATTTATCACAGGTACGGGAACTGATGTCGGAAAAACATACATCACCGGACTTTTACTAAAAAAACTTAATGACGCGGGATTTAACAGTGCATATTATAAAGCCGCAATGAGCGGAAATGAAAAGGATGAAAACGGCGACTTGATTCCGGGTGATGCCACTTTCGTAAAAAATATTTCCGGTATATCACAGGATGTAAAGGCTATGTGCCCATATATTTATGAGACTGCCGTTTCGCCTCATCTCGCATCTAAGATAGAAGGCTCACCGGTTGAGTTAGATGTTGTCGAGGACAACTATAAAAGACTTGCATCACAATATGATTATATTATCACTGAGGGAAGTGGCGGAATTATCTGCCCATTAAGATATGATAACAAACACTATTTACTTGAAGATGTGATAAAGTTACTCGATTTACCATGTCTTGTCATAGCTGATGCGGGACTTGGAACGATAAACAATGTTGTTCTTACAATTGATTATATGAAGACTCGTAATATTGCAGTCAAAGGAATAATTTTTAACCGCTTCCACCCCGGTGATGTAATGGAAGAAGATAATAAAAAAATGTGTGAAGCATATACCGGCGTTCCGGTCATCGCCGGCGTAAAAAATGATTCTAAAGAAATAGAATTAAATGGCATATTTTTAGCTTCGCTATTTGAATAGGAGAAAACTATGATTTGGTATCCATATACTCAAATGAAAACAATGGCTCCACCAATAAAGATTGCCTCAGCTAAGGGGGTTCATCTATATACAGAAGACGGCCATGACTTGATCGACTCTATATCATCCTGGTGGAGTGTAATTCACGGATATAATAATCCTGTAATTAATGATGCGATCAAGGAACAGCTGGATAAATTTGCACATGTTATGCTCGGAGGACTTACACATGATTCTGTTCAAAAGCTGTCAGATAAACTGGCTGAGTGGTTGCCGGGAGATTTAAACTACTGCTTTTTTTCTGATTCAGGAAGTGTTGCTGTAGAAGTTGCCCTAAAAATAGCCTTGCAGTTTAACACAAACCGCGGTTCAGATAAAAACATTATACTTGCGTTGGAGCACGCTTATCACGGCGATACTTTTAAGGCAATGGAGGTAGGTGATGACGAAGATTATCACTTTGCATTCGGTAACTCCAACGAAAAAAAGCAGGGGGTTGTACATATTCCAACCGAAATACCCGCTCTTGAAAATGCATTTAAAAAATATGGTGATAGACTGAGTTGCTTTATTGTGGAGCCATTGCTTCAAGGGGCCGGCGGAATGCGAATGTATGACATATCCTTTCTTGAAAGAGCAAAACAGCTTTGTGATGAATATGATGTGCTTCTGATTTTTGATGAGGTCGCAACAGGATTTGGAAGGACAGGAAATCGCTTTGTTGCAGATCTTGTTCTACCGGATATTTTGGTTCTGGGAAAGGCTTTAACAGGGGGATATATCGGACATGCAGTAACAGTTGCCAACGAACGTGTTTGGAACGGTTTCTTAAGCGACGACTCATCTCACGCTCTTATGCATGGTCCAACTTTTATGGGGAATGCACTGGCCTGTGCCGCTGCCATAAAATCTATCGAGCTTTTTGAAAAGGGAAATTATCTTGAAAAAATAAAACACATAGAAGAAATAACTCTAAATGCCTTTGAAGATTTTTCTTCTGATAAAATCCAAGAAATAAGAATAATGGGCGGATGTATTTGCATTGAAGTAAAAGACGAAAAATATCTGGAAGGTTTTCGCCAATATGCTTTTGAACATGGTGTTTTCACGCGGCCATTCCTAAAATATATGTATGCAATGGTTCCCTATATTATAGAGGATTGGGAACTTGTTAAAGTTATAAATGTCATGAAAACCTGGCTGTGTTCTAAATAGAGTCCTATCAATATATATTTCCTCCTTGTCAAATTAACGTAACGATTGTATAATCTTCTTTGTGCTTATCAAAACAAGCAGATGCTGGAATAGCGCAGTTGGTAGCGCAACTGATTCGTAATCAGTAGGTCGAGGGTTCAAGTCCCTTTTCCAGCTCTAATAAATACATTTAATAAAAACAGCAACCCTGTCGTAAGTATATTAAACTCCACATGGTTGCTGTTTTTATTTTTTTCAAATTCTATTTCTTCTTTGTTTTACGTTTACCGGTCGACTTGCCGGAAATACTCTTTATCGCCTCCTTCGAGACAATATCACAGATTCGCTCTTCCTCTATCTTTTCGTACTTTTCTTCGATAGCCCGCTCCTGTTCTGCAAGTTCTTTTTCATACTTGAGCTTAAGCTCGTTCAAAAGCTTCCTCTCTTCTTCATTCTGTTTTTCCTTCAAAGCCTCAATCTTTTCTTTGCGCTCCTGTTCCTTCTTTATCTCTTCCTCTTCCTTTATCGCGCGGATTTTTTTCTCCTGCTCGGAATAAGGAACATAGCTGAATATCGCAAGAGTAACAGCTGCAAGCTTAAGTTTCAGAGAGTAGTTTCGCCCGTCAACTTCTTTTCTGACAGCAGAAAGTTTACCCTCATTAAGAAGACCGCTTCCGCCGTAAGAAACATCGTCGCTGTTAAAGACTTCCGTATATCTTCCGTCAGCGGGAACGCCGACTTCAATCTCTCTCTCGATTCCGGCCATATTGGCAACAGCGATGAGCATTTCTTTTTCATCGGAACTCTTCCTTGCAAAAGAGATCATGCACTCATCGGCAGCCATGTTGTTGATCCACTCAAAGCCGTCATTTGAACCGTCTGCCTCGTGAAGCGCCGCCTTATCCTTATAAATCTCATTAAGCTTACTGAGCATATTCTCGATATAAACCGCCTGATCGATTGTAAGCGCATCAGGTTCCATGTATATATGCTTTCTTCCGGGATGCACCATCATATAGCTGAGTGCAAGTCGCAAGTTCGCAAGCTTCTGATAGGAATCGCCGGGCATCATATAATAAAGCCCTTCGAGCCCCTTTTCAAGCTCCTCATGCGTAAATGCAAGAACAAAACGCTCCGTATAACAATAGATCATGCTAAATGTCAATTCATCATGATGTCCTGACCTAAACAGCGGATCGTTTCTCATATAACTAAGGAAATCTCTTGTCCATCCGTTATTCCACTTATAGTCAAATCCAAGCCCGCCGTTATCGACAGAATCGGTAACCTGAGGCCAGCACGCAGTTTCTTTTGTTATCAAAAGAACTCCCGGATTTTTCTTATGAACATTCTCAGTGAGCTGTTTCAAAAACTCAAGTGCCTCAAGATTCTCGTTTCCGCCGTAAATATTAGGCATCCACTCGCCCGGTTTTCTGTCATAATCAAGATAAAGAATCCTTGAAATATCTGATGTTCTAAGCCCGTCAACATGATAATTTTCAATCCAGAAAAGAGCATTTGAGATAAGGAAATTCGTAACCTCTTTTCTTCCGTAGTCAAAGATAAGATCTCCCGACTTAGGACGTATACCCACTCTCGGATCCTCATATTCATACAGAGTCTTTCCGTCAAAATCGCTAAGTCCAAACGATGCCCTCGGGAAAAAAGTCGGAACCCAGTCAAGGATGACCCTGATGCCTTCATTATGCATTGTATTTACAAAGTTCATGAAATCTTCCGCCGTTCCGTTCGACTCATCAAGCGCATAGAAATTGAGAATATGATAAAAATGCTCCGGTACATGCTTCATTACAGGCATAAGCTCAACCGTATCAAAGCCGTGGTTTTTCACATATTCCAGAATGTCGGCAGTGATCTCTTTAAATCCCGTCTTGCCGTTATGCCTGTCGGCAAAAGCTTCGATGGAAATCTCGCAGATAGAAAGAGGACTAATATCCTTATCAAACTTCCTGCGCTGCACCATCCACTTCTGATCCGTCCATGCAATAGACCTCGGCTTATTGATAACGGAAATAATACCGTTTTCGCCCTTTGACTCGGTCGCATAGGGATCGGGCCTCTTAAATACAAGACCGCTCCTTGTCTTTATCTCAAACTGATAACCGTCATTTTCTTTTGCACCGGGAATAAAAATCTCAAAAATACCGATAGGATCAAGCCTTCGCATCTGGCAAAGACGTCCGTCCCAATTATTAAAATCTCCGATAACGCTCACTCTGGCCGCCGAAGGTGCCCAGACCGCAAACTGCGTTCCATTCACGCCTCCGCGTCTCATCGGATGAGCGCCGAGTTTCTCATAGATATGATAATGAATACCACTTCCAAACTTTATAAAATCTTCGCGCTCAAGAAGCGGCTCGAAAGAATAAGGATCGACAATGGTAGTCTCACTGCCGTCAACACCCTTAATGATAAATTTGTATTTAAGTTTTTCGACATAAGGAACGGTCACAGCGTAGAATCCGGCCTCATCGGCAAGCTCCATCTCATATGTCTTCTTCTGATTGTCGACATAAACACTGACAGATAACGCATCTGGAAAAAAAGCCTGAACAAGATAGCTCGAACCCACCTTATGTGCCCCAAGTATCCTGTGAGGATTGTCTCCATCCGAATAGATTATCTCCTCGATTTCCGGCCAATTCATCATCTTGTACAATTTACCGTTCACTTTAATGCCCTCCAAATTAAATACAACATGAATACATTCTATTATATGAAAACACCGATAAATGTGCTTTCCCCAAAAAGTCACTAAGGAAATACTGAATTAATCGGTATTTCCTTAGTTAATTGTATCATAAATTGTACAAAATTTTAAATCGAATGAATAAATAATCCGCTCAAAAGCTTCGGTTCAAACCATGTTGACTTCGGAGGCATAAGCCTTTCTGCGTCAGCCACATCAAAGAGCTCCGATATTGAAGTGGGATACATTGAAAAAGCAAGCTTCATATCCTTGTGGCATCTGTCCTCAAGCTCTTTTAATCCTCTTATTCCACCGACAAAATCGATCCTCTTGTCAGTCCTAGGATCTCCGATACCAAGAATGGGAGAAAGAACTTCATTCTGAAGTACAGAAACATCCAATCCTTCAACGGCATCACTCTTTCTTATATGCTCTTTTGCAACAAGTTTATACCATTCATCTTCAAGATAAAGACCAAACTCGCCCTTACATGAAGGCTTTACGGCTTCATTTGATCTCTCAATATCAAACTTATCTTCGAGCTTATCAAGAAATGCTTCTTTCGTAAGTCCGTTAAGATCTTTTACAACTCTGTTGTAATCCATGATCATAAGCTCATTGTCAGGGAAAAGAACCGAAAGGAAATAATCATACTGCTGCTTTCCTCTTGCCTTGCCGGCATTCTCTTCTCTTTTTCTAAGCCCCACCTTAACGGCAGAAGCACATCTGTGATGTCCGTCGGCAATATAGATGCTGTCTATAGTCGCAAAGATCCTGCAGATAGTCTCAGTCTCTTCAAGATCTGAAATGATCCAAACCCTGTTCTTAACACCGTCATCAGATGTGAAATCGTAAACAGGTTCGTCAACTTCCTTAATCTTTGCAACAAGGTCACTAAGCATCTTGTTGTTTCTGTAGCACAAAAAGATAGGACCTGTCTGCGCTTCGCAAGTATAAACATGCTTGATCCTGTCTTCTTCTTTTTCAGCCCTCGTATTCTCATGCTTCTTGATGACATTGTTAAGATAATCATCTATTGAAGCACAGGCAACAATGCCTGTCTGAGTTCTGCCATTCATTGTCTGCTCGTAAATGTAATAGCAGTTTGTCTCATCCTGCTCAAATACTCCGCTCTCGATCTGTCCCCAGAGCATATCATGTGCCTTCTGATATACTTCAGGTGCATACATATCGTAGTCCTCAGCGAACTGAGTCTCCGGTCTGTCTATAGCAAGAAATGAATCGGGATTTCTTTTCACCTCTTCATAAGCCTCTTTCCTGCTAAAAACATCATAGGGAAGAGCCGAAACTCTTCCCACTTTATCCTTTATTGGTCTATATGCTTTAAAAGGTTTGATGTCTGCCATAATTATGCTTCCTTCTTAACAACTCTGACTCTGATAACACCGTCAATCTTTTCCATCTTCTTAATAAGAGTATCTGATATCTTGTCCTCAAGGTCAATAAGAGTATAAGCAAAATCGCCCTTTGACTTGTTAGTCATATCTGAAATATTATAACCTGCCTCGCCGAGTACTGTTGTAAACTGGCTGATCATATTTGCTACGTTCTTATGGAAAATAGCAATTCTGGGCTTTGTGGCAATTCCCATATCACATCCAGGATAGTTGACCGAGTTATTGATGTTACCGTTCTCAAGATAATCCTTGAGCTCAAGTACAGCCTTAACCGCACAGTTATCCTCAGACTCCTCTGTAGATGCTCCAAGGTGAGGAATTACGATACATCCGTCGTGACCTGCTGTTGTAGGATTCGGGAAGTCTGTTACATACTTACGAATCTTACCTGAGTTGATTCCTGCAAGAACGTCAACTTCGTTGCAGAGAATATCTCTTGCAAGGTTGATAAGGATAACGCCCTTCTTCATCTTAGCGATTGCATCCGCATTGATCATGCCCTTTGTAGAATCAAGTGCAGGTACGTGAACTGTGATGATATCGCACTTTGAATAGATATCATCAACATTTGTTACGTGCTTAACGTCTGAAGAAAGTCTCCAAGCAGCGTCGATTGAAAGATAAGGATCGTATCCGTAAACATCCATACCAAGCTGTCTTGCGGCATTCGCAACTCTGACACCGATAGCGCCAAGTCCGATGATACCAAGCTTCTTTCCGAAGATCTCAGTTCCCGCGAACTTCTTCTTTGACTTCTCTGTGAGCTTTGCAATATCAGGATCGCCTGCATTAGCCTTAACCCACTCAGTTCCACCGATGATATCTCTTGATGCGATAAGCATTGCAGCAAGAACCATCTCTTTTACACCGTTTGCATTTGCACCGGGAGTATTGAATACAACGATACCCTTCTCAGCGCATCTGTCGAGAGGAATATTGTTTACACCGGCACCTGCTCTTGCGATAGCAAGAAGGTTATCTGAAAACTCCATCTCAAGCATATTGGCACTTCTTACAAGTATGCCTTCTGCATCATCAACATTATCTACTGTCTGATACTCATCTGTGAAATTATTAAGACCGATCTTTGCAATCGGGTTCATGCATTTATATTTGTACATATCAGCTGTTCTCCTTTTCAAACTTAGCCATGAATTCTACGAGCTTCTGTACACCCTCGATAGGCATAGCGTTATAGATGCTGGCTCTCATTCCGCCAACAGTTCTGTGTCCCTTAAGGCTTACAAATCCGGCAGCTGTAGCTTCCTTGATGAACTTAGCGTTAAGCTCTTCGCTGTCTGTAACGAAAGGAACGTTCATAAGTGATCTGTCCTCAGGTCTTACTGTTCCCTTGAACATCTTGCTCTGGTCGAGATAATCATAAAGAACCTTAGCCTTAGCTTCGTTTCTCTTCTTCATCTCCTCAAGACCGCCCTGCTCCTTGAGCCACTTGAACACAAGACCGCACATATAAATGCTCCAGCAGTTAGGTGTGTTGTAAAGAGATCCGTTATCAGCCTGAGTCTTCCACTTAAGCATTGTAGGTGTGTAAGCGGGAACATCATCTGTGATGAGGTCTTCTCTGATAATTGCGATAACAAGACCAGCAGGTCCAACGTTCTTCTGAACACCGCCGTAGATAACGCCATACTTTGTTACATCAACAGGCTCTGAAAGGAAGCATGATGATACGTCAGAAACAAGAATATGTCCCTTTGTGTTGGGAAGTGTCTTGAACTTTGTTCCGTAAATTGTATTGTTCTCGCAGATATATACATAGTCAGCATCTTCAGGGATATCAAGATCTGAGCAATCGGGAATATATGAGAAAGTCTTATCCGCACTTGAAGCGACCTCGATAGCCTCACCGTACTTCTGAGCTTCCTGATAAGCCTTCTTAGCCCACTGACCTGTTACGATATAAGCAGCCTTGCCGTTCTTCATAAGGTTAAGAGGAACTGCTGCGAACTGCTGGCTTGCGCCTCCCTGTAAAAAGAGAACCTTGTAATTGTCGGGGATGTTCATAAGATCCCTGATATCCTGTTCTGCAGTCTGTATAACCTCATCAAAAGCCTTTGATCTGTGGCTCATCTCGTTGATAGACATACCACATCCGTTGTAATCAAGCATCTCTGCTGCTGCTTTCTTAAGTACTTCTTCCGGAAGAACTGCAGGACCGGCAGAAAAATTATAAACTCTAGACATTTCTTTTGTCCTCCTATAGACGATTTAATAATTTAATTCGCTAAAATAACTCATAAAAATTATTCTATACACAATTTCAAAAATGTCAAGAATGCCATTCCATAATGCGTGTTATTTTATTTTTTTATCAGTCAAGGGGACGGTTCTTTTGACATGTTTTCCGGCCACGTGAACAAGTCACAGAGACTGTTCTTTTCGCCTTTTGTGCAAATAAAAAAGAACATAAATCAACCAACATAATTGATGATTAATCTTGTTCATTTTTTGAAAAAAACATTATAAACCACTCCTTCTTTTTAATATTTTTTGTAAATAATTCTTAAGAAGAAGAATATTTCTTTTTAAAAAATAATGCTTTCTATTCTCAGATTTAAAAATCACAACTCAAAGAATACAATTCCACGATTTTACTTCCGGCCCCTCCAACAATTAACTCTCACTTTCTATTTTACGCATGGTATCTTCTAAAACAGCCTCTCTCAGCTCCGTGAGCCAAGATGAAAATGCCACGGTATCGAAAGCATAAGTTTTATTTAGTTCAAACTCATTTTCAGACCAGGTGTCAAGAGGCGATTCATTATGCTGGATCAAAGCTTCAAGCTTATCAAGCGCCTTATATAGCTTCGCTTCCTTAGTTTCCTGTGCATCCATTTCTTTATACAGATCAGCAAAATCTCCGGATAATTTCTCAGGCAAAGATCTGACCCATTGAATCAAAAGAGAATCTTCAACTTCTCTATCTGCATCACTCTTTATGAAAGTCGGAATATCACCGGTAAAACATTCGCCAAGATCATGAATAAGGCACATATCAACAACCCTATTTATGTCTATATCCGGAAACTCATGTCTTAAAAGAAAAGCCATCAGAGATATTCTCCAACTATGCTCTGCCACACTTTCCGTCCTTTGCTTTGTTGTCGTGCAATGTCTCGGTGTATCTTTTAACCTCTCTGCAACATGCAATATTTCCAGGTAGTCTCTCGGATTCATATTTCCTCCCTCAACTTAACATAATCACGAACTATCTCAAGCCCGCCCATCGGCACGCAAAACTTCTCATCTCTTTGCGGCAAGCAAGCCTGATATTCTTGCATCCATTTTTTCGAACCACCCATATATGAGCCGTTCTATGCCTAATTCCGTCAGCGTGAGCCTGTGATCTGGTTACTGTCCCGCCTGCAGGCTGCCCGTTTTCGTCTACGATGTCAAAGATTTATTCTGTCATATCACTCCCATTTTTTCCACACATCCGGCTGATAGCCAACTGTTGACTGCTTTCCGTTTCTTACCACCGGAGTCTTGATTATCTGCTGCGACTCAAGCAGTTTCTCAAGCTTGTCTTCATCAGCAATATACTGAAACAACGCAACCGCATCTTTATCTTTTGCATCAGGATTCACCAAATTTGCAATCCCGCCATTGGCTGAAGCAACAGATGTAAGCTCACCCTTGCTCATGCCTTTTTCTTTCATATCAATAAACTGATACTTTATGCCACGCTCCTTGAAAAAGCGCTCTGCTTTCTTTGTATCGTTGCACTTCTTCGTCCCAAAAATCTGTATATTCATTTATTCCACTCTTTCTGCATTTAATAATGATTAGGAATTGTATATTCTATATTCTTTTTCCAACTTGTGATGTCTCATAATCATAAAAGGCAACGGAACCACAATTCCTCCAAACGAAAATATAAATTCCAGCATTCCATTGGGCATAATATATCCCATCAAGAAGCAAAGTTCTATGCATATTCCATACGCAACCCAGATTGTACCATGCTTTTTATTCCACTGAATCACATCAGAGATTTCTTCTTTTTTTGGCGGTTCCGTAACATTATAAAATCCAACAGGATTATCTTTTCTATTAAGCTGGCAAATACCGATAATGATCATAATTCCGGCCACAATCGATACAACAACCAATCCAATGATCATACCTACATCCATACAAAACACCTGCACTTTCAGTTATATATCGAAACTTATAAAACCCATATATCCGGATTTATCCTTTCCCAACAAGGTTAGCATATAATTCTTTTCTATTATAGCCTTAAATATCTTCGATTGTATATAACTTACCCATTACCAACTTGCGTAAAAGAAAAAATGTCAAACGAACCGTCCCCTTGTCACCCCTGCCAATGAAAAAAGCCAAAAGAACCGTCCCTTGACATGTGTCAAATGAACCGTCCCTCTGGCTTCTATGACTTTTATCTGTAATATACGATTACCGGAGTTTTGCTCTTTGTTGCATTCCATAAGCGTTCAGCAACATCCGGTGGACAGTTAATGCATCCGTGCGATCCGTTATGCTTGTAGATATCGCCTCCGAATTCATGCTTCCAATATGCGTCATGAATACCGATTCCGGCATTATTAAGTCTCATCCAATAATGCACGAGAGTCTCGTAATCATCACCGCGAAGCGTCTTTTCTCTCTGCTTGTCATAAGCACGATAGTATCCGCTCGGGGTTCCGCATCCCTTAGACATATCACCGGTAACAACATCTGTTTCGATAGCGACTTCTCCGTCCACATAGTAATACAGATGCTGATTGGAAACATCCACTTCAATATATGTCTTACCAAGATCCTTCTTGGCGTCGATACAATCAACTTTCTTTTCGTTGGTAAGTTCCCTTATTTCTTCGCCGGTATCATCCTGATTTTCATTATCTCCGTCGTCCTTCTTTTCATCCTTCTTGTCGTCTTTCTTCTCATCCTTCTTAAGTTCTCCGGGATTTGAAGAAAAAACCTTCTTAAGGTAATTATACTCAGCGACGTTATCAAATATCTTCGGATTACCCGCGCGATTATTCTTGGGAACCATTATCATCTCGACGTCCTCGCCGTTCTTGTACCGTTCAAGAGCGTCCGCGGTATAACCTGCTTTAACCATCTTGTAAAAGAAATCATAGATCCTGGCTTCAGAAATCAAAGGATCGCCATTCTGAGTAACCACGAATCCCTGAAGATTACGAACATCCGAAAGGCCCACTTCGGAATTTCCGGCAATATAACGGCCGCGTCCCGGATTATCGTAATCATAATCTTCCGTTCCTTCCTTCATTTCCTCGTTGGTAAGAAGAAATTTACTTGCGGTTCCGTCCTTCAAAGGAATCTTCTTATTTCCATACAAATAAGTAATGTTACAGTTTATAACCGGTTCAATCTTTGAATAAAGATCGATAACCTCCTGCTGAGTTGCATTTGGTTTTATGGGGCCGTAACAATCCTCATAATCCTTAGACGAAAGATCGATGTCAGACGCGGCATTAAGCGCAGCCACATCTACAGCATCAATGATACTTTCCTTATTGGGAACCGACAAAAGTTCGTTTTTCAGTTCATACCCCTTTTCCGTTTTGACAATGGAAACATCAAGCGTATCCTGAGGTACAAATATTTCCCAATCACCGACTATCTTTGCAAGCTTTTTTTCATCACAGGAAATATCGGGCTCAACCTGACCGGTCAGCCCTTTAAATATATATATCCCCCATGACAAAGCATTCTGATTCTTAATGAACTCTTTGAGCGCTTCCGTATAATCTATCTTAAAATCCATTTCCTTAGCGCTGACAAAAAGTGTTGCTCCACTCTGATCCTTTATGGTTATTCCTTTGTAATCAAACTTATTGCAAAGCTCGGAATTTACCTGATCCACGCTCTTTCCCGTGCAATACACTCCGTTAACCCAAGTGCAGCAAGGGAAACCTTTACTATAAAAGTAACCAATGATCAGATACAGCACAATCAAACCGGCAAAAGCCGGAACTGCAATTCGCACGATTAATTTAGTTTTATCTTTCATTCACTCTCTCGTATTCCTTAAGCAATCCGTCTGCCAAAAAATCGATTGCTCAGACAGAAAGCTAGTATGGGTAAGTCACATTGCTTCTGTAATAAACAATTACAGGCGTCTGTTCCTTAACGTTTTCATATAGAAGACGAGCTATGTAAGGAGGGCAATTTATGCATCCGTGCGAACCAGATTCGAGATACATATCACCTCCAAACGATTCCTGCCACCATGCATCATGTATACCTACTCCCGTATCGGTCAAACGCATCCAGTATTCGACCGGACATTCATAGTCCTCTCCTACCAATACCTTATTTCTTTGCTTATCATATACATGGAAAAGACCTGCCGGAGTTCCGTGACCTCCGTACATAGTTCCCGATACGATCAACGTATCTATATATACCTCTCCATTTCTATAATAATACAAGTGTTGGTTTGCTATATCAAGTTCTATATATGTTCCGCCAAGCGTCTTCTTGGCATTAAAGAAATCAACTTTCTTGGGGTTCGTAAGATTTCTGGTTTCTTCCTGTTCATACGATCCCGAAAGAAAAGCTTCCTTCAAATGTTTATATTCGGCATTATGGTCAAATATAAAGGTACTTCCTTTTCTGTCTTTACTACAGATTATCTCGACATCTTCACCGTTCTGATACCTTTTAAGCATAGTAGCCGTGTCGCATAATTTCTGCTTCTGGTAAAAGAAATCATAAAGTCTTGCTTCCGATATAAGTGGCTCATTGTCCGAAGTAACCGCAAAGCCTTCAAGGTCACGAACACTGTCGCCGGAAATACCCACTTCATTACTGCCTGAAATAAATCTACCCAGCCCGGGATTTTCATAGTCATAAGTGTCTCCCGAAAGCTGATCGTAAGTCAAAAGAAATCCGTTAACAACCTCGCCCTTAAGCGGAATTGTCTGGTTTCCAAACTGATATGTAATGCCGCAATTAAGGATTCGCTGTAACTTTCCATAAAAATCAACAATAGTCTGCTGTTCCTCCGTAAGCGTAACAGGTTCATAGCAGTCGTCATAAAGTTCGGAAGAAAGATCCAGCTCACTTTGCAACCTCGTAGCTGCGCTTCCTACAGTCTGAGCAATGTTTTCCTTTATGGGAGTGCACAAAAGAGTATTCTTAAGTTCATACCCATTCTCCGTATTAACAATGGAAACATCCCTGGTTTCATCAGGAACAAATATATCCCAGCCTGCGATTATATTTTCAAGTTTGTCCTCATCAACACTGATACGTGGCTGTACTGAGCCCGTCAGTCCTTTAAAAACATATACTCCCCATGATAAAGCATTCTGTTCAGAAATAAACTTATTGAGGTCTTCGGTATAATCCACTGTAAATCCAAGGTCCTCAGCACTGATAAACAATGAAGATCCATTTCTGTCAATAACATTTATTCCCTGATACTTAATTGTTTCACATAGTTCGGAATTTACCTCCGCAACACTTTTACCCGTACATTTAATGCCGTTTACTTTAGCTGCGCATGGAAATCCTTTGCTGTAGTAGTACCCGATGATCAGATAAAGCACTACCAACCCCGAAATAATCAGGAGCACAATGCGCCCGATTAATTTTGTCCGTACATTCATTTACTCTCTTTCCCCAAAACATAATTACTTCTCCCCTTCAATATCGCTCGCGTCAAAAGCTTCACTTATAGAAGCTCCTGCAGGTACCATCGGAAATACCTTATCATCCTCTTCAATAACACAATCAAGGACAACAGGTACTTTTGAACCTAACGCCTTCTTAAGAGCAGGTTCTACTTCCTCCTTCTTGGTAATTCTGACAGCCTCACAACCAAGTGCTTTAGCTACCATACAGTAGTCAACCTTATCTTCGAATACCGTCTGAGAATAATGCTTTTCATAAAACAGTGTCTGCCACTGTCTTACCATTCCCAGAACTCTATTGTTAATGATGATCTCAACAATCGGAAGGCCATAGCCCGATGCAGTCGCAAGCTCCTGCATATTCATCCTGAAGCATCCGTCTCCGGTAATATTTACGCAGACCTTATCAGGATTTCCAACCTTTGCACCAATACATGCTCCAAGTCCGTAACCCATAGTTCCAAGGCCACCTGATGTAAGGAACGTTCTCGGCTTTCTGAACTTATAATACTGGGCTGTCCACATCTGATGCTGTCCTACATCAGTTGAAATAATGGCATCGCCCTGCGTAAGTTTGTAAAGCGTCTCGATAATATACGGACAGGTAAGTTTATCCGTCTGATAGCTCAGAGGAAATTTTTCCTTGTATCCGTTTATCTTTTCCTTCCACTCGGTATGATCCATCTGATCAAGTTTTGCATTTATCTCAGAAAGAACTTCCTTAAGATCTCCGACTATGGAATAACTTGTTCTGATATTCTTATTGATCTCAGCGGCGTCGATATCTATCTGAAGAATCTTCGCTTTTGATGCAAAAGTCTTAGTGTTTCCGGTTACTCTGTCAGAAAATCTGGCACCTAATGTAACCAGAAGGTCGCACTCACTTACGCCGTAATTAGAAGCTTTTGTACCATGCATACCTATCATGCCGGTATAAAGGGGATGTGTACCGTCAAAAGCACCCTTTCCCATAAGTGTGTCGCAGACCGGACAATCAAACTTCTCGGCAAATTCCAATACCTCTTTGGAAGCGCCCGAGATAATAGCACCACCTCCCACATAAATGAAAGGTCTTTTTGCCGCTTTTAACATTTTGATTGTTACATTAATGTTATCATCAGTATATGTCTTTATCGCCGATTTGTCAGCAACTTTTTTAATTTTTTTAAATTCACAGCTTTTTGCTGTTACATCTTTTGTAATATCTACGATAACAGGCCCCGGTCTTCCGGTGCTTGCTATCTTAAATGCTTTCCTCAGAGTATCAGCCAGTTCTCTTACATCTTTAACGATATAACCGTGCTTTGTGATAGGCATGGTTATTCCGGCAATGTCGGCTTCCTGGAAAGTATCTTTTCCCAAAAGAGGAAGATTTACATTACAGGTAATCGCAACCATCGGAACAGAATCCATATATGCCGTGGCAATACCGGTTACAAGATTTGTTGCTCCTGGGCCGCTTGTTGCAAAACATACGCCCACTTTGCCCGTAGATCTTGCATATCCGTCGGCAGCATGTGCAGCACCCTGCTCATGAGAAGTCCTGATATGAAGGAAATCATCACTCTGTTTGTAAAGTTCATCATATATATTGAGAATACTTCCGCCGGGATAACCGAATATGGTATCGACTCCCTGCTCTTTAAGACACTCTAAAACTATCTGTGACCCGTTTAACTGCATTTTATATGTACCATCCTATATGATTTATT
This sequence comes from Butyrivibrio hungatei, assembly GCF_900101605.1. Taxonomy (GTDB): domain Bacteria; phylum Bacillota; class Clostridia; order Lachnospirales; family Lachnospiraceae; genus Butyrivibrio; species Butyrivibrio hungatei_B. Next base: position 174,669 of record NZ_FMUR01000004.1, read on the forward strand.
CAAATTATTTTGAAGTTCCGGGAATCTCAAGGATTGCTCCTCTGTTTCCGCTTGTAACAAGTTCTCTGTATCTTGCAAGATACCCCGTCGTAACCTTGGGCTCTCTGGGCTGCCATTTTTCTTTTCTCTTTGCAAGCTCTTCGTCAGAAACCTTAACATTAAGTGCGTTGTTTGGAATATCTATACTGATGATATCGCCTTCTTCAATAAGCGCGATAGGTCCACCAACGGCCGCTTCGGGAGAAACATGTCCGATAGATGCTCCTCTGCTGGCTCCGGAGAATCTTCCGTCTGTGATAAGTGCTACAGACGATCCAAGTCCTCTTCCTGCAATAGCCGATGTGGGATTGAGCATCTCTCTCATTCCGGGGCCACCCTTAGGTCCTTCGTATCTGATAACAACAACATCCCCCGCAACTATCTTACCTGTAAGGATTGCTTCAATAGCATCTTCCTCGCAGTCAAATACTCTGGCAGGTCCCTCATGAACAAGCATCTCAGGAACAACCGCAGACTTCTTAACAACGCCTGTATCGGGAGCGATGTTACCCTTAAGTACAGCGATTCCGCCCGACTGCATGTAAGGATTCTCGATAGGTCTGATAACTTCGGGATTAAGATTCTTTACACCCTCAAGATTTTCCTTGATTGTCTTACCTGTAACCGTAATAAGGTCCGTATTGATAAGGTCCTTTTTAACAAGCTCTGACATAACAGCAAGCACACCACCTGCCTCATTAAGATCTTCCATATATGTGGGACCTGCAGGTGCAAGGTGGCAAAGATTCGGTGTTCTGCTTGATACTTCATTTGCAATCTCCATATCAAGATCCACACCTGCTTCATGTGCGATTGCAGGAAGATGAAGCATCGTATTTGTGGAACATCCAAGAGCCATATCCATAGCCATGGCATTCATAAATGCCTCTTTTGTCATGATATCTCTGGGTCTGATATTCTTCTCTATAAGATTCATTACCGCATAGCCCGCATGCTTGGCAAGTCTGATACGTGCGGAATATACGGCGGGAATTGTTCCGTTTCCGGGAAGTCCCATTCCGATTGCTTCTGTAAGACAGTTCATTGAGTTTGCTGTATACATACCCGAACATGAACCACAGGTAGGACAAGCCTTCTCTTCATATTCACAAAGCTTCTCGTTAGTCATCTTTCCTGCAGAAACACTTCCGACAGCCTCAAACATAGAAGAAAGTGAAGTCTTGTGTCCATCTACTCTTCCTGCCATCATAGGGCCGCCTGATACAAATACTGTAGGGATATTAACCCTTGCAGCAGCCATGAGAAGACCGGGAACATTCTTGTCGCAGTTGGGAATGCATACCATTCCGTCAAAAGCATGTGCCTTTGCAAGACACTCTGTGCTGTCCGCGATAAGGTCTCTTGTTACAAGAGAATATTTCATTCCGATGTGTCCCATTGCGATACCGTCACATACAGCAATAGCGGGAACAACAACAGGCATACCGCCCGCTTCTGCTACCGCAAGTTTTACAGCTTCCGTGATCTTATCAAGATTCATGTGTCCGGGAACTATTTCATTAAAAGAACTAACAATTCCAATAAGAGGTTTTCTTCTCTCTTCTTCTGTAAATCCAAGAGCATTAAACAAACTTCTGTGAGGAGCCTGCTGAACGCCCTCCATAACTCTGTCACTGTTCATAGCCATAATCTTTTCTCCTTTTACTTAGTATATAAAATAAATTTGTCATTTTCGTATCTTACGTGCATCGAAGATAAATAATCCCAATCAATCGTCCTGTATGTCTGATAGAATTTCCAAAGATCGTCTCCGTTATAATTCGGATTGAACATATTCTTATCAAGCAGTACGCAATCGGCACCTTTAACATCCGTCTTGTTGCAATCAATATTCCATCCAAACTTAAGAAGATATTGCTGATCGCAATCCAGCACTGCAATGCTTTGCCTCTTTGTCACTTCAGCGACATAAAGCGTATTAAACACATTATTTTCTCTTTCAGCTATCTGACAACTAAATCCCGGGTCAAAAAATCTGAAAATAAAAAGAATCACTATTACAATAACCGGGATATATACTCCGATACCCGAATACCATTTATCGCCCTTTTCCACCGTCTCGATCTCTTCATGAGACTTAACGCCCTCAACACCTTTTGCGCTGAGTTTCCTCCGGTTATAAAGCCTTATACTCACATTTATGAGTCTTTCAAGCGCCGTACAGACGCACAAGACGATAACAAATGCGATATAACCAAAAACGCGAAGATATGGCAATGTACGGAGCGAAAGCAAAACAATGCCAAGAAACATCAGGTTTACGATAACAACAAGATTGATTACCGTCCTGCTGTACTCAAAATGCTTAAAGCATTCATAAAACAAACATCCCAGACTGATAAGCAGGAATAATAGTGTCATAATGCTAAACTTCGGCACCAAAGAATTCAGAAGGCTCATAAACCATGACCAGATTCTGTGTCCGAAAACCGGCAAAGAAAGCTTCTGAATATATGAATGGGATATCATATATCTCATCCCCGTCAGGATAGCTTTATGAGGTGCTTTCATAATAACACTAAAATGAGATAATTCAAAAAATCCGGAATTTTCCGAAGTCACAAGTATGTTCGAACCGATTGCGAGCCATATTATCATATACAACAATATGACGATCGTCATGGAAACCACCGCGGTATCCAAAAGTTTACGGAGTTTACCGTAATAGATATTCTCGGAAATCGAACTGTATACACCCTTACTTCTCATCGCATTGATAAAAAGAAATATCGCACCCGAAGCCCAAACCGGCACTACCCAGTAGATGCTGCTCGGAACAATATACATTCCAAGGACCAGAGTTCCTCCGAACAAAAAATAATACGACTTCTTTTCGGTTCCGAGCCTGCAAATATAACCGATATAATATATCGAAAGTAAAAAGCAGGTCGTAGCGAGTGTATATCCTCTTCCGAGAACGCTGTAATCATTTACTATCTGCATCGATGCATAAAGAACCACAGCTCCGAACGGTATCGCATGCGAATAATATTTTCTGCATATCCTGTAAACCAGAATAAGATTTGCAATAGCCGCAACATACGACACACCCCTTAGTGCAATATAAGAATTACCAAAGCGGTAAAGCATCGAAGACAGTATCGAATAACCCACATGATTATTCGGAAGAGGCCAATGTACCGCTGAATACAAAGGCCCTTTCGAAATAAAATAATAAAATGTGTACAGTTCGTCGTAATTCGGAGATATCGCGAACATTCTCCACAGATAGTAAGAAGCCATCGCAATAACAAAAAGCGTAACTGCCATTCCTTCGGGGCTTTTCGGAAGAAGCTCATTTATTTTCTTTTCAGTTTTAGCAATTGCTGATACGCTCAACCAATAAGTCTCCCATCATGCGACAACCGACGAGTTTAAAGTTATCTTCCCCGCCCTTAGGCATAAGATCCGTTGTCCTGTAACCGTCTTCCAAAACCTTGCGAACGGCATTTTCTATAGCATCCGCTTCCTTATCAAGGTTAAAGGAATATCTGAGCATCATTGCTGCAGAAAGCACGGTAGCAATAGGATTAGCAATATCTTTTCCCGCAATATCAGGGGCGCTTCCGTGACTGGGCTCGTACAATCCAAAGCTTGTATCATTAAGTGAAGCACTGGGAAGCATTCCGATAGATCCCGTGATCATACTTGCTTCGTCCGAAAGAATATCACCGAACATGTTCTCGGTAAGAACGACATCAAACTGTGTAGGCTCCTTTACAAGCTGCATTGCGCAGTTATCTACGAGCATATGCTCAAGTGTTACATCGGGATAATCCTTCTTTACTTCCTCAACAACTTTTCTCCAAAGTCTTGAAGAATCAAGAACGTTTGCTTTATCTACGCTTATAACGCTCTTTCTGCGCTTTCTTGCAACATCAAAAGCTCTTATTGCAATCCTTCTGATCTCACTCTCTTTATAAACAAGAGTATCTGTCGCAACCTGCTCACCGTTCTCTTCCTTTGTCCATCTCTCGCCAAAGTAAAGACCGCCTGTAAGCTCTCTCATAATAAGCATATCAAAACCTTTATCCGCAACAGCTTCTTTTAAAGGACAAGCATCCTTAAGCTGAGGATAAAGATATGCAGGTCTTAAGTTGGCAAAAAGATTAAGTGATTTTCTGAGCTTCAAAAGACCTGCTTCAGGTCTGAGTGAAGGCTCAAGTTTATACCATGGGGATGTTGATGTATTTCCGCCGATTGATCCCATAAGTACGGCATCGGCAGCCTTTGCATCTTCAATAGCCTCATCAGTAAGAGGCACACCGTGAACATCTATTGAGCAACCGCCCATCAGAATATCCTTATATTCAATGGAGTGTCCAAATTCCGAAGCAACTTTATCAAGTACTTTCTTTGCTTCCGTAACAATTTCAGGTCCTATTCCGTCACCAGGAATACATGTAATATTAAGCTTCATACCCGTATCTCTTTTCTATAATGTATTTTTTAAGTCATAATTTAATGATTTTCATCTCATTATGCAATAAAGCCCGATTGAGTGCGCAAGCACCAATCAGGCTTAACAGAATCAAAATTTAATTACTTTTTCTTTGAATTCTTTGAATCCTTGGTGCTATCGTTTGAAGAAGCGATTGCGTCCTCGGGCTTCTCAACTTCAACAATTGCATCCTTAACCATGGGGATACGACAATTCTTATTGTTACCAAACTCTACAATAACCATATCGTCGTTGATGTCAATGATAGTTCCGATAAAACCACCTGTGGTTCTTACGCTGTCACCTACAGCCAATGCAGCCAATACCTGCGCTTTCTGCTTACGCTCTTTACTGTTGGGACGAACAAGCAGGAAATAGAACACTGCCATTACCACAGCATAAAAAAGTAATGTCGGTACAATTGCAGAACCTGCAGAAACAGGCTCTGTTGCTGCTTCAGTAAAATATAATAACATAACATCCTCCAAAAACTTATTCTTTAATTATATACCAAACAATAATACTAGAAAGAAACGGCAAATTCAAGTAGTCAAAATTCATCCGGACACATTACAAATTTAACCTTTTCTCCAATTTCGGGCAATATTATATGACTCGCTTGAGATAACCGAATCAAACTCTGACATGCTCTCCAAAGTTTTCTTCTTGTAAGCCTGATAATTATTGCTTCTTATCGCTTCTCTGATCTCTTTTACCAGATTATTGTAAAAGTACAGGTTATGAAGAACGCAAAGCCTCATTCCAAGCATTTCACCGGCCTTAAGAAGATGCCTTATATATGCCTTGGAATAGCTCCGGCACGCGGGACATTGACAGCCCTCTTCAATAGGCGTGTCATCAAGCTCATATCTGGCATTTAATATATTGATATGACCTCTCTTGGTATACAGATGTCCGTGTCTTCCGTTTCTGCTTGGATAAACGCAGTCAAAAAAGTCTACTCCCCTGTCCACGGCTTCAAGGATATTTGCCGGTGTTCCGACACCCATTAGATATGTCGGCTTATCCTCGGGAAGAAAAGGCACAACATGTTCAAGAACATCATACATTTCCTCGTGGCTCTCACCGACCGCAAGTCCTCCGACAGCGTAGCCGTCAAGATCCATATCTGCGATTCTCTTGGCATGCTCTATCCTGATATCGTTAAATATAGCTCCCTGATTGATTCCAAAAAGCATCTGATGCGGATTAACCGTATACCGGAGGCCGTTCAGTCGGTCCATCTCTTTTTTGCATCGCTCAAGCCATCTTGTCGTTCTGTCCACAGACATCTGCACATATTCATGCTCTGCCTTAGCAGAAGGACACTCATCAAACGCCATCGCGATGGTCGATCCCAAATGGGACTGTATCCTCATACTCTCCTCAGGGCCCATGAACAGTTTATGTCCGTCAATATGCGAATGGAAGTATACTCCTTCCTCTTTTATCTTTCTTGTCTTAGCAAGAGAAAAGACCTGGAATCCACCCGAATCTGTAAGAATAGGCTTGTTACACGACATAAACTTATGAAGTCCGCCCATTCTGTATACCAGATCGTCTCCCGGTCTCAAATGCAAATGATACGTATTTGAAAGAACAACCTGAGTGCCGATATCCTCGAGATCTCTTGTAGATACTCCTCCCTTTATAGCCGCAACCGTTGCGACATTCATAAATACAGGAGTCTGTATTTCACCGTGAACGGTGGAAAAAGTAGCGCTCTTGGCGTTCCCGTCCTTATTTACAATTTTGTACATATAAATCCTCTAATTAACATAAGTATTCCAGAATTCTTCCAGACAGATACCATTTTCGTGTATAACAGTCGCCGCGTCAACCCCCACATATCTAAAATGCCAGGGTTCAAATTCAATACTTGTAATATTCTCTTTTCCGGCAGGATATCTCAAAATAAATCCGTACTTATAGCTGTTGTCGGCAAGCCATTTTCCGGCGCGTGTATTACCAAATCCCTCATCAAGACTTGAATATCCTTCCGTTATAATATCTATCGCAAGGCCGATCTGATGCTCGGAAGATCCGGGAACGGTAACCGCCTGGGAAGCAAGATTATACGCTTCCATATAGTTCATTCCGCCTTCCATGTACCTGCTGACTTTGTTGTTAAAAAGCATTGTCTGCCTGTCTCTGTCCCTGTAGGGAGAACAGATAATAAGTGCCACTCCGTCCGCATTTGCGGCTCTCATCATTTCAAGAAGCGGAGCAATTATCCTCTCATCGCATCTCATCGTACCACTTATGGTTCCGAGTGGAAATTCATAATCATCCGGAATCGGATGCTGCTTATTTACAAGCATTATCTTCCAGTCGCTGCCGTCAAAATTAATCTCATCCGGATTCGAAAGATCTGTCCCTTCATCCGTCTCCTCGGTCACTGCTGCGCCATCCCCCGTTGCTTCAAGAATTTCAGAAAGAGAGGCCTGCTTCTCGGGATTAAAATGCTCAGCCTCCGCTACATCGGGATTCTCACTTTCCATCGCTTCCCTGATAAGTTCGGAATCAATATCCTGACTGACTGCAAGTTCCGCATCAGACTCGGCAACTTCCTCACTGGAAAGCACTTCTTCCGAATCGGAAGAATATCCGTCAACGCTCACATCCGACGCAAAACTGATATTAAGTGACATCGCAGGATACGAAAAACTGCTGCTAAAAACAAAAAACAACAGTCCGCAGGCAAGACAAATATACCTCTTACTGCTTCTATAAAAGTAGAAAAGGATATCATAAAGCGCGATTGCCGCAAAAGCATAACAGATACCCAAAAAGCAAAACGCTTTATGTTTTCTGTTAAATTTTTTTACCTTGGAAAAGATCTTGTTCTTATAAGCAAGCTTCATCTGTAAGCTACTAGCGTTCATATCGGAAATCCCCTCTCATTTCGGATACTTGGCTTGTAATATGACAACGCGTATAATATGATATGTTATACGCGTTTATGGCTTAGAAATCTATATCATATTATATAACACTTTACCGTATATTTCATCATTTTTTATAGCTGATAATGCGCCACAATGCGCTAAATCATATATTTTATTTCAATAATTTTTGTCAACATGAAAGGATGCCTATGTCAGGTTCAACACTCGGAAAAAACATTACAATATCAACATGGGGAGAATCTCACGGCGAAGCGCTCGGAGTCGTTGTTGACGGCTTCCCCGCAGGACTCGATCTCACCAAAGAAGATATTCAAAAATTCCTCGACAGAAGAAAACCCGGAACTTCATCTGCCACAACATCAAGAAAAGAGGACGACGAAGTCTGCATACTCTCCGGAATATTTGAAGGAAAAACAACCGGAACTCCCATTTCCATGATGGTAAAAAATACTTCTCAAAGATCTTCCGACTACAGTGAGATCGCAAGCTACTATCGCCCCGGCCACGCCGACTACTGCTTTGATGAAAAATACGGCTTCAGAGACTACAGAGGCGGCGGACGCTCTTCAGGAAGAGAAACGATAGGCAGGGTTGCCGCAGGTGCTCTCTGTCAGAAACTGCTGTCAGAGATGGGGATCGACGTTTATGCATACACACGCTCTATCGGAGATGTGGAGATCGATGACGAAAAATTTGACAGAAATGCAATATATACAACACCAACATCCATGCCCGATACAGAAGCGGATAAAAAAGCTATGGATCTTATCATGAAATGCCGCGAAAACATGGACTCAATAGGCGGTGTTATAGAATGCCGCATAAAAGGCGTTCCCGCAGGAATCGGCGAACCTGTTTTCGATAAACTTGATGCTCTCCTTGCAAGAGCTGTCATGAGTATCGGTGCCGTTAAAGCCGTCGAGATAGGTTGCGGAACCAAAGCAGCGAAACTATACGGCTCGGAAAACAACGACGAATTCATTTATGAGAACAATTCTGTTTCTAAAAAAACAAATAACTCAGGAGGAATTCTGGGCGGAATGTCAGACGGAAGCGAGATTGTAATCAGAGCTTATGTAAAGCCGACACCCAGCATTGCGCGTTCGCAGAACACCGTAAACAAATCGAATGAAAATATATCAATAAATATAAAAGGTCGTCACGACCCCGTTGTGGTTCCGAGAGCCGTTGTTGTAGTTGAGAGCATGTGTGCTTTCACACTCCTCGACCTTTTGATCTCCAACATTTCCGCGAAAGCCTCAAACATAATAAACTTCTACAAGAAGTAAAAAACTTTTTTTGCAAAAAAGAAAAAACCTGTAAATACAAACTCTTTAAAAGAATGTATTTACAGGCTCTATTTTTACAGGACACTAATTTATATCATCCCTCTAATTTGTGGAATACAATGCAGTTAGGTCTATTTACGTGCTCTTCTGGTCCGTTCATTACAAGCGTTCCTGCCTCAAGATCAACCTTAAAAAATGTAAGCGAATCCGACTCATGATTGAGTGATACAAGATGCTTATTGTCAGGGAACAAAGCAGCATCCTTAGGATATTCGCCCGCGATCGGAAGCTGGATTTTCTTTGTCAGAAGTCCCGTTTCCTTATCAACCTTGTAAATAATTACATTGTTCTCTCCCGCTGTCGAACTTACAAGATAGTTGTAGTCCTCGGAGAATGTAAGCGCACTGCTTGCAACACCGATAGAATCAGCTTCATCTGAATTAGATACGGTCTGAATCTTGTTAAATTCTGGATCGCCGTTATTGTCTGTATACTCATATACTTCAATGCCGCATTTCTGCTCAAGACAAACATAAAGAAATCTTCCGTCTTTGGAAAACTGCATATGTCTGGGTGAAGATTCCTGATCACAGTGAATAACATCAACTTCTTTGATCTTACCGGACTCAACATTGAGAGAATATACATTAACTCTGTCCATTCCAAGATCGGCTGCAAGGAGATACTTATTATCCTTAGATACTTTTATACACTGTACATGAGGCACGTGATTTCTTCCGGCTGCTGTTCCGAGACCCTTATGATATCTCTCATCGGTGATCTCACCGATACTTCCGTCTTTGTTAAGCTTAAGGATTGTCACCTTACCGTCATGGTATCCGGCTGTCAAAAGATAATTATCTTCCTGATCCATATTGAGATAACATCCACGCATTCCGTTGATTGAAGCCTCATTTAAGAATTCAAGGCCTCCGTCGGGCAGAATATGATAAGCCTCGACACCCGCATCCGTAATGGAATACAGAGTCTTCTTATTGTGAGATATTCCGATATAAGATGAATTGGTTATTTCAACCTTCTGCTTCTCCTTAAATCTGCCGTTTTTCATATCAACGTCATAAATTTTAATTCCAAATTTGGAACCAAGTCCGGAAGTGTAGCTAGATACATAAGCCACATACTTGTCTTTTCCAGCCATTTTACAACATGCCTCCTGAATGTATATTTATATAATAATTACCAGTTTTTATACTTGCCGTTTACGCATACTCCGACAAATCCGTTTGCTGTCATAACAGCCTTGTCTGATTCAGAAATAACAGGTGCGGAATCAGTTGCCGATACAACATCAAAATACTTGGAACCTTCATTTACGGCAACACCCTTTAAAGAAATTGTTGCCATCTGTCCGTTTCCGTTTGTAAGAGAGAAAGATGCCATTGCAACATCCTTATCGTTATAAAGCATTGCAACGTTTCCGTTCTTCTTTACAGTTCCTGTCGCTTTCTTTGCAAGCTCAACCTGAACAGACTCTGAAGTCTGAGCGGCATTTCCTACGCGAACAAGAACCTCATCGTATGTGCCGTCTGACTGAACCTTTTCATCATCAATATAGAAATAGAAAGGTACGTCTTTAGCCTGCTCATCGGCGCCAACATGGAAAATAACATCCTGTGTTCCGCTCTTAAATGAGCACTCAAGATATGTTCCGTTACTTGTGTGAGGTCCAAGATGATATGTATAGTTAAATTTTGACCTCATATGCATTGTGTGTTCGCTTCCTGCGTTCATATTAATTACAGTATCCCCAAAGTCAAAGTACATGGGAAGATCACTTTCTGCATGCGCATTAACAGACATGAGCGATCCTGCAACCAAAAATGTACCAAGCGCAGTAATAAGATTTTTTTTCATTCCAGTCATAAATTTTTCCTCCGTGTCTAACAACAATCTTATTTTCTCTTCTCTTTTTATATTTATAATTATATATTCTCGAATGTAAAATTCAAGAAAATGGCAATCACGCCCGTTTATTATAAATACCTTATTTCAAGATTATCGGCATCTGCCGATACATCTGCTCTTGCCCCCATTACAACGGGAAGCATCGGATCGATATGCCCGATATCCGCATCAAAGATTATAGGAGCCCCATAATCCTGCAAAAGATCCGTAAGTGCGTTAAATCTGTCAACGCCCATCATATCTCCGTCAAAGCATCCGTTTGACCTTCCGACAATAAATCCACCGACATTTTCAAACCAGCCGGCTTCCTTCATATTCCAGATTGCTCTTCTGTAGCTCATGGGATTGAGCTCACAGTTTTCGATAACCCACAAAATTTTATCATCACATTTTTTTACAAAATCCGCGACTTTATCAAATCTTGTTCCTATCATATTGGCCATTACGTCGATGCAACCGCCGAGCAGGATTCCCTGCATGCTTACTTTGCCATCTGTCTTCTCGGCTTTCTTTGAAGAACAATCGTAATTGGTCAAAACTTTTTTCGCATCGCATTTGTATACAAAAGGCTTGGAATAATCTATTTCCTCTTTTTCTTCTTTATGCTTTACAAATTTGTCATAGCCCTTAAATACCTTCTTTGTTCCCTCAAGCAATGCGAAGGCGTCATTCTCGGTACCTTCCCATTCTTTGGCATATCCCGTAATATTGGGGCCGTAAATCCCACATGTATTTGCGATAGTAACAAGCGGAAGCAAAAAGCTCGTATTGTCGGAATATCCGACAAACCACTTGGGCCTGGCGCTTTTTATAATCTCAAAATCAACATTTGAGATAGTCTCAACCATGAGCTCTCCGCCGCCCGCAGAGATAATCGCATCAATATCGTCTCTCTTATAAAAATCCGTAAGCTCGGCACCTGTAACTTTGGGATCGGTGCTTATTCCAAGTCCGTCTCCCATCCTTGCCGTCTTACCCTCGATAATATTGTAACCTCTGCCTTTTATCCTGTTCTCGGCAATATCTATCAAAAAACTATACGGTTCTATAGCCGCACCGAATGAAGGAGCGGTTATTCCTATGGTGTCACCTTTCTTTATGCTGTCCGGTTTTCTGATCATCTTCTCCTCGTTCTCTTGCTTGAATCGTCTCCAAACGATCCTCTTGAGTTTCCTTTTCCTTTCGATCTCATTTTGGAATAATCAGCCCTGAATTCATCGCCGAATTCTTCCCTGAACTCTTCTTCGAAATCATCTCCAAAACCCTCGTCAAAGTCGTCATCGTACTCTTCTTCAAAGCCTTCTATATATTCTTCCTCATAGTCATCATGATACTCATCATCGTTAAAATCGTTGTCAAAATCGTCTTCAAGCTCATCTTCGAAATCATCTTCATATTCATCCGAAACAGTCTTCCTTGAAGCAGTTCTCGGATTTTTCCTGAGGTTCTTTATAGATTCGCTGAATGACTCTCTTTTCGGAGTTCTTTTAGGCTCCTCTTCCTCAAAATCCTCGTCAAAATCATCCTGAGCTCTTCTAAACGATTCTCTTTTGGGTAATTTTGAAAGTTCTCTAGTAGGTTCGGGTTTTCTGAGTGAATTGTTTATCGATTTCTTTATTGCTTCTCTTCTGGCAACTTTGCTCGAAACCATATCAAGATCATCATCCTGATCTTCATCAAGATCCAGATCAATATCTATATTTCTCTTTGCTCTTCTGTCAGATTCTCTTCTTAATTCTCTCTTGGAGTCACGTGCTGACTCCCTTGAAGCTTCTCTCGAAGATTCCCTTAAAGATTCTCTACCGGATTCTCTTGAAGCTTTTCTCAAAGATTCTCTCCCTGATGTTCTTGAAGATTCCCTTGCTGACTCTCCGGAGGATTCGCGTGAAGTTTTCCTTGACGGTCTTCTTACAATATCTTCCTCTTCTTCATCGTCTTCGTCATCTTCAAATTCATCTCTGTATTTCTCTTCAAGATAATCGGATGAAATTCTTGAATAAACCTTTTTGTAATACTTATTCATCTTGATGCAGTCAAGATAAGATATGGGATGGCCTTCTCCGTGACGAAGAGCCGCAAGATAAGCAATACATCCCTTATCCAGAACTATAGACGCGGCAACCGCATCCTCCAAAGTCTCACCTATACAATAAGCACCGTCATTAAGCGCAAAAACTGCATTGGAATTTTTCTTGATATTATGATAACTGTGTCCGTCTTTTCCGTGCTCGTTACTCGGAATCTTAACGCTGTATCCGACAAGCTCCGCAAAGTCGAACAAAAGAGGTCTCAAATGAGTCGCGGTTCTTGATACCGTCATAACCGCGTCAGACTTATTGTGAACTATGTATTTTACATCCGGTCTTCTGTCATAGATTTCTCTGTGAATATGCTTAACACGCTCAGGTGTATCTTCGACATCATAAATAATCTCATCGCCTTCAAGATGGCTTCCGAAGCCCTCTTCAACGCCATGATACATATCGGTCTTACATACATCCATAAGGAAATTATCACAGGCATCCTCGATTCTCTCGATATTCTCAATGACTTCATCGGAGTTTGCTCCCATGAACAATGCACCGTGATTAGACAAGATAAAACTGTCGGACTCCCTGTTTTTCTTTATGGTCGCAGCAACATTTCCCGCAAGTTTGGCACTTCCGGGATAAGCATAAGGAACACAGGGGATGACAACATCCTCATCCTCAACATATGTATATATTCTTTTAAGTCCCAAAACTCCGGCACATGAAGCAAAAACCTGATGTGTAAGAGCAACAAACTCCACATCTTTTCTGGTTCTGTAGCAAGCCGCATGCACTCCTCTTTCATAAGACGGATCATACTCTCCCATGAAGTTCAGATTTTTGAGATTAACAAGGCAAATCATATCCGGCGTCATATCTTCATATCTGATACCGCTCGGAGTTATCAAAAAGATTTCCTTGTCGACTCTGCAGCTAACACTTCCCCATGTACGTGGTAAATAGCCTTTTTTGTGCAACTCATTCGCCACATCTATGACATGCTGTTTTTCCTCAAGAAATTCAGAATCTTCTTTTCTACTTTTCATTACCTGATCTGTCCCTCTCCGACAATTTGATACTTATAGGATGTAAGTTCTTTAAGTCCCATCGGTCCGCGCGCATGAAGCTTTTGCGTGCTTATACCGATCTCGGCTCCGAATCCAAACTCAAATCCGTCTGTAAATCTCGTTGAAGCATTTACATATACACAAGCGGAATCAACTCTTTCAAGAAATCTCTTTGCAGTCTCTTCATTCTCTGTAACGATGGCATCCGAGTGACTTGTATTATACTTGTTTATATGATCGATGGCTTCATCGACATTCTTAACTGTTTTAACGGAAATAATATAATCAAGGAACTCTTTTCCAAAATCCTCTTCAGTAGCGGAAACGGCACTGTTCATAAGTTTGCGGCTTTCCTCGTCGCCTCTTATCTCAACATTGTGCTCGTTCATCGCTTTTTCAAAAAGAGGAAGGAACTTATCCTTAATATCCTCATGGACAACCAGAGATTCAGCGGCATTACATACGCCTATTCTCTGAGTCTTGGCATTGATAATGATAGGGATTGCCTTGTCAATATCGGCATCCTTATCTACATAGATGTGACAATTACCCGTACCTGTCTCGATAACGGGAATAGTAGAATTCTCAACCACAGCATTTATAAGTCTTGCACTTCCTCTGGGAATAAGAACATCTATGTACTCATTCATCTGCATAAACTTAGTCGTAACTGCTCTGTCCGTATCTTCAATGAGCTGGATCGCATCGGGATTGATACCGCATTCCGAAAGTGCAGCTCTCATAACATTTGCAATCTGAATATTGCTGTCTATGGCATCGCTTCCGCCTTTTAAAACAACAGCATTACCCGCTTTAAAAGTAAGCGCAAAAGCATCAGCCGTAACATTGGGCCTTGCTTCGTAAATTATACCGATAACACCCATAGGAACCCTGACTTTCTTTATCTGAAGCCCATTGGGACGTGAAAAGCTATCGATAACTTCTCCTATAGGATCGGGAAGAGCCGCAACCTGCCTAAGTCCCTCAGCCATAGCTTCAATTCTTTTTTTATCAAGAAGAAGTCTGTCCAAAAGGCCTTTGTGCATTCCGTTTGAAACGCCTCTCTCATAATCCTTCGCATTTGCTGCAATAATACTGTCTGCCTCAGCAACAAGTTTATCCGCAACCGCAAGAAGAGCGTCATTTTTCTCTTTCGTGGTAAGACACTGAATCTCGTATTTTACTTTTTTAGCTTTTTTACAAATCTCAATAAGTTCCATCTATGTTCTCCAGCTCCTTTATTTCTCGTGAATGATACTCTTTACGGGAATATCATATTCACTCGGTATAATCTCATCAACAATCTGAATCTTATAGCAAAGTGCCACTGTATCGGCATAGCTTACTTTTGAGAGAAATCTGTCGTAGAATCCTCCCTTATAACCTATCCTGTTGCCTTTCTCATCAAAAGCAACTCCCGGAACGATGACCATTGTCTTTCCGGCATTTTCACCGTCTATCCGGCGAACATTTGATTCATCGGCATAAAAATCCGGATCGAATATCTCACTGTCATCCCTAATCTCCGGTTCCATAAGACCGTAATCACCCGGAACAAGATTTTCCGGCTCGTATATCCTCACAAACTTCATTATGCCGTTTTTCTTATCTGTAACCTTAGGGCAAAAAACTCTTTTCCCAAGTGCAAGCGCATCAAGAATAATCTCATCTGTCTTAACTTCATTTCTGACAGAGGCGTATGTAAGAATATTGGAAGCCTCGATATATTCGGGTCTTGTGACAAGTTCCTCAAAAATCTCCCTGCTTTTTACCTCAATCTTATATACACTGAGTTCGTCTCTTTTTTGTAAGACATCTTTTCTTATTAAGTCTTTTTCCATCGGTACCTTCCATTGTATTTGAATCAGCGCAAAGTTTCTACTAATTTTTTTGCAATAAATTCGGCTATCTTGATACCATCCATAGCTGCAGACATGATTCCGCCTGCATATCCGGCTCCTTCACCGCACGGATAAAGTCCTTTAATATTTTCTGACTCACCGCTCTGCGTACGATTAATTCTTACGGGCGACGAAGTTCTTGTTTCCACACCGGCGATAAGAGCATCCGGTGAATTATATCCCTTTATCATTGTACCGAACTTCTCCATTCCTTCAACAAAGGATTTATTAAGATCGTCCGGTAAGATCTCATGAACATTTGAAAAAACATACGCGCCCTTCGTGTTGGGCTTGCATACATCTCTGAATCTGACAGGTTCTTTCGGATTATTTTTATCGCCCGTCTTATCTTCAAACGGAGAGACCGCTTTCTTAAAATCTTCGTAGTACTCAACGGGAATCTTTCCTCCGCCAAGTTCATATGCTTTTTCTTCAAGTTTTCTCTGAAACTCAACTCCCGCAAGAACATCATCGGATCCGAAATCTTTAGGATCGACCGTGATTATGATCGCAGAATTGGCATTTTCGGAATCTCTGCCGCTGTAACTCATTCCGTTTACGGCAAGTCTCCCCTCCTCGGACGAAGCATTGACGACATACCCTCCGGGGCACATGCAAAAAGAGTAAACACCGCGCCCCTCTTTGGTATTCATAACAAGTTTGTACGAAGCAACAGGGAGCGACTTTGGCTCCTCGATTCCGTACTGCGAAAGATTTATCAGCTTCTGCGGATGTTCAACCCTAAATCCGACTGCAAAAGGCTTCTTCTGCATCGATACTTCTCTGTCTTTTAGCATTGAAAAAGTATCTCTCGCACTGTGTCCTATAGCAAGAACGGCTATATCAAACGGAATCTCTTCGCCGTTTGCAACAAGAGCATTCACACCTCCGTCTTTGCTTAAGACAATATCCGTAACCTGCGTCTCAAATCTAAACTCGCCGCCGAGAGAAATTATCTCATTTCTCATATTTTTTACGACTTTTCTGAGTACGTCCGTTCCGATGTGAGGCTTCGCGTCATACATTATCTTACTATCTGCTCCAAAAGCAGTAAACAGGGACAAAGCTTTTCTTCCTCTTCCGTCCTTGTCTTTTACCATTGTATTTAGCTTGCCGTCAGAAAAAGTTCCGGCTCCGCCTTCTCCAAACTGCACATTGGTGCGGGTATCAAGCTTTCCCGTCTCCCAGAACTTTTCGACTATTTCCTGCCTCTTGTCGACATCGGCGCCTCTCTCAAAAACAACAGGCTTAAAGCCGTTTGATGCAAGCATATATGCGCAAAAAAGTCCCGCAGGTCCGGATCCTATAACAGCGATCCTTGTATCCAAAGCCTTTGAAGGCATATCGCCCTCAATTCCCGCTCTTTCCAAAAAATTGTAAGTAACGGGAGTAACGACCGTGATTCCTTTATCCTTCGCTCTTGAAACAATTTTTTCCTCAGCCTTTTTGTCGGAAGCTCCCTTTACGGAAACATCGATCATAAAGACGTCTACTATCTGAGGTTTCTTTCTTGCATCTATCGACTGACGCATTATAACAATGTCTTCGACATCATTTTCCGTTATACGCAAAAGCTTTGCTGCCTTTTTCTTTAAGACATCGCAAAGCTCATTATGACTGCGCATATTTTTACCGTCATTAAGTAATTTAATCTGATTGATCCTTATCATATAATTCCTATTTCCAAATGCCCTTACATTGAAGCCGCCGTACCTGCTATACTTCCGCTCGTCCATGCAAACTGAAGATTGTATCCGCCGCATCTTCCGTCAACATCAAGAAGTTCTCCGACGAGGTATACTCCGGGAAAGCCAACAACCGACATGTCGTCGCCGATATCACCAAGGCTCATTCCGCCTGTCGTCACCTGTGACTGAATATAGCCATAGCTCTCTTTAAGATTAAAACGTATATCTCTGTATCTGTCCAGTATACACGATACCATGCTGTCTGCAATATTCTTCATATGCATGGCCGGCGACAGTTTCATCTTTTTAAGCACCGTCGAATTTATATTGCTGTTTGCAAACCCAAGCAAAAACTCCTCAAGAGTTCTGTTATCGCGAAGCTTATACATATCCCGTTTAAGGGCTTCAAAATCTTCTTCATCATATTCCGGGAAAAAATCTACCGAAGCGACCACGGGCTTTTTCTCAGAAACAAACTTGATTATTTCCCTGCTTGCCTGCATTACGGGTATTCCCGATATTCCATCCCTGGATATCTGAAGTTCTCCGCTCTCCGAAGTCAAAAGCTCATCTCCGAGATAAAAAGAAATCCTTGCAGCAGCTCTTACTCCAGCATCCGGCATGGTTCCGTCATCCTCGCACTTAAATCCGACAAGAGCGGGATATGTATCTTTAAGATTCATTCCAAGCTGCTTGCAGATATAATATCCGTCTCCGGTTGACATTGTGCTCTTTGCACCGGAAAGCGATCCGAGCGCAAGAATAACGGCATCTGCTTCGTATTTATCCTTGTTTGTCACAAGAACATACGGCGATTTCTCATTTTCAGCCTTTTTAACAGCCTTAACCTGACTTTCCGTGATAACATTCACATTAAGTCTTTTAAGCTCGTTTATGAGCGCATTAACGACCGTAGAAGCCTGTCCCGAAACAGGATAGATATACCCGTCTTCACTCTTTACAATTACCCCCAGTGATTTAAAAAACTTTATCGTCTCTTCGGGGCCGTAAAGTGAAAGCCAGTTCTTCATCCGTCCCTGCGCAGCCTTGTTATAGTATTCAGGGCGCATATCGAGATTGGTAAGATTGCATCTTCCGTTTCCGGTAACGGAAAGCTTTTTTCCAAGCCTTGTATTCTTCTCAACAATCGTCACATCTGCACCGTTTCTTGCAGCATATACAGCCGCGCACATTCCTGCCGCGCCGCCTCCTGCAACGTAAACTTTTTTACTCACACAAAATCCTCTTACGCTTCGTCAGTCTTGATAAAAACAGGCAGTGCCTTAAAGTACTTACCAAAAGGAATACTTCTAAGTTCTCTCTCGTCAATGCTTCCGATCATAACCATGATCGCAATGTATATAACGTAGAAAACAGGCGTACAAACAACAAGTGAAAGAATCTCACCTATATTTTTTACCAAAACCATATCGATCAAAAACACCACAAATCCGGCTACAGCCGCTGCCACAAGCGTCTTTGCAAAATTTACCAAAAGAGCATAATCTGCTTTAAGCATTTTCTTAAAGACAATAAGCGAAAGAATGTCATAAACCAGAAATGAAACGATAACAGGGATCAATACTCCGTACAATCCGATATTTCCGACACTCGCGCATACAAACAGCATCGCAATATGAACAAGCCATGTTATTCCGAGTCCAAATACAATAAGTATAGACTTACCCGCATGGAACAAGATCCACGAAAAGAAAATCGCAAAAGGAACAAGAATGATCAAACAACTTGCCGCTCTCAAAAGCTCAACGCTAAAATCATTTCCCTTCCAGTATACGAGCGTGTCTACAGATGAAGCCAATGTAAAGATAAACAATGCGACCGGAACCGTGATCTCAATAAAATGTTTTACAAATCTCGAGAGCTTTTCTCCCGCATTTTCAGGCTCATCTCTCTCAAATCTCGCTCTGATCCTGTTCCACTCGATAAGAAAAGGAAGACAGCAAAGAAGTGAAAATGTTATTACAATGGGAATAGTTCTTCCCGCATAAATACCGTAGTTATATATAGGATCCGCCTTACTTCCGACAGTTCTGTGATGGATCATGTAAAAGACCTGATCGACCAAAAGAGCTATTCCGGGTGAAGCATACATGAACAAAATAGGCCTGAGTCCCGACATAACGTCATTCTTACTGTCAACGTATCTCGGCGCACTTCTCTTTCCTATCTCTTCAAGCTCATTTCTTCTTACATAAAAGCTTACAGATGTATGCACAAGTCCGACGATCGATGCCACAAAGAGTCCGAGTGTCATTCCCGTCGAGCCGTATACCGCACTGAATTCTTCGACATGGAAAAGAGTATTTACTTTAAGTCCGTATCCGTACATGATCGCAGAAAACAATGTTCCGACAAGGAATGCCGCAACAGCCATCAAAACATCGGAAACAACTATCGGCTTTGTATATCCGACACCCTGCAGATAACCTCTTATAACACCCTGAACGCACAGGAACAATACTGAAAAAGTCGATATAAGAAACTGAAAACTTCCTCTGTTCGATCCAAGCAAAAGATCGGAGAAATTGATACCTATAAAGGTAAATACCACAGTCACCAGAACGCCTGTAAAAGCGAATATCTTAAGAGTTTTCTTCATATTCTCCTCAGCATTCTTGTACTGGGATTTTCTTGCTCTTACACGCACCATTACCCATACGGCCTTCTGCACGGCAAGAACGAAAGAACAATAAAATGCAAAGAATATCGCAAGAGAGCCCGCAGAATAACCTGCACCTTTCTCTCCGTAAATCCTTATCGCCACAACCTCATACAGCATAAGTATTATGATTGAACAATATACAGCGGCTGTAAGCACGTCGGGTCTTATTCTTTTTTCTTCGTAGTACTTTTTCATGTTTGATCTCCAATTTTATTTTTCAGTCTCTTGTTATACCAAGTGTATTAAGAACATCGCTCTGCTTTTTTTCCATTACCTTTGCTTCGTCTTCCTCCATGTGATCGTAACCGCAAAGATGAAGCATACTGTGTGCGATAAGAAAAGCAAATTCTCTCTTTGTGCTGTGACCATACTCCTGTGCCTGACTTCTGACCCTGTCTTCGTTCACAACAATATCTCCAAACATAATATTTCCGGTATCCGGATTGAGAAGATCGACTTCCTGCTCACCCTCCATAACGGAAAAATCTCCCGGTTCTTCATACGAAACATTGGGAAAAGAAAGAACATCAGTCGGCCTGTCAATTTCTCTGAATTCTCTGTTCAGCTCCTGTATTCCTTCATCATTGGTGATCGTGAGACTAATCTCAACTTCTCTGTCGCACCCTTCGGATCTGAGAACCTCTTTTGCAACAAGCGCCGCAACTTCCTCGGGATCAAAATCAAATTGCGCTCCCGTCTCATTCTCAACGCAAAAAGTCATAGTAAAGCTTCTCCTTTTTCATTATCTTCTTCATAACTTCAAGTTCCCTGAACGTAACATCGTAGTCCTTAAGATCTCCGTCGGAAACTTTTTTATCAATTATCGAATCAATAAGATTGTCGTAATCTATCTTTGCATCCTTGTCCTTTTTAAGCAGATACATTATGGACGCAATAAGAACTTCTCCGAGCTGAACCGCAAGCGCCTCTTTGGACTTGGGCTCGTTCTTCTTAGGTTCTATATAATCATGTAAAAAATCCATCGCCTCCGTCGGGAAGCTGTTATCCGTATAGATATGTTTGACGTCATCCCATTTTGACTTTCCTTCAAGCACACCTATCCTGTGATAATAAGAACAGTTCTTGACCGCTCTTGCATTTATATTAAGGCCGAGTGCGATTCTCTCGGCAATATATGCCGTATGTATGGCTCTGTAATATTCGTCTTTATTATTTTCCTTGAGAGTAACAAGAAGCGGGAAATCCGCATCATTGATTACCATATACATATCATTTGTCCGTCTTATAACATAAACGCCGAAAATGTTCAGGAATATAAGAAGAATGGTAAGATTGAGCATAATATTGATGGCAGGTGAAACAAGCAGGTATGCGGAAAAAGTTCTGTTAAGGAACAAAACGTTATATGCAACCAAAAATACCGCCTGCATCATTAGAGAAATAAATGTCGGAATTCCTATCTCGGTATTTTCTTCCAGATTCCTAAACATTGCGATTGCAACCGCTCCGGCAAGAATATACATAAATAATTCTCCGCATCCTCCGTTTTTCTCAAGCATAACGGAAATCGAAACAAGTCCGACTCCGGAGATCATACCTATCTCCGTATTTGAAAAAAGCGCAAGCATAACAAAAAGCGACATGTACGGCCACAACACATTGGGTATAAGGCTGAATATACATGCCAAAATAAGTGTGACAAAATACCCCACAACAAAGCGGTTTCTCACCACATTATTATCATATAACAATCTGCTCTGCCCGTCGGAAACGGCATCTACAAGCATAAAAACGACTGTTCCCGCTATAGCGACAGAAACAATTGTATTTCTTAAAATAGCTTCATAGCTTTTATCCGTAAAAAATGAAAAAGCAAAAACAATAACTCCGGTAAAAACAAGCATTGCCACGTATAACAATCTGATTTTCAAATTAGAAATCTTATCGTTTTCCATTGTCCGAACGCTTCTCCAACTTTTGTATTGACTTCTTTTTCTTCTTGTTCTCGGCCTTCTTCTCGTAGTCTTCGTAAGCCTTAACAATCTTCTGAACGAGCGGATGTCTCACAACATCGCTGCTGGTAAGTGTACAAAAAGCGATATCATCAATTCCCTTAAGGACATTTCCCGCAATCTCAAGACCGGATCTTACATCCGCAGAAAGATCCTTCTGAGTCGCATCACCTGTGATGATAACCTTGGAACCGAATCCGATTCTTGTAAGGAACATCTTCATCTGCGCAGGTGTTGTATTCTGTGCCTCATCGAGAATTATAAAAGCGTTATCCAAAGTTCTTCCTCTCATATATGCAAGAGGTGCCACTTCAATAAGCCCTTTTTCCATATTCTTTATAAAATTCTCTGTGCCCATTATCTGGTAAAGGGCATCATATAAAGGTCTTAAGTACGGATCGACCTTGCTCTGGAGGTCACCGGGCAAAAATCCGAGCTTCTCTCCGGCCTCTATCGCAGGTCTCGTCAAAATGATCCTGCTTACCTCTTCACGCTGAAACGCCGTTATCGCCATAGCCATTGCAAGATATGTCTTACCTGTTCCGGCAGGGCCGAGTCCGAAAACTATCATTTTATTTCTGATAGCGTCTATATATTTTTTCTGTCCGAGAGTCTTAGGTTTTATCGGTTTTCCCGAGACTGTGTGACAAATGATGTCTCTGTCTATATCAACAAGAACATTGTCATTTTGAACGACGTCCTTGTTCTTTGAATCTTCTTTTAAAGAAATCGCATAGTCAACACTCTGTTCCTCTATATGCGACCCTCTCCTCGAGAGCTGCACAAGTTCTCTTATAATACTTGAAGCCTTGTTTGCACCCTCTTTTTCTCCGATTATGCGAAGCTCACCGTTTCTGTCGATGATCTCTACATGAAGACTATCCTCAATCTTACGGATATAACTGTCGTTTCCACCGAATATATTGCGCTCGTCCTCAGCCGTGAGCGCCAATCTAAGTTCTGTAATCTCACTCATTTATGGTACGGTTCTCCACAAAAAATTTTATAACCACGATAAATCTGTTCCAAAAGAATAACTCTCATCATCTGATGAGGAAATGTCATATCCGAAAAGCTGATAGACGAATCCGCCCTCTTAAGTACACTATCATGGAGTCCCAAAGATCCGCCTATGACAAATTGTATATGACTTGTGCCGCTCACACCAAGCGAACTTATATATTCAGAAAAAGCTTCCGACGTGTATCTCTTACCTTTTATCGCAAGTACACAAACATGTGCTCTCTCATCAATATTCTTTAAAATTCTCTCCGCCTCTTTTTTCCTAATCTGCTCCTCTATAGCCGGCGGCGCATTGTCGGGAGTTTTCTCGTCGGCAACTTCAATTATGTTTAATCTGCAATATCTCGAAAGTCTCTTGGAATATTCCGCTATCGCATCATTCCAATACTTCTCTTTGATCTTGCCGACACATACTATACTGATATTACTCAAAAGACTTCTCCTATGTCTTCTTCATTACATAATCTCATTCATTATATCACATTCCATGCATTAAATTGCGCCAAAAAAGAAGCAGATGCAAGTAATTTTTGCATCTGCTCAGGTATGACATAATTATTCGATTGTGTGGATCCATCCCTCAGGAGCTTCAATGCGTCCCATCTGGATTCCTGTAAGTGTATCATAGAGTTTCTTGGTAACAGGTCCCATCTCTTCCATTCCGCTTGCAAAGCAGATTTCTTTGCCGTGATCGTTGATCTTACCAACAGGACTGATAACAGCTGCTGTTCCGCAAAGTCCCATCTCAACAAAGTTCTCAACTTCCGAAAGCTTAACAGGTCTCTCTTCAACATTAAGTCCAAGAATCTCTTTCGCAACATAGACGATCGATCTTCTTGTGATTGAAGGAAGAATTGAATCTGTGTGTGACTTGGGAACTACAAGTCCACCTTCTTTTGTAACGAAAATGATATTTGCTCCGCCTGTCTCCTCGATGTAAGTTCTGCTCTCTGCATCAAGATATACATTCTCTGCAAAACCTTCCTCATGAGCCTTTACAATAGGATGTAAGCTCATTGCGTAGTTAAGACCCGCCTTGATATTTCCTGTTCCGTGCGGTGCAGCTCTGTCAAAATCACTTATCTTAACAACGATAGGCTTAGCACCACCCTTGAAGTAAGGTCCAACGGGTGTTACGAATATTCTGAACTGATACTCATCAGCGGGCTTTACTCCGATAACATTTCCTGTAGCAAACATAACAGGTCTGATATAAAGTGTCGCTCCGCTTCCGTATGGAGGAACCCAGTCAAGGTTAGCCTGAACAACTTTCTCTACAGCTTCGATAAATTTATCTTCAGGGAAAGCAGGCATCTCAAGTCTTGTAGCTGAATCTACCATTCTCTTTGCATTTAAGTCAGGTCTGAAAATTACGATCTTACCATCCTCAGTCTCATATGCTTTAAGTCCCTCAAAGCACTCCTGCGCGTAATGAAGAACACCTGCATCCTCACTAAGAACGATCATATTGTCTTCGGTAATGACACCGTCATCCCATTTTCCGTCTTTATAATTCGAAACGAATCTTTTGTCGGCAACCATGTAACTAAAGCCGATATTTGCCCAATCTAAATTTTTCTTACTCATTTTACACTGCATCCCCTTTCCAGATACTTTAATGCGGCAAAGCGCTAATAGTTAAATTATAGTCCAATATTTTTGAACGTCAAGTAATGAATAAAAACAATTACTTCTCTTCCGGTTTGTCTTTCTTTTTAATCTTTTCGACGACATTCTTCACTTTATCACGACCGTTGTGATAGAGCTTTGTCACCATGCCGACTTCTTTGTGTGCGTTATACTTATCATTATGCTCGTCGGTAAGCGTCTTGTACTCCTTGTTCTCTATATACGCAAGATTGTCATAATCATTCGTATCGACGCTTAGTTCCTTCTTGGATAGAAGGATATTTGTGATCCTTGATATAAAAGCATATATGACAGCAAAAATAGGAACACCCACAAGCCATCCTACTATTCCCCACATTCCGCCAAAGAACGTGATTGAAAAGAGAACCCAAAAGCTTGAAAGTCCCGTTGAATTTCCAAGAATGGCAGGCCCTAAGATATTTCCGTCAAACTGTTGCAGAATGATAATAAATACAAGGAATATAAGTGCTTTAACAGGAGTTATCAAAAGAAGCATCGCTCCTATCGCGCCTCCAATATACGGTCCAAAGAAAGGAATAATATTGGTCACACCGACAATAACGGAAATAAGCAAAGGATAATCGAGTTTCAAAAGAACGCATCCTATATAACATATAATTCCTATTATTACGGAATCCACCAATTTGCCGCCCACAAATCCTTCAAAGACATCTCCGATAAATCTGAATCCGCCTACAACTTCATTTGCAAACTCTTCTCTGAACAGAGCGTAAGCAATCTTCTTGCCTCTTGTCGAAAATACCTCTTTTGAATTCAGGACATATATCGCAACAATAAGTCCTACAACAAGATCAAAAAGAACCTTGATAATAGAGAACACTCCCTGAGAAGCCATCTTAAAGAAAGAATCAACGCTGGGAACAAGCGGCATCAGCTTCTCCTGAAGGAACTCACTAAGCGAAACATAAGAGCGGTCGAGCTGTGAATTGATAAAATTCTGAACCTCAATTGAGTTTGATTCAAACAAAAGCTGCGATTCTTCATTTATCTGTTTCTCATACTCGGGAAACTTTCTTACGATCTGCTTGATACTGTCAATAAGTTCAGGAATGATTATCCTGAATAAACTGTATATTACAAACAGGAAAATGATCATTGTGATAGTAACAGATATTTTCCTAGCCTGTTTTCTCTTTTTTGAATTAGCGTTTGTTGAACGCGAAATATCATATCCCCTCATATGATATATGGGAATAACTATCTTTCTCTCAATCCCATCCGTAAGCGGTATGAGAACGAATGCGATTATCACGCCTATTATAATTCCCGATAAAGAATCTATAACCTTGGAAAGCGTCTTAACAACAGATATTCCGTTGAATATAACATAATAAGCGAGCATTATCGCAATGCTAAGGAAGAAAATAGTTATCGCCCAGGTTACCTGGTTTTTCTCCGGTTTCATTTTCATGTGCATGCCCCCCGATCATCCGACATTACTGCTCAGTCATTCCCTTCAAAATGTACTTGAGACTGTCGAGATAATCATCATTAATATCTTCAATTTTTCCATTATCACAAAGCTGCGAAATTGCAGGATCCAAAGGAATTCTTCCGAGAATGTTGATTCCCTTTGAAGCCGCATAGCCCTCAATCTTGCTCTCGCCAAAGATGTTTATCGGCTTACCGCAATGAGGACAATTCATATAGCTCATGTTCTCCACGATACCAAGTACCGGGATTTTCATCATTTCAGCCATATTTATAGCTTTTTCAACAATCATGCCGACAAGCTCCTGAGGAGTTGCGACAACGATTATTCCGTCCACGGGAAGAGACTGGAAAACCGTAAGCGGAACATCACCCGTTCCGGGAGGCATATCAACAAACATAAAGTCAACATCGCCCCAGTTCACATCAGACCAGAACTGCTTTACGATACCCGCAATGACAGGCCCTCTCCATATAACGGGATCGGTCTCGTTATCCATAAGCATATTAAGAGACATTACCTTAGTGCCTTTTTCCGATTCAGCAGGCAAAAGACCTGTCTCATCGGCGTTCTTTGCCTGTCCTATTCCAAACATTTTGGGAATGGAAGGTCCCGTGATATCCGCGTCAAGAATCGCTGTCTTATAGCCGTCCTTCGCCATATATACCGCAGAAAGACCTGTTACAAGGCTCTTTCCGACGCCGCCTTTACCGCTTACTATTCCGACAACCTTTTTTACATGTGTATGTTCTCCGGGAGCAACTTTAAAGTTGTCCTCCATCTGCTTCTTAAAGTCCTCCGGCTTCTTGCCGTGTCCGTTAGCCATTTTCTATCTCCGTTTCATAAAAATATAATTGTGCATATGCTTAACGCTTATAAACACAGTCGGCAATCTCTTCGTCTTCTTTATCACCGATATAAGACTCGATAATAAATCTCGGACGATTCTTGGTCTCAAGATAGATCTTGCCGATATACTCTCCTATTACACCTAGAGAGATCATGATAAGTCCACCGATCGCCCATACGGAAAGAACCGTTGTCGTCCATCCCTGGATCGTGTGTCCCGTAAAATATCTTACAAGAGAATAGATGAATACTGCGATGCTTACAAAGAATATAAAGAAACCAAGCTCTGTTATCATCTTTATAGGCTTTGTACTAAGGCTTGTGATTCCTTCAATCGCAAAACTGAGCATCTTCTTGAGAGGATACTTACTCTCTCCGGCAAATCTCTCTGCTCTCTCATAATATACTATATCAGACTTAAATCCGAGCATGGGAACAATTCCTCTGAGGAAAAGATTAACTTCGCCAAATTCGGAAAGTGCCTGAAGAGCTCTTCTGCTTAACAGCCTGTAATCCGCATGGTTATAAACCGTCTTTGCTCCCATTGCATCAATGAGCTTGTAATAAGATTCAGCCGTAAATCTCTTAAAGAAAGTGTCTGTCGCTCTCTTTGATCTTACTCCGTATACGACCTCGCAGTCTTCCTTGTTGAATTTATCAACCATGGCATCGATCGCATCGATGTCATCCTGAAGATCCGCATCAAGAGAAATGGCCATATCGCAGAGATCTTTTGCAGTCATAAGTCCCGCCAAAAGAGCATTCTGATGTCCCATATTCTTCGAGAGATTAATTCCCTGAAAGACCTCATCTTCCTCATGAAGTTTTTTGATTATATTCCATGTATCATCCTTTGAGCCGTCATTTACCAGAAGAATCCTACTGTCGGAAGAAATCATCTTTCTTCCGACAAGGTCTTCGATCTTTTCTTTAAGCCTTCTGGATGTCTCAGGCAATACTTCCTGTTCGTTATAACAAGGAATTACGCAGAAAAGCCTGTTCATTTTTTACTTCTCCTCCGATGAATTTATATAATTGATAAGTCCCTCAGAATCAATTATCTTCTGCATAAATTCAGGGAAAGCCTGTCCGCGGAACTTCTCACCCGTTGTTTCATCCGTGATGATACCGGAGTCAAAGTCTACGCTTACAACATCTCCGTTATTGATAGCATCTGCGGCTTCCTCACACTCGATGATCGGAAGTCCGATGTTTATGCTGTTTCTGTAAAAGATTCTTGCAAAACTCTTTGCGATAACGCAGCTTACGCCTGCACACTTAATTGAAAGAGGCGCATGTTCTCTTGAAGATCCGCAACCAAAATTCTTCTCGGCAACGATGATATCTCCTTCTTTAACATTCTTGGTAAAATCCTTATCAATATCTTCCATGCAGTGCTTAGCAAGCTCTTCACCCGTTGTACTGTTAAGATAACGTGCGGGTATGATTACGTCTGTATCTACATTATCACCATATTTAAAAACTGTACCTTTTGCAGCCTTCATTTTCTATTCTCCTTATAATCCAAGTTCAGCGGGTTGTGAGATCTTACCGGTAATTGCACTTGCAGCGGCAACAGCCGGAGAAGCAAGATAGATCTCGGAATCAATGGCACCCATTCTGCCTACAAAGTTTCTGTTTGTTGTAGAAACGCATTTTTCTTTAGAAGCAAGGACACCCATATAACCGCCGAGGCAAGGTCCGCATGTAGGTGTTGAAACGATTGCGCCTGCTTCAACAAAGCTCTTTATGAGACCTTCTTCCATAGCCTGAAGGAAAATCTTCTGTGTTGCGGGGATGATGATGCATCTGATACCCGGCGCAACCTTTCTTCCCTTTATGATCTCAGCTGCAGTTCTGAGGTCGTCGATTCTTCCGTTTGTACATGAACCGATAACCACCTGATCGATCTTGGTCTCTTCGATCTCGTCAAATGTATGAGTATTCTCTGGAAGATGAGGGAAAGCAACCGTAGGCTTAAGAGTGCTTAAGTCAATTGTATATTCCGCATCATATTCAGCATCGGGATCTGCTTCGTAAACAGTATACTCCTTATTCGGAGCGTGCTCTTTAAGATACTCTTTTGCAATATCATCAACAGGGAAAATACCGTTCTTTCCGCCTGCCTCAATAGCCATATTGGCAATTGTAAGTCTGTCATCCATTGTAAGATTCTTGATGCCTTCACCGACAAACTCCATTGACTTATAAAGAGCTCCGTCAACGCCGATCATACCGATGATATGAAGGATAACATCCTTACCGCTTACCCACTTCGAAGGCTTTCCGATAATATTGAACTTGATTGCGCTGGGAACCTTGAACCATCCCTTACCTGTTGCCATTCCCGCAGCCATATCGGTAGAACCGATACCTGTAGAAAACGCGCCGAGCGCTCCGTATGTACATGTATGTGAATCCGCACCGATGATAAGGTCGCCCGGAACCGTAAGACCCTGCTCGGGAAGAAGCGCATGCTCGATACCCATCTGTCCCACTTCAAAGTAGTTTGTGATATTGTTCTTTCTTGCAAACTCTCTTACGCACTTGCAGTTCTCTGCAGACTTAATATCCTTATTCGGAGTAAAGTGATCGGGGACAAGAGCAATCTTATCTTTGTCAAACACGCCATCCTTTGTAAATTTAGCCATCTCATTAATAGCAACGGGACTTGTAATGTCATTGCCAAGAACAAGATCAAGATTAGCCTCGATAAGCTGCCCAGCTTTTACCTCGGGAAGTCCCGCATGGGCTGCCAATATCTTCTGGCTCATAGTCATTCCGCTCATATTGTAATCTCCTTCAATTAATTATAATCAAAAATATACTACTAAATATAACACAACGTTCTTACATAAAGAACATGACAATTTTAATCGTTTTTCTTGATATTTTTTAATGTGTAGACTGAGTAAATTACCAATAAAGCCGCTCCTGCGATTGACATTATAAGACCTGTCTTGAATCCTTCAGGTGTGTAGGTAACTCTGATATCATGAACTCCGGCAGGCACAGGAATAGCCATAAGTCCGTAATCTGCCTTCACTATATCCGTATCCTGTCCGTCAACCTTGCAGCTAAAGCCTTCCGTTGCGGGAACAGAGAAGAACAAAAGTCTTCCCTCGGCAAGATTGGCTGTCTTTGCACTAAATCCGTATGTATCGGTCGTAAATGATGTGCAGGCAGTCTGTGCCCTCTTTTTGCACTCATCGGTAAACCTGCTGTATGTCAGGCTTCCTTCTGACAATTCCTCGGACTTGATCTCTTCCATTCCAAGTGCATCCGCATATTTGAGCGCATCCTCAGATGAAAGAATGAGGACTCTGGCAAGTTCATAGTCATAATCCGCAGGATCGAGGTCGCCCCACTCATCTTCTGTTATGTAGTAGTCATAAGCAAATCCGATAGGAATATAATTTGCATTCTCAAATACATCAAATCCATCCTGATTATCGCGGAACGAATATCCCTCGGTACCCTCACCGTTGTTGAAGATCCTGTCCTTACTTACCTGCGCGTTTTCCATGTAATATCTTGCAGATAAGATTGAACGTATACCCGCTCTGTTGACCGGAATATTAGTCTCAACGGTTCTTGTGATACCTGCAGTACCGTCAAGGAAATCAAAGATCTCGGACGGAACCGTACTTAAGAAGCAATGGATCGAAGGTATTCCCCATACCATATCGTAGTTGGTCGATGTACTGTCTACTTCGCCTCTGCAAAAAGTCGACTGATCAACGGTAACTTTGTTAAAGAGCATCTGATTCTGCCACTTCTCTTTTCCCTTGTCGGAAATAATGGAACTTCCGTTGACAATCGGAACATATGTAGAGATAACGCAGCTTATAATTACAATTCCAAGAACGATATGATCTCTTAAGCTGATACGAAGCCTTATCTTCTTCTCTTCAAGTAAGTTCTTCTCAACCTTAAAGCGCTTTGGAATGGCAAATACGGTCATCAAAAGCATAAATGAAAGAATCGAAGACCACAGAAGATCCTTTGTAAAAATGGAAACGTTCTCGGTCATATTAAAGAAGACTATGTCTCCTTTATCATTCTTCGAAGGAAGAAGGTATACAACCACAAAGAACAGGAACATCAAAACCGCAGCAACGGCGCCCCTCTTCATGTGTATTGACTTACCGCGTTCAGCCGCTTCCGCAGTCATAAGGCACATAATAAGGATAGGCATATAGAACCATCTAGCATAATATGAGCTGTTAAACATCGAAAATGCCGCATTAAACACAGGCACTACCGCGATAACGGCGCAAACGGTAATAAGTATCTTCTGCCAGTTCTTTTTCTTCTTGTTCTGTAAAAAATAAGCGATGACGCCAGAAATACCAAACAAAGGAATATAAGCCGCAAGAGATGCGTTCTTAACGGTTCCCGTGTAAAAAAGTGTTCCTTTTCCGATGATATCGGGAAGCATCGAAAGACTCTTTACGATATCAAAGATAAGCTTCTCACTCGGATAAACGAGCATATCATAGCCGTTTATATAATTATCAAGTCTTGTATTTCCCTGAACTCCGACAAACGCCTGCATCAGGAAAAATCCTGCAAGCAAAACTCCGACAACTCCCGCAGCAAAAGCTCTTCCGAATCTCACTGCAACAGTCTCTTTATCTTCAAGGTCGACATATCTGATAAGGAAATAGAGAACCAGAAAGACAACCTGTCCAAAGAAGAAGTAATAATTTATGACAGACATAAATGTTGTCATAAGCGCAAAAAGCACAAACGGCTTTCCGGCAAGATTAAACTTACCGTCTTTTCTTGCAGGCACATTCATAAGGTTGTCAAATGCCAAAAGGAATAACGGAAAGAATGCAACGGCATCCGTGAAATGATTGAATACAATGTTGCATGCATTAAATCCCGAAAAAGCATAGAGATAGCCACCTATCATGGCATATGTATACTTATGTACATATTTTCTTATATACAGATAAGCGCATGTTGCCGAAACGGCATATTTAAGTGCCATAAGAAACGGCATCATAAACGGGATCGCACTCTCGGGAAAAAGAGTGGTCAACCAAAAGAATGGGCTTCCCCAAAGATAAAATGCAAAATCTCCGAACATTGTTCCGCCAAGATCGATATTCCAGTTCCAAAAGAACTGTCCGCTTCTTACGGCTCTGTGCGCAACAATGTAAAACGGAATCTGCTGTACATTATAATCACCGTAATAGAAAAACGGCATTCCTCTCTTGATAAGAATAGGAAGTACAGCGATCACATACATAAGGTATGCACTAAGAAACACTACCACAGGTACATACCAGCTTTTTTCCGTAATTTTCTTCTTAGTATTTGTAGTATCCAAACCAGTTTCCAAAATAATCTCCTCTATAATAAAAATTACTCAACCTAAAGAAAAAGAGTGTCGCCATTTAAAACAAACGACACTCTTTCTATATTATCCCTATTTTGAAACAATTTCAATTATATGCTAAAGGATTAGTTGTTGATGAGCTTATCTGACTCATTATTCCAGCTGTAAAGCTTTCTGATCTCCTCACCGATCTTCTCAGCGGGATGCTCTGAAGCAAGCTTTCTCATAGCCTTGAAGTGAACCTGTCCGCCTGCCTCTGACATGTCAAGGAGGAATTCCTTAGCGAAGCTTCCGTCCTGGATGTCCTTAAGGATCTGCTTCATAGCCTTCTTTGTCTCAGCTGTGATAACCTTAGGTCCTGTGATGTAGTCACCGTACTCAGCTGTATTTGAGATTGAATATCTCATTCCTGCGAAACCTGACTGATAGATAAGATCTACGATGAGCTTCATCTCGTGGATACACTCAAAGTATGCGTTTCTAGGATCGTATCCTGCCTCAACAAGAGTCTCGAAACCACACTGCATAAGTGCGCAAACACCACCGCAAAGAACAGCCTGCTCACCGAAGAGGTCAGTCTCTGTCTCTGTTCTGAAGTTAGTCTCAAGAAGACCTGCTCTTGCTCCACCGATTCCTGCACCATATGCAAGTGCAAGATCAAGAGCCTTACCTGTAGCATCCTGCTCAACAGCAACAAGACAAGGTGTTCCCTTTCCTGCCTGATACTCTGAACGAACTGTGTGTCCGGGAGCCTTGGGAGCGATCATAGCTACGTCTACATCCTTAGGAGCCTTGATAAGACCGAAGTGTACGTTGAATCCGTGTGCAAACATAAGCATGTTGCCGGGCTGAAGGTTGGGCTCGATGTCCTCTTTGTACATCTTAGCCTGCTTCTCATCATTGATAAGGATCATAATGATGTCAGCCATCTTAGCAGCCTCTGCTGTATTGTAAACCTTAAGTCCCTGAGCCTCAGCCTTAGCCTTGCTCTTTGATCCCTCATAGAGACCGATGATTACGTTGCATCCTGAATCTTTAAGGTTAAGTGCATGAGCATGTCCCTGTGAACCATAACCGATAATAGCAATAGTCTTACCCTCTAACAATGAAAGGTTACAATCTTCCTGATAAAAAATACGTGCGTCCTGTGACATTTCTTTTTCCTCCGTTTTTCATTTTTAAATCCTATAATTCATATATATTTTGAATGATCAAAATCATATACTATCAATAAAAAGATATTTGCCCATGATATAAAAGCTCAGTCATCCAAATAGATAACTTTGTCTGTTCCTCTTCCGAGTCCTGCGATTCCCGTTCTTGCAAGTTCAAGGATCTCATATCCTTCCAGAAGTTTAAGGAAAGCATCAATCTTTGACTGATTACCCGTGATCTCAACAATTACCGAATCAATGCTGACATCAACGATATTTCCCCTGAATACATTTGCCGTAGCAAGAATACTCTGTCTCTGCTCCGCAGCGGCCTTAACCTTGACCATCGCAAGTTCTCTGTAAACACTGTCTGAAGGTGTAAGTTCGTGAATATCTCTCACATCCACCAGCTTGGAAACCTGCTTCTCAATCTGATCGAGTATTACGTCATCGCCTGCCGCAACTATCGTGATCCTGGTATATCTGGGATCGGCAGTCACGCCTGCCGTGATACTCTCGATATTATATCCTCTTCTTGAAAACAAACCCGAAATTCTCGAAAGAACACCGGGATTATTGTCTACGAGAAGCTGAAATACTTTTTTCTGCATTTTTCTTTCTGCTCCTTTGATTATTTCAGGATAAAAATACACCCTGTTTTTTAACCAATTAAATGAATTGTAGCACTAGAAACTCATACATTCAACAAGTTTTTCTTTTTTGCTTTAAACTTATATCGTTGCAACTTGATAAAGTGCTGTATTGACGGTTTTTCCCATGCAAATTATTGTTCTTTACATTTTGTGAGTGCGACCGTTCCGGTGCGTGCGATCTCAACAATGCTGACGCTTCTTAGCATCTCGATAAAGAGCTCTATTCTCTCCGATGTATCACAGATCTGAATAACCATCATGTTCTTTGACATATCGACAATCTGCGCATTCATGATCTGGCAGTTTTCCATGATGTCTCTTCTGTTTTCCTTGTTATATTTTACCTTGATAAGCATTAGTTCTCTGTTTATGCTAAGGCTCTCTTTAAATGTCTTTACCTTGATGACGTCTATCTTCTTATTAAGCTGCTTTTCTATCTGCTCGATCGTGCGCTCATCTCCGGAAGATACGATAGTCATACAGGATACGCTCTTATCGGCAGTCTCACCTACAACAAGTGAATCAATATTGAAATTTCTTCTTGAGAACAATCCGGATACCTTTGAAAGAACACCGGCTCTGTTTTCTACAAGAACTGAATAAATACGCTTCATAATGGGCTCCTCTTATAATTTCTAATATGACGACGGTTATTACTTCTCTCCGGTAAGTTCCATCGGATCGACGCAAACTTCCATAAGAGCCGACTTATCATCCTTAAGGAATTTCTTAAGTTCGGCTTCTACATCGCTGTTTCCGTCAACCTTCGCATAATCCATTCCATATGCTGCCGCAATAAGAGAAAGATCCGGATCACCCTGAAGTTCAACCATTGAATAATTGTCATTATAAGCATAATGCTGATGCTCTCTTACCATTCCGAGGAAACCGTTCTTCATGACAACAATCTTTACGTTAATTCCGTACTGACGCATTGTCGCAAGCTCCATCATGGACATCTGGAAAGCACCGTCACCCGTAACGGCAACAACCTGTTTTTTCTTATCGACAAGCTTTGCGCCCATAGCTGCAGGGATTGAATATCCCATAGTTCCCATACCACCGGATGTTATGAATCTGCCGTTCTTTACTATATGATAAGAACAGGACCACATCTGGTTCTGACCTACATCCGCTACATAGATTGCATCATCTTCCATGATCTCTGAAAGTTTTACTATAAAATCCTTAGGCTTAACATAGCCTTTCTTTGCGGGTTTAACCTTAACAGCGGCTTCTTTCTTGTATCCGTTTAAGATCTCAAGCCACTGAGAATGATCGTCCGCTCTATCGTCCTGAGCAAGAAAATCTGCAAAAATATGCTTGATATCACCTACAAGAGGAATTGTTGGACCGACATTTTTGCCAATCTCGGCGGGATCTACGTCGATATGGACCATAACCTTGTTCTCAGTAATAAGATCGGGTCTGTTTACGGCTCTGTCAGCCACTCTCGCACCTACCATAAGTAAGAGATCCGATTCATTCATAGCCCTGTTGGCATAACTCTGTCCGTTATTTCCGACCATACCAAAATATAAAGGATGTTCGGTCGGCATTACACCGATACCCATCATCGTAGAAACAACAGGCACGCTGTTAAGCTCAGCAAACTTTCTGATCTCAGCGGTCGCCTTGCTTAAGTGAACACCGCCTCCGACACAGATAATAGGTCTCTTCGCCTTCTCAACTTCTTTTATTACTTTCTTTATCTGAACCATATTTCCCTTAACTGTGGGCTTATAGGTTCTCATGGAAATCGTCTCGGGATAGCTGAATTTCCCTTCAAGCTGCGCATTCTGCACGTCAAAAGGAATATCTATAAGGACAGGTCCTTTTCGTCCCGTTCCCGCAAGATAAAAAGCTTCTTTAAAAATCCTGGGAATGTCATTAACATCCCTTACAAGATAACTGTATTTTACAAAAGACTCAACAGCGCCCGTGATGTCAGCTTCCTGAAAAACATCACTTCCTATCATGTCGCTGTTTACCTGACCTGTGATAGCAACAAGAGGTATACTGTCGGCATAGGCAGTGGCAATACCTGTAATAAGATTTGTGGCACCGGGGCCCGAAGTCACGGCGCAGACACCTACTTTACCGCTTATCCTTGCATATCCGTTGGCACAATGTGCAGCATTCTGCTCGGTTCTGATAAGCACTCTCTTAATGTCCGTTTCGAGAATCTTGTTCCAAAAAGGATCTATCGCAACTCCCGAATAACCGAATACAACTTCTGTCTTCTCTTTTTCAAGGCATTTTACTATAGCCTCAGCTCCTATCATGTCATTCCTCCAAAATCTATTCTATTAATCTATGCTTAAAATCTGCTTTACCAGCCTCACCGCGTCAGCCGCATCGGTCGAATATCCATCCGCTCCAATCTCTTCCGCATAATCGGGTGTAACAACGGCGCCACCGATTATTATCTTGGAATCAAGATTTTCTTCGTGAGCAAGATCGACAACGTTTCTCATTTCCTTCATCGTTGTTGTCATAAGTGCAGAAAGAGCTATAATACTCGCATTATTTTCCTTTGCAGCCTTAACTATTTCTTCCTTCGGAACATCCTTTCCGAGGTCGATAACATTAAAGCCGTAGTTCTTAAGCATAAGTGCCACAAGATTCTTACCGATATCGTGAATATCACCGTGAACCGTTGCGATAACGATCGCAGGAAGTTCCTTTCCGTCATCGTCTCCGCCCTTAAGCAAAGGCTCGAGATATGCAATCGATAATTTCATCGCCTCCGCGCCCGCAATAAGCTGCGGAAGGAAATACTTTCCTTTGTCAAAAAGATCTCCGACTTCATTTATCGCAGGCATGAGCACGGTATCCAAAATAACCCTCGGCTCAATTCCCATATTCACGGCTTTCTCGGTATTCTTTACAATGCTTCTCTTAGAACCCGTGAGCACATCTTTTTTTATTATATCAAGAATATCCTCATCAGAGTTAGTGGTGATTTTAACCTCTTTTCCAGAAGATGCACCACTCTCATTCTTCATTTCATACCGCTGCATCCTCTGGATATAACGAAGATCCGCGCCTTCTTTCTTCTTAAGAAGGTCCGATGCAAAAGCAGCATTTACAAGCATTTCCTGAGACGGATTGGCAATTGCCATGGAAAGTCCCTTTTCTATTGCCATAGTCAAAAATGCCGTATTTACATTACTTCTCT
Source organism: Butyrivibrio hungatei (assembly GCF_900101605.1). Classification (GTDB taxonomy): domain Bacteria; phylum Bacillota; class Clostridia; order Lachnospirales; family Lachnospiraceae; genus Butyrivibrio; species Butyrivibrio hungatei_B. The sequence goes on from NZ_FMUR01000004.1 coordinate 211,949, forward strand.
GAGGAAGTCCGAATGATATATTTGAAAGTCCGCATATTGTAGCGAAATCATTTTTATAACAATAATCTATCGTATCCAGAGTATTTAAAGCAGCCGCAGGATCGGCGCCGACTGTCGCAACAAGACCGTCGACAACAATATCCTGTTTGGTCATTCCCATATCTTTGGCCATCCCGGAGAGTTTTTCTATATTTCCGATCTTCTCCTCAGTATTCTTTGGAAGTCCCTCGGGATTAAGAGGAAGCAGGATGAACATTGCTCCGTATTTCTTTGCGATTGGAAGGAATACCTCTGCTTTACCCTTTTCAAGCGATATTGAATTCATAAGCGCTCTTCCCGGATATCTTCTGAGTGCCGCTTCCATAACTTCCGCGCTGCTTGTATCAAGGCAAAGAGGAAGGTCCGTTATTGAAGTAACTTCCTCCATAACCGTGAGCATCATGGCTTTTTCGTCGATTCCGCTCATTCCGACATTTACATCAAGAATTGATGCGCCGTCTTCTTCCTGCTTCTCAGCAAAGTCGATGACCATATCAAGATTGCCCTCTCGAAGCTGCTCCTGAAGTTTCTTCTTACCGGTAGGATTAATTCTCTCGCCTACTATCATGAAAAGATCGTCCATTCCAAATGAAAGACTGCTTCTCTCGGAAGAAAGATATCTCTTTGATGGATCTTTTCTGCGGATCGGATTTCCGTCATCATCTCTTATTGTGGACGGCTTAAGCTCGCCGTATTTATTTTTAAGCCCTCTTATAAAGTCGGGTGTTGTTCCACAGCATCCGCCAAGAACCGACGCACCTGCATTTATAAGTTTCTCCATCTCGACAACAAAGGTCTCGCAGTCCATGTCATACTCTGTATTTCCGTTTTCATCAACGGAAGGAAGTCCTGCGTTTGGCTTTGCAATGATCGGAATGCTTGTTACAGAAGCCATGTTACTGATGATCTCAACCATCTTATCGGGCCCCGTCGAACAGTTTGCACCTATCGCGCATGCACCGAGTGCCTCAAGTGTGATCGCACTTGCCGCAGCATCGGAACCAAAAAGAGTTCTGCCGTCAGCTTCAAATGTAAGAGTCACCATTACGGCAAGATCAGAAACTTCTTTTGCCGCAATGAGCGCAGCTCTGCACTCCTGAAGGCTCATCATCGTCTCGACGACAAGAAGATCGCAGCCCGCTTTTTCAAGAATGCCGATCTGTTCCTTATAAACGTCAACAAGCTCCTCAAAATCAAGGTCACCTATTGGCTTTAACTGCTTACCCGTCATCGTAAGATCACCTGCAACAAGTGCCCTTCCTCCGACAGCTTCCTTTGAAAGTTTGATCAGCTCAGAATTTATCTCTTCAATTCTTCCTTCAAAGCCATAGTCCGCAAGCTTTATCCTGTTTCCCGTAAAAGTGGGCGCATAAACAATATCGGAACCCGCGTCGGCATAATCGCTCTGAAGCTTCTTCATAACATCTTTATGATTAAGAATCCAGTCCTCAGGGCACACTCCGACCGGCATTCCGGCCTTTATTAGATTTGAGCCGGTTGCTCCGTCAAGAAATATTACCCTGTCACTACTAAATTTCAAAAATTCTTCTCTGGTCATAGATCACTTTCCTTTTATAAAAATCTTTCGCTTAAAAACTGCCGGAACAATATAAAAAATCAAAAGACATAATACCATCACCAAAATCGGTTTAAACCACATCGGCGGATAAGGTATCACCTCGCTATATGATAATCTATCAAGTACCGCAATAACAAGTACATGATAATAGTAAATTACGTCAGAACTGTTTTTTCCGATCTTATATAAATATTTTCCGCAGGAAACTTCGCACTCGGACAAAAGAAACAATCCGATGACAGCAACAAGCGAACCGAAAAAGACTTCTTTTTTCCCAAAAACAAAAGCCTCTGCGATTGAACAGACAATCCCCGCTGCGACCAAAATAATGAATAACGGCTTTTTCTTTGTCATCACTTCGGCATAAGAATCGCCGTATTCCTTTTTCTTTTCCCTAAAAATATCAGACAAAAGAATTCCCAAAAGCACAAACGGAAGTCCGACAAACAGCCAGTTCCTCATAACATACCACGTTGTAATGCTTATATCAAAAGGTCTTATCGGATAAAATGTCTGAAGCGCTTCTCCAAAATATAACATAAAAAGAAGGCCCGCGATAAGCCATTTATACCATTTTCTGAGAACCCCCGCAAAGATATATATAAGCCCAATCACATAAATAAGTGCAAAAAGAAACCACATATGATCGAAAGTAAATACAGAATCATAAACAAAAGTGCCGGAATTAAAAAGCCCGAACCACAATGCTTCCTTAGGGGAATACTTGGATATAAGCCACTCTTTGACAGAATCTTTGAGATAAATATGTACTAAAAAAGAAAAGACAAAGTAAACGGAATATACAATCCCTGTGATTTTCAAAAGCTTAACAAGATATTTTCCGCTCTTTTCCCTTATCTTCTCAGCATCATCATCGCCTTCCCGCAAAAGGAATCTGCCGGACAAAGCAAAGAAATAAGGCACGGCAATCCTACTTACCGCATCCATCGCTGTTCCAAAGTTTCCCGGAAACCTTGTATGAATGACGATAACCAGCATACATGCTATGAACTTAACCAGATATAAGAATTTGTTTTCTTTCATTATTATTTTGCCATTTCAGAAAAGAAGCACTGATATTACTCAGTGCTTTCTGTATCTTCTGTAATTTCTTCTGTTTCTGTTTCTTCTTCGTCATCACTTATGGTAGCAAACTTGAAAGAATCTTCGGTAGTTACCGAAACGCCTTCTTCCGTAGGATTCTCACCGTGAAGAACCTGCAACATAATGAAGGTTCTCTTATTTGCTCTCTCATAATACTGACTTGCAAGAGACAGGCTTTCTTCATCAAACTCATTGTCATATGCTTTGTGATAGCATTCATTTGCCATCTGCATATAATCTTTTGCCTCAGATGCAATCTCGGCAATGCCCGAAAATTCATTCGGAACTTCCAGATCCCCCATGGCTTTATAAGCCTCATTCATTTCATCAAGGTATCCGAGAAGTTCTTCCTTCGCAGAGTCGGAATCGGGATTTATACTGTTTATCGAACTATCATACTGAGCAAGTTTGTCATAAAACTCAGACATGCTCGCCTTATATGCAGAAAGAGCACTGTCCCCCTTCTTTCCGCACCCCGTCATAATTGTTAATACCATAAAAAATGACATGCAAAAAACAACATCAACAATCTTGAATTTTCTCTTCTTTTCCAAAACAATCTCCATATCAATCAACATATTTTGATGCAGCCTTAAGTCTTGTAAGCGCTCTTGCAAGACCGGCCTGTGATTTCTTGAATTCTTTGATGGACTGCTTTTGCTGCAAATGCTCCATCGCAAATTCATAAGCCTCCCTAGCTCTTTGTTTGTCGATATCCTCGGGTTTCTCCACAGTATTTACAAGTACGATACATCTGTTATTTGCAACCTGCACAGAACCAAGACTAACCACACCATAAAGCCACTCCCCACCGGGCTTTTTAATCTTGATCACACCGTCAGATAACGCAAGGATCATTTCCTCATGATTCGCAAGTACAGCGAGCTCACCGTCTGCGCAAGGTAAAATGATCTCTTCCGCCCTGTCGTCATAAAATATTCCGTTGACGGAAATTACCCTCAGTCCAAAGGTCATTACCTTATTACCATTCATATTTTATGCCTCTATCTGCTTTGCTTTTTCAACTACTTCCTCAATAGTACCTACGTTGAAAAATGCAGCTTCGGGATACTGATCCATCTCGCCGTCAATAATAGCTTTGAAGCCCTTTATTGTATCGGCAAGAGGTACAAACTTTCCTTTTATACCCGTAAACTGTTCAGCAACATGGAAAGGCTGAGACAAGAATCTCTGTATCTTTCTCGCTCTGTAAACAGTAATCTTATCTTCATCACTAAGTTCCTCCATACCGAGGATTGCGATGATATCCTGAAGCTCTTTATACTTCTGAAGTATCTCCTGAACCTTAATCGCTGTCTCGTAGTGTTCCTTACCTACAATATCCTCTTCAAGGATTCTGCTTGAAGATTCAAGAGGATCGACAGCAGGATAAATACCCTGCTCAACAATTTTACGTGAAAGAACCGTTGTCGCATCAAGGTGTGCAAACGTCGTCGCAGGAGCGGGATCCGTCAGATCGTCCGCAGGAACGTATACAGCCTGAACCGATGTGACCGATCCGAGTCTTGTCGAAGTAATTCTCTCCTGAAGCATACCAAGATCGGTTGCAAGTGTCGGCTGATATCCGACCGCCGAAGGCATTCTTCCGAGAAGTGAAGAAACCTCTGAACCTGCCTGTACAAATCTGAATATATTATCTATGAAAAGAAGCACATCCTGATGCTTTACATCTCTGAAATATTCAGCCATTGTAAGACCTGTCTCCGCAACACGCATTCTTGCTCCGGGTGGCTCATTCATCTGGCCGAACACAAGCGCTGTCTTATTAATAACGCCTGATTCATTCATTTCACTCCAAAGGTCGTTACCTTCACGTGATCTTTCTCCAACTCCCGTAAAGATTGAATATCCGCCGTGCTCCGTCGCGATATTCTGAATAAGTTCCTGGATAAGGACGGTCTTACCTACACCGGCACCACCGAAAAGTCCGATCTTTCCGCCCTTTGCATAAGGTGCAAGAAGATCGATAACCTTTATTCCCGTCTCAAGGATTTCAACTACGGGGCTCTGATCGACAAGCCTCGGTGGTTCTCTGTGAATATCCCATTTTTCCAAGGTTTTAACATCACCTTTTTTATCAATCGTATCTCCGAGAACATTAAACAATCTTCCGAGAACCTCATCTCCGACAGGAACACTTATAGGTCCGCCCGTAAGATAAACTTCCATATCCTTGCTCAGTCCTTCACTCGGAGAAAGCATGATGCATCTCGCAACATTGTCACCGATGTGCTGAGCAACTTCCATAACGCGCTTTTGATCTTCAACCATAACAAAAAGCGCATCACTGATATAAGGAAGATCGCTGTCCTCAAATTTTACGTCCACAACAGGTCCCATGACCTGCAAAATCTTACCGTTTTTCAACTGTAATTCCTCGTTTTCTGCTTATCTTTGTTTCTCTCTTTGGCTTTTTTGGCATTCTTAAGAGCCTTTGCTCCGCTGACAACCTCAGTGATTTCCTGAGTTATCATTGCCTGCCTCTGCCTGTTATAGGTTCTTTGAAGTTCGGCGATCATTGTCTCCGCATTCTTGTTTGCAGAATCCATCGCCATCATTCTGGCACTCTGAACGCTGCAAAAAGCCTCGACCAATGCTCCGTATATAAATCCCGTAACATAATTCGGAACTATGTTATCAAGAATAGCTGAAGGACTGGGCTCCATGAGAAACTCTTCAAGAATGGCATCGGTCACCGGCTTTTCTCTCTTGATATCGGTAATGATCTCAAGAGGAAGAAGTTTCTCAAACCTAGTATCAATCTTCGGTCCCTGAACAGTCGTATAAATAATATAGAACTCATCCAACTTTCTCGAATAATAGTAATCAAGAATTTCCGCAGCTATCTTCCTCGCTCTGTGAAGAGTCGGATTCTGTGACGTGAACATAAATGATTCCTCAATATTCACGTCCTTTGAAAGGAAATGAAAACGGCCGACCTCACCTATGACAAAGAGTTTCCATTCACCTTTGTCGGCAGCAATCTTCTCTTCCGCAAGCTTTATGACATTGTGGTTATATGAACCCGCAAGTCCCTTGTCGTCAGTGAAGATAATGTACCCTCTCCTTCGCTCATCCTCGGGGATCTCAAGCCTCGTCTCCAGGAAAATATTATCCACTCCCTCCGGTAAATGTCTTACCAGACGTGAGATCATAGCCTGGGTGGCAAAAAAGAACGGCTCGGTATCAGTGAGCATCTTCTTTGCCCTTCGAAGCTTTGTAGAAGAGATCAGATACATCGCATTTGTAATTTTTCTGGTATCGTTTACGCTGTTTATACGATCCCTGATTTCTTTAATGGTTGCCACTTTCCAATTCTTCCTTAAGTATCTTGTTCTCGCTGTCGTTAAAAGCATCAACGGCTTCGAGAATTTTCTTCTTTAACTGATCGGACAAATCTCCGCTCTTAGAAAGCTCTTCGCAGATATCGCCCTGTTCCGTTTCAAAATAAGCAAGAAGTCTCTCTTTGTAATCCCTGACTTTTTTGACAGGAATCATATCCAGTCTGCCGGCACCGACAGCAACCAGAATAATTACCTGCTCATGCATTGCAAGCGGATGTTCAAGCGGCTGCTTTAAAAGTTCCATAAGAACGTTTCCGTGCGCAAGCTGATTCTTGGTTGTTTCGTCAAGATCCGAACTAAACTGTGTAAACACAGCCATTTCTCTGTACTGTGCGAGATCCACTCTAATACTTCCCGCTGCTTTTTTCATTGCTTTGGTCTGAGCCGCGCTACCTACACGGGATACGGAAAGTCCTACGTTAACGGCAGGTCTCATTCCTTCAAAAAACAGGTCACTCTCAAGGAAAATCTGTCCGTCCGTAATAGATATAACATTGGTAGGAATGTATGAAGATACATCACCCGCCTGCGTCTCAATGATAGGAAGTGCAGTAATTGAACCTCCTCCAAGCTCCGATGAAAGCTTACTTGATCTCTCAAGCAATCTTGAGTGCAAATAGAATACATCTCCGGGATACGCTTCTCTTCCCGGCGATCTCTCAAGAAGAAGTGAAATTGCTCTGTATGCAACGGCATGCTTGGAAAGATCGTCATAAACAATAAGGCAATCCTTACCCTGATGCATGAAATACTCAGCCATTGCTGTTCCGGAATATGGCGCAATATACTGAAGAGGCGCCATATCTGAAGCGGTTGAGCTTACAACTATCGAGTAGTCCATGGCTCCCGTCTTCTTAAGTGTCTGTATGATCTTTGCGACGGTAGATGCCTTCTGGCCTATCGCAACATATATACAAATAACGTTTTTGCCCTTCTGGTTAATAATTGTGTCAAGGGCAATCGATGTCTTACCGGTCTGTCTGTCACCGATAATAAGTTCTCTCTGTCCTCTTCCTATGGGGAACATGGTATCAATAGATAAAATTCCCGTTTCCATAGGCTCGTTTACGGACTGTCTCTCAATAATTCCGGGAGCAGGCTGCTCAACAGGTCTGTATCCCGATTCCTTGATATCTCCGAGACCGTCTATGGGAGTTCCGAGAGCATCTATTACTCTTCCGATAAAAGCTTCTCCGACAGGTATTCCGGCTTCTTTGTAAGTTCTGACAGCCCTTGTCCCCTGTCTGATGCCTGTATCGTTACCAAACAGGATACATCCGATGTGATCTTCACGTATATCCTGAGCCATACCTTTGGTACCGCCCTCAAACTCGATGATCTCGCCATAAAAAGCATGCTCGATACCGTCGATATTGGCGATTCCGTCTCCAACCCAGGTAACCGTTCCGACTTCTCTGTCACCGATCGCAAGATCGAAATTCTCAACCTTGCTGCTTAGCATGCTGATGATCTTGCCGGTTTCTCTGTCTCCGGTTTTTCTGCTTAAGTTATTTAATTCTGCACGAAGCTGCCTTGCTCTTCCCGCATCGGACCAGTCATATTCAAAGTTCTTGCATGATACAATGAATCCGCCCCCGATAGAAGTGTCCTGAACAAGTTCCATGTCAATATCCGGAACGTCAAACTTCTCAAGGAGTATTCCCTTTATCTTGGAAAGCTGTTCCTCACTGGGAGCAATGCCCGCATAGCGCAGTTTCGCTTTCAATAATTCACTCATTCTTTGCTCCGGCTTCGCTTATAAATTTGTCATATAATTCTTTGTCATCGGCAGCACTGTGCTTTGTAGCCGCAATCTTGGATGCGGCATCGATAACCATATCTGTAAGCTGAGCAGCATAGACCTCTTTGGCACGCTCATTCTCAACTTCAGCATTGTGCTTAGCCTCAACAATAATCTTGTCACCTTTTTTCTTGGCTTCACCAATAATACGCTCGTATTCTACATATCCCTGTTTCTTTATATCAGCAAGGATCTGCTCTTTTTCTTCATCAACGTTAGCGATTTTTTCTTCATACTCTTTCTTTGTATTCAAAGCTTCCTGTGTAGCGGCTTCTGCAGCTTTAGTAGCACTGTCAACTTCCTCTCTTCTCTGAGCAAGAATAGCATCGACTCTGCCGAAAAGAAATTTTTTCGCAAATAAATACAAAAGCAGAAGGTTAAATATGGTAAAACCAATGTTTATCAAGCTTACAGTTAACACGTTTTAACCCCTCTCTACATTATTGCTTAAATTATGATAAAAATATGATCATAACTGCTACTACAAGTCCATAAATAGCTGTAGCTTCCGCAAGTGCACATCCCAAAACAAGCATCTTCATTATTTTACCGTCAGCTTCAGGCTGTCTTGCAACTGCATCGGTTGCCTTTGCTGTAGCAAGACCGATTCCGATACCTGCTCCTATTCCGGTAAATGCAGCGATAGCTGCTCCTATTGCTGTTAAACTCATTTTTATTACCTCCTTGTGCCGAATTATTCAACGGCTTCTTTAATGTATAATGATGTCAAAAAGACAAAGACATACGCCTGGATTGCTCCGTCAAATATGTCAAAATACAAGCTAAGTATTGCCGGCAAGATAACAGGAACCATGAATTTTATAAGTTCCATGATAACCGTGGCTCCGAGTATGTTACCAAAAAGTCGCATACAAAGAGACAACGGCCTTATGCCAATCTCCAAAATGTTCATGGGCGCAACAATTGCCATAGGTTCCGCAAAGCCCTTCAGCCATTTCTTGACACCTTTTTTTCTCATACCTGCAATCTCAACAAGCACGATACTCATAAGTGCAAGTGCTATCGTAACATTGAGATCCATTGTCGCAGGTGTGAATCCGAGAAGTCCGACCATATTGGATGCAGCTATGAAGATAAGCACGGTTGCCAGATAATCGGCATAGCTTATGCCCTCTTCACCGAGCATTCCACCGGTGACGCCTCTCAACCAGATTACAAAGGTCTCGACCGCGGCCTGGCGCTTTGATATATTATGCACCTTAAAGCCATGCGTAAGGAACAATATAAGCGCAAATAAAACAAGCATAACTCCCCAGGTCATTACTACGGATTTATAAACATCGATATATCCGTCTCCGAAAGGGATGCGGAAACAGGTCTTTTCTTCCATCAAAAGTTCAGTAAGTAATTCCTTCATATTGTTTACCTTTCCCAAAAATATACATATAATTATAGAAAATCAGCTTTAATAATGCAATGTAAAAAAAAGCCTTAACTTTGCTTAATTTGGTGTTTTTAAGCAAAATTAAGGCTATCCGGAAAATATTTTTTCTCACATTTATATGACTTCTATACTGTCTCTGTCAGCACTTGCCTTGATCGTAAGTTTATCGTATGTTTTCCTGTCATCCTCAATCCTAAGCACCATTCTGTCTATGACAAATACGGTTCCGGAATAGGCAACTTCGGTTATTGTCGCCCTTGCTTCACTTCCTTTGTCAATCTCAGCCTGAACTTTACTTTTTTTGGCTTCAAGGTCTTTTATTTTTCCTTCCTTCATTCCTATCGCTGCATTGACCTTGATCTTCCATTGCATCCTTTGTCTGTCGGCGGATGCATCTTCGGCAAGCCTGTCCCTTTGAACCTTGAGGCTGTTAAGTTCTTCTTCCTCCCTGCTGATTGCTTTATTGATATTACTAAGCTCCGCAAGTATGGTATTATTCACGCCCAGTGTGACAATTGTCTTTGCGCCGGCTTTGTTTCCGACAGATGCGGTCTCAATACCAAACAGACTCTGAACGCTTCCTCCGTATATCGTTCCGACTCTTCCGTATGTCCTAATAAGCCCGCTCGCCACAACATTACAGTTTATGAAATAGTTTGCGGAAATATTCTTCCCGCTTATCGTCACACCCTCAAAGAACTTCGCAGAAACATCTCCCTTTGCTCTGATAGAGCCTCTGATGGGACATGTCGCACCCCCTTTAATGATAACATTCCTTCCGCTGACTATTTCGGAGCTTTCCATATGGCCGCCTATTATCACATCTCCCGACGCATTGATATTGCATCCCGAATGTACATCACCGGTTATATATACAACTCCGTCGTAGGCAATCTTTTTATCGGTTATCTTTACTTCGGGAAGTATCATGATCTTTTCGATATTTATCACTCCGTCAACCATGCTGATCGCGCCGGAATATTTGGCAACATATGTCACCCTGTCATTAAGTATCATAAATCCCTCGCCCTTTAAGATAGGGATTTCTTTGCCGTTTTTTGCCCTCAAGGCTTCTCCGTATACGTTATATCCGTCCTCTCCTTTTTTCGCCTTGTGATATATCGCGATCTTATCTCCGGCTTTCACCTGCTTGATCGCTTCAATATTGGAAAGATCCGCCGTTCCGTCTTTTAAGATCACAGGTTCCTGTTCCTGCGTCATATCAACCAAAAATTCATAATAACCGTCAACTCCGTTAACGGCAGCTTTTCCGGCAGCAACAACATATTTCTCGTTATGATTTAAGTTGCTTAACATATTGGAGATAGCTTCTTTATTGATTCCCGCCATTATTCTGCACTGAACAAGAAAACTCATAATAAGATTTTCGGTATATACCGCGCCGTCGGTTCTCGCAGGAAGTTTTATCCAGCATATCATCTCATCGGAAGTAAATGACAGAAATTCATCCCTGTTTTCAAGCATATAATTAAGAAGAACAGCTTCATTCGGAACACCGTTAGTCCTGTCAAGAACTTGTGCATCATGTGTTTTGTGTCCCACAAACTCATATCCCTCTCCCAATATGCGTTCTCTTATCCTGCGCATATCACGTGCGGTATACATCATCGATGAAAAAGCACTGATATCGAGTCCGTCTTCTATACCAAGCCTGATTTCCCTCATCTGATCTGCCTGATAAAGAGGATTCGAATATGGTGTGATATCAATCTGATGCTCAAGACCTGTTCGCATCTCATACATCTGTTGCCAACCATACGCCGCATCGGCATATCTTCCGACATCAATACCATTTTCCAATCCGATCCTTATCTCTTTGATCGCATCACTTCTCATATCGGGATTAATATATTTATCTATCGGGATTTTTTCTTTTAGACAGATCCTTATCTGCTCAATCTGCTCCGCTTCATATCTTTCCGCAACATATCGACTTACATCAACTTTATCGTTGTATGCCGAATGCAGTTCTTCAAGTATGCTCGCATTGTAGTTTTGTATCTGCGCGTCAGTAAAGAAAAGTCCGTCTTCCGCACTTTTTCTTATCGCCCTCATTTTCATATATGGAATGTCTACAGAAGCGTATTTAGAAATATCAATACCCTCTTCGAGACCTTTTCTGATCTCGCGCATTTGGAGGCTGTCAAACGCCGGGTCCTGAAAAAAAATGATAGGAACACCTTCGCCTCTGCTAAGCCCGATTCGAATCTCTCTCATCTGATCCGCAAGGTATTCCCTCTTGGCATATACAGAAACATCTATCCCCGCAGCAATACCTTTTCTTATCTGGGCAAGCTGCTGAACATCAAATCCCTGCTCCCTGTATGAGCTCATATCAATGTTCTGAGTCATTTCAAGCCTCAGCTCTTCCATCTCAGTCCATGATTTTCTGGGATCCATATATTTTGCAACATCGACTTTATCATTGATACCTTTTCGTATCTCGGAAAGCTGAAGTGCATTAAAATTAAGAGCCCGAAGCTTATCAGCATCTGCCCCCAATTCTCTGCACATCTCTAGTTCTCTCTCCAACGCACTCTTATTAAGCGAAGAAAGACCGGAGTAAGACATCGTTTCATTTTCAAGATCAAGATCTAAATCAAGTACCTGAGTGTCCATAGATGTCACATCTCCCGATAGGTCAGCAAAAATCGGCCTGCAATAAACTATTGGTTATCTATTTCTAATAACAATTTTATCATTATTACATTTACCACTCAAGAAATATTTATTATCATCACCCGCAAACACAGTCTCAATCAGCATTTATTACACAAACGATAAATCAGTTAATTTTTTTATAGCATTCCCCAATATTATATGCTAGAATTAACGTGTTTTTATTTTATGTTCTATTTAGGAGAGAAATTTATGAAAAAGAAATTATTGGTAACAATGATAGCACTTGCATTATCAGCAAGCTCAGTTGCTTGCGGAGCTCAGAAGGTCGAGCCTGCAAAGAACAACAATGCTTCCAGCGAAGCACCCGCTGAAGAAACATCTTCCGAATCTTCAAGCGAAGCTGCATCTGAAGATGCATCGTCAGAGGAATCGAATGCAAACGCTTCAAGTGATAGCATTTCAGGTGTTGTAAACGGAACCACATACGAAAACAAATATTTTGGAGTAAAATTCGCTTTGGGCGATAACTTCAAATTCGCAAACGATGAAGAACTTCAGACATTAAACAGCACAATAACAGATTTAGATGCCTTCAAAGATAACAAGGCAGCCAAGAAAGCACTCGACAGCGGAAGCATTATGGTAGTAACTTACGCCGTTGACGGAACAACAGGCAAAACATTGAACGTTGTACTTCAGAGTGTAGGTTCACTTGCCGGAGCTCTTGCAAATGAGCAGTCAATTATGGAATCTCAGAAAGAACCTTCAATTTCAGCTCTTGAAGCTCAGGGATTAACAGATGTAACTGCCGATATGGAGACAGTTAAATTCCTAGGGGAAGATCATCCTTCACTTGTACTTAAGGCAAAAATAAACGGTACAGTTCTTTACCAGAGATGTATCTGCCTTATCAAAGACGGTTATATCATAACTTTCACAGGATCGGGACTTGACGCCGACAACTATGACGCAGAATTATTAAGCGCAGAAAAAACAGAATAAAGGGCAAGTCAAGGGGACGGTTCGGCTGACTCAGTAAGTCAAAAGAACCGTCCCTTTGACTCCCCTTTACTACCTTATACTTAGTGTAATTTCCGTCTCCGGTCCACTTAATATCTTTTCAAGTGTTTCTAAACTCGGCTCTTCCACTTTACCAAGTTTCGTATAAGTCCATGAATTAGCACCATAAAAAAATACAATCTGATTCCCGCTGTATAACATTACATCGCCGACCTCAGTTGTAATCTGCGTGTCATTACATGGTAGAGTTTTTCCTAACCGGCAGACTTTCTCAAATCCTCCGTAATTTGACGCTGAAATAGTCAAATCCTCATCTGTAAGCATTTCTCTCAAAGCTTTGGCTGTTTCATTGTCTTCAAGATTCACAATAAAAGAACTGTTTCCTACAGTTACACGAATCTGATTATCAGCCAGAGTGCTTTCATCCGCGTTTTTCATCTCAGTCTGCTCCTTTAGCTCATTTGTATCTGTTTGAACACCGTATTCCATCTGCACAGCATTATCATCTTCTTGAAAATCACCGGAACTATTCGCTTTACACCCTGTTAACAGCAACAAAAAGACCACCAGTATTGCAACAATTCTTTTCGACATCATTTTAATTCACCATATAGTTTATCCGAAACCGGTTCACACCACTCTGTTGAACCACCCTCACCAGGAATCTCAAAAGCAAGATGACTCATCCAGGAATCAGCAGCAGCTCCATGCCAATGTTTTACACCTGCCGGAATATTCACAACTTTACCCAGAGTAAGCTCCACTGCTTCTTTTCCCTCCTCCTGATACCAGCCTCTGCCGCCTATACATATGAGCATCTGCCCTCCACCGGATTTTGCATGATGAATATGCCAGAAGTTACGACAACCAGGCTCAAATGTCACATTAAATGCAGGCACCTGGTCTGAGGATACCTGTGCCAGATAGCTTTGTCCTGTAAAGTACTTTCCGTAAGGATTCTTTTCTCCAATTGGAAGAAATACTTCCTTCTGAAATCTTTCTTTATCATCACAGGCCGGAGCATCATCATTCCAGATTTCCTTAGCCATATTAAATACAGCCCATGCCATTGGCCAGCCGGCATAAAATGCGGCATGGGTAATAATGGCTGCGATTTCGTCTTTTGTAATTCCATTTTTCTTTGCCGTAAGTAAGTGATACTTTAAAGAACTGTCACAAAGACCTCTGCCCATAAATACAGAAATTACAATTGTACTTTTTGTTTTTAAATCCAATGTCGTGTCATTCCATACTTCACCAAACAATACATCATCATTATATCCGGCAAAGTCAGGCGCAAAACTCCCAAGTGCATCTCTTCCTGCTGTTTGAACGATTTTTTCTTTTTTCATCATCACTTGATACCTCCGTTATTCTTATTCATTTCGCTTTCTATTTTTCTAAGCATAAAATCCATGAAATCAATTTTTCTTCCGCATTCATGATATTCATCCATTATGCGACAACGCTCTTTTTTCAAAAGTCGAAGCATGTTTTCCATGCTTCCGGATTCATATTGCTTAAGGATATTTTCTGATGCATCTTCGCTACATCCTGTATCCATAAGGCACTGTTTCAGTTTTTCTTTATCCATGAGATTTCCTCACTCAATCGTACTATTTTCCTGACATCTTTATTGTACGTGCTTGTGAACACTCTTGCTAATGGCTATAATGAATATCATAATATTCCATTTTAGAATATCATATAGCAATATATATTGATATTCGGCGAATGCCGAAGAACGAGAAATACGAAGTATTTCGAGTGCACTGATCATGGAAAGGAAATTCTATGGAAATTAGAACTTTAAGATATTTTTTAGCAGTGGCAAGAGAAGAAAATATGAGTAGAGCTGCTGAACTTCTGCATGTAACTCAGCCTACCCTGTCAAAACAGCTTAAATCGCTGGAGGAGGAACTTGGAAAAAAGCTTTTTACAAGACACGCTTTTAGTATAAAACTTACCGACGAAGGAATCCTGCTTCGCAATCGCGCGGAAGACCTCGTCAGCATGGCAGATAAAATCGAGCAGGAATTTGTATCTCTGGATGATATAGGTGGCGGAGATCTCTATCTTGGTCTTGCTGAATCTTACCAGCTTCGATACCTGGCAAGGTCAATAAAAGAATTTAAGCAGCATTATCCAAACCTTCATTATCACATCACAAGCGGTGATACCGAGCAGCTCTCTGAAAAAGTCGATAAAGGCTTACTTGATTTTGTAGTACTGGTAGAACAGCCGGATATCCGCAAATATGAATATATTGAATTACCTCAAACAGATACCTGGGGACTTATCATTCCGGATACCGATCCCCTGGCAAAGAAAACAGCCATCCGTTTGGATGACCTTGTAGGCCTGCCATTATTCTGTTCTGATCAAGCATGGAATGGAGATATTAAAAACTGGGCAGGTAACAGATTTAAAGAACTTAAGTTGGAAGGTTCATTCCGCCTTTCTTACAATGGATCGATTTTTGCCATGGAGGGCTTAGGATATCTTCTCACCTATGAGCATCTTGTAAATACGTCAAAAGACAGCGGCCTTGTATTCAGACCACTGTCTCCCAGGCTCGAGAACAAAATATATATTGCATGGAACAGATATCAAGCATTTACACCTATCGCAGAAAGATTTTTAGCTCATTTAAAGGAATCTTTCCGGTAGCAAGTCTGACTCCCTTAATACCACAAAAAACCTCAGACCGCCAAAAACGACCTGAGGTTTTCTTAGATTAGGATCATTTTTCATAGAGGAACTTCTCTGGAAGCTCTACTTTGAAATCATTTGCTAAGTGTCTAAACTGATCTGGTGTGATTGTCTGAAGCTTGTTAGGTGTAATTGAAAGAACCTTTACAAGAATCTCTGCAGCCTTTTCTACAGTGTGCATAAGACCAAATGTAAGATCAAAATCTTCACCTGAAGCAAACATACCGTGATGAGCCCAAATAGCTACATCATACTGCTCCATAAGCTTAGAAGTTGCAACTGCAATATCCTTTCCGCCTGGAACCATCCAATCAACAACGCCGATACCTGAAGGGAATACTACAGGACACTCTGTAGCCATCTCCCAAAGCTCTCTTGTAAATACTTCGTCCTTAAGAGGAAGTACAAATGTAAGAGCGATTGTATTTGTAGTGTGAGCGTGGTAAACAACTCTGTACTTACCATTTGTAACACGCTTCTTTACTTCAAGATTCATAAGGTGTGAAGGAAGCTCTGATGTTGGTCTTCCACCATTTACGAAGCCCCACTGAATCTGATACTTTGTACCAGTCTCATCTACCTTGATGATACCGATTGAATCCTCTGGATCAATGATAACGTTGCGGAAATACTTTCCACTACCTGTTACCATGAAGTACTCATTTGCAAGACCTGGAACCTCAGTACCAATCTCCTTCCACTCACCATCTTCTGAAAGGAACTCCTTAACAGCTGCAACATCCTCATCCTTCATTCTATATGAGAGATTACCGCCGTTACGCTCATGCCAGCCCTGCTCCCATCCATCATTTGCCATTCTAATAAAACCTTCAACAAACTTTACTTCTGTTATCTTCATTTCTATATCTCCTTATCTTGTGATGATTTCCACTGGTACATCAAAAATCTTTGCTACCTTTTCAACTACATCGATGTGACGACCGATTGCTGCTGCAAAGTGATGTGTTGGACCAGCTTCGCTCCACTTTGTTACGAACTCAGCTGGTGAAATTGCAAATTCTGTACGCATCATTGTGTCACCATTCTGAAGAATCTTTCCTGGTACATTTACACCCTCAGCACAAACGAACTTGAAGTGACCTTCACCATCCTGAGTAATTGCAAGATATGTAATATCTCCCTCTGGTGGATAAAACTGTGTAAGATATCCACCACCTGTCTTGCCGTGGAATACATCTACAATCTTCATAGTAGGCTTCTTAGCCTGAGAGAAATCTGCGTCACCAGAACCGCTGTGTCCGATGAGAGTTACTCCATCGTTGAAATCGATTGTGTACATTTCTGAAAGCTGTCCAGAACCTGCGATTGTCTTAAGGATACTCATTGCCATGGCAACCTTGATATCGCCTTCAACAGCACAAGCTGTACCTTGCTTTATTAACATTGAGAATGCTGGGATAAGAAGACTATCAACAACTCCAGCCTGCCCCTTTGCATAACCATCATAGTGAGATGCTACAAAGCCAAGCTTTTCATCCTTAACCCACTGCTCGAAAGCAACTACGTACTTAGCCATCTCATGAAGCTTCTCTTCATCAACACCGCCAACGATTTCAAAAGTATCTAAGATATCCTCAGCCTTAGCCTTGATAACAGTCTCATCTGTAATATCATCTGCAATAGCCCAAATCTTTTCCCAGTCGAACTGCTTTGTATATACGTGCATTCTTCTGTAAAGATTTGACTCATCAATGTAGAGGTCCATCATACCAGGATATGGGCGACCAATCTGCGCAAGATTTGTCTCTCTAAATCTTCTACGACACTGTGCTGCACGGCACCACTGATCAATTTCCTTTGCAACAGCTGCATCGCCGCCTTCTACTACACCTGTGATAACAGCTGAGCGCTTTCCGTAACGATTTAAGTCAGCTACCATCTCACCAACAGCACCACATGCATATGCTTCACCAAGCCACTCTGCTGTGCCGGCTGTATCGTAATCAAGAGCCTTAAGCTTCTGAAGATTTACAAGTACAACTGGTACATCTAAATCCTTTACTGCTGGAAGCATGTTGTAAGATGTAGCATAAGTAAGAAGCTGCATGAATACTAAATCAACATCTGCGGCCCTGAACAAATCTCCTGCAGCCTGTGACTGTTCCTTTGTGGTAACTACACCACCATCAATGATTTCAACTGTGTCAGGAATTGACGCTTTGAAATCCTCAAACTGTTTATTAAACTCTGGAACTAAGCTTGGAAACTGTGGAAGATACGCTCCAAGAGCAATTGAAAAAACTCCCACCTTAGCTTTTGTATTTACTAACATCTTTCTCCTCCTTTTGGATTAAAAACCTCTATATCAAATGACTTATGTACAGTCTCGCGAGCTGCCATAAGATCTGCCAACGCACCGTCTTCTATCATCTGCACCATTGCATTTCCGATGGCTGTTGCTTCTGATGGGCCTGCAAGGACTGTAAGTCCTGTGGCATCGGCTGTAAGCTGATTTAAATATCTGTTTTTACAACCACCACCGATAATGTGAAGCACTTCATACTGCTTGCCTGTATTTGCGCTAATCTCTTTTATTGTATTTCCGTAGCAAGCTGCCAAACTCTTGTAAATAACAGCTGCCATCTCTCCTGAAGTGCTAGGAACTTGCTGTCTTGACTCAGCACAGGCTTTTTTTATCTCCTCTGTCATATTCTTAGGAGAAAGGAATCTCTCATCATTAGCATTAACTAGCGATGGGAAGCTGTTTGCTCTTGCTGCCAACTCTGCATATTCCGCAAAACTAAGAGCATCATTTGCCTCATGGCGAACCTGCTGAATCATCCAAAGACCCATGATATTTTTCAAATATCTGTATCTATAATCGTAACCACCCTCATTTGTGAAGTTACTCTTTCTGTCGCAATCGCGAGTAAGAGCTTCTGTATTTTCCACACCCATAAGTGACCAGGTGCCAGAGCTGATGTAAAGCCCCTCGTTGCCTAAATGAGGCATTGCCATTACAGCAGAAGCTGTATCATGGCTTGCACACTGAAGCACCTTTAAATCAAAGCCTACTTCCTCTTTGATTTCATCTCTTAGATTACCCACTTCATTACCAGGAAGCTTAAGCTCTAAGAAGATTTCTCTAGGAAGACCAAGCATTTCTATTAACTGATAATCCCACTGCTTGGTATGAGGATTAACAAGACCTGTTGTTGTCGCGTTGGTATACTCTGATGCTCTAACACCTGTAAGAAGGAAATTTAGATAATCCGGAATCATAAGCAAAGTCTTTGCTTCTTTTAACACCTCTGGTCTTTGAAGCTTATCTGCTGTCAATTGATATATTGTGTTGAAAATTGCTTTTTGAATTCCAACTCGATTATACAATTCTTCTTCAGAGATGATTTTATAAACTTCCTCATCCATTCCATCAGTTCTGTGATCACGATAACCGTATGTATCACCTAAAACCTGTCCAACTTCGTCTAAGAGCACATAATCAACGCCCCAAGTATCAATGGACATAGAACATGGAATCTTACCAAGTCTTTTGCATTCCTTCATGCCATTTTTGATTTCGTTAAAAAGCTTTTTTGTGTCCCAAAGAAGCTTTCCCCCTACATTTGTCATGGCATTTTCGAAACGGTAGATTTCATCCATCTGCATCTTACCGTCTTCAATTGTAAATAGCATATGACGGCCACTTGAGGCCCCAATGTCTACTGCCAAATAATAGTTACTCATAGTTTCACCTCGTTTATGATATGAGTATATATCCTGATAAGCTCACTTTTAAGGTCGTAAAATAATCAAAAATAGGACTTTATTTGCAGCTAGATTCATTCTATAATTTACCTATGGAAAAGCGTTTATTACAGCAGCTATCACAGCTGACAGAGGAAGAACAAGAAATTTTAAAGGGCGGTGTCATTGACAAAAATAGGTACTCCAGCGGCAACAGTTTTGTCATCGACAGTGAGAAGCTATTAAAAAAAGGACGTCTCATAGAGATACGTCCTCATACTCGTTTTGTGCACTTTCCAAAACACACCCATAACTATGTTGAATTCGTTTATATGGTCTCAGGGGAAACTCATCATATTTTAAATGGAACTGATGAAATCACACTTAAAGCCGGTGAACTTTTATTCTTGAACCAAAATGCCACTCAGGAAATTCTTCCAGCATCAGAGGGTGATGTTGCAATTAACTTTATCTTGCTTCCTGAGTTTTTTGATGAAGCACTACAAATGATTCCAGAAGGAGACTTACTTAGAGACTTTTTAATTTCCACACTATCTCCAGAGTCATCCTTCCTAACCTATCTGCACTTCCCTGCTGCAGATATTCTTCCTGTGCAAAATCTTATGGAAAATATGATTTTCACTATGCTAAATCAGGATTCAGAAACAATTATCAATAATATAAATAAGACCACAATGGGTCTACTATTACAGACCCTTTCAGTATATGTTTCTTTGGTTAACCAAGGCACACCATCTCAGTATGAACAAAACCTTTTACTTACTGTTTTGAAGTATATTGATGCTCACTATAAGCATGGCACCCTTGAAGCAATTGCTGAACAAACAAAGCAGCCTACCTATTACATAAGTAGACTGCTTAAAAAGCACACTGGTAAAAATTTTAAAGAGCAATTGATGACACGTCGTCTTCAACAGGCGGCCTATCTTCTCAGCCACACCACTCTTACCATTGAAGATATTTATACCTACATTGGGTACGATAACAGTAGTTACTTCTACCGCAAATTCAAGGAAGCCTATGGCATGTCTCCTAGAGATTATAGATTAGCCAACTAAGGTATCAAAAGAGACAAAGGGACGGTTCTTTTGTCTCCTCTAAAAACACCCGCAAAGCAGATATACTCTGCAATGCGGGTGTTCTGAGTCTTATTTATTCAGTTCTTAAGAAGTCAAAAGAACCGTCCCTCTGACTCCCTATTACTTGTTAGCGATAGCTGCCTGTGCTGCTGCAAGTCTTGCAACAGGTACACGGAAAGGTGAACATGAAACATAGTCAAGTCCAATCTTATGGCAGAACTCAACTGATGAAGGATCACCACCGTGCTCACCACAGATACCAACGTGGAGATTAGGATTAACGGGCTTACCAAGCTTAAGTGACATTTCCATAAGCTTACCAACACCTGTCTGGTCAAGCTTAGCGAAAGGATCGTTCTCGAAGATCTTAGCATCATAGTAAGCATCAAGGAACTTACCTGCATCATCACGAGAGAATCCGAATGTCATCTGTGTAAGGTCGTTTGTACCGAAGCAGAAGAAGTCAGCTTCCTTAGCGATCTCATCAGCTGTAAGAGCAGCTCTGGGGATCTCGATCATTGTACCAACTTCATACTCAAGCTTAGCGCCTGCAGCAGCGATCTCAGCGTCAGCTGTCTCAACTACTACCTTCTTAACGTTCTTAAGCTCTTTAACTTCACAAACAAGAGGAATCATGATCTCAGGCTTTACATTCCAGTCAGCGTGTGCCTTCTGAACTTCAAGAGCAGCACGGATAACAGCCTTAGTCTGCATCTTAGCAATTTCAGGATATGTAACTGCAAGACGGCATCCTCTGTGTCCCATCATAGGGTTGAACTCGTGAAGAGAATTGATGATAGCCTTGATATCTTCTACACTCTTGCCCTTAGCATCTGCAAGCTTCTTGATCTCGTCCTCTGTTGTAGGAACGAACTCGTGAAGCGGGGGATCAAGGAATCTGATTGTAACAGGATTTCCTTCAAGTGCCTCGTAAAGAGCCTTGAAGTCATTCTGCTGATAAGGAAGAATCTTATCAAGTGCAGCTTCTCTCTCTTCAACTGTATCTGAGCAGATCATCTCACGGAATGCAGCAATTCTGTCTTCCTCGAAGAACATGTGCTCTGTACGGCAAAGACCGATACCTTCAGCACCGAGCTCTCTAGCCTTCTTAGCATCAGCAGGAGTATCAGCGTTTGTACGAACCTTAAGCTTTCTGAACTGATCAGCCCAAGCCATGATACGTCCAAACTCGCCTGCGATCTGAGCGTCTACAGTAGCGATCTGTCCTTCATAGATGTTACCTGTTGTACCATCAATTGAAATGAAGTCTCCCTCTGTGAATGTCTTTCCACCAAGTGTGAACTTCTTGTTTTCTTCGTCCATGTTGATGTCACCACAACCTGATACGCAGCACTCACCCATTCCACGAGCAACTACGGCAGCGTGTGATGTCATACCACCACGTACTGTAAGGATACCCTGAGCAGCCTTCATACCTGTGATATCTTCAGGAGATGTCTCAAGACGAACAAGAACAACCTTCTCGCCTCTTGCAGCCCATTCTACTGCGTCATCAGCTGTGAATACAACCTTACCGCAAGCAGCTCCGGGTGATGCACCAAGACCCTTTCCGATAGGTGTTGCAGCCTTAAGTGCAGCAGCATCGAACTGAGGGTGAAGAAGTGTATCAAGGTTACGAGGATCGATCATAGCAACTGCCTCTTCGGGAGTCTTGTGTCCCTCATCAACGAGGTCGCAAGCAATCTTAAGAGCAGCAGGAGCTGTTCTCTTACCGTTACGGCACTGAAGCATATAGAGCTTCTTGTTCTCAACAGTGAACTCCATATCCTGCATGTCATGGTAGTGGTTCTCAAGAGTATCGCATACTTTGATGAACTCAGCATATGCCTCAGGGAACTCCTTCTCCATCTGAGCGATAGGCATAGGTGTACGAACACCTGCAACTACGTCCTCACCCTGTGCGTTGATAAGGAACTCACCCATAAGTTTATTTTCACCGGTAGCAGGGTCACGGGTAAATGCAACACCTGTACCTGACTCATTGTTAAGGTTACCGAATACCATGGGCATTACGTTAACGGCTGTTCCCCATGAGTAAGGGATGTCGTTATCACGACGATATACGTTTGCACGAGGGTTATCCCATGAGCGGAATACAGCCTCGATAGCAAGCTTAAGCTGCTCTACAGGATCTGAAGGGAAGTCCTTGCCAAGCTGTTTCTTATACTCAGCCTTGAACTGCTCTGCAAGCTCCTTAAGGTCAGCTGCTGTAAGGTCAACGTCAAATTTAACACCCTTCTTCTCTTTCATCTGGTCGATAAGCTGCTCGAAATACTTCTTACCAACCTCCATAACTACGTCAGAGAACATCTGGATGAAACGACGATATGAATCATATACGAAACGCTCGAATGCAGGATCGGGATTTCCCTTGATCATTGCTGCAACTACTTCATCGTTAAGACCGAGGTTGAGGATTGTATCCATCATACCGGGCATAGAAGCACGAGCTCCTGAACGAACTGAAACAAGAAGAGGATTCTGAAGGTCTCCGAATTTCTTTCCGTTGATCTCTTCCATCTTCTTAACTCCGTCCATAGCCTGAGCCATGATCTCGTCGTTAATCTTACGGCCATCCTCATAATACTGTGTACATGCTTCTGTTGTGATTGTGAATCCCTGAGGTACAGGAAGACCAATACTTGTCATCTCAGCAAGGTTAGCACCCTTACCACCGAGAAGGTTACGCATTGTCATGTTACCTTCGTTGAACATATAAACCCACTTGTTCGCCATTTTTGTCTTACCTTTCTTACCGGTCACTCTATAAAACCGGCACCTTTCATGTATTTCTTTTTTATAACTACCGCGGAATACACTACCGTGAAATAAAACGCGGATAATTACCCTAAATAAAACCTCTGAAAAATATATTTTCATATGATCTTCATTGCCATATTAAAAAGATCACACTTTAGGCCCCCTTGCGGGGATAAAACTGTCAAATATGAAAATGTCAAAATTCTGCTCAGCTCTTACAAGTTCCTCTTCATTCTTGATCGTCCATGCAGCGGTGACATTCTTATACAGGTGTCTGCACAGCCATAATGACAGGTTACCTGCGTATTTGTGATTATATGCTATAAAATCCGGTCTGGTTAAAAAATTAAACATCAGATTTGTAAGCGTGAAATAAAGAAAACTGTTAAATTCCGAAGGAGATTCCTTATGGAATTCATCGGATAACTGTCCTCTCATAATATCAGGCCTATGTTTCCTGTACCATAAAAGTCCAAGCGGATTAAAAGATTCAATGCAATAAACTCCCTTATATGATTCAAGAAGCTTATTCACCTTCCGACAGACTCCACAGTCCTTAAATTCAATTTTAAGCTCCACAATAAGCGGAACCTTGCCATCTACAAGCGCCAAAAAATCTTCAAATGTGGGGATTTTCTCAACAGAATCAAGAATATGAAATCTCTGAAGCTCTTCATATGTATAGTCGACTACCTTCCCCTTAACTCCGAATGTCCCGTCGCTGTTTCTCACTGCATCGGAAGGAACCTCTCCCTTCTCGTATCTCGCCACTCTTGCAAGTGTAAAATCGTGAAAAATAACAGGAATACCATCCTTGGTAAGTTGGACATCACATTCAATTCCATATCCCGCATCCACTGCTTTCTTAAAAGCCGCCATAGTGTTCTCAGGTGCCATAGATGTATTGTCATGAAGTCCGCGGTGCGCATAACGCACACCCACATGAGGTAATCTGTCAGGTTTATGTACTACCCTCGGCATGATCATAAGTAAATAAAGAACGACCATTATAGGTGCTAATATGCACAAAACCTTAATAAAAAGCATTAATCCACTTCCTACTGATAATTTTTTAACACGTCTGCTACATATTTTACTTCCTAATTGTTTAATTCGCAACAATTAAATGAATTAATCAACATTAATTTTATTTATTTTTTAATCTCTATGCAGATTAATCATCCTAACAGCATGCTCCGCCTATAAATTTTTCATATAAAACTCAGTCATTCCAAAAAATTCTCTTACAACATAGTGAATTCCGACCGGGAAAAGAGTCCTTGCAGGAACGGATGATACATTCTCATACCCTTCCCTTTTTGCAATTGACAACGCCCTTAGTTCATGAAATCCATTTGTAACTATCCCCACGGAAGCCGTAGGATCCTTGATATATTCAAGACTGTATCGCAGATTTTCTTCTGTATCCGTGGATTTTTCTTCAAGAATTATCCTGTTTTCATCAATGCCGTATACATCAACAAGCTTTCTCCTTGCGCACTCGGCTTCGCTTATCTCTTCAAACTTTCCTTGCCCGCCGGATGCAACAACCATCGTTCGCTCATTCTCACCAAGATACTCTGCGGCTCTTTCTATCCTTGCCCTGTACGGATTACTTGGTTCCGTCCTATGAAGTCCTGCTCCGAGCACAATGATATAGTCAAGATTTTCCTTTGGTTTTGCCCGCATCGCCCCGATTATCTTAACTTCGGTTATAACAAAAAATATCAAAAAAGCCGCAAACAAAGCCCTGTATATCACCACGACAGCCCCGGGAATCTTTCTCTTTTCCCTACCGTCTATCCTGCGTTTAAGCATCTTAACCCGTACAAAAGAAAATGCTGCAATAAGAAGCCACAGCCAAACCCAGGAAAGCATGAATCCACCGCCGTATGCAAGGCAGGTAAAAAAATACAGTACAGACCAAACACCGAGCACAAAGTAGATATACAAAATTGCCTTTAATAAAGACGGCTTTCCCATCCCTGCGTATCTGCTTGTTTTGCCTTTATATTCCACATATTCTTTTCCAAAAAATCCCTCAAGGAATTTCTCTTCTTCCAAAATCTGAAGATGCAGCATTATCATCGCAAACAATGTGATCACAAGAAGAATCGGATTAAAAAACATCAGCAGTATTCCGATATAGACTAGATCAAAACCAAGAAATGCGGGATTTCTCGAATAATTATATATTCCCGCAGTTACAAGCTCTCTTTTTTCCTTATCACCCGCCGCAACTCCGGCCCTCCAACTGTCTCTCATTGTAAAGACCGCAGAAAAGAACACGATGTCACCGATAAACGCAAAATACATTCCTATAACCCTATACATAATAGGAAGAAGCGCCGTACCGGCTATAACAGACAAGACCTCCGTCAAAGGTACAAGTATGGTTGCGATCTTCATCGTAAGTTCAATATAAAAAGCTCTGTCTCTGTTTTTACCCTTGGCAATCTGATCGGTAACTATGCCTTTTCTTGCCTGCAAAAACATCTTTGTAAAATATATTCCGTAAAAAACAATCAGAAAAGCCAATGCAATAATTCGATATGTCATGCTGTCTTTATAAAACCTCTTTATTCATCAACATCAAAATTTTCCAGTATATTACCCTTCATATCAGGTCTTGTGTCTCCGTGCCTTACCATTAGCATTGTCAAAAAAGCCAGCGCAGAGAATATAAACGCATACGGAAACAATGTTTTGTAAGAAATGTGCTCAAGAAGATATCCGGAAAATACAGGCGTAAATACCTGTGCCGCCATGGAAAATGTGTAATACGTTCCCGTGTACTTTCCTATCTCTCCCGCTTTGCACATCTCAACAACCATCGGATAAGAATTTACATTAATGGCAGCCCAGCCTATTCCGACCAGTGCAAAAAAGATATTGATCGAACCGGAAAAATGCTGATACATACCTGTAATGACAAAGCTTGCCGCCATAAGAGTAATTCCGCAAAGGATAGTCTTTTTTCTGCCTATCTTTCCCGACACATAAGCTATCGGAAGATAACTCAAAGTGGCTGCGATCGTTGCAACAAGAAGGCATGTGGCATAATCGTTGTTATGAAGATTCCACACAACACCGACAAAGCGCGAAAACGCAGTAGTCACCGCATTATAAGCCGTATACCAGAAAAATACCGAAACAAGAAGAAAGATCAGGCTCATTTTAACTTCAGAAGGCATCTTGCTCTTTGTTTCTTCCCGCACAGCATCTTCCGCATCTTCCGAAGTTTTTTCCTCAAACTTCTCTCCGAGAGACTTAAGCCCTCCCTCCGCTTCGATCTCTTTTCTTATCTTCTTTTCATTTATGGTAAAAAACAGTATTCCAACGCTAAGTACCATGCAGATAATAATACTTATGACAAAAGGCATATAATCAGTACCCGCGGGATCCTCAGCTTCTTTTAACAAAACCTTGGTCATAACAAGGACGAAAATACCGCCGACTGTTCCCATGAGATTTATTATTGCGTTTCCCGCACTTCTAAGCGGCGCGGGAGTAAGATCCGGCATAAGCGAAACAGCCGGTGATCTGTATATTCCCATCGCAAATAAAATAAACAGAAGTCCAAACATAAATAAGAGAAGGTTTCCGCTCTTTCTCGCAACAGCTATAAGAGCATACAAAAGGACTACCGACAATGCCGTTCCCACAAGAATATACGGCATTCTTTTTCCTATCTTGCTGTCTGTGTGATCCGACAGATTTCCAAAAAGCGGTAAAAGAAAAAGTGCAAATACATTATCAAGTGCCATTACAATGCCGGTCGCGGTTTCACCAAGTCCAAAACTGTATTTCAATATCTTGGGAATCTCATTATCATAAAACTGCCAGAATGCGCAGATTGAAAGAAAGGCAAAGCCGATAAATACCGTTCTCTTATAGTTTAGTTTCATAGTGTATCTCCATATCCCCATTTTTTGTACATTATATTATATATGAAGAACTATCATATAGAAAGACCGCCATCCTGTAGGAAAGAATTTTCCTCATTTAGAAAGCATTTCACTGTGATACAAAAACAGAGGACTGCCTAAATGCGACAGCCCCCTGCTAAAAAAGCCGCTTATGCTACCTTTTCTTCCATCGCCTCTGCAAAGAACCTCAACAAGCTTCGGGATGATCAAAGTATGTGGGAGAATAAAAGGTGAAATTGTCCATTTTTTCCATTCTTTTCCTTATAAATTTCATATAAAATTGTCTTATTATTTCAGATATTAATAACGGAGGTATGAATATGGATCCAAGTCAGTATGAGACTTTTCCTTTTCAGGCTACCCACGCATTTAATCTTGCATCCGGATCGGAAGACAGATCGTTTCCGTCACACTGGCACTCTTTTGGCGAAATCATCCTTGTCGGTCCCGGTGAAAAGAATGTCTATAAGATCGGTCAAAAAATATATAATCTTGTCGAAGGTGATATTGTACTTATATGGCCCATGGAAATGCATGAGATCGTTGATGCCGACAGGACCCGCTCTGTAATCCTGCAGTTCAGTAATACGATAGCAGATGCCGTGTTCGACTTTAAGCGTATAATACACTACTATCACAATCTTCACGTGATCTGCATAAATACACACAGGGAACTCGCTTTAAAACTTGGTGAGATTGCCGGCAAAATGCGTGACACTTTCATTTCAAACAACAATAATAAAGAAATCCTGTGTACCATGCTCTTATTTGAATTTATGCTGATACTCGACGCCCATAAACAGGAGCTTAGCGGCGAACTTACCGACAGCTACTCATCTCCCGTCACCGACGAGCTATATTTCAAAATGGTAAAAGTCACAGACTATATAAAAAATAATCTCACGGATGACAATCTTACACAATCCGAAATGGCAAAAAGAGCCGGAATAAGCAAAGATTATTTTTCACGAATTTTTAAGGAGATAACCGGACTTAATTACAATAAGTGGCTAAATCTTATCAGAGTCGAGAAAGCCGCAGAACTAATGTCCAATGACGGCATGTCGCTGACAGAAATTGCAATGCTGTCAGGCTTTCAAAGTATATCCTCGTTTAACAGGGTTTTTAAGGAGCAAAAGAATATGTCGCCAAGTGAATATCGTGCAAGCTTCTCTGCTTAATCCGGCTTATAACTGAAAATATAATTCATAGGCCTGTATTTCACTTCTCATATTTTGATGTGCGGGCTTCCCATTTTTTGTCCTTATTGCATTTTACGGGAGTTTCTCCTATAATACGAAATGTTGCAATGACTATTTCTATATTAATAAGTGAGGCTATTTTTAATGATAAGTGCTAATAACGTAACACTGAGAGTTGGTAAAAAAGCTCTGTTCGAAGACGTAAATATCAAATTTACCGAAGGAAACTGCTACGGAATCATCGGTGCTAACGGCGCCGGAAAATCTACCTTTCTGAAAATTCTTTCAGGTCAGATTGAGACAACAAACGGCGATGTCGTTATCACAGACGGTCAGCGTTTGTCTTTCCTCGAGCAGGATCACTTTAAATATGACGAGCAGGTCGTTCTCGACACTGTTATCGCAGGAAATTCACGTCTTTTTGAGATCAAGAATGAAAAAGATGCAATTTATGCAAAAGAAGATTTCACTGACGAGGACGGAATCCGCGCAAGTGAACTCGAGGCTGAGTTTGCTGAAATGAACGGATGGGAGGCTGAATCAGACGCAGAGAGCCTTCTTAACGGACTTGGTATTGAGACTGAGAATCATTATAAGCTCATGAAAGAACTTGACGGTAATCAGAAGGTCAAGGTTCTTCTTGCAAGAGCTCTTTTTGGTAACCCTGATATACTGCTCCTCGACGAGCCTACTAACCACTTGGATCTTGATGCCATCGCATGGCTTGAGGAGTTCCTTATTAACTTTGAGAACACTGTCATCGTTGTATCTCACGACCGTTACTTCCTGAACAAGGTCTGCACTTATATTGCTGATATAGACTACGGCAAGATTCAGCTCTATGCCGGTAACTACGACTTCTGGTACGAATCATCACAGCTCATGATCCGTCAGATGAAGGAAGCAAACAAGAAGAAAGAGGAACAGATCAAGGAACTTAAAGAGTTCATCGCCCGTTTCTCTGCTAACGCAAGTAAATCAAAGCAGGCTACATCAAGAAAGAAAGCTCTTGAGAAGATCGAGCTTGATACTATCAAACCTTCAAGCAGAAAGTATCCTTATATCGACTTTAGACCCGAGCGTGAGATCGGTAACGAAGTGCTTACCGTTTCCGGAATTTCAAAGACAATAAACGGCGAGAAGATTCTCGACAACATTTCTTTCGTCGTTCAGCATGATGACAAGATTGCTTTTGTAGGTGGAAACGAGCTTGCAAAGACTACTCTTTTCCAGATCCTTACAGGCGAGATTGAGCCCGACGAGGGAACATACAAATGGGGCGTAACAACTTCACAGGCTTACTTCCCAAAGGATAATACAAAAGAATTTGATAATGATTACAACATCACAGAATGGCTCACAGGCTATTCGGAAGTAAAGGACGCAACTTACGTAAGAGGATTCCTCGGACGTATGCTCTTTGCAGGTGAAGACGGTGTAAAGAAGGTCAAGGTTCTTTCAGGAGGAGAAAAAGTACGTTGTCTTCTCTCTAAGATGATGATAAGCGGAGCAAACTGCCTTATCTTCGATGAACCCACCAACCACCTTGATATGGAATCAATCTCCGCTCTCAATGACGGAATGATCAAATTCCCCGGCGTAGAACTTTTTGCCTGCCGTGACCATCAGGTTGTTCAGACAACAGCAAACAGAATAATGGAAATTCTCCCCGACGGATCACTTGTCGACAAGCGTTCTACTTACGACGAATATCTCGAGAGTGATGAGATGGCCAGAAAACGTACAGTTTATAATACAGTTGCCGATGAAGAGGAAGACGACTGATATTCATATATATTAAGGAGGAGCATTAGCATGCAGACATTTAATCCCGTAAAAGAAGGAAAAGTAAGAGAAATTTACGATATCGGAGAGAACCTTATCATGGTTGCAACAGACAGAATCTCCGCTTTTGACGTTATTCTCAAGAACAAAGTTACTAAGAAGGGTGCTGTGTTGACCCAGATGTCAAAGTTCTGGTTTGATCTTACCAAGGACATCGTAAACAACCACATGGTAAGCGTTGATACAAATGATATGCCTGAATTTTTCAGAACCGAGGAATTTAAAGGAAACAGCATGCTTTGCAAGAAGCTCAACATGGTTCCCGTTGAGTGCATCGTTCGCGGATATATCACAGGAAGTGGCTGGAACAGCTACAAAGAGAACGGTACAGTTTGCGGAATCAAGCTTCCCGAAGGTCTTAAAGAGTGCGACAAGCTCCCTGAACCCATCTACACTCCCAGCACAAAGGCTGAAATTGGCGATCACGATGAGAACATCGATTTTGACCGCAGCGTAGAAGTTCTTGAAAAGGCATTTCCCGGAAAAGGTCTTGAGTATGCAACAAAGATCAAGGATTACACTATCGCACTTTACAAGAAGTGTGCAGACTACGCTCTCACTCGCGGCATCATCATTGCTGACACAAAGTTTGAATTTGGTATTGATGAGAATGGTGAAGTTGTACTTGCGGATGAGATGCTCACACCTGACAGCTCACGTTTCTGGCCTGTTGAAGGCTATGAGCCCGGACACGGTCAGCCTTCATTTGATAAGCAGTTCGTTCGTGACTACTTAAAGGCAAATCCTGAATGTGACTACAATCTTCCTCAGGACGTAATCGATAAGACAATCGCCAAGTATCTTGAAGCATATAAGCTCCTTACAGGATCGGAACTTAACGTTTGATGTAATATGGTATAAAAAGATTTCGCCGGTCGCAGTAATGCGGCCGGCGTTTTTCATTTATCATTTATCAATCATTTTTACAATATTACCATATACGATATATGATAAAGTATAATCATCACTTTCAACGGAAATAATGCTTTTTCCGGCGGAATACTCATCCCAAAAGCCATATGCATTATCAACCTTTCCAATCTCATCATGATTTCCGTTTTCATCAAGAACATATACAGTTCCGTTATCACTTAAACAATATGCTTTATCACTCAATGGATCGTTCATTATATTTCCAATGGAAAAGCCATCCCCCGGAACCTTAAGTGCTTCACCCACAACTTTTCCGTCTTTGTAAGTAACGATCTTATCATATAATAAGATCCACATAACGCTTTCATCATCACTTACCGCAACATCATATACGACATTATCACCGTGGTACAGCTCTTCTGTCTGCGTCTTCCCGTCCTTATATATGATTGCATTTATCGAACTATCCTCTATATCATAAACCTTAAATTCTCTTCTTGAATATGAAGTTGAAAATCCATCCGTTTTACAAACAGCTTCCATATCGGAATTAAGCCAATAACTACTTCTATCAGCAACTAAATACATTCCTTCAAAGGTTTCGGCCTCAGGGAAATAATTAACTGTAATATCTGAAAGAATAAATCCTCTTCCTTTATAATACGCATCGACATATGCATCTGACAGAATAACTTTTGACTCGCTCATTTCGTTTGAATCGAAATAACGTAATCCTTCACCCGATTTCTTAAACAAGATTTTTTTACAATCTGCATTTAACGCAACATTACCGCTAAAAGAGTTAAATTCACCATCATAAATCTTAATAACGTTGCCATCTTTCCAGCAAAACACTCCCTTACCCATTTGGGGCGAGAAATATGCCACATGCCTGTCATTTGATACGGAAATCACGTTAAAAAATTGATTCACGTCGAATATATTTTCACTCGTTCCGTCAACCCCCATGATAAATAATCCGTCTGTTCTTGAAACAAGCGCAGTATTACCGTCCGGAGAGGCTGTAACGCAGCATGAATCAATTATATCGCACTCTTCTATCAAGTTATAACTGTTATCTTTTGTATTGTAAACGCATAAGCCTTTGCCAAGCTTGGATTTCTCTGATGTCGCCACATAAACATAATTGCCGGTAAAGTTCATTGATACGTCCACGCAATTATCATCAATGAGCGTTGTCTTTAATTTGGAATCGATTAAATATACTTCACCCTCAACAAAGATAACTCCGACCGTGCCCTCAGGGTCTGAGTAGAATTCATATCCTTCCGCTCCTTTAAACTGCTCATTTACTCCTCCGGCTGAATTGAATATCGCTCCATCGACAACAACCATTGCATTTCCCGAAACACTAATATTAGTATGCGAATTAGTATTAGTATTCGCATTTGTATTCGTATCTGCATTTGTATCTGTTATTCTTGCCAACTCCGGCATAACATATTTTTTTACCAAGTTAAAAGCAAAATTGCAGATAATTCCGGATATAACTGCAAAAATGATCACAACCAAAACAATCAGACCGATCTTCCCTTTTTTATCACTTGCATTTGCCTTAGCCTCAGCCTCAGCCATATTCCCCATCGCTGCAGCATTCTGTGCATACTGCTGATTTGCTACCTGTGTCCCGCAGTATACACAGAAATTGCTGGTATCACTAATTTCTCTACCACAATTGTTACATTTCATAATTCTCCTCCAAGTTTTTTTATTGTCTTTTATAACTAAGACATCCCTACTTTAAACCCACGATTTCTATTTTACACGAAAAAGCGTAAAATCATATTGTTTTTTACATTTCTAAACAATCTATCAAATAAATATAAACCTCTAAAGGGCAATCTTTTTTCTCCGATATATCTTACAAAGATAAATAAACCTGCTAAATAACCTCCCTTAAACCAATAATAAAAGTACCATCACTGCGGTAGACTCCCGGTGGTGGTACTTTTGCGTCAGTATAAATCTCTCAATCTTCACTTTCGTAAGAATATCCGTTATCCTTTGGAGAAGGTCTCTTAGACAAAATCTGTATAAGCAACCTTACAATTCCGATCAAAACCAGATAACTTCCAACCGTGAGGGATTTCACGGAAGTCAGTCTCTGCGGCGTAGCAAGTGAGATGATACCAATGTTCAGGTTTACAACCGCGATAAGTATCATCCAGAAGCTCCCCGACCTCTTTATCGTCTTTTTATGCTTAATTACGTACTGAACACTGGCTGCCGCCATGGTAAAAAAGACGATTGAAATAAATGCATTGGTCCATCTCGGAATGCGTTCCACGTTGGATACGATAAACACCATGAAGCTCATTACGATTATGTGAAAGAGCATTCGGCCCCGTTTTATAAATGCCTTCTCATCTCTCGTTCCCGCCTTAAGTATTCTGGAAGCGCTGAACAATGCGCACGTAAGAGCAACCGCTCCGCCTATCATATTATAGATAGCCTTCGGAATTGCAAGGAACACGATACCGAGAAGGATAAGAAAAGCATCAACAAGTCCCTGCTGGGTTTTAAGCGCCTCCATAACCCTTATTTTCTCAAATTCACGCCACAGCGATCCGAAGAACTTTCCAAGAATGATCTTGGTCTTACTCTCCGACTGAGCCGCAGACAGCAAGATTGTTCCAAAATCATGGAATCCGCCCTTTGATATATCATATAGAGATACCGCGCCGCCCGCTTTCATAGCGTCAAAAATATCCCTAGTAAACGCTTCTCGCTGCTCCATTGTAGCATTTTCTATCCAGTCATCGATAACCCTGTTAAGCGCAGAACTTTCCTCTGTCAGATGCTTTTTGGTGACAAAATGATCACCGTCAACTTTCCACGTCATTCCTGAGTGCTGAAGCATCCTCTCACCGTCACTTGCAACAATCTTGTGCGGGACATCCAGCTCAAACAGCATACCGACAATGCTGTACGTAGGAACTATATGTGTAAGTTTCCATTTTACATTTGCAAATTTTCTCTCATCAAGAAGCTCCGGACATATTCCCGGGCCGTCATTACTGTAAACATGTTTAATCCTTTGTTGAACAATATTCGGAAGATTCATAGCGGAATAAACTGCCAGATTCCCGCCTTTTGAATGACCTCCCACATAAACGTCACCTGCATATTTGGACAGAATATACCTAAGATAGTTCACAGCTTCTTTTTGCGCCATGATCTCTTCAAAGCTTATCTTAAAATCCATCCTCCAGTCATCGATATCCATTGTTGTTCCGCGAAACGAAACAAAGAGACTTCCGTCCGGAAAATGAATAGTCATCGCCGTTATAAGCATATCTTTGTCCATATCGTTGACATCAAGATAGTCGGAAAGAGTAAGCTCCCCAAACCTTTTACTCTTTGCCATGTACAGCAGCACCCAGTCAAAATCGACTCTCGAAAGTCCATCTTTTGGATGCGTACTGAAATATATGTCGGCAGCTTTTTTGACCGTGATCTCACCGCCTGTTGCAGAATCGGGAACAATCCCGTTTAAGTCATTGTAAATAAGGAGCGAAAATGCAAGATTGTCCACCTCATTAAAGGGCGACTGCTCAAAACCAAGATCCCCGCGCCATTTAATATAATTTACAAGATTTGCCATAATCTCTTACCTCTTATAATTAATATTAATCCTTATATCAGTTTTGTCCAGTAAAAAGAACCTTTGCCGCTCATCTCAAGATGCAGAAATAAAACATTGTTTGCATTGCGTTAATGTGTTAAAATCGTCAAAGAAAAAAATACGAAATAGGAGCATAAAATAATGAATATTGTTTGTTTAGACCTTGAAGGCGTGCTCGTTCCCGAAATCTGGATTGCTTTTGCCGAAGCAAGCGGAATCCCCGAACTTAAGAGAACAACCAGAGACGAGCCTGATTACGATAAGCTTATGAAATGGAGAATCGGAATTCTCAAAGAACACGATCTCGGACTTAAAGAGATTCAGGATACAATCGCAAAGATCGATCCTCTTCCGGGTGCAAAAGAGTTCCTTGATGAACTCAGAAAGACTACTCAGGTGATCATCATCAGTGATACATTCACACAGTTTGCAACTCCTCTCATGGAGAAGCTCGGATGGCCCACAATCTTCTGCAATTCTCTTGAAGTTGCAGAAAGCGGCGAGATCACAGGTTTCAAGATGAGAATTGAAAACTCAAAGCTCACAACCGTTAAAGCTCTTCAGTCAATCGGATACGAAACCATTGCAAGCGGCGACAGCTACAACGATCTTGCAATGATCCAGGCTTCAAAAGCAGGCTTCCTCTTCCGTTCCACAGACAAGATCAAGGCTGATTATCCCGATCTTCCTGCATTCGAAGAGTACAAAGACCTTTTACAAGCGATCAAAAAAGCTCTATAATATAGGAATGTCATCGTCGGCACCAGCGAAAGCCGCATAAATGCCGACGTTACGCAATATAACGTTTTGAAAGGAATAAGAAGTATGAAAGACAACAACTGTCCTTATTGTGCAGGCGGAGACAACCTTGCAAAATTCGGAATCAAAATCTGTGACCTCGGCGTAAGCCAGCTGGTTCTCTTCAAGGAGCAGAGCCATCTCGGAAGATGCATCGTAGCTTACAAGGATCATGTAAATGAGATCGTAGACATCTCAGATGATGAGAGAAATGCATTCTTTGCAGATGTTAATCGTGCCGCAAAAGCTATTCATGCAGCATTTAATCCCGACAAGGTCAACTACGGAGCATACAGTGATACTCTCTGCCACCTTCACATGCACCTCGTACCCAAGTACAAGGACGGATATGAATGGGGCGGCGTATTCGCAATGAATCCTCAGGAGAAGTTCCTCAGCGACGCTGAATACGACGAGATCATCGCCAAGATCAAAGCAAATCTTTGATAGAACTTTGATAGAAAAAACAGGGCTAAGCACTGATTATTTGTGCTTAGCCCTTTAAATTTAATCTGTTATTGTAGCATCACCCATGCGTAAATCAAACAATGTAAGAATCTTGAATCCTTCATCATTTACACCACTAAACCAGATATTTCCATCATCAATACAACCCCCCTGCCAGTTGCCCCATAAATCTGAAACTTTCCATGCTGAAAGTGATTTGAAATAGCTGTCATCAAAGCCTGTATTCTTGGCATATTCCACAAACTCTTCCTTATTATTGCAAAGGTTGTTATCCTCTTTAGAACCGATAGGATAAGAAATCATATCGCCAACAGAATCCCAGTCTTTTGCAAGAACTGCATCTACAACCTTCTGTGCATATGCCTCTACCTCAGCATCGCTGGCATCTGTAAATACAGAATACTTTCCTTCTTCGCCACTACCATCGGTAGATGCAGCATCATCCGCTTCTTCAGACACTTCTGCTTCCGCAGCATCTGCCTCATCATCAAAATCAATATCAGTTTCTACACCTGATAGCTCAGCAACAGCTGTTTCACCCTCAGTAGCTGTATCCCCACAAGCAATAGACATAGCGCTAATAGATACGATAGCGCATAATGTTAAAAATTTCTTTTTCATAGCAATTTTCTCCTTAAAAACAATATTACGCTATGTATCATATCACATGCATGGAATTTTTACTGCAAAAAGTTAACTTTTTATTCATTATTTACTATCCTATCTCGTACATCTATCACATGTTTAACCATTTATTTTATCCTCCTTTATTTCCTCTGCATTCTCTTCCTCATCATCGCTCTTGGATTCGGATGTTTTCTCCCAAAAGCTTGCGGCAAAAAAGATTACTCCAAAGACTATCATCTGCAGTACATCATTAAGTGTCCCGATTACATGCCGGTTAAATACCGCAAATACATAAAGCAAGAGAAATAGCACTCCGGTGCCTGCTGCAATCCCTTTAAACATGCCAAGCTTCTCACTGAAGTCCTTCTTGCACTTGGTTCCAAGACATCCTCCGGCAAATATCATTCCACCAAGCACGCTTGGGAATAAGAAGCTGACTATCTTTCCGGCTATATCTTTTCCTTCGGAAAGGAACAATACTGAAAGAATGCCCAGAAAAGCAAGCAAAGCTATTGTTACAACAACCTTCTTACTTTCACCTGTTTTTTCAAGCAGCTTTTCATAACCTATTCCTGCTCCCCAGCATACCAGACAAATGACAATCGGAGCAAGTACAGCACCGATTGTTTTAATCCCAAGCATAAAGAATATTCCCCACATCAATACGCAAAAAACTATCATCAAAGCAATGCCTAAAATCTTCTTTTTTTCCATACTACCTCCATATATATAATGTTCACCCCACAGCACACCTGCATCAGCAGCACACATATGAACTCAAAGTCACATTCCATCGGACTTAACAACACTCCTTATATAATATCACAAATCAAATAGCCAACTGTTGCTTCAAATCAAATAATATCCCATATTGGAAACAATTTCCTTTGATATAAAAAAATGCCGCAATCGGTAAGCAAAAACAATTACTTAAAGATTGCAGCACTCATTTATTTAAAGTTTTAATTCCGATTCAATTACCAGATTCTGTAATTTCCCGAAAGAGCAAGAAGTGCAAAGAGATACAGACAGTTATCATAGTATCTTCTCTTTCCCTGTCTGAGTGGCTGGTTCCAGAACCATTCAACCCACTTTGATGCGATTTCGAAATCGCTTCCGCTTTCCTTGCTGTAAGGAACAGAAAGTGCGCTCTGGGCCATTGTTGCAAGAAGTCCTACCGGATGAAGAACGGGAAGTTCAAGGCTTGTTCCGTCAATTTCATATACGCATCTCATTGCCTCAATATCCGTTCCGAAGAACTTCATCATCTTAAGCGGAACGGAAATCTGACCTTCGTCTTTTCCAAACCACTCGGCGTCAAGACCGATGTTTGCAGCTGTTCTGTATGCATCGCTGAAAAATCTTCCGTGAACGCTTCCGTCCCACGGCATTGGATCGTTTACAGGAGAGCCGTCAAAATTTCCGTACTCGGGATTAAGTCCTGTAACAGGATGGCAGGTCTTTACAAGATACTTTCTACTCTCCTTGGCTGCAGTCTGCCAGAACTCCTTATCTTCTTCATAAGCCCACTCTGCGAAAAGCTCATAAAAATGAGGCAGATGATAAGAAGGATCTGAGAAAGGGTGTCCCGGAACAAACAAAACGAGATGATTGTCCCTGTTCCACATAGGTGCACCCGCTCTTCCGTTCTCACCTTTATGAACACAGGCCCTCAGTATCTCTTTTGCCTCAGCGGAGTAATTAAATATGCCTTCTCCGTCGCCCCACCTGTGTGAAGCAAAGAAAAGAGCCATTGCATAAAACTCTTCTCCGTCAGGTGCGGGACCGTCTGAATTTCTTGAGCCGTCAACATTGCAGCTCCATGCAAAATAACCCTCGTTTTCACCTTCATCCATGAACATATAAGTCTTGGACCACTTCCAGATACGGTCAAACTCTTCCTTCATATCAAGCTGAACACACATCATCATTCCATAGGACATGCCTTCCGTCCTTGCATCATGATTACCCGTATCCTCAAAATATCCCATATCATCACCGACAGGATGATAGATTCTCTCATCATCAGATCCGTAGAAAAAGGTATCTACCGCATCCTTGATCTTCTTTTCGATCTCAGCATCGCTTTTTCCGATCTCACTAAAAACATTTCTGTATTTTTTGTCATTATACGCCGCCATAAGAACCCTCCTTATAGTAATAATAGTTCTTATTATAAACAAAAAAGGCAAAAGTGACTTATCATCCTAAATCACTTTTGCCTCAATTTTAAGCATTTACTTTTTTAAATATTTACTTTTGGAAGTGTTGCGAAACTCTTCTCAAGTTCTTCGTCTGTAGGGATGTAATCTGACATCTCACCGTCGTTGAACTTCTGATATGCAACCATATCAAAGTAACCTGTTCCCGTAAGACCAAACAGAATTGTCTTCTCTTCACCAGTCTCCTTGCACTTAAGTGCTTCATCGATAGCGGCTTTGATAGCGTGGCTACTCTCGGGAGCGGGAAGGATTCCCTCAACTCTTGCAAACTGCTCTGCTGCCTCGAATACAGCTGTCTGCTCAACGGATCTTGCTTCCATATAACCATCGTGATAGAGCTGTGAAAGAATCGGGCTCATGCCGTGATATCTAAGTCCTCCCGCATGGTTTGCCGAAGGAATAAAGTTACTTCCAAGTGTGTACATTTTCGCAAGAGGACATACCATTCCCGTATCGCAGAAATCATATGCAAATTTACC
Organism: Butyrivibrio hungatei; assembly: GCF_900101605.1. Classification (GTDB taxonomy): domain Bacteria; phylum Bacillota; class Clostridia; order Lachnospirales; family Lachnospiraceae; genus Butyrivibrio; species Butyrivibrio hungatei_B. Next base: position 251,295 of record NZ_FMUR01000004.1, read on the forward strand.
TCTTGTAAGGCTTGGACAGCTTGCAGGCTCAATAGCAATGATCTGATAATCTTTTTCGCCGCGAAGTTTCTCACCCATGAAAGGAGAAATAAGTCCGCCGAGGTTAGATCCGCCTCCCGCACAGCCAATGATGATATCGGGAGTAATACCGTACTTATCAAGCGCAGCCTTTGCTTCAAGACCTATTACAGTCTGGTGAAGAAGTACCTGATTAAGAACGCTTCCAAGTACATATCTGTAACCTTCCGTCTTTGTAGCAACTTCTACGGCCTCAGAAATAGCGCAGCCAAGTGAACCTGTTGTTCCGGGGTGCTCCGCATTTATCTTTCTTCCGATTTCTGTATCCATTGAAGGAGAAGGTGTTACGCTTGCTCCGTATGTACGCATAACTTCACGTCTGAAAGGTTTCTGCTCATATGAAACCTTAACCATATATACTTTACAATCAATTCCAAGATATGCAGATGCCATTGAAAGAGCCGTTCCCCACTGACCTGCACCGGTCTCGGTTGTAACGCCCTTAAGTCCCTGCTTCTTGGCATAATATGCCTGAACAATAGCAGAATTAAGCTTGTGGCTTCCGCTCGTATTATTACCTTCAAATTTGTAATAAATCTTTGCCGGAGTTCCAAGTGCTTTCTCAAGACAGTACGCTCTTACCAACGGAGCGGGTCTGTACATCTTGTAAAAGTTTCGGATCTCATCCGGAATATCTATATAAGCAGTTGTATCATCAAGTTCCTGCTTTATAAGTTCATCACAAAAAACAGGACGAAGATCGTCAAAGCTCATCGGCTTCATTGTCGCAGGATTAAGAAGCGGCGCCGGTTTATTCTTCATATCCGCTCTGACGTTATACCACTGTTTTGGAATCTCGTCCTCGCTAAGATAAATTTTATAAGGTATCTTTGTATTTTCGCTCATAAAAAAAGCCCCCTAACTTTCGCAATTTAGTTCATTAAAGCACAAAAAAGGCCGCAATGTCAACCTCTTGCAGCCTTTATAGGTATCAGTAAATCCTCAGGAACAAACAGCTTTCCGCAGCCCGTTCCGAGGTCTATATCAGGTTTATTCGCCCCGTGAAAATCAGATCCTCCGCTTACCAAAAGATCGTATTTCTTCGCAAGCTCTTTTATCTGCCTCTCATCCCGTAGTTCATACGTGGAATAAATCGCTTCTATTCCCACAAGTCCTGCGTCTTTAAGTTTTCCCACAAACGCATCCAGTCTGTCGTCGCCGAATCTGCACAAGATAGGATGGGCAAAAACAGGAACTCCCTTAGCCTTAAGTATGCTCCTTATGGCATCTTCGGGAGTTATCTTCTCTCTTCCGACATAGTACGGGCAATGGTCTCCTATATATCTGTCAAAGACCTCCGCTCTGCTGTTTACGTATCCCCTGTCTACCATGAATTTAGCATAATGCGCCCTAGTTATCACGGTATCAGGAAACTCCTTTGTAAGCTCCTCATATGAAATAGGTATTCCCGCTTCCTCCGTGAGCTTCTTACACATCTTCTTGTTTCTGGTAGTTCTCGAATCTATAAAATCTTTCAGCCCGCTTACGAACTCATCATCATGATTGTCAATATACAATCCAACAATATGCACTTCTCGACCTTCACCCTCAGTTGAAAGCTCAACGCCCGGAACGACTTCCAAATCGGGATATTTCGAAGCAGCATACTCTATAGCTTCATCAACACCGTCCACCGTGTCATGATCTGTCAGCGCTATCGCAGCAAGCCCCTTTTCATGTGCCCTGTCAATCAGCTCTTTTACAGAAAAAGTTCCGTCCGAATATGTTGAATGTGTATGTAGATCGATTGCTCTCATGATTTCTCCTATATCTTGCAGGTATCAGCGGCCGTTTACCTGACCTCTTTCATAAACCATACTACCGATAACAGTTAATATGATTGATATTAGCAGATATAGTATCGGTGAAGCAACATATATCGTAAACAGTTTACCTCCGATATTCAGCATCCTGTACTCCGAAAGAGAATGCATACTGATTACATATGACGACATTAAAGTTCTCAGGAAAGATATATTTCCTGCCTTATCCGATAAAACATCAAGCTCTCCAAACAGATATGCACCAAACATCATACCCATAACGGCAAGACTGTTTTTGGTAAATATTGAAACTACCATTGCAAACACAGCATACATTATTACCACCGTGATCATTATTACCATTTGAATAATGATGAATTGCCCCATTGAAAAAGGATATGCTGAAAATATCGACGATAACTGAACAATAGAATCAAATCCCGAACTTCCGTATATTACAAATATAAGCACTGTAAGTAGTCCGGTTGCAAAAACGGTGCTTGCGATAATAACCGACAGACCCGCACATAATTTAACAAGATATGTCTCTTTTCGACCGTTCCTGCTACTTAGCACAATCTGATCCGTACGCTGCCTGTACTCGATTGTAAATACCGTAGTAAGACATAATGCAGACAAAAGCATGATTATCAACATCATTACGCCAAGTCCCTGTGATAAGAAAAGACTTCCGCACGAATAAATATATTTAAAAGGCTTTTCTGTTTTTTTCATTATTTCTTTCCAGTGGGTAATAATTTGATCGCTCAGCTCTATATCATCCATATATCCCAAAATTTGTTCTTCTCGAGCCCTATACATATCTTCTGCCGTGTAATCAGCAAGAACATTATCAGGCCCCGGTATCGAAGTCTGTTCCAAGTAACATATCCCAAAATACTTTTCATTATTCGGGGTTGACGAATGTCCATTATCATCTATATTTTGATACATTTCATTCAGCAATGTATCGTCAATGATTCTTCCGTTCAGTTCCATGCGCGCATCGCGCTTGTCGCGTGTCACAGACAGACCCGGCACTATTGCCTCCAATATGGTAATTATACATAAGATTACCAACATTACCTGAGTTACACGATTCTTCAGGATCTTTTTAATTTCAAATCTATAAAGCGTTCCGAGATTATTCATGTCAGCCAAACTCCTCCATATAGAATTGTTCAAGATCACCTTTTTGATTGTCCCACTTTCCTTCATAAATCAATTGTCCGTCACGAATCATAAGTAAATTACCTGCGATGTGCTCAATATCAGACACAATATGCGTTGAAAATAAGACTATACTTGTTTTACCGATCTCAGCGATCAGATTTCGAAAACGAACGCGCTCCTTAGGGTCGAGTCCGGCCGTCGGTTCATCCAAAATCAGAATTTTAGGATCGTTTACAAGAGCCTGTGCGATACCGACTCTTTGTTTCATACCTCCGGAAAAAGTCTTGATCTTTTTATTTGCAACATCAGAAAGACCTACCGTCTCCAGTAATTCTTCCGTTTTATTTTTAGCTTTTTTTTTCTCAATTCCTTTTAGTGCCGCTATATATTGCACAAATTCTCTTGCAGTAAATTCAGGGTAATATCCAAAATCCTGCGGTAAATAGCCCAAAAGAGCACGGTATTCTTCTGTCTGAACAGGGATTCCATCTGCTGTCACGGATCCGCTTGTCGGATTTAATATTCCCGACATCATACGCATAAGTGTCGTCTTTCCCGCCCCGTTTGCCCCCAATAAGCCGGTCACACCATCCGTAAGATTGAAAGATATCCGATCCACTGCAATTTTGTTTTTGTATTGTTTAGATAATCTGTCTACTGATAAGTTCATGCAAACTCCTCCACATTTTTCACGGTCTTACATTGCTCAGACACAGTTAATGCAATTAGTAATACCACTATAAACACGCCCCACTTTTCTACCATTTCAATGTATCCAATGATAATTTCCCTGCAATTAGTGTGAAAAAAGATCATAGCTGCTGAAACAGCAAATCCTATAACCAAAGAACCATATTCTGTCGATCTTCCAAGTACACTTCGCTCAAATCTCAGACTGACGAACAATGTAACAAGATATGGAATCATTGTTCGCATTGTCGTGATTATTACATCCTCCTGAAAAGAAATTGCCATAATCGGTGACGAGATGAATAAAACAGCAAGTGAAACCATTCCAACGATCAACATTCTTGCAATAACCACACTTTTTAATGAATATCTCGTTGCCATTTCCAATTCCGACATTCCGAATTTTTTTGATCTTCTTGTCTCCAGAACCGTAATTACCGCAGTAAAAGACATCATAATGGTAAAAAGAATTCTTATAGCCTCAAATTGTAATAACGCCCCCGTAACCACGACCACGATCAATCCCAGTACATATAGCCAAACGGAAAATCTGATATAATAAAACTGCTGAAGGATCATTTCAAATGTGCTTATTTCTCTTGGTCGTATGTTCTTAAGAAATGCCTGTTTATTCTTTGGCTCCGGCGCATAAAAAGCGTCACTTAAAAGTTTTTCCATATCATTCTTCATTTTTCTCCACCTCCAATCTCATGCGAAGTTCATTCTCAGCTGCCTTCAACCGTCTATAAAGCGCAAATCTGGATATTCCAAGCGCATTACTGATAGTTCCAACCGATTCTTTGTTCACATGCCTTAATAGTAATAATTCCTGATCTTCAACAGATAGATGTGATAACGCTTCACGAACCATCACTATATCTTCCGTGGATTTCCCCGAATAAAAGTTCCTCTGTTCATAGTCATCAGGCAATGGTTCAGGTTTAACCCTTCTAAATTCGTCAATACAAAGATTTCTGGCTATGGTATATAAATATCGCATTTCATAATCACTAAATCTTCCTCTTTGTTCCATAAAGCGAAGAAACGTTTCCTGCACTATATCTTCCGCAACAGCTTGATCATTAAGTTTAAAGTACGTATACCGGTATATCTTGTCATAAGCTTTTTCTAAGTCCATGGATTCAGTTTTGCCCCCTTCATAATGATTAACGGATATCACACGAAAATGTGCGGCACTAAATAACTTTTTTTTGCAAATCCAAAAAAAAGCAACCGAGATATTTCAATCTCAATTGCTTCCAATAAACATATTTATAATTTATCATATAGCGCCCAGGATTATATCAGCAAGTCCATCGTGGTCGTTATCGTAAGTCGTAACAACATCGCTGACTTTTTTGACCGCATCCTTTCCATTCAGCATGGCTACGCCGACACCTGCTGCCTCGAGCATCGAAATATCATTTTCTTCATCTCCCGCGGCATAGGTATTTTCGATAGGAACGCCAAGTATATCCGCAAGCCTCTTTACCGCACTTCCTTTTCCGGCTTCCTTTGGGAATATCTCAAGGTAATACGGACTTGAATATAAAAGAGTGAGTCTGTCGCCCACAACCTCATCGAGTGCCTTACGGAAATTCTCCTGCTTCACCTTATCGTGAAGCTCTATCGCAATCATCTTTGGCGGTGGGGATGTGAGCTCTTTTACCACATCATCGGTTACAAGAAGCGGCGTTTTGATAACCCTCCTGTAATAATCCATGCACTCGTCATTCATCGAAGTTACTATGTGCGTGTCATTATAGGTATGGCAGTGAATATCATATTTTTTCGCCATATCCATAATAACAGGTACAAGCTCAAGTGGAACTCCGGTCTTATATACGTACTTATCCTCATCGACACTGTAAATCTCGGTTCCGTTACAACCACACAAAAAAGAGCCCTTAAAGTCAAGTCCCAGTCCGCGATAGACAGCTTTCGCACTATCTATCGCCCTGCCGGTATTTATGCAAAAATAATTACCGGCATCCGTGAACTTCTTCAGGGCATCCATTGTCCTTGGTGAAATATCTTTTTTAGTTGTAAGAAGAGTGCCGTCTAGGTCAAAGAAAAAAATCTTTCTGTCAGATCTCTTCACTTATTACTCCTTACTTCTTATGCTTCAACGATCAAATATCTTCCGTCACCTATATCAAAAACTTCATCAGCTTCAAGTACATTACTACCTTCAGTGTCAACACCGGACTCCTCAAAATACTCTTCGACTTCATCCGGACTGTTAACAACAACTGCCATCGAGTCCTCCAAAAAAGCTTCCGCTTCTTCCATGTTCTCTGCTACATCCTCAGGAAAAAGCTGTCCCTGATTCTCCAAAAAACATCTCAATACTGCTTCATCATACTCATGCATACAAAAAACCTCCAATTACAACAAATCTTTCCTTTTCATCTCTGCGTAGAGTCTTGCCACAGGCAAACCTACAACATTATAAAAATCACCCTTTATTCCGCCGATATAGCGTGCAAACAAGCCTTGTACCCCATAGGCTCCCGCTTTGTCGTCAGGTTCATTGGTTTTAACATAAGCGTCAATTTCATCATCAGTCATTTTTACGACATCAACATTTGTTTCTTCGCAAAATGATATGTGTCCTTCTTTTCCGTCTTTCCTGAAAAATAAAGTCACCCCTGTGTATACCTGATGCGTGTTGCCTGAAAGCTCCCCGATCATCCTCCTCGCATCATCTTTATCAGAAGGTTTACCAAGCACTTTCTGATTATATGATACGACTGTGTCAGCGCCTATTACAACCACGTCTTCCGTTAAAATTTTATGAAAAATCTCTGAAGCTTTTTTGAAAGAAAGCTCCATGACAACTTTTTCGGGCTCCTTTGAGTCTGTGACCTCTTCTCCTTCCGGAATAAGAATCTCGTAATCCTCGATCACCTTTCTCAAAAGCTCTTTGCGTCTGGGTGACCCCGATGCCAGTACATATCTCATCTTATTACCTCGTGCTACTCCTTTACAATAGTACATTTTTCACTTTTTAAGCCTTAACATTAGGATTTGTCTCGGGAATAAAGATCCTCGTGTTCCTGCTGTTAAATGTTTTTGCCTCTGCGTAAGCCTCTTCGCACAGTATCTTCTGCGAATTTATCCTCGGTACATCCTCAGAAACAACGGCCTTTACGTACTCTCCCTTGTCATTCATTATATGAGCCTTCTCGGTATCACGAAGTTCCAGGTCAAGTATATGCCACGCTTTCTTTTTAAGTTCCTCATTCTCAATGGGGAAAAGAATCTCCACACGTCTTTCAAGATTTCGCGGCATCCAGTCCGCACTGCTTGCATAGATTTCTCTGCTGCCGCCGTTCTCAAAACAGAATATTCTGCTGTGCTCAAGGAAATTACCGACGATGGATCTCACTGTAATATTCTCTGAAACACCCTTTATTCCTGTCTTTAAGCAGCAAATTCCCCTTACTATAAGATCAATCTTAACTCCTGCGCAGCTTGCAAGATATAGCTCTGTAATGACCTCCTTGTGGCATATCGCATTCATCTTTGCAACGATCCTTGCCGGCTCATTCTTAAGAGCATGCTCTTTTTCCCTTCTGATAAGGTCTATTATTCTGTCTTTGAGCCATAGAGGCGCAAGCGACAATTTGTTCCATCCAAGCGGCTCCGAATATCCCGAAAGCATGTTGAATACGGCCGTCGCATCCTCACCAAACGCAGGTGCGCATGTGAAAAGACCTATATCCGTATATTGCTTTGCAGTCGAATCATTGTAATTTCCCGTAGCAAGATGAACGTATCTCTTTATACCGTCCTCTTCCTTACGGACCACAAGCGTTATCTTACAATGCGTCTTAAGTCCCACAAGACCGTATATTACGTGGCATCCTGCTTTCTCAAGCATCTTTGCCCATACGATATTATTCTCTTCGTCAAACCTTGCCTTAAGCTCAACAAGCACCGTAACCTGCTTGCCGTTATCTGCTGCCTTTGCAAGTGCCGCGATAATAGGCGAGTTACCGCTTACTCTGTAAAGAGTCTGCTTGATTGCCAGGACTCCGGGGTCAACTGCTGCCTCTTCTACAAATCTGACAACATTTTCAAAAGTCTCATAAGGATGATGCATAAGGACGTCACCGTCACTTATAACCTTGAAAATATCCTTTTCTCCTATAAAGGCAGGAACCGGACTTGGCGGCCTGTATCCATGCTCTTTGAGATGATCGAATCCCTCAACCTTATAAAGCTTCATCAAAAAAGTAAGATCAAGCGGTCCGTTCACCTTAAATATCTCATTGTCGTCAACATCAAGTTCCTTGGCTATAAGCTTTAAAAGCTTCTCATCCATCCCCGCAGATACTTCGAGCCTTATCGCCTGTCCCCACTGACGCTTCTTTATCTGCTTCTCAATCTCTTTAAGAAGATCTTCCGCTTCGTCCTCATCTATGGAAAGATCGGCATTTCGCTCAACCCTGTAAGGTGCGCTGGCAATGACATCATAGTTAAGATAAAGCTTATCCACGTTTTGCATTATGAGATTTTCAAGAAATATATATTTCCCCGATCTGTTCTCTTCATTTCCCGGAATATGTAATAGTCTCGGAAGAACGTCCGGCACCTGTACGGTAGCAAAATCAACGTCGTCTTTTCCCTCTTTCTTTTTAAGGAGCGCTCCGATATTGAGCGTTTTATTCCTTATAAGCGGAAAAGGCCTCGATGAATCAACTGCCATGGGAGTCAGAACAGGGAAAACAACTTCATCAAAATATCTTTCCGCATAATCAAGCTCTTTTCCCTTAAGCTCGCTTATATCGCATATATTAAATCCGTTTTCTTCAAGAAGCGGCAAAAGACAGTCATTATAGACCGCATATTGACTCTCCGTAAAATCGTGCAGCTTTTTAAGGACCTCCTGAAGCTGCTTTGTCGCAGTCATCCCCGCGATATCCGGCTTTTTATACCCCGCATTTATCATATCCTTGAGCGATGCAACGCGAACCATAAAAAACTCATCAAGATTACTTGCCGAAATACTCAAAAACTTAACTCTCTCAAGCAAAGGATTCGATTCATCCTCAGCCTCACAAAGCACTCTTTCGTTAAACTGGATCCAGCTAAGTTCCCTGTTCATATAATATTTGGAACTTTCAACATTAACGCCCGTTTTACCTGAAGTTTTGCTCTTTGTCATAATATCCCTCTCATATTTGTCACAACAGCTTCTTCTGCCTTATTACCGGCTTTACCCCGAACACTTCTTCAAAAAAATTCGCCCTGTTTGTAAAAAGACCTTTTTCCAGCGTTATATCCGCCGCAGTATCGACATTTATAACAAGCTCTCTTTCTTTAAGTTCTACCGTTACATCTTTAAACTTCTGCTTATGCGTCCTGTCAAGGCCGTTCGCAACTCGTATTATCGCTGTAAGCTTAGCTATCCTGAGATAGTCTTCCCTTGATAGTCCGTCAAAAAATCTGCTTCCGCTGCTGTAATACTCAAAACTCTCGTGATTAAATCTCACGACATTTGCAACAATGGCTCTCTCCACATGAGAAAGACCGATAATCTCAGTCGACATTATTATGTTGTACGAACAGTCGCCCAGATATACAAGACTAATATACTTTCCGCAATCGTGAAGGATCGTTGCGATCTGCAAAAGAAGTCTCTCTCTTTCTCCGAGTCCATGCAGATTCTTCGTACTGTCAAAGATAGTAAGCGCGATCTTCTGAAGTGTCTCTCTTCTTGACCTGCTGCCCATATATCTCTTTGAAATATTCTGTGCACAGGCAATAATGTCCTGTTCAAAATCATGCGGCGACTTTATGTAATTCTTGTTTTCCGCATATTCATAGGCTATTCCGTCGCAAAGTGTAATTCCCGGAGCCCACAGATTTTCAGCATTTGTAACGTCCAGAATACACTTTACAAGGACACCCGCAACATGAAAAAGCGGAACATTCTCTTCCGGAATATTGAGCTTTTTGGCAAGTTCAAGATCGCTCTTTTTATAAGATTTTTTATAAAAAGAGCGATATTCCTCCGCCGAAGCGTATCCTTCTCTCTCCGTTCCGATACCGACCTTTTGAAGCACCGGAGATACGTAGTCGTCAATGATAATAAGATTCTCGACTTTTTTATCCTTAAGATGCATCTTACTGAAAACCGAGAGTCTTGAATTAATAAGCTCCGTAACTAGCTCCGCGTACTTAAGTCTTGAAGCATGCACCTGCTCCATGGTCGTATGCAGACGAAGAACACCTGTCATAAGATTCTGAGTTACAACAAGTGTATCTTTTTCAAAAAGAGATATCTGTATACTTCCTCCGCCTATATCCGCGATTGCGGTAGGTTTAGAGATTATCTCTTCAAACTGATCGTATTTAAGCGCAATGGACTTATAGTCTATAAAACGCTGTTCCGAATTACTAAGGACATCTATATGTATGCCCGTTCTGTTCTCGATAAGGTCACGTACAATGGCAATATCCTTAGTCTCCCTTATCGCACTGGTTCCGTACGCCTGATAATGAGTTACTCCGTACTCCTTCATTATCTTCTTGTACTCCGAAAGAATACGTATCATCTCATCGACGTGATAACTTGATATTCTTCCCGTAGCATAAGTCTCACTTCCGATATCCATGCGATGACATACGTGATCCAGTTCTCTTACACCATACTTCATTGACAGTTCAAATATCTTAAGCGATATTTCATATGAACCGACGTCAATAGCAGCAAATACTTCACCCGTCATAAGTTAAACCCCTCATAGTTTAATTCTGCTGAAAAATCAGTAATTACCGAGTATTCTAAGCGTTTTTGCTTCCTCACGAAGTCCGCGAAGTGCATTCTTAACCGCACTGTCTCCAAGATTTCCGTCAAAATCTATAAAGAATCTGTATTCCCAGTTTCTGTCCTCTATAGGTCTTGATTCAATCTTGGTCATATTGAGATTGTTATATATAAAATGTGACATGATGTGATAAAGAGAGCCTGCTTCATGTGGGATTTCGAGGCATATGCTTATCTTTTTCGCATCCTTCAAAAATACTTTCTGATTTGTTACTATTATAAATCTTGTCGAATTTGAATCCGCCTGATTTATTCCTTCTTTTATTACTTCAAGGCCGTACACGCCAGCTGCGCCGGCACCTGCTATAGCAGCCTGAGTTTTATCTTTTTCATCTGCAACTTTCTTTGCCGCAAACGCATTGTTCTTCATACCTATCTGCTGAATGTTTCCGTTTTCAGACAAGAACTTCGCGCTCTGCATAAGTGCCTGCGGATGAGCATAGACCGTCTTGATATCTTCAAGCTTTGCTCCGGGTACGCCCAAAAGACAATGCTTAATCTCTATGATCTGTTCTCCGACGATATAATGTTCATACTCGGAAAGAAGATCGTATATCTCGCTCACGATACCCGCTGTCGAATTTTCAATGGGAAGAACCGCATAATCAACACTTCCCTCTTCCAAAAGAGCCATTGCATCCCTGAATGTCTCAACAGCTGTACTGTTTACATCTTCTCCGAAAAACTTTTTCATTGCTTCTTCCGAATAAGATCCCGCAGCGCCCTGAAAACAAACTCTGGAGTTCTTTTTATCTATGCTGTCTTTCTGTATAAAAGGAAGATTCCCCGAAGCTCCTTTCTCTGAAAGTTTCTGATACTGAAGTTTTCTACTCATAGACATTAGCTGGGAAAAGAGCTCCTCAACGCCAATCCTGTTAAAATCAGAATGTGCAAGCGCCTTAACCGCCTTAAGCTTCTCATCTTCTCTTTGCTTGTCAAAAACTTTTTTTCCTACAGATATTTTATAATCAGCGACCTGTGACGCAACTTCCATTCTCTTTTCATAAAGTTCGACAATATGCTTGTCTATAACATCAATCTCGCTTCGTAAATCTTTCAGATCCATAAATTTGCGTATTCCTCCAAGTGTTAAATCTAATAGAATTTTAGAACAAATGCTTCTTGATAGCAAGAAATAACACGCCTATAATAATTATAACGGAAACATAAAAAGAGGTGGACAAATGACAAAACGAACTGCGGTTACTTTCGCTATCATTACTCTTATCATAGCATTTGTTGTTGCAGTCCATATCAAGGATCAGCAGATAGCTATGTTCCCATCCGATCATGGCAACCTGGCGGGCAATCTTCATAATTCCGGTCTTGTCTTTGAAATGGACGGCAAGGTCTTTTTTTCCAATCCCGCTGACAGCGATTGTCTTTATTCCATGGATCCCAATGAAAATAATCCCAAAAGACTCACCAGCATGGGAGTCAAATATATAAACGGCGCAAACGGTCTTTTGTATTTCTACATGGACTCTACCAAAAAATCCGGCAATCTTTCAGGTCTTGGATCAGTCACCAATCAGTACGGTATCTACAGGTGCAAGACTAACGGAAGAAATCAGGTCTGTCTTTTAAGAGATCTCTGCGGAGAAGTTCAGTTATGCGGAGAATATCTGTATTTCCAGGTTAAGAAAAACAACGGAGGAACTCTTGAAAAGATACGAGTCGATCAGAAGAACCGCTCTGTCGTTGCGAATGAAAAGATATCTCCCGTTTGTTACAGTAACGGTGCAATATATTTTTCAGGTGTGACAGCAGATCACAACCTTCATGCCATGCAGACAGCTGCGGGAGATTCGATTTCTACCGTACTCGAAGGCAACTATTTTAATCCCGTTGTCCATGGAGACTATATCTACTACATGAACGGCGATGATAATTACAGTTTATGGCGCGCAAATCTTGCAAGCGGCGAAAAGCAGCCTATTATTCCGGAAAGGCTTGATTGTTTTGCCATGGACGATAATTATATTTATTATGCATTTTCCGATCCGAACACTCCGTCTTTAAAAAGATGTACTCTCACAGGAGGAGACACCGTAGTCTTATTTGACGGAATAGTAAACAGTATAAATCTGTCTTCAAAATATCTTTATTTTAAGGTTTACGGATTGGATGATGTGATGTATCATATGCCATTGAATGGATCGTCACCTGCTTCTATTTTTGTAAGTGCCTACTGATCCGTTCATAGCGATTTAGTAATCTTTTTTTGATTTTTTTGAGGAGATGGTATGAATAATATGCGACACATGATGAACCCCCTCGATTTCAGTGTTTCTGAATTGGAGGCCCTTTTCGATGTAGCTAACGACATTGAGAAAAATATGGAAGCCTACTCTCACAAGTGTGACGGAAAGCTTCTCGCTACATGTTTCTATGAACCAAGTACAAGAACAAGACTTAGTTTTGAAACTGCGATGTTAAGACTTGGCGGCAAATGTCTTGGTTTTGCCGATGCAAGCAATTCTTCGGCAGCCAAAGGAGAAAGCGTTGCCGATACGATTCGTGTTATCTCCTGTTTCGCTGACATATGTGCTATGCGACACCCAAAAGAAGGTGCTCCGATGGTAGCAGCTGCCAACTCCGAGATACCTGTTATAAACGCCGGTGACGGTGGTCATCAACATCCTACACAAACACTTACCGATCTTCTTACGATCAGATCTTTACATGGTAAATTAGGTGATTTCACTATCGGTCTTTGCGGCGACCTTAAATTTGGTCGAACAGTCCACTCTTTGATAAATGCTCTGACAAGATATGAAGGAATTAATTTCATCTTTGTTTCTCCCAAGGAGCTTCGCGTTCCTGATTACATTACAGAAATGCTCAATAACAAAGGCATCAAATACGAAGAAGTGATCAAGCTTGAAGAAGTAATGCCAAAACTTGATTTTCTTTACATGACACGTGTACAGAAAGAACGTTTCTTCAATGAGGAAGATTATATCAGACTTCGCAATTTCTACATTCTCGACGAAGCAAAGATGACTCTTGCAAAAGAAAAAATGCACATTCTCCATCCTCTTCCGAGAGTAAACGAGATTGCCGTAGAGATTGACAAAGATCCCAGAGCTGCTTATTTCAAGCAGGTTCAATACGGGCTGTATGTAAGAATGGCGCTTATCCTTACGCTTCTTAATATGACAGATGCTCATATGAACGAAGGATTGCTTAAGAAATTCTAATAAACAGAAAGAGGTCATACATGTTAAATATCGGAAAAATTGAAGAAGGTTTTGTACTTGATCATATCCAGGCCGGAAAAGGCATGCAGATTTACAATCATTTAGGGCTCAATAAGCTCGATTCAACGGTTGCCATAATAAAGAATGCCAAGAGTAAGGTTATGGGCAAAAAAGATATCTTAAAGGTTGAATGCGACATCGATACTCTCAACCTTGATATCCTTGCATATATCGATCACAACATCACTGTTAATGTTATCAAATCCGGCGAGATCATCGAAAAGCGCGCTCTCGTACTTCCCAAGGAGATCACAAACGTTATCCGCTGCCACAATCCCAGATGTATCTCATCTATCGAGCAGGGACTTCCTCAGGTCTTCTATCTTGCCGACGAGAAGAACGAGGTATACCGTTGCAAATACTGCGATGAGAAGTATACGGAAGGAGATGCTTCCAAGAACTAAGAATTCACTGAGTTTTCCTATAAAAAAAGAGTCGCTTGCGGCTCTTTTTTTAGATTCAAATAAAAATAATATTACGATGAAATGATCTTATTGATTCAGATGAAAAGAGCCTTGAGAAATCATCTGTTTCTCAAGGCTTCTACTTCATGGGGTTTGTCTGTTGTATTTGTTTATATTATCAATTTATCAATATCCGAATTCCTGTGCCCAGTACCAGTTTCCGTCTGCTGCCTGGAATACTGCGATACCTACAGTCTTATATCCGCCATCAAGAATGTTGGCAGCGTGTGTAGGTGAGTTCATCCATGCTGTGTAAACCGCATCAGCTGACTGATACAATTTAGCAAGATTCTCTCCGTACTGAACATTGCTATCTACTGTCCAGAAATCAGATCCGTTAGGTCTTGTGTGTGAAAATGAAGTTGTGATCTCATTAGCTCTAACCTGAGCTGCTGATGTAAGAGCATCGCTCCATACAAGTGCTGAAAGTCCCTGAGCTGCTCTCTGCTGATTCATAAGGTTGAATACACCTGCGCAAGCATCGATTGCTGCCTGGCTTGATGAAGCAGATCCTGCAAGAGCAATTGCCTGATCATCAATATAAGTCTCTCCGGCTCCTTCCTCAGCTCCTCTTGTAGCAGCCTGGCCATCAAGTGCCCCCTCTTTGGCCGATCCGCAAGCCACAAAAGTGAAAGCAAGTACACATGAAAACATTACAGCGAAAAGTTTCTTTAAATTTCTCATATCCATCTCTCCTGCATAAGCATAAATATTAGGTACAACATAACCCTCTCATAACCTAGCTATACTTTATATCAATTCTTTTTATCATTCAATATAGTTAATCACTTTTTTTGGATTAAAAATATCTATTATTTCACTTAAATAAGTTGTCCGTTGAAATTTTTTTACCTAAATTTCGATATAACTCTTCAAACACACTCTTTTACTGGATTTTAAAAATTCACATTTTGCCCTGTTGATTCGAATGTATGTTCGGTGTATAGTAATCTTGAAAGAAAAAATCAGTTTTCATCACATCTTTACCGTTTGTGAGGTTTCTTTTGAACGTTTTATCATACAATTATGACAATTACATATTTCACATCGATGTAAACTCAGCATTTCTCTCATGGTCGGCACTTAAGAAATTGCAGGAAGAGCCCGGGAGCATCGATCTAAGGACTATTCCCTCCGCCGTGGGAGGTGATGTCAAGACGCGTCACGGCATTATCACGGCTAAATCAATTCCGGCCAAGAAATATGGAATCGTTACGGGCGAGCCTGTTATCAAAGCTCTTCAGAAATGTCCCAAGCTGGTCCTGGTTCAATCTGATTTTGCAACTTACAAGAAATACTCTCACGCTTTTATCGATATATTAAACAAGTATTCTCCGCGAGTTCAACAGGTATCTGTCGATGAGGCATACCTTGATATGACAGGAATGAAATCGGTCTACGCAGACCTTGTCACGCCCGATATGCCATTCCCCATCTGTGTTGCCGATAAGATCAAGAATGAAATTCGCGACACTCTTGGATTTACCGTAAATGTCGGAATATCAGACAATAAACTTCTTGCAAAGATGGCAAGTGACTTTACCAAACCGGATAAGATACATACTCTTTTCCCTGATGAAATAGAAAAGAAAATGTGGCCACTTCCCATAGGCGACTTATACGGATGCGGCAAGGCAACCGCTGAAAGGCTCATAAACATCGGGATCCGCACGATCGGAGATGCCGCAAACTCTGATTTGTCTATGTTGTCGCATATACTTGGAGAAAATATCGGAAATTATATATATTACAGCGCAAACGGCTACGGAAGCAATGTTGTCTCAGTCGAATATGAAGAAGCCAAAAGCTACTCAAACGAAACAACTCTTTCATCGGATCTAACCGCCAATAATTACGATACTGATATAATACCCGTTCTTAAATATTTGTCAGAAAGCGTATCGAAAAGGCTAAGGCGCGACAATGTATTTGGCCGTACAGTCACAGTCTCCGTTAAGACTACTGATTTTAAGCGTCACTCCTGCCAGATGCAGCTTGAAAATTCCATCGATGATGCCGACAAGCTTTTTATATATTCCAAAGAACTGGCAGATAAAATGTTACTTGGACCGGACGGTCTTTTTATGAAGGGTGAAAATGTCAGACTTGTAGGCGTTGGCCTAAGTAAACTCGATGACGGCTCCTATAGACAGCTTTCGCTGTTTGATGCCTCATTTAACAACAGTAATAATGATGAGCGCACAAAGCGGCTGAATAAAATGGCTGATGAGATCAATCTGAAGTTTGGAAAAGATACAATAAAGAAAGGACGCGTCTGATACGCAATATAAAAGCAGTTTTATACATGCAACAACATTGTATAAATCTGCTTTTTTCCATTAATCACCAATTGCGTTTTGCATATCTTCGGGGAGTTGTGCTTCAAAAGAAAGCTTCTCTCCCGTTATAGGCTGCTCAAATTCAAGATGGCATGCATGAAGTGCAGCCCTCGTAAGTCCTTTATTATCTTCAATCTCTTTTCCGTAAAGGTTATCGCCAAGAAGCGGATGCCCGATATATGACATGTGGACTCTTATCTGGTGCGTCCTTCCGGTATCAAGTTTAAGCCTTACCAATGAGAATTCCTGGAACTCTTTTTCAACCTTATAGTGAGTAATTGCTCTCTTACCGTCGTCGCGCACTTCTCTTATCATCCTCTGTCCGGGGATTCTCTCTATTGGCGCATCTACCGTTCCCTCTTTGGTCTCAAAAATACCGCTGCAAAGAGCAAGATATTCTTTTCTTCTCGACATACGCTCACTTTTTCTTGAAAGAATTGAAGCGCTGTGCCTGTTCTTTGCAAAAATGATAAGTCCCGACGTCTCCCTGTCAAGTCTTCCTATCACACGCATAACGTGCTCCTGTCCTGTTTTCTTATAAAAGCCTGCAAGAGCATTACTAAGTGAATCCTTGTAATGAGCATAAGAAGGATGCACGACCATATCTCCCTTTTTATTTAGTAAGATAAGGTCCTCATCTTCATATACTATATCAATCGGCTCATCACTCGGAATAATGAGCGATCCGTTCTCTATGTCTTCATATAGCCTTACGGTCAGCACTTCACCCGGCTCTAGCACAGAAATTATCCGTATAGGCATTCCCTTACACATAACACCATCATCAAATTGCTTGCACCTGCTGACCTCCCTACTTGAAAGCATGAGCCTCTCTCTCATAATCTCGCCCGCAGTTAGCCTTCCGTCTGCTTCTTTCACTGTATATTCGATTTCTCTGTATTCTTTATTCATTCCAATATTATGATTCCCTACTTTCACTTGGTATCATTACTTTTCCAGATGTATCAGGAAACAATGGTTAAAATGGCATCTTTATAAACTCTTCCGTATCTCATTGGAATATAGCCAGCTTTAATACATTCATCAAAAAAAATATTGCGATTCAAACACCACATTCTATTATTATATTAGCATCAACAATATATATTGCCGGTTAGTATTGATAGATCAAAGTATACATCATAAAAATCTTCCTTTTCTAAGTTTTCTGTAACAGAAAACTCCTGACAATAATAAAATCCCTTCATAACCGTAGAAATCATGTACTGTATACCCATACGCGAACTAAATTTGATATTACGTTTCTTCACTTGAATTAAACCACTTTTCAATATGGCTTGCCAATCTAGGAATATCACTTAAAGCCTTATCGCATATTTCAATGTATTCATCACCAAAAAAATCTTTCTGATACATTAATTTCTCTTTTTCTTCTTGATACATTTGTTTTACTTCCGAAACAGTTAATAAATAATTTTCTTTACGAGTATAAGGATTTCTAAAAATCTCCCACCTTGCATTTCCATTAAAATTATCTATACACTTTAACAACATATCAAATTTATCATCTTTTTGCTCTAATCGAAAAACCAACATCGGTATAGATGAATATACATCATCTACATGAAACATCTTATACCTCATCCATTCTATCGGAACATATTCTTTAAGCATCTTGCCTATTATAGTTTCATATTCTTTATTCATATTATGGCTCCATATCTTTTTCAAATACATCAAATCCATCTGGATTAATTTCTCTAAGACTTCTAAAATAGTCACTCTTAGGAACAGGTTCATTACTATAACGTGGATCATATATATATATTCTCCATCGCTATATACTTCATGGTAATCGAACGGTTCTATACGCCCATACTCATATCCATTATCCTTTTTATAAGCATCACTATTTAATAATTCATTAAACCTATTATCAGTGTTGCTTTCTGTATCTCCCTCTTCTAAATAAATCTTAGGCCCCTCATTTTCTTCTGCCGGAGTCTTCGGGAAGATATCTCGACCTAACTCTTTTTCTTCCACCTTTCCGGACGGAATGTCAGTTACTGAAGGTTCCTGCGGTACTGGAGTAGGCGTTTCAATTATAGGCTTATTGACTTGTCGAACAGCTCAATGAATATGAACTTGGTTTTAAAGACATGACCAAAGAAGAACGTAAGCTTCTCCAAGAATGGGTAAAAAACGGCAACAGCCCTTACGAAAACGGTGATTACGTCTGTGACGATAACTGCCAGCCAATGGATTTTGTCAATACTCTGCGTTTCTGGGAAGATATTCGCAAATGCTATAATCAACTCCCAATTGAAGAAAGAAGATCCATTCAGGGAGAAAACGAGACTCTTGTTTTGGTTTCACATTCCGAATTCGATGAAAATGGATTTCAATTACCAACAGATTTGCTTGAAGAAATAGAGAAAGAAGTTTATTTTTTATAGTTATCATCATGGCCAAGAGAATGTAGCCAAATAATATTTGAGGCTACATCCTCTTTAATTAATTATCACATGAAACTTCGGGATCAATTACATATTCCAGTTTATCTAGCGAAATATTATCAACATTAATTGTTGAACCATCCGCTGAAAATATTTCTAATTCATCCAAATATCCATTAATCACATGAAGCATAAACACAATCGGAGCGCTTTCTTCCTGAAATGCCCTCATCTCAATAGGAACCCTCACAGAATGAGGATATATATCGCCTTGAAGATTTGAAAACTTAATTGTGATAACCCCCTCCTCGTACAACGTTGTAATCACTGATTCTTCTGCTTGTTTTACTAAAATATTTTTATCCATAAAATCCGCTTCAAACATGTAATTGAGCAAATTATTTTCTAATTCTTTAAGTTTATGCATAATCCCATTAACACTTATAAACAAAAATCCATTCTATTGGTGCTTCCAATTCATCCCAATCATCACAGTCATCCATATCACCTAATTCAAAGCAAAGTCCTTTGATCCCTGAAATTTCATATTCATCATTCTCATTCTCATAATCACCAAAATCAGTTTTTATTTCTTTCATGGTTGTCCCAATATGAACAGACTTATAGCTCCCTTTAAATCCATCTGTAACGCCAATCTGCTGTAATGAACCATCTACATCAAACCAAAGCTTGTAGTTATCAAAAGTATAGATAGAAAAACCATCTCCTCTTTCCCAAACAGTATATTTGTCCTCGATTTGAGAAAGAAGTTCTTCCTTCATTGCTCCAATTCTTAAGTTTCCAATTCTTATACCTGGTTCAATTTCACCTATAATCAACATTATTGTACCCTTTCTAAATCTTTAAATCCGCCTAAATCAGTGCCTTCATAATAATCTATTATTTGATTTGTTTCTTTATTTATTATCAACTGTTTTCCATCATGTCGTATAATTATTTGCCTTTGCCCTGCTTGACTTCCCCTAGAGTCATTCCATGTTCCTTCGTATATTTCAGCTACATCACGGTTCTTTTCAAGAAAATCTCGTGCGCCTTGTTCGTACTCTTTTTTACTGGAATACCCCATATCACGACCATGCTTATTGTAATGCTTGCCTTGTTGATACATTTTTTCTTCCGAAACAACTACCGACTTACCATAATCACTATTAGAATAATCCAATCCATCTTCATTTCCTTGAATAGTCATTATCTTCGGTTTATCTTCATCTGCCGGAGTCTTCGGGAATATTTCATGGCCTAACTCTTTTTCTTCCACCTTTCCGGACGGAATATCAGTCACAGAAGGTTTCTGTGGTACGGCGGTCGGTCCTTCGATTATAGTTTTTTTGTCTTCTTTAGGCGGAATATCAATAATATGGCTATTTTCTTCTTTTTCCTTTGGCGAAACAAACCTTTCAAAACCACGTTTAATATCATGTGAACAGGATAAAACAAAACAAATTAAAAGAACAAACGCAGTTATTGCAATAGCCCAAGGCTGCGAAGCACCAATAGCTTTAATTGCTGCCGCAACTATTCCATAAATTACATCCCATGAAATAGGCCCTATAGCAGCTGCTGACACCATCGAAGCCGAACAATTTTGTATTAAAACTTTTTCATCTTTACTTTTACAATTTAGTAACGCCAGATTAGTTGCAGTCTTTATTATATTAGCATCAATAAGTGCATTTTTGTCATATTTCAATCCTGAAAGTTTGATGATTTCTCGTATATCAGTCGCTAACTTTTCAGGATCAACTACTACATTACTTGCATTAAGAGCATTAACCCAAACTGACTGCCGTTCTACTTCGGTCTTAAACACAGTCATTCCTTCAAGCGACGATGCTGTGGCTTTTATATCTTTCTGTAGATCGTAAGAATGTTCTTTTATCATAGAACGCTTCATGTGCTGTCTGGCATCTTCATTGAAGTTTTCAAACTTCCGTATGCATTTATCCATAAAGCCGCCATGACAGCATAATTCATCATATACTTCCATGGATCTGCGGTAGTTGGGCTGAGTAACTTCCTTTCCATATTTCCCATAGTAATTCTCTATTTCCCGCGCCATGCATTCGATATCATAGCCTTCGTGTTCAAGTTCGTCGTAATAATCCCTATAATCACGCTTGATAAATTCCAAAGTTTCAGAATCAATACGTGCTTTGGGCGAAGAATCAACCTGTTCTCTGAACATATCCCGAACGTCGGTGCATTTATAAAAAAGCTCTTTTTGAACTTCCTTACTCTCTACATGAAATTTGTCAAACTGTTTACGGTCAATGAACTCTTTTGATGCATTGGCTGCTTGACCTACATAAGTGGTGTTATGGTAATATTTTCCATATCCGTTCTCAAGTATCTTCGCATCTGCGGTGTACCTGTCAATATCATGTGCAAGGCAATCAATAAATCTATCGAATTTTTCTGCATCAAATCTATTAACATCACTTGCAGAAAAATATCTTTCGTCCTCGTAAATTAACCCCATCTATATAAAACTCCATCCTTAATAATCATCTTCAAGCGAGCAAAGTTCCGCTTCAAGCTCACTATTTCTGTGTTCGAGTTCTTCTATAAGCTCATATATCCTATCTATGATGCTTTGAATATCTGACAGTAGTTTTCCTGTTTCACCAAGTCCCATAGCGGTTCTTCTACAGATTTCTGCCCGATACTCTTCAACTTCGCGCTCAAGACGTCCCCTAAATACATCTCCGTGAGTTATATCATAAGATCTTGTAGGTTCATAAACTTCTTTTCGAATCCTTCTTTCCTTCTCTTTTATGATCTCCGCTTTTTCCTGAAGGTCTGAAATTTCTGACCTATAATCATCAATCTTCTCGCAATTATGGCGAATCTCACGCTCGATATCACCTCTTCGACTCAATTCTCACACCTCCCGGAGTCTTATCAACCCTAAGGCTTCTGCTTACAGATTCATCAACTTCTATCATGCTGTCCCTAAGCGTAAGAAGTCCTTTGGGGAGGGCAACAGCCGCTTCATATCTATACAATTTCGAAGTTGTATGCACTTCCTTTAAGGCTTCAATAATCTCAACTCCTGCCGGAAAACCGTTAAGGCAATCTGAATTTTTGAGAGCACTATCAGAAAGAACCAGATTATCTGCGGCACTTTGAATATCCCCAACTATCTGTGTGAACACATTTGTGTCCATGAAAACCTCTTTTTCCATCTCTCTCCTTTTGTTTCTAAATCCAAAACTTTTGTAATATACTGTTAACAATTTTATCACGCATATGTTACAGTATCAATTAAAATTAAGTTTGTTTCAGGATAAGTGGAGGATGTATGAAAAAATATCACGATTTTGAATGACTGAATATCCGCTACATCAGCTTCAAGTTCATAGCTAATTTCAGAAAACTCTTTGTTCCTTATATCTACAAAAATGCAGGCGTCCAACACAGACGCCTGCTCTGATACTCTTCACCTATTTTCTTTTTTCATAAATCGTCACATCAAATATCTTTTTTGTCCCGCAAACGTTCAATAGCATCCATTGCAAGACGACTACGCTCACACTCCGATGCCGATAAAGATATCTGCCAGCAGAACGGACTTCCTTTCATGTGCTCACTTGCGTAGGACAGTCCATTTGTCCGTTCATCAAGGAAAGGTCTGTCTATCTGGTTCGGATCGCCAAGGAGAATAATCTTGGTATCCTTGCCGGCTCTGGTTATGATACCTTTTGCCTGAGTGGGCGTCATATTCTGGGCTTCGTCTATTATAAGATATGTTTTCAGAATCGATCTTCCTCTTATGAAATTCAAAGCCTCACACTGAATAATTCCGCGGTCAAAGACTTCGTCCGTCTTGTCCGTCAGCTCTTTTTCATCCTTATAACGTTCTTCTTCGTTAGAATCTATGAGCTGCTCAAGGTTGTCGATTATAGGACGCATAAGCGGCGAAATCTTTTCCTGCTCATCTCCGGGCAAAAAACCTATATCATCATCAAACTGAGAATTCGGTCTGCATACAAGAATCCTTCTGTACTCACCCGTTGGTCTGTTGAGCATCTTCTCAAGGCCGACCGCGAGCGAATAAAAAGTCTTGGCAGTTCCCGCCATTCCTTTAACAATAACAAGTGGTGCAACATCAGCAGGCTGCATAAGTGCTTCCTGAAGAAAATACTGACCTGCATTTCTCGGCTTAACGCCATAGGGCTGACTCTTTTCATAATCAAGCTTCTTGATAAAGCCATTCGAAACTCTGCCCATCTGAGTTTTATTATTGGACTGATCTGCTCTTACAACAACAAACTCATTTTCATAAAGATCCGGTGCAAAGCGCTTACCTTCCGCATCACAGCAATACACCTTTTCAATAGGAATACCTTTTTTCTTAAGCTCTTTAAAGGCATCCTCGGGAGCATATACATCTATTCGTCCGCTGTACTGCTCACCTCCTCCCGCAACCTGTTCTGTGGTAAAATCCTCAGATCTCATATCGAGTATCTGAGCTTTTATCCTCATCAGAATGTCCTTAGTTACAAGAATAACCTGCTCTTTCCTACTCTCTGAAAGTCCTTTGCAAACCTTCAGGATTCGATTGTCGGATTTATGCTCCGACAGATCTTTGGGAAGCTCCACGTCTTTAAAGTTCTTTTCAACTCTAAGAACTCCGCCGTTATCGAGCTTAACCCCTGCAACAAGATCGCCTGTCCCCCGAATCTGCTCGAGGATCTTGATTGCTTCTCGTACATTAGCTCCTCTCTCGCCCTCATCACGCTTATGGGCGTCAAGTTCTTCTAAGACTACCAGTGGAAGAACGACCTCGTTATCCTCAAAGCACTTCAAGGCGTGTGGTGCCTGAATCAAAACATTGGTGTCCAGTACGTAGATCTTCTTCATACGGAGCCCTCCCCATTATTTTATTTTTATGATACATCTTTCCATACCAAAAGCCTCTTTTATTACTCTTGGCATACAGATTACAATATAATTATACCACATCTTGTGTTTGCGTTATCTTTTTTATTATAAAGCACACTATATATTGTCAATTTTATATCAATCAATAAGACAAAAAACTTATAACTCCTATCCGAAATTTTCAATTAAAAAGATGTCCGGCACTTGCTTTTCGTAATCAATACCTAAGCAAAAACCAAACATCTTTTTTAGCAATACAGATTATAATATTTTTTACAGCTCTGCCGCTCTGGCAAGGGCATCATCTATATGTGGTCTGAAATTCTCACGTCCGACAAGATCTACGAATCCGTCTTTTTCCATAGTGCTCATAGGCTGCTCGTTTACATGTGAGAATACAAGAGTTACATTATTCTTCTTACATCTGTTATAAAGTTCTTCAAAAGAGTGCATAGCTGTCGCATCGATAGCCGGAACACCTCTCATACGGATAACAAGAACTCTTGTGAATTCCTTAAATCCGATAGCCGCAATCTGCTCGGCATCACCGAAGAACATAGGTCCGCTTATCTCATACACACGAACGTGCTTAGGAATATCTCTAAGGCCTGCTCCGTCCGGATCATCCTCGGGATCATAGTACTTCCAGCCTTTGACCCTTGATTCTTCGCTCATTCTCTTCATAAAAAGAACGCAAGCCGCAACCATACCGATCTCAATAGCAACAACAAGGTCAAATACGATCGTAAGCACAAAAGTCATTACAAGTACAAGGATATCGCTCTTGGGCGCTGTCTTACACAAATGTACGAAAGTTCTCCACTGGCACATATTATATGCGACCATGAACAGAATTGCCGCAATGGTGGGCATGGGAATAAGTGCTGCAAAAGGCATCAAAACAACAAGTACAAGAACAAGGCATATTGAGTGAATCATACCTGCAATAGGAGTTCTTCCACCGTTCTTGATATTTGCAGCGGTACGTGCGATAGCACCTGTAGCAGGGATTCCGCCGAATAAAGCAGAACCGATATTACCTACACCCTGTGCAACAAGTTCCATGTTTGATCTGTGCTTGGAATCAATCATGCTGTCTGCGACAACACATGACAAAAGAGATTCGATTGCAGCCAAAATCGCGATGGTAAATCCGTCTCCTGCGACTTCTCTGAGTGTTTTATAGCTGAATGCCGGCAATCTAAGCGCAGGGAGCTGTCCCTTTATTTCATAAAGATCTCCGATAGTATTAACATTCATATTAAGAAGTTTAACCATAAGAATACCAACGATAACCGCAATGAGCGATCCGGGTATCTTCTTATTAATCTTAGGCCAGACAATCTGGATAACAAGACAGATTACGCCAACGATGAGAGCGCCGAAATTGATCGTAGAAATATTTTTTCCAATCGCCTCAAGCTTCTCTACAGTCTCAACTGTTGTAGTTCCCGCAGGATATGTAAGTCCCAAAAAATCCTTTATCTGACCGACAAAGATAGTCACAGCGATACCTGCTGTAAATCCCGTAGTTATTGTATAAGGAATAAATTTAATAAGTGATCCGAGCTTGAAAACTCCCATCAAAACAAGGATAACACCTGCAAATATCGTAGCAAGTGCAAGGCCTTCCATTCCCTTACTTGCAACAATTCCTGCAACTATAGTTGCAAAAGCCGCTGTAGGTCCTGCAATCTGCACTCTGCTTCCGCCAAGAAATGAAATGATAAATCCGGCTACAATTGCGGTATATAGTCCCTCTTCAGGTCCTACTCCCGATGCAAGTGCAAGTGCGATTGAGAGCGGTAATGCAATAATCGCAACAATGATTCCTGAAATCAGGTCCTGTGAGAACTGCTTGCCGTTATAGCCTTTTATAACAGTAAACAGCATTGGCTTTAATCTTTCGTTTTCCATAATAATCTCCCTTGAATATAATACTTTTGAGTTCAGCAAGTGCTCTGCTCAAAAAAACGTCGCCCCGGAATACCGAGGCGGCGTTTCATATTATAACACGTATTCAATTACTTGTTAACTTTTGCGTGCATAAAGAACTTAAATCCAAGAGGACTTGTGTATACTCCACTTACACTGTCATCTACCATGTAGATATCTGTGTAGAAGTAGATAGGGCAGATACATCCTGTAGACATAAGAAGATCCTCTGCTCTGTGCATAAGCTCATAACGAGTCTTAGTATCTGTACACTCTTTGATGTCCTTAATAACAACATCATAAGTCTCAGCCCATGTTCCGTTCTCAACCTTTGTATCATATCCAAGGTCTGTAAGGTCAATGCTGTATGCCTTAACATCAGCATGTGCGCCCTTACCGTACTGAACGTCGTTGTTACCTGAACCTGTGATCCACATATCAAGGAATGAAATAGGATCGTTGTAATCTCCGAGCCATCCGTTACGTGCTACGAAGTAGTCACCCTTCTTACGAGTTTCAACGAATGTTGCGAACTCCTGGTTCTGAAGATCCATTGAAATACCGATTCCTGATAATGTTGACTGTACAGCTTCTGCGATAGCCTTGTGGTTATCGTTTGTGTTGTAGAGGTACATAAGCTTAGGAACATCTGTGAACTTCTGTGTAGATTCATCAAATGTGTAATACTTCTTAAGTGTTGTGAGAGCCTTCTCCCAGTTTGCTTCATAAGCATCTTCTTTTACATCATAGTAACCTACATAGCTGGGATCGGGACCTGCATTCTCATAGAACTGTGATCCGTCAGCGTCTGTAAGACCCATAGCAACGAATGAAGAAGCAGGAATCTCACCCTTCTTAGAAACATCGTTTACAATGTAGTTTCTGTCGATAAGAAGAGCAAATGCATTACGGATTTCTTCCTCAGCTCTTACCTTCTCAGCGCCAGTGAGTTTGCTTGTCTTAGGAAGAATATCCTTGTTGATATTCCAGCAGATATAATATGTTCCAAGCTGTCCTTCAATCTTAAGCTCTGTAGGATAGTTCTCTTTGAGGTTAGGAATCTCGTTTGTAGGAACTTCATCGATGAACTCCCATGATCCGTTCTCAAAGTTAGCAAGCATGTTGTTATTATCATCAGAAAGATAGCAATTAATCTCATTTATTGTTACATCAGCTGCATCAACAAAATCATCTCTCTTCTGGAGCTTGATAACTGACTGGTGCTGCCAATCTGCTATTGTGTAAGGTCCGTTACAGATATATGACTTAGGATCTGTAGCCCAGCTCTCGTTTGATACAACGTCCTCACGAACAGGCATGTATGCAGGGAAAGCAAGAAGCTCGTTCCAGTAAGGAACATCGTTCTTAAGTGTAACTACGATAGTCTTGTCATCGGGTGCTTCAACTTTAAGTTTCTCATCACCCTTTGCATTGTCAGCCCACATCTCGTCGTAACCTACGATTACATCGAACATGTAGCAATAGTCAGCAGCAAGTTCTGTTCCTGCAGCACGGTTCCATGAATATACGAAATCTCCTGCTGTCAAATCCTTACCATCTGACCACTTAAGGCCATCTCTAAGCTTGTATGTGTATGTAACAGTTCCGTCGTCGTTCTTAACGCCTTCTGTAAATCCTTCTATACAATCAGGCTGAAGCTCAGCTTTTCCGTTAGCATCAGCGCCCCACTTAGCAAGGCCTGAGAAAAGATGACAGATGACAGATGCTCCATCAACTGTAGAGTTAACAGCAGGATCAAGTGACTGAGGCTCTGAACCAAGACAAACATTGATAACGCCTGAGTTTTTTCCTTCTTCAGCAGGTTTTGAAGCTGAACGCTCCTCCGCTGCAGCCTGTGAAGCATTCTGTGTTCCTGCCTGATCTGCGGTGTCAGATGTATTTCCGCAAGCAGCAAGGCTCAGTAACATGCTTGAAGCAAGAAGTACTGAGAGTAATTTCTTTTTCATAATTTTCCTCCTTCTGAATTATGAATGATAATATATCATTTAGTTGGCGTCTTCTACATGATGACACGCAACAAAGTGACCTTTGCTAACTTCCTTAAATTCAGGCATACTCTCTGCACAATCTGCTTTTGCATAAGGGCATCTGGTACGGAAAGGACATCCTGAAGGAGCATTAAGCGGACTTGGGATATCACCCGAAAGTACAATTCGCTGATTTGCTCTTGCGATCTTAGGATCAGGAATTGGAACCGCAGAAAGAAGTGATTTACTGTAAGGATGAAGCGGATGAAGATAAATTTCATCGGCATCTGCAAGCTCAACCATCTTTCCGAGGTACATAACTGCTATTCTGTCACTGATATGTCTTACGACCAAAAGGTCATGAGCAATAAACAGATATGTAAGTCCAAGTTTATCCTGAAGTTCATCAAACATATTTATAACCTGTGCCTGGATTGAAACATCCAATGCAGATACAGGCTCATCGCACACAATAAATTCCGGATTTACGGCAAGAGATCTTGCAATACCGATTCTCTGTCTCTGTCCGCCCGAGAACTCATGCGCATATCTTGAAGCATGCTCACTGTTAAGTCCTACATAGCTCATAAGCTCAAGAATACGCTCTCTTCTCTCTTCCTTCGTCTTATAAAGTTTGTGTATATCAAGAGGCTCTCCGATAATATCGGAAACAGTCATTCTGGGATTCAATGATGAATATGGATCCTGGAATACCATAGTTGCCTTTTTTCTAAATTCCTTAATATCGCTCTTTGACTTTATAAGTTTACCGTCGTACCAGATTTCTCCGGATGTAGGCTTGTATAAATTTAATATTGTTCTTCCGACTGTAGTCTTACCGCAGCCTGACTCACCTACAAGTCCGAGTGTTTCACCCTTTTTAATAGAAAAAGATACATCATCGACAGCCTTCAAATACTTTGATTTAAAAAAGCCTACGTTAACATTAAAGTACTCTTTTAAATGCTTTATTTCAATAAGATTCTTTTCATTATTTATATTTTCGCTCACTTGGACTCACCGCCTTCCATCTGCTTCTTAACATTCATCCAGCAACATGCCGCATGATCATCATTGATCTGCATACGTTCTGCTCTTTCACGAAGACAGACTTTCATAGCAGCTTCACATCTAGGTGCAAAAGGACATCCTTTGGGCATATTCAGAAGGTCAATAGGTGTACCGGTGATAGGCTCAAGCTTTTTGCCTTCCTTTCCCTCTGTAGGGATTGAGCGAAGTAACCCTTTTGTATATTCATGGCAGGGATTGTAGAATATCTCATCCGCTGTACCCTGCTCACATATTGATCCTGCATACATTACAATAACTTCATCACACATCTGTGCAACAACACCAAGATCGTGTGTGATCATAATGATCGCCATTCCGAGCTCTTTCTGAAGAGACTTCATAAGATCAAGGATCTGAGCCTGAATTGTAACGTCAAGAGCTGTTGTAGGCTCGTCGGCAATAAGAATGTCAGGTTCACATGCAAGAGCCATCGCAATCATAACACGCTGTCTCATTCCGCCTGAAAACTCATACGGATACTGATTCATTCTCTTTTCAGGTTCATTTACGTTAACAAGCTTAAGCATTTCGATAGCACGCTCTTTAGCCTGTTCTCTGTTTCTGTTTGTATGGAGCAAAATTGCCTCCATAAGCTGATGGCCGATTGTATATGTAGGATTAAGTGATGTCATGGGATCCTGGAAAATAATTGAAACTTTATTTCCACGGACGGTCTTCATAACCTTTTCACCTGCTCCGACAAGTTCCTGTCCATCAAGCTTTATTGAGCCGGATACGATCTTACCTGCTCCGGCAAGAATCTGCATGATGGAATATGCTGTTACAGATTTACCTGAACCCGACTCTCCTACTATTCCGAGGACTTTGCCTCTATCTAAATAAAATGATACGCCATTAACTGCCTTAACCTCTCCGGCATCGGTAAAAAATGAGGTATGCAGATCTTTAACTTCTAATAAACTCATCTTTTTAAAATCTCCACATTATATTGTTCTACTAAAAAACTATGTCACATCAAGTATCAAGCTTAGGATCAAACGCATCGCGAAGTCCGTCACCGAAAAGATTGAGAGACAAAACGATGAGTGAAATAACAAGCGCAGGGAATACCAATCTGTAAGGATATGAATTGATTCCGTTAAGCGCATCTGAAGCAAGCGAACCCAATGAAGGCATGGGAGCATTTACACCAAGTCCCAGGAATGAAAGATAACTCTCCGTAAAAATTGCACTGGGAATCTGGAGTGCCGTTGATATAACTATTACTGAGAAGCAGTTAGGGATAAGGTGCTTTAAGATAATCCACTTTCCCTTTGCTCCGGCTGCCTGTGAAGCAAGTACATACTCCTGCTCTCTGAGTGACAAGATCTGTCCTCTGATAAGTCTTGCCATAGATACCCAATAGAGCACACCAAACACAATGAACAAACTTATGATGTTTGAACCGATCTTGGAAAGTACGGTTCCTTCAAGTGTACCCTCAAGAACAACCTTAAGTACCGATGAAAGAAGTATGACCATAAGCATATCCGGAAGCGAATATATAACATCGACTATTCTCATTATGATAAGGTCAACCTTACCGCCTGCATAACCTGCAATAGCTCCGATAGTCATACCGATTATAAGAACGATAATACTTGCAAAAAATCCAACAGCAAGTGAAATACGTGTTCCATATACAACTCTTATGAAATAGTCACGACCCTGAGCATCTGTTCCAAAGATATGAGGAACAACACTCTCACCTTTTTCAATTCTCTTAAGCTCTGCTTTTCCATATTCGAAAGGAGCAAGATCGTTGAAAGTGTTATCAACCGGCTTACCGGGAATAACTCCGAGAGCCTGATCGTATGCATATGGCCAAAACATAGGAACAAAAATTGCTGCCAGTGTTATAAGTACAATTATAAAGAAACAAACAGTTGCGACCTTATTCTTAAGAAGTCTCTTTACACTATCCTTAAAAAATGTTGATGAAGGGCGCATCTGCACCATATATTCTTTTTCTTCTTCGGTTGCAGGAATAAAATCATCCATATTAACCTGCGCGCTTAATATCTTATTATCCATGTCTGAAATATCTCCAATCATTCTAATGTAATACGTGGATCGACAATCTTATACATGATATCGCCGATAAGGTTCATTATTACGATAAGCGTAGCCAGTACGATAGTAGTTCCCATAACAAGCGGGTAATCACGACCGGTAATGCTGTTTACAAAAGCTCTACCGATACCGGGAACAGCAAAGATCTGCTCTACTACAAGTGAACCTGTTACGATATATGCAAGCATAGGTCCAAAATATGTGATGACCGGAATAAGCGAATTTTTCAATGCGTGTCCGAAGATTATCTTGACACCCGAAACACCCTTGGCCTTAGCTGTTCTGATATAGTCCTGACCAAGAACTTCGAGCATAGACGATCTTGTAAGTCTTGTTATATAAGCCATCGGATAAAGTGACAATGTAATGATGGGAAGAATAAGTCCATTCTTCTGCGCTCCGTTTGCAGGAAGCCATCCGAGCTTAATTGAAAAAACAACAAGCAATAAAGATCCCATAATGAATGATGGCATTGATACAAATGCCGTTGTGATTATCATGATTATCCTGTCGATAATCTTATTTCTTCTAAGAGCAGCTATAGCGCCGAATACAACACCAAAAATAAGTGCTATGAAAGCAGCTATAATACCAAGCTTGAAGGAAGTTCTCATTCCATCAAAAATCATGTCGCTTACTTCACGACCTCTGCTCTTAAGTGAAGGACCGAAATCTAATCTCACAATGTCCCCCAGATAAGTTAAATATTGTTCACCAAGAGGTTTGTCCAAACCATACTTAGCTTCCATTGCCGCCTGAACCGCTGCGGTTACGGCTTTCTCTCCCACGAATGGGCCACCCGGAATTGCATGCATTACAAAAAATGTGACTGTTATAACCACCCAAACAGTAACAGCTGCAAGCAAAATCCTCTTCAGAATGTACATCAGTGTTTTTGTGTTCATAGTATCTCCAACCTGTCTCTCTACATATAGTATAAATAAAACTAACGCTAAAATGTATAAAATTTTAGCTAAATTTTGTTTTTCAAGATGTTTTGTTCATAACATTAGCACTGCACTACGTTAAATCGCAAAAAAAAATACAACGACATACTTGCCCGTACGTCATTGTATCGTCCTACCATCTTGATATGCGCGTATTGGTGTAGATAAAACTCACGATTTTTCAAAAAAGCCTTGCTCACTATCTTCATAGTGTAATAATATTTCAGTTAATTGTGAAGCATACTAACATGAAAAAATGAATTTACATAGCTCGCTAATACGTGCAAGCAAAAATTATGATAATTAAATACAAAACTTATGTCAAGTAGATTGATTAAATTCGCTCAACCCAAAATAAAAATGATTAATATATATCAAGAATCTCTCACAAAAAAACATCTGTCCACGTGTCGCGGACAGATGTAACAATTTTGTATTTATGTAAACTCGAAATCACGCGAAAAGCATCATAGATCTGCGCTCTTCGTCATCCTGCTTCTTTTTCTGGAGAGTTGTCTGATATACATCAAGTGCCTGCTTGGTCTTAAGCTTCTGATAAGCATCTACGCTGTTTCTCTCCTCTTTATCCATTTGAAATCCGTCAAGTTCCAGAGCCGCATGAGAATTGTATGAAAGTGAATACTCAACTCCGTTTGTCTTTGCTCCCGCAGACGCTCTTGAATTTGAAGTTTTTTCCAAAGCCTTGTCTATATCTTTTATGTCAAAATCCTTCGTAACGTCGTAGTCCTTGATACCAAGCGATTCAAGTGTCATATTGTAGCCCGATATTTTTTCGGATGAGCCGTTTGCATCAGTTGCAACAGTCATCTCCTTGGCATCCTTGTTCAAAAGATTTTTCTCGTTATATGTAGTATTGTTTGCGATATCTTCAATGCCTTTTTTGTACTGATCGATCTGATCCTGAACAGATTTCCTGTCACTGTCTGACATGGTCCCGTTCATTGCCTTTACAGACAGTTCTCTGATTGATTGTAAGTATCCGGTAACTTCTCCCATAGCGCCGTCTTCGACCTTAAGTGCCGAATCGGCCGATCTGAGATTCTCAGAACCTGCCTTAAGTCCACCAACCTGCTGTTTGGTTCTCTCCTGGATTGCAAGCTCTGATGCCCCTTGAGCAGCCCTGGAATAGGTTCCGCCATTAGCAATAACAGAGTATGGCGAATAACCCGATCCGCTGACAGATGATACGCTACTCATATTAACCTCCTTTTATAAGTGCAAAAAAACAATTTCTTGAACATATAGTAGCATTATCGTAAAAAAAATCTATACAAATTCGATGATAAATTCGTAAAATTGAAACAGAATTGCCGAAATTTCCAACTAAAAATGAAATAATGATTTCAGAATCGGCGAAAATCTTGATGGTTACTGCATTATAAATTTTTTCAAAAAAAGTCGGATTTTTTCACTTTTTGAACACAATTTTAGTATATAGTTATTATTAAGTTAGTGATGTAAGTTTGCTCTAATCTGTAGAGCTAATCACTATCTCCCCCTCATAAGAAAATCGCAGGCACTCACGTCCCCCCGTGGGTGTTTTTGCGTGTTAGGAATATTTTTCTTATTTGAGAACATTTCTCAATAAAAAGGACCTAAAAAGAGCCTGCAACCGGTCATATAAAACCGTCGCAAGCTCTTTCTCTTTATTAAAACGCCGTAAGCTCTTTATTTACTTATCTCCATATTTCTCATAAAGATCTTTAAACTCATTCATCTCTTCGGGTGAAAAATTCTTTGCGGCATATTCTACAAGTCCTGCCTGATCGTTCTTATTAACGTACTCCATGACATCCGTCATAGTCTCAGCATCCATGTGCTCCGCAACTATCTCGCTCACCTTCTCTTTGTCCTCTTCCGACATTGATTCCAGTGCTTCTTTCACCTTCGGATTCTTTCCCGCAATCTTCTCTACATTGTCATACATGATCTCTACTGCCTTATCCGCCGCCGCTTTCTTGGCCTTCTTAACGATCTTCGGAAGCGCAACCTTAATAAACATCATAAGAACAAGGCAGACAACCATAAGTGAAAAAATAAATCTTCCGAAAGCAAATCTGTTTCTGTCTCTCGGAATATATGTGTTCTTTCTGCTTCTTCCCATATCTTCGTTTCTTTCTTTTTTTATATCTCTGTATCTGTCAATATCGCCGACCTCTTTACTGTAACTTCCGCGATTTCTGTACATGTCGGGATCCTCATCATAGCGATCTCTGTCATCACGCTCATCCCTGTAACGATCCCTGCCGTCATCGTCATAATCATCTCTGTAGTCGTCTCTGTAATCATCCCTATAGTCATCACGATAATCGTCCCTATAGTCATCTCTGTAATCATCGCGGTAATCGTCACGATAATCATCCCTGTAATCATCACGATAATCACCTACATGCCCGTCTCTGTAATCATCACGATAGTCATCCCTGTATCTGTCGCCATATTCATCGTCGTATTCATTGAATTCGTCTTCATATCGCTCTATTTCTCTGTATTCATCACCACCTTCATATCCTTCACGGCCTCCGGGGATATACGCATCTCTTCTGTTTAGATTATTTCCTGACATTTTTATTTTACTCCAATACTTATTTAATAATACGTTATATTTCTTTTAGAGTTCTGACATAGTTTAGCAACAGTTGGACTGTATCATAAAGACTGTCAGAAGAACATACCTTCTGAACCCCCAACAATACTTTTTTTCATACACGGGTTGCCATGGTTTCCCCACCGGGCAACCCCTCCTCCCAATATTAAGGCGCCTTATTCAAGGCGTTTTTCTTTTTGATAAAACTTATGACTTAAACAGTGTTGAAAGGATTCCTCTTCCGAGGCTGGCACCAAGATTTCCGCCGAGAGTCTTTCCGAATTTACCAAACTTTCCTCCGACAGTCTTGCCAACTTCTCTTCCAACCGTTCCAACCACTGAATTTCCTATTGTTTTAGCCGTCTGCTTTCTTTTCCTGTCAGCGGCCGCTTCTTCTTTTTCCTTCTTCTTTGCAGCTGCGGCATCCTCTTTTTCTTTTGCCTTCGCTGCTTCCGCTTCAGCCTTCAGCCTTGCAGCCTCTTCCGCATCGGCAATTCCCTTGCGTTCAAGGAATTCATAAGCAGAATCGGGATCTTCAGGTTCAAAATATTTGCTGTAAAGAAGGCTTCCCTTGATTTCTTTTTCCCTAACGGAATCATCGATTCCGCCAAACCTGCTCTGCGGCGGAAGTATCTTAACCCTCTCGCATACGGTAGGCGTTCCGTCCTCAGCAAGGAACGAACACACAGCCTCTCCCGTTCCAAGTTCCTGTATTACATCCTCCGTCTTAAACGCAGGATTTTCTCTAAACGAGTCTGCTGCTGCCTTGACCGCTTTAATATCAGCCGGAGTATAAGCATGAAGCGCATGCTGAATCTTGTTTCCAAGCTGCGCAAGAACTCCGTCCGGAATATCTCTGGGATTCTGCGTCACAAAATAGATACCGACTCCCTTGGAACGAATAAGCTTGACCACCTGCTCGATTTTATCCATCAAAAGCTTTGGCGTGTCCGCAAACAGAAGGTGTGCCTCGTCAAAAAAGAACACCATCTTGGGCTTATCAAGATCCCCGACTTCAGGAAGCGTCTCAAAAAGCTCTGAAAGCATCCAAAGAAGGAATGTCGCATACAATGTGCCGTTATTTATAAGGCTCGTGCTATCGAGAATGTTGATCATTCCCTTGCCGTCGCTTCCAACCGTAAACCAATCCCTGATATTAAGCGCGGGCTCAAAGAAGAACTTGTCGCCCCCCGCTATCTCAAGCGAAACAACCGCCCTTACGATGGCTGCCACGGAAACTTTACTGATATTACCGTAATCTGCCGCAAACTCCTTATTATTATCGGAGATGTAATTGAGCATCGCCTTCAGATCCTTGGTATCTATGAGCAAAAGATTGTTATCATCCGCAATCTTAAATGCAATGGAGAGAATATCTCTCTGGAGATCGTTAAGCCCCAGTATCCTTGCCAAAAGAAGCGGTCCCATCTCCGAGATTGTCGTCCTTAGCGGGATTCCCTTCTCACCAAAAACATCCCAAAATGTTACAGGATATTTCTGATATTTAAAGCCTGCTTCCGCAAGTCCGAATTTCCGGATCCTCTTTTGCATATCCTCGGAATCCGTGCCCTCGCACACCATTCCCGAAAGGTCGCCCTTAACATCTGCAAGAAAGACGGGAACACCCATGTCACTGAAAGATTCCGCCAAGACTTTAAGCGTGACCGTTTTCCCTGTTCCCGTAGCACCTGCTACAAGCCCATGCCTGTTAGCCATCTTGGGCAAAAGAAATATGTTTTCACCGTCTTCTGTGTTGGCAATCCAAATCTTTCCATCTTTTAACATAGTCCCCTCCTCTTACATATTAAATTATCAGCGCCGGTACATTATTTTCTGATAGTTAATCAGAAAATGATTCATCAGGCCATTTTGGTTATTATAACACGATGATACCTCAAGTCCAAATCCCTATTTCAAGGCTTCGTATTCATGTTAACACCCAAAGCGGTATATCGTTTTTAATCTGATACATTCTTGAACATGAAGTTCAAGATTGTATCAACCAAGCCAATTCGAATCGACTTCGTCGATGAGGCTTGGTTGACTCTTGTATCACTTTCTCACGAAATCCGCAACCGGTGCGGATTTCTGTAATTTCATTCGAGAAGTCATACACATTTGACAAAAGAACGCATGTTCGTTATTATAATCTCATGATAGGAAAAGAAAGAACTTACATCTGCATAGATCTTAAATCCTTCTACGCATCGGTTGAATGTGCGGAAAGAGGCCTCGATGTCATGACAACGCGCCTTGTCGTAGCCGATCCGGAGCGCTCCGATAAGACGATATGTCTCGCCGTATCACCTGCAATGAAGGCTCTCGGCGTTCGCAACAGATGCCGCGTTTTTGAGATACCCAAGAACATCGATTACATTATGGCTGTTCCCAGAATGCAGAAATATCTTGATTATTCCGCCGAAGTATACGGAATCTACCTGAAATATATTTCCAAAGACGATATCCATGTTTACTCTGTTGACGAAGCATTTATGGATGTCACTGAATATCTTAACCTGTACCATATGACTGCAAGGCAGCTAGGACAGCAGATCATGGATGATATAGACAAGACTTTAAATATTCGCGCAACCTGCGGCATCGGTAGCAATCTCTTCCTTGCCAAGATTGCCCTTGATATAACCGCCAAGCACTCTCCCGATTTCATCGGCGAACTTGATGAAAAGAAATACCTCGAGACTTTATGGGACCACAGGCCGCTCACCGATTTCTGGCGCATCGGAAAAGGCATCGCAAACCGTCTTGCAACCTACGGAATGCTCACCATGAAAGATATTGCAAACGGCGATGAGAACCTGCTGTACAAGCTGTTTGGTGTAAATGCGGAACTCCTCATAGACCACGCCTGGGGACGCGAACCTGTGACGATAAGCGATATAAAATCCTACCGCTCTTCAACCCACTCGCTCAGTCAGGGGCAGGTACTTATGAGTGATTACACTTTTGAGAAAGGACTTATAATCGCAAAAGAGATGACGGATGTTATGTGTCTTGATATGGTCGACAAAGACCTTGTCAGTAAGTCTTTTACCCTTATGGTCGGTTATGCCAAAGGAGCTCCGATTCCTTCCGCCAAGGGCACTTTTTCACTAGATACGGAGACCAACGCTTCGATGCTTCTGATTCCCGGAATCGCCGACCTCTACAAGCATATTGTCAATCCCGCATATAATGTTCGTCGAATGTATGTCATTGCAAACAATGTCATCCCCGAGGAATATACTCAGTATTCATTCTTCGTTTCTCCCGCCGACCTCGAACGCGACAGGCGGATGCAGAAAGCTGTACTTGAGATAAAAAATAAATTTGGAAAAAATGCAATTTTAAAAGGGCTTAACTTCGAAGAAGGCGCAACGACCAGAGAACGAAATAATCAGATTGGCGGACACAAGGCTTAAATTTTGATTTTGTCAGAGGATATAGATATGAGACAGAAAATGTCAATGGATAAAAGAGCTGCCCAATTCCTGCCGTTTCAGGCGGTCAAAGGGCTTGATGAAGCTCTTTTGGCAAAAGAAAAAATAAAAGTACCAAAAATCGAGCTCTCCGACGAGATGGCCGAAGAACTCAATAAAAAAATGCACAATATTAAAAAGGGCTCGATCATCACTTGCATATACTTTTGCAAAGGCGAGTACCTGAAAATGACGGGCATGGTTGCCCGTTTTGATGAAGTTGCAAGAATCCTTAGGATCGTAAATACCAAAATACCCTTCGATGATATTCTCGACATCAGCTTTCCGGAATAAACATAAGCATTATATCAGTCCTTCACTCTCAAGCTTATTTAAAAGTCCTATACAACCTTCCGTAACGTCGAGCCATGTCGCATCAAAACGTCCCGTATACCACGGATCCGCAACATCGCCGTCCCTCTCTGTAAAATCCAGCATCTTATAGATCTTATTATCGGTATCTTCGCCGTATATCATCTGCATATTTCTGATATTTGCTCTGTCCATCCCGATAATATAATCAAATTTTTCATAATCGCTCTTAGTTGTCTGTTTGGCTCTCTTATCGCCTACTCCAAGTTCATTGTCCGCAGTCCCGATGCCGTGCTCTCTCAGCTTCGCTTTTGCCTGCGGATAAATCGGATTCCCGACTCCATGCCAGATTTCTTCCGTGCTCGTCGCGGCCGACTCGATATAAAACTTATCCTCCAGCCCGCGCTTCTTAACCATATCTTTTAAAACAAACTCTGCCATTGGTGAACGGCATATATTGCCGTGGCAGACGAATAGTATCTTAATCATTCCCTAAATCCTCATATTTCCTAGCATTCATGCTATTTTCATTTTTTTATAAGTCGGCATATCATTGCATATTTTAGCGTTATTTTGCAACCGGTAGGGTTAAAAACGGGGTTAAAAATTTTGAGTTTAACCCTGCATTTTTTTGTAGGGTTAAAAATAGGGTTAAAACTTTGTGGTTAGACCCTTTCAGTCCAAAAATAACATTTGCCGTTTCCCCATGGCAAAATGGATATAATAATTTAACCCTCAAATCATATTGCCTTTAAGGTTTTAAGCGACTTTAGCTCTCTTTGAGCATCCTCAAATCCAACATGAGTGTATGTATTTAATGTAACACTTATATCTGAATGCCCCATCAGATATTGAAGGGTCTTTGGATTCATTCCCGACTTTGCCATTTTACTGCAATAAGTATGCCTGCAGATATGCGGAGACACAAATGGTATCTGTATCTTGTAGATACGATTGTATTTATCGCGGATGTGCTTGAAATAATGATCCCAATGAAGCGAATATACAACGCTTCCATCCTTATCAAAATACAGAAATCCCGCTTTGCCATCTATCATAGGCTCAGGCTTGGGTGGTCGTCTGTTTGC
This sequence comes from Butyrivibrio hungatei, assembly GCF_900101605.1. GTDB lineage: Bacteria > Bacillota > Clostridia > Lachnospirales > Lachnospiraceae > Butyrivibrio > Butyrivibrio hungatei_B. The sequence goes on from NZ_FMUR01000004.1 coordinate 290,723, forward strand.
TATTATTGTCTTAAAACACTCTTCCACCTCAGGAGTCATAGGAATCTTCCTACGACCGCTCTCCGTCTTGGTCTCCTCAATATAATACCCTACATGAGCACCTTTTTGAAGTTGATGATCAATATTAACAGAATGATCCTCAAAGTCTATATCTGATAATGTAAGACCACAAAATTCAGATATTCTCAGTCCTGTATTAAACAGAATATAGATTCCTTCATAATACTTCTTGTAATGGTTATCTTCCTTGATAAACTTAAGAAACTTGCGCTCCTCTTCCCGAGATAAGGCATCTCGCCTTGTAGAATCATTTACAACAACATTAACCAGCTCAAAATCGAATGGATTCTTGCGGATAAGATCATCATCCATTGCAAGTTTAAAAGCAGGTCTGACAAGCCCCCTGATTGTATGAATCTGGGAATAGCTCTTACCTTTCTCCTTTTGAAGCTGAATAAGCCATAGCTTGGCATCTGACTTACGCACAAGATCAATTCTCTTCTTTCCAAAAGGGTCCTTTGCAAGAAAATTCAGAACTGTCTGATATCCGCGTCTTGTTGATATCCTAACGCCCACGCGGGTAGCAACATACTTCTGAACCAACTCCAAGACCGTAAGGTCTCCTCCATTAGATACTATCTTATCAAAGCTGTCTGCATGGATTTTCTTCTCCATTTCACGAAGAGATTCCGTATACTTCTTGCCTTCAGGCGCCTTGTCATTCTTAGCAAGTCTCCAGCTATAAATTGTCTTACGATGGCCATCCCAAGATGTATATCTAAATCTGTATCGGCCATCCGGCATCTGATATTCTCCATCATGGAGAACTCTTCCTTTTTTATCATACCTTCTTTCTATTTTAATCAGCTCCTTCCAACACAAACGGAGAAGCAGCATTTTTTTACGCTTCATCTATTGTACCTTTACAATAAAAAAAGCGCCAGAATGCCGCCCCTTATATAACTCCTGCATCATCAAGATACTCTTCAAATTTCCTGCGCTTTATTCTGACATGTGAGCCTATTTCTATCACAAATTCCTCATTCAGGTTATCTGAAACGAGACTGCGAAGTCTCTTCTCTCCGATACCATAATAGGAAGCCGCTTCCTGTATACTAAGTGAATACTTTCGCCACACCGGCACTTCAATCTTTTCCATTTCTCTTTTTCCCCACTTTCAAATCCAACTGAATATTCAAAGCCTTAGCTATATCCCGACTCATAACGTTTTCGGGAAGTTTACCTATCCTCGCTATAAGCCTCTTCTTATCTATTGTCATAACCTGCTCTGCCATACAGGCTGATTCCATATCAAGTCCTGCAATTTTACCTAACAGAACATGCGTAGGCATTCCTGCGCTTTTATGAATCTTTGTCGTTATAGGCACAACAGAAACCGTCGGTGAATACTTATTCCCTTTATTGTTCTGCACAATAATTACCGGCCTCTCGCCTTTTTGTTCCGATCCGACACCTGCTCCTAAGTCAGCAAGATATATCTCTCCACGTCTAACCATGATCACACTCTCTCCTTCCATTTATGTAAAAAGAAGGCACCCACTGCCAGTACACAGTGGAATACCTTCTAAAAATCAAACAGTTATATGTTCCCCTATTTGCCCACGGCGCCCCGGAGAACGGGAAGTCACTAAGCGGCTGCAGCACAGCTCCATAGGCTCAACCCTTCCTGCGGTTCTCGCAAGACCGCTCCCATTACGATGAGTTGTGGCTGAGCGGAAGTATCATTATACCCGTAGCTGTCATCGCCAGTGCCGGTGCTACCGACATTCCAGTGAGGCTATATCGCGCAAGGCGTACCTTTGGGGCTACATACTACGGGAACGTACTTAGTGAATGTATATTCTCTTGTCAAAGTACAGACAAGGGAAAATCCCTTCACTAATAACTACAGAAATAAGGCAAAAGGTAAGTCTCTTTTGAAAAAAATAAAAAAGCAACCTTCCAAGAATGGGCTCCAATTGCCCAAACAGAAGATTGCCTTTTAACTTTCCAAAATTTAAATTTTTTTCAGCATCTCTTGATACCACATTTCAGCTATATCATCCGATGTTTTTTCTGTATTTGTATAAATCTCATCATATTGATAATCTGCATTAAGCTTATTATTCTTAATCTTACTACTCACACTAAAAGTTTTACTCCGCTAGATTCAACCCACCTCTTGATTTCATCCAGCCACTTCAATAGCCTTTCAGATGGCTCCACTCGTAATTTTAGCTTAATAAAAATATTATCAGAACTGATACCTGGAAAATCTTTTTTAAACTCTGCCCCTTTAATATAATTCAAGTAGTTTTCAATCTTATCAAGCAACTGAGATTGTAATTCCTCAGAATCTTCAAGCACATCAGGCACTATGATAACTAAATCAATTCCACCATCAACTCTTTTACCGATAATGTCAATTGAATTTGTGTCCATATTTTTCAGCTCCTATTTTTCAATATTTTTATCATACTATATGTTTTCAAATTCTTTGTATCTCTTGTCTCAGCATATAACAATGGCATTTCAGATGCCAATACCGAGTATACTTCACCATATTCTAAGTCAATATACTTTTCTAATACAGATAATATTGTTTTCTCAATAGATGCATTATAATCATTCTCTTTAATAATAACAGATATATACGAATCATTTCTTTCGCATAAAAAATCATAATCAAATGATGCTACTTTATAATTCTTAGGTAAAGAATATAACGAAAAACTCAAAGGCAAATCGCCTCCATTTATGCTTTCAAAAATTTCTTTTTCTTTACGCTTTACAGTCATTATTTTTCCAGAAGAAAACTTTCCATTTTTTATACCAATGTGAGTGTGCTCATACCCTAAATTATCTATTATTTCTTTAATATCTGTATAAAATTCTATCCAATTTCCTTTTTTGCTCCCCACATTGTTATTGATATTTTCATTTCTGCAATATCAGCTTTCAATAGAGACCTCTCTACACATAAATGTCAGCACAGAAACATCGTCATCCTCTAGCACTATCTTTACTACCCCCTCTTCAAAAGCAATATCTATAATTGAATCATAATCTATCTCATTTTCTCTTTTATCCGAATCCCAATTATAATTTGTAATATCCAAAAAACACAAAACGACATTTTTTAGTTCTGGGGTTCCTTCTTGATAGCCAGCTTGTTTCCACATACATAAATCAATATCCAATTTAACTATTCCATCAGTATAAACCAATCCATTTACGCAACTATCATTAAAATTAATTTTCTCAACCAATTCCTTAACCAGCATTTCTTATCCTTCTCCTTTAATAACAATATGCGATGCCCTTGAACCTTTACCTACAGGATTACCATCTATATCCAAATAATAGTCTATTTTTTTATTTGTACAATCAGGATTAAGTATATGATAATGATCTACTGCTTCAAATCCATATGCCCCTTCAACACCTTTATCATATCTTATTGTAATCCCTAAATTTGGATCTCTAAATTCTCTTGAAGTAGTGTTTGCCGCCATTTTGGGATTCGTAACATCATCCCATCCTTCCTCAAGCAATTCCTTAGGCGTTTTTGATTGCACATCATTTACCCAAGAACTATTGACCACTTTTCCTGTCTCTTTCGCAGTCTTTGCAACATCCTCCGCAGTATCGCCGGCCACTTTCGTAACATCGCTCGTTCCATCGACAGCCTTTTCTACCTTCTTAACATTTTCCGCTTCTTCAGCAACTTTTTCAACTCTTTTAAGATTAAGCTCTTTAGTTGGCTTAAAGATATCTGTTACTTCACTGAATCCCCCGAAAAACAAATTCATAGAAAAGTTTCCGGCTACATTTTCACCCAGCAACATCCAATCGGATTTTGATAATTCTCCGTCTTTAGATAGCTCTTGATACAGTTCTCTTGTGTCCAACACAAGATCCTGAATGTTCTCTTTCGCTTGTTTCGCGGCAAATCCTACATCTTTTCCAACTTCAAACGATGCACTTAGTTCTGATGTAAAATAATATAGAATAAGAACTCCGGTTACTTCTCCTGCTTTAAATTCTTTTGAATTCTGCAATTTAGAATTCTCTATAGCCGCTTCCATCTCTTTGTCGAAATCACCTCTGAAATCTTTATATGAATTCACAAACAGATGGATATATTTATTAGTATCCGTTCCAAAGCAATGGTCAATAAGAGATGAGCCCTTCTCAATAATTAATCCTGTAGTATGCGACATAATAAAATCGGAACAATCAAGAGTAAAATCTACAAGATTATATATTGGCTTTCGTACTCCCATCATAAAGCTACCAAGCTTTGAAACCTTGTTAGCCAAAGCAGAATATCTCTTGTATATCGCCTTTTCTTCATTAGTTCTAAGTATAGGACAACCAAGTATAGGATCATACTTTAAAGAACCGAGTTCTTTTCTTACAAGCTGCTGTGCTTCTTTCACCTCCTCAGGTGACAACTTATAATTAGGAGATAGCCATTTATCAACTTTGGCATCAAGTTCCTTCTTGCTGTTAACAGCATCTTGAACCCCCATAATCCCAAGAGCAGTACCTATTTTTGCCCCAAGCATAGTAAGCTCAATAGAGTTCTTTGCAATATCAGGTTGATAAACGGTCATGCTATCAAGCAAATTAGCTGTTGTTCTCAGCTTCTTTTGCATATCCTTTTCCGCATCAAAGAACCCTGTTTTATCAACAGTATAGGAGCTCCATCTATCGAACTCTAATAGCTTGTTTATGCATTTATCAAGAAATCCGCTACCATAACAGAAATCTTCAAATACATATATCGCACTAGCAAAATCCGGTGTTTCAAAATCTGCGAATTCGCCAAATTCATCATCGAGTTCCTGCGCCAGATGCATTACCTTTCTTCCATGATAATCCATAGATTCAGAAACTCTTTGATAATCGCTTCTCACTTTCTTTAAAACCGGCATTTTTATTCTTGCAATAGGCGATGCATCCACGGTATCTCTGAATGTATTTGCTATTTCACAATATTTCTTGTATATAGCACTCTGAAGCTCATATTTATCATCGAGAAACTTCTGATGAGCCGAAATATACAATTTCGATTTATCAGCAGTTTCTCCAACAAAAGTATCATTACTGCAATATCTGCCATAAACAGAATACAACATCGCAGCTTTTGAATTATACGCTTCAAGAGCATGTAACAAATCATCAATGAACCTATTTGTTTTTTCAGCATCGTATTCCAAATATTCAGACATATCATTTAGAACTAACATCATTTCTTGCCGGTCTCCTTACATCCTTTCTGCGCAGGATTCTGCTTCAATTTCAGCTTCAAGCTCACTTATTCTTTCTTCACATTCTCTTATCAATTCGTGTAGCCTTTCTATTGCCTTCTGAATGTTAGAAAGAAGCCTCTCTGTAGCACGTAATCCGGAAGATACTTTGCTATCTATTTCAGCCTGATATTCTTTAGCTCTCTGACTAAAATTGCCTCTCCATTCATCAGCACTACTCATATCATACGTTCTGTTTGGTTTGAGTACATCACTCTCTATAATTGCTTGTTCCTGCCTTATAGTTTCAGCTGCAGATTCAAGTTTATCAATTTTGTTCCAATATTCTGATATGCGACGTTCAAGCTCGTGTATTTCCGATCTTCTCCCCATTACTTCTTTGTTCCTCCAATATTTCCATGTGCTATATTCACAGTAAGGCTTTCGCTTGCAGCATGATCAACGGCAATCATGCCGTCTCGAACTTTAAAAAGTGCATTGGGTAACGACACTGATGCGACTTTATTGTAAAAGTAATCGGTACGGTACATTTCCTCTAAGATGTTATACATTTTGCATCCACCGGTTATTCCGCAAAAAGCTTCTGCTCCAGCAAGCGGTGAATCAGTAATTGCAAGCTCCGCCGCTGCTCCTCTCATATCCTCAACGATACCGGTAAATATGCCGGTATCCATAAATACTTTATTTTCTGCCATATATTTCTTTTCCTTGTTTTTAATATTTTGTAACAAATTAGTAATATTTTATCACGCACAAATATACGTCTGCAAGCACGGAAAATCATAAGGAAATAGCGATACAGCCGTATATAAGCTGCATCGCCACAATCAATTTTATTCGAGCGACCTCAAATAGGCCGCTCTCCTTCTTTTATTAAATATCCAACACATACCTCATCTGCCTTATCGCCGACTGCAATGAATAATGCACAGCCTGTCGTGACACGCCTTCAATTTCCGCAATCTCCGTTTCATTAAATCCATGGAAAAAGAACATTCGTAGCCTCCTTTGAAGCTTTTCCGGCAACTGATTTATCGCAACGCGAAGAACATAAGCATTTATCGCTTCTTCCGGATCAATGGCTTTTGGCACGCCTCTAAGGTAATCCATAGCCTTCCTATTCACCTCCATGCCATCTTCATAGGCATTCATATCCGTGTGGCGATAATCCTGCATCTGGAGCTTCTTCTCCAAACGCTCATACTCCGCAAATACCTCTCCCTGCTCAGGCGTTATGATGATATATGGCTTAAAGAGATTAAGTTCAAATCCATCGCACGCCTCCAGCTCCTCACGGGACAGATCTGTAGCTATCGCCCATTTTGCATCTCCCTCGATTCCGGGGTAATGCTTCTCCAAACTGTACAACTTATATAAATCCTGACTCTTATTTAATTCCCTTGCTATTGAAGGGCGTCCATCTTTTCTATTATTCATTTCTGACCTCCGTTTTGAAAATTCATAAGTTCCCAAAAACGGAAGTCACGGATAGCGCCCAACATAGGTCTCCCACTTATGCACCTGCGTTCACACTCAGAGCAACAGAAAGAAGCCTGTAATATGAGCAAAGAAAAAAGACGAAGCAAAACAGAATATCTATCACTAGATACTTCTTTCTGTTTTGCTCCGCCTTTCAACGATTCTATGTCGTTCATAGCCGCTAACAAACTCTTGCTACCCGCCGCAACCATTCCGATTCACAGCCGGATACGATGCCGGTACGGATAACTCAGGTATTTAATTGTAACAACTATACAGCTTCTTTAGATTCGAACGAAATACGAATATAAATCCGCTGTCTTTCTGCCTTGATTTTCGCCCCGCATTTTGGGCACATTGCTTCAACACCTGAGAAACTCTCACCTTTGAACAGCAATCGCCCGCAGACAGGACAACAGACATAGATCATTTTCTCTTCCACATGTTCCAAGACCTATACCCCCTCTTTTGAAATTACTGCTCCCCCTCAAAAGATAGGTTTTAAACCTTGTCGCGTAATATAATAACACCACATTTTACTTTTTATTCCATCAACTTGTTATCAATTTAATGTACTAAAACCATCAAATAACCATCAGCAATCCATCAAATGCTTTTTTACCATAAAAGAGCTACTGTCTCACATATAAATGCAAAACAGCAGCTCTAAAGCTCACCTTGCTCTGTCATATTGGTCCCTTTCTTCTTGTTCTCTGCAGCATGCGTATATGTACATGCTGATTCCCAGATACTTGATAGCCTCTCTTTTCTTACGTTCTATAGACGCGGTAGAAAGATTCTCCGCTCGCGCCATCTCCTCATTTGATATAGATTCCGAATTCAGATAGTAATTCTCAATAATCCGCTTATAGAGGTCGCCCTCGCCTGTTCCACCTGCAATCTTCTCCAGTACCATATCAATTACCGACCGCATCCAGGTACAATCCCTGAGATTTTGGAATATCCTGTCAAGATACTCAGTAGATTCTTTTAAAGGTAATCTCATTGCCTCCAAAAAATCCCTTCGCATCGATATCTTTTGATCACGGATCCCATCACTGTCCAAATTGATCTTAAACAGCTGCGGTATCTCAAAGCCACTCCGATAGTGTTCCAACAAGAGCTTCGTCAGATCGCACACATCCTTAGGTTCAAATCCGTTACTAATACATAAATTGTTAATGCGCTGCTCATTTCGGGATATAGTTGCCATAACCAAACCTCCCTCCGCATTATGATATCTATTTTTCCCTACTACTATATGCATCACTAAGCGCCTTGGCATACGTAAGCACCAAGATAAAATCTGCCTCCGTCATATTACGTAAATATGTGACTATTTCCATTTCTTTATCAGATAAATACATGCCACTTTTTGGCTCCGCAGTCGGTTTAAAAAAATCGCTCAAAGATATTCCAAACACATCACATATCTTTTGTATTGTTTGAATCTGTGGCATGCTGGTCCGTCTTCGCATCGCGGACATAGTCGAAGTAGTTACTCCGGACAGCTCACACAGCCTGTATTCTGACATATTCTTTTCGCCACGTAGATTATCAATCCTATCAATCAGCCATTTAGCAGTAACATCCATTGTGGTAAAAAAACCTCCAATCCCCACGAAGTACTACATAATTATTGTAGAGTAATAACTTACTGCATTTAACCTAACTGAATCGAGGATTTACTTGACTGTAGTAAGGTGATTTTTTATTAGAACTTTATTGAAACATCCGCTTCAAAGGTATATTATATTTATACCCAAACATTAGTTCTTTTTTTGATTGAGGTTATATGTTATGAGTAGAGTGATTGATACTGTAGACGTCATCTGCCAGCACAAGTCGAACGGCGAAGTAATTCCCCTCCGCTTCCGGCTGATGAACGAAGATGGCCAATATGAAAATTATACGATAAAAGGTTATAGAACCATAACCCATCCGGGGCCTTATACTACTCCGGACGGGCTCTATGTTTCTTACTCAACATTTGTTTTTGAATGTATTGTTGTCGTGCTTGATTACAAGCGGAAGGTACGATTATATTTTGATACACATAACAGTAAGTGGCGGATTGCGATATAAAAGCGCTTGCCCGCTCTATCTCTATAATGTTTAATCCGCATCTATTCGCAAATAGTATTTTCCGCAATGTAAACAGCGGAACAAGTAACCACAAAGACTCCCATCTTTTACCAGATACTCACGTGCATTATCATATCCATCAAAAGAGCCGTCTGCTTCAAAAAGATCATCCGCAATGCCTAGTTCATCCAATTCTTTTGTCCCTACCGTACCAATATATTCGCAATAATCATTGCAACAAACCGCCCAGTTTTCACCTTGCCAACTCACATATCCCGGCGTCCTACAAAATAATTCTTCTGTAGCAGCTTCATTATCTATCGAATCAGCGTCCTGAATAAAAGAACCATCAAACTTTTCAGCCGCTTTGCCACTTGCAACACAATCCATGCAGATACAATCTACCTTCGCCCTTGTATACATATGCTGAACATAAGCTTCTACTTCCTTGCCACAACAATTACAAACACCCTTGCTAAACTTTACTTCTCCACTTTCATAAACATTGGGGTGATATTTAAACTTAGGTAATTTATTCTTATCCATATAACGCGTCTCCATTCATAAAATCATTTACGTGCCTCTCTCCTAGCATCTCTGACTTCACTTTCTATTGAACCACGAATAACTGCTCCCAAAAATATGATCAATGCAGCTATTCCTATAAGAATTACCATCACTTTCCACGAAGTATATAAAACCATTTGAATGATTTTAATATTTACGAAATATTCTCAATGCCCCCTCAAATCAAATTCACTAGATATCCCATAATAGTCTCCCCAAGTATATAAAATGTAATAATTGTCACTATCAATGTTTGTGTCAAAGTACACAATCTGCGTTTCAATTTGTTTTATTTCGCTATCACTTTGAGGTTTAACATGATATTTTTCATTAAACTGAGCATAGTATAAATTTAAATCATCTTGTGACAACTCACTTTTTATTAATAGCGCACCAAAATATTGCATTCCATTGCCATTTCCGCACAGTTTCGCCGCCATAGATTTTTCTTCAACTATTACTGTTTTTTCGGGAAGAGGAATCTGTTGTAATTCATTTACAATATTTTTTGCGACATGATCATTATTGATAGGACACAAAATATATAGCAAAAGTACTCCTGCTATTATTAATGCGGGAATAAATTTAATAATTTTTAAAAAAACTTGATTTTTCAATATAGTTTCTCCTCGTATAATTACAGTGTATCAGTTATTATATTCAGAAAATGAATTAGGTTATTTTTCAAGGTAAATGCAATTTTAAATGCATTTACTCTGACCGGTATATGGTGTTGCATCTAGTTTGAAGAATATGGATATAAAAATGGCTCAGCCAAATCTCTTAATCTGACTGAACCATAATATTACAATACTGAAATATCAAGTTCTGCTTCAAAAGCCTTCTTCTTACCTTCACATTCCTGTATTGCTTTTTGTATATTTTTTTTAGCAACTAAGAGTTCAGACATGAATTTTTCTGTATCCTTAAGGTTTTTCCGAATTCCCACAACAATCTTCTTCCGATGTTCCTCCGCTCCTTCGTATATATCATTCCCGTATATCTTAAGTGGAGTCATGTCATAAGTCTTTGTTGGTTCATAAACGTCCTTAACAATACTCTCGTAATCTAATTTTATTACTTTATAACTTTCTTCAAGCATAATGAGGTCGTTCTCATATTCTTTGAGCTGTTCATCGAGTTTCTTTATTTCTAGACGTTTTTCACTTCGATTCAATGTCCTACCTCCGACAATATATACAAAAACACTTAATTCTTACATTACTCGTTTAGCTGATTGCAAATAGTTAAAGCACGATTGTAATATTGTTTTAATTCTTCTACCGGAACATAACCTGTAACACTTTCATATGCTTCAATGGCTTTTTGCTCAGCATCTATCCATCCGGTAGTAACCAAAGATGATCTATCAAAATTATTATTGCATATAAAAAACATGCCCGAATGCATATTTTTTTCTGTTCCGTCGTCTGCTATTAAAGTTCGAGTATCATCGTAACTGCCTTCAATTTGTTTTCCATCTTTATCTTTGTTCTGTACGCTAACTGTAAGCTCTCCCTTTTTTACTTTTTTATCAGGTTCTTCAACAACAATTTCATATTTTATAAATTTGACCTTTGCAATGCCAAGGGTATAAAAATATGTAACAGCTCCTTCTTTTATAGAAAAGTTTTTATACCCAGAGAACTCTACAGATTCACCAGCTTTATTAGCTTTTTCTGTTATCATTTCTTTTTTATAGTTAATAAAAAAATATATTGCTACCGCTATAATAAATGCGAAAAATACAATACATATTATTTTTTTGAGTACTTTTTGTGGCATGTTTATTCTCCCGCTAAAAAAATTATTTCCAGTCTATTCCGCTTTCGTCGGCTATATAATCAAGAAATTCCTCTTTTGTCTTCTTGACTTTAGTAAGATTGGTCTTAGAGGTTGCTGTTATGAGAAGCGCAGAAGCGGTTTTATAATTCAATTTTGTTTTTAGTACTGTCATTCCAATTTTAGCATTACCATAGCCCATGTTTTGCAAAAATTCTGTTGCTTCATTAATAGAACCATCACAAACATCTATATTATATTCAACCATGGTGTTCCATATATCACCATCTTCACTTTTTTTCATACGATAATATATATTGTATGCTGAAACATCTGACATTTTATCATCATCACCCATACTTCCGGAATATACATCACCTTTAAATCCTACAAGTTCACCTACGTTATCGTCTAATGTAGCTGCACCTTTATAGATATTGTCATCTGCCATCACCGAATATATAGCACATTCATGCGCAAAATCACGCTTTTCATTTTTTTTGCAAGTATTATGTTGATTATTTACCGCATCATAAAGCGCTTTACCATCTGCGCCAATAGCATCAAAATATGCAACAGCTTCACTTGGAGACATTTTATTATTTCCCATAAGTTTAAATTGCCATGAATCTGCCGAATATTGAGTGAACAAACACGCAAGTGCAGTATAAAAAGAATCAGCTTTTTCTCTGTTTCCTGTTTTTTCTGCATCTTTATAATGTTCACAATGCTTTAAATATGCATCATTAAAAAGCTTCGATTCTTCTTTGCTAAATCCATATAATTTTTCCATAGATTCTATGTATTTAACTTCATTTATTTCAGCATTTGATTTTATATTATCAATAGAAAACTTTTTCTTTACCAAAGACCATTTTCTAGGCGTTTTATACCTTGGTGAAACAAGGCTTATTCTATTTGAAGCCATCAATCTCGGCGCCAAATTAATTGAATTCAAAGTTGCATCTGTTCCGAGTGCCACAAGACTTATCGTCTGCTTATCAATTTCAACAGCATGAGAATGTATTGAATCAAGTCCTGCCGCTTTATCTGATATTTCTTCTATATGTCCCTGAATAGCATCCTTAATACCTGAATTAAACAGACGATTGCTTGCTTCGTCGTCGAATTCTTCAACCTTCTTTATGCAATCATAAAGAAAACCTCCGGTGCCGCAAAATTCATCATAGTCAGCTAAAGTATCCCTTACATATACTTCTTCTATGTCTCCGCAGTATTTTCTGAATTTATCGACATCTTCCATTGTTTTCTGCTGGATTGCAAAAGCCAGACTTTCATACTCTTCAAGCTGCCTCTGAAAACGTGTTTTTGTCCTTCCTACTACATCGGTATCTATCTTAGCATCATCGGCAGGATCGACCATAACCTTAAAAGTTTCATCAAGATCAACGTATCTCTTGATCATTTCCTTTGAAAGCTCGTATTGCTGGCGGTTAAATTCAGACTGCTTCGTGCCTATAAATCTCTTAGTAGCTTCAGCGCCTCCGCCTACGAATGTCTCGTTATTCTGATATTTTTCATAGCCTGATTGAAGATAGCCTATGCCTTCCATATAATTATGAGCTGCATTTTCAAAAGTTTCTATAAAATCATGTATCTTCTTAGTATCCCAACTTTTTCCCATTACATTAACTCCAATTTTTTCATGCGTTATCTCTTCGCTCCCTTTCACGGATTTCTTCCTCAAGAGCTGCTATTTCTTCTTCACATTCTCTGATAAGTTCCCGGAGTCTTTCCATTACTTTTTGCAGATCATTCAGGTGCTCTGATGTATTGCTCAGTATTATGCTTGTCTTTGAACATAGATCATTTCTGAAATTATCTGCGTCTTGTTCAAGTTTTCCATACCAATCGCCGGAGCTTGTCATATCAAAGGCTTTATCCGGCTGATAGATATCTTCCTCAATTATCCTACGTTTCTGACTGATAAAATCATATGATTCTTCGCACTCGGCAAGATCTTGTTCATATTCTCTTTTTTCATGTTCTTTCTCTGCTAATCTTGAATGAAGTCCCATCTATTACCTCCGCTTTGTTTCTACAGTAAGCCCTTCGCTGAGGATCCTATCCTGCTCGATCATACTGTCTCGGATCGTCAGAAGTGCTCTTGGAAGACATTCAGAAGCTTCATGCCTGTATGTGTCTGTGGATTTATAGAAAAGTTTAAGAATCTCATTCATCTCACGTCCAACATTCATGCCTTCAAAAACATTCACCTTGCTGAGTGGATCCTTTGAAAGAACACAATTAGCTGAAGTGGTCTGTATCTCATTAACAATATCTGTAAACACCCGCGTGTCTATGTATACGCTTTTTTCTGCCATAAGAATAGCTCCATATTATAAAATAATTATTAACATCTTATCATGTGAGATAGTCTTTATCAATGTTAATTCGTCATCCGGGTGTTCTTTTTAGAATATTAGAAAAATAGTGGGATAGGAGCTTCTATATTTCGGAATAGGCCTATAGATATTTTTATGGAAATTTATAATTCTATCGGATATAAATAGGATTCAGATTGATTTCACTTTAAGAATGTGTTAACGTTATTTTGTTATAAATTCCCAGCTCAGGCCTTATATATTTCTAACCTTAAAATATATAAGCCTCCAAGATGTTCTATATGCCATATAGAACGCAAGAACCTATTAGCCACTCCTCTATGCTAATAGGTTCTTTTTTTAATTTTGATATTTCGCGATGCGCGTTTATATTACCGCTTACATTTTTTATTAGAACTTTATTGAAACATCCGTGTCAAAGGTATATTATATTTATACCCGAACGTTAGTTCTTTTTTGATTGAGGTTATATGTTATGAGTAGAGTGATTGATACTGTAGACGTCATCTGCCAGCACAAGTCGAACGGCGAAGTAATTCCCCTCCGCTTCCGGCTGATGAACGAAGATGGCCAATATGAAAATTATACGATAAAAGGTTATAGAACAATTACCCATCCGGGGCCTTATACTACTCCGGACGGGCTCTATGTCTCTTACTCCACATTTGTTTTTGAATGTGTTGTTGTCGTGCTTGATTACAAGCGGAAGGTACGATTATATTTTGAGACACATAACAGTAAGTGGCGGATTGCGATATAAAGGAACATCTAATCAAATGGCAATTCGTCCGTACCATCTTAATCGTATGACTCAATCATCCACTACATCATATGTTTTTTGTCCATTGTAAAATGATGCAAGTATGTTTTCCTTATTTCTATTATTTAAAAGATTAACCATTACATTTATTCCATACGGTTTATAATTAGAATAGATTGCATTAGATAAAATCGTCATTCCATCTATTACATCATTCCACTGACTCTTTGGAAGTTGTCCCTCTTTTACATAAACTGCTGCTTCCGTCAGTCCATCTTTCCATAAATTTACAATAACATATTTATCATCTCTTTCGATTGTGGAATGAATACCATCTTTCTCTTTCGTTTTTAATAATGCTTCTGTTTGTGCCATAAGAATATCAATCTGCTCATCAGTAGCTATAGAATCCTTACTTTCCTTACTCAGATCAGATTTCATTAATGAGTCTTTTTCGTCTGCCAGCTTATCCTCTTGCGTTTCCTCTTTAACTGGCGACGAAGAAGTTTGCGCTGTAGCCTGAACAGCATCATCCTTCCCCACTGTTATTACTATTTTTTTATTTGCATTTACTTTTGTTCCTGCTGATACGCTCTGTGAAACCACCTTCCAATCAGAGTTATCCCAAATATAACTTCCATCTTGAGTTTTACTTTCAACATCTGAAAATTCAGCATTTTTCAGAGTCGCTAGCGCATCTGCCAAATTATTAGCCATTAAATTCGGCATCTCTACCATTCCCGTATATATAAAATCAAGCTGAATCTTGCCTTCACTGTTGAACGAAGCTTGTTTGACAATCCATAGTTTTTTCTCATTTTCATCCATAGTTGATATCTTATTGGTCATATACATATTCTTAGCGTAATCAACATATAGAATCTCATTGTTTAACGCCTTTGCTTTTTTAGCTGCATCATTCATATTTAATGACACATAATTTGAAGACAGGTAAGCTTCCTTTTTTACGCTATTCAAAACAATTTTCGTGTTCTTATCTACTTTTGTTCCTGCAGAAACACTCTGTGCTGTCACTATCCAATTAGAATCCATCCAGATATCATCGGAAGGTTCTTTAACTACATTGGTAAATCCAATTCCGCCAAGCACAGATAAAGCTTTATCAAGCTGCATACCAACAACATTCACCACTTCAAAAGAAGTATCCGCAATGCCATTATTAAGCACAAAATTGTTCAACTCGATATCTTTGTTATTAGAGTGTAATCTTCCGCTCAAAGTCGAATCAGTCGTGATATTTATCTTCTTTTCAGAAAATACTTTGTTATCAGTACTCTTATAGAATGTTGCAGTATGCTCTCCTTCCTTTAACTTTGTCGAATAGGTAAAATTCTTACCATGAGGGATTGTATCTATCTTTTCCCCATCTAAATACACTTCTATATCATACGTTGCCAAAAATATATTCTGATCAAATGACAAATCAAAATACAACTGAAAATATACTTTCCGACATGTCAAAACTATTTCTTCCGCCTTATCCAATTGTGAGCCCGGAGAAACATTCTGCCCTACAACCAGCCATTCAGAAGTATCAAGTATACTTGTGGAATCATTTGATTCATACCTGACATTGACAAAATGCTTGTTAGCAAGATTCTCTATTGCCTTATCCAAAGCAACATTCTCCATACTATCGTAAACTATAGCCGAATCTGCTATTGATTCACTTGTCCCAAAGGAAGTAATATCCAATGAATCATTAAAACCAAGCGTAAATACTATACTCATATCAGCATTTACATTAACGTTCTGGTTGAGATCATTAAGAATAGCATCATCTACTTTAAATGAAATAACATGATTCCCTTCTTCAACTTCTGCTAATTCCGTATAATATTTACCATCTTCAAATTTATGGAATGGCTGTTCATCAAGGTATAATTCAATGGAATGGTTTTGAAAGACATCTTCAGAAGAAGTGACATTTACGTCAAAATAGAGCTTATGCATCACAATCACAGATTCTTCTGATGAAGCTACGTCACCTTCACTATCAGATTCTTGATTTGTTCCCTGTTCTGATGATTGCACCATAGAAGTTTTAGAATTTTCTTCGCATCCCGCTAGAATCAATAAGCTCAATAAAAAAATGACTATGATACGAACGCTGTATTTCATAACGAATCCCTCATATATTTCTCTCACAAATACAATAAGTTTCTTAAAATACCCGTACATAGAAAGACATTTATATTATCTCATCATATCCTTAAAGCATTTATTAAAATACGATAAAATAATAATATTAACCCTTATTGTCCCCCACATTTTTTGTAAAATGATATTAAAAAAGAAATGAGAGATATCATGTAGAAATTTTTTCAATAGGAGGTACGCTATGCCAAGAAGCGACGCAAAGAGACGAGCCGATAATAAATACAATTTAGCTCATTATACGGTACTTGGTTGTAAAATGAAGATACCGGAAGCAGAAGCGTTTAAAAAGGCTTGTAAAGATGCAGGAACAACCCCTAATGCAGTTTTTAGAGAAGCTGCAGAGAAGTTTATGAAAGATTTAGAGAGGGACATATAAAAGCAGCTACCTCATTTGAGATAACTGCTCTATGTAATAGGCGGTTATTATATTTCAGCTTGAACGATATGCCCGAAGTTCAGCTCATCTTTATATAAATCATAAATATAAGCAGAGCTTTCACGATAAAGCCCTGTTTCTACATCTTGAAGCTTATCAAAAACCTCTGATTCATAAAAGAAGTTCATAGCCTCGTCATATTCTACGTTCTGATCTTTCGAGATCATTTCAACAATATCCTGAATAGCATACTCTATTAGTTGCTTTTTCTCATTCATAACTAATTTTCCTCAATAATGAAATAGCTGCAGGTGTATGGAATGAATACTGTGAAGATGTCTTTTTATATATCATGCCTTTAAGAAGCGTATCAAAATCTATAACTTCTTCTTCATATTGTCTAAACAGCATTGCCATATTATCATCCGCAACAGGTCCAATTACGATATCATACTTAGAATCGAAATTGCACAATGGATCTGAATAATTCTCAAAGCCTCTATTCCTATTATTCATTACAAAACGAGCCCAATCTTCCGTTGTTTCTTCACCAAAATTTTTGATTCTAAGACTAGAGGAATCCAAAAAAGAATCATATAGTTCCTCCATTTCTCCGGCAAAGAGCTTGTAAATCTTCAACCACATTATCAAATGATAAAAGATACTCTTCCTCATAGAAATCCTTCAGGAACTCTATTCCCTTGAAATCTCGAAGATATCTATATGCTTCTTTAACATTCAAATTAAAAGCTTCAGCAAACTCATTAACACATGCAATTGTATAATTTATCAATCTTCTCTGATAGCTCATAGCATTTCCTCTTCTAACAATCTTCTATTTAATAGAACCATTACCTATTGTATTTATCTACTTGTTTGGTCTTTCTGCAATCATCAAAAAGCAGCTTCTCTCTTGAAATAACTGCTCCAAAAATCAAAACCACGGTGTTGATTGTCAAGTAAAATTGACCCGGGTCAATTTTAAGTGTAAATCAATATATCGCCGTCTTCATATTAAAAAGAAAGAGGCGATTACTTGCTTTGTGGCTTTTTCACCTCTTCCTAAAAACACAATATTTTAATTGCTCTATATAATCTTATTCCAAACTCAATCCTTTAAGAAATCTCTTTAAATCTCTTTTTGAATAGCACACACCGATTATCTTTACCGATGCATTTTCTATATCTATCCAAAAATAAACCATATAATTCCGCACTTTGATTTTTCTAATACCTTCACTGTGCCATGGTTCATCCTCTACCAAAAACTGCCTCTCAGGATTACTGCTTATTGTTTGAAATGCCTCCTGAAGTTCATCAACAAACACTTCCGCAGCACCTGGCTCTTGAAGATCCACTGCAATATAATATGCAATATCACGAATTTGTTCTTCTGCTTGCGGCGTCACTATAATGCAATAATTATTCACCTAGTCCACTTCTTAATGCTGCTTCTTACATCTGCAAGCACATCTTCCGCACTTCTGCCCTCATTAGCTTTAGCCTGCTCAAGTCCTTTTCCCATCATTGCATCAAATCCTTCTTTTGTCATTTCATCCAATGCAACAGGCGCCTTATGAAGTGTAAGTGAAAACGGAATTCCTTTTGTCATTATGATCTGTTTATAAAGCATATTTATAACAACAGAAGCCGGCACGCCAAGCTCATTAAGAATACTCTCCGCCTCTTCTTTTACATCAGGTTCAACTCTTGCCAATACATTTGCTGTTTTTGCCATAAAGCTCACCTCCTTCTTAATTGTATTCTAACGTATAACTAATCGATATACAAGTCTCAAAAGTCCACCAAATAAATCCCCACCCCAATCATCAACATTAGGAATCTGTAGACGTCATCTGCCAGCACAAGTCGAACGGCGAAGTAATTCCCCTCCGCTTCCGGCTGATGAACGAAGATGGCCAATATGAAAATTATACGATAAAAGGTTATAGAACAATTACCCATCCGGGGCCTTATACTACTCCGGACGGGCTCTATGTTTCTTACTCCACATTTGTTTTTGAATGTGTTGTTGTCGTACTTGATTACAAGCGGAAGGTACGGTTATATTTTGAGACACATAACAGTAAGTGGCGGATTGCGATATAAGTTTCATCTATCACCAAAATCATCTTCCGATAAAATCACACTTATAAGCTCCGCGCTGATAATTCAGCACTACTCCACTATCAATGTTTTAGTTGCCTATATATATCTTCGCGCTCATCTTGACTTAAATCCCTTAAATATATGGCATATTCATTTGGATATCCACCCACAAAAGTCATATGCTCCATATTTCTTTGAGATGGATCCGTTATCCAAAGAACAGGCTCTCCATGAAAATCATCGATGTATTTAAGTATTTCATTCTTGTATGTTACTTCCATCACTTACTACCTTGTCCGTTTCTTTGTCCATACCTCAACCAAAAAAATCATCTATCTTCTCAACTGAATTCAAAATCTCTGTTTCATCAACACCAACGTTTCTTGCAATCTCTGCTGACGCCTTAAGCCGCTCGGATATATCCCGGCTAAATGCATTTGCAAGTAACTCATCAAAAACTTTGCTTCTTTCTTGAATCTCATCCCTATATTTATCAAGCTTAGCTTCAAGCTCAGCATCAACTGTGGCTTGATATTCAATATACTGATTCAGAATCTCTGACTCATGCTTGTACAGTGAATATCGTCCATATTCAAAGGCAAGCATAGCCACACTCTGATTAAACTGTGCCAGATCTTCTCCAAGAAGAATCGCACTATACGATGTAATAAGCTTTATCATTGCTTCCAACAACAGCCACAGACACTTCTCGGTGTAATCCACTTCGGATATAATTCCTTTGCTTACATCCTTAGACAGCTTCCTAACCTCTTTAGCTATCCGGCTTATGGCTTCACACTTCTCTTTTGAAATCCCGTTTTTATCAAGCAATTTCACAGAAATATCAACGTAATCAGCATAAGCCTCAAAGACCTCGACACTATATTGCTGACCGTCAGGAAGAATCGCAAGATCTGAGATCTTACTCGCAATATCAATCCAATCTTGTTTATCGAACTCCTTAATATTTTTCCCTGAAGCTATTTTGCCAAGGATAGCAAATGTTGCAATGGTACCGATTCTTATGCGTTTCAACTGCTCAGGACTATCATCATTCATATATGCCAAAACAGTCTCTTGTGCCTTTGCGATTCCATTCATAGCCTTTTGGATATTTGCACCGATATCTGTATCCTTCAGATAATCTAATGTAATATCCTTCAATAATTCTTCAACCATGACTCTCACCCTCTGCGACAATTTGCTTACAATACAATGCCGATAAAGTCTTTGTAAGATTAACCATAGCCCCCAGCTTATTCTTATCATCATCGCTGAACGTCGTATAATCTCCACTGAACAATGAAAGGCAATCTTGGAAGTTTGAATTCAATCCCGTTCTCACATCATTTGTACGTGTCAGTATCTCAGAGATCTTGCCATCCATCTCTTTTATAGCCTCAATATTGCGCTTAACAGCCTCAATCTCCTCATTTTTCTCTTTATTTAGTTTTGCTCTATTTTTGGAAAAAAGAAGTATAGAAGTAAGAAGCGTTGCTCCTGCTATAGTCCAGCCAACAGGTCCTGCCAAAGCCAAAAGAGCCTGCCCTCCGGCTATACCTGTTCCTCCTGCACTCAACGCGCCTCCGCCAAGCCATGCCAAAGCAGCTTTTGTTGCAGCAGCTCCGGTCAAAGTTGATATTGCAGTTCCTGTCGAAGACACACCAAAAGTAGTTGCAATCCACATAGCCGCTGTCGGGGCCATAAAAGCAACACTGGCGCCGGCAGCAAGTCCGGCTCCCGCACCGCCTGCTGCCATCCTAGCGGAATCTACTTCTTTCTTTGCAAACTCACATGCATCCGTGAACTGCTTTCTATTGACATTAATCTCTTCAAAATCTGCATCAAAACTCTTGGGATGATTAGCAATGCTGTTGACAAGGAGTTCAACGTTATTGATTGAATCAACAGCTCTGCATCTCTCAACATATAATTGCATACCTTTATCATTCATAAGAGTGTAGGCATCATTATATTCGGTAATGGAACTTTCAAGCATCCTATCAAGCTCTGTCAGCTTATTGGTAATATCTTCCTTAGCTTCCATAGCCTTATCTTTGACTTCCACTGCTTTCTCTGAAATAACCGCACTGGATCTCTTAAGAGCCTCACTACCTTTCTTAGATATATTGGATGAGAATTCTTTAATCTGATCAGCATTGATCTTTATTCCCGGCTTTGCTGATTCTTCAACCTTAGCTCCGCACTTAGGACAAAAAGCTACACCAAAACCCAAATTTGAACCACATGATTTACACTTCATAAGAACCCTCCTATGCAATTAGAATATAATCTAAAGATGTTCTTTTTTATTAGTGACTCAATATGTAAAATGATTTTCTTTATCATTGAGAACTCTTTTTACATATTGTAGTTTGCGATATCCCAATATTTAAGATTACCTCTATCTATCCGAATATCTCTATGAGTTATTTTTCCTCTAGCGCCTAATACACAGTGTTCTCGCCCTCTGTAACTTTCTCCGAACACATCTGTATCAATAATCTCATATTCCTCTTCAGGATTACTTTTACTTATAACAACAGATCCATATTCCAATTTAAGAAATTCATCCATAGTCATAACTAAAATCTCCTATCTCAATCAAAATACTGCATCTTTTCAATAACCTTCACAGGGCTCTTTACAAGCGAAGCAAAAGTCTGAGCGTCGCTCTTTTTCCCGACAAGTCCGCCGTAGTGGACGGGGATGGCGTATTCCGGCCTTATTGTATTTGCAAGATCTGCAGCTCTTTTGGCATCCATCGTAAACGTTCCTCCAATGGGCAAAAGAGCTATATCGCACTTCACCTGCCTTGCCTCTTTCGTAGCTCCCGTATCTCCCGCAATGTAAATGCGCTTTCCGTTAACCCTAAGGATATAGCCAACCCACTCGGCGCGCTTTGGATGAAACGGCTTTATCGTGTTGTAAGCAGGTACAGTCTCCATCTCAAGACCGTTTATCTCCTTGTAAATGCCGGGCTTAACCGTCACAATATCTTTTACATCAGGCTTAAGCTCTCCGGCGTCATCCTCCATCTTCTCAGGAACAACAAGAATCGTATCCGCTTTGATCACCTTCCTGATATCCTCAATCGAAAAATGATCGTAATGCGAATGCGTTATCAGAACATAATCCGCATCATGCGGCTCCTCCTTCATGTGAAAAGGATCCACATATATCACGCCGAAGTCGCTTCGGATTCTTATGCTGTTTTGGGTAAAAACATCTATATTGTCTGGCATTTCTTTAAACTGCTCCATTCCAATGCTTATTTATATTACTACTCAAAAATTTTCTTCAACGAAATCGCTTATCTCATCGCGTATTTCAATGTACAGCCACTCTGAGTCGTGGTACATTCCGATGCCATCACTCTCCGATGCGGCAGTAAGACTATCTATGAGCATATCGCAGATACTCTTTTTACTTTCGTCATCCTCATGCTTTTTAGCCTGTTCAAAGCACATCTCTGCGCAATCTCTAAGTAGATCAGACGCTCTATCATCTTTATTTCTGTCATATTCCAGTGCCTTATCATAAATATCATTCCAATATTCTTCCAAGTCTTCTGCCGAGAACCGATAATCCGCCTTCAAAAGAAATAAATCCAACGGAAAGTATCCATTATCACTGTACTCAATTAAAAGTTCAATCAAATCCTGCTTACTCAAAGAATCCAGTATTTCTCTTATGTCGCTCATGTTGTATAAAAATATATCCTTTCTGTAAATACATTAATTTCAGCTAGAGCAATATCCATTACTTAATGTTGCGTATGCCTCAACTCCACCATCTCCATTAACAAAAGTTACGTTGACTTTTGTTTTTCCATACTCTTTTTTTGCACCACGCCTCAAAAAGAAGATTGCACATAACCTCAAAGGCATGATTACACGATTCTCCATGTGTATTAAATTTTGTCCAATCCACGAAATACCATCCCTCTCATGCCTATAAGTCATTATCTTTCGCATGTTACATTCATAGCAGCCATATTTTCAAAACATCTTCTGGCTATTATTATGGTAGGCAATTATTCCACCCCTAACGCTTTAAACACAGCGTCATCAGCGCTCTGATAGAACACAAGACTAATGTACATGGTATTTTTTTGCTCTCATTTTAAATGCAAATTCCGTTCCTTCCATAACATCACATATTTCTTCGCGAATTATATCATTATCAATAGTACCTGCATTCTTAACAGCCACATATCTACTTGATGAATCCATCGAGATAATATACTCAGCATCTCCATTAACTGGAATATTGGCATTATGCGTCACAACAATAATCTGCCTATGCTTCTTAGATTTTTTCAATTGTTTTACCACAAGATCATAGACCAACCTATTATCCAAATCATCTTCTGGCTGATCTAACAACAAGGGTCTATCACCATATGCAAGAATAAAAGTTAGTATCGCTGTTGTTTTCTGTCCTGGAGAAGCAGTATGCAATGGCACAAGCTTACCTGCTGCGTTTTTATAACTTACCTGTAAATCGTCAGTAGGAACAAATGATAATATTTGATCAATCAATGAAGAATCAAGATTCTTTATCGCTCTTTGAAAATACATGCTCACACCACTAACCTCTTCTTCATTAACTATTTTTTCAATTAATGATCTGAACCTTTTTAAACCACCTCTTGAAACAGCTTGCTCAGCAACTTTATATATATCATCAACAACATTCGTACTTGTGCTTTGTGTATACTTCAAAAGTAAATCTTCAACTGATTTTTTATTTGCTTTTTCAATATATTCAATTTTGACATCTTGATCATCTGATAGTATTGAATCAATAAAAGCTTTACGACAGTTTCGTATATTATTCAATTGTGTATTATATTTAGTTTCTAACTTACCAATTTCTTTTTCTATATCCAAAATACTATTCTTCAAATCAGAGAGAGCTTTAATATCCTGTTCTTTTTGCTTTTGCTTCTCTAGTAATTCGTCCAATTTATCCGCCTCTAAATGCTGTTCATCTAATTTTGTCTTAGCATTATCATAAGCAGCAATTGATTCTTGATATCTTATATTCCATTCACTCTTTTCGACTTCGCCTTTTAATAATTCATACTGAGATACAATACTTTCACCATTCTTCTTGATTTCAGCAAACACGACATCGATACTATTTTTCCCTTTTTTTAGTATTGTTTTTATATCATCTGACAAAAAAGTATCAATTGGCCTTGAAATATGTTCTTTACTAGAATACTCAACCAGCTCATTACCGATACTTTTAACGCTATTTAAATAACTGTCTATTGCATTTTTTTCATTTTCGTACTTGGTCTTTTCCTCTATAGCACTTGTAAAACCGCTTTTCTTATATACATCAATTTGGTTATTTAAATCTTTCAATTCAAGACTGAGTTTTGCCTCTTCCTTTATTTTATCTTTTGCCAATCTCAGCTCTTTAATCTTATCTATTAATTCGCTATAAGCCTCATCCGCCTTTTCCAATAAAACTGGTAATTCTTCATTATCCTTATCAATCAATCTCCCCAATGCATCCGGTGCTTGGGCTAGCTCATAAATCTGTTTTTGAGTATATGTATCAACCAAAAGAAAATCTATGAATTGTTCCTCTTTAACGGCATCCCATGTGTCAAGCTCCTGATTATATTTCATGATTGAAAAGCTACTACTTTTCTTTTTAAAATCTGTTTCAATTATCTTATATAAAATACCATTTCTATATATCTGTACTTCTATAGATGATTTTTCTGCCAATACTCCCTTTCCATTTTTATCAGTCAATTGATAAAAGTTTTCCTGCTCAGCTTTAATAACCTCCAAATCATCAAACTTTGCAGACTTTAGTGCTCCAGCAATAAGTCTTATAATTGATGATTTTCCACTTCCTCGTCCACCGATTATTGTGTTTAACTGTGTATTAAATTCCAAATTTATTCCACAGTATGGGCTAATCGACACTCCATTGACTGTTATTGATTTGATCCAAACCTCTGGTAATCTCTCTGGAAGATTTTTACTCTGATAACTTGTTCTTATACGCTCTTTATATGACAAAAAGGCTTGTCTTAAGCCTTCAATATTAGGAGTGTCTCCCATCTTTATCCAACAATAATCCCTTCCTATCCCCCATAAACCATGCTTAGCATCATGCTCTGCCCTTGGATTATCCGATGACATGATAAATGGGATTTCAGACGTTTTTGCCTTTTTATAGGATTTATACCATGCATCAATCTTCTCATCAGAAATAGACTGATCATTATACTTATCTCGAATAGCCTGTTTGAAATCTACATCCTTATTTTCCCAAACATCTTCATTAACAACTTGCACGGCATCAATATATTTACCAGTTAAAAGTTTTGATATATTTGCGTCACTCATAGAATTAATGCCATTAAGCTCATCGATATGCGCTGGTATTACTATGCATCCTAACTTTTTTGCTTTG
Organism: Butyrivibrio hungatei; assembly: GCF_900101605.1. Taxonomy (GTDB): domain Bacteria; phylum Bacillota; class Clostridia; order Lachnospirales; family Lachnospiraceae; genus Butyrivibrio; species Butyrivibrio hungatei_B. The sequence goes on from NZ_FMUR01000004.1 coordinate 316,151, forward strand.
TCACATACATTAAAAATAGATTCAGATGTTACTTCGCCATTTTCTACGGCTCTCTTATCGATTCCAACGCCTGTTAAGTAATCTCTAACATCATCTGCATTGCAATCTGTATTAAATAGAATAAGCACATGTATTTTAGCCGTATCACAAGTCAACTCTACTCCAGGGAATACAGTAATATTCCTTTTTTCAGCTTCCTCTTTGATTTTATCAATATAACGGTAATCATTATGATCAGTGACTGCTATACAGTTTAATTCCTTGCGTTCTACCTCATCAACCCACGCCTCAATTGTATCTTCGTCTTCATAGCATTTACTGCTCATAGTATGAAGATGAAAATCACATTTATACCATCTTAAACCAACGTAATCCATTATAACCTCCAAGTAATCCAGTAAAATAATTATGCCATTTATAATAGAATCGTTAGGCTTTCCACTTTATTTAAGAAAAGCTTCATAACATCAATTCTATTTCCAGGCCCCAATATTATAAACATTGCCCTTCGTTGTCGCCTTTTATTATCTTCATAATGCAACCTCGATAATTAATCATCGATACTAGTTAGTGTCCTCAAAATAATCTTCATCAATCTTGAATACTATGTATTCTTTGATTCTTTCTAGCCCAACACTATTTTTTATCATTAATTCCACTAAAGAATCACCATCAATAAGTCTAATATGTTTTCTGGTTTCAGCATTTGCAAAATCTAAAGCCTCTTTTGTAAACCTTGATGTAGTAATGAAAACCCCTTTCTCAGCCTTTTGCATTGCCCCTATAAAACGTTGAATCTCGGGCCTTCCAACACTGTTTCCTTCATTGTATCGCTTTGCCTGTATATAGATAAGATTAAGCCCTAATTTATCCTCTCTTATAATCCCATCAATTCCTCCGTCATGTGACTTTCCAATTACTTGCCCTGATTTATCATCACATCCGTATCCCATCGCCAAAAGTAAATCTACTACTAATTTTTCAAAAAAGCTTGGATGGCACTCCCGCACTTTCTCTAATAAAGAATGTTTCAAATCACTTAAATACCTTTGGTATGCCTGAACCATCTTTTCTTCTGGCAAAAGCTCATCTTCTATGTCTATCACGTACTGTATACTGTTTGATTCATCTGCTTCTTTAGATTCGGATATATCCGATTCATCTGCTAACGTATAATAATAGGTCTTATCTTCAATGCGAGCAATCTTAAAACACTTAATAGGAGACGCATTTGGAAAAAATAGATCTGTACAATGTCTTCTAATTTCCAAATGAACCACTCCCTGCGGTGATTTTGCACCAAACTCATATAGCTTTCTTTCCTCGATGCGACGAAATATCTCTTTGTATGTCAGTCCATTTTTCTCATCCTTAAGGACTTCTTTGATCGCATCACAGATTGTTCTCTTCTTCATTTGACACCTCTATCTTTCAGATAAAGCATACGGTTCTAGCCTTTTTTAATGGCATCTGTTTTGTTTTTATACAGTTTTCTACCATATGTTCTATCTGCCTTATATCCATAAATCACCTTAATATTCTCTCCTGCAATACATATTTATTGTAATAATTGCCTTACATGTGTTTTAATATCCCCCTTTAACGCTGTATACCTTTGCTTTAGAATTTGTTTTGTATTATCTTCATCAATATTGGAAGTTGTATAACTTTGTATAGAAAGCGTAGATTTAGCTTCATCCGTAATCTTCGTTATGTACACATCCAAAGTGTCGTCAGAGATTTCATCGTTCGATTTTTTTGTTATATAAACAAAATTAATTGGAGAGTTACATATATTCTTGTCATCTTTTCTTAATGCTTCCGTTGATTCATCCATTTTCTTTACGCTGCCTAACGGTATTATATGATGAGCTTCTAATGCATTTGCCACGTTACTAAACACCGATATGGTAATCTTTGGGTCAAACATGTCCGCATAAGTTTTAGCAAGTAAATACTGACACATAAAAATACGAAGAACTCGTTTAGGGTATCTTTCTTCTTGTACTTTTTCCATCAACAACAAAGATTCATCCGAAAAATTCTGAGCATCTAAAATATAATCGATATTCTTGCTAATCCAACCAATATCTGCTGTATTTGTGAGCATATCCATAACAGATTGTAAATCTTGAATAAATATAGTATTCTGGTCCCTATCATAGTTACCTGAAAACAAACTACTCCAATACCACGCTTCTAATTTTTTATGAACATTTATATCTGCATACCAAGAATCATTAGTAAACACAGTTGCGACCAATGATATCATCAGTGAATAATTCAATTCATTGATGCTTCGAATTCCACATCTAGTCTGAAAGAAAAAGAGTGCCCTATCAATAGCACAGCATATTTTCTCTGTATTCGAATGAATATCTTCTGGAGTTAATTCCAGTATTTTATTTCTTTTTATATGATCGACTTTATATTCATCAGGCTTATATGATGGATTATACGTATACAACGATAGTGTATTCAAAAATGCATCAATGAATTTTGGATTAATCTCATTTTTATCTTCGTTATAACACTTTGTAAATAGAGAGGCATTATAGTACTTATCTTCTAACATATCTACTTCTTTAGCAGTCATTACTCCATCTATCTCTGAAGTAACTTTATGTTTCATCAAAGAAGCTACAGTATCAGGTATAACTGATTTAGTGTACTCTTTCTCGCTTTTAATAAAACCAATTAAACGTTCATAATACGGAGCATTATCTACTTTGGCAACTTTAGCCATTATTAAGTCAAAAATATTCAGGCACACTCCGCCAATGTTCAGATTTTCATATATATCAATTGCACGTGCCCTTTTTTCTGCAGATACTACTATTTTATTTAACACAATATTCTTAACGCACGAGTCAAGGTACTCCTTAATTTCACCTTCCCAAACTTCTGCACGCTCAGAAAGTTTTTTCCCTAATAATGTGTAGTCTTTTTTTACTGCCTCACACATTTTTTTGTCATCAATAAATAATTCATCAATAAATGCCTGTTTTTTGGCCGAATCTGTTAAACTCTCAAAGTGATTCTCAATTTCCTGAGTTATTTTTTCTGCAATATTTTTTCGGATTGTATTTAATCTAAGCTTTGCTAGTGAAGGATTTTTTTCACTTGATGGCGTCATCAAAAAAAGAGGCAGTAGATAGCCTTCTTCATTACTTAGGCAATACTCATCAAGGGCAGTTGATAAATCCATTGCCGGATTATATGGCATTTGATCACCTGCAGTAAATGTTTCACACACTATAAAAGGCATGATTTCCCCGGAAAGAAAATCCGGATCTTTTGAATCAGGATCTTTATATGGAAAATTAAGATTTTGAACTCCAAACAAATCAGATCCTTCTCTATTTTTCCATTTGGGAATGCATAAAAAGAAACGTCTCTTTAATGTTGGAGAAACAAGATCACTTACCTTATTGCAATTATTATGAATCACATTTGAGAAAACATTAGTTAAAACAGTAATTCTTTGTTGACCATCTAGTAAAAACTCTACAGTATTTTTAAGCTTGTTCGCATTTATAATAGTTTTACATCCTATGACTTTTGATGAGTAATCAGAAGGGTCAGATTCTAATAATAATATACTCCCTATCGGCATTTTTGTAAGAATTGAAGCAACAATCTTTTTTTGCCGTTCTTCTTCCGTCCATACAAATTTACGCTGAAAATCTGGCAAAAGGACATCTCCTGCTTCTATTTCATTAATGATTTCCTGCAAATTCATAGTCGTTTTTGGCTCGCTCATCTTTATCCTCCAAATCATGCATATATTCACAAATCAAAGGGCTTATTAAGTAAAGCAATGATATTGCCCACTTTAAGATCTGAGTATTCATCATCCATACTCAATGAACGTTTAAATAGTTCATCGTAAAGAATTTCTATCCCCCCCAATAAGTATTGAGTAAACAGCTCCATATCTTTCTGATAATCTGTTTCATTTTCTGGTCCCCTGAAGGCTCTGTCTACCCTCTGTTCTATAGTTAAGCCATCGCTTTCATCCATCAGAATAATCATCTGTAATATTGTTATCAGATCTTCTCTTCTTGTCATTATCTGCTGCAGCTGCACAGTTCTTTTATTTTCTCCCTCTGAACTAGCTTTTACTTTATGCTTTGCTCTCAATCCAATTACAGGCGCAATAGTGCATAAGTCAACCAATCTCTTAAAATATGACTGCTGAATCTGATTCTGAGTCCACAACGCATCGACATAATCAGCATACTTTCCTGTAATTGTTATATCCTTTTTAAAATACTCAAAATTTGCCATATCATGCCTCCGTATTATGTGTAATGCTAGACGAATTCTCATCTATATTCTTGGAAACCCTATACATATATTTCTTATCTGTAAAATCACCCAGCCCACTCGGTTCCCAATCTTTATCTAGCATGAAAACAATAACCTGTTCAGCTACTTTGGGCATAACACTCGCAACCTTGGCAGTGTTAACATCACTAAGCTTTGAGAACGGTCCATCAAGTACCAGTGGAAGCACTTCGGCATCTTCGTTATCAGCCTTCATGTTATTCGCAAGTTCCAAAATACTTACGATAAAAGCAAAATTTCTTGCTATCTTCTCACCTTCTGATAATACAGTTGCCTCTGTTGTTGACAAGTCACCGGAATTACTGATTTTTTTATAGTAAAGCCTAAGGACATAATCTTCATCGAGCTTTGCATATTTCTCCTGCTCTTTGAACATTTCCTTAAAGTTCTTTTCTATAATTGCATTAAGATCATTTAGAAGCGTTCCCTCTTTCTTACCATAAATGTCACAAGCTTTTTCATATAGCTGCTTGGCATATTCAATATAAACATCTAACCTTGCGTTCTGCTCTGACTTATCCTCCAAAGTGCTCTTTTGCTCTTCAAGCGTTTTTATTCTTATTTCGTGAGACTGATTCAAACCTTCAGCATGAGTGACCGCCTGATCATACTCCCTTGCTTTACTCTTATACTCATTAAGTTTTCTCCGCTCTACTTCAAAATTTATCTTCCTGTCAATTTTTCTTTCCTTAATTGCCAGTTGTTCTTCGTTATCATATTTATCATCAGATTCTGACTGGAATGAATCAGCTTTGTTCTTGATTGTTTCATACATATCAGCACTGTCAGCACTCCACTTAGCTAACTTGCCCTTAAAATTACCAACAATCGTACCAATAACAGCAGGCGGAACCAATTTCTTTAATTTCAGCAAGGCTTCTTCTTCAGGTGAACCATCTGCAATATCATGACCACATAAACACTTGTGGTTGCTGAGGATTGTCTCAATAGTCTTATTTGTCACTCCTGGAAGATCCACGCCTTTTAAATCTACGCCATCAAGCATATCCACTATCTCCTGCATCAAAGGAGCAGCAAAATACGTATACGAACCACTAAACTTGTCAACTATATCAGCATAGAAACTCTCCATACGCTTAGTACATGCGCTTATTTCACCTTCAAGTCTCTTATACTCTTTCTGATCCTGTTCAACATTAGGATTTGAATCTAACAGCGCTTGTTTCTCATCAGCCTTTTCCCAAAAATGTTTCGCATTTTCTTTATTATCTTCAATTTCCTTATTGTTTTGTTCAATCTTTTTGTAAAGAGCTTCTATTTCTTTCTCAATTCTGCCATATTCCTCACTCACACCACTCTTTTTGCCTTCAAGTCTTTTTATTACCGACAAACTTCCCCTAGTACCGTGTTCGCCAAGGTGGTATTTCATCTGCCTTATCGGGCTAATACCAACAAGATTGTATATAGAGTCTCTTATATCCGCTTTGGTAGTTTTTGAGTCATTCCACCGCTCACCATCAAACAAGAAATAGCTCGAAAGCTGTTTAGGCAAAAACTCACTAATAAGCTCATCCACTTTCCCCTCATCCTTGCCAGTATTATCATATGGGATTTCACTTCCAGTGTTGCCATCCTTAATGTACATCTTCAGCTTTTCTGAAATTTGCCGAGTTGTCATTTGAGGAAATTTCCTTGCATAAGTAGCTAATCTTACTATTCTGTACGCATTAACAGAATTGTTTTTTTCCTGTTCAAAATCCAATTCCACCTTAACTTCGGCATAATCATTAGCTGTCATATTGCCTAATACATCGTTATTTAGTATAGTGACATCCTTATTTCCCTCGTATTGAGTAGAAATTATTTCTCCATACAAAACCCATCTTATTGCCTGAGCTAATGTTGTTTTTCCAACAGTATTATCCCCCAATACAACTGTAACGTTTTTATCATCATCACAGCTGAACTGAATGGTATTTTCTCCCTTAAAGCGCATGAAATTGTTAATAACAAGTTTAGTGAATTTCATATTATTATTCTCCGCTCATTTTACTTTGGCATGCTTGATTATTATTTTTATAATCTCATCTACCATTTCTTTGTCACTTCTCTTGTTTGTGCGTAAATTTTCGCCTTCCATGGCTCGTATTTCTCCATACATTGCGATTCTTTTTGAATCATCAATCTCTACCTTCGCCATATGCTTCCTCCATTTCTTGATCCAAGCTATCCACAAATATGTCTATGTCATATGCAGACTGGATATCATCTATCATGCTATCCGCTACTCTCGAATTAATGGAATATCTTCCGAATTCATAAATTCTAGCCAGCTCACCTAATACGATTGCTCTATCAGCCTCAAAATCACCGAAATGTACTTCACTCAAAGCCCTAGGTAACGTAACAAAATCATAGATAATAGCTCTTTCCTTACCCGGAGCTTTACGTAATACACGGCCTCTTCTCTGAATAAACTCTTTAGGATTTCTGCTACTAGCCATGATAAATGCCACATGAATATTAGGGATATTAACACCTTCGTCCAAACATTTAATAGCAGTAATAACTTGATAATCACCATCTGCAAAGCCTTCTTTTATCTTTCGTCTTTGCTCTGCATCTTCCTCAGCGGTAAATCTATGTGTTGACATGCTATATTCTAGTCCCAGAATCTTTTCCACGCGATCAATTTGACGTTCTTTTTGTCCCTTATACTCCTCAAATCCCCTAGTTGCCCCACAATATACAAGCAAATGCTTATCATCTTTATAAGGGAGCATTACTTCTTTTAAGGTTTCCAGCTTGTTTTCAGCACCGGCTACTAGCCTTGTCCGTTTAAACAATAACTGCTGACCTATATCTGATATCTTCTTTTTACCATTCTTTTCAACTATACATTTTGTTATCTGTTTAGTAATCTTCCTATATTCTTCCAGTTCTTCATAGGTCAAAGTAACTATAATTGGATAATACTCGTAATTAACAAGGGCCTTCTCTTTAATAGCTCTCTCTATCGGGTAATATATACACTTCTCTCCAAAATACTGTAGTATAGCTCCAGTTCCCTCATCATCCATATACCGTTCAACAGTTGCTGAAAGACCTAACCGATATTTAATATTTTCAGGTAGCTTCTTTGACAAGTTTTGAGCTCCAAAGTTATGAACCTCATCAACTACTAATACTGCATTCATGGAATCACTAATAGAATTTAGCATTTCTGTAAAGAGAGAATCTCCAAACGTATCATTTGTAACTAAACAAATAAATGATTTTGCATTCGTTTTATACCTACGAAATGCATTTGTCAGTGATTTCCTCCAATCTGGTAATGGCGACTCTGAATGACAAATAATTGGATTAATTCCCCACTCTTGAACGTCTTCAGCCCACTGATTAACCAGGTGAATATATGGGCAAACTACAATACCGAGTATATTTCCATGGCGCTTTTCAAACCTTTCCATGCTTGCCAACGCAGTAAAAGTCTTTCCTGTACCGGTCGCCATATCATATATTCCACAAAAGTCCCGGTTTTCCCATTCATCTATTGCATCAGTTTGATACTCATATAGGTGAACTCTACCTGGAATATTTATCAGCCATTCCTTCCCTTTATCACGTTTCTTAGATTGACCAAACTGTCGCAAATCTATTGACCAGTCAATGTTGTTATCACGCCTGTACCTGTCGAGAATAGCGTCCTTTATCTCCGTAAACATCACTGTTGTAACTGAAGAATCCAGATCATCCCACATTTTATTGAAGGTATCTTTTTTTGACTCAACCCGATAATCATCAACCCAAGAACGATATACATCTATAGTCTCAAAGTTATGATAGTAGGCATTTTCTGTTTCATTCATCGACCCTCTAAATGCAACTGAGTCGCCATTTTCATCATATAGAATCCCAAACTTATCATGAAATATCCCTGATTCTGTTCTCAACAATGCTACCTTAATATCAAGAATTCCTGCAGCAATAAGATTTGAAAGCAAATTCAATCTTTCTGCTTCGTACTCATCTTCCGGATTTCTTAAACTCCTTAACAAGCTTTCTCTTATAACAGAGGCCTTTAGTTTATAGCCTTCATCTATAGCCTTAACATCTTCCTCCGACAACTCTGGAGATGCAATAATCCTTATGTGCCCACCTTTTTTCACAAGTTCTGCAATTCCTACTGTCTGCTTGGCTAAACCCGAAGATGAAAAATAGCCTGCCGCCCTATCATATCGATTGCTCTCCGAAAGTGCAGGAATTAAAAATTCTCTTACTACATCCTCTTCCAAGGAATTGTATTCATTTTGTATTGTTATATTTTGTAACCCCATAATGCTTACCCAGCGATATCCTCTAACGAACTAATCAAAATATCTATATCTGCTTTTGAATTAAATATTCCAATTCCTACTCTTACTGTTCCGCTATTCTTCTTATCACCAATATAATCATGTATAAAAGGAGCACAGTGATATCCTGTTCTTACTGCAATATCAAAGTCTTCATCCAAGATTGTTCCAATATCTTCTGATGCCATACCATTCACAACAAAAGAAACAATTCCCACATGGTTCTCGATATTTTCTGGCAAAAAAGTTTTTATATTCTTAAGTTTGCTAACTCTCCCTATAAAATAATCTGTCAGTTCTTTTTCCTTTAAAAAGTTTTCTTCAGTATTTACTTCTTTGAGTGCTGCATTTAGTCCAGAAATTGCAACAATATTTGCGCTAGCAGCCTCGTATCTGCCTTCTGGATGGTCCGGCATTTCAAGATTCAGAGAGTCACTTCCTGTCCCCCCTGTTATAACCTCACCTAAACTTATTCCGGAAATGTTTAAAAAACCACCTATTCCAAATGGGCCGTATAAAGTCTTGTGCCCCGCAAAAGCAATAATATCCACAGCCATTGACCTTACATCAATAGGAACCAATCCCAAAGATTGTGCTGAATCCAAAATACATATCGCATTAAATTGTTTTGCCTCATGAAAAATCTCTGACACTGGTAGAACATACCCTGTAACATTACTAACATGAGTACATATAACTACAGACGGTTTTTCTTTTGAAAACTCATATTTTATCTTATCTATGTCTATTTCAAAACCATCATTTATCGGCAATTGCTTCACTTTAAAGCCAATCTTTTGTGATACTAAATGTACTGTCCTAGCGACCGCATTATGTTCATATGGTGAAACATATACCACAGCATTCTTTGTATAAGATAATCCTTTGATAATCTGATTAAGTGATATTGTTATGGATGGTGAAAAAACGACAGCACTATCAATATCTGCATGAACTAAATCTCTGAGCAACTTTTTAGTATCAGCTATTAGTTCACTCGCTTCTCTTGCAATTCTATATGAGCCTCTGCCAGCATTAACACACAGTTCTCTATTTGTTTTATCCATTGCAACATATACGCTCTCCGGCTTTGGAAAGGTTGTTGCCGCATTATCAAGATATATCATCCACTATACCTATCCTATTATTTTTTCTATCATCTCAAGCAATATAGCAACACGGTCATTTACGCTAAGATCGTCATATTCCTCAAGAGTATCCTCTAGAATATTTCTTAATACACTTCCTGTTCCTTCATCCACTCTGTCGTAGAATCTCTTTATTGCTTTTCCATTTTTTCCAGTAAAAGACAGTTCCAGCTTTCCATCGTCAACAGAATCCTTCATCTGCTCAACTGTTGAAACCACATTAGCTAATTGATCTTTAAACTCATCATAAGAAACGTCTGTCCAGTTCTCCACATATATATCAGTAACTGCTTTTGCCACCTTAACAGCGACATCCACATCACTATATACATTTAGGTTCTCAATACATGACATAAATGCATTAACTCTTCCTCCAAGTAATCCCTGCTTGGAGATATCACTCTGTCCCTCATACCATTCGGTAAGGAGATGATGCAAATCTGTTTTCTTTTTTCCGCCAAATAAACCATAAATGATATCAATGACTTGAGATTGTATCCATCCCAGATATGCACCATATGCCCTACAACTGCTTCTTATGATTTTATATGCTTCATCAAGCGAATCCGTCGCAAGTTGCTCAGGTACCGTAACAAACAACACCTCGTATGGATTAAATTCTACCTGCTGAAGTTCACTCTTTAATAGGCGCATGGCTCCAAGTACTTTTTCATCTTTGACATAGTCTTCTGCTTTTACTAGATTTCTGCTTGCTTGTGGAAGTGCTCGAAACCAGCGTTGCATGCATACATAGATGTCTTTAATCCTATTATCAGAAAGGTTCTTGTTATCTTCTACAAAAAACAGTTTTCTCAAGTCATTGATATACTTTTCTTTTTCTAAATCTTCTTTTGAGACAAACAGTTCATAATCCTCAGGACTCTCACACATGTTAACTATGATATCCGGGCTTATTAAAACTTCTTTATCCGCAAAATACACAACCAAATCTTCTTTTCTCTGTGCAAATGCATAAGCTAGATACAGCGGAATTACACCATTTCGCATACCATACGGCTTTGCACATAGCCGATTAATCAATTCACTTATTCTACGTTTATTATCACTACACGATTCTATAAAATCATGGATTATCTCCATTACCTCTTTCAGATCTTCGTTTTCCTGGTTGGTTCTGAGCCCTGTCACAACGAAAAGTGATCTGTATACTGTAGCCTCCTGGTTTGTTCCAGCGAAAAATTCCTTATTATCACTGTGCGTCAAAATTGCTTGTATTATATTAATTCTAGCTTTTCTCGTCTGACTTGTTGTAATAAAGGACCTATTTATTATTTCGTTATTAATTACCGGAGATTTATAATATAAATTCTCACAGCAAATATTTACTGCTTTCTCTTCTTTTCCGCCATTAAGTTCCTGCACTTTCCCATCAGCATAGTAGAATACTTTACTCTGCTCTCTTGAATATGCATCAGAAATAACATCTTCCACCTCTGTTGTTATATCTTCCTCAAGAAGCGGTAGTTCTCTATTTAAAATTTCATTATCGGAAACAAACGTTTTACTGTCATGAAGTTCCTGAATAATCTCATAGTCAAGTAGCTTTTTATCGACTTTTATAGCCTTTGATGGCGCAACAAATACAAGTCTGTCGCTGGCAAGCTCTTTAACATGCTTTTTGACTTTATCCTGCTTGGCACTTGAGAAACTATATAAAGTAATTACTTTTCCATCTGCAGGAGTATTGTTTAGCAATGTTTCTTCATTGTTAATTGCCAAAAAGGTATCTACATCCAAATATTCATGCTGGAAGTATCTTGTAATCATCTTTTTGGTGTTATATTTCTTGGGCAACACATAATACTTCCCCGAAACATGTAACAAAGCATTTGCGTAGTTTACTGAATTCCCCTTAAGTTCTCTTTGGCGCTTAATCTCAGCCTTCAAAGCAGATCCAGCACGAGTCTTAAATGCAAATGTTCCAGTAGAGCCTTTTTGATATATTATTTTGTTTTCTAAAAGATCACTGATAATTTCTTCCGGATCTGAAACATCTACCGCTAGCGCTAGAACTCTTCTGTCAGCTGGCATTTCCTCATCTTTATTGACGATCAACACAACCGCTAACGCTTTGATAAGCTTTATCGCTTCTTCGTCCTCGCACTTTGAAATAGCATATTCTGCTCCCAACCACAGATTATGTACCATCTCATTTGTGACTTCTTTTTTAAATAAGCCAGCAAAATAGTCATAAATCAAATCTGCGCCGACATACCAAGAATCACCTGCGCTATGGTTAACAATGAAGCGAGCCGTGCTATTAGGTTCATCATTTGAGATAAATGTGAACAAAGTTCTCTCATTCTGCGCTACTTTCTCACTAATATTGAGAAGCAAATATGCAGTAATCGGATTAAATGGATAGCATCCTTTTAAAACTGTACTGATAAAATCATCTTCATCAAAGTTACTTTTGAAAGCTGGAAGCTGAAAGAATTTCTGCTCACTCTCCTGACTAACAATCCTCTTATATGCTGCTATAGACTGTAGTTTTTTTTCATCTTTGACTATAGCATTTTTTATTAATTCATAATTGTTTTTAGAAGAAGTAACAAAATACTTCTCAATTATCCTGCCTTCTATACCTGTAAACGCATTTATTATTTCCTGCGAAAGATATTTCCCATATTCTTTAATGCTTTTATGAGCAACCATTGTGACAAATATCTTTGCATTCTGTGAATCAGCAGCAAGCTCACACATATCTTGCAAGAGCTTCATATTATTGCCTACTGAACTCTTATCTTTTTCTTGTCCCTCTATAAATTTGCTAAACTCGTCAAAAACTATATAAATACCACTGTATCCGCATTCTTCAACAAGTTTTTCACTTATACTTTTGTATAACGGCAATACGTCTGATGCTGCAAGTGGATTAAATTCACTTCCAGCGGTAACTTTGGGATAAATCTGAACAAATACATCTAAAGCGTCTTTGGAAAAGCGCTTTAAATCAGCCAATAATCCATTTACATCCCTGTCTTTTTTTATTAACTCTTTAACAAACTGTTTATATGTATCAGGGTAATTCTTCTCCCATTCTTCAATTCTGGCAACAGCGAGGGAATAGTATGTATCTGGAGAAATATCATCCAAGCCATCCCTCTTTAATGCATCACTCAAAGCAACTAAAAAAGCTTGATTTAAATCCCCTTTTGAATCATTTAAAATAACAGGTAAAAACCTTTTCTTACTATCCCAAATAGTTCTAAGGTTGTCAGCTGCCTGATTTCCAACTTCGTCAACCGATCTAAATCTCTTTTCAAGTTCCTTTACAATTTTCTCATTTTTTCCATTTCTTTCCAGCGAAAGAATTGCCAAAAGTACTAATAACAGGTGCGACTTTCCCTTACCATATGGGCCTATCATCAAAGTTGCCTGCTCTTTATCTCCAATTATTGATTCAAAATAACCATTGATAAAAGCAATCGACGACTTTGTAGGAATATAACTAAGAACTTTTTCTTCCTTATTCAGGCTAAGGTACAAATTTATCGACGTTTTAAAATTACTATTAAACCCAACAATATCTTTAAGACTTTCCATACTTATTCATCCTATCTGCTATTTCTGTAGTATTCTTCAAGAACCTCTACTGGAGAAAACTCTTTTTCTCTATAAATCATGTCCAGTCCTGCTGTTCTATCCACATGAATATAGCCTAATGCATCGAGTTTATCCAAATAATCATTTATCATTACAAAGTTCATCTGATATATATTCTGTAATCCATTTTCATTAATTGCCAGTTCTTCGATTGAGATTGAGTCCAATCCTAGCATCTTATTTGCAAGTTCATACAGAACAACCCATTCATTAACCACTCGTCTGTCAGCATGAACCTTGGAATATCTTCCATCTACCTTTTTTAGAAGCTTTAGTTCAGAAAATGGAGAAATATTCTTATCTTCCGGATCCGTAATTTCTTTAGTATTACTATACATATTCAGGATTACATCAACGTCACTTTTTACCGAATTGTCAGAGAACGTCGTGCCTTCAGCATATTTTGTTATTTCTCTTTTTAGTATTTGCTGTATCTGATCCCTGTTTAAATCATCAACCTGACATCTGTTAAAAAACATAAACCAAGATGTAGCCTCTTCAATGTTCTTAGCTATATTTGAATGCAAAATCCAAAGAGTAAAAACATCTTCAAAATATAGGTCGTTATCATAGATAATTCTTCCTATTTCTGTAAGTGATGCCCCTTTCCCAGGAGTCTCGGAAATCAACCCAAAAGCTCTTAGCCAATAGCGAACAGACTTCACCATGTTGTTACCAATTCCGAATATGTCTGGTGCCTCTTCACTCTGAAATACTCCTGAGTTTTCATTTACTATTATCAAACCTTTGTTAAGCCACCCCTCTCTAAGGGCAAATTTTTCATGTCCTTGAAGTCTAAGCTTAATTTTACTTGTTGCCATATTATGTCCTCTTTATTCCCAATACTTTTCTCATATAACATCCTGCATTAAAGTGGCCAACACATTCTGTACATCTTATGCACTTGTCATTATCAATTGTATAACTTACATTTCCATGGCCATCATCTTTAACACTAATAGCATCATGTTTGCATACCGCTTCGCAAGCCTTACATCCTAGGCACATTTGGTACTTTGTAAGCTGACACTGTATTTTCATTTCAGCAGTAGCAAGATTTTTTGAACCTGCTATCTTAGCATCCTTAATTATTACTTTAAGCTTTGTACTACCTATTCTTCCCTGAAGAATAAGGACAACCTTTCCAGTCTTATTAAGGACATAGACCTCACCCAATCTTTTGTTTCCAAGTTCCTTGTTAATATAGCCAAAGGGCTTGAACAATTCGTAAAACTCTTCGCTGATTGGTCTTTGAAGAACATAGTTAAATGCATTTTCATCAGTAGCGCATGGCTCAAATGTAACTATCGACTTCTGAGCAGCCTCTAGTCCATTTCCACCTTGTCTTGCCTTCCAACCGCCCTCTGCCACATAGTCTTCAGGATCAGGCTTTCCGATTTGTTTTGCAAATTCCACTAAAACATCATGCCAATGAATATACTGATCATACATATGAACCTTTGAAAGATATTCAGACCATCCACCATTATTAGGGCAACACCAGCACCCTACACGCGTCCACCCGAGCCTATATGCATAATTAAAATCAATTCCTGTTGTCAGAATATAAAGCCATACATCAAAATCAATCCAATCAATTATCGGAGAAACAACCGTTTGCTTTGTTATCTTCGGGCTTTCACTTTCTCGTTCATATTTACTTCTGCTAATTGATTCGCTACGTCTAATACCCTGAAAACTCAGTATGTTTGTTTTATCCTTAAATGCAGATGAAATAGTTTTCTGAATTGCCCCCGTCTTAAATACAGTGCAACACCATCGCATAACTCTGCTCGGCGGCCCAACAACACTACAAAGATCTTCGAAGTTTTTCTCTCTATTCTTTGCCGTAAGAATCCTTACTCCTTGTGATTCTTCGTTCTTATTAAATCTTTTCTTGTATTCCAAAGTGTACGGGAACTCAAGTGTTGTATCCCCAAAAACATGCAATACCTTATTAGTTCCCAAAGCACGATTAACAAGATGAGACGTTACAGTTGAATCTTTTCCTCCACTAAAAGAAACCATCATATCTTCAATGCTGTATTTATCAGTATATTTCTGAATAAAGCTGACAGCTTCTTCTGTTATGTAATTATATCGATCAGCATTAGCTTTCACGAATTTGTCTATATGTTGCTTAAAGAAATTATAATCTATTTTTTCTACTGCTTTTTCATAAGCTTCTTTCACAGCCTTAATTTCTTCTATTGGCTTAGAATTCTCCTTACTTACAGAAAGCTTAATCTTTTGACCATCGACAATATAGGAATTAGAGCCATACCAGATTGAGCTCTTCTGATACTTATATGGGTCACCCGTAGTCAACAGAGAAATCAATATATTTTCTTCTGGAAAAACCGGTCGAATATCTGTCGCAATATATTTTCCTTTTTTGCCACAAATCGGGCATTCATTTTCATATATAGGAATACCGCATTCATCACACCAATATAACGTTGATGACATTTCCGTAGCATGACCACATTTTGGATTAATACAATTAGTGCCATTCATAGGGACCTTGCATTTAGGGCATATTCTTTCTATCATAAAACCACCAATATATTTATTCTACTTTTACTGCATCGCATACATCGCCTATGTTACAATCAAAAAAATCACATATACGAAGAATAACAGACATAGATACTTCTTGTCCTTTATTTAATTTTGTCATAGTACCAGAGGCAATTTTCAATTCTTCTCGAAACTCCTGCTTGCTCATTTCCTGTTCTGCTAACATTACCCATAATTTCTTGTAACTGATTTTCATAGTTTGCCTCACAGATAAAAAAGATACAGCTGCATCCTACTAATTTTATCATAATGAGATATCACACGCACCAAATAATGGTGTTTTTATTCAAGTTCTTGCGATTTTCATTCAACTTTGTAAACAAAATTTCGCAACAAAATTTTCCAAATTTTAATTTTCAACTCAATTCCACATTTCCATTTTCAGCGACTTCTATATATCAATTTGATTAACTTTACGCTTGATATAATCAGCAATTTCTTTATCCATCATATCTATCAGAATTGGCATTTCAAAAATAGTATCCGATAAACTCCCAAATATACTTGAACTTCTATCTAAATGAAAAAGAGGGAGTATTAATCGAAATCAATACTCCTCAAAAGTTTTTTACAATCTATTAGATCCTATAACTCAGATACTTCTTTTATAAAATTGAGTGCTAAATCCATATTAGGAAACACAATATGGTTTTCCTTGTCACTGTACCGATATTTAGAATCAAAGTATACAGACTTTGATGACTGCGCATACCACTTCCCCATATCTTTTCCTACAAACATATATACTTCATTATCAGATTTATCAGAAAGCCAAAACTGTATTCTTTCCCTTATGCGTTTTACATTGCCTACATTTACATAGGGTGCAACTCTATCTGTCCTGTATTCTGCTGTTATCCCGCATTCATT
Source organism: Butyrivibrio hungatei (assembly GCF_900101605.1). Taxonomy (GTDB): domain Bacteria; phylum Bacillota; class Clostridia; order Lachnospirales; family Lachnospiraceae; genus Butyrivibrio; species Butyrivibrio hungatei_B. Next base: position 333,042 of record NZ_FMUR01000004.1, read on the forward strand.
CAGGAATTCACATATTTTCTTTAGCTTATCCATATCATCCCTCCTACTATTATTATAATCCACTTTTAGTAAAAGCTTTTAAAAAATATCCAAAAACTCAATATAAAAAGAACTGGCCAGCCCCATCTATGGAACCAGCCAGTTTTCCTCATTTACTATCACTCTCTGCATTTATGTTTGAAGTAGTTAAATTAATCTATAAAGAGTTTATCCCCATGCAGCATATCATCCGGCATTTACTCTTTTCTCATATGTGCAACTTCTACTTACAAATTCTTACCACTCAAACTCAACCGCCTCCCCTGACTCATAGCTTTCCTTGATCTTCGCATAAAGCTCCTCGCGAAATTCTTTTGTTATAGGAAAAGCTATATCCTTAAAAATTGGATTGCCTTCCTCATCGACTGTTTTCGTTTTGAAGCTCGGCATGGAGACGAATGTGCCGCCTTTCCTACTTTCTACGATTGAGATATTTCTTACTGCGAAGCAATCTCCAAAAGTTACTGTACAAATTCCTCTTACATTGTTTGAACTTGCTTCAAGCTTATTTGCTTTAATACTTACTTTCATCTCTTTAATCCTCCTGATAATTATTCTTATTCTCATCCTGCCGGCGCTGAGGGTCGTTGTGGCAAGCAGTGCGTTTGTCCGACAAACGCGTTATGCGGCTCTTACAACACTGACTGCGTCCGTGAGTTTCGGGTACGTTTATCACGACCCTCTTTTTCATTTTTGCCTTGCTCCTGACGGTACAACATTTCTAAATTGCGCTTTGCGATCAGGTACTCATGGATATCTTTATTGATTCCCGCATACTCCGTAAACTCTTTTTTCTTCTCTTCAAGAATGTGGCCATACTCATCACGAAGCTTACGCATATTGAGCTTCTGTCCCTTTGGCACAGATTTATAGACTTCCTCTGCTGCCTTATAGATAAGGAGCTGCGCTTCATGCTCACTGTAAAATTTCTTACTGTATCCGCTCTTTTTGTAGGCTTCGAACACTTTCCTGTTCTTGGAATAATCGATAATGGCCTGCTGCCGTTTTTTGTTCTCCGAAAGAAGCGCTTCCTTCTCCTTCATAGAATCCTTAAGTTCTTTGAGCCTCCCGCTTCTCTCATCGGTCATTTCTTTAAGTTGCTCATAAGACTCGATTTTATGTTCCTGAAGAAAAAGAACTGTCTTAGCCATCTGTTTTGCGTTAAAACGCTTTGCCCAGGTCACATATCCTTTACCTTTTCCTTCCATGAGCTTTGCTTCAATATCCTTAATAAACTCCAGCTTCTTATCGGTAAAATGCTCTTTCCTTGAATATCTGCCTTTGCTTTTTCGCTCCTTGTACGGAGCACGCTTTATTATAGACAGACCATTTTCGAAGCAGATAATATCTGAAATTCTTCGAAGAGCAATTCCCGAAAAATAGAAATTGCGGAATTTCTTTTTTCCATCCATTGAGATTGCATTAAAGATGATGTGGTTATGGATATGGGCTTTGTCCGTATGAGTACAGACCGTGAATGCATATTTCCCCTTGGTGAACCTCATAGCAAGCTCGTATCCGATCTCATTTGCTTTCTCCGGCGTTACCTCCCCGGGCTTAAATGACTGTCTGATCTGGTAAGCAATTATTTCTTTTCTCCTGACATCCCTTACACCGTTGTGGTACAACGATTGAGAAAGCAAAAACTCTTCATCCGCGGTTTCGATATCACAGCCATATGTGGAAATATACTTTTTCTCCTCGGTCTTAAGATCATTTTCTGTATAATCCATTCGCTCCTTTAAGCTCTCTGCGATGGTTCTGCCCCTAATCTGATGAAGAGCCAGTAGCCTTGTTGCCGCCATATTCTTCCCCTTTCAAAAAGACAGGGACAACTCATCCTTTATGGAAAAGCTGTCCCTTGGTCTATATCATTTATTTAGTTTTATACTCTTTTAAGTACTCTGTGAGCTGATTCTAAGAAAAGCTGGATATTGGCTGCCGCGAACAAACATGCAAACATGACTATCAGTATCGCCGCAAAGAAGATCGCACATGGAATCATCTTAAATATAATTGAAAGAATACAGAAGATACCACACAACCATACAGCAAAGCCAACGACATAGCATCCTACGTATATAGATACCTTCGTAATGAGAGTTGCCGCATCGACAGCCAGCAGTAACGGTAACACCAATATTTTTAAAAGAAATCTCATAATCCACATGTCAAACCTCCTTAATTCATCTCATTTGCATTGAGTCTATTTCCTGCAAATTTAAAATGCAAGGATGCCTCCATGAACTTACTTTCATTCTCATTTGATGGATGCAAACTTTTTAAGGATTGCCCGCATGCCTTTCCAGATATCTTCAAACCTCCGTTGCAGATCTTTGATATCCGGTACGCAGATGACGCCAAGACCGTTCGCTTTCTTGGCATACTGGTTGAGATTGTTTGAGCACATGCGGATAAGATATACCATTTCCCTGAGATCTTTGGTATCTACCCTCACGCAGTATCCGTCGAGTATCATCTTTCGCATATACTTACTCATGTTTGTGATTCCCGCTTCTTCCATCTTTGCCCTCATACGCTCAAGCTCATCATCTGACAATCTCACCGAGATCCTGTTTGTGCGGTTTTGCAATTTTCACCACCTCTGCTTATATGAATCAAGCTTTTTAAGAACAGACGGCTTTTTCACCCGCTCTTTTACCATAGTTCCCATTTTCTTCCCGATTGTCATGAAACGGCGAGTTGCCGCCTCCTTATCAAAAATCATCTGCTCCATTTACTCTTCCTCCTTATCTTCAGGAATATCAATATAATCATCTGCATAGTCGCTATCGGGATCTTCACCGTTCTTCCTGCGCTTGAAGCTCTCGCTGTTACTGTAGAAGTAGAATCCTGCTACGCCCGCAAGACCGAGAACAATAATAAGTCCAAGTAAAAGATTCGGTTTCTTCTTTTCCTTGACCACTTCAAGTTCCGGCTCCTCCGTTGCCACAATATCCTGTGGTTGCTGAGTTTGCTGAACAGGTTCTATGGGAGTTTCAATATCATCACCTTCTTGACCTTCGAGTTCTTTTTTCTCCTCATCGCTTAACAGGTCCATAAGGTCTCTCTCATCTACCTGATTGAGGAAATGAACGTTGTTTGCTCCTGTTGTGTTGTCGCGGTCTACGATGATATAAAAGATTTTTCCGTTCTTGGTAGTTACCGTCATGAACTGCTTGCTGTGATTGTCACTGCTCACATTGTCATCAACAATTGTAGTGTTGCCCTCAGGTGTAAGAGGCTTGTGATCTTCTTCCTCTTTATTTTTTTCTTTTCCCTCATCCTTAACCGCATCTTTATCTTCATCAATAACTGATGTATCAACGTTTTCCGGAACATAGGCATAAGCCGTCACAGGAAATGCCCATATCATAAGTGAAGCTGCAAGTGCAGGCAACTTAAATCTGTTCTTCATCATCTTTGTCCTCCGTATCAAAATTTCCTGATTCCAAATTTACGATTGTCTCAACCGACGTTTCTCCCGGCATATGATTCTTTGAATAGGCAATGAGCCTTGAAAGCTCCTCAGGTGTAAGGTCGGCCGCTTTTACCATCTCATGGACGGTTGTCTTTTCTTCCTCCGAAACCTTCTTTTCAAGAGCCTTGACCTTGGTATCCCATTCGGCGCGTTTACCCTTTGCCCTTTCCAGTTCTGATTTGTATTTTTCTAATCTCTCAAGCATATTTCCTCCTTCTACGGGAGCCTTCCGAAACAATAGAAGTGTTTTTCCCAATACCTTGTGTTAATGGATGTGTACTGTATAGGATTTCCGCAGTGAAGCATCATGCCGTCACCAACATAGATGCCGACATGACTTGCCCCGTTTGTTGCATATGTTCCTTTGAAAAAAATAAGATCTCCCGGCCTTGCTTCTTCTGGAGAAACCACGCTGCAGCGATTCTTAAGTCCATTGGCTGTCTGTCTACCAAGGTTCCATCCGCAGTGATTAACAACCCAGCTGACAAATCCGCTACAGTCGAATCCGCTTGTGGGATTGGATCCTCCCCATACATAGGCACGTCCCAAATACTTCTCCCCTTCCGCTATCATTGCCGCAAAACTCTGATCTGATAACGCCTCTCCTACAGGATGATATTCATCAGGATCCTCATAATCCGCATAGACATCGTCAAAAAGATATGACTTATTTCCCTGAGTCGCCAGAAGCACTTCGTACCTTGCCTTTTCGTCCTCATTAAGTCCTTTTCCCGCTATAACAGCACCAAGGCTCTTATTTGCTAAGTTCACTGTGAGGATATTGACGGTATAGTATTCCGTCCCCACGTAGGAATAATCATCTGCTCTTACAGTCCGCGAACGTTTCTCTATGCGGATATCATAGGAAAGGTCATACTGCTCTTTAAAAAGATCCTTCACTATGCTTTTAAGCTGTCTGCGCTTATAGTCCTCATATCTGACTGTCAGGTATGAGGCCAGCTCATAAGGGTTATGACCTATCTCATCAAGGTTGTAAACATACTCATCGTAATCGGGGAAGTCCTCTTCGGTTCTATCTATAGTCTCTTGCAGCTCTCTTTCCAGCTTCACGTAGTCCGCGTCCACTCCCGTTATATCCTCGTCATAAGCCGTATAAGTAGCTGAAAGAACTGTATCTCCCATACTCGATATCATCACTTCAAAACCACATAACAAAAAATGCAGGAAAAACAGGCACAAAAATATGATGACAATAATTAAGAGCACCACAGGGTGCTCTCTAATGGCTTTCACTATTTGTTTTACTGTTTCTTTGGCTGCGTCCTTAACTCCTTCCGCTGCTTCCTGCATTCTGTCGGCAAAGCTCTTTACATAAGGCAAATCCGGATCTTTTCGATAATAGCTTTTCCTTATCTGCTTACGCCGATACTGCTTTTGAAGCTCACGGTTTATTTCAGCGGCGGCTATCACGCCTTCATCTAAAGCTTCGCCGCCAATGTTTTCATCTTGGTTAAAATTCACCGCTATACTCCTTTCTGCCAGACGGCAACTTCCTTTGGCTTTGTGGTCATAATCTTGTAAAGCTCCAAGTCATTTGGGAACTGATCCTTAAACGGCAATATCAGGTTTCCGAATATAAGCAATCCTTCGCCGGTTTCTGCCTTCTCGACATAAGAAATCTGGTACTTACTGATACCGAGCCTTTGTGCAAGTATTTCCTTGTCTTTCGGTGCCTGCTTTAGCATGTAGATAAATTCGCTGTTCTCGAAAATGTTCTCGACCTCAGGCGACTTCAGAAGGTCTTTTACGTTCTGAGTTATTGCTGTCGGTATACCGCCCCACTTACGGAAACGCTTGTAAATCTCCGCACTGTAGCTGGCTGTCTGCTTATCTTGAAGAAGCAGATGGAACTCATCCATATAGTAGCGTGTAGCCTTTCCGACGCTTCTATTGGCGGTAACACGGCACCAGACCTGATCCTGAACTATGAGCATACCTATCTTCTTGAGCTGATTTCCAAGATCTTTGATGTCATAGCAGACAATTCGGTTATTGATATCTACGTTGGTGCGGTTGTTGAATACATTAAGGGAACCTGTAACATAGATTTCAAGTGCAGTCGCCACTTCATGAGCTTCTTTTTCCTCCTGCAACATCAATGCATTGTAGAGGTCAGCCAGAATGGGCATGTTCTCAGGTACCGGATTGTCGAAATACTTCTCATAGATTTTATGAATGCAGCGGTCGATAACAGTCTTTTCCACGGGACCAAGTCCCCCTTTTCCATCCATAACAAGTTCAAAAAGGGATAAGATAAACTCTGCCTTAAGAGATACCGGATTATCGCCATCCGAGTAGTTCTCGTTGATATCCATAGGATTGATGTACTGCTTGGATTTCTGACTTACGTGGATCACCTGACCGCGAAACTTCTTTACAAGTGCTGAATACTCCTGCTCGGGATCGCAGATTATGATGTCATCATCTGTAGAAAGAATGACGTTACTCATTTCTCTTTTTGCAGCAAAAGACTTACCGTAGCCGGGCTTTCCAAGGATCATGCCGTTTGGATTGGAAAGGCTCTTTCTATCTCCCATGATGATGTTCTGCGATAATGCATTGAGTCCGTAGTAAAGAGCTTCATCATCAGTCTGCATGAGTTCCTGCGTGGTAAATGGAATGAAGATTCCTACTGAGCTTGTGGTAAGGCTTCTGTCTATATGGATGAGGTCGCTTGCAAGCGGCAGAACGCTGTAAAGCGCCTGTTCCTGCCGATAGTCCAGCTTGTATGTGTCGCAGTTAAACTGCTGGGCAGTACTTGATGTCTGCAGGTAGTTGTTCTTGAGCTCTATTTTGGAACCTGCGGTATTCATGATAAGGAATGTCATTCTGAACATTCGCTCGTTCTGATCCTGAAGGTCTTGCAAGAAGCTGTTTGCATCCTTGCCATAAGTCACGAGATCTCCGGGGATCAGATCCATGTCGTACCCGGAGCGAACAGCCTTTTTCTGCTCGTCTATCTTGGTAGAGTCGATGTTGGTGATAGTCTTTTTTACCTTCTTGATTGCATCGTTCTGATTGATAGACTGCAGGTGAATGCTGATAACCTGCGATGCGTCCGAGTTTAGAAGATCCATGAGGAATCTGTCCTCCATAGTCGGTGCATCATAGGAAAAAGCCGAAACTGTCGCGTATCTTGTCTTAGTCCTTATCGTATTCTTGGTCGGGTATTTCAGCTTGTCGTTCGTATCACCTCCTAATCTGTTGATCAGGCGGATTAGTTCTAATCTCTCTTTTCCGGTAAGTGGCTTTGCCTTTACGTCCATCTTCTTGAAGTTATTAAAGACATCGTTCTCAATGGAGCGAAGACGCGGTCTTGCTTCCTTAAAGGACTTGGCGCGGATTCCAAAGGTGATATACTTGGTTTTCTCAAGACCGTTATTGCCTTTATCAAGCTGTCTGTTCAGCATCTCCGAATACTCTGCCCTGACATCGTCAAAGCCATCGTCTCTTTCTTTGATGCGGATTGTCTCGTAGAACTTCGCTTCATCCTTTGTAACGTTCACAAAGGTAAGTTCAAAGCGAACCGAGCTGTCAAAGAAGTTAAGAAACTTCTTCCAGTTGTCAAAAATAGCCTGCTGATCCTCATCGGTAGCAAGCTTGTAGTTGATATCCGAAAACCTCATGGTTTTGCTGTAGAAATTGTCATCGGCTCTGCAGATACCATTTTTAAACATCTGCCAAGGATACTTATCCTCGTCGTGCTTTTTCTTTTGCCTTTTCCAGTCGATTGAGTGCTGGATAATGCGTTCAATGGCCTCACCATTTCTTTCATACATAGCCATGAAAAACATCGGCATCATGACAGCCATCATAATAAAGGTGGCTGCGCTCACGTTGCCGGTAAAGCCTTTTATAAGAAAAAAGGTGGGAAGTCCGATCATTCCCGCAAGCGTAAAGCATATGAGCTGGCGCTTGGTCAGATTGAATGCCACCTTTTCTTTTACCCTGGATAAATCTCTTGGCACATTTACTCTTATTGCCATAGTAATCCTTCCTTATTGTGATTCTATTGTGCTGAAAAAATTCTCTTGGATAAAGTGCCTGTCTTGAACAGCGCAAACACCAGCAATATGTTGTAGCCGAGAATTCCCCACAAAGAGCCCCTGATATCGGCTGAGATTGTGACGTTCTGGATGAGAACTGCGTAGATTGCAACGCATATGACAATGAGAAATCCTTGGAATCCAAGTGCCACAAGGCTCTTTACGTAGTTCTGTCCTATCTGGCTCTGCTCCCTGTTTCCAAAGGTTGAAAACGGTAGCGGCGCAAGACTGAGCATCAGATAGATTTCAATCATTCGACCGTAGATAACAAGGAATATCATCATAGACATGATCTTGATTCCTATGCTGAGGAGGAAAATCTCTCCAAATAACGGAAGAAGTCCTCCGATTGACATTCCTTCTAAGGTCGTGCGAAGTTGTGCAAGTCCTGAGCCATCAACTGCAGTGGAGTTCTGTATTATAGCTCCGCTGCTGGTGATGACATGTCCTGCCACATCAAATATCGCCATGGTGATATCAAAGCAATTAGTGATAAGCATTACTGCTACAAAGGTCTTGAATATCCATTTAAAGAATATCCAGGTCTCGAAATTTGCCAGATTGTTGTGTGCAATGACGAGCTGTATCAGCTCATAACATGCGATAAACGTAAGTATCATCCCCGCTATCGGCATAACCGCATTATTCGATACTTCTCTCATCAGGTTGAACACACCCGGCGTAAAATTCGCCGGGCTTGTAGCTACATCCGAAGCCACTTGTCCAACCCTGTTGTTGATGTTGTCGAACATCCCCTCAAGAAGCACCATCAGCGCATCAACAATCCATCCCTTAATCCAAGAGGTCATCTGCTCAAAAATTCTTTCCATGCAATGATCTCCTTATTTTGGTTGAGGTTTACGGGCTATTCAACTTATATGGCGACTTGATATTGCCTGCCGAAAGTTCGCAGATTTTGTACTCGGTACGTACAAAATCTGCCCTGCCAAAAGCCCGTAAACCGGCTTCTTAAAACAATCCTGAGAGAAGCGGAATGAGCTGTGTTCCGATAAGGCAAACTCCTCCGCCTGCCATGAGCTGCTTCATTCCCTGCGACTTCGCACCGGGGTTATCGTTTCCGTATCCCTCAAGAAGATTTACAACGCCCCAAACTCCAAGACCTGCTCCAAGCGCAACAACGAGTGTCTGCAAAACTGTGATTGAACTCTGAAAAAATGCCATAATTATTACCTTGTCCGGAAGCGTCGGCTCCCGGACTTTCCTTTCTTTTTCTTTAAAATGTGATTGGAAGTTACGTCTCATGCCAATTTTCTGCGCTAAAAATGGGCATAATAATAGACCGGTACGGACTGGGCGTCCCCAGGGTACTGGTCTATGTAACAATCTATAATCTTTTTGAAAGACTTGAATTCACGAGTCTATATAAATTATATGATATTGAACTCAAAATTAATTCAGTCTTTAAAAGCAATTCATCATCGACAAATATAACATCATCAGCAGGTCTAATTATAAGGTTTATTTTATCCCACTCCTCTGACATTTTACCATTAGCATGAACAATTGCATTTCTTATTATTCTTACTTGATCTAATACTTGAAAATCTATATCTAATTTTTTGCCCTTAAAGACGCACCATGTAGCATACGGATCAATTCCTTTATCAAGATAGCAATCTTTTATAAAATTTATCCTCTTAGAAATGGCCTGTCTCTCCGTCACTGAATCTCCTAAAATACTATCAATAATAGCTTCTTTTAAGTCAGTTAAATTCGTTAATTGGGATGATAGTTCATAAATATCACAGTATGACATTTCTTTTTTTCTATATGCATTAGTCTTAAAAACTTGCTCTGGAAATAGGCTAAACAACGCAGTAGATAGATTTTTTACATATTGTTCAAATGTCGACCAATACAATAAAAAAGTTTCCCTATTAAGTAACGCCTTTCCTTCACTAGTATTTCTTTCTAAATTTTTTGAAGAAGCTAAAAATGCCATCATATCTTCATATTCCATTTTTTTACTAGTGACTATCGTCCCTCTTACTTTTACTCCAACACCATATTTTTTCTTAGAACCTACAGGTGGTAAATCTTCATTCCCTTGTTCCTCTGGTGGCCAAAAAATTCTTTTCTCACCCTTATATTCTTCAACCTTTCCATATTCACCACTTTCGGCTTTTTGCTGTACGTCAATAATCGGTTCACCAATTTTTTCTGCGTATTCTTCAAAAGAAATCCACCCTCTTATTAACTCAACGCTCTCTATTTCTTTATCTGCTGCAGAATAAGATAATTGCTTTTTTTCCTCGTCTGATAAAGATAGTTTAGGTATATTTCCAACAGCTTTCTCAGCCCCTGCTAACGCCACATCATACGTAAGCATCGTAAGCGTATGAAAACGAGATATTTTCTTATATTCAATAGCAACATTGTCATATATATCTTTTAATTCATCCAAATTCATTTTACATTTCTCCTCTCACTGCACTCCATTATACATGAAGCACAGCAAGGAGAGAGACACTTTTTAGATTTTTATCACATCAAAAAACTCTCCAGATCTGACTTTCAACGTCTGATGCAAGAACCGTTGTATATCCAACTTATTCCTTTCATCATATTCACCAGTCTCTTTATAAAGTGGATGCTGGGTCACATCATATTTGTCCGACAAAAATGGTCGTACTCCTCGAAGCTGCAGGATGCACTTATCGCCGTCCATGACTGCAAGCTCATCGATTGTCATGAGCTCCTTCCCGTTTTTCTGATAGTTCATGGAATAAGAAGGATTGTTGCCACGGCTCTCACCTGTGGAATACATGTCGATAGTTTCTTTTCCCAAAGCCTGAGACAGGTCTTTTAACGTGGTTGGCTCTGTACCGCCAAGGAAAAGCTGAGAATCCATATTGCCGATGATTGTATCAGCGTTCTCCTTGTAGATTGCTTTGAGTTGTGACTTTGCCTGAAGAAACAGGCAGGCGCTGATCTCACGACTTCGTATTGTTGCTACGAGCTTTTCCAAATTAGGAATCTGACCAATGTTCGCTGTCTCATCAATAAGACAACGCACATGAACAGGAAGTCTTCCCTTATATACGTTATAAGCCTTATCACACAGCAGATTGAATAACTGGCTGTAAATCATGGATATAAGGAAATTAAAGGTCGGATCGGTATCACTCATTACAAGAAACAGCGCTGTCTTCCTATCTCCCAAGGTATCAAGTTCCAACTCATCATACATGGTAATCTCCCGCACCTGATCAATGTCAAACGGAGCGAGGCGGGCACCACAGCTGACAAGAATAGACTTTGCTGTCTTTCCTGCCGCCAATTTGTACTTTTTATACTGCCTTACCGCAAAATGCTTTGGATTGATTTCTTCCAGTTCTTTCATCATCATATCCACAGGATTCTCATAGTCCTCATCATCCTCGCGAACATCCGATGCATTCAAAAACTCCAGCAAAGTATTGAAGTTCTGCTCTTCCTCCGGAGCTTCGTAATGGATATATCCGATAAGAGCGCAATATAAAAGAGTTTCAGCTTTTTGCCAAAACTCATCTCCCGCCTTACCATCACCCTTCGTATTTGCTATAAGCGTATTCACCAGCTTTAGAATATCATTATCACTGCGAATATAGGCAAACGGATTGTAATGCTGACTCTTATCGAAATTGATGGTATTGAAAATCTTCACCTTATACCCATGCTTAAGCAAGGTCTTTCCTGTATTTATAACCACGTCACCCTTAGGATCGGTTACCACGTAGCTTGAATGCATTTGCAAAAGATTCGGAATCAGAAAAAACCTTGTTTTACCTGAACCGGAACCACCTACTACAAGTACATTCTTATTTCTTGCAAACTTAGGACTCTTTGGTCGACTGTTCATCATAAGCTTCTCTGTCTGCGTAAGGATGATATTATCCTTAAATTTTGGAGCCATAAACGGCTCTATATCCTGCGCTTTTCCCCAGCGTGCGGTTCCGTACTCTGCACCATGACGGTATTTCTTAGCATTTTTTCCCTTGATATAAACTATAACCTTCAATAACACGCCGCAGATAATACCAACAATCAGATCAAAAGGGTTAAAGCTTGGCACAAGATTGGCTAAGGCAATAGGCAGTGCCTTAGCCAGTGCTCCTATCTCATTTGGCGTATCAATAAGCTTTGATAGCCTCCAAGCTTCTCCCAAATTGGTTGCGAATACGCCGACAAGCACGTAGGGAATGTTCAGCAGGATGAAACGTTTCTGATTTTTTGTCATAGTGCTCTCTCCTGTGTTCTGTGTCTGTCCTTTTTGGGATGTTTCTTCGCAATCTCTATGAATTTCTTAAGCTTTTCTAACACGCTCGGACGCTCCTTTATCTTCATCATTTTCTTGCTGTATTCATTAACGACTGCTTCCATTGCATCGGTATCTCTTGCTTTGAAAAAAGCTGTATAGACCGGCGGCTTTTCTGATTTATCCTTCATAATAGCAAAATCCACGCCGTACTTCTTGGCTATCCTTTCAAAGGTTCTGATACCCGCATCACCGACAACCATGCTACTGACTCCCTGATTCTGCTTTACCAGCTCATCTATAGATTGCTTACCTTGAATATGCTCATCTATTGAAGCCAGCTTCTCATTAGCTCTGTGCCTTAGATAAGTTCGAATTGCAGCCGCAACTGCTCTACCTGTGAGTCTCGTTCCTGAGATGGCAAGCCGCACGGTTTTCTCTTCTATTTCTTCCTGCATGAAATTTCCTCCTTTCCGGGCACGAAAAAAGGTAGCAGATTTTTAGAATCCACTACCTTAAGTGCAAATAAAATATCAACTTGTTATTTCTGAAGCTACGTTGTTATGATTGCGTGCTCTTATATCATCATACTTTTGAAATAAAAGCAAGAGATTCCGCATTACCACTCGCTAAAATATCCAACAACCTATATGCAGGACCTGTAGGATGCGTTCTTCCAAGTTCCCATGCTTCTACAGTTTTCTTGGAAACTCCCATGTAATTAGCAAATACGGTCTGAGTCATTCCTGCTCTATTTCTAACTTTTTTTATTTCTTCATTAGTATATTTTTTTATCGGTGCGATTACGTAAGTTGTCGTCTTGGCACTGCCTAAACCTTTTTCATAATCTATAGCCTCTTGCAATCCTTCTTGCAGATCATCAAACAATGAACTCATAATCAGATTACCTCCTATTTCTAGCGGCCTCTTCTTTCAATGCTTTCACAAGTTTTTTAAGAATTTTCTTTTCTTCTTCAGTAAGATTTTCCTGTTCGTTTTTCTTGAATGCAGTAATTAGATAAGTTGCTTCATACTCTTCAAAATCTGTATAGCACACTCTGATGCTACCGCTTTTACCACGTTTTTCGATTGGAAATCTTACTTTTCTAATACCTCCAGTTCCTTCCATCACCGGTCCTGACTGTGGGTCTTTCAAAAGCATTATTTGTAGTCTCAATAAATCTTTGTCATCTAAGCCGATTTCTTTCCATCTTTTTGTAAAAAGAGGAACTTCAATAAATGTTCTAACCATTTCTTACTCCTTGCAATTAATAGTATATGCCCTACAATGTAGGGTGTCAACAACATCAGTCTCTATCACATTTCTATAAACTCATGTCCCTACTCCGTTTCTTCTGCCACTGATCAAGGAGCTTAATGATTGTCTCTTCCATCTGCTTAGGGGTATATGACTTAGGGAAGTACTTCTTTAGGACATCATTCTTTAAAGTAACTCTGTCGAGCTCTGATTTCTTTTCCTCAGAAAGAATAATATTCATGCCTTCCTGTGTAATCTCTCCGTTAAGAGCCAACTTCTTGATACGCTGTGCCTGAGATAAAGATGGTATAGCCTGAGAATAGGCGATAGCTGCCAATAAGTCATTTTGCTGAGTCTCATTTAAGAAGGATATTTCTACAGCGGGGTTAAAGCCTATAACTTTGTTATCTACCATCTCAAGGAACTCAGGGAGAAGGTTTGTAAGACGAATAAATCTCTGTATCTGTCTACCACTTTCTCCAACCTCATCTGCCATAATATTCGCTGCTTCTAGCTTTCCGACAACTTGTCGGGAAGTATCTACCTCACGTTTCATTCCCTGATGTTTCATCGCCTCCAACTTCATCTTAAACGCAAACGCTCTCTCACTCGGCAATATCTCTTCCCTCTGCAGATTGCTATCAACCATAAGGATCGTAGCCGCATCATCATCAAGCTCTTTTACGATACACGGCAACGCCTCTTTTCCCGCAAGCTCTGATGCACGGTATCTTCTATGACCGGAAATAAGCTCGTAGCCGCCAGACTCATCAGCTCTGACAATGGCAGGCTGGAGAACTCCGTATTCTTTGACGCTCTCCACAGTCTTAGCCATCTCCTCATCATCTCTGACTTTAAAGGGATGGTCCTTAAACGGATGAAGGTCGGAAAGAGGTATCTCCACAACAGCATCACCTGAAGCTTCACTCTTAGTGCTTTCATAGTCATTTCCTCCAAAAATATCATCGTAACTGCTCAGCTGAATGTTTGAGCGCTCTTTCTTCATTCTTAAGTACCTCCTTTGTCAGATTCTTGTATGCCTCCGCGACTCTCCCCTTCGGATCATGTGAAAAGATACTCTTTCCTTCTGCACTGATCTCAGCAGCCCTTACAGAATGCGGAATCTCTGTCTTGTAGACTTTAAGCTTATTGCCATAAGTTCCGCGGATAAGATTACAGATATCCTTTGCATAGTTCGTTCTGCTATCAACCATGGTCAGCAAGATTCCATCAATCTTAAGCTTTGGATTTATCTGTCTTCTGACTTTGTTTACTGTCTGAAGAAGCTGTTCCAGACCTTTTGCAGAAAGATACTGAGCCTGTACCGGAATTACCAGCTTATCTGCCGCAGCCAAAGCATTGACTGTGAGCATTCCAAGTGACGGCATGCAATCGATAAGCACATAGTCGTAATTATCTTTTACAGAATCAATATATTCTTTCAGCACCTTTTCTCTGCTCATGACGTTTACCAGAGAGACTTCCATACCGGACAAAGAGATATTTGCAGGCATGAGATCTACGCCCTCTTCGTGATGAAGGATTCCTTCTCTGGGTGCTATCACCTGATCCTGCAATACTTTTGCCATGATATCCGCAACAGTAACAGGAAGCTCATCAGCTCTTGGATGCCCCAAGCTGATAGTCAGCGATCCCTGCGGATCCATATCGACAAGAAGAACTTTTTTACCTTCATTGGCAAGACCTATGCCAAGGTTCTCGGTGCTCTGCGTCTTGCCTGTTCCTCCTTTTTGATTTACTAAAGCAATAACTTGTGCCTTACTCATTTTTCCTCCTTTGTGTTTCCATATGCTAAGTCATGCCGTACTAGTGCTTCGTAATGTGCGTCCATGGTTAGCGGCGCATTGTACAAAGCAGCTGTCAGGTACTGCCGCATGTTTCTGACTCTTGTAGTGTTATTCTGAAGCCCCTCTAACACGTACTCGATATGCATTGAATTAAGCTTCTCGAACTGTGACTTCACTATCGCTGAAGGCTTGTCCTCTTTACCAACACAGATAGTTTTCTTTGTAGAACAAAGGACATCAACAATAAGCGCTGCAATCTGCTCAAGCAGTTCCTTATAACAAGGATATCTTTTGACCAGAACATCCAAACTGATGCTTTCTCTTACATATATCTGATTATCAAGCAGCTCTTTTTCAGCTCTATTTCCATTCCCTTCCATTCCTTCTACCTTGGGCATATCTCCATAAACGCGGATTTCTCCGGAATAGAATGGAATAGAATCAGTCTTACTAATATCAGTTTTATTATTATCAGTATTAATAGTTCGTCTTTCTGACGGTTCTTGAGCTGTCATTCTGACATATCCTGATGCAGCACTTTCGACATTTCCTGAAGTGTCGTTTTGACATTTCTGGAAATGCTCTTTTAACACTTCAGAAGCAAAATTCTTTACATATATAAGATTTGGCTTGGTCAAACCCTGACGTTTCTTTTCTATGAGTCCGATGTTTTCAAGCTCCGCAAGGACATTTCCTGCCTTCTTGTTACCACAGCCAAGATTCTCTGATGTTTCATCAATTGTGTAAATGATGTAGACTCTGCCATTCTCATCCTTCCAGTCATTCACAGCCGATAAACACATACGGTCAAGAAGTAGACCGTACATGATCTTCGCTTCTGCGGAAAGTCGCTTGAAATGCTCATCTGTGAAGAGCATCTTGGGGATCCTGAGAAATGAAAAAAGGTCGCTCTCACGACCATAGAAATAATCAAACGTCATTTTCTTTTCTCCTCTTTTAACTGCCTCATCTCTTCCAAAATCTTACGGGTACACCAGCCGATACACGGCTGATGTCTTCCGTAAGGACAACTTCTACAGGCTACGGGCTTCATGCCTGTTCCTCTTTTCATTAAAGTGCCTCGCCGCCACGGGAACGAGGACGTGTGCTCTTTTCGTGCGCCGGTTCTTTACGCTTCTTGGCATCAAGCTTATCGAGGGTTGATTCACGCTTCTTTTCGTTAACCCTCTCCTGATATTTCCCTGCAAGCTCAAACAGCTTTTCCTTGGAATCATAGTGATAAACGCTGTCTGTAAGCACATCTTCAGGAGCGACCTGCGTCTCATTCACCTCTTTTACCATTCCTTCCAAGTTGTTTATATCTACGTTTCCGTCGTCTTTTACAAGTAAAACTTCATGGATCGAACTGGGCAAAATAAAGAAGTCACCGCCTACTCTCTCAGCCGCCTGGTCCATGAAATCCTGATAGGCAATAACGCCTGCGCCCTGAGTCTTGTCGGGTACCGATGCAACAAATAACGGATCCTCAGGCATAACGGGAATCATATCTTTTGCTTCAGGTCCCATCATCTCAAGCAGAGTCTCTGCCATAGTCTGAATGACAGCAGGGCGCATTACGGGAGCATACTGCAGTGCATCTGCATGAAGCTGTTCCGGTGTGATGCCGTAGCTATCAAGGAGCTGGTTTGTTACAAGTATTGAGCCCATGCCTTCTTTGTCAATATCAAGCACGAAGCGATATACAACAGACATATCCTCTATGTTTCTGTGCGGAACCCCCTTCAAAAGTTCTGCATTTCGCCCGGAAGATACAACCTCCATGGAAAGCTTCTCTTTCATCCGGTCATAATCCTTAAGTTCCTCCAAATTGAAATCAGGACGGTCATGTAAAGCTCTGTCTGCCCTATCTGCTACTTCATTTACCAATGAGTCATAGCTCATGCCGTCCTCGTAGCGCTCATGAATCTCGGTAAGATTGAGATTCACGCCAATCGTTGCTTCCTGTGGCTTGATCGTAACTGCCTCATAGGTCTGATTCATCTTCTGAACCTCATGCGGCTCAACCAGGTACTCACCGCCACCTGCCTGTAATCTCTCCTTCAAGTCTTCCACGAACTGTTCTTTGAATTTCTCGTACTCCATTCTTTATCCTCCTTTGAAATGAATTGTTACCGCCCAAAATGAGCGCAAAAAAAGAACAGCTACCTCTTTCGAAATAACCGTTCTATGTAATCGGGACTATTTTGATTTGTTAATCTAAGTCTTTCTTCTCGAAATCCTCAATATTCAATTCACGTCTAAGTTCATCTTTTGTTGGCATGTACGGCAAATACTTTGCAGCAAAAATCTGCTTATTGTCTTCCGGCAAAGTATATTCTACATCTTCTACACGCATAAGGCTTCGCTAATGAGTCCAACTCAATTCCGAACGCAATGCGTTCGCATTTGGGAAAGCAAAGTAAAACTGCCGCATCTTCTATAAGACTTTCCGCATCTTCTTATTCCAGTAATGACCTTTATCAGACCATTATTCATATGACTAATAAGCTTGTCCAAATATCGTTGTCTTGCAATTACCATAAAGCACACCTCATTTTAGGTACATGTACCTTTATTCTAAAGTGTTCCTTCTCCCTCCGCCGAGCCATAGCCATACCACCTCGTAGTGCTCGGAAATCATGGTAAGAGCGAGATTCACGCCGACTGTAGGCACCCACCAGCCTGTAATTTTTCCTTCAAGTCTTCTACGAACTGTTATTTGAATTCAGGACGCAATGCGTCACGAATTGGAAATATATTATAAAACCGACGCATATTACGTAAATTACTTTCATCAAATCCCTTGCCGAATCTCATAACATATGCCGTTAAAAAAAATGAACAGCTATCCTTTCGGATAACTGCTCTATGTAGCGCAAAAATCATGTGTTTCTTCGTTTTTTCTTAATTATAAATTGAGATTTTTTACCCCCAAAAAAACAGGGGTTAAACGGGGGTTAAAGCCATATTATGCAAGAGCCAAAGCCCAGTATTCATGCAGGTTTCAAGAGTTTTTAGAGTGCTGTGCCGTGGCAGACAAACAGTATTTTAATCATATATTCCTACTCCTTGATATTCCGAGTTATTCGCTGAAATGCGCACCACCGGTGGATTACAAAAGTGTTTACTCTATCACGCGACATTAAAATAATAACACAATCGTGTAATATTACGGAATATTTCGGAATATCATGGACATGAAAAGTAGTCAAAAAGTAGTCACCCCGGGCTCGCCATTCGGAGATATTCTGAGTTGGGATTGTGCCGTATTTTGGCAAAAACAGCCTTTCGGAATGAGCCTAATTCCCTGCCCACGCCGAAAAGCCACCTATTTACTACATTATTGATTCCGGCAAACTTGAATTTATCGAGCTCTTTTCTTATGCGGACAGCTCAACAATTTCCAATTTATCTATTAGAAATAATGCTCCATCAATCGATTAACCCATTCTGGAACAACTGCATCTTTCTTATCATAAACAGGATAATATGGCTTGATATCTAACACTGGGGTACCATCCACAGCATCAAGTCCTTTAACAACAAGTGCATCCTCTGAAACAGAAACCACTTTGACGGAAGTCATACCGATACGATTAGGTCTATCTTTTCCACGCTGCGAAAAAATACCAACTAATGGCATATCTTCTCTGTTCTGAGGCCTTCTTTGGAGATGCTTATCCTTCTCATACTTTGCTTTATCAAGATGATAAATGATGATTACATGAGAAAAGTCTTCAAGGCCCTTCAAACCTGATATGTACCGTTTATCCAACAAGATAGAAGAAGTGTCTTCTCCCCAAGCAGTATCTTTTCTATCCTTCACTTCATTTCTAACGTAACCAATTGGCTCCATTTCTATTCTCATGCATATCACCTCAAATTCCGATTTATCGATTTCTCATATTATAAATTTCTCATCATAAAAATTGCAACAAAAAGCAGCCTCGGAATGAGCTTAATTCCCTGCCCACGCCAAAAGGCTGCCTATTTGCTACATTATTATATTTTTGTTACTGTTTTAAAGATTGCCGTATGCGAACTCTTTTACTCCATCTTCAGAATCATAGGTTATAACCTTTCTTGCCCTGTCGATGTTTATTATATTCCAGCCATCACGAAGCTCTGCATATCTATCATCATTTGCAGAGAAATCAAATTTAGGATCATAAATAGGCTCTTCATCTAAATAATGCCTTGGATAAAGCGGACCGCTGATTCCAGCTCCGGCCAAAGTCTGCTCACGAACATCACTTGGCATCATAAAATCATTTAATGTAAGGCTCCATGTGGGATCTACATAAAAGCAGCCTCCGAATGTGCATAATTCCCTGCCCAGTCCAAAAGGCTGCCTATTTTTCAGGCATAAATTCAATTATTCTTAAAAGCATCATATACAATCTTGTATAAATACTCTTTTTTTCTGAAATCACTTCCATCTGCAAAATATGCATTATACGCAACTAATGCTGTCCGCACATATCCGGCATTATCTTCAAATAATTTTCTGTTAATGTGCCGTCCCTGTTCATCAATAAACTGGCAGCAGAATGTAACTGTAGTTCGAGTATTCCCTTCTCTGAAGGGATGAATTTTCCATAAAGCAGCAAGCGATTCACAGAATTGATTTGCAAGTTCAGCCGTATCCATTAAGTTCCAGTCTTTCTCTCTCATATTTTTCAAAACATGATGAATATCCGTAACTATATCAAAAGGATCTGAGTATTCCACCGACTGACCGCCCAAAACATCTTCCTCTTTGTATATAGCTATAGTTCTTGGACATCCCGCCCAATCAAAGATGTCTTGAAAAATCTGCTGATGCATATTCAAAAAATGATCGGTATGATAATCCCCCGGAAGCGGATGTGTTACCAAATCCTTCAAACGATAGACAACGTAGTCTGCCTCCGCTTCGTCTAATAACTCTTGAGTTTTTATCCCAAGCAAATTTCTTAATACAGGGACATCCTCATACAGATAAGGATCACGCATTTGTTGACTCCTTAATCTTATACTTTTTATCTAAAAAGCGCTTAGCATCTTCCATTGTAACTTCTCCGCGCTTTTCCTTTTCAATATACTCTTTAAATTCCTTTGTCGGCTCTAATCCATCCACCTTGATCATGCCAATCGCATAATCCCATGCTTCAGTGTTTGTCATATCCATCGCCTCCTTTAGTACCACTATTATATAATGATTCTCTATATAATTCCACGATTATATACCATTCAATCAACCAAATGTCCTACGATAAAACTGTAGACAATGCCTACAGCTCCAGTCTCTCATATCCCCGTCAACTGACGAAAATACCGATATTTACATATATTCCTACTCCTTGATATTCCGAGTTATTCGCTGAAATGCGCACCACCGGTGGATTACAAAAGTGTTTACTCTATCACGCGACATTAAAATAATAACACAATCGTGTAATATTACGGAATATTTCGGAATATCATGGACATGAAAAGTAGTCAAAAAGTAGTCACCCCTGGTTCGCCATTCGGAGATATTCGGAGTTTGAAAAAGCCCTCAGGACGGCTATCCCAAGGACTTTTTGAAAAAATACTTACATTCCTTTAAAATCTTCATTTGGATCTATCCAGCAATATTCCGCATCGGAGATATATCCAATCCCTCCACAATTTTCCAAATCAGACACCTTATTAGTTGTTACTCCATCAAAAGCTTCAAGAGCCCAGTCTAGATAATTTATAGCTTGTGATGAACCACGTCCTCTCGGGTTCATATTATCTCTAATAGCTCTTAACTCACTTACACAAGCCTGAAACTCACCATAATCGAACTCATCAATTTGTTCTGTTAAATTCAACATCCTCAATGATAGATTACTCAGTGCCTGCTCTTCTTGATACTTCATAATTTCTTACCTCCTTCTGTAATGCATGATTAAAGAGCTTATTCAACGTATTCAACAGCATGTAATTTTATTTAATACAAACAATTACTTACCTTATTCTACCAGTCAATTATTAAGCCCCAATTAAAGCGAAATAATCATTTTCTTATAATTGCAAATTGCAATAAAAAACAGCCTCTGGAATGAGCTTAATTCCCTGCCCACGCCAAAAGGCTGCCTATTTGGTGCATTGATTGGTTATCCGCTTTGCCTCTCTATCCTCTTTTTCTTCCTATCTTCTTTCCCCCGCTTCCTCTGCTTCACCTCAATCCCACTCACACAACTCTAAACGCTTTCTGACTGAGTGGCTTAACCTTGCCCTCCTTCTTCATTTCATCCCTTGCCATATTGAGCTCCTGCATCCTGATCATCTCCTCTTTTGCATCATCAAGCCCAAGATGAGTGTATACGTTCATTGTGATACTTATGTCCGAATGCCCCATCAGGTATTGTAGCGTCTTGGGATTCATTCCCGCTCTGGTCATATTGGTGCAATACGTGTGCCTGCATATGTGCGGAGTAAGAGCCGGAATTTGAAGCTTATAAAGCTTATTGTATTTTTCCTTCATATTCTTAATCCTATGTTCCCAATGCATGGCCACTTCCGGAAGGCCATTTTTATCATAAAATAAGAATCCTTTATATCCATCAACACCTTTATCGAATCTTGGCATCTCCCTATCCTGCAGAATGGCCATAAACATTTTTGCAACATCCTCAGTCATTGGTAGCTTCCTCGTTCCAGCATTCGTCTTGGTAGGATTGATCATAAGATTCATCTTCGAATCCCTGTGGAGCTGTTTATTAACGTCTATAATCATATTTTCAAAATCAATATCTTTGTCGGTCAAACCGCAAAACTCTGAAATTCGGAGTCCCGTGTGAAACAAAATGTACATAGTCTCATAGTACTTACAATAAACATAATCGTCATGAACAAACCTAAGAAAACTCTCCATCTGTTTTTCATCCAAAGCTTCTCTTGGCTTAGCATCATTTACCACAACTCCTCCAAATTGAAAGCAGAACGGATTCTTTACCAGCATATCGTCATCTACAGCCATCTGAAACGCCGGTCTTAAAACTCCTCTGATACATTTTATTGTACTGCAACCCTTTCCATCCTCTTGAAGCTTGATCATAAAGAGCTTCGCATCTGATGTCTTTACATTAGCAATAATCTTGTTGGAAAATTCTTCCTTAGCCAGCAGATTCAGTACAAAAGCATAATTTTGCTTTGTATTTGGCCTTACAGCAACTTTTGCTTTCACATATCTCTGAGCAAGCTCTAAAACGGTCATTTTCTTAGCCAGCGGAGAAATCGGAGAATCTATCTCCTTCTCTACTTGCTTTTCTAATTCCCTGAGTGATAAGCATGGCTTTTTCCCTGCAGGCAATGGATCAGTAGGCTCCAGCTTCCAGCTATAAACAAACTTAGGTTTTCCATCAACTAAGTACTTATACTGGTACTTCCCATTAGCTCTGATGGATTCGCCGCTTTTTAAAACTCTATGCCTCTTGTCACGTCTTAGACCTGAACTTTTTCCAGCCATGTAAATCCCTCCTTGCCTCCGGATGTTCCTCCAGGTATTTTTCCAACTCTTTTCGTATAAGCAGTGTCCTGTTCCCGAAGTACCTTACTGTAAAGCTAAGGTTTTCTTCCTTCACAAGCTTTCTGAACCTTACAACTATGAGGTTATGTGCCTTTAACTCTTTTAAAAACTCTGACCTTTCTTTCATTGAACTCCTTTTCTTGAACGAAGCAGTCGCTCCATTACGTCATCCTGTGGTATAGCACCTTGAAATTCTGTAGAGCAGTTTTCCTTCACCACTTGAAAAATCTGATACCAAAGGTTGTTGGCCTGCTTCATGTAGTTCTGAGACATTGATACATATGGAGATTGGATTGCTGCTCCGGTCGTAGGATGCTTAGCCAGAAAACCATATTCTGATATCGCATGCTCGCACTGAATCCATCTTGATACGCTCATAGCATAATTTCTTACAAGCTGCGCGCTTATGAGCTTTTCACATCCCCTTTCCCCGATCCAGTTCCATGTCTCTTCAAATACGCTCTTAGCATCAAAATCATCACCGCTCTTTTGTTTTTACGTCATGTATGATTTGAGCTCAGGCATTTCATTTCCATGTAAATTAGAGGAGGGAGAAAACTCCATAATTCTGAGTTTTCTCCGGGTATTCAAAGTTTTTGAGGGTCAATCATTTTGAGGGTCCAGTTTGAGGGTCTATCGTGAGGGGCTACTTTGAGGGTCTGGTTTGAGGGTTTGGTTTGAGGGTCTACCGTGATAATAAACAAAACCAGAGTTAATCAGTTATTGAAACTGACTAATTCTGGTTCTTTTAATGTAGTGATGATCCTTGCACTCCCTTCGTTTCCTTGTTTGCTTTAATACCGAGCCCTGTCCGGTGCGAGCGGCGGGTCCCATGGGGCGTCGGGCCGTCGCACCAGGGCGACAGATAATGATATGCTATCCTATTGGCCACCCACTATAACCATAACAACAGCCCCGTAACACTCAGACCCTCAAAGTAGACCCTCAAAAACTCCCCACATTAAAAGGATCTGACCCTCAAGTCAGACCCTCAAAACGCTTGGCAAACCCTCAAAAAGTTTGATTATCCTTTTCTCCCTCCTGGGTTTCCATTATTTAATTTCTCGGTAAGTGCCTTTGATTTCCGCCCACTTCCGGCCCTTGCACCACCTCGTAAAGTGCCATCTTTAGCCATTTCTAGCTCCTTTTAACTCTACCGGGGTTATTCCCTGTTTGATTTCGCTTTTTGTGCACGTGAGAGGGCGGCTCGGTCTGGAAGCCTACAAGGTTTAGAGATTTCAACCGCCCCTACCTTCGTACATAATAGTGCCTACGCATTCTTCTGAATATATCATACTCATAGAATGAAATGCCATCTGGAACATCTGTCCTATATGCATCATGAGATATACCTGTAGCAACATTTAAAGTTCCTCCACCAAATCTGCATCCATCTCTTGTAGAAACAAATTCTGTTCTTGATTCAAAGTAGTCATAGCAAACATGATTACGACCAGTAAGATTTGTAAAAGAATGCCCATTTTCACTTCCATGATGCGAATGAATATATACATCAACATCAAGCATTTCTGTTCCAGGGCAATTTATATACCATTGCCACCCTTGTCTTTCGATATCTCCAGTAAAAACTACTTTATAATTATTCTCATTATTATCAACTAAACATATGCATATTATAGGCGAAACATTATTCAGCTTTTCTGCATTATAGGGAACATACCCTCTATGTGCCTTATATCCTATTTTTTGTTCTGGATGAAGAATATTCACCATTTCATCACTGCTATCACATATTAATGATACATAATTGCAGCATTTATATGCTGTATCTGCTATAAGAGAAAAGTACTTATCACTTGAAAAATTATTATAAAATCCCATATACACTTCTGTTTCTCTACTAAGGAAGTAAGGGTTACTCTCTGAAATATGATCATAGTGCGGATGAGTAATAAACAATTTATCAAAAATAATTTCCTCAATCCCAAAAATATTTCTGATATGCTCTAAGCAATCTTCTATATGCTCCCTATAGACACCGCCACCAGCTCCAAACACATTTTCAATTCCAAAATCAAAACAAAATATTTTGTGTTCATCTCCATTTTGCAAAACCATGAGAAGCATATTTCCACATCCAACATTGATACAGTATAAAAAAGCGTTCTCAACTTCACAATTTACTCCCTCAGGCATTATATACCTACTTGCCAAACGCCTGATTTTTTCATTAAGCTTTCTAATACTATATTCTCTTTGCATTGCTCTCTTATATTCATTTGAATCTAAATTATTAACTACATTTTCAAATCTATCATCAACCCTATAATAGTATTGGCCTTCATTCGCATCGTTATACAGAATCTGTTCATTTTCTGCTTCTTCACGAACTATCCCTCTTAATCGTTCAAAAAAAATCTTAGAATCTCCTACAAGTGAAAGCTCTCCATCTTTTTCAGAAAAATAAATCTCTGCATCGGAAATTGGTCTATCTAACTTATTCAATACAAAATATGAGCTACCATCATTCTCTACCCCATTTTCAATAAACTCATATTCCCCCAAAACATTGAGCGAATCATCTTCTTGCCTTGCAAATACAAAAATGCTGTTATAACATCTTCTTCTTTTATGATTTATAACAGCATCATTTTTCTTGTTATCAGCTTCATGCGTGTAATGAACAACATCATGTGTTCCATTGCCATTCCAATCCAAATTATCATTATTATGATTTCTAGCCCCTTCGTTTTGAAAAACAATATAAATGTATGGATAATCTCTTGGTATCACTATTCCACCTTGATCATTACCACCATATATTTCAATAAAATCGCTTAGTGTAACATTTTCATCAAATATCATAGTGCTCCCCCTCCTAAAACTATCATAAGTTTTATTCTTGAGATTTACAATAAACAGACTGGATATTTATCATTATTCCATGTTTTTTGATCATGATGCTTCTTACAAAGTGGCTGCCAATTACTCTCATCCCAGAAGAGTTCCTGATCTCCTCTATGCGGTTTTATGTGATCAACAACAGTAGCCCTTGTAAGAACACCATCTTCTTTGCATCTTACACAAAAGAAGTTCTCTGGCCTACTAAGAAATATCTTTCTTGCCTTTTGCCACTTGCTTCCGTAGCCTCGCTCTGCCGCATTCTTTCTGTCATTATTTGGATGTATCTTTTTATGCTCATCACAATACCGTCCTTCACAAAGGTTAGGGCAACCTGGATGCGAGCACGGATGCAAAGCTTTCCTTGGCATTTAATTCCTCCACGTAAAAAGCCCCAGAGATTTATTCTCCGAGGCTCTCATGTTTTTTTGCTGATTATACAATATCACAAATTGCAGTTGTGCATCTGGGATAGTTTTCCTGAAAGAGCTGCTGCATTTGCTGCAGTTATCATCTCTCCCTCTTTGAACGGAAGGATGAGGTCCTTTTTCATTTCCTCGTAAAGAGCTGCTTCTTTTTTATCCATGTAAACTGGATACCTATCATCTCTTTTTGCAAGAGTATCGATAGTATTCCTATCAACCTGTCAATCTTCATATGCTCACCTTTCCTGCTTATCCTATCAAAGCAAACAAGACAACTGTATGTCTTGTTTAGAATATATTTTTCCTGTACTCCGGTTTCAGAGTTCAGCGTACAGGAAGTGTTATTACCATTTTAATAAAAACTGATTTTGAAGTTTCAAAAACTTCTCTGAGTGCATCTCGTTTCACAAATTATACAAATGGTAATCGCAAATTTAAACAATAAACGCCTACTTCAAATTCTAATTAAATCCAGTAATCATCAATGATTATCGTTCCTCTGTTTGCTGTAATAATTTCATTATAATTACACAAAAGGTAATCGCAATCCCATCAATACCATCCACCAAAAACATTTATCCTGCTGCCATTACATCCATAACAATGCATGGCTACGGACTAATTTGAATCAATTATTCTGATTACCCTATTGACACATTCGGTAAATAAAATTATACTTTTGGTAAATCAGTTATACGCATATCTATTATTTTTTTATTTGGCCTACTGCAGCCTTATTAGAACCAAGTTAATATGAGGGGGTTATCCCCGAACAATGTAATAATTAATCAACGCAGATTTACCGATGAAAGACTTCTTCTATCATTCAGAAACTAATACGCTTTCATGCTTTTTTATGAAATGTCGAAGTAGTGACTGCGCTGCGAACCTTGCAACGTATGCGTAAATCTTAACGAGGAAAGAGGAAATGTATATGAGCAATGATTTAGGAAAGCGTATCTCTGATTTGCTGAAACAAAACGGACTAAGTCAAAAAGAACTTGCCGAGAAAATCGGCGTAACGAATGCATCGATGTCCCGCTACATCAACGGAGAGCGCATTCCCAAAGGACCTGTTGTAGCAAGTATCGCCGGTGTCCTTCACGTAGAGGCCGGATACCTTCTTGGTATGGCGACTTCTGAAGAAGACCCCGAACTTGAATTTTACAAGACCCAGCGTGCAATAGCACGAAATGCAAAAAACTGGACTCCAAAGCAGAAAGCCGATCTTGTCAATGCAATAATCGGTGCCGAGTCCTAAGATTTAAAAACAATCGTATTCTATACAGCATTATCCATATCGCATAGAACCTTAAAAGCGTAGTACGTTATATCCAGGGAAAGAGGTGATTATATAAATGGATGAATATAGAAAACACGGCCATAAAATTGTTACACTAAAACGCTTACGCGCTTACATCAAAACATTTCGCAATTTATTTAGCCCCATCATTGATTCCTGCAGAAAGACAATACGCGATGCAGCAAAGCTTATTGCCTCCCTCATTCAGGATTCTTTTGGTACATGTATTTCTTCTAAGATAAGAAATTTTGTAAAAAAGATCTGGAACAAATGCCACAAAGCACTCTCCCATCAGGCTTTGGTTACCGTTTTCTACAATTCAACTCCGTTTATAAGATCGCTGTTATCTTTCTTTGAAGATAATAATGCCGATATTATGGACGCTTTTTTGCTACCCAAAAAGACAAAATCCTCTCTGATATTGTGCTAAATATTTCTTTCCGCCTATTACCCGATGACATATTTACTTACAATACCAGGAGGATAAAGCGATGGATGTTGCCATCTCAAGAAAAAACATCACAGAGTCCTATGACGATATCATGGACTCTTATCTCTCATCAGAAGAATACAATCAGAAAGTTTCAGGCATAAACTTGCTTTATGTAGCTTTAAGAGCTGAGCTTTCTCCGGATCAGCAAAAAAAATTTGATTCTCTTCTTACCGCTTATGATAACCTTGCACACGATGAAGCCGAGGAAGCTCTCTTAAGGGGCTCTCTAGGCTTTTATGAGCACGCGCAGGATATTTGATTTCACGGGTATGTAGAGAAGCACTGCAAACATGAAGAAAGCGCAAAATAAGTTAGTCGAAGTAACTAAGGAATTTTGCGCTTAAAGCTCCATCTCTTTATTTTTTACGCACAAAAAGCCATCTTTCAAATATCCTCAAGAGCTTTCTCTCAAAATATTCAAATGTGTAGTTATATAATACTTCATCCTCTTCTGAAACAGTTTTTGAATGCGCCCCTAATTGCTACTCATCCATAGAAAAAGCACCTCGCCATACCAATTACTCCCCTTATTATAAAAAAATAAGTGCAGATGTCAGAGTTAATTACTCTCTAACAACTACACTTTTATGGTACTAAAAAGCACCCTGTATCAAGCAGAGTGCCCTCATCCTTCCTTGCTGAAATTTGAAGCCCTGTGTTAATGAGCTACAAGAGCTTCACATACCTATACGCACAATCCATTACTAGCAATTATTGAAGAAGGCTTATCAAAGCCAACTTTTTCACCATTCATATCAGTAACTGTACCACCGGCCTCTTCCACCAAGAGTATACCTGCAGCATAATCCCAAGGGGAAAGTAACAATTCAAAGTACAATTCAGCGCGCCCTGCCGCAATTGAACACAAATCTAATGCTGCAGATCCACTTCTTCTAACATCAAGTGCCTTTTCAAAATATTCATATGCCAATTCAAAAGATTTTTTCCATAATTCTTTATGATATGGACACGAGCCAAATAAAACAAGGCCATTTTCCAATGGATACTTAGAAACGTGTATTCTTGCACCATTGCAAAATGCTCCTTTTCCACGTTCAGCGCAAAACATTTCATCTAAAAAAGGGTTATAAATAACGGATATAATTACCTCGCCTTTTTGCAAATAAGCAATAGAAATACAACTCATATGATAATCTTTTATAAAATTTGTAGTACCGTCTATAGGATCCACGATAAAAGCCTTGTTCAAATCGCTACTAAAGTTCTCATCTCCTTCTTCACCAATAAAAATCGCATCAGGAACAGCTTTTAAAAGATTTTCTTTCAGATATTCCTCTACTAAAACATCATATTTTGTTACAAAATTGGCTGAACCTTGTTTTGAGTTAATATCCAATTGCTCTCTATCTGCATTTAATATTATCTCTCCTGCAGATTTTGCAATTTTACAAAATATATCTTTTAATTCAAACATTCTTAGCACTCCCTGCTTTCCACACTTCATTGAACATTTCCAAATACTTAGTATACATACATTGCTTATTATCTGTTTTTTGAATTTCCAGTATCGGCGCCAATGCTCCTCTTGTTGCATATAAATGCGGTGTGATAATTGCCTTAGACCCCATAATATAGATAGAGGCATATAACGGAGTATCATGATATTTGACTTCAATCTTATTCTCTTCCGAAAGTCTTTTATTAATATCCTCTACTCTTGCAGCCGCACGTTCAATTCTATCTGCAATATTTCCTTCAATCCGCTCCTCTATAGTTCTGGCTTTAATACATTCTCCGGTTGGCTTCCCTAATAGAATTTGGATTTTTTTCCCCTCGGATGCCTTCTTCAACATTACCTCATCAAAATCACCGTCATCCACTAAAAATGACATGGCATAACAAAGTATTCTAATAGCTCCATCGCTCATCTCTATCCTATTTATCCATTCTTTAGTAGGACAATCAGATCTATTGTTCCAAGAATTAATTATTCCCGTTTCTTTGGTGCTCTTTAACATGTCTACCGATGAAGTAAGCTCATCTGACAATTGATCAACTTTTTCAACAATAGAATCCATAGGATCTCCAGCACAAAATTTAAGAATAAAATATACTATTACCGTAGAAATAATCGACAATCCAATATTCATCATGATATCTGCCGCATCTCCACTTAAAACCACCCCTAAAATAATTAAAATAATGGATAAAAGGAGCATGATTATATATGTCAATATCTCTTTTGTTATCTTTTTCATATTATCTAATAAACGCCTCAGCTTCCTTTCTAAAGTAGTCATCAATTCTTATCTTTTGCGCCGGATGTAGACATAAAAGTTCGATCTCATCTCTCGTAAAAGCCCGCACTTCGGTCGATTCATCACTTACAATAATCTTCCCATCATCTGCAATACAATGAAAACATATAGAAAATTCTTGTCTTACCTCACCATCTGAATATGCTATCACATGATTAGGATTAGTATATATTCCGATTACTTTATGAATTTCACAATTCAATCCCGACTCCTCTTTTATTTCTCGCAAAATAGTTTCAGAAATAGATTCTCCATACTCCATCCCTCCTCCAAGTAGTGACCACTCCTTGTTATCGACTCGCTTATGCAAAACAATTTTTCCATCTTTTAATGTCACTATAGCTGAAGCAGCCGCAACAATTGAATTCACCTTTGGTGCTTCATCTGAATAATAATAATCCGTTCTCGCCATAATCCTTCTCCCCTATAATTCTACTATTATTTTCTTAGGTATTAATATGAGTCAAAATACAATCCTACGGCCACTCTCCATTTTGGTCTCTTCAATATAATACCCTACATTGGCGCCTTTTTGAAGTTGATGATTGATACAAATTCAATGATTCTTAAAGTCAATGTCCGAAAGCGGAAGACCACAAAACTATTGCATCCCTGCACATTTCCATCAAAACAGACAGCCTCCCGGAATGAGCTTAATTTCCTGCTCAGGCCAAAAGACTGTCTGTTTTCTACATTATTCTGTTATTAAAAATCGCCATAAGCAAACTCTTTTACTCCGTCCTCAGAATCATAAGTTATGACCTTTCTTTCCCTGTCGATATTTAATATAATCCAACCATTACGAAGCTCTGCGAATCTATTATCGTTTGCAGAAAAAACAATTCCGGGCTTATTTAGAGGCGCATCATCAAAAGAATACCTTGGATTGATTGGAGCAGTGATTCCATGTTCCGCAAGATTCTTTTCACGAACACTACTTGGAGTCATAAAATCATTTAATGTTGAAGTCCATGTAGTATCTACATGATATCCGACTCCGTCAATCTTAACGTACGACCACGCATGCGTTATTCCATTATCATGAAAAACATACGCATCAACACCGCATTGAAGAAGGAGATAATTGTACAGCGCGCTCAGATTACCACAGATACCTTTTCCCTCCATATATTCACATGATCTTTTATAAAATCTGTGAAGAAGAAGTGTCAAGTTTTATGATACAGCATCAGAATAATCACCTTCTCTATCCTTCAATGCCTTTCAGTATTTTTACAACTTCGTCTTTCTTAAGAACCTTACCATAAGAAACAACTCTGCCGTCAATGACCAAGGCCGGTGTAGTCATGACTCCGTAGCTGGCAATCTTTTCATAATCTCTTACATGATCGATAGTTGTATCCATGCCAAGTTCCGTTAATGCTTCAATGGTTGCCACTTCAAGCTTATTACATTTTTCACAGCCACCGCCAAGGATTTTTATCCCTTTTGAGCTTTTTTCTTCCTCAGCGATCTGCATATTTTCAGCAGAGTAATTGCCCCCGCAGCAACATGA
This sequence comes from Butyrivibrio hungatei, assembly GCF_900101605.1. Classification (GTDB taxonomy): domain Bacteria; phylum Bacillota; class Clostridia; order Lachnospirales; family Lachnospiraceae; genus Butyrivibrio; species Butyrivibrio hungatei_B. The sequence continues at coordinate 364,371 of NZ_FMUR01000004.1, forward strand.
GGACTTTTTCTCCTCTTCTTTTTTCTTACCAAAATCAAATAATGACATTCTCTTTTCCTCCTACAGAATCGTACTCTGTATCAAATTAAACAGATATCCGATAATTACAATTCCCACAGTACATATAGCGATAAATACGGTTAGCAGCTTTGTTTTGATTGCATTCTTCAGCATTATCATTGAGGGAAGTGAAAGTGTCGTCACTCCCATCATAAATGCCAATACAGTCCCAAGCTGAGCACCTTTATAGAGTAACGCATCAGCTATGGTTATGGTACTGAAAATATTTGCATACATAGGAATGCCGACTATAGTCGCAAGCACCACACCAATCGGATTGTGGCTTCCAAGTATGCCTTCCACAAAACTTTGCGGGATCCAGTTATGTATGACAGCTCCGATTCCCACGCCCAGAAGAATGTATGGAAAAACCTTTTTTAAAGTATCCAAAACCTGATCCTTCGCATAGACAAGCCGCTCTTTTTGCGAAAGAGAAGGTGAATCAATATCAACCGAATCGGCCTTTCGAATAAACTCCGCAACCTGGTCCTCCATATGAAGCTTTTCAATCAAGGTTCCTCCAAGCACTGCGATCACAAGCCCCAGCCCCACATATAAAACAGCCACCTTGGTTCCAAAAATGCTAATAAGAAGGATCAGACTTGCTATATCAACCATTGGCGAAGATATGAGAAACGAAAATGTCACGCCAAGAGGAAGCCCCGCACTCGTAAAGCCTATGAAAAGCGGAATTGATGAGCATGAGCAAAAAGGTGTCACGGTTCCCAAAAGAGCTGCGATACAATTCGCCCATATGCCATGAAAACGTCCCAAAATCTTCTTACTTCTCTCCGGCGGAAAAAAGCTCTGAATATAGGAAATCAGATAAATGAGAACACACAAGAGAATTGTAATCTTGATCACATCATATAGAAAAAAATGTATTCCACCGCCAAGTCCTGATTCCGGATCAGCACCCGCAAATAAAAGCAGGCTTTCTATCAGTTCATCCAGCCACTTCATCCCAAGTACCTGGTTCAATATAAAATCGTCTATCATCTGCAACACCTGCCCGTCTCTTCACTTGCGCATATACAACCAAGCTTTTCAATAAATTCTTTAAACATCTTAAGCGTTTCCGCGTTCAAAGAATAGTAATGCCACTTCCCATCCTTTCGATCATTTACCATACCGGACTCCACCAGTATTTTCATATGATGCGAAAGAGTCGGCTGAGTAATCTCGAATCTCTCAAGTAATCTGCATCCACATTTTTCACCTTCCGAAAGCATTTGCACGATCTCCAGTCTGTTTGCGTCAGAAAGTGCTTTGCATATCAGTGCCACATCGATCCTATTCATATTTTTTACCTCACATAGATAATTGTCTATGTATAGATATATCACACACATAGATAACTGTCAATGTATCATTTAATGAAATTGCAACTCTTTGCGTGCAGATGCCAGAGATAATTACTCTCTATCAACTACACTTTTATGGTACTAAAAAGCAGCATCCTTGAATGAGCTTTTTTTCTGCTTCATTCAAAAATGCTGCCTATTTATTAAGTTATTTTGATAGGTTGTTTGAGCGCTTCGGAGCTGAAAGCATCAAAAGCTGCAAAAGTCCGGTAAATCGATGCTTTTTAGGCTTTGATAATAATAGAAATAGCATCGAAAGCCGCGAAGGCCTGAAAAATCGATGCTTTTCAGTTTTAATACAAAAGACAAAAGCATCAAAAATCTAATTTTCCCATAAAAAAGATGCTTTCCTTCCATCCACCAGAATCCTTCCAATGGCAGGACTACATAATCGAAGTATCCATCTATCTGATGGTCACCTTTATTACTCATTTTTATAGTAAAGGCAATCCCGTATAAGAGCCCGATTGAAGCTTTGTATTCACCGGCTTCATCATTAGGATTACCTTTGCCGCGAACCGCGATATAATTCATCTTAGGAACCGTAATAATCTCAGGCTTATCTTTAGGCATATAAAACTCTTTATATTCTTTTTAAAGTCAAATGGCATCTCCCAGTATCTCCTTTTGCCTTTTCTTACTGAGGCTCTCAAGCACTATTCTGTACGCCTTTTCAAGAAGATCCATTAAAATATCATCAGGCACATTTCCATCCGCTTTTACAGAATTCCAATGTGTCTTGTTCATGTAATATCCGGGAATTATATCCTCGTACTGCTTGCGCCAGAAATCGCCCTCAAGCGGTTCCGGTTTCAAAGTTATGTAATAGGGCTTGTCATTATCATCCAGACATATTGCGACAAACATCTTTTCGCCGATCCGGTACCGAATCCAGTTCCAATCTTTTTGCAGATCTTTGGAAACTCCCGGCATTTTCAGAAGATATTCATCGATCCATTCGTATTTCATACAGTCCTCTTTTCCATCAGAATCACTTATCCGCAATAAGCAATAGCATCGACCTGAAATTGCAATCCATCTTTGCCGCCAACATGTGCAAACTCAGTCTGAATAGATTTGCGCACAGGGTACTTTCCGCCGAATCTTTCCTTTATGATTTTCTCCATGACGGGAATATTCCAAACATCTCTGAAAAGACAATCCATCTGAACCACAGATTCCAAGGTAAGTCCAACCATGGCAAGTCTTTCTTCCATGTTGTCAAAAGCTCCATTTATCTGCTCTTCAATAGCTCCGCCGACATTTCCCACACAATACCCTATATAGCAAGTATCCCCTGCTTTGATAATTCCTGAATGTGCCCACTTTTCGCTTACATCGTACCTCTCAATTTTTCCCATCTCGTCACCCTCCATAGCTTTTAATCATAGATTTTGCGATATCTTTTAATCTCTCACGTACTTCTGCCGGTTCAATAGTTTCCAAAAAATCTTTTATAACAGCATTAACTTTATCCGGCTGATCGTCGTTTGCATTATGTGCCGCATCCTGAATGATGATAAGCGGAAATCCCGTCCGTTTCGCCCACTCTTTGTTATACGCGGTCACCTTACCGACTTTATCTTTATCACCCAGCAAAAGAATGCTCTTGCATGAAATATCCACTTTCTTGTTCTCAGGTATAAACGCAGCTTCACCGACATACAGCAAGTGGCATAGTTCATTCTTCGTGTAAGAAGATAGCATTTCAATCATACGCTTCTGAGAAACCTCCGTTAAGCCACATATCTTTGCCATTGAAGATCTGAGCATTTTATCGGGAAAAAGTTTGCACATCCACTCAAGCTGAGACAGCCAAAACATATCCGATTTTGAATAATAATCTCCGAAAGGAGCGCTACCAATCGAAATAAAGCCGGCAGCTTTGGAAGGATGGCTGTCAATGTAGTACTGAGCTATCATCCCGCCCAACGACTGCCCGATGAATACAGCTTTATCCACACTCTCTTTTTCAAGAATACTATCCAGTTCATTGCAGACATTGAGATAAGAAAATTTGTCATACGGTCTCGACTTGCCATGACATGGGCAGTCCCACGCCACAACTTTGTACTCGTCCTTAAATGCATCCAGCTGAAATTCGAACAACCTATGATCTGCCGATAATCCGGGCAAAAAAACTAATGAAATGTCACTATCAATATCATTTGTCCAGTAGTATGTTGTTCCAAGGCTTGAAGATACTGTTTTTTCATGCAAATTTAGCATATTACCCCCTTAGGTCGATGAATTTTTTCCGTCAGCTATTTCCTAAGACAATGTTCTCCTTTTATGATACCGGATCACTATAAATCATCAAAATATTAAACACAGATGTTTTTCGATGCTTCAAAAGATGTATAAATATGTTCAAAGCATCAAAAATACAACATTTCCAGATTTTTCGATGCCGAGCATACTGTATAGCCAACGTAACCGGCAACAATTTCGGAGGTTTTCAAACATTTCGATGCTCGAAGGTAATTCTGACCAATTCTGACTAAAATCTGACAGGAACCGGGCAAATGTCATCCTTTCCTAACTAAAGCTGCTGCCATATTCTCTGCCAGCCCCATTTTATTTATTAGCTCTTCTTTTCATTCATTTGCTCTTCTCCTATACCCTCTTCCCCATTATAATTTTTCCCTACGGCAATGAAAAGGGCAGCCTTTTCCATCCATTGTGTAAAAGGCTGCCCTTCATATTATCTTTTACATATTATCACATTTTACCGTCTGTCATGTACCTAAGATCCTGAATAAGGTTCATGTCGCGGCCGCCTGTCATCTCGACAGCTTTGCGCATGATGCGTATGCCTTCATCCTTCTGCCCAAGCCTGAATAAAGCAAGAGCCTGACCGCCCATGGCATAAGTATTGCTTCCGTCCATTTCAAGCGCTTTGTTATTTGCTTCGAGGCATGATTCATAGTTTCCGCACATAAATTCACTGTAGCCTATTGCGCTGTATACATCGACATTGTCAGGATCAAGTTCTTTTGTCCTCTTAAGTGCAAAAGAAGCTTCCTGATAATCGCCCTGCTGTATAAGCGAATCAGCGAGTCTACGTAATGCAGCGGCATTATCACACTTGGAATACTTCGTTTCTTTTTTCTTAAGGGAAAGATTGTATGCGCAATACTCATTTTCCTCATATATGCTACCCTTCATCGTAAGCCTTGTATTCGGGCAACCACCAAGGCACTTAGAGCCATATACGCAGGTTTTGCATGAACCGGAAAGTTTTTCTTTTGTCATCTGCCTCCTCCATAAGAAAGCATTTTCATCTTCCCATATCTCACGCAATTTTCTCTTGCGAATATTTCCCTCAATAAACTCTTTTGAGCGAATTGAAGTACATCCCAATATGTCACCGTTGTGCAATATGCCAAAGCCTCGGACACCTGCATTGCAGCCATCCCACAAAGAATGTCTGTCAAAGCCAAAAGAAATACGCCTTGTCTCAAGATCTTTTTTCGAATAATATCCAATACAATCAGCGGGATATATTCGTATTCTTCCCTCTTTTGCCGTATTATAACAAAAATCAATAACATCATTGACCTGTTCCGGATCAAGCACCCAATCATGGTTTTCCTTAAGATTTCCCATCGGCAGACCAAGCTGTACCTGCCATGTCTTAACGCCCATGCTTATGAGTTCTTCTTTAAGGTCGGAAAGAATATCGATATTTTTCTTTGTGATCGTTGTGACAGCACCAGTCTCTATTCCAAGCTCCGTCATGGCAAAAAAAGCATTGCGGGCATGTTCAAAAGCTCCTTCTTTTCTGACACTGTCATGTATCTTTGGCGTTCCGTCGATACTTATTGCAACCGTCGATATCCCACTCTTTTTAAGTTTTTTTGCCATCTCTTCGTCAAGAAGCCAGCCGTTTGTAATTATGTTTACCTTAACTCCGTTACGAGAAAGTCTTTTTACCAGTTTAGGTGTATCCTTCCTTGTAAGCGGCTCTCCTCCTGACAATGTTATCCATCTCAGCCCAAGCTCCGCGATCTGATCGCATAGGTCAAGAGCTTCATCTGTGCTAAGTTCTCCCGGGAGTGCGCCCGCACAAGACGAGCCGCAATGGCCGCAACGCATGTTGCATCCCATTGTAACCTCCCAGACTGCCGTTACCGGTTTATATTCAATATGTGCCATTTCTTAACCTCCAAACCGCCGATGGGCATTGTGTATTCAATTTATTAGCAGAAATAACCATATTTCATCAACGCATTCTGTGTACTGCTATTATATCCGTATGCGACTGCGGAATTCTGAATATTGCACGGGTATCCGTATTTAAGAGTGGCATCCTTTGCTCCGCATGGATAGCCATATTTAAGTGTCGGTGTATCTCCGCATGGATAGCCGTATTTAAGTACCGGTGCATCTCCGCATGGATAACCGTATTTGAGTACCGGTTCTCCGCATGGATAGCCATATTTAACGCCGGTCGACGCATCTTCTACGCCGCATGGATAGCCGTACTTTAATGTAGCATCCTGCACACCACACGGATAACCATACTTAAGCGCTGCTGTATCGGATACATCACATGCGTATCCATACTTTACGTTAATATTTGCTCCATCCTGTACGCCGCATGGATAACCATACTTGAGTGCTGCCGTATCGCCTGCATCACATGCATAGCCATACTTAACGAGCGGCTCCTGCGCTCCGAGCACATATCCGTAAGGAATTGCTGCATTGCCGATACTTCTAAGCATCACATCATTATTTTCGCTATACTTAGCAAATTCATCTGAATCACTGGGAACAACTGAGATTGAAACATTATGTTTCTGTTCTGTCTCTGATAAGCTGGTGAAATTGATCATTGTGAATTCAATCTCTGCTTTCTTATCTGTTTCAGAAACAGCAACGAACCAGAACTTCTGAATAACAGGCGCAACTGTAGCAGATGACGGAACCTTTTCCGTATCAATGCCTAAAAGTACAACGCCCTTCGGTAGACCTGTCAAACACCATCCATATGCCGTAGATCCAAGCATTGACTGAAGTCCGACTGAAAATGACTTACCCTGAAATACAACCATTTCGTTTGCCATAAAAATCTCCCTTCAATTTATTCGGAATTTTTGTTGACGTTGCCTGCGCCTTGACTTAGCGCTTTAAAAAGACAACGCATTACACCGGTAAAAACCTCTAAATAAAATTATGGGGGATGTTCTTTTTTGTGTCAACATAAAGTCGTGATATAGATAATTCTGTAAAATCTGTCGTTTCTGTCAATTCTGTATCAGAATGCATTTTATACCTCCCCGCATACCAAAATAAATCCATAAAAAACTTCAATGCATAAATGGTATACTAACTGTATGTAAAACTTACACCGTGAATGACACGGCCGCAACTTAAAAGGAAAGGGATTATAAAAATGATAGATATAGAAGCATTTGTGAAAAAGAATTATCAAAAAATAAAAGATCTCGGCTTATCCGTAAAAGCCGATGAATCCAATGTCATAAAATCCATGAAAAAATTTCCGCAGGATATGCTTAACGACCTGGGAGAAGAAGGAATCGTTTCTTTTCTCTTCTCTGCAATCGAGTTTTCGAATGTATTTTATACGGATTTTGAAGGAGTTGAATATGCGGATTTTCTGAAGGAATGTCAGCATATCTCGGGAGATGAACTAAGCTTTGAAGATGTAACCAATAATGTATCAAAAGACACCCTTGAAAAAGGTACGGGAACAAGTGAAGTATCTTTTAAATGCAATGGAAAAGAATACAATTATACAGCCAAGTTCTACTATGACTGGTTCGACACAGGTTTTATCAGATATCTTAATACTATATTCGAAGAGAACGGGCTTGATAAAAGACTGATCGTATTCGGCGATCCCAATGCCTCATTGATTACTTACCAAAATCCGGATTTTTGCAATCGCTTAAAAGAGGCTTTTCCTATGCTTGAAGCGAGCGTTTGATGCATCTGCTCAGACAACTTCGCGAAGGATATTACTTATTTCTCCAAAATCTCTAATATACTTTGCGCAATGCGTTCAGAATTATTTATGATTGAAGTCAGCGATTCACGGGCGTCGGGATCCGTATTGTTCTCAAGGAGAAGGTCCGCGTTCCCGCGAATGACCGTGAGCGGAGTTTTCAGATCATGCGCCATCTGCGCCATCTCCTGCTTAGTCTCATATTCCCCTCGCCACTTCTCTTCCGCAATTTTGTAGATCATACTCTTAAGTTTCCAGATAAGCACAAATGAAGGTACGAAAATTGCAAGAATGTAGATTGCAAGACACAGAAAAAGCGCGAGCATCTCACCTTTCGCCTTCATGCTGTAATGGACATATACAGTATAGCCGTTCACAACTCTTGCAATAAAAACTTCTCTTCCTTTTATCTGCCGGCTCATCCCGCTTGTTTTATAAAAAGAGATAAACCTATCCATATCCTGCTTCTTGCAGTTTTCAATCTTTGATTCCGTCACTTCATTTTCAGATTCAATGACATAATCACCTTTTTGAGGAAAAGATAATACATCCGGCTTTTCTGCTTCTTTCGCCTCATCAAGCCACTCCTCAACCTGCTTCTCTGTGCTGTCCGCTCTTTCACCCGTAAATCCGTTAAAGATTATTACAGAAAAAACAGTCGCAACGAGCATAAGCCCTGCAATGACCAAAAGATATATTCCAATAACCGTAGTCAGTTTTATATTTGTTTTTTCCATTTATATCCTATCCCCCATACGGTCTCTATGGGCTCCGCTCCGTTAGATTTAAGCTTTCTTCGAACATTCTTGATATGCTCTGTTATTGCCGATTCATCACCATCCTTGTCGTAGCCGTAAATAAACTCGTAGATCTGAGTCTTGGAAAACACCTGTCCTCTGTTTTTAAAAAGAAGCTCCACAATCTCAAACTCACTCTTTGTCAGCTCCACTTTTTTATCATTCACTCTAAGCTCACAGTCTTCCGGATACAAAGTAATATCTCCTGAACGGATCATGCCGCGCACTTCGTCTCTGTTATCCCTTCTTATATGCGCCGCTATCCTCGCCCTTAATTCTGCGACAGAAAAAGGCTTTCTGATATAATCGTCGGCTCCAAGCGAAAGTCCGTAAACCACGTCTTCTTCAAGTGCCTTTGCGCTCAAAAAAATAATCGGACAGCCCACTTTACTCCTGACTCTTTTTATCACATCATAGCCGCTCTCATTCGGCATCATAACATCCATTATTATCAAACTGTACGATGACATATCTTCAGGAATACTCTGCAAAGGTACAAGGACAGTATCAACTTGATACTGCCCCTTAAGCGCCTTTTCTATCAATCGCAAAATATCCTGTTCGTCATCTATAGCCAAAATCTTCATTGCATCACCATGTAAAGTAAAATTGAAACTCCGTACAAAACATACACATGCACGGGATAGAACCAGTAGAACAGCTTGGCGTTACCCTTACCGTATTCACCATTGTAGTATAACATGAGAAACATCGCAAAAACTCCCATCCATTCATATGCCTTGAAGAAAAGTGTTTCTGCATTAAGCGGCATTCCCGCAAGGAGCAAGACCGCCGTGTTAAGTAAGAACGTAAAAGCAGCCCACGCATAGATACGAATATTCTTATTTTTGCAGTAACTGAAGATCAAAAGAATCATTCCTTCAAGTACCGTCACCGTTCCACCGTCAACGATTGCAGAATGAAGCGGAAGCACCGAAAGACTTACCAGATTTGCCAAAAAGAGTCCTATCTTATTCTCCGTAGCTACAAACGGAGCAAAAACAAGATAATACATTATGAAAGGCAAGATGAGCGGAACTACCACCGCAATGATTCCTCGAACAAATTTCTTTTCCCTTATCCAATCAATTCCCTGCATTACAACAAACAAGATTGCAAACGTGGACAGCATTCCGTTCTTCGGAAAAAATCCGTCTCCTCTTACCGCAAAAGACAACACGTTATAGAAGCCAAACTGAATCGCTCCCATACCAACGGATATAAGATATATTTTTAAAAAGTATTTTTTTCTGTCATGCGTATGAATAAATCCTTCCACAAAGCAAAACAGAAATAGCGGTGCCGCAAGTCTTCCAATCCACGAGAAAACAATCGGCACCTTTCCTGTAAATTCGAAAAAATAATGAATGTGATCCAACACCATAAAAGCCAATGCCAGATACTTTAAGTTAAATCCCGTTAATCCTTTTTCCCTGATACTAAACATATTTGTTATCCTCCTGTCAAAAACAGGATAGATGAAAAATATAAGGATTTTATAAGGATTAAAAAAATCATTTCACTTCTGTCTTCGTCACTCTAAAACGCGGTCCTTCTTCCGATCAGATCATATCTCCCTCCACATATTCATTCCGGCTCCCTCTGATTCATTTGGCCTTTCCGCAAAACCAAACTTCTCATAGAACCGCTCTTTTCCCTTGGATGCAACAATCACAATCTTGATGCGCCAGCCCTCTTTGAGCATACTGTCGACAAAACCTATGCTCTCAGCGACAAGCTTTTTTCCATGTCTGTCCCCTGCTTGCTTATTTTTGAAACCGATTGTTTTTATAATAAGTCATACAAATCGACATAGCAATTTATTCTTTCTATCGCGCTTATTGAATGCTATCATGATATAGAATTCAAACAATATTCCGGAGGAATAATATGTATTATCTTATCAAGAACACCCTTGAAGAATGTAGCGCCGAGCAGTGCCACGATGCGAGCTATCCATATGTAGCAGTTCTTACCCCGGAGCAGTGGCTGGCGCAGAGCGAAAACTTTGATATGGGCATAGATCTTGACATGGAAAATGAAGACATCCTTACAACCAAGGCGGAAGTAAACTTCGATTCACTTACCGGAACTTTCTGTATTCCCGTGGAGTCGGCAGGGACCGATGTTCCCGAGAGCTTTTCTTTTGCCCTTGATGAAAAAGGTATCATCTTCATTGACAAAAGCGCCAACGCCCTTAACCTCGTAAAGCGCATCAAACAGACCAAGAAATGGCGCAAACCTTCTCTTGAGCGTTTTCTTTATGATTTTCTCGAGCAGATAATTCATAACGACCTTAGGATCATGCAAAGATACGAACTCGAACTTGACGGAATAGAAAAAGAAATCATGTCTGATGCCGAAGATGCGCATATTCAGCGCAACAACGAGATTCGCGGCGACATCAGAGATCTGAGAATACACTATGAACAGCTGCAGGACCTCGGCCAGGAGCTTGAAGAGAACGAAAACGGCTTCTTTTCCGAAGACAATTTAAGATACTTTCGTATGTTCTCAAGCCGCGTAGACAGGCTGTACGACGCAGCAACGCACCTAAGAGATTACACCATTCAGCTAAACGACCTGTACCAGTCGCAGCTCGATGTCAAGCAGAACCGCATTATGACAGTCCTCACCGTCGTAACCACGATCTTCATGCCTCTTACTTTGATCGTAGGCTGGTACGGCATGAACTTTAAATATATGCCTGAGCTTGATTGGAAATTCAGCTATCCCATCGTCATCGCACTTAGCATATTCATCGTTGTCGGAAGTATGATCTTCTTTAAGGTAAAAAAGATACTATAAAAATTTTATTCATCAAATGCCCATGATTACAGATATCTGCAAAAAATACTTAACCGAAAACATCATAAACGTTTCTGCCATACCCGGCGGAAATATAAACGACACCTACCTGGTCGAAACCGCTGCAGGCAGATACGTACTGCAGCGCATGCAGGAAGGTATGTCTCTTTCTGCGCTTGAATATAATTACAATCTATATTCAGATGTCTTCGATCGTGAAAAAATATTGTATCCAAAGTGGATGAAACAACAAAACGGCAGCTACTTTTTTACCGATCTTTCCGATGAAGAGCGCCGTAGCTTTAGAATGTATAAATATCTAGAAGGCGATATCTTAAGCACTCCATTGTCAGAAGGTCAGTGCTATCAATGCGGTTACGGCCTTGGGAAACTCCACTCTGTTCTTAAGACACTCCCTGCAGGCCCACGCGCCATATATCCCCATCTACACGACATCTCATATTATTATAAGCAGTACCGGGAAGCGCCTGATAATATAAGAGATCACGAAATCGAAGAAATTATAAAAAAGACGATGCCTGAAATGCTATCCACCGAGCATAGTTTTATATCAGTCATCCACGGAGATGCAAAGCTTTCAAACATGCTTTTTAAAGACGGAAAAGTCATTGGCTTCCTTGACCTTGATACCGTCATGACAGGCTCTGTCCCTGAAGAGATTGCCGATTGCATAAGATCCTGCTGCCTATCGGACAATAGTCTTAATAAATCTGCTGCCTCGAAACTCATACAGGGATACCTTGATGCGTCAGGCGAGGACAAAGATATCGCCGAGCTTATCCCATTTTCTTTTAAAAAGATATGCTTTGAACTTGCGCTTAGATACTACACCGACGCAATATCCGGCAATAATCATTTCAAGGAGCACTATCCCGGATACCGTCTTAACAGGGCAAAAGAACTTCTGCGATTATTTATGCAATTTTCTTTTTAATTCTATAATTTTAGGGCAGTATAAAAGGCAGGAACATTTCGCTCCTGCCCTGCATTTCTTAATTCATCCGCCGAAAGCCCTCTTAACTTAAAGTCATACCTGTGCATTGAACATATCCTTGTCAACACCGCAGACCGGACACTTGAAATCCTCCGGCAGATCTTCCCACTTAGTACCCGGAGCTATACCATTATTGCTGTCGCCTTTGTCTTCGTCATAAACATAACCACAAACACTGCATACATATCTCATAATGAATTCTCCTTTCTCCTATAATTAAGGTACTATATTTACGTATATTTATCCACTATTTTATGTGTAATTAATATCTTTATTTTTCTTCGATGCAATCATACAAAAGCTTCACAATCTCTGCCTTCTCATACCCCTTACCGATGAACACAACCTGGTTGCCTCTGTCACCGTACACTTCATCCCAGTCGTCAGTAAGATCGGGGAAGTCTTTTAATACAGGTGCGAGTTCTTCTTCAGGCCAAGCGGATACCCACTGAGACATCTCAGTGATAGAAGCATTCCTTCCCGCCTGTTCAAAGAGCTGTATGTGATCCCAGTCATCGTCAAACCAGATGTAGCCTTTGGTTCTTATAAGTGTCTCTGGATAGTCCATTACAAGCTTGTTGAAAGCTTCACGGTTGAAGGGTTTCTTTTCCTCAAATACAAATGAAGAAATTCCGTACTCATCAACGCATGCCTTCTCATCGTCATGTTCGCAGTTGTTAAGAGCCTTCTGAACCGCGCTGTATGCCTCCACCTCTTCAAACTCAAAGTCCGGTCTGTTAAGGATAACATCAAGATCGACATCTCCGTGTACGGCAGTGATCATCTCTGCTTCCTGCTGGATATTGCGAAGTCCTTCTTTTACCTCTGAAAGCTCGCTTTCGGTCAAAAGATCTGTCTTATTAAGTATCATCAGATTACAAAATTCAATCTGATCCATGATGAGGTTGATGATGTCTCCGTCGTCGTTCTCTTCCTCGGAAGTAAGATTATGAAGGAACTCGCGGTATATCCTGTCTACATCGACCACAGAAACAACAGCCTTAAGATATACTCTTGTATCGGGAGTCATCTCTTCGTAATTTATAAAAGCGCCTGCAATTGATGACGGTTCGCTGATTCCCGACGCTTCCACAAAAATAGCCTCAATTGACTTATCGGCTGACAAGCGCTCTATCTCGGCCATGAACTCGTCTTTCAAAGTACAGCAGATGCACCCATTCTGCATCTCAACCATCTCAACCTGAAGGAGTTTGTTTCCCGATTTATTCAATATGGACGCATCTATATTTACGCTTCCCATATCATTTACGATAAGTGCTATCTTTCTCTTTTCCTGCTTAAGGATATTCTGCATCAGGGTTGTCTTGCCCGATCCGAGATATCCGGTAATGATCACTATAGGTACTTCTCTCTTTGACATTGCATTTCTCCATTCTTTTTTATTCAAAAATATAAAAATCTGTCTTCCGGTGCTTCTATCTTGGTAAGCTTATTGACCACCAGAAGAATAACAAGCTTATTGTCCGATCTCTGCCCCTTGGCGATCCTTGCTTCAAGTATCACCCAGTCGCCGTTTTTGGGAATCTCACCGTCGTACTTTGCCACAAATCCGATATACTGCGCATCTTCCGCACAACATATAGCAGCATAACGCCCCGCATAGAACTGATTACTGCCAAGTCCGTTTCCGCCTGTTATGAGAGCCGTGAATCTAACCGTTTTCCCATAGTATTTGTCGGTATCTTCTATACAGTCAATAAACCACGGGCAAAAGAACTTGTCGGTAACATCAAGTATTCCGTCCTTCTCCGGAACAGAAAACTCTTCATTTGCAAAATCTATACTTCCGTCCGGCTTTGTAAAATATACCTCAGCCAAATTGTTCAGGATTTTTATTGAACGCCTTACATCACTCTTTTTGAAACTTTCATCGCACCTGTTAAAAAGGATCACATCCGAAACACTAAGCGGATTCATGATAGTCTGACGCATGTTCATCAGGTACATATCATAAGTGTTCGCATCTACAAGACTGAAAATATTTGAAAGATACCAACCTTCCGGCAGGTCTTTTTTGACAAATGCCTTAAGATCCCACATTCCGTTAAATTCGATATATACGACTTCCGGATTGTGAACCTTCTTTATTTCCTCAAGAAAGTCTTCTGTCAGTTCTTCCTCTTCTTCAATTGTGACAAGGCTTGTTCCCCTATCTTTAAGAGCATCAATATCGTACTCTTCCTCGCCTTCTTCTGTGCATATGACTACAGAACGTTTTGCGACATCTTCTTTTCTTAATAAAGTCCCCTGTAAAGCCGTAGTCTTACCACTATCAAGGAACCCGGCAAAAATATGTACCGCTGTTTCCATTCCCGCTCCTTTTTAAATATGCAACACAATTGCAAATCATTATAATTCTATAATACACGGCGTGTCAATATGATACGCCGCTGTAAAAGCTTTCCACACCCCAATGGCGCGCAGATGCAGTCTATTCTATGCATCCCAGGTGCACCTGCATGATGACAATTGCCAACATGCAGGCACACTACTGTCACAAGACAAGGTATTTTGCATTGGTGCTCTGCCACTATTTGTCCATCTCCCTATATAGGCAGTGCTTTTTTGCTTCGGTGCTCTGCTACTATCTATCCATCCCCTATATAGGCAGTGCTTTTTTGCTTCGGTGCTCTGCTACTATTCAGCATTGCTCTATATAGGCAGTTCATTCTTGCTTTTTCACTCTGCCACTATTCAGCATCGCTCTATATAGGCAGTTTATTCTTGCTTTTTCACTCTGCCACTATTCAGCATCGCTCTAT